>NZ_LYBV02000041.1 GCF_001660705.2 Saccharicrinis aurantiacus
AAATCAATGTTGTCCTAATTAAATTTTCACTCAAGCCGTGAAGGCTTCTACTTTTTTCTACAGTCAAAAAAGTAGACAAAAAAACCGTCGACTACACCCATTTCACTCAAAAAACTAGGTTTCATGACTGAAATTGTTTTAAACTCGCACTTTTTCGTGCCTCAAAGCACTCAAACAGAAAACAATTTTTAACCGTCATTTCAATCCTGTTTTTTGGTTCACTGGCTGAGGTCGATACTAAACAAGGCGTGCAGCACGTTATATAAACATGTTTAGGACGAGATTGAAAAAACCTAACTACTACCAATTATATTTATCAATCAGACAAACTTTATAGTATACTTTAAACTAGAGTAGATTTATGATTCTTAAGCGCACAAAAAAAGGTAAGACGAAATTAATCCGTCTTACCTAAGTGATTAGTATTAAGGTATTATTCCGATTTTGCTACAACTTCTGTAATAACAAAAGGAGCTTTTCCTCCTGGAGGAATAATTTTAAGAGAATCATGTTTTACTTCGCCACTTACAGTTTTAACTCTTAAACGAACTGGCTTTCCGTATTCTGGTGGAATAGGAATCTTAATTTGTAGTTTACGTTGCTTATTCAAAATAGTATGCGATGCAATTTCAACACCTTCCATCGAAGTAACCACAATAGCTTCTTTGCTGGCATCGGCAAAACTAAGTTCCGCATCCCAAGTACTTACATAAACGCCTGGATCAACAAAAACAATCTCATACTCTATCCACTTATGTGAAGAATCTTCATCTTGTTTTTCTTTCTTGCTACTTAAGGCATCTTCCTCATATAAGTAATCCCATTTTTTGCTGCGGTTTTCATCCTTGGCATTAAAGTAACCACTTTTTTGTCCAACACTGATTTTAGGGATAGTTCCACCTTCAACTTTTAGTGTTTGGCTCGCTACGATATCCTCGCTCGATTGCCCAATCATAATTTCAAAGTCACCTTCTTCAACCTGAAACTCCTTAGCATCTACATTGTAATGAGAAAAAGCTTCGTAAGGTAGCTTGATAGACACCGTTCTGCTTTCTCCGGCTGGTACGTGTATTCTATCAAATCCTTTTAAGGCTTTTACCGGTACTGTATGGTTGGCTTCAACATCGCGAACATAAACTTGTAAGATATCGTCTCCATCCATATCTCCAACATTCGAAACTTTAGCTGTTACCACAAGGTCTTTCATGGTTTTAACCTTCTTGCTGCTAAGTTTCATATCAGAAACTTCGAACTGCGTGTAACTAAGTCCAAAACCAAACGGATACAATGGTTTTGAGTTGGCATACATGTAAGTACGTCCTACTTCAGGACCATAATCATCTTTCCAGGTTTTTACGTTATAATCATGAAAGTGGGGTAGTTGTTTTTCCGATTTCACCCATGCTGTACTCAGCTTACCACCTGGGTTAACATCGCCAAATAATACATTAGCCAATGCAGTACCTTGTTCCTGACCATTTGGCCACGCACATACAATTCCCGGAAGGTTTGCTTGTTCCCAACCAATAGAAGTAGATCCGCTAGGAATAAGTACTAAAATTACGTTTTTATTAACCGCCTGAACTGCTTTTATTAGTTTGTGCTGCTTACCCGGTAAACTCAACGAAAGACGATCGCGTGTTTCTGTAGCTGTTGATTCATCATTTCCAACAACCATAATTACCGTATTCGATTTTTTAGCTAAAGCAACCGCTTCTTTAATCTTCTGTTCGTCGTCCTCGGCTCCAGTAACAGAACAACCTTCGGCAAAGCTTACGTTACCTTTGGCGCTTTTTTTAATGCCATCAAGGGGTGTTACTTTGTTTTTAGGATTACCTGAATAAATACCCAACCAACAACGATTCGCAAACGGACCAATAACAGCAAGCTTGTCTATATCTTTCTTTAGAGGCAATGCAGCATCGTTTTTTAATAGTACAATAGACTGCTCAGCTGCTTTAAGCGCTAATTTTTTGTGTGTTTCAGACTCAAGTACTGAGCTTGGTATTTTAGAGTATGGGTTAAGCGATGGATCATCAAAATCACCCGTCATAAAGCGTAATCTTAATAATCTTCTAACAGATACATTAAGTTCTTCCTCGGTTAACAAACCTTGTTCAATGGCTGGTTTTAATGCCTTAACAAAAGGAGCAGCCTTTGTTTTGTGTCTGAAACACTCTTGATCAACTCCGGCTTTAATGGCCATGGCAGCAGCTTCTTCTTGTGTTTTGGCAAATCGCATACGTTTTTCTAAACCCTGAACTGCAGCCCAATCGGCAATTACATATCCTTCAAAGCCCCATTCATCACGTAATACACCATTTACTAAAGCATTGTTTGCCGAACATGGTGTGCCGTTTACACCATTTAATCCGGTCATAATACCAGTTGCTTCCTCATCAATAATACAAGTTTTATACGCTGGGAAATAGTACTCGTATAAATCTATATCGCGTACCAACGAGTGGCTAAACTCTCTACGTTTCTCTACATTGTTGGCTACATAATGCTTTACAGTAGTTACTGTTTTTACATATTTAGGGTCGTTCCCTTGCATACCGCGTACGTACATTCGGGCTATTTCCGACATTAAAAGTGGGTCTTCGCTATAGCACTCTTCGTTTCTTCCCCAGCGTGGATCGCGTGCCATATTCACCGTTGGCGAAAACATCATTACCTCTTTCTGTCCTGCATTTTTTAAGGCACGGGCTTCGTTAGATATTGCTGTGGCTACATCAAACATCAAATCCGGATTCCATGTGGCTCCCATGGCAATATTTTGTGGAAATTGCGTACAATTCCAAGCTTTAAGTCCATGAAGGGCTTCGCCGTACCATTCAAAATAAGGGATGCCCAAGCGTTCAATACCCGAAATTCGGGAACCACAATAGGCTATCTTTTCATCCAATGTCATTTTAGATAATAAATCTTCAACTCTATCCTCAACCTTTGCGTTAGGATCTTTCCAGGTTTGGCCATTCACTCCAATTGCGCAAAGTAGCATCAGGAATAAAGAAATGCTTTTTACTGCTTTCATAATTCAAATTATTTGTAAGTGTTTTAAGCGCTGTTTTCAACTTAAGTGATAAAGTTAGCAACAGGCGGTTTACTCATTTTAGACTATTGTAAAATTCGATATTTTAAAATGGAATCAGCTTGCTTTGTACTTAGTCAGAACTTAACAAGGCCTATTTTTGACTTAGCTAGAACTTTACATGCCTCTATTGTAGGGTTCAGAAAACCTCAATACCAAGTCTGCTTAATATAGGTGTGAAAAATCCCAAATTGCAGCTTCAGTGCTTTGTATATCATTAATGTAGCTTTTTTTGTAGATGTAATTTGATAAGGGGTGTTCTTTTGCCTTAGAGAGGGGTAAAATATACATGGTAGAAAAATTAGAGATTTGTAATTGGATTAGCGCGATCTCGCATCGGGGATACCCAATCTCGCATAAAGAAAGTTCAATCTCGCCCTAAGGGAAGTGAATCTCGCATAGGGGGAAGCCAATCTCGCATGGGTACTTCGTGAATCTCGCATGCAGGTAAGGCGATCTCGCACCTCCGGAGGTGAATCTCGCATCAAGGATACCCAATCTCGCTAGCGAGATTCACCCTTTACGATATACAGGCACATCAATTTTACTATTGGCAGTGTATGCTCATTCCTAAATTAACATATGTAGCTGAACATAAAATAAAATTATCTATTTTTACTATCGAATTAGATATTCTTGCTGATACGTATATCGCCTTTTGCGGTGAGTATACAGAACATACGGTAGTTTTGTATGGGGAGGGGGTGAGGATATAAATGAGTTGTAGCCAATTAAAAAAGAATCGTGATGAAAATAAATATTGCACTCTATATTGCACTTTTTTATTGTGCAGTATTATTAAATTCTTGCAAACCTTCTATAGAAAATAATAGCATTAAGAATCTTATTCAATGCTATAAAGAAGCTATCAATCAACATGATTATAGCATTATCGAACCATGCTTATCAAATGATTTTAGAACCAATGATTCTGATTTAAATTCATCTTTAATTGAATTTTATTCTTATATAAATTCGAACCAATCAAGAAAGATTGATCGTGTGAAAATTAATAAAGTTGAGAATCTTAATGACTCTACAATATGTGTAGATGCTTGTCAATATTTTCATAATGATGAAGTCCGGGGTAATATTACATTTATTTTTAAAGAAACTAATAGACTTCGTTTATATAAGCTGATTAACTATTTTCCAGTAAATAGCAGCATAACAACAAGGGCTTCTTATGTTAATGAAGAAGTGTTTGGTATTAATAGAATTAAAAGCATAAAGAATTTATCAATAATTGACATAAAATCTGGGGATTCTATTTCTGGGCAACATTTTACCACATTTTATGATAATCCAACCTTAAGAGATGATGCATTTACGGCTCTTCAACTTTTTGAAAAATTAGACAGTCTTTTAACTTATGATTTTGGGTTTTACGATATTGAAAGAGAAAACCTGTTTCTCACAACTATAAACTCCAGAAACACATGTACAATAGGTAATAGTAGAAAAATACCATGGACAATGGCTTTGTATGAGACAGACAGTATTAACAATTTAAAAATGATTAATAAAATTGGGAACACATTTTCGCATGAAATAGTAGAAGGTTGTTTAATAGTTAAATATAAACTTAATGGATATGATTTTAGATGGTTTAGAGATGGTTTGTCAGATTATATTGCTTATAAATTTTGCTCATTGATTTCACCTGATGAAGCTCAACGTTATTTTCTTGATAATAGATTAGCTGATGCAAGAAAACATCAACAGAATGGTAACCTTCTCGATTGGAGAGGTAACAATCCGATTGCATCTGTAGATACAGGAAAAATATATGGTGATAGGTATATCTATTCTAACGAAGTAGGTCAATATGGTAGAGCTTTTAAATTGTTTAAAGATTTATTTGATAATAATCCTCAACAAATCTCTGAAATCTTGCAAGCAATTAGTGAAATTAACAATATAACCGTGTCTGACCTTATGAGAATTATGGACAAAGTAACCTATTCAAATATGGAAGACCTAATAAGTAAATACTAACTGGCTATTACTAGGAGCATAGGATATAAGAATAGGCTTGGAGGTGTAGCTCATTAAAAAAGTTCGACTCTCTGGAGCTTTGGATAGTTTGCTTTTTCAAATCGCTTACAGTTTCATCCTGTTACCAATAGGAACATACGTACTAGAAACCAAAGAAAAGAGGCTAAATCACTTGTTGTGAAATGGCCTCTTGTATATTTTTATTTCAGAAACTTAAAATAGCTTATTCCGAGTCTTTTTGGATATTACCTTTACTTTTTATTTTGGCAGGGTTGCCATTGTATATGATTTTACCACCTGTAGTAGTTTTCATATCTAAATCTTCAGTTGCATTTACCCAAGCAACACCACCGGTTCCGGTTTTTATAATCGCTTCTCGGCTGATTAATTTATCGGCAATATACTTTCCACCAGTTACTACACTAACCTCTTGAAAGTCAACCTCACCTACTAATTCTATTTTAGATGATACCGATGACGCTTTTAATGTTCTAACATCAACATCTAATACAATTGAGGCGCCACTACCTGCTTTAACAGTAAGTAAATCGGCCTTAACAACATCTTCTGATGTAATAAACGAACCCGACTCAGCATTAATTTGGTTTATAGTTTTGTAGCTTACGTATACCTGAACGGCTACATCCTTATATATTTTGTTTTTAAGCTTAACTTTTAGGTCACGCCCTTTAATCTCAGTAATTACATCAGTTACAGCTGCATTTTCAATTTCAATCTCAATCTTTTCCTTATCGCCTTCAATTAAAGTTACGTTAATTCCTTTTGTAGTTGTAATTGTGTTGAATGCTCCAATATTTCTACTTTGAGTTTTAACATCCTGTGCATTAGTATATGTGCTCGAAAATAAGGTGATAATGGCAGCTATAAATAGTAATTTCTTCATGGTTAATTTATATTGTTTATTGTTATAACTTCTATTTAATAAAAATAGTATTCAGAACTCTAAAGGTAAGGGCATGGGCTTATTGGCTAGCAAAGAAACAAAAAAAGTAATTATTATTGATAAATTGTTTTATAAGAATTAGCTGAACAACTCTTTAATTTCACTTTCACCCATATTTTTAAATGGGTTGTTAGAGTTGATAAATGTATTGGCCAATTCCGATTTATGTTCTTGCAGTCGCATTATTTTTTCTTCAATAGAGCCAACGCTAATAAAGCGATACACAAATACATTTTTAGTTTGTCCAATCCTATGGGCTCTATTAATTGCTTGAGATTCAGCAGCTGGATTCCACCACGGGTTTAACAGAAATACATAATCAGCGCTAATTAAATTTAAGCCAACACCGCCTGCTTTCAGCGATATTAAAAACACTTTACAATTATCATCATGCTCAAAGTCTTCAACCACTTTCTGCCTATTGGTAGTGCTGCCAGTTAGCTTGCTGTAGCTAATTTTGTCCTTAGTAATTTGTGTTTCTATTAATTCCAGATCCTTTACAAAGGAAGAGAATATAAGTACTTTATGGCCCTCATTAATAATACTATTTAAATGATCTAAAATGAGGTTGTATTTACCAGAAGATCCCGTGTATTCTTCATCAACCAATTTAGGGTGATTGGCAATTTGTCTTAGTTTAGTTAGTCCTTGTAAAGCCAAAAAGGTTGATTTTTCAATACCCTCACTCGCAAATGTTTTTAGTAACTGATTGCGAATGCCTGATTTCTCAACCTCATATACCTTTTGCTGCTCGGGAGTCATATCGCAAAGTAAAACCTGCTCACTAACAGGAGGCAATTCTTTAGCTACCTTCTCTTTTGTTCTTCTGAGAATATAGGGAGCAATTAGTTGTTGCAATTTCTCTTTCTGACCTTCGTTGTTTAATTTCTCTATGGTATGTACAAATTGCTTTTTAAAAAAGGGAAGACTGCCCAACAAGCCTTCGTTAACAAAATTCATTTGTGCCCAAAGGTCCGTTAGCGAATTCTCGATAGGAGTACCCGTTAAAACCAGTTTCTTATTGCATTCTACTTGGCTTACGGCCTGATATATTTTTGATGTTGGATTTTTTATATATTGGCTTTCATCTAAAATAAAATACTCGAAATTGTAATGTTTGATGTATTCTATATCGTTACGTATAACCCCATAGGATGATAAAACAACATGATAGTGGCGTATGATGTTGCCAATTTCCTTCGATCGGAGTCGCTTTTGACCACTGTAAACATAAACCTTTAACGATGGGGCAAACTTTTTAAATTCGTTAAGCCAATTATGAATCAACGATGTTGGCATTACAATTAAACTAGCCGCAATATTTGATGTGTTAAAGCCTTCAATACCTTCACTAATTGGATGTGTGTTATCTGGGTTGTGCTCTGAAGGTTTGTATATATTTAATAAAAGCGTAATGGTTTGTAAGGTTTTACCCAATCCCATATCATCGGCCAATATACCACCATAGCCATTGTTGTTAAGGTAATTCATCCAGCTAAACCCCTGTTGTTGGTAGGGGCGTAAACTAGCCTTTAATGTGGCAGGCACTGTACTACTGTTTTGTTGTATTAAAACTTCAGCATTTGTATTGTTCTTTTTACCTGTAAGATGATGAAAAATAGGTTTTAACCTCAGTTTGTTTCCAAACACTTCGGCATACGTTAATATGTCGCCATATTTACTATACCATTCCTCAGGGATAACAAATATTTTTCCATCGGGTAATTCATATTCTTTTTTACCCGCAATAATATATTTTCTGAATTTTAAGAATGGAATATCATAGATGCCAATCTTAATAATCATTTGTAAATCGTACCAATCGCCATCTTTACTGGTGTTTAATACGCAGCTCGATTCTCCAAAATAGTACTCCTTATCCAATGATTTGTCGCTTAAGCTTACATCAAGCTCATTTAATGTTGTGCGGTTTAAGTTATACCAGTTTATTATGGGATAAAACTCGTAAGGCTGTCCATATCCTTTAGGATAGTAGGCATGTCCTTCAAGACTTAATAATCCAAGATCTAATAGTTTTTTTATAATGAGTTGCTCCCAATCATCATCACGCTTATGTTTTATAAGCGTATATTTTTCATTGGCCTCTTTCACATCAACAACAACGTTAGACTTGCTGTTGGCCAAATGTGATTTAGTTCCGTATACAAATTCCAGTGTTAATATGGGCTCTTGTTGGAGGTTGTAGGCTATCACTAATTTGGCAACGGGTTTAATATCTTCTGTAACTATATTAAAACCTTCAGCGTTCACGGCATGGTTTTTTACTGATGCAGCTACAAACGTTTTCATGTAGGTGGCTACACTTCTTGCCTGTATTTGAACAGACGATTTTTCGAAGAAAGGCACAAATTTTTTACTATCTGTATTCTCAAATCGATACAACTTTTCTCTGATTAAAAGAATACAAGGGGAATGGCTTATAACAATTGGCTTTTTATAAGTTAAACTGACATCTTCAGTTTCCGTTTTAATTTTTAGGGTGTAGTTTATTCCTTTTTCATCTAATTTAAAATAGAATATAGGATCTACTTTCTGAGGATATATTTCAAGTCGATCAGACTTATAAATATTACTATATTTCTTATCCTTCAGATATATTTTTATGGATGGATTTTGCGCTAGAACGTTTAAGCAAGCCATCATTTGTGCTTCAATATGTGGCCTTATAGTATCTTCTAGCTTTTGATCATCGAGCTTCTCGTAAAATTGCTTGATGCTGGTATCCTTTGAGAACTCATTAAATAAATATCGATCAGTAATTTGATCAAGGATAGCTAGTACTGTGAGTTGCTCAGTAGTAAAAGTGAATTTTTTATGTTGCTCAGGAGAATGTGTGTTTACTTTCTCCTTTAAAACCAAAGAAGGCGAACCTTCATTATCCTCGGCAAAGTATGCCGAAGCGATTATTCCTAGGTTTCTATTTTCAGTTAGAACAACAATAAAATGATCCATTAATAATTAAATTTATCTAGGTTATTGATTAGCGAAATAAGTTAAATGTTACCTTAAAAAGCGAAAAATAAAATTACTCCACACACAGCAATTACTGCACCAATAATCTCCTTTGCTTTTACCTTTTCCTTAAAAATAACAATTGAAGGTACAATAATTAATATGGGTACAATAGACATAATTGTAGCAGCAATACCCGTTGTGGTATATTGGATGGCTAATAAAGAAAGTGATACCCCTAAAAATGGTCCGAATACCGAGCCAATGCTAATACTTAACATGGCAGGTTTATTTCTTAAAGCCGAAAATACTTTTGGCCAAATACCTAATACACTAAAAAGAACAGCAAAGCCAACAATTGCAGCAATAATTCTAATCTGAGTACTTAAAAAAGGATCGTAATCTTTCATTCCATATTTTGATAGAACTAAACCTAATGCTTGTCCAAATGCACCACCAATTGCAAGCAAAATACCTTTAATAGGATAGGAGACTTGTACCTGATCTGATTGCTTTTCTTTGTTAAGAACCACTATGGCAATTCCAGCAATTGTTACTGCCATCCCTAACATATTCATGAGGCTAAGATTCTCGTTTAGTATAAAATACCCAAGTAGAGCCGACATAGGAGGGGATAATGCCATGATAAGCATTGATAAGCGAGCCCCAATTACTACAAAGGCCTGGAATAGTAATAAATCGCCAATTACGAAACCAATAATGCCACTAATGCTTAACCATAACCAAAGCTCGTTGCTGGCATCAGTGGCTACAAACATTCCTTTTCTGAAATAGGAGAATATTCCTATAATAAAGAATGCAATTACAAGTCGAATAAGGTTTACAGGTAACGATCCTACCTTCTTACCTGCAAGTTCGAAAGCAATAGCCGTTATGGTCCAACAAACAGCAGTAGCCAGTGCGGCACTTTCGCCAATCAGATTATTTATCATCTATATTTTCTCTTCTATACTCTGCAGCAATATATTTTATTTTCTTTTTTCTACGTAAAATAAATATTGCTGGTATATAGCTACACCCCAGTCCTAATGTAAATATTAGTAGTGAAAGCTTTAAAACACCTAAATCTTTAAGGGTATATGATAAAATAACAAAAACAATATTAACCCCTCCGATTATTAGTGAAGTTTGTAAATGGGTAAAACCCAATGTCAACATACGGTGGTGTATATGATTTTTATCTGCCGTAAATGGTGAATTCCCTCTTGAAAGCCTAAAAATAAAAACTCTAATTGTATCAATTATAGGAACAATTAATATACCTATTGCAACTGCTGGTGCAGAATCCATTGTATATTTAAGATTGTGTCTGTTTTCAGGAATATTAAATTCGCAAAATCGGATTGCCGCAATTACTATTAAAAAACCTAATATAAGAGAGCCTGTATCACCCATAAATATTTTATTGGTTTTTGAGAAAACGTTGTAATACATAAATGCCAAAAGCACTCCAATCAATACTGCTGAGAAAACAGGAATATGATAATCGTCATTTATATAGAACCATACCATGAACGATGTAATGGATATGATTGCTACTGTAGAGGCAAGTCCATCAATTCCATCAATTAAATTGAAGCCGTTTATTATAAATACAAATAAGAAAATACTAAAAGTAATACTGGTTAAGTAATCGGGTTCAATACCAAAAAAACCATGAAAAGAAGTAATTCTTACATCGCCCCAAGCAACAATAATAAAGGCCGCGCAAATCTGTCCCATTAGCTTTACAATGGGTGCAGTAATCATTATATCATCTTTTATTCCAATTGCAAAAATGATTAATATGGATGGAATTAAAAACGGTATTTTAGTGAACGAAAACCAATCAGAAAATATAGAATAGGTAAATAAAAAGCTCATGAAGATGGCAATGCCGCCTAAGTTTGGGATAGCAGTTTTATGCAAGGTTCTACCGTTTGAGTCTGCAAACATTCCTTTAGATCGCGTTACTTTGATAATTGTTGGTATTGTTGCAAAAACAATAAAGAAAGAAACTAAACTAGCGAAAGGAATAAGAAGCTTAATCAGAAATATATCCATGTCTATTTTATATTGAGCCGCAAAAATAGATATTTTGTTGGATTGATCTTAATCTCTAAACGTCTATTTTTACTACTATTTTATTAATACTACTCAATATTTTATTAAAAGTTACAGATCCTTAGTATCATGTCAAATAAGCTAATTAAATTCTAAAGCTTATAAGATTCAGATTTTGAGAGTAATAATATTTGCATAAACAGAATAATGAATAGTTTAAGTAAATATTGTTTAACGAATAAACAATAATGCACGGAGTAAGCAATTATTTTTTTACTTTTGCAATCTGAAATTTAAAAGTACAATACAATGTTTGAGAATCTGTCGGAAAAACTGGAACGTTCCTTTAAACTTTTAAAAGGTCAAGGTAAGATTACAGAAATTAATATTGCCGAAACTTTAAAAGAAGTACGTAGAGCGTTACTTAATGCTGATGTCAACTATAAAACTGCTAAAACTTTTACCGAAACAGTAAAAGAAAAAGCCATGGGCCAAAATGTACTAAATGCAGTACAACCAGGGCAAATGATGGTTAAAATAGTGCACGATGAGTTGGCATTATTAATGGGAGGCGATTCTGTAGATATCAATATAAAAGGAAGTCCTGCCGTAATTTTAATGGCTGGTTTACAGGGTTCGGGTAAAACAACCCACACTGGTAAATTAGCTAACTTCTTAAAAACTAAAAAAGGAAAGAATCCTTTATTGGTTGCGGGTGATGTTTACCGTCCAGCTGCGATTAACCAACTACAAGTGTTGGGAGAGCAAATTGGCGTTAAAGTATATACCGAAGAAGGAAATAATGACCCAGTTAAATTGGCTAAAGATGGTGTTGCCTTTGCAAAAGCAAACGGACACGATTTAGTAATTGTCGATACTGCCGGTCGTTTAGCAGTTGATGAGCAAATGATGGAGGAGATATCTTCCATTAAAAAAGCCATTAATCCTGAAGAAATTCTTTTCGTAGTAGATTCTATGACGGGGCAGGATGCTGTAAATACTGCCAAAGAATTTAACGATCGATTAAATTTTGATGGTGTTATCCTAACTAAGTTAGATGGTGATACACGTGGAGGAGCTGCCCTATCAATCAGAAGCGTAGTAGATAAGCCTATTAAGTTTGTGGGTATGGGCGAAAAAATGGAAGCTTTAGATGTTTTCCATCCAAGTCGTATGGCCGACCGTATCTTAGGTATGGGTGATATCGTTTCTCTTGTAGAGCGTGCTCAAGAGCAGTTTGATGCTGACGAGGCTCGTAAACTACAAAAGAAAATTGCTAAAAATCAATTTAGCTTTAACGATTTCCTAAATCAGATACAGCAAATCAAAAAAATGGGTAACCTGAAAGATTTAGCTGGCATGATCCCAGGAATGGGTAAAGCACTTAAGGGAATGGATTTTGATGATGATGCCTTTAAAGGTATTGAAGCCATTATATATTCAATGACACCTACAGAGCGCGAAGATCCAAAAATCTTAAACGGAAGCCGCAGAAAGCGAATTGCCGATGGATCAGGAACAAACATTCAGGAAGTAAATCGTTTAATTAAGCAATTCGACGACACACGCAAGGTAATGAAAATGATGACCCAAGGAAAAAACATGGGGCGCATGATGCAAAACATGCCTTTCGGTAAAAGATAATAACAACATAGTAAATAGGAGAGGGAACGCATACGTTCCCTTTTTTTATTCATCGAAAAAAAACATACAACATGCAAATTATTGATGGGAAGTCAACCTCTCAGAAGGTAAAAGATGAAATTGCAGCAGAAGTAGCAAGTATAAAAGCAGCCGGAGATAGAGCTCCACATTTAGCAGCCATATTAGTGGGGCACGATGGAGGTAGCGAAACATACGTAGCCGCTAAAATTAAAGCCTGTGAGTATGTAGGCTTTAAATCAACTTTAATTCGTTTTGAAGATACAGTTACTGAAGAAGAATTATTAGCCAAAGTAGAAGAGTTGAATAACGATGCCGACTTAGACGGATTTATTGTTCAGCTACCATTACCAAAGCATATTTCTGAAGAAAAAGTTACCGATGCAGTTGATTATCGTAAAGATGTTGATGGGTTTCATCCCCAAAATGTGGGTCGCATGAGCATTGGTTCGCCAGCATTTATATCAGCAACACCACAGGGTATTATGGAGCTTATTGAGCGCTATAAAATTGAAACATCAGGTAAGCACGTTGTAGTTATCGGTCGTAGTAATATTGTAGGCCGTCCAATGAGTATTTTATTATCTCAAAAAGGATATCCAGGCGATGCTACTGTTACCGTGTGTCATAGTCGCACAGCAAACCTGCAAGAAATTTGTTTACAAGCCGACATTATAATTGCAGCCATCGGAGCACCTGAGTTTGTTAAGGCAGATATGGTAAAAGAAGGCGCCGTAGTTATCGATGTAGGTACAACACGTGTTAAAAGCGATGTAACCAAATCGGGTTGGAAACTGAAAGGAGATGTTGCTTACGATGAAGTTGCACCAAAATGTAGTTTCATCACGCCAGTTCCGGGTGGAGTAGGTCCAATGACAATTGCATCTCTACTTTTAAATACATTAAAAGCCGCTAAAAAGGAGATTTACTAAACTAGTATTTCATCTAAAATATAAAAGTCCGTAAGCTATGTATACCATAAGTTTACGGACTTTCTTGTTTCTAATGGCGGCATAATCTGGCTATCCGTTTTAGCCTTTATTTAGGCGGCTATATTCAGCTAAGCCGTGCGTGTGCTTCCTGCGGTCGCATCCGCCAACTAAGCTTTATAAAGCCGTCTAAATAAAGGGCTGCCACTTCTATCCAGCCCGCATCAGCAAAAACAATAAGTAATACCAATCGCGCCCTAGACGCTTTTATAAAATGTGCTGCACGCCTTGTTTAGTATCGGCCTCAGCCAGTGAGCCAAAAAACAGGATTGAAATGACGGTTAAAAATTGTTTTTTGTTTGAGCGCTTTGAGGCACGAAAAAGTGCGAGTTTAAAACAATTTCAGTCATGAAACCTAGTTTTTTGAGTGAAGTGGGTGTAGTCGACGGTTTTTTTGTCTACTTTTTTGACTGTAGAAAAAAGTAGAAGCCTTCACGGCTTGAGTGAAAATTTAATTAGGACAGCATTGATGTATTACCAAGTATTTTAAGCTAATATTTGATTCATTATAATATTATATACCTATGCAGTAAAAATTCCATAGGTAAGGAAAAAATATTGCATACGTATGGAAAAAAAACTCCATAGGTACGCAATTTTAGCTCCTTGCTTAATGTTGATAATCAGCTACTTATAAAGGGGTGTTTTTTAGCTATTTTGAGCCTGTTTTTATCAGCAAATAATCTTATAAGAAAAATGGAATTTCCTTCTTTATCTTAATCTCTTCCGGACTCACATCCGCAATGAGCGGAATAATTTCAACACCATTTTCATAAGCCTCTTTAAGTGTGGCTGCATAAACTGGGTCAACCTCTTTAGCAGGACCAAACTTGCTCACATCAGCGCGCTGAATTATATACACCATCACAGCACGCATTCCTTGCTTTTTAACTTCCATTAAAGTTCTCAGATGCTTTTGCCCGCGTGTAGTAACAGCATCCGGAAATAAAGCCCATTCACCTTCCTTCATCGATACATTCTTTACCTCAATAAAGCATTGCTCCTTATCATTCTCAGCATATACATCAAAGCGACTATCCTCAAATTTTACTTCGCGCTTCACATGGGTGTAACCTTTCAGTTTTTCAATTTCGCCATTAAGTACAGCTTCATAAACTATTTTATTCGGATGCCCTGTGTTAATACCTATCCATCCATTATTTATGAAAATCATTTCCCAAGTATACTTTGTTTTTCGTTTAGGATCTTTTGCCGGCGATACATAAACAGGTGCATTTTCTTCAATACATGTTTTCATACTGCCAGAATTGGTGCAGTGCGCAATAACAATACTTCCGTCTTCTAACTTTATATCTGATAAAAAACGTTTATAGCGTTTAAGCAAAGTCCCTTTTATTAGTGGAGTCTCAAATTTCATAATTATTGGTAAAATGTGAATGGCGCAAAGGTAGTAAAAGCATTAAGCTCTGCCACAAAGCAGCGAGAAGTCTGCATTTTGTTTATTCGCATTAATATGGCTATATTAATTACATTATTCACCTCATAAAACTACATTATTATGGAAAAAGTAATTTATGGTCACATAGTAGATATTGAGATATATAAGGACTTGCTAAAACAATCTAATATTGAGTGTTTAGTAAAAAATGAATTTGAAAATGCTATGAAAGCGGGTTTTGGTTCAGGGATTCCTGGTAATGCCGAGCTTTTTGTTGAAGATGCTGATAAAGAGAAGGCCATCAGTATAATTGAAGAATTTAAAAAGACAAATATTTAGTAAAAGGGCAGAAGCCCTTTTTTTATATGCCTTGTTTACGGTTTTTAATGTTGCGATTCCTATACTGCTTGTTATATTTGCCTCAGATTTTAAATGCGAAGAATACAATGAGTAAGATATACTACAAAATATATGAAAATGCCATTACTGGATATTTACTAACTGTAAAAATTGAGGATAGTGAAATGTCGTTTAATCACCAGAATATGCATGCCAAAGAGGAGTATGAGTTTTTTGAGGCAGATGATTTAGGAATTGAAGTGGTTAATGGAATTAAAATGCGCCACATTAATGGTAAAATATTAAACGAAGATGAATACGAATTCCTAGAACGTATAATCGAAGATATAGAGTAAGCTATTAGTGTTCAGTTTCTAGCAAGTGGTTAAAACTGCATCTTCAAAATATTGAGCAACAAAAAGAGGGCTGTGATGCCCTCTTTGTATTTAAGTATACAGATTGTTGTTTATGCCTTCTGCTACTGACAACTATATTACCCCAACCATTTGCCCGATTTGGCGTTTGCATATCGCTCATTAATTTCATTCCAATTAATAATATTCCAAAAAGCGTTAATGTAATCGCCACGTAGGTTTTGGTATTTTAAATAATAAGCATGTTCCCAAACATCAAAAGCAATTAATGGAATTCCTTGAATATCACTATCCGGCATTAAAGGATTATCTTGATTGGCCGTATTACCAACTTCTAATTTACCAGCCTTATTAAGAACCAACCATGCCCAACCACTTCCGAATTGCGTTTTAGCTTGTGTGAAAAAGTCTTTTTTAAACTGATCCATTCCTCCAAAATCATCATCAATTGCCTTAGCTAATTCTGCCGAAGGGCTTCCTCCATTTGGATTTAAACAACTCCAAAAAAGACTATGGTTGTAATAACCACCTCCGTTATTTCTAACGGCATCATCATATTTATGAATATGCTTAAATATTAAGTGCATGGGAGTTTTTTCAAGTTCACTACCTTCAATAGCTGCTGTAAACTTCTTAAAATAACCTTTATGGTGTTTGCTATAGTGCAACTCCATTGTTTCGGCATCAATATATGGTTCTAGTGCATTATAGGCGTAGGGTAATTCGTTTAATGTATGTCCTTTAAAATTAGCACTTGACGGACTAACGCAATTGGCTAGAGTAGGCGATATGATTAAAGCAGTAGCGCCAGCTCCGGCAAGTTTAATAAAATTACGACGTTTCATGTAGTTTAAATATTAGTTTGTTGATTGTAGTTTAATTGAAGTGAAAACAATGTTGAAGTAAAAAAAGTTCATATTAATCAATAGAAGAATGTATATTAACTAATAGAAATGTATATTCAAGTAATTATAACCTTATATCGCACCTAAAATGAATAATTTAGCAAAACTTCTACTCGTAATAACTTTAAGCTTACCATCTTCTGTATTTTCACAGAAATATGAAAAGCGGGGAGAGCAATATCTTAAAGTTGGCAATTTCTCACGCGCCATTAAGGACTTTGAACGTGCTTTACGACGTATGCCTGCCAATAAACAGTTACACCGTAACTTGGTATTGTGTTATTTAGAATCAAATGTTGATAAAGCGGCAGCACTGCAGTATACTTCGTTTTTGATTACTAACGATACCACAGCTATTAACTTATTAAATCATTCTAAGGCTCAATTTTATAATTATCAATTCGAGAATTCTTTAAAAGGTTTTGAGAGGGTTAAGAAATTAGAAAATGAAAAGTCAGAATTATATATTGAAGCTGATTTGTACATTAAGTGGTGTTTAAATGCGCAAGCCTTTGTTAAAAGTCCAGTTGATGTTGAGTTTGTAAACCTAGGTTCAGGTATCAATACAAAAGAGAATGAATTAAATCCCTTTGTTACACAGAACGAGGACAAACTGGTTTATTCAAATGATAAGCGTTATCATTCCTATGCGGGTGTCAATTATTTTAATGCAAATATATCCGTTAGAGATAAGAATAAATGGACAAAAGGGAAATCGTTAGGGAGCGCTATCAATTCAGAGTACGATGAAATTGTATCGGGCTATCACCCTGATGGAGAAGAACTGTTTGTATTCCACAATAGAAAGGGAACTGAGGTACTTGCATCTTCAAAGTATAAGGGTAACAATAGGTATAATGACATTGTGGAGTTTGAACACCTTACAGAAAAGAAGAAAGGGGTATTTGGCGTATCCTTAACCACTAGTGGAGATACACTTTTGTTTGCGGCAGAAAATGAGAATGGTGATACTGATATTTATTACTCCATTAAGTTGCCGAATGGTGAATTTGGAGAATCGCGTGTTTTCTCAGAAAACATTAATACAAGTGGCGATGAGAATTTCCCAGTTCTGAGTTATAGCAATAAAAGAATATATTTTTCTTCAACCGGCGAAAACTCAATGGGTGGGGCCGATCTTTTTTATTCAGATTACAATGAAAAAAAGGAGTGGAGTAAGCCTGTCAATATGGGTTATCCAATTAACGATTTATACGATAATTATTCTATTTCGTGGGTTAAGAATCACCGTTACGCCTATGTCTCTGCCATTAGACCAGAAGGCTATGGTCAGAGAGATTTATATAAGCTCATTTTTCAAAAAGTTAAACCTCAGCCCATTATTATAAAGGGAAGTGTAATTGAGCAAAATTCAGAGGGTACGTCTTTAATTACATCTTCTATGCATGTGGAGTTGATGGATACTACAAATACCGATCTTCTTGGAATGTATAGCTGTTCTGGAGATTCTTCAAATTTTGTTCTGGCCCTAAATCCTGGTGATTATTTATTGAATTTTTATAAGGATGGAGAACTAACTTACTCAGAAAGCTTGAATATTAGCGATATGTTATATGCCACTATTCCTGAGAAAATGTTATTTATCCTGCCTTTAAAGGAGGATGCGTTAGAAAAAGACAAATAGTATTGCTTGACCCATTAATAAAGTTATTTTTGTATCTGAAATTGCTAAAAATGGAATGTTAAATATCAATATTTGATACCTAGCAATTTATAATTTAACAAGAAATAAGTTTACCAAATGGATCAACTATCCATGGTACGATAAAAGGATAAGATGAAACTTAATTTAAAGAACCCAATTGTTTTTTTCGATTTAGAAACTACCGGAATTAATGTAGCTAAGGATAGAATTGTTGAAATAGCTGCTATTAAAATCAATTTAGATCAATCTGAAGAGACCTTAAAATATCGCATTAATCCGGAGATGCATATCCCTAAAAAAACATCAGAGATACATGGTATTTATGATGAAGACATTAAGGATAGCCCTACATTTAAAGAGGTTGCTAAAAAGGTTGCCAAGTTTATTGAAGGCTGTGATTTAGGAGGGTATAACTCAAATAAGTTTGATATTCCTTTAATAGCAGAAGAGTTTTTAAGAGCCGATGTGGATATTGATATGAAAAAAAGAAAGTTTGTAGATGTGCAAACTATTTTTCATAAAAAGGAGAAAAGAACCCTAGAAGCGGCATACAAATTCTTTTGTGATAAAGAGCTTACAGATGCACATAGTGCTGAGGCTGATACACGAGCTACCTACGAGATTCTATTGGCCCAATTAGATAGGTACGAGGATTTAAAGAATGATATTGATTATTTGGCAGAATTCTCTTCTTATGGAAAAACTGCGGATTTTGCCGGACGTTTAGCCTACGATGAAGATGGCGACGAATGTGTGAATTTTGGAAAGCACAAAGGCAAAAAAGTGACAGATATATTAAAGAGTGATCCGGGCTATTATGGTTGGATTATGCAAGGAGATTTTCCATTATACACGAAGAAGATCTTCACAGAAATTAAACTGCGAAACTTTCAAATGTAGTCCGTAATAAAAGCATTGCTATGAAGATTATTTGTATTGGTAGAAATTATGCCGACCATGCTAAGGAGCTAAAGAATCAGATTCCGAGTGAACCCGTAATATTTATTAAGCCAGATACAGCATTATTACGTAATAATGATCCATTTTTCGTGCCTGATTTTGCAGAGGATTTCCATTACGAAGCAGAATTGGTGGTTAAAATCAATCGTTTAGGTAAGCATATTGCGCCAGAGTTTGCACATAGATATTACGATGAAATAGGAATGGGTATCGACTTTACTGCTCGCGACCTGCAATCAAAATTGAAGGAAAAGGGTTTACCTTGGGAAAAGGCCAAGGCCTTTGATGCTTCTGCGGGTATTTCTAAACAATTTGTGCCAAAGTCGAAGTTTAAAGATGTGCAAAATATCAACTTTAAATTATTGGTTAATGGTGAATTAAGACAAGATGGAAATACCAATGATATGCTATTTAAAATAGATGATATCATTGCCTATGTTTCTAAGTTTTTCACGCTAAAAATTGGAGATCTTATTTATACCGGAACACCAGCAGGAGTAGGTAGAGTGACTATTGGTGAGCGCTTTGAGGTATTTTTGGAGGATGATAAAATGATGGATTTCTTGATTAAATAAAAAGCACAAAACCTTTAAATAACATTATTGAAGTTCTAGCTGTTTTATGTGCGTTGGTTCTTGGCTTTTTATCTAATATTTGGTTTAATCACTTGCAAGATAGAAAATGTAGAGAACGCGAATTAAAGTGTTTGTTCTTTGAACTGTTTGATTTACATCGTCACTTTAGTGCCAGTGTTTTGGTACTTTAAGAATTGATTTAGAAAAAGGGATTCCTTCAATTATGCATTTTCAAAAACCAGGTGTATTAGAAACATCCATATAACTGTGTCCTTCTTATTTTTCAACCAAAACCATCCAAAAGTATGCTTTTAGATTCAAACAAGGGCGACTTGTGTTGCCCCTGCGTCAAGTCGGTCATTTACCCTTGGCAGAATTTGGAAGCATACTTATTTTCGTTTTGGTCACCCTTCGCATTTGTAGGTCTACACCTTCTATTGTATTTGTTGTATACACCATACGCCTAATATTTTTAGAAAAATAGAAATAGGAATTTAGTTTGCACCATTTATCTCGCTATGATTTAATATACTTTCGGATATAATTAGCCCTGTATTGTGCTTAATTATACCCGAAAGTGTTTTTTAAATGGATTTAGAGCCCTTCAAACTCTTGGTCTGCATATACTCAGAAAGTATTCTGAAGCATAAAGATGCACTCAAAGCGATCTGTTTACTGTATACTATCAGTAACTTTTAAGCGTTTTTTTTTGATTACATGGCTGCCATCTTCAAAATAATATATTTGTCCTTACTTAGCCATAGGTTGTTTTATTAGTCCTCTTTAATATGAGGCAACATTAATTTAGTTGACATTTACTAAGAAATCATCTTTTGTTATTGGAATATTAGAAATTCATCTACAAAAAAAAGCTATCCATATCTGTAATGAGATAGATAGCATCTTTAAAGGAGGTTTAACTATAGTTTAATTTACACTCCGGTATTCAGCTGGAGTAAGCCCTGTTTTCTTTTTAAATAAACGAGAAAAATATTGCGAGTATTCAAAGCCTAAATCGTAAGCAATTTCAGAAACTGTATCGCTCGAGTTAAGTAGCTTGCTTTTTGCTTGTTCCATAACAAAGTAGTGAATGTGGTCTTGCGCATTTCTACCTGTTTCCTTTTTAAGCAAATCGCTAAGGTAATTTGCCGACATGTTTAGTTCATTGCCACAATACTTTACTGTAGGCACGCCTTGTTTTAACGCCATACCAGTATGGTAATACTTCTTTAGGAGATGCTCAAACTTACTTACTAAATCTTTATTCAGGTTTTGGCGCGTATAAAACTGGCGGTCGTAAAAACGGGTACAGTAATCCAGTATCTGCTCAATGCTGCCAATAATTAGTTTCTGGCTGTGCTTATCAATGTTGAGGCTATATTCTTTTATTATTTTATCACGCAAGTCTGCCATGATATGTTTTTCATCTTCCGACAAATGAAGTGCTTCGTGAACATCGTATGAAAAAAATGAATAATCATCCATATGCTCTCCGAGTGGCGATTTTCTAATAAAATCGGGATGAAACATCAAAGACCAGCCTCCGTCTGAATCGTTAAATTCCCATTCGGGTATAGATATAACCTGTCTCGGTTTAAGAAACATCATCGTTCCTTCCTGAAAATCGTATGTATTTCGCCCATAGCCAAACGAAGCGTCGCTATGCATTTTATAAATTATTAGATACATATCGGCAGCAACATTTTTCTCAATCAGTTCCTTGTTTGAATACATGTTTTCGTGATAAAAAACACTTACTAAAGGATGCTTGGGTTTGTCCAGACCCATAAATTCATGAGCCTCACTAATTGTTTTTAAACGATGTATATTTTTCATTCGATTAGATTTAAAATTTTTAAGGTGTCTCATTGCATGCTCCGCCTTGGCGGATGAACCTGAATAGTTATAAATGCTCGTTTCATAATTTCAAATAAATAACCATTTAAATGGAGGCTCTTTTTTTTATCTCTACAAATATAAATTTAGAAACCCAATTATATCCCAATTCAGAACAGTTAAGAAGAAAAAGGCAATTACAACGATATTTTTTCGATGTGTTATGCATTCCCCGTAATCCTTTAGGCATATGCGCAGGATTTAACCTTAATATTTATTTGTGAAACTAAGGATAAATAAATCAGACCCGGCATCCATCATTTCAAACAGTTCAGAAATCTCTTGAATACCCTGTGCAGATATATTCTTTGCCTTAGACTCTCAGGATGCACCTTCTGTAAATACTACTTCCAATCCATAGGGTATTATTTCTTTTCCATTCTTTATCTACTAATTGCCATAGGCATATTGAAGCGTTTTTATGGCTAGCCTTTCCACATTGTACCCACGTCCTTAAGTTGGAACAGCAGATCAAAGTTTTCGTTAGATAATTAAAGTCATAGACCTTGAATTCTGAAAATCGGACTTCATCATTTTATTGAATAGGTCGTTAATGTGGTCTATGACTTATTGGAATCTTCTTAATATATTAAGTGTTTTGATATAGGACCATTCTACTCTGTATTAGAATATTTACATGCATGTAAACTTAGACCTCTTGAACGGTTGGTCTAATAATCAATTCGTTAATATCTACATTTGCAGGTTGATCAATAGCGTAGGCCGCTGCTTTTGCAATAGAAATTGCAGGAATAGCATCTTTATAAACTTGCTGTATAAATTGTGAAGTTGCCTCATCCGAGCTTCCAAATTGTAGTTCAGATTCAATTAATCCTGGGGTGATTATTGTCGTTCTAATATCTTTTCCCACTTCCTTTCTTAAGCCATCGCTAATAGCTCGAACAGCAAATTTCGTCCCACTGTATACAACAGAGCCGGGGTTGACATTAAGACCAGCAATAGAAGCAAGATTAATGAAGTGGCCAGAGCTTTGAGCCTGAAATAGTGGTAACGCAGCTGCAATTCCATTGAGGACACCCTTTATATTAACGTCAATCATTTGATTCCATTCATCAACTTTCAACGCTGCCAAAGGAGCTAAAGGCATTATACCTGCATTATTGATGATGACATCTATTTTGCCGAAAACTTCTACACCTTTAGCAACAAGTGCCTTTACTTCCTCGATATTTGTTACATCCATCTTTAAGTAGGTAGCTAGCCCTCCCTTAGCTTTAATTTGAGATGCAATGCGTTCCAGATTTTCAACTCTACGGGCACCTAAAACTACCGATGCACCTTTTTCTGCTAAATAACGAGCAGTCTCTTCACCTAATCCACTGCTAGCGCCTGTAATTACTACTACTTTTCCTTCGATATTATTCATAATATTTCTCCTTTTTAATTTTTACTAGTTGATTTAAATTTGACCCGCCCGTTTGGCGAGATTATGATCTGATTTTGGTTTCTTTTATGATTTTTTCCTTTAAGTTATTGAATTTCTTGGGTTACATCAAGTTATGATATCTTGTTAGTGAAAGATTGTGTCTCGATAAAACTTGTTATACTAGTAGCTACAAATCCATTGTTTTTGATGATGTTATTCACTTCTAACAATGCATATACTTCGATCTTCACATTAGATTCTAATTCTAGAATTTGTAGTTAAAACCAGTTAGTTTTTCCGCAACATTAAACAGCTCTTTTGCTATTGCTTTATCATAAGCATGCGGTTTAGCCTTCACCTTTCCAGGCTTACCTTTCATGTCGGCAAAACCAGTTGGCCCAAAATAATCTCCACCTTGCACGTTGTTATCCAGTGATGCCATTAACTGAGGCAATGCTGCATTTTCGGGTTTATGCGTAACCAAAGGAAGTAGTGGGTAAAGAATGAAATAAAGTGCTTTAGGGATATGTCGTGCCAAATCGGTATTTGAGCCACCAGGATGTGCAGCAACTGCAATAGTTTTTGAGCCCGCTGCTATAAGACGTCGATTTAGTTCCTGAGCGTGCAACAAACACGCTAATTTACTCTGACTATAAGCTCCCATTCTTGAATACGATTTTTCAGCATTCAAATTGTCAAAATCAATCTTCCCACTTTCATGAGCTTTGCTGCTAAGCATTACAATTCTTGACCCGGTGGTGGTGTTCAAAACATCTAAAAGCAAACCAGTAAGTACAAAGTGTCCAAAATAATTGGCGCCCATCTGTAATTCAAAATTGTCTTCGGTAACTGAGTAAGGAGTACTCATAACTCCTGCATTATTCATTAATATATCCTATCGCTTATGCTTAAGCAAAAAGTTATTGGCAAAAGTATGAACCGACTTTAAACTAGATAAATCTAGTGTCATAATCTCCAGTTTTGCTTTCGGAGCTTTTTGCAAAATAGCTTGCTTCGCTTTTTCTGCTTTCTCCGCATTTCGGCACGCCATAACTACGGTAGCATCTTTTTTAGCCAGAGCAAGTGTTGCTTCATAACCCAGGCCTGCATTTGCTCCTGTAACTATTACTGTTTTGTTGGATAAAGAACCAACATTCTTCATTGACCAATTTTCCATCTGATTAAACTTTTTGATATTATTACCTGACTAACACAATTTTCAATTATATTACTGTGAGTGCATTTAGAATACGGAATCGATGCTTTCTTTACCACTAAAAAGTTCGTAAATGTTGCCTTTGGTATTTTCGTTCTTTCGCAGTAGGTCGACCAAAATTTTTCCAATCTGACCGCCAGCTCCAATTATTAATGTTTTATTCGTCATCATTCATTAAAATTTTTGTTTAGCTCTGAGCTTGCATCATCTCCCTATATTCCTGCTGTTTTTCCTTGCTTAGGTTAAAGAAACACTCAATTCCGTTGGGATTAAAGCAACTGTTACACGCAATACACTTTGCTTTTGTTCCATCTCCATTCTTCCATCGTTTAACCAAATCAGATTCCCTCACTAAAGCACGACTCATTGAGAAAGCTTCAATTTTTGTTTCCGAAAGAATGTTGTTCATTTCATCAAGATCTCTTAATCCGCCCACAAGAATTATAGGTGTATCTACTTTTTCGCTAAGCTTTTTGGCTGCATCAAGATGATAGGCTGCATATTTTTTTGACCGCGCTGAACTATGAATCCCTGCCATTGAACCACCACTAACTTCTATGGCGTCAATTCCATTTGCTGCAAGTTGCTCG
Source organism: Saccharicrinis aurantiacus (assembly GCF_001660705.2). GTDB lineage: Bacteria > Bacteroidota > Bacteroidia > Bacteroidales > Marinilabiliaceae > Saccharicrinis > Saccharicrinis aurantiacus. The sequence continues at coordinate 25,052 of NZ_LYBV02000041.1, forward strand.
CCAATTACCAGAAATTCTTTTTCGTTTAAACCTTTATTGTCCACTTCAAAATCGGTACTGCTTAGCTTTATCCACACCGGATAGTTTTTGCCACAGGTACTTTTTATTTCGCTTAAAATATCAAGTACAATTTTCATTCTACCATTTACATCACCGCCATACTCATCTGTACGTTGGTTGTACAAAGGGCTCATAAATTTGTTAAGCATGTAACCGTGTGCACCATGAATTTGCACGCCATCAAACCCTGCTTCTTTGGCATAGGCAGCTGCCTGTCCAAACTCTTTTACAAACTCCTGAATTTGTTCTTTCGAAAAGGCTGTGGCTTTAATACCGTTCATCGGGTCGGTATATTCAGATGGGCCATAAACAGTACCTTCCGGTTGAAAATATAACTGCGTGCTTGCATGATTAATTTGAGCTACCATTTTTGTTCCGTAGCCGTGAGCCATATCGGTTACTTTCTTAAACTCGGCTACCGTATCAGCACCTAATTCAAGTGAGTTTCCCGCGTAATGGTCCGACTTTGAAAATGCCATGTAACCCATTATAATCGTCCCAACTTCACCTTTGCTAAGGTCTTCGTATTTATTAAATATTGCTTTATTGGGAATAAAGTTTTCTGCATTCGGGTCGTTTGTAGCCGAACGTATAAATCTGTTTTTTACTTCGATACCACCTAGTAATGAGGTGTTAAATACTTCTTTTGCATTCATTTTATTATCTATTATTATGCGAATTGTTTGTTGTCGGTAATGAACATTGCATCATTTAACTTTATACGATTGGCAAGCAGTTCAGCAACGTCGACTTCTTTCATTAAGTTGATTGTTCCACCTGAGTAAACACAGAATGTTTATTTTGAAACACCCATTAATACATTTCCTTTAGTAACTCTAATGCTTCATCAACTGTGAACTTTCTAGGAGTTGCCATCAAAAGAACTTGCTCATTCATAGTAGCCTCTGCTAAAGTTTTTAAGTCATCTTTTTTAACCCCAGTTTCACTAAGCGTTGGAATATTGAGTTTTTTATTAAGTTCCTTTAACTCGTTTACTACTATTTTAGATGCTTCTTCAGCGCTTAAATTGGCAATATCTAATCCCATTACTAAACCAATCTCTTTTACTGCTTTAGCTGAGCTAACTGAGTTAAATTTTACTCCATACGGAAGTGCAATTGCATTAGCTACTCCATGCGGTATTTTATGGTATGCGCTAAATGGATGTGCAAAGGCGTGTACCAACCCAAGTCCGCCATTACCGAACGCAATTCCGGCCATCGAACTTCCCAGCATTACATTTGCTCTCGCGTCCTTATTCGCCCCATCTTCATAAACAGTTACTAAGTTTTTATATATTAACTCTATCGCTTTTAAAGCAAATTGATCAGTCAAAATATTTTTACCTAATGAAAGATAGGCTTCAATTGCATGAGTCAGCGCATCTATTCCTGTAGATGCTGTAATGGATGCTGGTAACGAATAAGTTAATTCAGGATCTATTAAAGCTATTGCAGGTAGGGCTTGTGGTCCTCCAACAATAAATTTTCTTTTTTCTTTGGCATTAGATATTATTGAAAATGCCGTAACCTCACTACCTGTCCCTGATGTGGTTGGAATAGCAATTAAGGGTTTCGTAGGCAAAACAGGTACACTGAAGTCCTCATATTGGTTTATTGGCGATGGATTAGTCAAAAGCATGTTGACTGCTTTTGCAGTATCCATTGGACTTCCTCCTCCTATTGCAATTATTGCGTCAACTTCAGCAACTCTACCTATCTCAGCAGCTTTCTCAACTGTAATATCTGAGGGATTTGCTTCTACACCTCCGAATTCTGTAACTTTAAGATTCGCTCCATTCAAGTTAGTAATTATATCATCAACTATTCCGGTAGATTTGACACCCTGGTCATAAATAACAAATACCTTTTCAGCTCCTAGGCTTTTTACTATTTCACCAATTTTTTGTGATTCACCTTCGCCGAATATAATTTGTGGTCCTATTCCAAATGTAAAATTCATGTTTTTCTTTTTTAAATTAATATTATACAAATGTAGGTAGCCCTAATAGCCTCAGTGTATACTAATTACAAAAACCTGTATACTAATTACTAATTGTGTGATTAATCGAGGGATCCTACTTATATCTTGCTATCTATTTAATAGCCAAATTGTTGTTTGATACGCGCAATAAACATCTTATCATTTAACTTTCTCCGATTGGCAAGTAATTCTACGGCATCTGCACCAGCTTCGTATCTTAAGGTGTTTGTTCCGTCGGTAACAGCCGCATAAATTTGTTTGGTTACCACAATTGGAGGTGACGAAATATTACCTACACTGTTATGAAATTTCATCAGTTTTTCTATTGCAGGCTGGTATTCTAACATGGTTTCATCGTTATTAAAATCGAAGGAACGCCCGCCAAAGTCAGTTGCAATAATACCTGGTTCAATAATTTTCACTTTAATTCCAATAGGCTCCAACTCAAAGTGTAATGATTCGGAAATACCTTCGATAGCGAATTTTGTTCCATGATAAAGCGAGCCCAATGGGAAAGTTGTTTTACCTCCAATAGATGAGATATTAATAATAACACCATCTTTGTTGGCTCTGAAATGGGGAAGAAGTGCACGGGTAACATCTAACACTCCAATAATATTAGTATTTAGTTGGCGAATCATTTTTTCTCTTGTGAAAGCCTCCAGCGGACCAAAAGCTCCATAACCGGCATTGTTTAGTAAAACATCAATTTTACCAAATCTCTCAATCCCTTCTTTTACAGCATTGTCAATTGATTCCAGGTTGGTAACATCTAAGCGGGTTACCAAAGTATTTTCTAGTTTGATAAGCTCTTCTTCCTTTTCAGGAGTTCGCATGGTTGCAATTACGTTCCATCCTTTTTTGTTGAAATACTTTGCTGTGGTTTTCCCGATTCCGGAGCTTGCACCAGTAATTAATATTGTTTTCATGTTTAAATTTTTTTGATTTCTGTATGTTCAAAGTTTTGAAGACATTCAGGAACTCCCATAAATTTTAATCATTCTTCTATGTTAATTTAGAATGATAAAAATTCATGTTCGTTTCATTTTGTATTGTTTAAAAATTTAACTGATACAAAAATACTGACGAAATACTTCGTGGATGTATAGTAATTACAGGGTGTTGTATACTAATTACAGAATAAGGAAATCATTGCTTCAAAAAAAAATCACAGTAATAATAAAAGATATTACTGTGATTTTTGAAATAACGTTACCTATTAAAAGATTGAATTATAAATAAGGATATAATTTTATCAGCTTCAAATTAGATAATCACTATTCTAATTTACTTTTGTTTCTAGTAAATAATCCATTTTGTACGCTTGCAAGGAACCATCTTGTATTGGTTGCGTTAATTCATTAACCTTATCTGCTCCTAGTGGTAGTCCAACAGTGGTTCTTGTAGGTCTGGAGCCTTGAGGCATTTCAGCAAGTTTCAAATAAGCCTCAGCAACTAAATTAGGCTGAGGGAAACCGTCTGATTGTAATAAGGTAGCAACCCCTTCCATCATACCTCCAAAAATTGCTTGCACCTCAGAATACTCTTCTACAATTTCCGTTCTTGCTTCAGGTGAGAATGAACCAACCAAGTTTGTTCCAAATGGTCCTGGTTCAACTAAAATAGTTTCTACACCGGTAGGAGCCAATTCATATTTTAAACTTTGTGTGTAAGCCTCTATAGCAGCTTTAGATGCACCGTAAGTTGCTGCAAAAGGAGCAAATACTCTACCATAGGCAGATGTTGTATTAATGATTAGTCCCTTTCCTTCTTTACGCATATTTGGTAATACTGCTTGGGTGGTTCTAATTATACCATAATAGTTTACATTCATCAATTGATTTGCCTGATCAATGCTAAAGGCTTCTGCAATACCCATATGCATAATACCAGCATTGTTTATTAGTACATCAATTGTACCTACTTCATTAATTATGCTGTCCATTGCAACTTTTACCGACTCGTCATCTGCAACGTCGGTGTCCACCACTTTAATATTCGAAGAATATTTTTCCAGTTCTTGTTTCTTTTCAGAATTGCGTCCTTCTGGATTTCTCATTGTTGCATAAACCTTGTAACCCTTGTCTGCAAATAGCTTTGCTGAGAGATATCCAAATCCGTTACTGCTTCCTGTGATTATTACATTTTTCATTTTGTATTCTTTAAAAATTTATCTGATACAAAACTACAGCTAGTAGACTCCGCTACTGTATAGCAATTACAGGATGTTGTATACTAATTACAGAAAAACAAAAAAAATAGTATTTCTACCAGCGTTATTACTTATCTCGTTAAGGTTTATTTTAAATCGTAATCAAATTCACATCCGGTTTTTAATATAACAGGTTAGTTTGCACATATACTTTTTTGTAACTTCTAGTGCTTTAAAAGAATGCTACATTCTTTTATCAGATTGTATTAAAAAAACAAGTTCTGTATTTTTTTTCTTCATCCAACGATTTCATAAACCCTTTCCAACCTGACAGAAATTAATGTACGACCGCCAGAACCTACCAACTATGATTTGGAATATCGATGGTACTTTGCTCTTAGTTGATACTTATTTAACGTTAATAAGATTAGTCTTTTTTTCTTTTCTTTTGGATAGCTAAAGACTCTTTTGCCCACTCTATAAATTCATCAGCATCTTCGAATACATCGGGAGGAATGTTGTAAAAAGAAACCACCATAGATTCGTTATTTTTAAACGGTTTTAATTGAGTTGAACCTGCTTTAGAAAATTTGTGCCTGTTTGAGTCATCTACTTTCATGTATACAACATCATCAGCAATCATAGCAAATACTAAATGGTCTTGATACAAAGCAACACAGCCAAACATACGTTTTACATGCACTTTACCCCATCCTGATAATAGATCTAGTACATATTGGAGGAAATCTTTTGTTACAGTCATATAGTTTCTGTTAATAGTTATGTCCAAAGAAGAAATAAGATAAGAATAATGAATTCATCTGAACCTGCATTAATTAAAATGCAGCAACCTTGTTTGCAAACCTTTCCCACTTACTATGGCTATCTATAGTTTTTAGTATCACAGTTTACTAAAAAGTTTACTCGCAATCCAGGTACTAATTAAGAATTCTATCCTAGCTAGTAACAATATTAGAAATGCAGAGTTTCACTCTCCAAGTCCTTAGTTTACAAATGCAATCCAAAACATGCTTCTCAAGTTTCCCACTAAAAAAAGAAAACATTTTTGGAAATGCCATAAACGTTGCCCTGATTTCTACAAAATGTATTCAAATATTTGTAGTTAAAATGATAATTACAAATTGTTTTAAGTTGATTTTTTGTTTGCCATATTGCTTGTTCACAAATACTACATAAAGTTAAAGGGGCATAGAAATGTTTTCGATGATAGTTGCTAAGAAATCAGGAGTTACGGATTTTTATAGGAATACGGCTTAAATATTGGGCAGAAATACCATTAAAAGAGGCAACTTGATGTTGAAGCACTCTTAAAATTACTTGTTAGTTATTCTTTAACAGGGCAAGGTATCTTTCTTTTAAAGTTTTAAATTATAAAATCCATGCCTTACGATTCTGATTTTATAACGTTCATTTTAAATAGTAAGATGGCTCCACCTATTAGGTAAAAGTATTTTTTAGTTAAAAAAAGTTATGTTTGTAGTCCACTCCAACTCTATAGATTCTCATTAATGCTTATAATCAATGGATATACTTAAAACCGCTACCAATAGTTATATAAAGGCTTTTATTAGTACGTTATTATTATCGTTTTCATTATGCCTAGGAGCTACTAGCAGGCCTTTTGAAGCCATTCAACATCTTTCAGTTGATGAAGGTCTTACACATCATGGGGTTACGTGTGTGCTTGAGGATAGTAAAGGCTATGTATGGATAGGAACCTATGATGGTCTACATCGATATGATGGTTACGGCTTTGAGGTGACACGGAATAGACTGGGAGATAAAATAATTTTAAGTAATCGTATTCGAAGTCTAGCAGAAGATAAACATGGTGATATTTGGATAGGTACTGATGAGGGACTATCTATATATGATTATTCGACAGGGCATATTGAGAATGTTTATTCGAATAGTTTATTCGAACAAGAAACAACGGGTCCTATCATTAGAAAGATTTTAATCACAGAAGAAAGTATTCTATGTATAACGGAATTAAATGGAGTGTTAATCTTTAACCATGATTATACTTTGAAGAATCAATATATACCTCAAATAGATATTTCGAGAGAGATTAAGTTACGAGATGTTATAGAATTAGATAAAAATAACTATTTGATTTCGTCTACCATTGGCGCATTGCTTTTCGATAAAAAAACAGGAGAGTTTACGCATCACTTAAAAGAATTGATTTATTCAAGTACTTCATGTATTAAAATAAATAGAAATAATATGGTCATTAGTGCCTCTAGAGGACTGGTGTTTATTAATTATGATTTAGATAATACTGATCAGCCGTTTGGAGAAATGTCTTCTGTTTTAAAAGATATAGAGGTAAGTGCCCTGGGAATTGATAAGTTCAATAATTTGTGGGTGGGAGAACGCAATGATGGCCTATGTAAAATAACAAATGTAAAAGGTGTTATTGCAGGATTTAAACCAGAAATAGTTGAGTCTGATCTAGGAGTTGAGTCTATAAGAGCAAGTACTATTCATATTGGAGCTAATGATAGATGTTGGTTTGGGTCTTTTAATAATGGGGTATATCGTTTTTCAATAAACGAGAATCCATATTATTATCATTCGTCAGAAGAGGATGACAAATATGGCATTACAAGTAATCGTATATTAAATGTAGAACCATATGATGATAATCGAGTGTTCGTGTCGGCCTATTTTGGAGGATTTGGTTTATTTAACACCCTTACTCATTTGTTTGAACCGCTTCCATTTTCCTTGCCAGAAGATCAATGGGTAAAAGAGTCTTTCGTATTCGTAGATTCTCGAGGTATTGTTTGGATAAGTTCATCTTACCCACTTCATAGTTTATTGCGAATTAAGCCTGGTGAAAGAAAAGCTAGCCTAATTAAGGGAAATAGTTTTCCGAAAATGAAGGGGATTCGGTCTATTACAGAAGATCACAAGGGGAATTTGTGGATAGCTTGTATTAACGGTTTATTCAGAGTAGTTATTGGTTTTAATGGAGAGGTAGAAAAGGTTGAAGATGTGAACAATAATAGCCTCTTTATAAAAGATAAGCTTGATTTAGTTCGCTATGTTTATGCTGACCCTCTGCATGACTTTGTATGGGTTGGTACGGATACAGAAGGGCTATTGCGCATTGATAAAATAAATAGTGGATTGGTTGAGGATTTGGTTATTACCAAGTATACCAAAGATCAACAGAACTCCAATTCTATATCAAGTAACTTTGTAACTTCAATTGTGCGGATTCCTAATGGAGAGTTATGGATAGGAACAGAGCAGGGAGGTATTTGTAAAGTAATAAATAGTGAAAAACATCCTAGTTTCATCTCTTTCTCTGAAAAACAAGGATTATCAAACGAAGTGGTTAAAAGTATTGTATGTGATAATGATAATAACCTATGGATTGCTACCAATCGTGGACTCAATCTGCTTAATACCAAAAACATGAACATTAGGCGTATCCGCAAAAGGGATGGCCTGCCATACGATGGTTTCGGGTATAGTACTTGTATGATGGACAATGGAAGGATAGTTACTTCTAGTCAGAATGGTTTTTTCTATTTTAATCCCAAGGTTGTTAAAGAGTCTGATGATTTGCCAAAGTTTGAGTTTGGTAATGTACAATTGTTTAACTCAATTGTAAGTCCAGGAGATACCATTGGAGATCGAGTATTATTAGAAAAGCGTATAGAGGAACAGCGTTCTATTGAGCTTGAGTATGATGAGAATATTATAGGTATTGAGCTTATATCATTACACTTACAAAATTCTGAAAATTATTTTCTTCAATATAGACTGCCTCCTTTTAGTGATAAATGGATGAAGATTTCTTCCGACGAAAGATACCTACACTTTAATGGTTTACCACCGGGAGAGTACGAGCTTGAGGTAATGGCCTCAAATGCTAAAGACGAATGGACTGATATTGAGAAGATATCAATTCTTATTCACCCTCCCATTTGGAAAACTAAATGGGCCATTGCAAGCTATTTAATTATAGTGATCATCATGATTATTGGAATAATAAAGACAATAATTAGCATGCAAAGTTTAAAACATAATTTAGAAATTGAACAACTGGAGAAAACAAAAACAGAAGAAGTAAGTGACGTTAAGTTTAAATTCTTCTCTAATATCTCGCATGAGTTTAAAACACCATTAACACTTATTTCTGCACCTATTGATATATTATTAGAGCGTTTTAACAAAGATACCGATGTTAATAATCAATTGCTTTTGGTAAAGCGTCAGGCTGGAAAAATGTCACAATTAGTTGATCAGGTGCATGATTTTCAGAAGGCTGATAAAAACCTTTTGAAGATGAACTACAGTCAATTTACCTTTAATGGTTTTATATCATCAGTAGTGAATGATTTTACTTATTTAGCCAGTGATAATAATAAAACACTAAAACTTGAGAAAGTAACTGATATCGTGTTTGTATTGGCAGATAGAGATAAGCTTGAAAAGATATTTAATAATCTTCTTAATAATGCTTTTAAGTTTACTGATTCAAACGATTCTATCAATATTAATTATCATGTGAAAGGTAATGAGTTAGAGATCACTGTAAGTGATACAGGTAAAGGAATTGATCAAGTTGATCTGCCGTTTGTATTTGATCGTTTTTATCAATCAAAGAAGAAACATAGTGCCTATACAGGAGGATCAGGAATTGGCTTAGCTTTTTCAAAGCGTTTGGTTGAGATGCATTATGGAAGCATTAAGGTGTCAAGTGAGTTAGGAATAGGAACAGAGTTCACTATTGTTCTGCCAATTGTCGTGGATGGAAAGAATGCCCAATACGATGAGAAGGTACAGAAAATTATTAGTGAGGAAGAGAATTATCGCACAGGTAGTGCCATCAAAGATGTGGATGAGTTACTCAACTTTAAGGTAGATGAAGACCTCAATGAGTCTATCGTGTTTTTTGTTGAGGATAACGATGATATGCGAAATTTTGTAGAAAGTGTACTGTCAAAATATTTTAAGGTGAAATCGTTTGCTAATGGTCAGGCTTGTGTTAATGCTATGGAGACAGAGTGGCCCGATTTAATTTTGAGTGATGTATTAATGCCGCAACTTAATGGCTTTGAACTGTGTGAGAAGGTAAAGTCTGATATAAAAACCAGTCACATACCAGTTATCTTACTTACAGCTTGTACAACTATTGAGGATCAGATTGAAGGTTTAAAAATGGGAGCTGATGCCTATATTAAAAAACCCTTTAATTTGCTACATTTGGTAACACGTGCAGAAACATTATTATTAAGTCGTAAAAAATTACGTGAACGTTATCAGGTGGATTATCCTTTAAGTAATGAGAAACAGAATAGCGAGGATGATGCTTTCTTAAATAAGTTATATGAGTTGATGGAAGCGAGTATTGATGATCAGGATTTGGTTATGGATCAATTTGCCAAAGAGTTATTCCTTAATAGAACTCACTTTTACCAAAAAGTAAAAGCTTTAACTAATCAAACGCCGTATGACTTGCTAAAATCATATCGCCTAAAAAAAGGAGCTAGGCTTTTGGCTCAAGAGCGTTTACCAGTTGGTGAAGTATGTTTGTTAATAGGTTTTAAAAGTAGAACTCATTTTAGTAAACTCTTTAAAGAAACCTACAATGTTACACCAGGTAAATATGCTGCTGAACAAGCTAAAAAGCTCTCGTAAAATCTATTAGCATTAATTAAAATTCTATTTAATATACAGTAAGCCTAGTTTCTAATTATGAAACTAGGCTTTTTTGTTCGTTATAAAAATACAAGTAGTCATAGTAATAGGGTATTAAACCTGATCTAAGTATTTAAGGTTCTTAAAATACAATAAAACAAAATCTTACAGAGAAGAGGTATAGCACCGCTATGGTTATTTCAGGAAAGTTAGTAAATGGTTTGTTTTGAAGTAGTTTAAATGCGTAATAGGATGTTTAATGCATATTTCGGGCTAAACCCACAATATGCGTTAGAAAATCTATAACCTAATTGTAGCGTTTCATGAGAATTTAGACAGGATTATAAAATCCAGTTAAATGAAATTGATATTTCTTACCAGTCAGTGTCCTGAATTATTCAAATTTTCGGTTCGTATCATGCGCAATATTCTCTGCATTCAATAGATGTTTTTTTTCAAAATGTATCTAAAAGTTAATAAAAGCTCATTCTTTTAACCTATAGAGTACCTAAGTGTCTCTATGAGTAAACATAGTACACTCTGTTAATCAATGTTATACATAAATAATGTATATGTGTGTAATTAACAGTTATTAACCTTCTGAGACTATTGCTTTACAAAAACAGACTCTTCCTAATTTAGTAATACAGAGCTTTACAATCGTAGAATAATAGTCGCTGTAATGGCTATTCTATATCATGAAATTAAACACCATTCATAATATGAAGATCACACAGATTTGTATTTCAACCTTCTTGTTATCCATTTTATTAACAATAAGTAGTTGCGTAACTAAAGAACCAAGATTCTTGCAGGTAATGTTTGATACCTCTATCAAAGAGGATGCCACTCCAGCAGTTTTAGCGAAGATGATGAAAGCCAAAGAGCTTGGGAGTTCTGAGGTGCAATTTGAAAAAGGAACGTACCATTTTTATCCTGATAAAGGTAAAGAGTTTTATTGTTTTATATCTAACCACTGTAATGTAATGGTTCGTACAGCTTTTCCTATAACAGGTTTAGATAATCTAACAATCGACGGGCAAGGTTCAACCTTTATATTTCATGGCGTTATGATTCCTTTTTTAGTAGATGAGAGTACGAATATCACCGTTAAAAATTTGTCGATTGACTGGAATGATACATTTCATAGTGAAGGTTTAATCGTAGCGAATGATGAGAAAAACGGAACCTTTGATATGCAAATCTCCGATGACTATCCATATGTGATTAGAAATCAGCAGCTCGTATTTATCAAAGAGTATTATGAACATACTTTAGGACAGACCATTTTATATGATCCAACTCGTAAAGCGATTATATTTGGTTCAAGATCGTACACGCCTTTAACTGCTTATAAGAAGTTAAAGGTTAAGCATAACTTAGATAAAATTAACTATAAGTACGAAATCGATCCACGAGCACCTAAATTAAGAGGTACTCAATTAGAAGATAGGTTAATAGCTAAAGAGATTAAGCCTGGTTTAGTTCGTATTTATAATCATAGAAGAAAGCTGCCACAGGTAGGAATGATTCTTTCTGCTAAAGGTGAACAAGGATATAACCGTGTTGCACCAGCGTTTAGAGTAACTAATACTAAAACATTTAATGCCGAAAATGTAAATGTACATCACGCTGGTGGAATGGGTATTATTGCTGAAAATTCAGAAGACTTAACCCTGGATGATTTTAATGTTACGCCATCTCACGGTCGTATGGTATCAACAACTGCCGACGCTACTCACTTTGTGGGATGTAGAGGAAAGGTAATTCTTCGTAACTGCACATTTAACAATCAATTAGATGACGCTTCAAATGTACATGGCACTTACCAAAAGGTTGTTGATATATTAGATGATAATCGCCTTGGCGTAAGAATGGGGCATGACCAGCAACAAGGTTTTACTATTGGAAGACCAAATGATACCATTGGTCTGGTAAGGTTAACCGATTCATTTTTTCCTTATGGTAAGGCAAGCATAAAAAGTATCGAATATATAAATAGTCGTTACCAGATTATCACATTTAATGAGCCCTTACCTAAGAATATAAAAGCGGGTGATTTATTAGAAAATCTGGATGCATATCCTGAGCTCTTGGTTGAGAATTGTAACATCAGTAGAAATAGAGCTCGAGGATTATTGTTATCGACGCCTAAAAAAACGTTGATTAAAAACAACTTCTTTCATACTGAGAAGGAAGCTCTTTTAATTCCAGTTGAGAGTGGATATTGGTACGAGTCGGGAAGCTCATCGAATCTAACCATTACAAATAATGAGTTTAAAGACTGTTCCCATGGTGGTCAAAATCGTGGGATTATCCGTTTCGAAACCGATGATGATAATCAAAATATCGCTTTTAGAAACATTGTTATTAGTAATAATAAAATAGATCAATTCGATAACTGGATATTGGAAATAGCCAATACTGATGGTTTAAAGTTCACTGGAAATACCATTGTTAATAATGGAGGTTTCCCTCAATTGTATCCCCATAATCCTGCTATTTCTATTAAAACATCAAAAAATATAGTGTTTGAAAATAACACTTACAAGGGTAAGGCTAAGGTGATTATTGAAACTAAAGCACCCATGAAAGAAATCAAATTTCAATAAATAATATAAAACTAAAAGCTTGGTCAACACCTAAGTAAACCCGAAGGATAAAAAAAAATATTAATTATTAAAAGCTTCTAAAATTTTTAGAGTCTATGAAGAGAAAAAGATTATTTAATTCGAAAAAAGGGCTGGGGCAATACCTGCTCACAACCTTGTTTGTGCTGCTTTTTTGCAGTATTGGAGCGCAAGCTCAAGAGCTAATTGTTACTGGTGTAATCGTAAGTGAAACAGATAATTTACCAATTCCTGGGGTTAGTGTAACTAAGAAAGGTACATCTGTTGGTACCATTACCAATATTGATGGTAAATATAGTATTAAAGCTATAAAAGGAGATGTGCTTGTTTTTAGATTTATAGGTATGCAGCAATATGAAGCCACTGTTTCAGACCCTAGGTTAGATGTAACAATGAAATCAGAATTAATATCACTAAATGAGGTGATTGCTATTGGTTATGGTTCGCAAAAGAAAAAAGAGGTAACTGGGGCTGTTGCTCATGTTTCTTCTGAAACAATATCTAAAACGGTAACTTCCGATTTAGGAGCTGCTCTTCAAGGTCAAGTAGCAGGTGTAAATGTTGTAGCTAGCTCAGGTGCACCAGGAGCTCAGGCAGAAGTATTAATCCGTGGTATCAGTTCACTAAGTGGTAATACACCTCTCTATGTGGTAGATGGTGTGCCACAAATTGGTAATCCTGGTATTAGTCCTAGTGAAATTGAATCACTGGATATTCTTAAAGATGCAGCTTCCTGCGCTATATACGGTGTTGAGGGTGCTGCTGGTGTTATCTTAATTACTACAAAACAAGGAAAAGAAGGTTCCTTAAAGGTTTCTGTTAATGCTAGTTATGGTATTCAGGATATCCGTTCAAGTACCCCAGTAATGAATTCCGTAGAGGATACTTACTTTAAAATCATAGAATCTAAAAACCGTAATCCAGGAACAAATGATAATGATGCCAATTTAAGTTTGGTTAAAAGCCCTAAATCTTTCCAATACGATACAAATATTAACGATGATGTATTTGTAGATAATGCTGCTGTTCAAGACTATAATATTAATATTTCTGGAGGGTCAAAATCGATAACTTATAGTGTTGTAGCAGGTTATTTTGGGAAAGTTGGTTCTATCGTTAACTCAGATTTTAATCGTTTCAATACTCGTGCTAACACTACCTATAAAATGGGAAAATGGAATATTCAAGCCAGTTTAGCACTTACAACAGAGCAGAAACAAGCTGCTCCAGGAGGTATTATTACCCAAACCATTAAGTATATGCCTACACAAGCACCTATTTCCCCGGATAACAGCGGTCAGATTGTTACTATTGGTGGAGATGATGGTAAAAGAGTAGGATGGGTAACTCAGAGTTTACAAAATACCGATGATACAAATAATACACGAGCACTGGCTAACTTAAATGTAGATTACGAGATTGTAAAAGGATTAAATATATCTACGCGTTTTGGATATAATGTTTTTAATTCATACAGAAAGCGTTTTGCACCATTTCAAGATGTAATAACCATATGGGATGATCCCGTTACGAATAACGAAGATAGTTACGTAAGAAACGATGCAATAATCAGTACGGGAATTACTTCTGAATCAGGACTTAGGTATCAAGCTAAATTTGGCAAACATAAGATTACTGCACAAGGAATATTCTCTATTAAAGAAAATAGAAGAGAGCAATTTTATGCTCGTAGAGAGGGTGTTCTCGATAACTCAATAAGTGTACTGAACGGTACTTCTATAAATTCTGAAGTAGGCTCAGGTACAGATTATGTGAACAAGCAAATTGGTACTTTGGCACGTATCCTTTATAATTATAAAGGCAAGTATTCGCTTAATGTAAGTGGAAGATATGATGGTTCATCACGTTTTGCAGAGGAGAATAGATGGGGATTTTTTCCATCAGTTTCTGCAGCATGGAATATCTCTGACGAAGGTTTTTGGTCTCCTTTAACAGATTTTTCGAACGGTGTTAAGTTGAGAGTTAGTAGAGGAACTGTTGGTAATAATCGTATTCCAGATTACTCTTACTCTGCAAGTGTTACCTCACAAAACTATGCGTTTGGTCCTGAAGGATCTAATTTGTCTCAAGGTATGACACAAACTTCTTTTGGAAATCCTTATGCTTCATGGGAAACATCAGTGATGTATAATTTAGGACTTGATATGGCTTTCTTTAAAAACAAACTAACATTTTCTGCTGAATATTACCATACCGAGAAAGAAGATATGTTATTCCCTATTAACTTACCAGGTTCAACAAGTGGTGTAAGTAATGCTAAAGTAACCCTAAATGTAGGGGATATGACCAATACTGGTTATGAGTTCGCCATAGGATGGCGCGATCATGTTGGTAAGTTAAATTATGGAATTAATGGAACATTTACTACCAATGAAAATAAAATCACCAAAATGATTTCAAACAACTCCTATGAGTTGACTGATGATAGTGGTTTAATTGCTGGAGCCAAAGAAACTTCACAAATAACAGCTTTGGCAGAGGGTTATGAGGCAGGTGCCTTCTTTGTGTATACTACAGATGGTATAGTTGATACCCATCAAAAATTAGCTGAATATCAAAAACTAGTTCCTTCTGCTCAAATGGGTGATTTAATTTATAAAGATAATAATGGTGATGGTCAAATAGGAAGTGCAGATAGGGTATATGTAGGTAGTGGATTACCAGAATATGAAATAGGATGTAATTTATCGGCCGATTATAAGGGGATAGATTTGAGTATACAAATGTATGCAGCAATAGGTCATGAAATTATGAATGGTTCTAAAGCGACAGCTTTTGGTTGGGGACGCCATAAAGATTTATTGTATCAATACTCCGAATCAAACCCTGTAACCCCAATTCCTGCCTACATGGGCGATGCAAAAAGTGCTAGTCAAAACTACAGAGGCTATACCGATCTTTGGTTAGAAGATGGATCGTATTTACGTATTAGAAATATTACCCTAGGGTATAGCTTTTCTCAAAAAGCATTGTCTAAAGTTGGTATTAGTAAGGCAAGGTTTTTTGTAAACGCACAAAATCCATTTACAATTACAAAATATACTGGTTATGATCCTGAAATTGGTGGTAACATTAATTCTAAAGGTTTGGATAAAGGAAACTATCCTGTAACAGCAGTATACTCTATAGGAATGAATCTTAATTTTTAATTATGGTTATTATGAAATTAAATATATATAAGTCTTTAATGGTAGCTCTACTGATGGTTGTAGTATTTACATCTTGTGAAGACTACTTAACAGAGGTAGACCCTAACGGTTTAACAACAGATAGTTATTGGCGAAATCTAAAGGATACTGATGCCGGTATTACAGCTACATATTCAACATTATTAAATCATTTTATAATTAGTCTAGATGCCGAGGGATGCAGAACAGATGAAGGTTGGCCGGGGTACGGAAGACCAACACCTAATGGTAATGGTAAGTTAGATTGGTATTACAACACATATAATAATAGCTCTGAGGAAGTTGGAAAAAAATGGAATGCTTGTTATCAAGGCATATTTAGAGCTAATCAAGTAATTAAAGCGCTTAATAATTTAGAGTTAACAGATGCAGAAGAATTGGTAGAAAAAGATCTTCAAATGGCGCAAGCACGCTTTTTAAGAGGTTTATTTCATTTCTATTTGTATTCAGCTTATAACAAAGGAGAAGTAATTATTGGAAGAAGTGTACCTGATGAGTTAGAAGAGTATTATTCAGGACTATCACCAGCTAAAGAGGTGCGCGATTTTTATTTAGCAGATTTATATTTTGCTTTTGAAAACTTAAAAGGTGTATCATCAAGTACTACCCATGTGTTAGGAAAAGCCACGGAATCTACAGTAGCTACTATTTTAGGGAATAGTTATTTATATGAGAATAATTTAGACTCTGCCATGTTCTTTTATAATGAGGTTATGTCTAACAAAAATCTTGAGTTAGTAAGTGGTAATGATGTTATTCCTGGAGCAGAGTGTAAGATGTTCTCTATTAAGGGTGAGAATAATAGTGAGTCTATTTTCGAGATTAGTTATAATTTAAATCACGATGTTGAACTAAATCGTTGGTCAGAAGTGAGTATGCACAATCGTTGGGCTGAGCAAACTGCCAGCACACGCGGACCAATTACTCCTGCTTGGTTAGTACATACATTCAAAAATGAGAAATTAGATCCTTTAGACGATCGAAATTACTACGTTGATGAAACCGCTCCTTCAGGACGTACCATGCGTAACGTATCCTTACGTTCTTCTGCTTCAATTACTTGTGTGGAAGATACAAGGTCGCCATGGTATGGTGGTGTAGAGAGTGTTGCCGAAGCGGCTAATTTCTCATATAATGGATGGGGATTTGGTATGTGTAGGAAATATTACGATCCAGCGTTAATAGAAAAAGAGGGGTGGGAGTCTGGCCTAAACGTTTCATTAAATCGTTTATCTGAGGTTTATATTAATATGGCAGAGTGCTTACATCGCACAGGCGAAACACAAAAGGCGCTTGATCTTATTAATCAAGTAAGAGCACGATGGGGCCTCGTTTTATTAGGTACTGCAGGTACCGATATTGCACATACCTATGATGGAGAAGATTACCTTGCAGATACTGATTTATTGATGAACCACATTATGTATGTTGAAAAACCTTTAGAAACATATTTAGAAGGGTTCTCTACTCGATGGTTCGATTTACGCCGATGGGGTATTGCAAAAGAACGTTTTGAAGATTTAGCAAGTAGAACCTATTATGGTGTAGATTTCACTTTTATTAGAATGTCAGATAATAAAGAGGTAACGGAGCAAAGGGTTTCTATTGTTGATGTTGTAGATCCAGGATATACAGGGAAAACAACTGTTATAGATAATGAGTACGATGTAAAGGCCCTTAATTATAATCCGGCTATACATGATTGGCTTCCGATACCTAATGATGAAACCACATCAAATTCAGAGATTGACTAAGAACTAAATTTAAGAAAAATGAAAAATACATTAAATATAATGGCACTATTTGCACTTCTTTTATTTGCAGGGTGTCAAGATGACGAATATGTAGCTCCAGATAGTTTATCAGATGTTACATGGTATTCAAGTATTCCGCATGGCGATGATGTTGCTGTTAATCAAGGCTACTTTATATCTTTTATGGATGCCTCGCTAAATGCAACAAGCCATACGTGGACTATTGAAGAAGGTAATAATTATCTTATTAATGGATTTGATGTGAACGAAAAAGCAGATTCATTGCTACCTTCTTTCATCAATGAAGAGGCAGGCTTATCAGTAAGCGACCCTACTATTCATGTGTTATTTAATAACCCAGGTTTAAACACAGTTCGTTTAAAAAACACCTTTTCTGAGAAAGTTTCTTTCAAAGGGGAGTTTCCCTTAGAAGCTATCAAAGTTGGAGACGAATGGGTAATTGATACTTCTTTTGTAGTAGATGTATATGCTGAGATAGAACCTTCGTTTTTAGTTAAAAAGGAAAATGAAGATGGTGTTGAGGAAGTACTATATACCTTTAATTCGGGAGATGAAATACCGGCTGATTCTTCTTTATGGAAGAAAATTACAATAGAATCTGGCGAGAAGCTAACTTTTGTTGACATTACCGAAGTTGGTCGTCCAACTGATAGATGGTGGTATTTAGAAGGAGCCTCATATGAAGATGGTACTTCAGGAGGCGACTCAACTCGCACAGCTTCATATTACAATATGGGTTTGTATAGTGGGCAGCTTAAAGGTATCCGTAAAGGAGACTTTCCATCGGCGGAAACAGAAATTCAGATGCCTTTATTTATTGAAACCACGCAATCATCCAAACTTTTAGAAGCAGTAAATTCTCCTAAAGTACAAGAGGATGAAACAATCGCCATAACTATCTCAGGAGCATTAGTTCCGTTTACCGATCAAGAGGATTTCTTTACGGTAATAGTAAATAATGCCGATGCTTGGGTCGTTGATAAACAAGTTGAAGTGATTGCTGCAGCAAGAGGTGCAGTAAAAAATGAAATTAGTTTAACCCTTGGTGAGGCTATTTATAATACAGATATAGTAACCGTTGCTTATAATAATACAGGTAGTACTATTCTTTCTGGAGATGATCGTCAGTTAGAATCGTTCGCAGCTATTGAAGCAAGCAATTACTATGCAGGTAATTACTTAAATGCGAACTGGGCAGGTTATGAGGATTACAATTCCAACTGGAAATCGGCATTCTGTGTAGGTTATTGGGTAGGAAATGGTAATGGAAGTGAAGCAGACCCAATTTTTGGACGTAATACAGAAAGACCTTTTTCAGGTGCGGCAAGTATGAAATATACAGCTAGAGATGGGGTTAAGGCTGTGTCTCTTGCTGGCGAAGATTTTGCCGGACAATTAACAGAGGCTGGTTTGTACCGTGTATCTTTTAAATTATTTATAGATACCAATACAACCATGAGTACTATTAGAGCTGTAATACAAAAACCATGGACGCTTTTAATGTGGGATTTCTCAGACCAACCAAAAGGTGAATGGGTTACAATGAGTCAGGATGTAATGTTTGATGAAGTACCTTCTGGTAAATTAAATATTCAGGTTAAAACTACTGATGGAAATAATGGAAGTGCTACAGGTGATCAAATTTTCTATTTGGATGATATAAGTTTTGTACCTCTGCAAACTCGTCCGTAATATATAATTATGTGAGAAAGCCTCTGTTTATTCACGCAGAGGCGAACTAATTAATATTAAAGAAATATATGAAGCTTGTATAGGTAGCAAAAATAACTAAACTCCTCTATTTAGGAATTATAGGCATTACCTATCAAGGGTCATTAGTATTTAAAGTATGAAACAAACATGCTAATTTGATTATCTAAATCGGCAAACGAGAAGGTGATTAAATTGATTTTGCAAGCCTGTCTGCTGACAGACAGGTTTCATATTAACATTGAAAATAAATTTAAACAGATGAAAAATAATATATTATTTACAGCAGTGTTTACTCTGATGCTTGTTTTTGTAAGTTGTGAGGAAGAAACTTGGCTACAGCCAGATATTAAATTGGTACCTATATATAGTTTAACAGAAATAGAAGGGGGGACACCTTTCTCTATGGAAGTTTATAGAGAGCAGCCTTTATTGATTGAAAATAGTACAACAGCTGAATTACCGAAGCTAACGAATTATGAAACTAATCTTTATAGTGATACAACAAATCAACAAAGTTATGGAATTAACTTCTCGGTAGATATTGAAAATGTTTATACCGAAACAGATATTCTAACAGACTCTGTTAAACATGAAGATGTTACTGTTGTTGAAATACATAAAGACTACACTATTCTAGGAGATGTAGAAACGAGTGTAGGAACGCTCAAAATAGAGTCGACAGAAGTATCTACTTTAACCACTATCGTGTACCAGTTACAAGCTAACGGAGATTGGGTATTTACAGAAAACCCTCCTGTTGTAGAGGAAAGCTCTTCTGTTTTTGAAGGAAGTGCTGTTATTACAGCAGAAGAACGTTATAACTAAAAAGTTTTCTTTTATCATATCAAAGAGGCTGTCTCAATTGAGATGGCCTTTTTAGTTTTTCATTAAACCTATATTTAATCAAAGCTGAAAATTGAGAACCTATTTGAAAACCTGTATGATTTTCGATTTATATTTCGGGTTTAACCCGGATTCAAAAGATAATAATTAATATTACCCAAATATGGGCTATTGAGAAATCGTATCCCAATAGTATAACTAAACCCCTTGGTTACACAATTAATGAGATAGTGTCAATACAAAAAGAGGATGCCCAATCTACATTGAACACCCTCTATATTAATTAATCTGGATTCTATTTCCTAACTCAAACTCAGTTTAATAAACTGAAAATCTACTTGGTCAAAGTAGCAATTCCTTAGTTTTTATAAACCTTACGTGTAATTGTTGTATTTCCATTAATTATTTTAACAAAATATAAACCGCTTTTGTAGTTCGATACATTTAACATAGAGTGCGATTTAACTAAGCTACGACTTAAAACTATTGTTCCGAGATTGTTAATGATAAATAGTTTGGCATCACTTTCTATTTTGGCATCCAAATCAATATGTAACATTTCATTTACCGGATTTGGATATATTTTTAACTGCTTAGCGGTTGAAGTTAATGGGGCGTCAATTTCAGCGTTTTTCAGATGATTCTCAGAAATTGTAAAATCTTTATTTATCTGATGGATTTGCATATTAGAGCCTTTAGCTGTTATGCGTACACGACAGTAATACTCACCCGTTTCATCCGGAATTGTAAGGTTTACATTTATTTCATCCTGCCCGGCATTTACGGGAATATTTTTTTGCTTTAATAAAGCCCATGGACCTCTTTTTATAAGTGCAACATTTATCTCTCTATCCTCACTAGCAGAATAGTTAATGTTTATGCTAGCCTCCTCACCAAGCGACACTTCATCTGGCGTAACAACAGATATTATTTCATCGGTAAAAGAATTGCTTATAACAACAGGTTTTGTGGTATTACCTCCAATTTTCTCTTCCCATGTTTCTCCTTCAGGCATCATGTAGGCTAACCATCGGTAGGTATCGTTAACCGAAGGATTATTTTTAGGTGTAATGCTAACTGTTAATGTACCATTATTAGTTTTAGAGACAGTTGTTGTTTTGCCTCCATGCATTGTTCCTTTGGTAGTGTTTTGTAAGCCAATATAAATATCTCTGCTAGCAGACGTTTCGTATTGAACTGTCACATTTACTTCATCGGTAGTATTAATACCTGATGGTGCACTCATTGACTTAATTTCATCGACAGCAGATATGTCACCAAGCGGGCTATCTAGTTCGATATCAATAAAACGGAATAAACCGCACTTAATATCCACGTCAATAGATGAAGAATTACTGACGCTATAGCTTGTTCCATCTAAAATATCAGTCATTTTTATAGGATTAACCGTATGAAAAGTAACAGTAGCCGTTTTGTCACTTGGGTTGATGTAACCGCCATCAATAATGGTTAAGCGCAAATGTGTTGGTGATGTTTGAGAAACTACCCATGCCACTTCTCCCGAAACTGTTAATGGAAGTTTTTTAGCCCTTTCCTCAATATCGTTCTTTATGGTTTGATAATACTCCTTAGCAGTATAGGTTGTATTTCCATCAGAAGAGTAATAATTGTGTCCATCCGTAATATACTCCTTGGTAATGTTTTTGTATAGCGGATGTAAATGATCTGTTAAAGAACCCCGAGGAGCCGTTTTATCGGCATACTTTCCTTCTTGAGGAGGGGTAATTAATACCATTCCATTTTTATAAGGAGGCAAGAAGTTTAAACGACGGTCTTTTACGCCGGATGCATAACTAGAGAAATCCCAATCGGATACTTGTGCTCCTGACCATCCTCCTGTTAAACGACCAAATACGTAGGCATCATTTCCTGTTAATTCAACATCGTCTCGAACTGTCCAACTACCATCATTAGCTTCGCGTAAAAATTTTTCATCAGGTGTTATCATACTCAGGTGCACCGGCGAAAGACTAACAATTTCAGAACGTTTGGGTACATAAAGGGCTCCCTTTGCAATCAATTCATATAGGAAACTCATATAGTCCGAATCTACTTCGAAATTATGAGGGTATCGGGCACCACATGCAATGTTATAAATACAATAACGTAAAAAGTGGTTGGGTAACATTTGATGACTATAGCTACGTGACCTCATAAAGTTAGTATTGTCGCGTGCAGCTCTGCAGCCCCAATCATCTACTACGCCGCTTGCCCACATTCCCATTCTACCTGCAATGGTTTGATCCATCGACATATCTTCTGTTTCTTCCATGGCAGCAACAAAAACATCTGAGAATTCACCCGTTAAAAAGTGAGACCAGTGCGGAGTATAAGGTGTAGAAAACCAAAAGGCATGTTTGCTACGAATGTAAATATTCGCATTTTTACCCTGTGAATATTCTGCCAATGGATAAAACAAATTATCCATTGCAAATTCAAACTCTTCCACATCAGCATCTAACTCAGGATAAATGATAACCGTTTTTTTACCGTTGGCACCATCAATCACTTTTTTGGTGGTTTCAGGGTTGTAAAAGTATACATCCCTTCCGTGGCCTCCACGAAAAGTGATGCCCGGCTCATTATCATATTCAGGAATTAACGCGCTTAATACTTCTTGTTGAGTTAAGTCATATATTTTTCGTTGATCACGTCCTTCTTCAAAATGAGTATTGTTTAGTACCGAACGATCCCAATCTTCAACATTTTTTGAGAAAACGTGATTTAGAAACTCAGGACTGGAATAATTATTTTTAATATTAGAAATAATATCGCTAGCCCCAACTGGTGTATCCATAATATAAACTTTTAACGGATCTCTTTCCCAAGATGGTTTCTCATAACTTTTAAGCGCATTTCTTGATATTTGGGTGTTTGCAAGAATGTTGGTTATGTTTCCAGGAGGGGTTAATGCAGCATATTCCTGTTTCCAACTTGCATTATCTAAATCGATGATATGAATACAGCTTCCACCACTTTGCGAGCTTCCTAAAACAATTTTATTACTAGAAGGGTCTTTCCACATAGAGTTGAAAGAGTACTTACCAGTTAAGACTTCTAGTTTACTAACATCAAGAGATTCGGGTATCAATCCTATTTGATTTCCTGTTAATATAAAGTAATAGGTTTCATTATTTACTTTTATAACATCGGGTTGAATAACTCTATAACCAAATGCAAGGTTCATTTCTTGTCCTGCATAAAAAGTTGTAATAGTACCTGTAGTAACATCTAATATGCTCATATTTGGGTTTTGATTAGCGTTTGCAGCGCCAAGTAATAGCTCATAATTGCCATCTTCATCAATATCTCTTACCCGCATTTCTGCAATACGACCATTTTCATGTGGCGTATTTATCTTTTTAAAAAAGGTGTCTTCTAAAGGTTTAAATAAATACAAGTCAGTTGAAGGTTCGCCATGACTGATAACAGCATTTACAGCTAATACATCTGAGCCATCAGCTTGCGGTATGGCACGTAAAAAATTTATGGTATGAACATTGTGAAGTATATGTCCATCATCAAACTTTGGATTAAACCATATGGTAGAATAGCTAGACGAGGGCATTGTTTTTAATAGTTCTCCGGTAGCCGATAGATAATAGAAATTCATATCGCCACCACCACAAGCAATATAGGGTGTGCCTTGAGTATCTTTAACAACACAAACTGAAATCATAGGAAATTCATTTGGCTGAAACTGCCATAGAATCTCACCTCCACTGCTTAGGCAATATGTTGTTCCGCTGGCGCTGGCGACAAGTATTTCTTCATTACCATTGTCGGTAATATCACTCACGCATATATCGTGATTCATAATACCGTTTCCAATATTGGTTTCCCAAATTGTTACGCCGTTAAAGTTCATGGCTATCAGTGTTCCGTCGTAAGCACTTCCAATAATGTAGGAGTAGTTCTTCGTTTTTGCCGTTTTAATTTTTCTAATGGTGTGTTCCGTGTCATAGCTTTTTATGGCTTGTGAAATTAATTGTTTCTGAATAGTAAAAAACATCAGAAACATGATTAGAAATGTAGATTTTTTCATAATTAATGTAGATTAAATAATAACTGAAAATTGTATATTTTATATAAAAAAGAGGATGTTATATTTTATAATAGAGGCAGTTTTTAGGTTTAAGGACTATTCTTTTTCGTACCAAGTACATAGGTCGACTCATCAAGCTTTTTAATAATGGAATTGATATTCGAGCAATAAGAGGGTATTGTTTTATTAAAACAATAGGGAAGGGAAACAGCTTGCTTGGGATTCTGGCTGTTTTAACCTGAAATATGCATTAGAAGTTCTATTGCGCATTAAAACTGCTTCAAAACAGGACGTTTCATTTACTTATCTGAACTCACCATAGCGATGCTATGCCTCGTATCAATAAGTGCCTGTTTTCTTGCGCATTTAATGCTCATGACGAAATCCTAACGCATAATTCATGTTTAATTTATTACCCCAAACCATTTCTAGTTTGGGGTAATGATTATCTCAGAATTTTCTATTACAGGAAAGTAATAAGTGATAGTTATTTTAGTTCTTCCTGTAACTCAATATCAATAAAACGGAATAAACCGCACTTAATATCTACTTCTACAGATGAATTATTGACGTTAAACGATGTCCTATCTAAAATATCGGTCATACTTGCAGGGTTAACTGTATTAAAAGTTACTGTTGCCTTCTTATCACTTGGATTTATATAACCACCATCAATAATAGTTAAACGCAAGTGTGTAGGTGATGTTTGAGAAACGACCCATGCCACCTCGCCGGTAACCGTTAATGGTAGCTGTTTAGCACTCTCTTTAATTTCAGCAGCTACAGTTGTGTAATATTCATCTGCCTTATAAGTTTGCGTTCCATCTGATGATATATAATTGTGACCATTGGTGATGTACTCCTTCATGATGTCTTTGTAGATAGGATGTAAATGATCCGTTAGTTTTCCTCGTGGTGCATCTTCATCAGCATACACACCATTTTGAACAGGGGTGATCATTACCAATCCGTTTTTATAAGGTGGTAAAAAGTTTAAACGACGATCTTTAGCTCCAGATGCGTAACTTGAGAAATCCCAATCTGAAACCTTAGCTCCAGACCAGCCTCCGGTTAAACGTCCAAATACATAAGCATCATCCCCTTTTAGCTCAGCATCTTCTCTAACAGTCCAACTACCATCATTAGCTTCTCGTAAAAATTTATCCCCTGGGTTTACCATACTCAGGTGTACAGGTGAAAAGCTAACTATTTCAGAACGTTTAGGTACGTATAAAGCACCCTTCGCTATCAACTCATACAAGAAACTCATATAGTCTGCATCTACTTCAAAATTTTGTGGGTATCTGGCACCACTAGCTATATTATAAATACAATAGCGCAAAAAGTGGTTAGGTAACATTTGATGACAATGACTTCGAGAACGCATAAAGTTAGTATTGTCGCGTGCAGCTCTGCAGCCCCAATCATTCACTACACCGCTGGCCCACATCCCCATTCTGCCGGCAATGGTTTGGTCCATCGACATATCTTCTGTTTCTTCCATCGAAGGCACAAATACATCAGCAAATTCGCCTGTTAAAAAACGCGACCAGTGCGGAGTATACGATGTTGAATACCAGAAGGCATGTTTGCTACGGATATAAATATTTGCATTTTTCCCCTGTGAATATTCTGCCAAAGGATAAAACAAATTATCCATTGCAAATTCAAATACTGGTTCATCAGCATCTAACTCAGGATAAATAATAACCGTTTTTTTGTTGTTAGCTCCATCAATCACTTTTTTTGTGGTTTCAGGGTTATAGAAATAGACATCTCTGCCATGACCTCCACGAAAAGTAATTCCCGGCTCATTATCGTATGCTGGAATCAGCATATCTAAAACTTGTTGTTGTGTTAAATCATATATCTTTCGTTGATCACGTCCTTCTTCAAAATGAGCGTTGTTTAGTACCGAACGATCCCAATTTTCAACGTTTTTTGAGAAAACGTGATTTAGAAACTCAGGACTGGAATAATTATTTTTAATATTAGAAATAACATCGCTAGCTCCATCAGGTGTATCCATTATATACACTTTTAATGGATCTCTTTCCCAAGATGGTTTCTCATAACCTATAAGCGCATCCCTTGCCTCTTGTGTATTTGAAAGGATAGCTGTAATATTTCCCGGAGGTGTTAATTCAGCATACTCTTGTTTCCAATCAATATTATCTAAATCTAGGATATGAATACAGCTTCCACCGCTTTGCGAACTTCCCAGAATAATTTTATTACAAGTTGGATCTTTCCACATTGAATTATAAGAGTAGTTGCTGTTTATCACCTCTAGTTTGCTAGCATCTAGAGATTCGGGTATCAATCCTATTTGATTTCCAGTTAATATAAAATAATAGGTCTCATTATTTATTTTTATAACATCGGGGTGTATAACTCTATAACCAAAAGCGAGGTTCATTTCCTGTCCTGCATAAAAAGTTGTTATATTACCAGTAGTAACATCTAATATGCCCATGTTTGGTTCTTGATTAGCGTTTGCAGCGCCAAGTAATAGCTCATAATTGCCATCTTCATCAATATCTCTTACTCGCATTTCTGCAATACGACCATTCTCATGTGGCGTTTTTATCTTTTTAAAAAAGGAGTCTTCTAAAGGTTTAAATAAATACAAATCAGTTGAAGGTTCGCCATGACTAATAACCGCATTTACAGCTAATACATCTGAGCCATCAGCTTGTGGTATGGCACGCAAAAAATTTATGGTATGAACATCGTGAAGTATATGCCCATCATCAAACTTTGGATTAAACCATATGGTAGAATAGCTAGATGAGGGCATTGTTTTTAATAATTCTCCGGTAGCAGATAGATAATAGAAATTCATATCGCCGCCACCACAAGCAACATAGGATTCTCCTTGAGTGTTTTTTACGGAACAGACAGAAATCATAGGAAACTCATTTTCTTGAAATTGCCATAGCGTTTTTCCTTCTGCATTTAAGCAAAAAACAGTACCGCTACCACTGGCTACCAAAATTTCATCAACTCCATCATTTGTAATATCTGCACACCAAATGTCATGGTTCATAATGCCTTTGCCCAGGTCATTTTTCCATAGAATCACACCACTATAGTCAATTCCCATTACCACACCATTATAACTGCTTGCTACAATTATATTTCCATTAGTTGTTATAGCAGTTTTTAATTTTCTAATGGTATGTTCAACATCAATACTCACTATGGCTTGAGATGAATATACGTCTTGTATATCATATTTTAAGCTAGTATTCTCTGAAACAGATTTCTCTGTTGTTAATTTCCAATATTCCGGATTATTGTTACGCCAATCTGATTGGTTGTTTTCAAAATCGATTTGTTTATCTCCGCTACCATGTTGAGCTATTAATGTGAATGAACAAGCGAAAAAAATATAAGTTAAAAAGAAGAGTATTTTCATGCGTTTAATATTTATTGAAATAGTTATAGTTGGTGCGATTTAAGATTGTAACAATATGTTGTTCAGTTATTTGTACTACTTGTGTTGTTTTTAAATATTATGAATCTGTGCAGCAATTTTATTTTATGATTACAGATTCTACCACAATACCCTTTTGAGTTTTTATTTGTAACAGGTACATTCCTTTTGAGATATCAGATACAGGAATAGTTATCGATTGGCTCTTTAATGATGATTTTTTCACTATCCTTCCTGAAACATTATATAAAATATAGTCAGCAGGTATTTCACTTTCTATTTGCAATAATTGAGAAGCAGGGTTAGGAAATACTCTGTACGAGAATTTAGTGTCATCATCGACACCCGTATCATCTTTTTTTATAAAAACGATATCATCAATGTAAAATGTTCCGATTCCTCCACCGTAGTCTGGATTGTTTGCCACTTGTAATACAAATGAAGTATTTTCGCAATCTGAACTTAAGCTCATTTCTTGTTTTAGCTCAACCCATTCACCTTTTGCAACTGCTGCTATATCCCATTTTAAGCTAACAAAAGGCTCTTTTAGCTGAGTATAAAAGGAGGATATGGAGGTAGACTCTTCTACCCATACTTTCAAATGCATATTATAATCAGCAGCAGGTAAGCTAATATTGTTGGATTCTACAGTTTCTATAATACTGGAATAGGGCACTTCTACTGGTGGAATAATAGCTTCACCCCAAATCTGAAAATCGTCAATGTAAAAAACACCCTTTCCACCATGTGAACTTTCAATTTTAAAAAGACATTCAGAATCGATCACCTCAGTATTAAATGTTTGTTCTATTTCGAGCTCTACCCATTGTTCACGTTCTATACCATTAAAACTGTAATTAAAAGTTGTAAATGGTTCTTTTAAAACAAAGGTAAAACCTGATATCTCAGCAGCAGACTGTAGCCATACCTTCACTTTAAATTTATAGGTTCCAGCGGGTAATGAAATTGTAGATCCATTTGATCCCCCATTAACTTTATTCTGACTCGTAACAGCCACGTCGCTTTCGTATTTTAAACTGTAATTGCCAGAGGGGGCAGCCTTTTCTTGAGTTACACTCCATGTGTCATGTTGAAAATATAACGCTTGACCTCCATTTTCGAAACCATAATTATCATCAGTTAGAAAATTTACAATATCAGCCTTTGCAGAAGTTATGATAGAACTAACTGCAAATATAAGCATGAGTATTCTTTTATATTTATGCATTAGTATGAGTATTTTATTTTTTATGAAAACCTTTTTAAAGTCTTTATTTTACAAGTACACGATGAAATTTGTAGTCTTTTATCTATATAGTAGATATTTCCTTGTATTTCGAAATAATGATGTGAATATCAGATTTAGATTTTTGGATATCTAAGTCGTTCAGAGTTTTTTCCTAAAGCATAATACAAATAAGCAGTGACTATTTGTATAGCCTTGTCATTTGCCGGACACGGAAAAATATTACTACTGAATTACCTTTCTCGCATCTGATATTACTAACCTTATTGTGTTTATGCTATACGTCTTTTTCATAATTACTTCTGTTCTAAATAGTATTTGTTGTTTTTACACACTACAACAATAAAATAATATGATCACTATTTCGCATAACATAGGAGTGGGTGAGGTAACTAATATTACATTATTTTATTTTAAGAAAATTATAGACAGTGCAGAGACTGGGGATCCCTGCACCTACTGTAAACGCTAAATTATTGTACTAAAACTTTTTTAATTGATATTGCACCTGATGAGCTTACCTTAACAAAGTAAATTCCTGGGGATAAATCCGAAATTGATAATGTTGTTGAAGCACTTGCTTTATCTAATTTCTTTAGCGTAGCTCCTGTTGAATTAATCACTTCAATAGTAGCTCCTTCAGGAGTAGCGATAGTTAAATACTCAGATGCAGGATTAGGTGATACTGTAAAATCTACAGTTTCTTTCTTCGCAACATCTAATGCTATATCAGACAAAGTATATTCATAATTTACTTGGCTACCTATAGTGGCACCTCCTTCAACGGGTTGCATTTTTGCATTAAAAAATGCTGGTCCGGTAATAGCACCTGCATCTGTTGGAATAGTAATATTTACTGTGATTGATGTTGTACCTTGTGTTACTTGAGGCTTTTGTGCAAAAATCCAAACAGGAGCTTCTCCTTCTACCTGTGTAACTTGAACTGCAATAGCTATTTTATCTTGCAGACCTTCACCAGTTCTTGTAGTGTATTCAATAGTTACAGGAATAGTGCTTCCTACATAATGTATTCCTTGGGGAACAGAAACTGATGTTACTCCTTGCGCTGAAAGGCTAGTATTAAAACCTAAAATGATGCTTAAAATGATAATTGATCTTTGTAAATTTTTAATCATAATACTGTAATTTAAAGATTTAAAAAAAATGAATTTATTGAAATGAACACCTTCGGGCTATTTAAACTCTGAAGGCGTTGGATTATTAGAATTATTAGTAATACTGTATTTTTGAGTTTGAGAAACTGTGGTTAAAAAGCGCCAAACTGAAAACAAATAGTAATTTCTTCATCTTTATATTTTAATTGTGTTTTAAGAAGAAGTTCAAATACAAGAACATTTTAATCATCCGAAGAATATTAAACTTCAAAAAACATATATTTGCCTGTGGAATTGTATGCTTGCAATGTTAAATACAATGTTTTTATAAGTAGAAAAATTACCGTTACATAGTTATAACATTTAAAAAAAACAGCGTCACAAAGTATTAACATGCTAGTTTTTATGAAATAAATTATAATGATCGAAATAGGTTGATAATATGATATTTAGATACTATTACTCAAGGATATCAAGGGCGTTTTTGTTGATTTTACTTTATAACATTATTAATCCGGACTTATTACTTAGTCAGCATCAGGAAACAAATTTAATTTCTAATGAATCGATATTAGAAATGGAATATGATGTGATAAAAAACAGGATGGAAAAGGTGCATCGTAATGCTAGAAATAACCAGGATACAGTTAAACTTATTAAAAGCTTAATCACTCTCAGTTCAGTTGAACGAGTAAACCTAAATTATAGTTCGGCATTTAATTATTCTGGAGAGGCACTCTTTTTGGCCGAAGAGATTAATGATATTTATTTTCAGGCTAAAGCGCATGAAGAATTAGGATTGTTAAACAATACATTTGATCAGTATGACTTAACGAAAGAGCACTTTAGGAAATCATGTAACTATTACTTAAAAGCTTATCAAAACAAAATCATTACCTCGTCAGAGCTAATTCGCCCATATTACAACTTAGCTCTTACTAACCAGCGCTTAAGAAATATTGAGATCACGAAGTGTTATCTTGATACGTGTTTTTATATAGCCGATTCAATAGATTTACCCTTACCCAATCGGATTATTTTATTGGAAAGAAAAGCTACATTACTCTATCATCAAAAAAAGCCGAGTGAGGCATTAGATTTACTCTTAAATTGTGAGCAACAGCTTTTAAAGGCCGATGTAAATACGCAACAAGACATCTTATATATCTACTCAAAAATTTATGTTTACACTACCTTGGGTAATGTAAACCAAGGTATTGGTAACTATCAAATATCATTGCCTTACTATAGAAATGCCATTAAGTTATACGATTCGATTAATAAAGAAACCTCTCATAAATCGCAACTCTATACACAGTTCTCACTTTCGCTGATACGAACCGGCAGAAGTTCCAATGCATATAATTATATAAAAAAATCTAAACTAATAGATAATAGGCTATTTAGTGCAAAAAATACTAAAAATAAAGGGTTCTTAACCATCCGTAATCGCTATAATGAAGAGTTGAGAAAAAGAGATACAGAACTCGTTCAGAAAAATTTATTGCTTGCAGAGCAAAAGAAAGAAATCCTAGGTTTTAGGATTATTCTTTATTCCTCTATATTTCTGCTTATCATCATTGGATTAATCCTGCGTAGCAGAATGATGAATAAAAAACATCAGAGAGAAAAATTAGATAATGAGGAAAAACAGAAAGAGTCGGCTGCACTATTAGAAACTAAGAATAAGGAGTTAACTAGTACAATGTTGCAGTTGATTGAAAAAGAAGAGGTAATTAAAAAACTTAGCTCCTACTTAAAGGAAAATTTAAATAATAAAACCACCAATTCATTTTTGACCTCAATTAATCATCAAAGTGTAAGTTTGTGGGAGGAGTTTAATACTCGATTTATGTCCGTAAATGAAGGTTTCTACGAACGTTTAAAAGAAAAAGTTCCTGGCTTAAGTCCCGCAGATCTTAAAATTTGTGCCCTCATAAAATTGAACTTTACGAGTAAAGAAATGTCACATCTACTTGGTATATCAGTGGGCAGTATTCGTATGGGAAGGCATCGCCTTCGAGCTAAGATTAACATGGAAAAAGATATGAACTTGAATAGCTTTATCCATTCGATTTGATTAATAATGGTAATGTTTTTCAAGCTCAAATGTTCAAAATGTATTTTGAGAAAATACTTTGTTAGGTTCGGAATATAATATTGAAATTACAATGTGTATTGTATTTGTTGAAAGATAAAGTGTTGTTGTAATGTTAGAAAACGGGACATATTATAGGTTGGTGGTCTATAAGATTGGGTTTGTTCTAATGAAAACAGTTTTTTAGTAGAAGTGCTCAGCACCCCAACTGGTTATATTAGACTTTTTTCAACTAAGGTGCTGAGAACCAAAATTCAAAAACTGATGAAATTGAAATAATACATTGACCACTTTTTTCTTGCTTGAAGTCAGTAATTTTAAAATAATCAAGTATTCCTTCCGGTAGGATAAGTACTAATAATTGTGTGCTTAATTCGGACATACTGCAAAACTATGTACTTTTTGTTTCAGACCCAACTTTTGCCGGTGATCCCATTTTAGGCCAGACATAGCAAATATTGACGTATAAAAAAAGTCCCACAATACTCTCATATTGTGGGACTTGTCCGTTTAGTGTCTATTTATGACATCTGTATCAGCGGAGAGTGAGGATGTTGAACCCTTCACTTACTTTGCTATATATCAATGTTTTAAAAACAGCTTAATCAAACAAGCTACGATTTAGCTACTCTTTTTTACTATGCCAAAGTTAAGCCAAAACCTACAATATTTCGTTTCTCAATTTACGTAATAATATTGAATTAGCAATCCTATTGTTTTTTTTAAATCTTTTAACACGACATTTATCATGTTTGGTTGTTCTATATACTATGCTAAGTCGCAAGTCTTTATTTTAATCTAAACACTAATTACATAATGGAACAAAAGACAGAAAACTATTTAAGGATGATTGAACGGAAATTTGAATCTGATTCAGTTGGGGTAGCTGAATTCGAATCCTTATTAAAGGAGTGGGGGCAATTTGTATCAAATACTTGTTATGAGGGTCCTAATGTGAAGCAAACTTACTTAAACCTGAACTGTTTAAAACTAAGTGTAAAGTGGTTCATGGAGTTGGATTGCCTTAATAAGAGCCAAGCTTTACAAAATTTCATACAGGCCATGATTAAATATGTATGTGTAGAACTAGAAGGATTAAACATTTATCCAGAATTAGATAACGTTCAGCAGATAGAGGAAAAAAGTAAAACTAGACAGTTTAAATGGACAGCTAGTACTCGTTCATTAATAGAATTAATATCCGCTTTAGGCGAAGCTAAGTGTATTAACAAGGGTGATATAACTACTGAAAATATACTATCCTATTTTCATGATATATTTGGGGTAAACTTAGACAATTATCATACAGAACTCAATAAAATGGCTAATAGAAAGCCTAAGAAGGATAATGATCAACGTGCTTATTTTCTTAGTGGTTTAGCAGAAAAATTTAACCAAAAAATGCTAGCCTCTTAAAAGAAAATGCTCTACTTGATACTCAAGTAGAGTTCTTAATATTATCCATGTTATCACATTTGTACCAAACTAAAATACTAATGTATGAATGTGATAACAATAGAATCAGAAGCCTATCAGGCTCTCTTGGATAAAATAGATTCTCTTTCCCAAACCATGCTTGAGCAACATAAGGCTATAAATTTTGACGAAGCCTGGGTTGATAGTGGAGATATTTGTTCTATCCTAAAAATTAGCCCTCGCACTTTACAACGCCTACGATCTAAAGGCGAGATCACGTATTCTTTCATAGGTAAAAAAGCCTACTATACTTTATCAGAAGTCAGTCGATTGCTCGAGAGCCGCATCGTTCGCAGTCATATACAAACTATTGATGGACTTAGTAAATTGTATACAGACCGCCTTAATGGTATTCGTGAAAGGAAAAACAATAGGGGTAATCCTAATCAATAAATGGGTGTATGATTATTTACATATCTGGTATTAACCATGAAACGGATATGTGTGCACTCAATCAATTAAAGATTGATTTATTGGATTTGGGCTGCACACTTATTATCCCTGAAGAAAAAGAGCTTGATAAACTCACATGGTCTGAAAATATAAGCTTGCGTTTGAGTTTCATTAATAGTTGTAGGATAATATACATGCTTCCAAGTTGGAGGGAGAGTCTTATCGCTCGTATTGAACTTACAGCAGCAATGGATACTGAGAAACTTCTCTGTTTCTCATTGAAAGAAATCAAAGATTTAATAACCACCCTTGACAGCTAGATTGGTTTTGGTGGAGTTGTACAAGGGCAGCTCCACCTTTTTTATTTAGAATAAGTAGCCTAATGGATGCAAATACAATAATAGAACATATAAATGGAGATATACTAACCGTTATTTCTAATTTTATTGAACTCAAAAAGTCCGGAACCAATTACAAAGCCTGTTGTCCATTTCATAATGAGAAAACAGCATCGTTTATGGTTAATCCTGCCAAAGGGATCTTTAAATGTTTTGGATGTGATAAGGGCGGTAATGCCATCGAGTTTATTAAACAACACGAGGGTGTAGAATTTAAAGAGGCGGTCGAGATAGGAGCAAAGAAACTTAATGTTTCATTTGAATGGAAGCCCAGTACTAAATTCGATGAAGCTAAATATAGACATCTCGAGAGTCTGCACATTGCATGTAATATAGTAGAGTGTTTCTTTACTGATAATTTGAATCACAATAAAGCTCAGAACTATATAAAACAACGTAATCTAGTTATTCCTAACGGTGATAGTTTTAGCATTGGTTATGCGCCCGATGGTAATGCTTTGTTGGCATATGCTAGGGAAAAAGGGCTTAAAACAGAAATATTAGAAGATATTGGCGTACTAAAAAGTAATGAGAAAGGTATTTATGACTTTCTAAGAAACCGCTTGATATTTCCTATCTCTAATTCAACAGGACAAACCATTGCTTTTGCTGGGCGTGACTTAAACGAGAATCCAAAAATAAAGTACCTCAATACACCAGAAAGTACCATCTATGTAAAGGGAAACGAGTTGTATGGATTAAATGCCGCTCGTTTTGCCATAAGGAATGAAGAGCGAGTTTATATTGCCGAAGGATATTCAGATGTGCTCAGGATGCATTCCATTGGCGTAATCAATACTGTTGCTTCTGGAGGAACTGCATTAACCTCAGCACAAGCTAAATTATTAAAACGATATACCAACAAAGCAACACTCATTTACGATGGAGATGCTGCAGGATTAAGAGCAACAGACAGAAATGCAGAAATACTCATTAAAAACCAGTTTCATGTATCGGTAATTATTTTACCAGAGAGGCAAGATCCAGACTCCTTATTTAAAAGTAAGGATGTGTTTCTCGAATATAATGAGAAGCAGACGGATTACATCATCTTTAAAACGGCTCAATATACCGAAAAGTCAAGTTCAGATCCTGTATTCAAGTCTGAAGCCATAAAGCGTATATCAAAACTCATTGCCAATTACGATAAAACAAAACAAGAAGTATATATTGAGTTTGCTGCAGATCAAATTAAGCCTAAAAAGGCATGGCAGGATGCCGTAAAGGAATTGTGTAAGGATGAACCTAAAAGGTCGCAGCAGTATACCATACCTAAAGATGTCAGTTTAAATGAATTTAATAGATGGGGCTTCTATGTTGAGAATAACTGTTATGTATTCCGCAATAAAAAAGGTGATGACTATGTAACACATTCTAATTTTGTGATGGCTCCACTTTTTCATATTGAAAGCCCCATAAATGCCAAACGTTTATACGAGATAAAGAACCGTCATAACTTGGTTAAAATAATGGAACTTCCACAAAGAGACCTGGTGAGCATCACTGCATTCAAATTGCAAATAGAATCATTGGGAAATTTCTTGTGGACAGGAGGGGAGAGCGAACTCAATAAACTAAAAGCCTGGCTTTACGAAAAGACAAAAAGTTGCAAGGAAATTACGCAAATGGGTTGGCAGCGTGAAGGTTTCTTTTGTTGGGGTAATGGCATCTTCGATGGCGATAAGTTTATAAAAGCCGATAGATATGGAATTGTACAGCACATCTCAAAGTACTTCTATATTCCTGCCTGTTCCGAAATTTATGAAACGGATGATACACTATTTGAATTTGAGCGCCATTTTATTCATAACGAAGGAAACATTACGCTTTACGAGTATGCGCAAAAATATACAGCTGTATTTGCCGAAAATGGCATTGTAACCCTATCGTTCTATTTTGCCTGTTTGTTTATGGATATCATCTCTAAACGCTTTGACAAGTTTCCCATTTTAAACATGTATGGCCAAAAAGGATCAGGGAAAAATACCTGTGCCGAAAGTATTCTGTATATGTATGGCCGCAAAGGAAAAGTACCCAATCTTCACAATTCAAGTAAACCATCCATTGCCGACCATGTAGCATCTAGTGCTAATGCAGTTTGTGTTTTAGATGAGTACCGAAACGATCTAGAAATGGAGAAGCGAGAACTATTAAAAGGCTTTTGGGATAAGACTGGACGAACTCGCATGAACATGGATAAGGACAAGAAAAAGGAAACCTCAAAAGTAAGCCAGGGAATCATAGTCTGTGGTCAGCAAATTGCAACGGCTGATATTGCCTTATTTAGTCGTTTTATAGCCTTGGGTTTCTCTAAAACCACTTTCTCTTTCGAGGAGAAAAAGCTCTTTGAAGAGCTGGAGCAAATCAACAAACAAGGACTTACTCAAATAACCCATCAGTTACTCAAACACAGAGAAACCTTTGCAAAGAACTACAATAAAACAGTAAATGCTGTAAGTGTTCAGTTTCGTGAGCTTCTGGGAACAACTACCATCGAAACCCGAATCTTTAATAATTGGCTCACCATAGCTTCTGCCTATGCAACCGTAGCACATATTGTAGAACTTCCATTCAAGTACAACGACATCATTCAGTTATTTACACAAATGATGATTACACAAAACAAAGAAACCGCACGTAACGACGATTTGGGTATCTTCTGGAAAACTGTACAATATCTGATCAGTTCAAATATGCTGTTTGAAGGAGGAGATTATAAGATAGTTTATGCCGATAAAATAATCCGAACCTTTAAAGAGAATGGATCTTGGCAAAAGAGCGATATCATATTAAAAGAGGCAGAAAATGTTCTATACTTATCCGTTAGTAGAGTATTTAGTTTATACAAATCACAAGCATTAAGAGAAGGGGATAAGCCACTGCCTGATGCAACCGTAGAATACTACCTAAGAAATAGTCCTGCTTTTATATGCGATACCAAGAAGGTTAGTTTTAAAAAGATTGATGCCAAAACAGGTTGCCAAGAATTCGATGAATTAGGTAACAAAAGGTTTACCAGTACAACTGCTTTTGTATTTCATCTCGACATGCTTAATGTAAGCATTGAGGTCCCTAATAGAGGCACTTAAAAAGCCAAGGTCAACTTCAAATATATAAACGAGAGTTTCTAAAAATAGAGGCTCTCGTTTTTTTAGTTTAAGGTAGAAAGAATAGTTAGTTGGACTTTCCACCCAAAATCCGAAATACTCTACCAATATTAGTTACTTAGGGTACTTATATTACTTAAAAAGGTATTACTAATTAATTATCAATAAGTTATTGTGTGTTTTGTAACGGTGGGTGGTTACTTGCAGTTACTTAGGCTTACTTAGTAATTAGGTATTTTTAATAGTACTTACTTAGTTACTTAGAAAATAAAGGATTGCTAAAAAATGTAATCGTCAATAAACTAATCCTTTAACCCGACTAAGTAAGCTAAGTAATGTAAGGCTAGTAAAATATATGTTCTTTATAGATTTGCACATCCATTATTAATTCTCAATAAGTTATCTTTACATCATAGCTGTCAGGGGTATAATTGTATAAATTATGCGCCAAAATTCTTATTGTACTAAACAAGTAGTCTTTCAATTTGGGCAATATCTGGAAAAGTATCTTAGATATAGTCTGAACATAGGGTTAGGACATCTTCATATCCAAAAAAGCTTTAAAAAGCAGTCTCAAGCACTTAAAATATACACTACAACACTGCTTTTAGCATTATTGCAAGCACATTACTGTTCTTCTTTCAACCCAAACACAGCATTATGATAGTCCAACGAACCATATTAAAACAGGATTTGGTTAAAAAACTTTATCCGAATAGCGTTTCAGTTGATGCAGCAATGCAACAGCTAAGACGAGATATAAAATTATGTCCTGAATTAAAGGAGCAAATAGCAAATTCTGGACACAACAAACGCCATTATTATAACAAACAACAACTTCTCTTAATCTTAAAACATTTTTGTATAACACTTGAAGAATTTGAACAACTATGATGTATTTTAGTGATATTACCAATTTAGAACAAGCTAAACAACACTATCGAACATTAGCAAAGCAATTGCATCCAGACAAGGGTGGAACTGCCATTGAGAGAATTAGGTAGGCTTGCCAAGGTGCTAATAAAAAAGCAAGTGCCACAAGAATATTTAAAGCTCAAGATTCAAGAGACAGCTTCTCCATTACAAAAAAGTTTATTAGGTGACATTGTAGGTATACTAGATAGTATCCATAAGGTGTAGGATTTGATATTTATTACTTTTTCTCACTATATAGTGCGTTATTTTTCTAAATTTGACATTGTTTGACGTAGGAGCAATAGACCTTTGTCAGGAAATGCCAGATACTATGGAAAATAATGCAATTATATGACTTAATTTGTTATTTTCTCAAACTAGAAAGTAGTAAGAATGACATAATACCTTTAGTTGAGGTAATTCAGTAATTGCTGCAAAAAGAACTAAAAGAAAATAAACGAAACTAATAAATAACTCAATATCTTGATAGGAACTAGGACATGGTTGATGCTTTATAAATTAAAGAAATACAAAGAAAGTGTCAAATCTCTTAATGAACCGGCAAGTATTGTGAAATATTATGGATAATTAAATTCTAAAGTGAAATATAACGGAGATATAAACTCATTAGGAGGGATTCAGGATTACCACATGATACATGAGGCCCTGAGGAGTAATGTGTGTGGAGAAACGAACTTGAAAGAGAGGATGATTAAGGATAATATCTTTGGAATACGTACAGAGGAAGGAAGAGGTCGATTTTACCGTGGAATCAAATCTACTATTCTTAGTTTTAAGAATAATAACCATTCAGATATTTATCACTCCTTTTTTAATAATATAGACAATAGTTTACCTTATAACTTTCTAATATTTTGGCAACTAAGTTTAAACAATAAGCTTTTTCGGATTCTTACAGAGCAATTGTATTTGAAATATTACTTCAATGGTAAAACAACAATTACAGGTGAAGATGTAAATTCGTTTATCAGTCATTTGAAAGAGATTGACGCTGAGTTTAAGGCCTTAAATTGGACTAAGAAAACAATTGGCCCTATTGCATCTAAATATTTGACCATATTGAGGAAGTTAGGATTTTTAGAAGGAGTACAAAAAAAGCAATTAAAGCATGTTCAAGTATCGGATAATGTTTTGGCAGTTTATTTACATTTGCTCAAAGCTGCTTATCCGGAGGCCAACAATATATTGAATCATGAGTTTCAACCTTTTTCATTTATAGCCCCTGAGAGTTTTGCTGAAAGAATAAAAAGAGTTGCTCAAAAAGGCCTGATTGATATGTCTTATTCGGGTACAAGTTTATCAGTACAGTCCAAAATTAACTTTAAAGATTTAGCCAATGGCATTTACAACTGACCATAAAGCCAAGTTTGACAATTTAAAAGTCAGCCTTGAAACAACGAATAGAGAGCAGTTAAGACGTACTGCCAACGGAGGTAACAGTATTCTTTTTGCCTATCCACCGGAAGAAGAAGACTTATACCATGCTAAAATGTTGGAGTTAAATAGTGAGGAAAACTTCTCCTACATAGATATTGCAAAATTGCTTGTAGAATTTATTAACGAAGATGGTTGGAATAATTTTGAGAGTTACTATAAAGACTTTGCCGACACGCCCCATCTCATCTTTAATTCTGATGACGAAGAATCTGATTTAATGGATTTAATAGTTGAACAGATTGCTATAGCAGAAGAGCAAAATAAAATACCCGTTCTTATAAGAACAGGAGCTTTGTATGGTACAGGTATTGAAAACAATAATATCATGGAACATAAAACGGTTATGGCATTAAAACACCCATTAATCATTTTTTATCCTGCAAAAATTGAGAACGACCATTTATACTTTCTAAATTTTAAACCTTCATCAAGATATAGATGTACGGTTATTGAATAATTGAATCATGACAGCAATAAAAGATATACTAAGATTAGACCTTCAGGAAGATATTAAAAATGTAATCGACTTGGAAGATAAGTCTGAGAATGAAATCCAGGCTGAAATTGAATCCTACATTATTACTGATGGTTTAGGAAAACATTTATCAAAATTCGTCTCGCAATATACAAGCAACATTAAAGAAACTGGTGTTTGGCTTTCTGGATTTTACGGCTCTGGTAAGTCTTATTTCGGTAAAATGTTGGGCTATCTGGTAGATAACCCAACCATTAACGGAACACCTGCAAGAGACAGGTTTATTCCCCGGTTAAATGGAGTAGCCAATCAAAGTTTAATCGAAAATGATATAAGGAAACTCGATACCGTTAAAAGTAAAGTTATATTCCTGGATATTGCTAAGCAAAATACTGACAATGGACTAGCCTTTACCTTGTTTTCAAATTTTTTGAAAAGCCTGGGGTTTAGAGACGACCGCTATGGTTATATGGAATATGAGCTTTTTATCGAGGGTAAATACGACTTTTTAAAAGAAAAAGCCAAAGAATTATTTGAAAAAGATTGGGAAGAAATCAAGAAAAGTAATCGTGAAATAGCCAGAGCCATGCGTAGAGTTTATGCAGCGATGGATTATAGCGATGCCGAATATGAAGACACTCAAAATACTTATAGTTTTGCCATCCAAAATTTTGATTCCGACAGATTTAAGCAAGAATTAGAAAAGTATCTGGTAAAGTACAGTGATAAAACCATTGTGTTTGTATTTGATGAAGCTAGTGAGGCCATTAGCCAAGGTAAGTTTAAGCTAACCGATTTACAGGCGATAAGTGAGAGTTTATCAAGTATCAGTAAAAAAGTTTGGACTATTGCCATTGCCCAGGAGAAACTAGATGATGTAATTAATAATGCAAACATCAATAAAGCTCAACTTAATAAAGTTACAGACCGTTTTAAAACTAAAATGCATCTGGAATCGACAGAGGTTGATGTGATTATTCGGAACAGGTTATTACTTAAAAAAGAAAATGCATTTAACGAATTGGTTACCTATTACCAAAAAAATGAAGGCTTAGTAAATGATGCAACCAACCTAAAATCTACTTTCCCTACCAAGGTTAAGGATGCTGAACAATTTGCAACGTATTACCCATTTCACAAATACCAATTCGATTTACTCCAAAAATTCTTATTCAGTTCAAATGCTTTGGTAGCTA
This sequence comes from Saccharicrinis aurantiacus, assembly GCF_001660705.2. Classification (GTDB taxonomy): domain Bacteria; phylum Bacteroidota; class Bacteroidia; order Bacteroidales; family Marinilabiliaceae; genus Saccharicrinis; species Saccharicrinis aurantiacus. Next base: position 66,481 of record NZ_LYBV02000041.1, read on the forward strand.
CACAAATAGCAGCAAGGGGTATGATTATTACCACTTTTGATGTACTAAGAAAAGAACTAAGAGATAAAGGGCTTTATGAATTCACAACAGCTCATGATTTGTGTACAGAGGCACAAACAGCACCTCCTGCCGATTTAGTAAACAAATACAGTATTGCAAAAAGTATTATTGATAATGCTGAGCTTAATGTAAATGGTGAGAAGTTATTAAAAACACTTCATTTTATTAATTCGGCTGAAATTATATCTCCTACCATAGAGAATATAACCAAGAATTATATTCGATATATTGGTTCTTACTATGAATTAAAGCCACTTATCGAGAAATCACTCGGATTATTAGTTGATGCAAAATTATTGCTAGTTTCCAATAACAACTACAAAATCACCTCTAACCTTGAAGGAAAGTTATTGGAAGAAATGAAGGATTTTGATGTGGAACTATTCATCAAAAAACGAGAGTTAGTTACTTATTTAAAGAAACTAACCATCTTCCGTCAAGTATCAACTATTAATGATGATTCGGTGGCATATAATTTTAATATTCTTACGGATTTAGATGATGAGATCATTCCTTCCGGGAATAAGAATTTAAAAATTACAGCTTACAGCCTTTTCAATATTAATGAAGAGAGACAGGGCTTTGTTGAAAGCCTTAAAATGGATACACAATACAGCAAAGACCTTATTACTTTAATTCCTGACAATAGCAAGTTTAATGAGATTGACCATTTGTTGGAAGAAGTGAAACGCTATGGTTATATGGAAGATAAGTATAGCAATGACGATGACAGTAATAAACGTCAAATTATTCGTGATTTTTCAACCATTAAAGATGAAAAAGAAAAGGACTTAATAACTCTTATTGAAGCTGCATATACCAATGGTTCTTTAGTTTATCTGTTTGATGAAAGCTTGTTGAATAAAGATAACTTTAAAGGTACAGTAAATGAGGTTCAGCGTAAGTTAATTAAGAATATATATACAAAGAGACTAAGTAGCCAATTATCAGAAGGCATTGGACCTAAACTGTTAAGTGAATCTAGCGATGATAAATTACATCGCTTCTTTTCAGGCGATGAGTTTAAGTTTTTCGATACCAAAGGAAACTTTACTGGCGACCACCTAAAAGTTGTTGAAGAAGTTACCTCAAAATTTAATAACAAATATATTGATGGTAAAAGCTTAGAAGATGCACTTTCTATTGCTCCTTGGGGATATGCTTTTGGTACAATCTCAACCGTATTAGCCGTGTTATTCAGGGCAGGTAGATTGGTTGTGAATTATAACAATACAGAATATTTTTCGCATAATGATAAATCTGCTCATGAAGTTTTTGCCACAAGTACACGCTTTAAATCGGCACGTTTTAAGTCAATTACCAAAACCTTAAATGCTTCCCAAAAGAACCTTCTGGTTCAAACCCTTTTAGATTTAGATTTTGAAAAGCACACTAATAAGAAACTGGGTTGGAATGTAAGCGATTTCGAGGCTTCTGATGCCATAACACAGTTGGCTGAGCACTTCATAACCTCCTTAAGTACACTAAAAAATACCCAGGCTGATTTCAATAAGCTCTTCTCAAAAATTTGGGAACAAAAAGATACTTTACAACGATATTCATCGAAAACAACAGAAGCTAATTATATTGAAAAGGCAGAAGATTTTCTTTTGGGTAAAGATGAATATAGTAAAGCTATTAAAGCCATTGTTAAGGCCGAGAAATTTATAAAGAAGAATTTAGACAAAATTAAAGGTTATAAACGTTTTGTATCGTCTGTTAATTCAGAACTAAATAAAGCAAGTATTGTCAACAATATTGTAACTGAACAAAGCACTGCTTTTGAGAAAGCAATGAATCATGATGTAATTGAAAACTTTGCAGATATCCAAAATGCAGCCCAGACTATTAAAGATGCTTATTATGATTTAATGAGCAAAAATGCTCAAGTAATGACTGAGGCGCATGATAGCTTGATGCAAAAAGTTCAGAATGCACAAAACGATTTGGCACAAAATTATCCTGCAGAACTCAACCGTGATTCAAAAAGCAAATTGGATAGTCTGTTAATATACTGTGAAAACAGAATTGTAAGTGGTGTGCACCTTGAGTACCACATTGAATGTCAGGATTCAAAATATTCGCTATCTGACATTCTAAACTACATAGCATTAGCTCCAAATAAGGAATCGGAATTGATGTTAATTAGCGGTAGTTTTATTAAGGAGGCTCCTAAAAAGACTGAACCGGGAGAGCCAGAAAAACCAAAACAACCTAAAAAAATGCAATTTAATATTGCAAAAAAGGTGATGACAGCAGGAGAATACCGCAACTTATTGGCGATTCAAATTCAAGCCATGGCAGGAATGCCCGATGATGATGAAGTGGAAGTTAATGTAAACAACTAGAGAAGACACTATGAAGTTAAGCGAACACGTAGAGCAAATACGCTCACTTATATATAAGGCTTTTAATAACCAATTTGCACGCTTAGGTGTGGGTGCAAATAAGTTAATGGAATTAAATAATTTACCTGAAGAACTTAGAATCAAGCGCACTAAAATTGAAGTGCTTATTAAAAGTCATAAGAACGAAAAAGGAAATTACGAAGAAGCTCGTGAAAAAGCTTTGGATGAGTTAACTTTTACTTTGTTTAATAGGTTGGCCGCCATTAAAGTAATGGAATCCTTACAACTATTCCCGCCAATAATAACTAAAGAGTCCGAACACGGAGATCGCTCTTTTGGCCATAAAGTATGGTTAGAGCAAAATCCTGATATGCGTGATGAGGAGCTAGAGGGTATACGAAAATATCTTGACTATGAATTTAGTAAACTAGGTGAATCTATTCCACTTTATAGTCCTAATTACCCCTATGCCCTTTTACCATTTACTATTGAACTAAACGAAATTATAGATACCTTTAATTTTGTTGATATAGATAAGCAAGTAGAAGACAATATATGGCAAAGCGATGATATTTTAGGTTGGTTATATGAAAGCTACAACAACGTTAAAAAACAAGCCCACAAGGATAGTAAAGCTAAAACAGAATACCATAAAGTAAGTATACAGAGCCAGGTATATACCCCACGTTGGGTGGTGGAATTCTTGGTACATAATTCGCTGGGGAAAATGTACCTAGAAATGTACCCTGATTCGGAGATTAAAGACAACTACAAAATAGCCAATGCTCCACAAAAAAGAGTGCGTGAAATTAAACCTTTGCGCGAAATTAAACTAATTGACCCTGCTTCGGGATCGGGTAACTTCTTATTGTATGCTTTTAGCTTCTTTTACGATTTATATACCGACCAAATAGATAATTACGGGGCCGATTATGATGAAGATGATATACCGCAACTTATTATTGAAAATAATCTGCATGGGATTGATTTAGACGACCGGGCCATTCAATTGGCACAATTAGGGTTATGGATTAAAGCCAAACAAAAACAACGCAACATAGGTAGCTTAAAATTTAATGTAGTTAGCTCAGATTTCACCTTACCTGATTTTGATTTTGCTCTTTCTATTTTCAGACAAGATATTAAGGATGCCAAACAGATGGAAACTGCCGAGTTAATATGGAAAGACCTTCAAGATGCGCATAAGTTTGGTAGCTTAGTAAAGCTAAATGAAAAAATTGATGCTCATATTTCTGCATTAATAGATACTAGTACTCCACTTTTTAGTAAACAAGAGGCTTTATTGAATCAGCAATTTAAAACAACCTTTTTAGCTAATTTACAGCAGGCATTTATCCGTTTTGCAAACCAACAAGGTAATTCCTTTTTAACCGATAAAACCAAGGATGCCATCACTTTTTTAAAGCTTATTACCCAAAAGTACGATGTAGCTACAGCCAACCCACCTTATACCGATAGTGCCGATTTTGGGCCGGATTTAAAAAAATTCATTGAGACCAATTACAAAAAGCCATATAAATTTAATACTAATCTATATGCGACATTCATAAAAAGATGCTTTGAATTAACCAAATCTAATGGAATGGTTGCAATGATCCATCCATTAACATTCATGTTCATCAAAACATTTGAGGATGTTCGAAAATTTCTCTTAATGGAAGGAGTAATAAACATTTTTGTACATCATGGTCCAGATGCTACAAATATTTTCGATGGCTCATTTGCTTCTGCTCCAGCATACTATATTATTGAAAAGAAAAAAAGAATTAACGATAAAAGCTTATTCATATCAGTCGATAAATATACAAGAACCACTCAAGAAAAATATAAAAAAGACATTGTTATATCAGCCTTAGAAGATTATATAAATAATGAGGATAACGTTCATAACTTTTCAATTTTACAGTCTGAATTAAAACTCATTAAATCATGGCCGTTTGTTTACTGGATTTCTGATAAAATCAGAGAGAAGTTTTCAAATGATTTGCTAGAGGATGTATTTTGCCCTAAAGCAGGTTTACAGACAGCAAATAATAATCGCTTTTTAAGATACTGGTGGGAAGTTTGTGAAAATAAAAGAGACTATTTGATTCAATCGAAATGGGTCACTTATTCTAAAGGAGGCCCCTTTAATAGGTGGTATGGTAATTTATGGTTAACGGTAAACTGGGAGGGTAGTGGAGATGAGATAAAGAATTTTACTGATGACAAAGGTAAAGTTAGGTCGCGTCCTCAAAATGAATCTTACTATTTAAAGGAGGGTATCACATTCTCAACATTAGGGAGCAAGGTGTCATTTAGAGAGTTACCAGAGGGGAATATGTTTGATATGGGTGGTTCTTCTCTTTTTGCTATAAGTGAATACAAAAATGTGATGTATTGTTTAGGATATGTAAACTCAAAGATGGCTGGTTATTTATCTTACTGTTTAAATCCGACGGTAAATACACAAATTGGTGACATACAAAGAATACCGTTTGTATATTCGACAAGCAATATTGAAGATGTTATTACAAGCCTTTCGGTATCTAATGTGGAAATAAAAAAGTGGTTAACTAAATATTCCATATTTGAACTAAATTGGGAAGAGTCAAAATTGATGATTGAGTCAAATATTAAAGGTTTTTTAGAGATTGAGAATCATCTTTTAAGTCAGGTGTATATCAATGAAGCTATTATTAATGAAAAAGTATTTGAGGTTTTTGAGTTGACCAAAAATGACAAAGAGATGGTACTGGCTAAAGAGGGTGTAAGTATTGGAGTCTTGCCAGTGAGTAAAGTTGCAAAAGAAGCTTACCTGGCAAATGAAGTGACAGATTTTTCACTAGATAATATTCGAGATTACATACAAAATCTACCTGAGCAAGAATTTGAAACAACTATAAGAGAAGCTATTGAAAACGAATTTCCACAACTATACCAAAGTAATAACGATTTAGAGGAATTTTGTATTCGTCATCAGGTAAATCCTATTAATGTTTGGTATTGGTTTAAGGAGAGTAATGTTATTCCTAAACAGCGTATGAACGATTTGGCCATGGAATTTTTGGCTGATATGTTGCGTGAAATTTTAATAGAAGACGAAGATGGAATTATTCCACTTGTACCCAATGCCGGTGAAAAAATATTACTCGACAGAATTGAGGAGAAGTTTATTGAAAAAGGATTTTCTATGGCACAGTACTCATCATTTGATAGTGTGCTTGGAAGGGAACTTAATGAATACATAAACAACCATTTCTTCAAGAATTTCAGCGACCACCTTAACCTGTTTATGTACTTGCCTAAAACACCATTTATTTGGCACTTAACCAGTGGCCCGGAGCAAGGTTTCGATTGTTACATCATAATTTACAAATGGAGTAAAGACAGATTGCTAAGTATTCGCTCCAAATATGTAGAGCAGCGTGAACGCTCATTAGAGAATCGCCAAAGCGATTTAAGGGGCAAAGAAAACCTTTCGGCAGCAGAACAAACCGAGCTAGATAAAATATACAAACAGCTTAAAGAAATAGAAAGCTTTAAACTAAAAATAGATGAGCTTTTGGCAGAGGGCTACAATCCTATTCTAGATGATGGTGTAGGTAAAAACATAGCTCCGTTGCAAAAGAAAAAAATGATAGCCTACGATGTACTTAACGCAGGCCAGTTAAAGAAATACTTAAATGCAGATTGGTAGGTTTTAAAGTACTTGATGATTAGTACTTGGTAATTGGGGTTTAGTTGTTGGTGATTGAGATAATGTTGTTAGTAAGTAAGAAGTAGGTGTTGATAAATATATTATTAGGCTATAGCCTAATAATGATGTGATATAAGGTTATAGCCTTATATTTGAAGATAGAAATAAAGATGATTTAGGTGGTAGAAAAGATGCTAAGGTTAGCAAAGGTAGAGATAAGGCTACAGCCTAATAATAAGCTACTATAAGGCTACAGCCTAATGATGCTAAAAGTGATAATGAATTAAACAATGAAGATATGAATGCTGTAATTACTGCTGATGTGATTGATTCAACTAAACTTTCGAGGGAGGGAGAAGATTTGGTAATAAAAACCATTTATGATACTTTCAGTAAAGACTCAACCATTAGAACCAATGTTGATGAAAGCTATTTCTTAATTACAAGAGGAGATTCCATACAGCTTGAATTAGATGATGCTTCAAAGGCTCTTACAACAGCCCTATTATTGAAAACAGCCCTTAATAAAATAACTTTATTAAGTAATAGAAAACCATCCATAGATGTAAGAATTGCTATTGGCCTAGGAGAGATTACAGGAAAGAGGAACAATGTGAATGAATCTACTGGAGGAGCTTATACAAATTCAGGACGTACCCTGGATTCAATGAAAAAATATAAGCGTAAATTTGCAGTAAAGACAGATAATACTAACCTGGATACCGAATTGGAAACCGAGTTTAAATTATTGGAGGTAATCATGTCAGGCTGGGTAGTTACTTCTGCTGAGGTTTTATATTGGACTTTAATTGGTTTAAATGAAAATGAAATCAGCGAGAAAATTGGCATAACGCAGTCAGCCATTAATCAAAGAAAAAAAACAGCTGGTTGGAGCGGTATTGAGGCTCTTTTAAATCGTTTCGAGGTGTTGGTAAGTAAGGAGGTCGCTTTATGAATATTGTAATTCTAATACAATTATTACTAGCTCATATATTGGTTGATTTTGTTTTCCAAACAGATAGCTGGGTAGAAAAAAAGAATAACGGAGGCATAAAGTCCTTTGCTTTTTGGTCCCATGTACTGCTTACAGGTTTATTAACGTACCTATTTCTTCAACAATGGAACAATTGGTGGGTACCATTAATCATTATTGTAAGCCATGCAGGTGCCGATTATTGGAAAGTTGAGCAGGAGAAAAAATTGAAGCGAGACAATAATTTAGTTGAAAATGATTCATCACTTAATGATCAGCAGAAAAAAGAAAGGCTAAAATCAGGAACACTCAACTTCTTTATCGACCAGACAATACATATAGCTGTATTAATTGTATTATGGCTTGTTATGGAGAACGGTTTCAATAAATTACAGCCTTTTTTACAGCATATACTTACCGATAAGAAAATGGTTTCTATGCTAACGTCATTTATTGTAGTTACATGGCCTGTAGGTATTGTTATCGGCAAAATAACAGAACCGTTCCGAAAAGAGTTTAACACAGATGATAGCTTAAGTAGAGCAGGTCAATATATAGGCTCATTTGAAAGGATTTTAGTACTTGTCTTTATACTTATAGGACAGTATGCTGCAATTGGTTTTTAATTGCTAGTAAATCTATTCTACGTATAACTAAAGACACAGATGGCGAAGGTCGAAAAAAAACAGAATATGTACTAATTGGCACCCTAATTAGTTTTACTATGGCAATTGTAGTTGGATTATTGGTTAAGCAAATAATTAAAGTCCCTTAATAGAAATAGTTTAATAGAATATGGATTTAAAATCGATACACGAAATATTCACTAATAGAATTCTAAGGATACCTTCATATCAAAGAGGTTATTCCTGGGCTAACAATAAGAAGGTTAAGCCTGATTCTAGTGAGCCACTAAAAAATGTAAAGGGCCAATTGAAAGATTTGTGGGATGATTTATTAAATATATCTAACGGTGGTTGGCATTATACAGGTCTTTTAACCTTGGTTGAAGTAAAAGATAAAGACTATAACTGGTTGCCTAATTATAAGCAGTTTGCCATTGTTGATGGACAACAAAGAATAACTAGCATATTGATATTGCTTTCTGTGATTATTAAGGAAGCTAAAAAGCAAAATATTACATTGGGAATTAGAGAAGGCGACGTTGAAATTCAATACCTGTATATAAACAAGGGAGTAAATGCTTATATTTTTGGCTATGACAAAGATAACCCAAGTGATAAGTTTTTTAGAAAGCACATTTTAAACTTAGATGAAGTAGAAGACGATAGTGAAGAAAGCATCTATACGGAGAACTTATTGAAAGCCAAAAAATTCTTTAAGGCAATGGTTGCTCTTTACCTGAAAGATAATAGTCACACCATAGAACTGTTATTTGCAAAGGTAACTACCCAACTAAAGCTAAATGAATATGTTTTACCCGAAGAATTAGATGAGTATGTTGTTTTCGAAACAATGAATAATAGAGGTAAGCCATTATCTCAACTTGAGAAATTAAAGAATCGTTTGCTTTACCTAAATGATAAATTCGAATTAGGTAATGATACCAGCCAAGAGGAAATATTAATTCATGCTGCGAAAAAAGAACAATTAAGTGAATCTATAAATAAGGCATGGATTACAATTTATAAATCCTTAGGTCAAAACAAGAATCATCCCTTAGATGATGAAGATTTTATTAAAAACCATTGGATTGTATATTTCAACAAATATAGCAGAGATGAAGCCAATGTTTACGCAAATTTCCTTTTTGACCAATATTTTACCTTACAAAAAGTGTATGACAAAAAGCTTACGATAGAAAAGGTTGAAGAGTACATTAAATCACTTCAAACCTGTTCTGTTTGGTGGAATCAACTACATAATCCACAGTATTTTGAAAAAGAAAACAATCCAATAAAGCAAACTATATTAGGTATTCATCAAGTTGGACTTAAAGCGTCATTCAAGCCTATTTTACTTGCTATTTTAGTGCGAAAAGATAGAAATGATTTTAAAAATGCCATTAAAGCACTAGAGAAATACAGCTTCAAGCTATTTGATTTATCAAACAAGAGAGGAAATACAGGTGACAGTAAAATATATAGTTTAGCACATCAGGTTTATGTGAACAATAAAAACGCTATTGATACAAAAGCTGATATAACATTATACACCTCTTGGTATTATCGTTTCCATTTGTTTGTAAATCAAAGCTACGAAATGTTTGAACTAGGTAACAATAGTGGTTTTTACAAATGGTCAGGTCGCTTCTACCTTCTATACATGTACGACCAATACTTACGCAAACAAAATAGAACCTCCAGTCAAGGGAGTGCTATTTTATGGCAGGATTTCATAAAAAATGATAGTATAGAACATATCTACCCACAAAGTGCAACTGTTAGCATTGAGGAGTATGCCAATAAAAAAGAGAAATCTGTTGAAGAAGTAAGAAGTGCTTACGAAAAAAATCAGAACGATTGGAGTAACTTCTCATCTTATACTCCATTAGAAAGAAAGAAACTTGCTAATAGTTTAGGTAATTTATTAGCCATCTCACAAAGTGATAACTCTTCATTACAAAACGATAAGTTCCTATTCAAAGTTGACCAGAGCAATAAAGGTGATGGATATAAAAATAGAGGCTATAAATATGATTCTATGAGTGCGATGCTTGTGGCTAATAATACTGAATGGTCTCCTGAAAAGGTGCTAAAAAGAGGCCTCGATATACTACAATTCATGTGTAGTTATATCGGAGAAGATTTTAATGCTCTAGATGAAATAACGAAGTTAAAGGTGCTAGGACTAGAGTTTATGTATAAAGCGGAAGTTGTGGAGAATAAGGTAATTGAAGAACAACCTAATAACGAATTAGCATGATAGATAAGTGGCTTAAACAAGATATTGAAGAAATATACAAATCTCACTCAATAGCTGTATTTATTGATGAGTCAAAAGAGGCAAGCTTTTTAATAGATGAATTAAAAAGTATGGCTACTATTTATGAAACCTATGGCGAAATTGAAGAGCTAAAGGCAAAATATGAAATAGAAAAGGCTGCAAGTGAATCAACAAAGTTTATCATTTATACCAATACTCCTAAAAACGATTTAAAATACATACGGGAATATTGCGAAACCAATGGATGCATTGAGGTACGTTATCTCGATCACTACATAAAAAAGAAAGTCAATCAACACCTAAACCTAAATATCAATATTCCTAAAGAAGAACTCATTTCCGCAGCTAAAGTTAGTGTAGGTCAAAACCAAACTTACTGGATGGACTTAAGTCATAAAGGGGCTTCCGAAATATTCGATTTAGAAAAGGAGTTGTTACCATTTTTAGATAATCCTACTTCGTATTTAAAAAAGTACGATGATTCAACGCAAGAAATTTTCTTTAAAAAGGTTAATGAGTTAATTGGTCAGTCCTACGTCAAAAAACCTGCTAAAACCTTGGCTAAGGAAGTTGTAGAAAAAATGTTGAATGGATTACTTCATAATTCGACAAATGCTGTTCTTTTTAATGTATATAAAAACTGGTTAGATAGTCTTTCATATAAGGCATCTTTTCAAGCTTATCTTGAAAAATATAAAATTGCTGCCAAATCAAATGTTTTTGAGGTTCACCCATCACACCCTTTCAGAGTAATAGATGAAGAGTGGTTAAAGGAGATAGGTAAGAACATAAACGACAAGCAATTTATTCAGAATGTACTACCAAAGATAAATCAGCGAAATGCAGATAAAGCTGCCAAAAGCCTGGGAATAAGTTTTTGGGCCAATGTAAAAGAACTTATTGAGTTCGATGAAAAAAATATAAACCAGATTAGTTCATTTGATGAATGTATTGGGTTCTACATCAAAAATTTTAGTAAAGTTGATGGTGCAATTAGGAAACTATATAGCGAATTTTTAACCGAACCCATTATTATTGAACCATTACAAACCTACTATAAAAACTTATCTGTGGTATTTCTGGATAAATGGTTTAAGTACATTAACAACTATCAGCCCAATCAACTAGGCAAGATTCAGGAAATTATTGACAGCAATAGTACAAAGACAGCAATAGTAGTTGGTGATGGTGTTTCGTGGGAATTTGCACAGGATATAATTTCAAATATCCACAACAAGGATTACAGATTAACTGAAGGACACCTTTTGGCTGGATTACCATCGGAAACAGAGCATAATATGAGCCAGCTATATGTGAATACAGGTGAAGTATTAAGTACAAAAAAAGAAAGAGAAAACTACCTGGCTAAATCCAATAATGATAAAGATATTTCATTTGTTGATTTAGAAAATGTTAATGAAATAACTGACAAAGCACATTACTTAATATGTAGTTATAAAGAACCGGATAAGTTGGGAGAAACATATCAGCAAAAGGCATTAAAATACTTTAACCATGTTGCTGAAGTTTTTGCTTCCAAAATTCAACAGCTGCTTAAAAATGGGTACAAAACTGTTTACCTGTTGACTGACCATGGATTTACCTTAACAGGTATTTTGGAAAATTCCGATAAAATCGAAGTTGGTTTTTCTGGAACAATCAATAAGAGTGAGCGTTACATACGTTCAGTAAATAAGCAGAGCATTAATGAGGAACTGCTTATTGAGAAAGAACTTAAGTATGAGCACTTCGATTACTGCTATTTTGCTAAACGCCTTGGGCCATTTAAAACTCCTGGTGTATATGGATTTAGTCATGGAGGGATTTCCCCACAAGAAACCATTATACCTTATCTCAAATGGACCAACACATCAGAAAACAACGAATTGCTTAGTATTAAGATTACAAACAAATCTGATTTGATAGATGTGACCGGTAATTTATTTACATTGAAATTATCTGGACATGCCGATTCTAAAGGCTTGTTCACCAACGAGCGAAAGATAATACTACTGTTCTTCGCTAACAACCAAAAATTCAACGAAAGTGATATCATCACAGTAAATAACGACCAGGAACTTAAAAAGGAATATCAATTTGGTTCTCACTCTGAAATAGAAATTAAAGTTTTAGATGCTAATACAAAAGAGCAGCTAGATAAGGTTACGGTAAAACAAAGCTCCGCCAGAGATTTAGGTGGACTTTTATAAGATATTGATATGATTGTATTAGATGCATTAGATAATAAACTAATTGAAACCTTTAAAGGATTCGTAGTAAAAAAAGATTTAGTCCGTTCTGTAAAAGTAGGTGCTAATGTTCCCGTATTTGTCCTTGAATATTTAATAGCTAATTCATGCTCTACCGATGATGAAGAAAAGATTAAGGAGGGTATGGCTAATGTAAAAAGGATACTTACCGAACATTACGTTAATCCTGAAGAAAGCGATTTAATTCAATCCAGGATTAGAGAAAAAGGCTCTTATAAGATAATTGATAAAATTTCTGTAAAGCTTGATACCGCAAAAGATGTGTATTGGGCACAATTGCAAAACAGTAACATTAAAAATGGAGTTATCTCCGATGCCATGGTAAGCGCTCATGATAAAATGCTTATGGGTGGTATTTGGGCAATTATCGATATTGAATATGATTCCTTTTCTAAAGATGGTAATAAGGGTACACCATTTATCATTCAAGATATTAAACCCATACAGCTATCTTCATTCGACAATACTCGAATTATTGAAAAGCGTAAAGAGTTTTCAAAAAAAGAATGGTTAAACTTATTACTAAGAAGTTGTGGTTACGAGCCGGAATCTGAAGGTATGTCGGATAGAGTAAAAATGCTTCTACTCTCTCGCTTGCTACCTATGGTAGAATCAAACTTTAACTTTATTGAATTAGGACCAAGAGCTACCGGAAAATCGTTTGTATATAAAGAATTGACACCTTATGCTACCTTGGTTTCAGGTGGACAAGGAACAATTGCTAAGCTTTTTGTTCATGGTAGTACCGGCAAGATTGGTGCGGTAGGAAAATGGGATGCGATTTGTTTTGATGAATCAACTGATAAAATATTTTCAGACAAAGCAGCAGTTCCATTAATGAAAGATTATATGGAATCTGGTTCATTTACTAGAGATGCTGCCAAAGGTGAAATGTCAGGTATTGCTTCAATTATTTTGAATGGTAATATTAATCAACCAGTTGAAACTGTTCTGCAAACAAGTCATTTATTTAGTCCTCTGTCTGAGGAAGTGAATTCAGATACAGCATTTTTGGATAGAATACACTTTTATTTGCCTGGTTGGGAAATGATTAAATTCTCACCTACAAACTTTACCGTGAATTTTGGTTTTAGCACAGATTACTTTTCCGAATGCTTAAAGTCTTTTAGGAAATACACTTATACTGATGTTTTAGAAGATTATTTCACTCTTGGTTCTCATTTAAAACAGAGAGACACTAAACCAGTTAAAAAGACTGTTTCAGGACTTATTAAACTGTTGCACCCAGATGGGAATTTCACAAAAGAAGATGTGAAAGAATATGTGGAATTAGCAATTGAAATGCGACGTAGAGTTAAAGAGCAACTAAAGCGTATAGGAGGTATGGAGTTTTGGGATACTAATTTCTCTTATATCGACAAAGAATCTCAGGAGGAACATTTTGTAGGTTTACCTGAAGAAAAAGGCTCTCACTTAATTGAAAATACACCATTACAACCCGGTGTTTGTTATACGGCAACAAGTGATGGTGAAAGCCTCGCATTAGTAAGACTTGAAGTAGTAACAACTCCAGGTTCCGGAAAATTGAATATTACTGGAGTAAGTAACACTCAGATAAAGGAAAATATTAAAAATACTTTCCTGTATATTAAAGCCAATGAGAAATCTATATTGAATGAGCAACACTCCATTAAAAACTTTGATATATCTATTCAAGTTACAAAGGTTCTTGGAGCAAGTCTATCAACAGGTCTTGGTTCAGCCGTGTACATCGCAATAATATCAGCTATCTATAAAAAGAATTTAAAACCTGGATTGGCTGTCCTTGGAGATTTATCTGTTGGTGGAGCTGTGGAGCGTGCAATAAATTTTACTGATAAAATAACCATGCTTTCAGAAAATGGAGCCAAGACAGTGATTGTACCAATGGATAATTTACCTGAACTATCGAGTGTTCCAGCATCAGTTTTAGGTAATACCGATGCCCCGTTTTATTCCAATAATCAATTATTAATGCAAAAGGCAATCTTGCTTGATTAATATTTGAGCTATGACAGAACAAGTAAAGTTTCAAAAAATATTAGGGATCCTTTTATTGCGTAATTGCAAGTATGGCAGAACCATTCAGAAAATATCCAAGCGCTTCGATGTTTCCCCAAAAACAGTATACCGTTACTTTGATACATTAATGAAAGACAATCGTTTTGAGATAAGCTGTAATAAAGCTCATATAGGTGCATCTAGCTACTTCGTGAAAACTATCGATTATAATGAACCTACATTGTAAACGAGAGAATGACCTCTATAAGCTATTCGCGAAGTGTGAGTCGTTATATCAATCCTTTTTTAATATTGTAATGGTCGAGATGTAAATTCACACCTCGACCTACAATACTTTATATACCTTTTGGTGGGTTATTATCTCATTCTGATCCAAATTTAAACCAACCTAATTTGGCCAGTTTCGATTATTACATTCAACCATACTCAAAGATATCTGCTATATCTTTATATTGCTTCGGTTTGTTTACTAGCATGCAGCTTGGTTTCTTGAATTGACATTCACCCTTGTGAATTTGAAGACTACCACACTCATTATGATCAAAAGACGGATTACGGTTTTCTTTATTAATTTTGCACATAAAAAAGTTTTAAATTAAATACTTACAAGTATATACTTGTTTTATTTTACCCTCTTGAATTATAATATTCATCATTATTAGGGTTTAGTTGGTCAGAGTGATTATCGTAATCAGCCTGACAATGGTCTGCATCAGAATTCCATCCCATAACTTTAATAATTTTAAGATTAATAAATACGCTATAGCTTAACTGTTAACATTAATGTGTGGCAAACATATAACTGAAATGAAAGAAGACGAAAAAAATGGCATAATCACACCTAAAAGTGTAGGGAATGACTTTTGGAAGTTCTTTGAACTTGATAAAGACGGTAAACCTGTGGTTGTTGAATATGCTATTAATATAAAGGATAAAGCTCGCTTTAAGCATAAAATTGAGTTGCTAGATATTCTTTACATAGATTTAAGTGGAGATAATAGAGAAGAATTGATTATACACTTATCTAAGCCTATAGAGATACGTGAAGGTGATATGAGTAAAGACGTTACTTGGAACAAAAGACTTACAGGAAATGAGTTGCTAAAAACTTTAGGAAGTGACTTTATAAGAATAAGTGACCGTTATGTTGTTCAGAAATATTCAATATGTTCTATTAATGCAGATAACAATACACTTGTTGTCCGTGATAGATTCTTTAAGAATAACCTAAATGAATATATAACGCAAGAACTTAAGTTTGGTGAATCATATCTGCCTGAAATAAAAAAAAGCGGAGTGTTTAATTTAATAAGGTTGGATAATATTGAAGCTCCTCGTTCTGAAAACTATTACCGTGTAGGAAGAAACGCTGTTACTCTTAATCCAATAGCTATAGCCTACATCGAATCAACTGAAAACGGTAAAAAAGTTGTATTAGAGTCCTTTGCTCAAAATGGTTCAGAACCAGAAGAAATTATGTGGAAAACACGATGGTCGTTAGATAGAATAATGACAGAGTTAAAAATAGATACCTTTATCCAAGTAAATAAATCATTCATCGTTAACCTATATACCCTTATAAATTCTCCTAAGCTTGATATGGGTAAACTAAGGATAAGAATTAAATCATTTGAAACCATAATTCCTGTTGGAAGAAAATATCAGAAAGAAGTCTTTCAGTGCCTAAAAGATAATTAACTTTTGTTGTTTTTCTAAACAAACAAATTCTCTTAACTTCTTACAAACACTTACAAGCTCCATTAACCACCTACTTTTTAAGGTATAGCTTACTATATGTTTGTTTCCATTATGGAAGCAGACACAAAAAAGATATTAGGCACACTTGGCTTTTTAGCAGCCATTGGCGGAGGATTCTACCTTATTAAGAAGAGTCAGAACCTTCTTTCTGGTGCAAAAATGAACTTCGCCCTGCTCGGCTTTCGCATCCATAAACTGAATTTACAAGAAGTTCAGTTTGCCGTTAAACTGCGTTGTTATAATCCAACTAAAGCCGCTGTTTCATTAGCCATAAACCAAGTTGTAGCGCAATATAAAGGTGCAGACATTGCCTACTCAACTCCAAGGATTAAGGTACTTACTATTGCACCAGGAACCTCGCAAGAACCAGAAATCGTTTTTCAAGTACCCTTTCTCAACTTAGTGGGTAAAGGCCTATCCATGGCACTTCTTCAAAACACTGCACAGCTAAAATCAGATATGAGTTTTGCCTTAACGCTTAGTATTAATGGCGAGACTATCACCACCACACAAAATCTAAAAGAAGAACAACATATGAGCGGATTAGCATTGGGACAACTCGGTATAGTATCCGGTCCTCGTAATACACAAGATGGAACCAAGTACAATAAACTTATTAAAAAAGCTGATGGCAATCAAGTCCTGGTAAAAAATGGCAATGTACTCGAAACCGTTGAAGGCTGTATTGATATTGTAGCATCCCATTACCGTGAGGTGGAAGATCTAGCTCAGTATTTACAAGCTGATACACTCAAAGAAACCTGTCGTAACATCTTTAATTTTGCTTATAAGCATCTGCAATATCAAAAAGATGAAGATGGCACTGAGCAACTGCGCACACCTGCTCGTAGTTGGCTAGATGGTCAAATCAAATTCAAACAACAAGGTAAAAAGTCATCAGGTATTGATTGTGATGATTATAGTATTTTTTGTGGATCAATTCTAAAGTGCTTGGATATTCCATTTAAGTTCCGCATCACCAAATACGATGGCAAACAGAACTTTCAGCACATCTATGTTTTTGTACCTGCTATTGGTGATAGTGAAAACGAAATAATCATTGATCCAGTACTCTCCAAATTCGATTACCAGAAGCCCTACAGTTTTCAACAATCAGACTTTAATATGTCACCACTTCAAATGGTCGCAGGTATAAGAGGTGTCGATGGCATATCGGGTACGAGTACTTTAGGCTTACCCATTTATGCACTATCAGGTATTGATACCAATGAAGGAAATCAGTATACAGAGTTGATGTCGATCGTTTCAGGATTGGATTTTGAAGACAGTATTAATGGCCTAGGTAACGCAGAAGATGCCACATTAAAATACCTCATACGCACTCGTGACTTCTTATTGAAAAGCAAGAGTAACAAAGCTAAAGTGGCACATATCCAAAATCCGGATCAGTTCATTAGTATGCTTGATCAGGCCATTAAATTCTGGAATACACCAAAGCGTGATGCAGTATTAGATAAACTATCTACTATAGAAGAAAAACTTGCCGAAAATGGGCTCATTAAATACGATAGAGATGCTATTGAAGGACTACTTGAATTCGATGATTTAGAAAATGCGATGGATGGTCTGGGGCGTAGAAAGCGAAGAGGTCGTTTTTGGAGAGCCATCAAACGAATTGGAAAGAAGGTAGGCAAAGGCATAAAGAAAGCCGGTAAAACCATTGGTAAAGCAGCCAAAAAGGTGGTAAAAGCCATTGTTCGCTTTAATCCCTTATCCATTGCCATCAGAGGCGGATTACTAGCAGCATTGCGCCTAAATATGTTTGGCATTGCTAAGAAACTACAATACGCTTATCTACCAGATGCAGTAGCTTCAAAACACAATGTTTCGCTAAGTAAACTAAAGGATTTAAAGAAGCGACACAATAAAGTAAGAAAGCTTTTCAATGGTCTTCAGGGCAAAGAAAAGAACCTGAAGAATGCCATTCTAAAAGGAGCCAAGCAGAAGAGTTCCGATTTCTCATTAAAAGGAGTGGAAGGCTTACTATCAGACCTTAAAGCCTTGGATTCGGTAGGAGAGTTAAAAGATTTAGGTAATCTGGGCGTTGTTGCCACCGCAGCATCCATAGGAGCAGCAACAGGAGTATTGACCAAGATCAAAAACTGGTTAAAGCCCGTGAAGAACATCTTCAATAAAATACGAGGCAAAGCAGCAGTTAAAAAGATTGAGAAATATGCAAAACAAGGCAAGCAGGTGAGTGATGCCATTAAACAAAGGGCAAAGCAATACCAACAAATACAATCACAGAATGCATTACCTGCAGAAACCCCAGATAATATTTTACCAGAAATAAGAACAGAAGTACCACGACAATCATATAAAGTCACACAACCCTTACCACCAATGGTAAGGATGCCTATAACTCCAGGCATTGTCAGCACACCCAAAGGCATTAGTAAAGGAGCTAAGATGGGTATCGGAATAGGAGTAGCAGCCCTTATCGGAACAGGCGCTTATTTCCTTTTCAGAGATCAAAAATC
>NZ_LYBV02000042.1 GCF_001660705.2 Saccharicrinis aurantiacus
CTGGGAACAGACATGAAAAGTTACATCGTACCAGCAGCGGTTACCATGGGCGGTCTGATCAGTACTCAATTCACCAGAAACGAATACATCAAATTAGGCCTTGTAGGCGCAGCGGGAGCAGGTGTTGAGGCTATGGTAAAGAAAGCCACAGGAAAAACAATTCTGCAAGGATTGGAAGGCGTGATGAGTGATGAGGGATTTACCGATTACGAAGAAGTAGACGGTTTAGAAGCACTCAATCCTGTAACGCAAGCTTTACCAGCAGCCGATATTGACATCGAGCGAGAGATAGAAGCATCCGTTTCAGGAGCTGCAGATTATAGCATGAGCGATGAATCTGTGGGTAATGCTGCTAATGATTATGCGATGTCTGATGATCCAATTGGAAGTGCAGCTTATCCAGATGAGGAAGTGGGTAAAGTAAGTATCGTCACACCAGACAGTATGGACTATGACATCTTCTCAGGAGATATGATGGAATCATAGCAAACAAGAAAATTAAATAAATAGTACAAATAGAAAGGCTTTTGAGAAAGCTTTAATAACAAGGCTTGCGAAGTGCGAATAACAGGAGTTTACTTTTCGTAAATGACTGTTTTGAGTACAAGCATAACGCAGTTATTAATGCTTTACCGAAGCCGTAAAATTAGCAAATCATGGCAGAATTAAATGAGCAAAATGATTTATACCCTTCAATGGAAGAAGTTGAAGGTTTAGAAGAAGCTGTCCTTGATAAAGAGGAGGATGCACTCGAAAAAGAAGAAGACCAGGATGATGCCGTAGAAGGCATTGGTGATTTAGGTCGTTCTCGCAGACGAAGCAGACGCAGAACCCGAAGAGGTCGAAGACGAAGCAGCAGAAGACGATCTGTACGAAGATCTTATAATGCAGGAGCTCGCAGCACAGCGGTAAAAACAGGTTTAACCAAAAACCTGACCTCCAAAGGACAATTTGAATTACGCAGAGGGCAATTACCTCCGGATGTTCAAAAAGCCTTGAAAGATGCCCGTATGCAAACGGTCGATTCAGCCATTTACACGGTAAAAAGCATCAAAGACAAATCCGACATCGATTTGATGGAAGCATCCGATGATAAAAAGGCCGGACGTACCAACCTGAACCGTGCACAACTCGATAGTGGTAAGTATTTCCTACTTACAGATGTGGTTTTGGAGTATGCCCATGGAGAGTCAGAGGAGGATAATGATCCTGCAGATTTCGCCTTTGGTCAGTTCGCTTTCCCACCACAAATTACCAATGGTACATTTGAGATGACCTTGGGAACTAAGGTCATTCTTCCAGAGGTTTCCTGTGCTGTATTCGATGATAGT
>NZ_LYBV02000043.1 GCF_001660705.2 Saccharicrinis aurantiacus
AAAAAAGGGCGATACTTTTGAGTTTAATGGCAATACCAAAACGGAGCACGACCGTATCACAGGCATCTTTCTACGTCTATCCAATCAAGCAGCTTTACAAGGTGCCACATTACGAGTTTGGATCGATGATACCGAGATTATTCCCGATGATACCGAAGTAGCCCTATTGCATCACAGCGATGATATGAGCATCAAAGACGTAGCTTTTGCAGTAAATGAAAAAGCCAAGAATAG
The DNA here is from genome assembly GCF_001660705.2 of Saccharicrinis aurantiacus. GTDB lineage: Bacteria > Bacteroidota > Bacteroidia > Bacteroidales > Marinilabiliaceae > Saccharicrinis > Saccharicrinis aurantiacus. The sequence goes on from NZ_LYBV02000043.1 coordinate 235, forward strand.
TCCGGTACGCATCATCTACAAAGACAATAGCGAAAACCTTGCTGTAGCAGATAGCTACTATGTTCGAGTATATCTACTTGCCGAGGTAGAGAAAAAGTAACCTTCAACTCCCGAAAAATGAAAAGATACTTTGTGATCACTCACCAGTCAAAAGACAATGCACATTTAAATGTTCAGGATTTACTGCCTGCCGCATGTACGCTGATTACAGGCATTGCAGTAAATACCATTGTCAAGCAAGATGCACAAGCAGAGGAAGTATTTGAGCAATTATCCTTTCCGCAAAGGCTAATCACCCAATTGCTTCAGGATGATCCAATAGCAGAGCTGTTCTATTCCTACCTGCGTACACGTTCTAGCATTGAAGAAAGTAAAGCCTTTTTCGAAAGTGATATACTGCCTGAAATAATCAGAGTATTGAGCACTAACATCGTATTCTCTTGCTTTACAGCAGAACAACAAGAGCAATTCAATAATAGCATCGTCAATCTATTTCAGGCACAATTCACGGATTACATCTACAATGAAGCAAAGCTTTTTGACAAAGGTAGTCTGATGACAGATCTGGATTTTACAGACTTTATAGCACAGCAAACACTGATATTTTGCTACAACAATAAGGATGTAATTTTTAAACGTAGCACACAAACCTACAAACAACCCGAAGCCTACGAATGTGGCCATATCAGTCTTCTTATAAACGGTAATAGTTTCCTACTTCGAGACTATATTATCACCGCAAATAGAAAGGTAAAGCACCTGAGTAAAGAAATTATTCCATTTCACGAACCACTTGAGGTGAATAGCACTATGTATACTGTTTTTAAGAGCAATAAGAATAATATAGATAGTTCTCTAAGCATCCGAATTTATATCGAATATGAAACGAGCATATAGGTAAAAATCTAGTGAGACTGAATCCTTTTTTAATTCAAAAACAATAATGAGATGAACACCAGTGAGCTATTACATACCATTGCCAAAGACCGTGTTTCTGGGATGCGAACTATAGATAGTTACCAGTTGAAACCAACGGTCATTAGAGTTACGAGTGCTGCTATGTCCATCGATTTGAAAAACGATATGTGGATACTCAACACCAGAGCTTTATCTGCAACGATCACTGAATTAGAATTAGCCAGTAGCGATAACATATTTACAGCTACACCCGAAGAATACGACTTTATGGATGAATTTCGCTATCAGGTTTTTACCGATTACATCGATATCAAAACCACAGCGGAAAACTTTCAGCCCTATCGCTTAGAATTTGTAAAGATCATCCCGCACAGAAATCCACAAAGTGGAGATTAATACTGTGGAATATTAACTACTTGATACTGAAATAATGTTAGATTATAGAGAACAAATACAAAGTATATACGATTTCCTAAAGCGTTCAGAGGCAGAGCAAAAATACCCTTACGCTTATGAAATCTACCTTTTAACTGGAGCTGAAGAAACAGCACTCACTTCCAGGACATCTGGCACAGCCAAGTTCAATCAGGATGTGGAAAGTGCCATTGATAAAGCCAAGCAAGCACATGGCATGCTCAGGGTAAGTGTGTTCGGCGGTAAAAGCCCCAATGCACGTCGATTAAACAATTACACAGTCAACGTTAGCGGATTGCTGAGTCCACAGAAACAAGCCTTGGAGAAAGGCGAGATACAAACCTTAATCAAAGAAGAGATCAGCCAAATTCAGCCACCTGCAGGAGGATTAAATGATTTAAATAACCTCTTGGGGATGGTAACTGGTAAAACTGATGGTGCACAGGGAATAGAAGGTCTATTTGGACTATTCAACACCATCTCGGGCAGCAACAAAGAGATCGATCGCATTGCCTACCAAAAGCAGTTGGACGACTTTAAGTTTGAAACACGGCATACCATGCTTCAAGAAAAGTTGGAGAAGCTAAGCAGCGAGAATGCTGAGCTACGTGTGGATAGAGAACGCTTTCTAAACGAAAACAAGGATCTGAAAAATGAAAAGTCAGAACTAGAAAATCGTTTAGCAGGCTATGCACCCAATGAACTGATGAAGCGTGTTGCAGTGGGTGTAATCTCAGGCATTGGAGGTCGCATATTGAGTAATTCACCCAAAACAGCCGAGCTACTGGGGCTAAGTCCCGATGAATTAAAAGGAGCACTAGGCATTGTGGATGATGTGAACGATCAAGAAGGATTCACACCAGACACAAATGTGGAAGTAAGCGAGATAGGCAATCCTAAAACACCCGAAGAAAAGAAGAAAGCAGCCATCATTAAAAGCCTAAGCGAAGCATTATCCACATGGGATTTACAAGATGTAGCCAAGATAGCCAACATCATTGGTCTGTGCTTAGATAAAGCAGAACGCATCAATGAAACACTAGCATTCTTAGGCCAATCGATAGAAGGTGCTGATTCGCAGGAGTACGAAACATAAGAGTAATAAAACGAATTTTAAAAATATACGTCATGAGAAAATTTAAAGTAGGTATTACCATAGAAGCAGAAGCACCAGAGACAGTTAAGAAAGTGGGGAATCTCATTCAGAATGCTGTCAATAAGGTAGAACAGGAAGATATTATTCGTCTGTTGGAAAAAGTGGCTAAAAACCCACAAATCATCAAAACAGCCTTGAAGTTCGTGTAATGGAATTGTCCAATTCAAATAAGGCAGCACTGCTCACTACAGGCATCAAAATAGGTGTTCCGATGGTGGCAATTGGCGTGGGTATTATTCTGGTTAAAAGGATGCTCAAAAAGAATGCAGATGGAACGAGCACAAGGACTGCACCCTCATTAAAGGAAACGCATATTCAAAAGAATAATCTAACGATAACGACTTCTGATGCAGCCTTATTTGCCAATACACTCTATGGAGCGATGTTAGATTTTGGAACCGATGAAAAGACCATTTTCAGCATCCTTGATAAAATCAAGACTAAAGATGACATGCTTTTGGTGATAAAAACCTTTGGTATGAAGATGTATCTATGGGGTTCTCGAGCTGCATTTTTAGGTCAGAATTACAATTTGATTGGATGGTTCAGGTTTGAGTTAGGCACAAAAGAAATAGCCCAGATCAAACCCAAATTTGATGAATGGGGCATACCGCTCTAATACAAGACATACGATGGATAAGAAGCAAAAGAAGATATTATTTATTTCGGGAGGGTTGTTAACCACTGGGGCAATAGCCACGGCTCTATTGTTGATTCGCAGAAGAAACAAAAGCCAACAAGGCCTATTGCCCCCAAGTGGTTCATCCATCAAACCATCTAATATCTTAACTACCAACAACAAGGTTTTACCCAACACTTTTCGCAATTGGAAGGGAGGCACAACTTATCTATCCAATATGCCACGAGGTATTAGAAATAACAATCCTGGTAATCTGATCTATACCAATATAAAGTGGAACGGCAAGCTACCCAAAGCACAAAACAAGGACAGGCGTTTTGAAATGTTCATCGCACCAGAATATGGAGTTCGGGCAATGATTAAAGACCTTAAAAATGACATCAACAAGGGTAAGAATACAGTACCCGCTTTAATTAGCGAATATGCGCCCAAACACGAGAACAACACAAGTGCCTATATCAATACCGTTTGTCGTGATTTAAAGGTGAGTAAAACGGCAAAGCTCTTACCCAGTCAAAATACATTACGACTCCTAGTGCTTTCCATTTCTCGAGTAGAAAATGGAGGTAATTACGTGTCTAACGAGTTATTTAATAAGGCTTACTCAATGATCTAACTATCAGAGAGAGTAACAAATATTTGCAGTACAAACAATAGAAAATTACAATATGGCAACGATTAAAATGTTCTCTGGAACAACTCCACCATCACTAAAAAAAGGCGAATGGGCATCAGATGGTCATTATGCCTATTTAGGCATGGATCATGGTCAATATAAGGTGTTTCAGGGTGTTTTTGATATGAGTAAAGACCAACAAGTCACCGGTTTTGAATATGATCTTGATCAGAAGGCTATTATCATACCCACGGGCACACCATTTTCACAATTACAAAGGCTATTTGATACCTTACCAAAGGCCTTAAAATACCATACCAA
>NZ_LYBV02000044.1 GCF_001660705.2 Saccharicrinis aurantiacus
CGAGAAGGCCAGTATCGATATCATGTTTGAAGATGGAACGTATATTAATGATCTAGGAACCTTCCTGGTCTTGCGTGATTTCTCGTATCAGATTAACATACAATCCTTAAGTAACAAGATTGATGGCGCATTGGGAACCTATGTGAAGCCAGTTGTTTTTCAGAGTGATAAAGCTATTGAGATTTATAATAGTGCCATTAATTTCTCAGATATCCGATTTGAATATTCTGACCAAGAGAACGGTGCCATAGCATACCTAAATAGCACCACAAACATTGATGATTGTTGCTTTGATGCCAAGGTTAATCAGTCCTGTGTATTTGATAGATCTTACAATAAAATTGTTTTCTCAGATACTTACTTTAAGATGAATAGAGATGTGGAGGATTCTATACTCGATAAGGCCTCTGTAGGATCATTCATTAATATTGCACGATCCAAATCATCGCCAGAATTCCGACCAAAAACCATTGTGAATTCCTTAAGTGGAGGGATGATAATAGCAGGTAATGTGGAAGACCTTCTCATTGCAGAGAAAAGCCCAGTATATCTACCAAATGGTGGGATAGAGGTGCATGGAGGTTTTGTGACCAACCCTGATGGAAATATCGACATAGCTGTGCCAACTAAATTGTCACAATTGGAAAATGATATGAATCTAAGTAATGATTTTGAGGCTCTTGAGAACAAACCCAACACTATTACTTCAGAACAAGCCACTGCCATTGAAGCCAACAATAGAAAGAGTAGCTATCCCCAAGCAGATGCAGATAAGTTGGCAACCATTGAAGAGAATGCCACTGCAGGAGCCGATTGGAATGAAAATTTGAGCAATAAACCGACTACCATAAGTGAAGATCAAGCCACAGCTATTGAGGCCAATACAGCCAAACGTAGTTATCCTCAAACTGATGAAGATAAACTCTCAGGCATAGAAGAAAATGCTACTGCGGGAGCTGATTGGGACACAAATTTACAGAACAAACCTGTAACCATAAGCCCAGAACAAGCAGCTGCGATAGAAAGTAATTCTCAAAAGAATAGTTATCCACAAACAGATGAAGATAAGCTTTCAGGCATTGAAGAAAATGCCACTGTTGGTGCAGATTGGCAGGCGAATGTGAGTAATAAACCCACTACCATATCCGAAGAGCAAGCTGCAGCAATAGAGGTGAATACAGCTAAGCGTAGTTATCCACAAACGGATGAAGACAAGCTTTCTGGTATTGAAGAAAATGCCACTGTAGGAGCTGATTGGAATTCCAATTTGAGTAATAAACCGATTACCATATCAGAAGATCAAGCTGCAGCTATTGAAACAAATACGGCGAAACGTAGCTATCCTCAAACGGATGAAGATAAGATTTCAGGCATTGAGGAAAATGCCACAAGCGGAGCAGACTGGGAGGTGAATGTGAGTAATAAACCCACTACGATATCTGAGGATCAAGCCACAGCAATTGAGGCTAATACGGCAAAGCGTTCTTATCCTGAAACCGATGAAGATAAGCTTTCAGGTATTGAAGAAAACGCCACTGTTGGCGCAGATTGGAATTCCAATTTGAGTAATAAACCTGTTACCATAAGTCCAGAACAAGCTGCTGCAGTAGAAAGTAATAGTCAAAAGAATAGCTACCCACAAACAGATCAAGATAAGCTTTCAGGAATAGAGGAAAATGCGACTGTTGGAGCGGACTGGTCTAATAATTTAACAAATATACCTACAGTTCTAATAGAGTTTATTAAAGCCTTAGAAAATGATGGAGTGACACATTTTGAAATCATAGAAGATGGTACAGTTCTTCGACTAGGAAAAGAAATTGACTCAGAAGATGAAGACTAAAAAGGGCTACATATCAAGAATTCGTGAGGATTTGCGCAATGCACATAAGCACTCTAAAACCACTATTGAGAAGATTGCCAAGGGTTTTGGTATCACCAATAAAAATTTGGTGAAAGAATACACCGAATTGGCCATAGTTCTTAATGCAAGAGAGATCGCACATGATGCTTCGCTCAATACCTACGAAAAATATCTTGCTATTGTAGCTCTTTACCAATCACAAGTTAACCTTTCCATGCGCACCAGCATGAGCGTGTTGATGCAGCAGTATTCCACACCTGCACCCATTTCGTTCCTGGCATCAAGTTATGTGCGAAATCCTAAACAAGAAGCACTGTATCTAGAACCTTCAGCAGGAAATGGCTTATTGACCATTGCACTTCCATACCGCAAGACTTTTGTGAATGAATTGGATGATATTCGACTAGAAAATTTAAAGGAACAACCCTTTGCCAAAGTAAGTAGTTGGGATGCCTTAAAACCGCCTTTTGCTTATAATAAAAAGTTTGAAGGAGTGCTGACCAATCCACCTTTTGGAACGCTTTCAGAAGCCATGCTTTTTGGCAAATTTAAGATCAAACGCTTGGAACATGCCATGGCATTAAATGCCCTCAGATGCATGAAAGATGATGGAAAAGCGGCCATTATTATAGGTGGTCATACCTCATGGGATAAACAAGGCAGAGTGTCTGCAGGCAACAATCGCATCTTCCTAAATTACCTCTATCATTTTTACAATGTGGAGGACATTATACCAATTAATGGTAAGAAATTATACTCTCGACAAGGAACGTCTTTTAACACTCGATTGATACTTATTGATGGTGCAAAATACAAACCACAGGGTGCAGCTCCACTGAAAAATGAGTTGCATAATACTATAGTAAATAGCCACGAGGAACTTTGGGAAAGAGTAAAGCTTCAAAAGTCTCCTCAAGCCTCCAAAACAACTAAGAATAGTGTTGTTCTGATTAAAACAAAAGCCATTCGCATTAAACAAAAACAATTGACTCAGTTACTTGAGTTTAAAAACTACGAAGTGCTGCATTTTGACGTCTTGACCCATTTAAATAGCCTAAAAGGAGTCTATGATGTGAAGAATCTGTTTGAGAACCCCAATAAACATGGGGATGTAGTTTCTCATTTCTCACTAAAATATGCACGAGAGGATCAATGGAATTTTGAGACAGCTCGCTTTGTAATTACATGGAATAACAAGTCGATTTTTATACCAGAGATAGGTCAACAAACACTTCCAGATACCGATATAGTGAAACACATTTTTCACCTTTTACAAGAGCGCTACCCTCGACTTCTAAAACCCAATTCAAAATAACGCTCTATGAAATCAAGCATAAAATTCACGAAGAATAGCATCACCGTTCGCTTCACCAGTAAGCCGAAAAATCACATCGAATCTCGACTGCTGGAATTGGGTTTTCAGACCAAGGATAACAAGACCTTAATTCGTACTCAAAAGCTCGCTCAAAACGAACATGAATACTTGCAAGGGATGTTGGGTGTTCAAGGTTTGGGTATGGCTTATATTCCTGCAGCGGAGAAAGGATTTATCCTGGACACTACTGTTCCGGATTCCATGGGACACGAAATGCATATTGCCATCCGCAAAATCAAAAAAAGCATAGGTATGCCACTCTTCGATTTTGTGGCTGAGAAGCTGGATTATAAGAATGAGGATTTGGTGAAATCTCTTTCGTGTGAACAGATCGATGCGGTATCCTTAGCTATCTATAATATCGAAAGTCGCAAGCAAGGCATCATCGTGGGTGACCAAACAGGAATTGGAAAAGGAAGAACGGCAGCAGCTTTAATCCGCTATGGCGTGAAAGCTGGATTGCAACCCATATTCCTATCTGAAAAACCCAATCTGTTTACAGACTTATATCGTGATCTATCAGACATAGGAAGTTCCGCATTAGTACCCTTTATCGTCAATGCCAAAGAGAGTAAAACCAATATCAAGAATAAGAATGGCGATATCATTTACAAAGCACCCGAAAAACCAACGCAGGAACGCATCATAAAGGATAAAAGCATCCCGAAAAACTACAATTTTGTTTGTGCTACCTATTCTCAATTCAATCAACCCAAGAAACCAGCCAAACAGCAGTTTTTATACGCATCAGCCAAGAATAACATTATCATAATGGATGAAGCCCATAATGCTTCGGGAAGCTCCAATACTGGCGAGTTTATGCAAGATGTATTGCGCCAAACCAAAGGCGTTTGCTTCCTGTCTGCCACCTTTGCCAAACGACCAGATAACATGCCCATCTATGCTCAAAAAACATCCATGAGTGATGCCAATATGAGCAAAGAAGATTTGGTGGAAGCCATCACAAAAGGTGGTGTGGCACTGCAAGAAGTACTAGCAGCTCAGTTGGTCTCTGAGGGACAAATGATCAGGCGTGAGCGATCTTTCGAAGGTGTAGAGGTCAATTACATCGAACTAAAGGAAAAAGCCAAAGAACAGGCTCATATTGCCGATAAGGTAACTTCTATCATTCGTGATATAATCGGTTTTCAAGAGAAGTACATCAACAAACAGGTGAATGAATTGGATCAAATTGCTGCAGCCGAGGGAAAGGAAGTGGAAACTAGAAAGGGAACCAGTAAAGCAGGTGTGGATAATATTCCTTATTTCTCCAAAGTATTCAATGTAATCAACCAATTGCTGTTTAGTTTGAATGCTTCTGATGTGGCCGATCACGCCATCAAACGATTAAAAGAAGGCAAGAAACCCATTATTGCATTTGCTTCTACCATGGGAAGTTTCTTGGAAGCCATGGCGAAGCCTGATGATGTGATTAATGGCGACTTTTCAACCGTACTAGAGAAAGGATTGGATTCTGTTCTTCGCTACACAGAGAAAGATATTGATGGAGAAACAGAAGGTAAAACCTTTAATGTATCTGATCTTTCTGAGGGTGCTCAATTGGCTTATCGCGATATCATCAAACGTATTGAAGTGGCTTCCACAGGCATTACCATAAGTCCGCTCGACCTGATTATCCAAAAGATTAAAGAGGCGGGATTTACAGTTGGAGAAGTCACAGGACGTAAGCTATCGGTACAATACAATTCCACTAAAGCCAGGAATACAACAGCGCTGGTTTTAAAACGAAAAAAGGAGAATACAGCCGATTTGTTTCGACAATACAACGACAATGAGATTGATTGTCTATTGATCAATCAAAGTGGATCAACAGGTGCTTCGGCACACGCTATTGTTACAGATAAAGTCCCTGCAGAAAAGGTTAAACAGCGTGTGATGGTGATTCTACAACCAGAGCTCAACATCAATACAGAGATTCAAAAGCGAGGTCGTATCAACCGAACTGGGCAAATACTAAAGCCTATCTACGATTATATTATTTCATCTATCCCTGCTCAAAAGCGTTTTATGATGATGCTTAAAAAGAAGCTGAAATCATTGGATGCCAATACCACCTCGAACCAAAAGAGTAGCAAATCTCAGTTGGAATCGGATGATTTTCTCAATAAGTATGGTGATAAGATGGTTCGTCAATATATGATGGAAAATCCGGAGCTCAATAAAGCCCTGGATAATCCACTCAAATTTGAAGGCAAAGAAAGTGATGAAACACCCAGCGAAGGTGATGCTTCAAAGGTTACAGGACGTGTGGCTGTGCTTTCAGTTAAAGAACAAGAGAAGTTCTATAGCGAAGTGATAGAGCGCTATAATGATTATATCGATTACCTCAAACAATCGGATGAATACGATTTGGAAGTCGAAGTGCTGAACCTAAAGGCTGTATCCAAAGACAAAAGTGTGGTGATTGCTGGTAAGGGAGGACGCTCTGTTTTTGGTAATGATACCTTCTTAGAAAAGTGTGAGTGTAATGTGTTGAAGAAACCTTATACCAAAACAGAGCTTGATAAACTGATCAAGAAGCAACTTGCTAATCAACATCCAGATAGCATTACCAATAATATTATTGAAGCTCATGAGAAGTATGTAGAGCATAAACTAAAAACGGATATCAATGCTTTAGAACTTAAGTATAAAGAACTATTGGATGGCATTTCTGAAGAAAAGGGATATCAGAAAATACCTGTTTTTGAGAAGCATCAGCGCATGCAATATATCACTGACAGAGAAGATGAAATTATTCAAGCCAAAAGTCTAGAGGCTAACCGAATCCAAACGCAAAGCAATAACCGAAAATCATATCTAAATGGATTCTTCCGCTTTTTTCAGGTGGGGCATGGATATTATTATCCGGCGCTTAGTTTTGAAAGCGATAGTAGCGATAATTCATATTGTATTTTCTTGGGGTTCGATATCAATAGCAAGCGAAATAACCCTTATGCACCATCAGCAGTAAAGCTTCGCTTTGCCATAGCCGATAGTCGTAAATACATTGTATTGGCCTGCTCAGGAGATACGGCCAAGGAAATTGAACGAATCCAGGCACGTAGTTTTCAGTTATCGACTTCCCAAAAGGAAAATCTAATTGATCGATGGGATGAAGCGATAAAAGACTTTACCCTGGACCGACAAACCAGATACATTGTTACAGGAAATATACTGCAAGGTTCTGCGGACTTTTCGGGTAAGCTCGTGAGCTTTACCACAAAAGGCAAAGGTGTTCAAAAAGGCATTTTAATGTCCGAAGCATGGTCGCCAGAGAATGCCGATAACAAAGCCAATAGTTATGTGGTTGCACCCATAGCAAAGCTTCAAAAGCACATTATAAGCCTTAGAAGTAGCGCCAATATAACCACAGAGAATAAGATTACGATTACTCGCCATTTCGATGATACTTTCAAAATCATCATGCCCAAAACCAAGAGTCACATCCCCATTTATACGGATAAGGAAGTGCTGAAACTATTACAGAACACACGAGATGGTTTTGAGATGATTTCAGGCAACATGAAGGCATCAGTGAGCACTGAAAAGATGCCCAAACTGATCAAGCTATTGGGAGAGCGATTCAGTCTATCTGTAAAAGTACCTCGCCATTATTTCGAGGAGTTTTTGAAGAAAGGAACACAGCATACAAACACTACAGACATCCTTACCAAAGAGGCCATGCAGATGTTTGAAACGGATAAAAAAGCCTTCCCTCAAAAGCTTGCCAAACAAAGAAAAACCACATCAAAGGGTAAAACCATTCGAATGGATAAATCTAAAAGCTTACAGATTGTGAAGCTTCGAGCCAAAGCCATTTTGATTATGCAAAAGCAGATGAGCAATGTAGCAGGACTTGGTATACATCCTAAAATTAAGACACTACTATGAGCCGAACTACAAAAATAAGCTTACGTACAGATCTTTTCCCTGAACTCAAGGGCATTGATGATGATGTGGAAAAAGCCTTGCAGGACAAGCAAAAGAACCGTGCTTTTAAAGATGCAGGAAAGCGTGTGCATGGTTCTCGTAAAGAGCAAGCTATGTACAGCAAACTCATAGGCAGTAAGGATTTAAATAATATAGAACAGGATGAAGTAACAGCCATCGAGCTCATTAAGAAAGACAAGGTTTTTCCTAAGATTGATGCTCAAATAGAAAAGGAAAATGGAACGGATTCGGGATGTGCCTTTTTAAAATCGAAGATTCGCCAAGCATATCCAGCAAAGCCTTATCTGAATACCAAAGAATCGAGGGCACAATACGTGAAAATGGCAGAAGCAATCCATGAGGTACTAAGCGAAGCTATTGTTATTGATGATTTGAAGAAGCTATATACTATAGCAACAAACGAACAAATTGTTCCAAGAACTGATTTTACAATGCTCTTTGGTAAGAAGCTGCGTAATCTGGTATCTGTGCTTTACGGCTATTCGAGTGGTGTTGGTGTGGCAAAGAAAACACTCACTGAAGCTCGCCAGTATTCTGGTGTGAGCAAAGAAACGGCTGCACCTCTTTACCAGAACCTAAAAACCTATTACGATAAGCTCATTGAAAAACAACAGAAGTGCATTGATTCAGCCAAGCAGATTATCACATCGGCTGATTTAAAAAGTCATAAATACAGTGATCTGACTTTTAGAGGTGGTATGCTATCAAGCATGAATAGCATTCCAGAATACGTAAAGTATGTGGAGTCGGTTTGTACTCGATTTATCAATGATTACAAAAGGGAATTTAATACCAAAAAGGAGCTTTTTCCATACAAAGAATTCAAACCAGATTGGTCATGGGCTGATACTAATCGAAAAAGCAAATCAGAAAGCACTACAAAGCCAAAAATAGCAGCCATACCGCTTAGCTATATTAAGCGCACTGGTGGTTTATTCATAGAGCAAGCAGATGAACAGACTGTTATTCATAAACTGCATTTTAAATCGATTACTCTTGGAAACTACGTTAAGGACAATGAAGCTCAGGAGCACATACGACATTTTGTGGCATCCATCGTTGATCTATGCGAGATATTGGATATTGATTTAAGTATAAATCAAAAGCTGGCCATCGGTTTTGGAGCATTTGGACGAGGAGGTAAAGCGATGGCAACCTATTATCCAACTCGGCAATTGATTAACCTCACCAAACGCAATGGTGATGGTTCTGTGGCACATGAATGGGGACATTTCTTCGATCACTTTTTGAATGAATTTGGTTTGAGTAGGTTATCACTATTGTCAGAGACTACCTATGATTTAATACTAGAGAAATTTGGTCGGAATAGAACTTACCTGAATAACTCAAAGAAATCATTCCGTAAGGCTTATTTCATAAGCACCCTAGGATATATAATAGAAACTGGAGTCACCCAGTCACCATTCCATAAAAGCATGGCTGCACTGGTGAGTATGTTGCGTTTTAGCTACAATCATGAAGATAAATCATTGATAAGTTTTACGGATGCACAAAGCCATGAGAAGAAATCGACTGATAGTTACCTGTATCACTATTCAAAACAACAAGGCTCCTATTGGAAGAATATGGCTGAACTGTTTGCCAGAAGCTTTGAATGCTATATCTACGATAAGCTGAAGGAAAAGAATCGAGAGAATAATTACCTGGTATCTGGAGGCATGTTTGCCCATCCAGTTTACCCCCAGGGAAAAGAGCGCACTTACATCAATAAGTGTTTCGACAATTTGATGGAAGCAGTAAAGGTTCAATTTAAGCTCAAGTCCTTTACGCCATTCACCAAACAAAGAGCAGATGAATACATCGATTTAACGGAGAAAGGCAGTGTAAACAAGGGTGTAATTGTAGGTAAAGATCGAAAACTAGCTCTTGCTAAGATAAGAGCCAAAGCCATCCGCATCAAACAAAAGCAAGCACTAGCCAAGTTGGAAAAATAGGAACTAAAACGTAATACAGATAGATATGAAACTTACAATAAAGAACTACAAAGAAGCTACCAAAAGCATTGATTTTAAGAAATTACCAGAGGTAGCTCAGGAAGCCCACAAGGAGTTTGATTCATTTGCTGATTTCTACAATGAAGATAAGGATATCAAAGAGATGTTGGATAATCACTTTAAGATTGTAGAACCCTATCTAAAGGATGCAGCGAAGAAAACTACAATTGCTAAAAAGTCTAACACTAAGACTCAAAAAACAGCAAAGAAACCTGCTACAAAAAGAACCATAACTAAGAAGGCAAAAGCACCTAAAAAAGCCAAACGAAAAGCCATAGAAGTGGATTTAATGCCCATGGAGATAAAGGTAATTAGGCGTTACCTGAATTTTCATAACAAGAGCGTTACCGAACGGCAAGTATCCCTTTTATATAAGGTCATTCAGAAGGCAGCTACTGAGAAAACCATCCGAAAAACAAGTAAGTATGCCTCAGAGATTAAAAGCATCAGCAATGATCTGATTAAGACCTATAAGGAGATGAATGCTACCTGTAAGTTTGAAGTTCCGTCTTCAATATATAGTAAACTTAAGGGAATAGTAGATGATTATGGTGTTACTCCAGCTGTTGCACTCATAAAGCGCTTTATCAATCTGTACGGCAACATCACAAAGGAAAAGGCACAACGGCTACTCACTACTATTACCAATTCTCTGAAAAATGGGAAAGTGAAGCAATCTGAAAAGGAGTACGATCAGATTAAGAAGGTGCAAAAGCATTTAAACGATTACCTGGAAAGTGATAAATTGCTAGTTACAAGTGTTCAGCTCAATGGCTTAAAAGGAATAGCCGGATTGGGAAAGTAAATACCACTACTGCATCGCCCAAGAGTAGTGGTACAAGAGCAAGGGCAGTAAATAAGTCTATCAATGTTTCACCAGATCAAGTAGTATCAGCAAGTGAATTGGCTCAAATGAAGTTTTCTACTTTACGCATTGGCGGTAAGTTTGGTAAACTGCTCGGGCAACCTTACAGTCCTTTTTATCTGATGATTTATGGTAAGCGATTCAATGGAAAGAGTTCCGTAGCCATGTTGCTGGCCAATGTTCTGGTGAAGAGCAAACTTAAAGTGCTTTATATCTCCAACGAAGAAGGTGTAAAAGCCTCGCTACAGGAGAAGTTATTGCGTTTGAATATTACGCAGCCTATTGATTTTGTGGAAGATTATAACCCGAAGCAATTCAAGGCATACGATGTGGTGTTTTTTGATAGTACCCAAACCATAGGTATTAAACCTGATGATTTTAAGGTATTGAAGCGACAATTCCCCAATACATCATTTGTGCTTGTATTTAAGGCCAATCGTGATGGTACATCAAAAGGGGGAAGCGACTGGGAGCATGATTGCGATGCCATTATGCACATCGAAAATCAATCAGCCACCATGGAGAAAAACCGTTTCCCAAACGGCAGTAACGAAACCATTAAAATATTCTAATCATGGAAGAAATGACCATTAAATTCTACTGGGTAGTCATTGCTGCCTTTAGCTCATTAATTGTGGGTGTTTTGTCCTACATCATTAGAAATGCACTGGCAAAAAATGCAACTAAAGAAACGGTGGAAGCCAAAACAGACCTGCTTGAAAAGGACATTAAACACTTGACAAAAGAACTGAATTTATGCGAAGGAAAGTTCGCCGTATTGCACAAACGCATATCAGATTTAAGGGATAGCTCCAAGGAAATATACGTGAGCAAGGAGCTATTCCATCAAACCATTAAACAGCTTAACGAGAAGCTAGATACCATACTAAAATTTGTAGAACGATGAGAAAACTATTTTCAAAGCTAAGCAACGCAGGAGTTGCAAGTACACTTAAAGAAGGAACAAAACTGATAGATGAGATTTTTACCACCAAGGAGGAAAAGCTCCAGGGTAAAATGGAACTCTTTAAGATGGCTGTTTCAGACCGAAACTCAGCTCGAAACATGTATGCCAAAGACAACTGGTTACAAAAGACCTTTGCAATCTTCTTCCTAGTTGCATGGTGTTCTTTAACATTCGTAATGCTTAACTATTTCGTGTTTCAAACCATTGAATTGCAAGATTGGCAAATTGCCTTTATAAGCAGTATCAATGGCGGCATATCTACAAAACTAAGCACGATAATAGACTTCCTTTTTGGAGGTTCAATAAGTGGAGTAAATGATGTCAAACTAAAATCTAAACGATCATGAAACATATAAAAACATTTGAGGAGCTTTTTGATGGCGTTATCAAGCACGAAGGATATTATGCCAATGTAGAGGGCGACCGTGGTGGTGAAACCTATATGGGTGTTGCCCGAAATCTACACCCAGAATGGAATGGTTGGAAGTATATTGATGCATATAAAGAGACTTATGGCAAAATCGCTTGGAATAAGCATATTGACATCCCTGAATTGGAATGTATGGTAAAGGATTTTTATTACCATACATTTTACAAGAAATACAGTATTGATAGAATATTACACGGTTCTATACAGGAGATCATATTTGATTGGTGTGTGAACAGTGGCTATTGGGGAAGCTGTGGTGTTCAAAAGGTATTGAACCGCTTCTTCGATTGTGAACTTAAATTAGATGGAATAATTGGTAAGAACACAGTTAAAGCAATTAACGATTGTTCTTCTGAGTCACTGTTTAATGCTATTAAATCTGCTCGTATTCACTACTACAAAACCATTGCTAAAAAAGGTCAGAACTATAAGTTTTTAAAGGGGTGGTTGAAGAGGATTAATCAGATTAAGTATGATCATAATCTCAAATAAATATTTTAGGAAACACTTATCCTTCCTACACCAGTAGCCATAGTTATTATACAAGTAATTAGATGTTTGTATAAGTCGGATTTGGTTTGTTTAAAACCTGAGATTGTATTACTATTGTACTATAATCTAAATTATTAATCAAAACCTAAACCAAGTTAGTCAAACTTTTTCCGTAATTTATGTATAAAATAAAACTAGTTGTAAACAGCTATGAACGCTGGCTTACAAGCTTGCGCTACGAGTACTTTTGTCCCGTAGAAATGGATCCTGAATACTATAAAAAGTATTTACAAAAGAATTTTCCTTTTGAATCTGCCGATACAACAGATATGGCTATGGCTCCCTATAACCACCGTACCATACCAGTGGTGAAAATTTCAGAGTACGATAAAAAACTCATAAAAGATAGCTTACGAGAAGCTGAGTTTGCCGTTAAGCATGGCGAATCAGATATTGGTGCCAAGGAATTTTCCTCATTTGGCGAAAAGAATCCATTAAAGTCTAAATACTATACAAAATTGGCTAAGGCACGCCAACGTAATGGGCTCGATTATGGTATAGCTCCCAATTACACTTATAATTACGATAGTTATATACGACCTGTGCAACAAATAACAAAGCCCATCGAGTATAATAAGTTTGGAGGTATATTTAACCTCACGCTCGATTCGGGTGAAGATGATGACTTTTTGTACGAATGGTTGTTACAGGGCGATATGAAACAAGGTAAATTAGTATTCTACGATGGCGACCTTGACCAAGCTTTTAAAATAGAATTTTGGGACTGTTACTGCATTAGTGTCGGTGAGCAAATGACTTCAACAGGTAGTAGCGCCATGCAAATGAACCTACGTTTGTCTCCTGCTATTACCCGTAACCGAAGCGAAGAACATCAAAAAGTGTGGAAAGTTACCGATATAACCCCTAACGATAAGGCTTTTGGCCCTGGACCTGTAGACGATGAACCTGTACAAGAACCCGAGTGGATTGAAAGTTACATTACAGATATGCAGGGCAAGCGCATAGACGATTACCAAATTGGCGATACTATTATCGTAGTATTTAAAACACGCCATTTAGTAGGCAAAAAGATAAGTCTTAATTTAGATGATAAGGACGCCGACTTTGAATACAATGGGAATAGGCTCGAGAACGATATTTTAAGTAATTACCTTGTGAATAATAATACCGAACAAGTAGAACTAACCGTTATAGAACAAGCATAATGACAACATTTACATTTTCATCAGAACATATATCAGGTACAATGACATCTCCTGAGGTTAAATTAAGAGTCTCAGAATGCCGTATTGAATTTACTCCTTACAAGAAGGAAGGAAAAAAAGCAAGGACAAAAGGAGAATTTGGTTTTGATAGTATTGACAGTAATACGTTAAAAAAAATTACACATAGTTATACGCCTCAATTTACCGATACCTATACGCCCATAAACGATATTGGTAATGATGTTTATTATACCCCATGGCTTAGTTTGGCTATAAATAAAGAGGTTAAACTAGCTTTAAACATTGAAAAGTTAACTAAACAACTAAACGGAAAAATTACCATTGAAGGCGATAGTAACGGCTGCTTTATTATTGAATGCTACGATAAGTCGGATAAGGAATGTACTGATGTAAAAACAGCTAAATATATAAGAATTAAATGCCTAAAAACATCAGTATCTCCTACTCAAATTACATTAAAAGTAAATGATATTGTGGCTGGCGCCATTAATATACATCACCCAAAAACTAAGCAGGTGAATGTGAGGTGGTATTATGTAGGACAAGGAGAAGATTCATTAAAGCAATTAGACAAGAGCATTAAAATACCAAAACTTAAACAATGGTTAAAACAAGCCTTCAACCCAGCCCTAATTCATGTTAAATTAGTTAATAGTGAGGCACATATAATAGATCTTAGTTTTACAAAAAAAGATGACTTTTATGATGATTTAAAAAAGTTGATAAACAATTACACTGCTAATCAAGAAAATAAGGAGTTAACCACACTGGAACCACATAATGGACTATTCTTCACTAAATTGGATATTCAAGTAGATAAAAAGAACGCATTGATTGACATTGCTAAAAAAGAAAAATGGCACTATAATTTGAATGATGAAATAAAGAAATACAAAGCCATAGAAACCATAGCAAACTGTTTAACCATAGAAAGCAAAAAGGAATTGCCTCCCAAATTGAACAGGAGAAAATCTTATGTTGATAGTTTAAAAGAATTGCAGCATACTGAAGCAGGTGAGGACAATACCGTACATTTATTAATATCAAATATCTCGAGTTACTCAACTGACTCAGGCGGAATACTTTTAAATGGGGGTGTTGCAAAAACAGGGCATAACACAGCCAATGTGTTTTTTGGCAATGGCGCTGCACTTGAAAATTATAAGAAAGAAAAAGAGTGTACCATTGAATATACGCCAGAAGTAGAATTGCCACATGAGCTGATGCATTGCTTGGGGCTTAAAGACCTGCACAATGCACAAAGCCAATTAGGAGTAAGCTTTGAGAAAGGAAAAACCGACAATTATATGGATTACGATAATACAAAAAAGCATACCCAAAAACAGCAATGGGATATATTGCATAACAGTTCTTTTACCTATTAAAAACTAATTTACATGAAAACCCTAGCACCATTATTAATAATATGCCTTATTGCCATAAGTATAAGTAGTTGCTTATGTCATAAAACTTATACAAAGAAAGGCGTTCGTGGCAACCGCTCCTATACTACCACACACACCAGCCGAAAATACAATAAGCTAAAGCAGCAGTTTTTGGTTTCGGATGAGCTCTGCAAGAATAATCCCTTGTTTGATTTTCCTGAAAAACATCTAGATATATCAACATTTGCTTCCCTTATTGAACTGAATGATTCTGCACGCATGGATGATTCTAACTTTAAAAAAGATAAGCAAGATATACCCATTGTATACGAGGATGATTCTCTTGAAATTACAATAAGTAAGTATCAAGAAAGACCAGAAATACATATAGATATATATAACAAAAAGCTATTTGTAACACAAACTTTTAAATATCAACAAAACAGTTTGGTCTACACTTCATTAGGAATGTATGTTGGTGTAAGTTATCACTTTGAGAACAAATCATACAAGGACTATGAAGATGGAAGTTTAAGGCCATTATTAAATATTGATAATTCAAATTATTTAAAATCCTTTACCGTACACACAAGTAATAGTAGATACTATAAAAGCCCTGCTGACTCTATAAAAGAGGTACAAGCAGGTGAAGCTATAAAAAAAGAGTACCCAATTAGCTGGCTAGAAGCCCTTGAGTTAGCAAAAGTTTATGGAGGAAAAATGCTCACTGATGATACAAGGGTTCGAAAATCTTTACAAGATGAGGTGTTTTTCTTTATTTCAAAGGAAGAAGATCGCACCTCATTTAAAGATTATGTCGATTACATATCTATAAATGCTAAAACAGGTGAGTTATTTCATCGCCACGCAAAAACAAGACCAGACTATGAACTAGTTGAATACGACAATGAAAACAGGTCTGCTTTTATGCGCTGGCTACGACCCAATAAACCAAAATACGAATACGAGTAATTGGTATATACTGTGAAAATACTAACACCATTATTAATAATATGCCTTATTGCCATAAGTATAAGTAGTTGCTTATGTCATAAAACTTATACAAAGAAAGGCGTTCGTGGCAACCGCTCCTATACTACCACACACACCAGCCGAAAATACAATAAGCTAAAGCAGCAGTTTTTGGTTTCGGATGAGCTCTGCAAGAATAATCCCTTGTTTGATTTTCCTGAAAAATATCTAGATATATCTACATTTGCATCCCTTATTGAACTGAATGATTCTGCACGCATGGATGATTCTAACTTTAAAAAGGATAAACGAGGTAGACCCATTGTATACGAGGATGATTCTCTTAGAATTACAATAACTCATTATCCTGATGAAGCAGATATATATATCTATAATAAAAAGCTATTTGTAACGCAATATGTTAGTTACGCTCAAAACAGCCTTGTTTTTACTTCATTTGGAATGTATGTTGGTGTAAGTTATAAATTTGATAATTATTCCTTCAGAAAATATGAGAATGATAGTTTAAGGCTATTATTAAATATTGATAACTCAAATTATTTAAAATCCTTTACCGTACACACAAGTAATAGTACCTATTACAAAAGCCCTGCTGACTCTATAAAGGAGGTGCAAGCAGGCGAAGCTATAAAAAAAGAGTACCCAATTAGCTGGCTAGAAGCCCTTGAGTTGGTGAAACTATATGATAGCGAAATACTTACTGATGAGATGAGTATTGGAAGAAAAATTAATAAAGGATACTGGTACTTTATATCAAAGGAACATGATCGCGAGTCATTTAATGACTATGTTGATTATATACGTATTGATGCCAAAACAGGTGAGTTTTTTCTTAATCATAGGAAAACACAACCCTACGACCAGCTTGTAGAATACGACATTGAAAACAGGTCTGCTTTTATGCGCTGGCTACGACCCAATAAACCAAAATACGAATACGAGTAATTGGTATAAACTGTGAAAATACTAACACCATTATTAATAATATGCCTTATAGCCATGAGTATAAGTAGTTGCTTATGTCATAAAACTTATACAAAGAAAGGCGTTCGTGGCAACCGCTCCTATACTACCACACACACCAGCCGAAGAGAGGTTAAAGCCCGAAACTGTTTATATTAAGGAGGGGTCGATAAAAGGACAGAACAATAACTTGTGGTTTGAGAGAGTCCAAGGGGGTAATGCATTAAAATTAGAACCCTTAGATATGTTAGGGGAGAGTTCAGGTATAAGTAAACCTTACGAGCAATCAAAAGTTAAAATTAATGATCTTAAAGTTATAGATAAACCATAAAAGGAAACTTATGAAACCACTATTAATAGGGATATTATTGAGTATAAATATATTTTCATTTAGTCAATCTTCTAAGGTATTATTAAAGAATGAATTAAAAGCTGATAGTCTCTTTTTTAATTCTATTTTAAATAAACTTCATAAAGATTCCGCAAAAAAAACTCAAACAATTCACGATACTGTAATAACTGCTTCTGAATTTAATTTTATTAATAACAAATACACTAACATAGGTAATAAAGATCAATTTAAAATTTATTATAAAGATAATAGGGTACTAAAAATTCAAGGGTACATCATAAATGGGTATAAAATTAACTTTTATTTTTATTATCATAATAATAAAAGATATATTCTATACACTTACTATTATAGGACACAAACAGATGGACTTCCTGTTTTAGGGAATGGATATATGGTGAATAGATGTGACAACCCATATTATATATTGCTCTTGCAATTCTCAAAAGATGTATATATAATGGATAATGTGAGCTCATTGGGTTTAAATTATAATGCTAGAGATATCATAAGAACTTATAGTCTCAATGGAAATTTAGATACTAGAAAAATATATTATTGGTATAAAGGAGAGTCTAGGGCTTATGCCAGCTCTATACCAATCCTTAAGAAAGGCTTTGAAAAAGGACTAGGATGGTATTCTATTTATGGGGAGGCTGCCAATATTTGTAATTTTACATTGGAGGAACTAATATTTTTTGTACACCATAACGGTACAACAGACGATATTTCTTACGACCCAATACATAGTATTGAGGTTCAATACACAAAAGATCAGTATCCTCTATGGATTCACGATTCACTATTTTATAACTCCGAGAATTAAGGCTACTAAGTAATTACCTAGGTATGGATTAAAGTATGGAAATGTAGAATATGATTATGGTGCAAATAGATATGTTCGTAAGCAAAAATAAGATTCTCGCTTAGAGTTTATACAAACCTTAATGGGTTACAATCAATTAGCAAGCGATTTTAATGTGGTTAATCTATTTATAAATATATCTAGCTTTAGTACAAATGACCTTCGTGGAGATAGTATCGATTTAAATGGAGGGGTTACACAAGCTGGTAGCAACGCATGTTTAATTTACTATGGCAATAAATTAGTTGTTGAAAATTATAATGATAAACATGAATCATCTCTAGAATACGAACCCCAAGTTGAAATACCACACGAAGTAATGCATTGCCTGGATTTACAAGATATATTTAAGGCACAAAAACAATTAGACGTTCTATTTAAGAAAGGTAGAACCGACAATTATATGGATTACAATAATAACAAAACACATACCCTAAAAAAGCAATGGGATATTATGCACAACAGTAAGTTTGCCGTAACCAAAAAATAATTACAGAAATGAAAATATACCTATATATAACCACTTTATTTATAGCTATAAGCGTAATGAGTTGTGCTAGCACTAAAAATAAAGCGTATAAAGAATTGTGTAAGCATTATATCAATACAGCTGAATTAGATACTATTATGGGGATGGATCAATTTCCCATGCAGTATCTTGAGTTTGAAAAAACATTTCCAAAACCTTACCAAATGTTAAAAGATTACCTGAATGATAGTACAGCAGAAAGTAGACAAGTTTTTTATGAAGATGACAAAGTTCGTAAAACTACGCGTATTTCTGGTGTGGATTCCTTTTCAGGCTTACATGGCATAAATATATATATATATATAATAAAAAAAATAATATAACTGAAGTAATTATATACGAGGAGGATGGGTACAAAATGAGTTGGTTTAATTTAGGTAATACTTCCTCTGTTGTTGGATATGAGTTTTGGGGAGTAACCATCACTAATTGTAATCATATAAAACATTACAAGGAACAGCGTCTTTCAAACCCTAATGCATTTCGTTATTATAATTATAAACAATTACTTAAAGAGGAAAATAAAATTAAGAAAAAATATCCAATCACTGTTTTAGAGGCATACGAACTGGCTAAATTTTATCATGGCAAGCCTCTTAAAGCAATTACTGAACACGGGGTATATAGTTCTACTACAGATAAGAATACTTGGTCGGTATGTTTTTATGGTGAGTCTAAGGAATATGTTGATTATTATAAGGTAAAAGCTAAAAATGGCAAAATAAAATATAGAAGAGGATACTCAATGCCTTAGTTTTTTTTATAAAAAATATGAAAAGATCCAGCAGGATGAATAAGCGTTTAATATATATAACCACTTTATTTATAGCTATAAGCATAATGGGTTGTGCTAGTCCGAGATAAAATAGGCCCCTTTAAAATAGAGGATATTAGTAGATATAATATACTTGATTTTGAGTATAAAGGCAAAAATGCTTGACATTAACAAGCATCGTTACTATAACGTTAATGCTGAAACTTGAAAAATACAAAGTAAATTTATTTATTGTACAAAGATACCTTGATTTGGAGGATCATTTAGCCAAACAAAACACGTCTATGCACTCAAAACAGCTAGCTTTTAGTTTCCTATGTGTCCTATGATGATCAAATTAAGCTGATCACAGAAGTAGAATCTTAAAAGAGACCATTCGAGTGATGGTTATAACAGGCTTTTCTAGCCCTGATTCATGTTAATTTAGTCATTATAAATGCTCTCAAAATAGACCTTTGCTTAGTGGGAAAGTTAATTTTTTAATCTAACATGGGTTTAATCTAACATGGGTTTAATTCCCCGAGGCTTGCCTCGTATTTACTATCTTTAGACTCGATATCAAAAGATAGTAAAGAAATACACAAGAGTCATAATGTTACGGTATTGCTTTATCATA
>NZ_LYBV02000045.1 GCF_001660705.2 Saccharicrinis aurantiacus
AGTCACTCTCGAAATTTCCAGACAACTTTAAACAACTTCATCCGGTAAAAATGAGAAAATGTATGCGGAAGAAGAGAAAATGTATATTAAACAGGAGAAAATATATGGAAGACGAGATTATGTATTTTAAGTAAGAGTTTTTGTATGCGGAGGAGGAGGAAGTGTATTTTGAACTCGAGATAATATTTGCGGAGGACGAGCTAATATATATTAAGCAGGAGAAAATATATACGGAAGGCAAGATGATGTATATTAAGTAGGAGTTTTTATATGCGGAGAGGGAGGAGATGTATTTTGAGCTTGAGATAATGTTTGCGGAGTAGGAGCTAATATATTTTAAGCTTAAGGAAATATATATTAAGAATTAGAGGGTAGAGGACTCTTGCGGTCAATTTAATTAAGTTAAGAAAATTCACACTTCATCTGTTGTTGTCTTTCAAAATCTTGGGCTTGTAGGTCTTTATACTTATCAACAACTCGCTTATATATTCAATTTGGACGAATTGGAATAGAGTGCTTTTTAAAAAGTTTTCTTAACTCTGTTATTTATTATTGCCATCTCTTTATCAGAAAAGAATAATTCAATTCTTAATAAACCATACGAAAGATTGGTGTTTACCTTATATTGAATATTTATAGGTTTGATTCTGATTTATTGCCTGAGTCTTATATTGTGGATTGTAACAAGGGCGATTAGCTTACTGGTCATCTACTAGATTATGGGCCGCCATTTATCTTTTAATTAGAATTTTCCAGTCATCATACGCTTGTCTTATTTTCATAAGCGAGATAGGATTTATTGGATAATTATAACCATGGTTTTTCATTACTTTATCCGCTCGAACCCATAATGCACTTGGTTCTTTTTGTTTTATATCCTCCTCATTCCTTATGAAATATTCATCAAATTGTTCTTGTTCAAACTTATTTCGGAAGAATAAAAATGGGCACTTGTCTCCTCTTGCTGATTTTTCTATTTCGCCATTAGTTAAGAATGTGTGAAAAATACCCTCCAGTTCTGATAAATCAAAGTAATAGTAAAAATCTTTATTTCTGTCATTTCTGATACAATGAGAATTAGGGGCACCAATATAAAGTCGCATTTCATCGACGGTTAGATATTCAAGTTCGAAAAGTGTTGTTGAATGAAACTTAAATGTTGCAGTTCCAAGGTATGAATTAGGATTTGTATATAGGAAACTGTAGGATTCATGTATTTTTTCTAACTCTGAGAATTCAATTCTAAATTCAGGAAATTGCTTGTGATAGGAATAATTTTTATTCCCTAAATCTTTAAACCACTCATTAGGTTTTTGAAGTAAATATTTCATTCTATTAAGCGGTGATATATCTATGCCAAATCTTTCCTTCCACATTTTTTCAACATGGTATATATCAGCCGATTTATCAATTGGTGTATTTGTGTCTTGTATTCTAGTGTAAATATAATTGGCTTTTACATTTTTTTCTTTGTCTCTAAAGTCTTCGGTTAAATAGTATGGTTTATTTGGAGTATTAATGATTTTAATAACGTCGATTTCATTTTCTTCAATAATCAATGTTGTAAGTTCTATTTCAGGTCTTAAGTCTCCTGCAAATTTCTTAGTTCTTAGTAGGTCAACAAGACCTGGCTGATTCTTTCTGTTTATCTGTTGTTTTTTCAAACCAACGATTTTGCATCCTTTATCTGGGTCTGATACGCCAATAATCAAAAATCTATCCCCATTGTGATTGCAATTTGCTAATGATAAGATATCATGTAAAAGAGATGCATTGTTTTCATGTGGAATAGCTTTAAAGTCCCAATAAGAGCCTTCTCTTTTAGAATGAATTAAATTTAATATCTCATTATATAACTTCATGCTGTTTCTGTTTTTTTTGGTTGTCCATAACGTTGATTGGATGAAGCTATAAGCAATTTGAAAATCCAAACCACCAAACTACCATAGAGCCAACATTTTTATTATTGTTTAAACTTACTCCTTTCTGGATACAAATGAAAATATTGGTGGCCTGTATTAATCCACGATACTTTATAATTTAAGCTGACGTTTGTTGTTTCATAGATTGTTAGGTTTTGCTTAAGTGTTTAAGATGTGTATGCGTTTATTTGAGAAATTGTTGTACTATTCTTTGTTTGTACAAACAATCTCATATTTTATATTTTCAGTGTCTTTAAAATATAAGGCATAATAATTTTCACTGTATTCCTTATGAATTTGAGGTCTAGAAACTATTTCAGCACCTATTTCACGCAATTTAAGGTATGCATTATCCACTTCTGACCGTGAACTTGCTTTAAATGCTAAATGATGTAATGCTCCAGGTTTTCGTCTGTTTATAGAATCATTCTTAAAAGCTTCTCGAGGCGAGGTTATCGCAAATGCTAACAACTCATGAGTATATTCAATTACATGAAAGTCATTTTCTTCAATAAATGCTTTTACTTTATTCTTAATATTGAATCCTAAAATCTGTAGAAATTGGTCGTAGAATTTTTCAGCTACATTTATGTCCTTTACGGTGATCTGAATATGGTCAATTATGGGTTTCATATATAATAAAATAAGGTTTATTTTTGGTTTGACATGGAAGCTAATGTTGACTGGATGAAGCGATTGGCTATTGAACGAAACCAACCTTCCGAAATCCTGCCGAGTCAAATCTTTTATTTGTTTTTATCTTTTCATTTCTAAAGCCAAATCAAAGATTTGGCGGTATTCAATTACCAAACTTAACAACTAGGTGTTAATAAACGCCAAATGCTTTATACTGGCGTGTTGTAGGGGGTATTTTATTTAATAATGTAGATTCCCCTAACTTTTTTTAATCATTTGTTTAGCTTTCTCAATATTTCTAACATGCTCTAAATATGCTTTCTCTAAAGCTTCTAACATAATATCAAGTTTATATTCATGTTGAAATTTTATTTCTGTACTTATTAAGTCTTTCTGCACCACAACAAATTTCAACAAAGCTTTTTTAATATTTTCTTCAGTTTTATGGTCTATATAGTCATTTTCTATAGATTCAATATATTCTGGGAATTCATGCTTAAATATTGATGCAGAAAATGAATAAAGTTCAATTGCCTTAAACATTAAACTTGAATCTTGTTGAAATGGACCAATCGATTCAATCTTCTCAATATTATTCCTACAAGAGTTTTCTATTTGTTTATACTGCTTTTTTAATCTGAAATAATTTGTAGAATCAATATTTGCTGAAGAATTGAATTTTGCTTTTAGTAACTGATTACCTTCTGAAATAGCTTGTTTACGATTTGATTCAAACTCTAAATAAATCTTATTAAGGTCATTATAGTATTTTGCCGCCTCTTCTTTATCACCGTTACACGAAAGTAAAACTGTAATGAATAAAAATATGCTAATTGTTCTTCTCATGTATTGTTTTTATATGCCCTACTACTTATCTGTATCCCATCATTTATGGGGTAAATCTTTATAGTAGTCTAACTATTAATGTTATGAAATTTCGTTTGTTATTTTAGCCACTGTGCAGTATAATCATGGTTAGGGTTTTAGATATTGTTTTTCTTTAGTTAACTAAAATAGAAAAAATAAGCCTTTGGGCACTGCTTTATCGTTGCTAGTTTAAGTTGGGTGCTTAATTTATAACAATGCTAAATTATGTATAGGTGGGTGCTACCATAAGCGGCACTCAATGTGTAGTGGCAGAGGTGTAGACTTATTAGAGCATGGCCATGAGCTCGAGTTGGGAGCAACGTATGTTACGTTGCTTTATAACAGCATGATAAAATAAAAAAGTTCGAACATTAGTTACTGCTATTTAATAGAGTACCTTTACAAACGGATTACTAATCTTTTAGTATCAATCATTCACTATCATTTTTGTTGATAAGCTTAGGAAGCAGAAAATACTACATCAGCAGACTTCATACTTATAGTTGAATTATCAGTAATGGTCCCAACATTGGAGTACTAATACTTAGTGCGCTGAATGCCTTAAGGGTGTTTAGTTTATTTCGATGATATCAATACATCTTTACATGAATACTGATATAAACAATTGTTGTGGTACAGAACGTATTACCACGGCATTGCTTCTTGCTGCTGGTACTGGAAGTCGCCTTTTTCCTCTAACTAAAAGCTCTCCAAAATGCCTTACTCTTGTTAATGAAAAATCTATTCTCGCCCGACTGGTTACCAACCTAAAAAAGCAAGGGTTTAAACGATTGGTAATTGTAACAGGCCACGAACAAAAATGCATTGTTGATTATCTTGGAGATAAATCGGGAGACTTGAATATTGAATATATTCACAGTCCACTATATAAAACAACCAATAATATTTATTCGCTTTGGATGGCTAAAAATATTATCAATGAGCCCTTTGTTTTATTTGAAAGCGATTTGGTATTGAGTTCTACCTTACTTGATGATATGGTTTATCCTGATAGGATGGCTGTTGCTTTAATGCAACCTTGGTTAAACGGCACCACAGTGTCTATCGACCAAACAAATATGGTTACACAATTTCAACAAGGAACTAGCGATTCCTATTCTGATATTAGGTATAAAACCGTTAATATATATAGCTTTTCGCTTCAATCGTGGCAGGCTATTGTTAAGCGTTTAAACCAATATATAGAAGCAGGTGATGTGAACTGTTATTACGAAACCGTTTTTTCTGAAATGGTTGATAGTAAAAGCCTCTCTCTTAACTCGGTTTCCTTCGACCACAAACCGTGGTACGAAATCGACACTATTGAAGATTTGGCAAAAGCTGAATTGTTATTTCCTGTGCCAGAGCAAAAGGTTGTTAGGCACGAAAATTCAATAGTATAATTGAAAGAAGGAACACAAGAAGTAATGAAGCATAAAAATACAATGGAGAATAAATACAATACGCAAGAAGAAAAATACGAATACATATCAAAGCAGCATGGTGGCTATTATAGGCACCACTTTACCGATCATGCTTATTTGTATAACTTATATTTCCCACCCAAGGAAATTTTTAGTCATTTAAAAGATAATATTCACAACCTTGTTCTGAATTATCCAATGGCACAAGATGCACTTGCCGAACTAATTGGCTGCATTATTAACCAACAATCAGAAAGAATTATAGTAGGAAATGGCGCTGCCGAAATTATAAAAATACTTTCAGGAAGTTTAGCAAAGAAAATTATAGTTCCTGTTCCCTCATTTAATGAATATGTGAATGCAGCCCCTGAAGGCAAGGCTGTTGAATTCCCCCTTGAATTTCCATCCTTACAACTTGATGTAGATAAATTTGCCGATGAAGCAATAAAAGTTGGTGCCGATATGGCTGTTGTGGTTACGCCCAATAATCCTACATCGATGTTAGTTCCAAAAAACGATTTGATTAGATTAGCTAAAAAGCTAGAACCAAGCAATTGCATGCTTATTATTGATGAATCTTTTCTGGATTTTGCTGATAATAATGAGCAGATAAGTCTAGAGCAAGACATTGACAAATATCCTAATATGGCAATTCTAAAAAGTATGAGTAAAGCCTTTGGTATTTGTGGATTGAGAATTGGTTACATGTTAACAGCAAATGCCGATTTTGCAAAAAAGGTTAGAGATGGCATACACATTTGGAACATCAATGGTTTTGCCGAAGAATTTTTAAGGATATTACCCCAATATAAACAGGAGTTTAAGGCGAGTTGCAATAAAGTAAAAGTAGATAGAGATATTTTTTACGACCAGTTGTGTTCCATTGAAGGAATGAACGTTTTTAAACCCGATGCTAACTACATTTATTGCCGTTTGCCAGATGCGGCTATAAGTGGCCCTGAAGTGGTAAAGCGTTTATTTATTAAGCACAATATTTACATCAAAGATAGTGTTGGAAAAACCCAACCCGATGCCCACCGGTATATACGTATTGCCAGTAGAACTCAGGAAGAAAATAATAAACTAATTGCTGCACTAAAGGAGGTGATGTATGAATAGTATCAAACAAAAAAGTGTATTCAGCTTTATCATCGATTTGCCAAATATTTGTTCTCTATTAGGTTTATTAAGTGCCGTAATAGGAATTTATTTTGCCATACAAGAAAATTTTTCAGCTGCAATAGTAGCGGTTTTGTGGGCTGTGCTGTTCGATTGGTATGATGGTATTATTGCACGTAAACTGAAAGGACGAACGAAGGTACAGGGTGAATTTGGCGCTCAGCTTGATTCTATGATTGATATTGTAAGTTTTGGTATTTTGCCTGCTATCCTACTTTTAAGTTACGGAAATTACAATGTTTGGTTTATACCTGGTGCATTTATAATTGTTGCATCTAGTGCTATTCGGCTAAGCTACTTTAATGTATATGGGCTTATCGATAGCAAAACCTATAAAGGTTTCCCTCTTGATAATAATGTACTTATTTTGGCATTTGTATTCTTATTTGAGGGCTTCTTTAAAACAAGCACCTTTTCTTTAATAATATATGCACTTATGATGTTTCTATCGGCACTAAATTTATCCTCAATCCCAACGGTAAAATTAGGAGGTAAGTGGGTTTATGTTTTGGACATATATGTTTTGGCGCTTACTTGTATATATATTTGGCTTTTATAGTTTCAATTATTGATTTGAAGTATGTTCTGTATGAAAGCCAAAGGTTAGCCAAATGAAGTGTATGGCGATTTCACAAATCAGACCTTTCAAACTTTCATGAAGCCAAATCACTGATTTGTTTTAGTGTTTTATTTCTAAAGCCAAATCGGTGGTTTGGCATTGCTAGCCGAAGTTTAGTGCCAACCAATAAACACCGTACTCTATACTGTGCTTAGTAAATAAAAGTATGTGCGCCCAAACTATAGAGAGGTGCATAGCTTAGGCGTGTTCCTTGGCCAGAGGCAAAGGGGTCCTAGATTGGTCTGATAATTCTCAAACCAACCTAAAACACAATAGAGCCGAATTTGAGTTTTAAACTTTGTTCTTTCAAAACTCAAATGAAAATATTGGAGGACTGCATGAATCCACGATACTTTCTAATATTAGATGATGCTTATGCTTTATCGGATTGCTGTACTTAGTTATTGATTTCGTTCAAGAATGTTTCAACTATTTCATTAAATTCTTGAGGCTTATCAATATTAGCACAATGGCCTGCGCCACTTAATATAGATAGTTTACTATTGGTTAATTTCGAGTCCCACTCTGTCGCCATTTTTTTATTAGAATCAAGGTCGTATTCACCAGTTAATATTAACGTACGAAAACGGGTTTCAGTTCTTTCTCTATCCTGCATTATTTTTATAATTCCAGGCATAACCATAGCTGATTTTCTTTCGTAATAACTAGCAGTATTATAGAATAAGGCTTTCCCTTTTTCAGTTCCACAGCACATCTCAGCCGCTTTCTGTCTGAGCGATTTAATTGAGAATATTGTGCGTATAATCATCCCAATATTTACAGATGCACTAATGTCGCTTTTCTTATTTATATCATAACCACCAAGAGCAGTTAACGACTTTACCTTTTCGGGATTATTGAGCGCAAAATATTGAGCAATCCATGATCCTAGAGATACCCCTACAAAGTGAGCACTATCGTAACCTTCAAGTTCAATAATTTTAGCAATGTGTCTAGAAGAAGCATCTAATTTATCTTGCGACTCATTAGTCTTTGATAACCCATGACCAATTAAATCGATAGTTATTGTCCGATAATTTTCAGCAAAAAAGTCTATCTGTTGGTCAAATGCCCTATGGTCTGAATATGCAGGATGTAGAAACACAATCAGATCGCTATTTTTTTTGCCTGATACATAATAATGTATATCATATCCATCTTGATTCAGTACTTTACTATCCACCAAACTATTAATCAGCTTACCTTCCAAATTCATTTTTCCAATACTATCTTCATAAATAGCATTTTCTACTCCAAAATAGGTTTTTAATACTACTACTGGAGATATGATAATTAATAAAATGATCAGAAATCTCTTTTTACGCTTGTTTTTCATTGTTTGTTTAATTTAGGGTATAAATTGTGTGTAATGACTTTAATAATGGCCTTTTGATTGGTTTAAAAAGCAAGCCTTCAACCTATCATAGAGCCAAATCTTTGTTTTGATTGTAGATTTATTATTTATATCAGCAGAGGAAAAGCTTCTGCGAACTAAATTCAAACCATTAAGTTGTAAACTATAGTTTCCTTTTTTTTTAATACATAATATGTGTCAATTATAGTGTATAGGGTATTGAATATTTAGTACTATAGGGAGTGTGGAAACAGCTCTTTAAGTAATATTGATTACTACTAAGTATATGAAGTTGTATGTGCTCTTTTAGCCGCTGCGAAGTATAATCATGGTTAGGGTTTAACTTGTTGTTTTTCTTTAGTTAACGAAAATAGAAAAAAATAGATTTAGGGCAGAAGTTTGTCTACGTTAATTTAAGGAGGTAAGCTAATTTATAATAATACTAAATTATGTAAATATGCGTATTGAAATGTGCAATTAATGCATGATACATATTTATTACTCCTGTTCAATTCTAATTTGTTGTCGTAATCTATTCGGAATACAACTAATCAGCTTACTCTTTAAGCCCGATGAACCGGAATTATGTTTCTTCAGTACAATTAAATACCAAGTCATTAATACCAGGCCTTTAATTATACTTGACAAACTAATGGCCCACCAGATACCAAACATGCCTAATAGCTTTTCCGATGAAAGTATAAGCGCAGCAGGTACTCGGGCTCCTGTAAATATGATACCAACAAGCGATGGGGGCACGGTTTTTCCAATGCCATTAAAGGCGCCACGCGTTATTATTTCAAGAATCATGAATATTTGAGATATAGCAAGGATTTTAAGATAATGAACACCCATTGCCAAAGCAGTGGTTTCTTTTAAGAAGAGGGAGAAAATAGGCTCTCCTAAAAATAAGAAAGCAAGCGTTATTATCCCACCTAAAACCACGCCAATACCAATTGTGGTAAGATATCCTTTCTTTATTCTGTCCCAATTACCAGCTCCGTAATTCTGGCCTGTAAAACTTCCCAATGCCGTAGCAAAGCCCGATGATGTCATCCACGAAAGTGCCTCTATTTGAGCACCGACACTCTGCACTGCAATGGGCGTATCGCCCCATTGGGTAATCATGCGCGCTAGGATTAATGCAAAAATAGCAAACAGACTACTCTCGGCAGCAATCGGAGACCCTAACTTAAATATAGATTTGGTAATATCTCGGCACAACTTAAAGTGTTTCAGTTGCGGATCCATAATCTCTTTCTTCCACACAAAGCGGATCATGAAAATGATAAAAACCACCAATTGAGCAATAACGGTTGCCGTAGCTGCACCTTCTATTCCTAGTTCCGGAATAAAGCCAAAACCAAAAATCAGTAAAGGGTCTAATATCATATTTAGTCCTAAACCCACCAATAGATAGTAAAACGGAAGTCTGCTATTGCCGACACCATTATAAATACCCTGAAAAGTAGGATTGATAAAGGTGAAAATAAAGCCCAACGAAACAATGCGTAAATAACTGATAGAACCGTTTTCAACTACACCTTCTGATAAGCGAAATACACTAATAAGCTCGGGGGTAAATATTAAAGCAATCAGCATTATGGCGGTTGATAATACTAGTGCCCAGAACAAGGAATGCCTAGCAAATTTACCTGCTTTTTCTTTATCCTGTTTACCTAAAGATTGCGATACACCAATTTCTGCACCAATGCGCGTTATAAGCAGAATTGACATACCAAGCCAAACGTAAAAACCTGCAGAACCAACAGACGCAACCGCATCGCTACCCAGCTGACCTAACCAAATCATATCGGTTAAGTTGTACGCCATTTGCATTAGCGAAGTGCCAATAATAGGAATTGCAAGGCTGAACAGTTGCTTAAATATCGGCCCTTTAGTTAAATCTATTGCTTTATTCATAAGCCGCAAAAATACAAAAAAATAGCTTGGTAATTATGAGTTTAAGCAGGAGTAAGGCCTTCCTAATTTTATTCTTTGTGCGTCAGAATAGGTTTGTATTATATTGGTTTTAATAGCTTCAGGCTGTTTATCAATACCAAAATAAGTACAATCTGACTTAAAACATATGTCAACACAAAACTATATAACTATCTTTGCGTTTCTATAAAGCTAAATGATATTATTACAGTATCCTTGGCATATTATATTTAGAAGGAGATTTAAATGGAAGAGATAATAATAAAAAATGCGGAGCAAATTGCGGGGATACGTAAAAGCTCTCAGTTGGCTGGTAATACACTTAAGTATATTAGTGACTTTGTTAAAGAAGGGGTTAACACCAACAAATTAGATAAATTAATTGAAGAATATATGCGTGATAATGGGGCAATACCTGCTACTCTTGGGTATCATGGTTATCCAAAATCGTGTTGTATTTCTTTAAACGATGTAATCTGTCATGGTATTCCTAACGATAAAACTATTCTTAAAGAAGGGGATATTTTGAACATTGACGTTACCACAATTTTAGATGGTTATTATGGCGATACAAGCACCATGTTTACCATTGGAAATATTTCTGAGGAAGCTGCTAAATTGGTTGAGGATACAGAAGAAGCACTTTATTTGGGTATTGATGAGGTAAGACCTAATAATAAGTTTGGGAATATTGGTTATGCGATTGATCAGTTTGCCAAGAAGAATAAATACAGTGTAGTGTATGAGTTTTGTGGTCATGGTATTGGATTAGAGTTTCACGAGGAGCCTCAGGTAGAGCATAGTGCTCCAAGAGGATCGGGTGCTTTAATGAAACCAGGTATGATTTTTACCATTGAACCAATGATTAACTTAGGCAAGCCTAAAGCTAATATTGATAAAAATGATGGTTGGACTGCTAGAACCATCGATGGTAAACTATCGGCACAGTTTGAACATACAGTATTGATTACAGAAACAGGATCGGAGATATTAACCGATGTAGGAGAGTACGATATATTTAAATAAGGAGTAATGCCGCATTGGCAACTGAAAAAAAGGAAAGCTCAAAGCCTAACGGTTTTGAGCTTTCCTTTTTTATTGTGATTATATTATTAAAATCACGTAGAGTTCACTATTAAACTATTACACAATAAGGACTAATGCTTAGCAACTTTAAACTGAAGTGTTTTCTGCTCAATATTGCCTAATTTATCTTTTGCTTCAACACTTACACTATATACCTTTTCTTGCTTAAATAACTCCATATGAGCAGGTGATCCATTACTTGCATAGTTTTTCTTTTCTCCGTTATCAATGCTGTAATAAATACTCTCAGTACCACAGTTTTTGTCTGTTGCACCAATATAAAGTTTAATAAATGGAGGATACACATTAATTGTTTTTCCTTCGAACTGTTCTTGACGTGTGGGTTTTATACTACAATTAATAAAAATTTCAGGGCCAATATTATCAACATAAACCCCGCTTTCCTTAAGGGTTTCTTTATTGTTCACATTATCTATTGAAAAGAACTTGATAGTATGCCAACCATCTTCTTGTATGGTGAACTCTTTACCTTCAATAAATTCTGTATCATTAATTTGGTACTCCGTACTTTTAACGCCTGAGCCTGCATCCTGAGCAAACAGCTTTACTTTGGTATTTTTATTAATAAAAAGGGTATCCCGATTAAAGAATATATTACCTTCAAAATCAATACCTGAAGTAGGTGCTTCAGTATCTGAAATTACAGATAATTGACCAACGTTTGAATGGTTTTCAACCACATCAAACGATTGATAATATATGGTTTGCGATTTTAATGTATGATCAAAAGCGAAAGGATCAGAATAGGTTTTATCCATCTCTAACTTATTGGGCCCATATATAATTTTGCTTATTACCAATTGGTTGTCTTTTGCATCTAATTTACACAAACTTCGTTCTGATACATAGATGTATTTTCCCTTATAGCTATCATTTATAATTTCTACTGAAGCTTCTGGCGGGTCGTAATCAATTACAAAAGAGAATGTAGCAATTTCAGAACCCGCACTTGAGTTTGCACTATCATTATTGCTCGATTGATTTCCAACATTGTCTACGGCCCAGAATTTAAACTCATGTTTACCTGAGTTAATTGTACTCAAGGCAATGGGTTGTTTGTAGGTTTTAATTTCATTTTCATTTAGTTGATACTGAATTTTTCTAAGTCCAGAACCTGTGTCTAGGGCAATTAATTCAATCTTAGATCTTGCCGAAACAATTTTTCCAGCTACATCACCATGCATTTTCCAACTTACTACAGGAGCAGAGGTATCAATAATAAATAACCTCTTCTGCACTAACTCTATGTTACCAACATGATCAATACTATAATATTTTAACTCATATTTCCCTTCGGTTTTAATAACTAAAGTATCTTCATAAATCTGATATGGTTCAGCATTAATACTGTAGTAAGTTGCCTCAGTACCCGAAGTTTTATCGTAAGTACTAAAGCTTATTTTCAAGCCATTGCTATAATATACCGTATCGCTATATGTATGCTTTTTTGCATTTGTAAAGTAACTTTTAGTTTGAGGAGCAATTCCATCTGCATACACTTCAAAAACAACATCTTTAATAGGATAGACCAATTCTTTTGTTTCAGGATCTACTTGTGAAGGTGTTCTAATTGTATTTAAACCTTCGGAATCAAAATAAAAAGGATTGGCATATTTAGGTCCGCTTTCGCTTTCAAGTTGCTCTGTGTCTCCAGTAGTTCCTGGTGATGTTGAAAGCATCAAATACATGCTTTGATGCTTATTGGCAAATAGACGGCCATTTTTATTGCGCCACATTTTTTGTGGATGGTTCAACTGCACTTGAGAGTAGCTAGCAGTATGAGCAGCAAATAATAGTATTGCTACTAGTAGGATGTTTTTCATAGAACTTAGAATATCAATAATTAACTAGCAATGTGTGTGAAATTGCCAGATGGTTTTTTAAAATTAATTATGTGAGTTAAGTAGAGTGTTGCTTATTTAGGTTATTGTTTACGATGTTTAATTTGTTTTGTTACTAGAAAAGGCGATTGTTTACAATTAATTGATGAATAGTTCGTATTACAAGGGAAAGCCTAAAGACTAGCAAAAATGTGTTTTTCCTCATTATAGAAAATAGATAACTTGAATAGATGTTATGTGAATACAGGCTTTACGTAACAATAGGGGTTTAATATTCTGATTAACATAGTAGTACGGCTTTATGGGGCGTTTCCTATAAATAATGTGCTCTATTTCATCAATTAATATCACTTTTAATTTTACTCATTATTTTTTCTGTTAAAATCAATTTTATCATATTTACTTATTGTTTAGTTAAAGAATATAAGTATAAGTTTGTGTTCTATTAAATGTAGATAACGGTTGTAAAAGAATTTAGCTTTTATGAGCAAATCTTCGAAATAAAACCTAAACATTAAATAATAACTATGAAGCAAAAAATTGGAATAGCCCTATCGGGTGGTGGTTTTAGAGCAGCAGCTTTCCATTTAGGAACTTTACGTAAGTTAAATCAAATGGGCATATTAGGTAAAGTAGATGTAATTTCAACCGTTTCAGGAGGTTCAATAGTTGGTGCTGCCTACACTTTAAATAAAGATAATTTCGAGGGTTTTGAAAAAGAATTTAAGGAAGGCCTGCAAAGAAATATGCTTAAAACCTCGTATGTGGTATTAGCCATTGTAGGACTTTTCGTACTTATATTGCCATTTGTTTTAGCATATTTTGCTTGGTATTTACTGTTTCTGTATTTACCGGTAATTGCTTTATTCCTCAAATTTCAATTTAATTTACTTCCTTTTAGTAAGATGATTGAAAAGCGTTATTCTCAGGTTTTTTATCAGAATAAAACACTAAAGGACTTACCACATAGTCCTGTTTTAGCTATTAATTCTACCAATATTGAGTCGGGCAGACCATTTACTTTTTCTAAAGAGAAGATGAATGATTCGTTTTATGAGTATTCACAAAATGGAAGAAAATCAATAAAATTCAGAAATGATAATTTTCCTATTAGTAGGGCTGTTATGGCATCATCATGTGTACCTTTTGCATTTACACCTATAAAAATAGCTAAGTCTTATTATCAAAACTCTCAGGACTATAAACTTATAAATCCTACATTAATTGATGGGGGAGTATACGATAATCAGGGAATTCACAAATTAACACATCACGGTTCAGTTTATGAGTGTGAAAACATTATTGTAAGTGATGCAGGAACAGGGTTTAAACCTCTTACCCAGATGAATAATACTTTGATGCTTTTAATACAGACTAGTGAATTATTTATGAATAGAATTAAGAATATTCAGTTTATAAATAATGTAATTTTAAATAAGTATTTGGGTAAAAAATCAATAGCCTATTTGTCTTTAGCTTACGATCCAAAGACGTGTTTATCCTATTTTGCGAACTATGTCAAAGGCGGACAGTTAACTTCTACTATTATTGAAGCACATGGATTAAGTGAGGAAGAAATAGCTAAGATGACTAAACAGGAAATTACAGCATATATGGAACAGCGAATAAACTATGGTGAATTACAGAAGTCATTTCCTATTGATAATGTTCTCGAAGTAGCTTTAGGAGTAGGTACTAACTTAACGGCTTTGAGTTATGAGCAAATAGAAGCTTTAATGGCAGTTGCCGAATCTTTAACAGAATTACAAGTGCGCTTGTATTGTCCTAATATTATAAAATAATTATGCTTTGTCTCATGCACAGTTCTATCATAGTTTCTTTTAATTTTTGAAATAAGTTAGGGTTAATCTGTTGGTTAACTCTGATCGTTTACTTTATTCCTTTCTAAGAATAAATCTTACCATCAAACTACTACATACCATCAAAAACTTTCTTAACTTATGGTTGAGAGTGGTAATTCAAAATATGGTGAGTATGATAAAAAATGTTGCAGTTGTAGGACTTGGCAAAGTTGGATCGCTAGTTGCCATTTTATTAAGTAAATCATTTAAAGTACATGGTTTCGATTCAGAACCTGTTACAGAATCTTTTCCATTTAAGACTTCTGTAGTTGATATTTCAAATCAACAATCTACATTAAAACAACTTGGGGAAGTTGATGCTGTGGTATCGTGCTTACCCTACAAGTACAATATTATTATTGCTAAAATAGCGCACACTTTAGGCATTCATTATTTCGATTTAACAGAGGATATTAAAACCTCAGTTGAGATAAAGAAACTTTCCGAAACATCCAAAGGAGTTATGGCACCGCAATGTGGTTTAGCTCCTGGTTATATTGCCATTGCGGGATGCAGTTTAATAAATAAGTTTAGTCGTCTTAGAGATGTTGAGTTGCGTGTAGGAGCCTTGCCTAGGTATCCTAATGGTTTATTGGGTTATTCATTTAACTGGTCGCCTGCGGGTGTTATTAACGAGTATATTGAAGATGCAGAGGTTATAGCAAATGGCAAAAGAAAGTATGTAAGCTCTCTACTCGGTTTAGAAACCATTAATATCGAAGGTCGCGAATACGAAGCTTTTTATACAAGTGGCGGTTTGGGTACGCTATGTAAAACTTTAGAAGGCAAGGTTGATACTTTAAACTATAAAACAATACGCTATCCTGGTCATGCCAGATTAATGCGGTTTTTATTATCGGAGTTAATCTTAAAGGATAAAAAAGAGCTCATTGAGGAGATATTAACCATTGCTAAGCCTCCTGTTAAAGAAGATATGGTGCATGTATATGCAGCCGTTGAGGGTTGGAAAGGAGATAAGCTTTTTCGCGAAGAGTTTTTTCATACTTATCTGCCTCAGCAGATTGATGGCAAGGAGTACAGAGCGATATCATGGACTACAGCCTCGAGCGTTTGTAGTGTTATAGAGTTGGTGCACAAAGGCATTACAGCTCCAAAAGGATACTTAAAACAAGAGGATATTAGTTTGGATGATTTTTTATCCACCACATATGGTCAATACTATAAAAATCAAATGTAATTATGGAAACGCTTCACCAAATTTTGT
The DNA here is from genome assembly GCF_001660705.2 of Saccharicrinis aurantiacus. Taxonomy (GTDB): domain Bacteria; phylum Bacteroidota; class Bacteroidia; order Bacteroidales; family Marinilabiliaceae; genus Saccharicrinis; species Saccharicrinis aurantiacus. The sequence continues at coordinate 15,978 of NZ_LYBV02000045.1, forward strand.
CTGGCTTAATGACTCGGTATCAACAGCGCGTTCCTGCGGTAAATAAAATTACTCAAACGCTTGTTGATGAAGGATTAATTAAAGATTTATCTGATATTGAAAACGATCATATTGCTTTCAGAACCATTGGAGTGCCTCAATTAGGTATTAAATCTTTAGAGAAAATTTTTCTGCATCATGGATATGAAGCTCGCGATGCATATTATTTTGAGAATAAGAAGATAAATGCCCGCTGGTATGCGCCTTCAAAAACTAATTTACCTCGAATATTTATAAGTGAATTACGAGTAAATGATTTCTCTGATGAGATTCAAACTTTGATAAAATCGTTTACTGATGAAGTGAAATCCGATCCTGTGGATACAATAAATTTAGATGATGCCGCGATGGTCGATAATTTTCTTCATTCGCAATTATGGAGAACACCCACTTGGGAAAACTATAAAACCTTAGCTAACGAAAGTGAATATGCATCGTGGACTATCTATAACAAATACTATCTAAATCATTTTACCATTAGTGTGCATAATTTAGAAAGCCCTTATAATACATTGGAAAAATTTAATCAATTATTGGTTTCGATAGGAATTAAGTTGAACGATGCTGGTGGAATAATAAAAGTAAGTAAAGATGGACTTTTATTGCAAAGCTCATCAGTTTCAGAGCTGATTGAAGCCACTTTTGCCGAAGAGGACATTCATAAAATACCCGGAAGTTATGTTGAGTTTGCAGAACGAAAGGTTTTGCCTCAATTCGCGGATTTACCTATAAACCAAATTACGCGAGCACAAAGAAGAGAAGGTTTTGAAACAGCCAATGCCGATAAAATATTTGAAAGTACCTACTCAAACCAAACAGGCAAGAAGTAAAAGAAATACCGTGCCTCGGAATATATTAGCTTGGTTTTGGGCAAGGCTTTAAGTTACTGTTTTAGATTAAAATTTGGCTTATAATATTGTGAATGTATTTAAGTATTAATCATTAAACTACTCGTTATGTTACAAGATGTTTTAGATCATTTTCAGATAGAAGAACTAAATGAAGGATCATGGATTGGTTCAGATTCAGTGCAATCAAGTACTTCGTTAATTGAGGTGTATTCTCCGGTTGATGGTTCTCAAATGGCATCAATAAAGCCTACCGATAAAAAAGCCTATCAAACTATTGTTGAAGAATTGAAAAAGGCGAGCGAAGTGTGGCGCAATATTCCGGCGCCCAAACGTGGTGAAATAGTTCGTCTTTTCGGTGAGAAATTAAGGAAGGAGAAGAATCACTTAGGTAAGTTGATATCCTATGAAATGGGTAAAAGCATACAAGAGGCTTATGGCGAAGTGCAAGAAATGATTGACATCTGCGACTTTGCAGTAGGTTTATCACGACAGTTATACGGGCTAACCATGCACAGCGAACGCCCCATGCATCGTATGTATGAACAGTGGCACCCTTTGGGAGTAATTGGCATTATATCAGCTTTCAATTTTCCCACAGCCGTATGGAGTTGGAATAGCACCATTGCTTGGGTGTGTGGTAATGTTTGTATCTGGAAAGGATCAGAAAAAACACCTTTAACAGCCTTAGTCTGTCAGAAATTAATAGCCTCTATTCTTCAAGAAAGGGGTTTGCCTCAGGCGATTAGTTGCCTCATTACAGGCGGAAAAGAAGTAGGAGAGTGGCTGAGTTTAGATAAAGATATAGCCCTTGTATCCGCAACTGGTTCTAGCCGAATGGGGAAAGCAGTAAAGCTTAACGTGGCACAACGGTTTGGGAAATCTCTATTAGAATTGGGAGGGAATAATGCCATGATTATTACTCCAAATGCAGACTTAGGTATTGCTATTCCGGCCACATATTTTGGCGCAATTGGCACAAGCGGACAGCGATGCACATCAACCAGACGTTTAATTGTGCATCAATCGGTTTTAGATTCCGTAATCGATAAATTGAAGAGTGCTTATGCTCAGGTTAAAATTGGAAATCCTTTGGATGCAAATAATCATATGGGGCCACTAATTGATAATGAGGCGGTACAGAATTATATGGCAGGTATTGAAGCATGTAAAAAGCAGGGAGGCACATTTATAGTAGAAGGAGGCATGCTTCAAGTGCCTGGTTTCGAAAAAGGCTCTTATGTATCACCTAGTATTGCTTTGGTTAATGCAGATATGGCAATTGTTCAAGATGAGTTATTTGCACCTTTATTATACATCATTGCATACAATGAGTTAAAGGAAGCTATTGAAATACAAAATAATGTTCCCCAGGGCCTTTCGTCTACTATTATGACAACTAATATGCGTGAAGCGGAATATTTCCTATCGCATTGTGGCAGCGATTGTGGTATTGCTAATGTAAATATTGGTACTTCGGGTGCTGAGATTGGAGGTGCTTTTGGAGGCGAAAAAGAAACAGGAGGAGGTAGAGAAAGCGGAAGCGATGCCTGGAAAAATTATATGCGTAGACAAACGGTAACCATAAACTATTCTGCCGACTTGCCGCTTTCGCAGGGTATTCAGTTTAAGGTTTAATATAACATGATATTTTTAATAGGTAAAAAATTCAGAGTATCTAAAAAAAAAGAACCGTAGAAACATAAAAAAGGCACACCTATAATTATCATAAGCCATATTTTTTTCTACTTTCATTGCCGAAAAAATAATAACCATATAGATGTATTGACATAAAAGATGGGATACAGAATAGTTGTGCTTAATTTCGGCCATTATCTAAGCAAATATTAAAGTTATGAACCTTAATTCTTTTTCAATCATACGACCTAAGCTCTCAAACAAGAAGAGGAATATACTAGGATTGTTGATTGGTTTATTTCTAGTCCCAATTAATGCCTACTTAGGTACTGAGATTATTAAAATATTTGTGGTAGAAATCGGAAATAAATATATAACTGTCGCATTCTTAGTGGTTTATACTGTCACAACCGTTTGTCTCGTTTTCTACTTAAATAAAAAGTATGTTCTAGCATATGTTAAAATAGGAACAGTAATTTGCAAAGAGGAAGGAATTGAAATTGTTCAAGGGGAATTTAGAAGAGCATTACGTTATCTGGATATTAGGAAAATGATTCTGAGGAATTCTTTAGGATATAAAAGGGGTTTGGAGAATTCAATATCATATTCGTGTGAAATAGAACTTATAACTAAAGAACAACTGAAACTAGAAATACTTAGGGATGGAGTAATTCAACCTGAGAGTTTTCGGAAACGTAGAAATAAAATATTTAATCTTTTAGATGAGAAGATGCCCCGCTATAAGGTCTACTAAATAATAACTAAGCACAACAAATTGGAATAAACAATGTGGGACAGTTGTTATTTGGAAAGCATTCTAGCGAAACAAGTTCCGCCAAACCTTTTCATTCCGTTTGGAATGAAAAGCTACAAACAAAATAACAAGCTTTGGCTCAGCTCAATTTGGAAAGTTAAGAAGGTTAAATTTCTTTACGCTCCATGCGGCAGGCCGTTGTAACGCATTAGGGTGCGATTGAGCAAGTAAGAAAATATACAGGAATAGGTATAATGAAAAATAGGATTCTTTTAATAATTTCAATATTAGCTCTGATTGGATTCATGGCTTTTTATTTAGCAGATAACCTATGTAAGCTAGAGGATAAATGTCATAATTGCCCAAAAGTCTCGAGAGACAAAGCATTCTCCCGGCAAATGGGAACTTATATTACTGACTATAAGGGTTCCATTCCTAGATATGAATTGAAATATCACAATGAGACTGTAAAATTAAATGATGTGTGGATTGAAAAGCAATGGTATTTTGACTATGAATCATGTTTGTGTCCAAGGTTAAGACTTACAGAAGGATTTAACGTTATCATCGACTTTGAAAAATCAAATGAGGATTCATTTTTATTTAGCCTAACACCAATCATTAATGGAAAAATATATAAAACTAGTGGTGGAATCGAAAAAGAGAGGAAAACAATGAAATTTGATTTTTTCCCTGATGAAATTTATCTACAATTAAAAGAAAAGAATCCAAATAAAGAAATTGGTTGGAATGAGGGAATAGTAACAGATACATTAATAATTAAATTGAATAAATAACGTGTTACAACAAAAAAATAAAGGCCATAGTCTGTCAGCATAAATTTGGGTAGTTTAGCTCTTTAAATTAGCCATCCATGCTCCATTTACACAATCCTATTGGGGATTCACTCAAAACCAATGGGGAAAAGTCTATTTTGATGGGGATTCATTGAACTTTAGTGGGGATTTAGCCAAATTGGCAGGGAATTATTGAATTCGATTGGGGATTTAGCCAATTTGGCATGAGAAAATGCAATTTTATTGAGATACGATGCCGACTAAAAAAAAGTCATAGGCTGTGAGTATAGTCCAACTATTTTAGTTCGTTTATATCAAAGCGCCAATTAAAAGTTTACCTGGCCTAACGATGTATGCAATATCTCAGAATTTAACTTCGATGAATATATTAATTTGTATTCTATTCTCTTAAATACAATATCTCACCTTTAAATATTTTATAATTAGCCTAATTCAATTACTACTATTAGGTATAGTCAGGCTCATAAAACCCTACCATTGGGGATTTCATTCGAATAAAAATTAAATAGCACTAAATATTGGTTAGACTTCTTTGTTTTAGATTAGAGAAAAATAGGGTTTGTAAATTTAAAAGTAGTAGTTTGGCCTAATATTAGTTATATAATTTATTCTGAATATTAAAATTTCTTTGTATTCATTTTTATGAAAGCACTTACTATATATTTATATTTCTCATTATGTTTTGTTGCTGTATTTGGTGCTCAAGAAGAAAAATACAGATTTGATTATTTATCGGTTGAAGATGGCTTATCACAAAATGAAGTAACTTCAATAGCGCAGGACGAAGATGGTTTTATGTGGTTTGGAACACAAGGAGGCTTAAACCGTTACGATGCCTATAATTTTAAGCATTATAAACCAACCTTAAACGATACCAATAGTTTACCTAAGCCATCTGTAGAAACTTTACTTTTCGATCAAAAAAAAGGTCAATTAAATCTTGGACTAAAGTCAGGAGGCTTTGTACCTTATGATGTTAGGTTAAATGCATTTCAAAAAAGTAAATTAAATGAATTTTACGATTTAGATAGAATTTTGTCATTTTATAATGATTCGGATGATAATCTTTGGATAGGTACTTGGAGCAAAGGTGTTTTGTGTATTGGTAAAGATACTACCATTCAGTACAAATCGTTTATGCAGGTACGTTCAGTTGCAGAGACTCCTGATGGATCAATATGGCTAGCTACAGCAACAGGTTTGTATCGTAAACAAAATAACGAGAATACATTTAAAAAGATTTTAAAAGGAAGTATTACTTCCATAGCTATTGATGAGCAATCTGGGGTAATATGGCTTGTGGGTTGGTCAAAAGATCTGATTAAATTTGATTATACAACTTTAACACAGCAAAGTATTAAGCTTAAAGCTAAAACGCAACCCATTTTATATACGCTGCTACTTGATAAAAAAAATAAGCTTTGGGTAGGGACTTGGGGAGAAGGACTTTATGCTTTAAACAGAGAAACAAATCAATTAGAAACGATAAAGGACCTAATTGATGAAAATAAACGAATACGATCAGGGCATAAGGTAATACGTACTCTTTTTGAAGATAGGTTAGGCGATTTGTGGATAGGGACCCATGCAGGTATCATTAAAATATCAAAGGGAAATAACTTTCATTATTTAGATAATTTCCAGAGTAATAATGTAGTTAAACCTCATATAAATAATATGTTAGTTGATAAGTTAGGTCGGAGCTGGATCGGCACTAATGGTGACGGTCTGTATTTTTCACAGAATAATACTGCATTCGTAAAAGTAAAATATCAATCTAGTGGTAGAATACATGATGAGGTTATAAAGCAAGTAAGCGAAGATGCACAAGGTAATATATGGGTTAGTATTGAGGAAGGCTTATTTGTCGCCGAGGTTTCAGCATCAGGATCTGTTCACCTTAAACCTGCAAGTCAGTATTTTAACAGTCCGGATTTAGAGGACATAAGAAAGGTACAGGAACTCTTTTTTGATGGAAATGATTTATGGTTAGGAACACAACAAGAAGGAGTTTATTTATGTCAAAAAAAGGACGGTGTATATTCAGTTAAAGATCATATAATTACGAATTCTAATTATGTAGGTAACAATAGGGTTACTAATATTACCAAAGATGCTGATAATAGATTGTGGTTTGCTACGTATAAAGGACTTTATTCTTATAATCCACAAGAATCTAAATTGCAATCGCTAAAACAAATGGGGCTAAAAACATCACTAGTCTGCGATATTATTTTATGTTTAGAAATTGATAAGCAGGGTAATTTGTGGTTTGGGACACCCTGTAGTCTTAACCGTTTAAATCTTAACAATAAGAATTCATTAAGTCTTGATACATACACCGTAAAAGATGGACTGCCCGATGATTATGTAAGTAGTGTAATTGAAGATGATGAAGGGCAGATATGGCTATCTACAAATGCCGGTTTATCATCAATTAATATAGAGAATAAGCAAATACTAAACTTCGATAAAGCTGATGGTATTGGAAGTTCGAGTTATTCAGAAGATGCATGTTTTAAGGATGATAAGGGCATGTTGTATTTTGGTGGAACTTCATCATTAACCTACTTTATGCCTTCCGAAATTAAGGCAAATACTTATAATCCGCCCATTGTTTTTAGTGATTTTTCAGTGCTTAATAGTACCGTTGAGGTTGCTGCAAATGGTCTTTTAAAGCAAGATGTTAATTTGCAAAAGAATATAGAGTTAACGCACAAGGAAGTGTCCTTTTCTTTCACATTAGCCGCGTTAGATTATAATGCACCACATAAAAACTTATATGCCTATCGTTTATTAAATTCCGATGATAATTGGAGCTTAATAGGAAACAAAAGGGAGATCACGTTTAATAATATAAAACCAGGTAAATATACATTGCAAGTTAAAGGAACCAACAGTAATGGAATCTGGAGTGATCAAATACGAAGTATTCAAATCTCAGTACTTCCACCACCATGGAAAAGTGTGCAAGCAATTATACTATACTTGATTTTAGTACTATTCACCATTTTTGTGATTATACGAACGGTAATAAGGCAAGAGCACTTGAAGAATATTGTAGCAATGGAGAAGTTACAAAACAAGCAAGCCAAGCAAATAAATAATTATAAATTAAATGTATTTACCAATATATCTCACGAATTTAGAACTCCTTTAACACTTATTTTAGCTCCTATTTCCGAACTAATGAATAAAGATTTAGCATTATCGAAGCCCGATTTCTATAAAGATCGATTGGGTATGATAAACGATAATGCAAGGAAGTTGTATAATCTGGTAAATCAATTATTGGAGTTTCGAAAAGGTGAAGCTGGTAAACTTAAATTATCAGTTAGTAAAACTAATTTACGAGATTTTATTACGCAGTGTAGTTCCTCATTCTACCAATTGGCAAAAATAGATAATATTCAATTTAAGCTTTCTTATAAAGCAGAATCCGAAGAGGTGTATATTGATTCAGAAAGGATAGCGATGCTAATCTCAAATTTATTGTCAAATGCGTTTAAGCACGTCACTGAAAAAGGGAAAGTTTCTATTGTGGTTAGTGATACTGCAGAAGAATTTAAAATAGCGATTTCTAACGATGGAAAAACTATTTCGAAAAGCGAATTAAGTAATTTATTTGAACGTTTTTATCAGGCTGCAGGCAATAGCTCAGTGAGCAGTAGTGGTATTGGATTGCAATTGGTTAAAAGATATGCCGAAATGCACAAGGGCGCTATCTCTGTGAAAAGTAACGATGGCGAGCCTATTACTTTTACAGTAACACTTAAAAAAGGATATGCACACTTTTCAGCAGATGAGCTAACTAAAAGTAAAGAATCACAGGTGTTGAATTTGAATACCATAGTTGCACCAACTAAAAAAACGCTTAACAATGGAACAAAAGGATCCAGGGTTTTAGTTGTTGAAGATAACGATGAGGTTCGAAACTATTTGTGTGAGCTCATTGGAAAAAATTATAATATTATAGAGGCTTGTGAAGGTTACGATGGTTTAGAAAAAGCCAACACTTACATCCCTGATTTAATAGTTTCTGATGTAATGATGCCCCGCATGGATGGTTATGAGTTATGTGAAAAAGTTAAAACTTCAGAGGTATTATCTCATATTCCAGTAATCTTACTTACAGCTAAGGTAAGTGAATCGGAACAATTATTTGGAACTCAAAAAGGTGCAGATTTATACTTAAAAAAGCCCTTTGTTCCTGAGATTTTACTTGAGGATATCAAACAGTTAATTGCATCAAGAAATGTGCTCAAGAAAAAGTTCTCTAATAAAATAGTTATAGAAGCCTCGGAGCAGGAAATTACTTCCGAGGAGGCAGGATTCCTCAAGAAAAGTATAAAAATTGTTGAGGATAATATGGCAGAAGCTAACTTTTCTTCTGAAATATTAGCGCAAAAAATGGCAATGAGTAGTTCTACTTTTTATAGAAGAATAAAAAAAGCGACAGATCAAACACCAGCATCCTTTATAAAAACTATTCGAATTAAAAGAGCAGCTCAATTACTAAAGGATACTGATCTTACAGTTTCTGAAATTATTGATAGAGTAGGGTATTTAGATTCTCGTTCATTCAGGAAAAACTTTAAAGAGATCTACAATGATGGCCCTACTGAATTTAGAAATAAATAGAAGCTATTCTAATATGAGACTATTAGGAAAGAAAAGTATCAGCAATTAAAGTGGAAATATTATGTTATATATTTTTATGGCTTATTATTGAAGGTATATTTCTCATATTTGATATATCTTATAAAAGCCATAAAAAGGAATTTTTTCCATTTTATGGCTTTTGTTCTTGAGAGTATCCAGCAAGAATAATATGCCATTTTTGTTCGCATTTTTATTCATTTACCGAAGACTTCCTGAAGTGTAATAACTTACTGTTTATCCCTATTGAATTTCTGTGCACACACTAAATATGGTAGTGTTTTTATTTCTTCTTTTAAGACTTTTACGTATCTGTTTAAGGTCACTTCTCTAGCATTGATTCTTTTATTTTTCTAATTAGCTTATACCTTTAATTAGTTATTTTAAAAATAACTTGTGTTTTAATTAACTGATTGGTATAGAGTGTTTAATTGCTGCTGTGTGAATAAATAATGTATATGAAATGATTAATATATGCATCTGAATTTGGGGTGAATTGCACCATCATATGATCAAATAATGCATTAACGCATTGGTCATTTTACGTCATCTTGCAAGTATTAAAATTTGTTATCAGATGACAAAAAATGATTCGATAGTTAAGAGTATACGAAAAGCTAAAATAATGATGTATTCTATAATATGTCTACTAATTATTTTCCTCGCTATACTGTTGTATATGTTTGTTTATTAAGATAGGGTGTAATAGTGATGAAACAGAATAGTAAATCTACAAGTAAAAATAAACTACTCGAGATAGAACGATTAAGTGCATTGCAAAAGCTTAATCAATGGCACTCTCATGATGAGTATGAGTTGGTATATTATGTAAAGGGAGAAGGTGATTGTGTTATTGGCGATAATTTGGCAAAATTTAAGACTGGTGACTTAATTCTTGTGGGAGAATCTTTGCCACATTTATGGAAAGATAATGAGCTATCGCGTTATAACGAATTAGATATTGTTACAGTTAAGTTCGATACAAGTCATTCAGGTTTAAGTTTGTTATCTGCCAAAGAGTTTTTAGGTATAAAAGATTTGTTGTCAATATCTCGTCATGGTATTTTATTCAGTAACGAAACATCTGATCGTTTACACGATTTATTTATTAGCATTACTCAAGCCGACGAGACATTACAAATAATATTATTGTTGCAAATATTAAATACCCTAACAAAATGTAATAAAAAAAGCTTGTTAGCAGCTGATAGGTTTGCCATTCAAAAATCACGATCAGACGTTGACCGGTTAAATAAAGTGATAGAGTTTGTTAATGCGAACTATACAAAACCTTTGTCGCTCGATAATATTTCAGAGAGTGTTGCCATGAGCCCCAATTCTTTATGTCGTTTCTTTAAAACAAGAACCAATAGAACAATAATTCAATATATCAATGATTTCAGGGTAGGGAAAGCGTGCGAAATGCTTATTACCGGAGATTTATCAATATCTGAAATTTGTTTCGAAGTGGGATTCAATTCATTAACTAGTTTCAATAGGGTATTTAAGGAGATAAAAAAAGAAACCCCTCGAAGTTATAAACGAAAATATCAGGTTTTAAATACAAGATATAGAGTAGAAGCTTATTCAGCATAGTAATTAAAGCCTGCAACATCAAACTAGTTGATCAGGACGTAATTAGTGTAATTGTTAAAACGAATTATAAAAAATAATATTTATGAAATTGAAAAATGTAGTTATAGTTTTATTTATGATCTTCAGCATAAGCAATGGTGTAAACGCAAATAGCAGTAACCATAACTTAATTGTTGGAAAATTGAAAGGTCAAACAATTGATGGCAAATGGATGTGGACGATAACTCAAGAGGATGGTACTCTATTAAAGATAGATTGGAAAGCGATATCTGATTCGGGAAATAAAAACAGTATAAAAACGATGAAGAATAAAACCGTAGCTATTGATGGTACTAAGAAAGGAACAAAAATAGTACGTATTAAGTCTCTTGAAATATACAATCCGAGCAAAGTTATAGATAAACCCAAAGCCAAAGCTGAAGGTTTGTGTGGTGTTATAAAACAACGCTTTATTAATGGTAAAGCACAATGGACATTAGAAGCTCAGGACGGAAAGATCTATCAATTTAATTGGCAAGCACTAAAGAATGCCGGATTAAAAAGTAAAATCAAAAACTATTCAGGTAAAACAGTACAAGTTGAAGCTGGTGAAACCACTGAAGAGAAAGGAAACTTCTATATCACTAACTTCAAAACTTTATCAGAACTTTAATATTTGACAGATATTTTCTCATATTATTACCGTTACATGTCATTTAGTGCAGAATTAAAATCACTCTGTTTTGTCGGTCTGAGAAATGCGTGTTAAATCACAATATTAGAATTTTATGAATTACATATTTCAATCATATAAAAGGAGCTGCATCTGGCAGGTGTTATTTATTGTCTTAGTAGCTAATCTATCCATGGTATTGCATGCCGAAGAGAAAACAAGCAAGCCGAATGTTGTTTTTATAATGTGCGATGACCTTAACGATTTTCAAGGCGTATTTGGTGGTCATCCGCAAGCTAAAACACCTCATATAGATGGCATGGCTGCCAAAGGCGTTAGGTTTATGAATGCTCAATCAAATGTGCCAGTATGTCAACCATCTCGTAACAGTCTGTTTACAGGGGTATATCCACATGTTTCAGGCGATTTTGGTTGGACAAAAAGAACCAAACAAGCGGTTCTAAAAAATAATAAGGCCTTAATTGGATTGTTTAAGGAGAATGGCTATTATACGCTTGGATCTGGAAAACTATTGCACAGCAATGAACGCGGCCTTTGGAACGAATGGGGCATGAATGATAAGCATAATTATGGTCCATTTCCTTTTGATGGTGAAAAGTTAATGCCCCACCCCGATGTACCTGCGCCATTTAACTCAATTGGTGCTATCGATGGGTCATATGGTCGTTTATCAACTTGTAGTAAATGGACTTATGGTTGGGATAAAAAGCCATTTCGCTATAACAGTGAGGACGATAGGGATTTAATGCAAGATGAGTTACACACCAAGTGGGCGACTAAAAAAATTAAGGAATTAGAAGCTAAAGATACAGATCAACCCTTTTTTATGGGCGTAGGGTATGTAAATCCACATACACCTCTATATGCTCCAGATCGCTTTTTCGATCTATTTCCAATAGAATCATTAGTGTTAAACGATTATTTTGAGACTGATGCAGCAGATACTTATTTAAAAGATAATATTGATCCTAATAGTAAAGGATATAAGTATTACCGTATGCTTTTAGAGTCTTACGATGGGGATAGAGAAGTAGCATTAAAACATTTTTTACAAGCTTACTTAGCCTGTGTCGCATTTGTTGATGAGCAGATTGGTGAAGTATTGAATGCCATTGAGGAGAGTAAATTTAATGATAATACCATTGTTGTTTTAACAAGTGACCATGGTTGGCAAATGGGAGAAAAGGATTACTTATTTAAAAATTCTCCTTGGGAAAAAAGTACACGTATTCCCTTGGTAATAAAAGCGCCCGATGCACAACAAGGGGCGCAAATTGAACAACCTGTTTCATTGGTCGATATTTATCCAACTTTAGTTGATTACTGCGAGCTAAAAGGCGAAACAAAACTTAATAGCAATGGCGGAGAGTTAGGTGGCTATAGCATGGTGCCTTTGTTTGATACAGATGAGAATACAAAGTGGCAAGGGCCAAATGGAGCTTTAAGCATTGTAGGTAATGTTGGTGGTAAAACTAAAGCCAACGAACAGCATTACTCATACCGTACAAAAGATTGGCGCTATATTAGATATGCTGATGGGAAAGAGGAATTGTATTACCACGTAAACGATCCAAATGAGTGGAATAATTTAGCTGATTTACCAAAATATAAGACTACTAAAAAAGGCTTATATAAAGAGATGTCTGCCATAATAAATCCAAGGCCTAAAATAGAAGTAAAACACCGATCAGCAACAGATAAGCCAAACTTAATAGTTGTAATGACTGATGATTTAGGTTATGCCGATGTGGGTTTTAACGGGTGTAAGGATATCCCTACGCCAAATATAGATCGTATTGCAAACGAGGGGGTTAGTTTTACAAATGCATATACATCATATTCGGTTTGTGGCCCAAGCCGTGCTGGTTTTATGACGGGGCGTTATCAACAACGTTTTGGTTTTGAGCGCAACCCACAATATCGCCCTAACGACCCCAATATGGGATTGCCAAATGATGAGATGACAATTGCCGAATCTTTGGTACAAGTAGGATATAAATCTACTGTGATTGGTAAATGGCATTTGGGGGCTAATAAAGAGGCACACCATCCTCTTAACCGTGGATTTACTGAGTTTTATGGTCACTTAGGTGGAGGTCATCGCTTTTTTCCAGAGGAGTTAACTATAGAGGATAGTTACGCAATTAATGGTGAAACCGATAGCTATAGAACTTGGATTATGCGAGACCATGAGCCTGTAAAAACAGATAAATATCTTACAGATGAGTTCTCTGACGAAGCTATTTCTTTTGTTGAACGTAATGCTGATGAGCCATTTTTCATGTTCTTATCTTACAATGCTCCGCATTTACCATTGCAAGCAACTGATGAATGTTTACAACGTTTTAATCATATAAAAGACCCAGAGCGAAAAACTTATGCAGCCATGGTAAGTGCTGTTGACGATGGGGTAGGCCGTTTATTAGATACGCTTGAAGATTTAGATATCGACGAAAATACTGTGATCTGTTTCTTATCTGATAACGGAGGACCTGAACGTAAAAATGCTTCTGATAACGGACCACTTCGGGAGGGGAAGAGTTCAAATTACGAAGGTGGTTTTAGAGTGCCATTTGCATTAAAATGGGAAGGCCAAGTAGCGCCAACAGTTTATGATTTTCCAATTTCATCATTGGATATATTTGCTACCATAGCAGACTTGTCTAATTCTCCTGTTAATGCAGATAAACCTTTAGATGGTGTAAATTTAATTCCTTATGTACAAGGTAAAAATAAGAAAGCACCACATCAATCTATTTACCTAAGAAAGTTTGATCAGAAAAGATATGCTGTTAGAAATGGAGATTATAAATTAGTGGTAAATGGTGAGGTGAAAGAACTGTACAACCTAAGCAAAGATATTGGCGAAAAGAACAATTTAGCTTCTAAAATGCCTGAGAAAGTAAAGTCTTTAGATGCTATTCTGATGGAGTGGGCTGATGAATTAATAGATCCAAATTTTTTAGGGCTAATGCATACCGAACAATGGAAATATAAAGGGAAGAAAAAGTAAACAGATGTTTGCTATAATGCACAATCCACTAATCAATATAGTTTATAGTTGTAGTATTATATTACAACTATAAACAACATTATTGTAAGGGTTCTCTAAAATGTGATCTCGTTATGCACACACACAGTTTAATGGCGAATATAAAATAGACGAAAATGAAAAGGTTAATATTAGTTCACTTATTGGTATTTATTGCCATAAGTGCTTTTTCTGCACGAAAAGAAAATTGGAATAATGTAGAGGTATTACAGGTTAATAAGGAGAAACCACACACTACCATGATGGTTTATCAATCAGAACAATCAGCCTTAAGTTTTGATCAAAATCAATCAGCCTATTATAAAAATATAAATGGGCAATGGAAGTTTAATTGGTCAAAGAATCCAGCTACGCGTCCTCAGGATTTTTATAAAACAAATTTCGATGATTCTAACTGGGGCACAATTCCTGTTCCTTCAAACTGGGAATTAGAAGGTCATGGAATGCCTGTTTATTTCAATGATAGTTATCCATTTGAGAAAGACGAATTAGAAGCGCCAAAAGATTGGAATCCGGTTGGTTCGTATCGTCATAATTTTACGGTACCTACCAATTGGGATGGCCGTAAAGTATATATTAATTTCGATGGTGTTCAATCCGCTTTTTATGTTTGGGTTAATGGCAAAAAAGTGGGTTATAGTCAAGGTAGTCGCACGCCAGGAGAATTTGATATCACGGAATATTTAAAAGAAGGGGATAACCAATTAGCAGTAGAGGTATACCGATGGAGCGATGCATCTTACCTCGAAGATCAAGATTTTTGGCGCTTAAGTGGCATATTTAGAGATGTTTACTTATGGTCTACACCAAAAACACATCTGCGTGACTTTAAAATTACGTCTTCATTAGACGAAACCCTTAAGGATGGAATATTTAATATTGAAGGAGAAATAAGTGGACAAACTAAAGATGCTGTTTCGCTTAGTTTTGAATTAAAAGATAATGAAGGTGCTGTAGTTTTATCAGGTGAAAAGGTTGTGACTGGTAATGATTTTAAGATGGATGAGTATTCGCTGAAAGATGTGAATACTTGGAATGCCGAATCACCCAATTTATACAATTTAATTATCACGCTTAAAAATGCCAATCAACAAGTTTTGGAATTAATACCTCAGAAGGTTGGTTTCCGTAAGGTTGATATTAAAGATGGCAAATTGTTAGTTAATGGTGTTCAGGTTTTATTCAAAGGTGTTAATCGCCACGAGCATCATCCAGAAACAGGGCATTACGTAACGCGTGAAGATATGATTAGGGATATCAAATTAATGAAGCAAAATAACATTAATGCAGTGCGTACTAGCCACTATCCCAATGTTCCAGAGTGGTATCAATTGTGCGATGAATATGGCCTTTATTTAATTGATGAAGGTAATATTGAAACGCATGGATTTGGTGTTAAAGCTGATAATAGATTATCAAATGATCCTAATTGGCAACAAGCTCATTTAGATCGTGTTCAGCGCATGGTGTATCGCGATCGTAACCATGCTTCAATTGTAATATGGTCCTTTGGTAATGAGAGTGGCGATGGTCCTAACGTAGCGCATGCTTATAAGTGGGTGCAAAAAATAGATCCATCCCGACCATTTCATTACGAGAGCACAACCCACGAAGAATGTCACAATACAGCCGATGTATATTCACGTATGTATGCCACACCAAAAGAGTGTGCAGAAATTATTAAAGATCATGCTGATATGCCATTTATTCTATGCGAGTATACACATGCAATGGGTAATAGTAATGGAAATTTGAAGGAATATTGGGATCAGATTTATGCTGATAATAACTTTCAAGGTGCATTTGTATGGGATTGGATGGATCAGGGCTTAAAGCAAGCTGTACCTAATAATTACAAAGCGAGTGCTCAAAACGATTTTTTCTACGCTTATGGTGGATGGTGGGAGACTCCAGCAGGAGTTTATCATGATGAAACGTTTTGTATGAATGGCCTTTTGGCTTCTGATTGGACACCACATCCGGGATTAAATGCTATAAAATACCACTATAGAAACCTACATGTAGAGCAGCTTAATGCAGAAAATAGTACCTACAAATTTACCAATTGGTACGACTTTACAAATGCGCAAGATATGCTTACTGCGCATTGGGAGTTGGTTGAAAACGGGGCCATAATAAAAACAGGAACCATTCAAGATTTGGATATTCCGGCACGAAGTAGCAAAGAGTTTACTCTTGATATTGTAAATTTTGAACCGAAGGCAGGAGCAGAATATTTTGTAAACTTTAAGTTTAAAACTAAGGATGCGTCTTTCTATGCACCTGCAGGACATTTATTGGCCTGGGATCAATTTAAATTACCCCAAAGTCAGTTGGTTAGTTTAACTGATGTAAAGGTGAAGGCTAAACCCGAGATGCGTGTTAATGGACGTAAAGTATTTGTTTGGGGTAATGAGTTTTCTATTGTATTCGATAAACTAACAGGTCGTTTAGAGAAATATTATATCGGCAATGAGCAGGTAATTAAGCAAGGTGCTCAGCCTGATTTTTGGCGTGCCTTAACAGATAATGATAAAGGCGGAATTAAAGGAGCTACCAAGCGAGTACCAAAATTATATACGTGGGAAAATGCGGCTACTTGGATTATTAAGAGTTTTGAGATAAAGGAAGTTGCCAATACGCTTGTTATTGAGGCTAAGGGACAGTTACCTGTAATAGGTGCAGATTATACACAAACGTATACTGTTTACGGCAATGGCGAAGTTGATGTAAATTGTAATTATTCCTCAAGTCGCGAAGACTTACCAATGATGATACGTCAAGGAACAGAGTTGGTAATTGCTGCCGGGTATGAGAATATAAAATGGTACGGAAAAGAAGGTCCAAGCTACAATGATAGAGCTGACGAATTGGTAGGAATTAATAAATCTACAGTAGATAAAATGTGGGTAGAGTATTCAAGTCCGCAAGAGAATGGTTATCGCTCAAACACACGTTGGTTTACAATGACTAATAGCTGTGGTAAAGGTCTTAAATTTACAGGAGACCCGCTTATTGGTTTTGGTGTAAGTCATTATTCAAAAGAAGAAATGCATCGTTCAGAATATTCGTTTGAAATGACAAAACACGCTGAAATATTTTTAAACGTAGACCATAAGCAAATGGGAATTGGAGGTACAACAAGTTGGTTGAATGATGCTTTTCCGCTTAAGGATTACCGTTTGAAAAACGAAGACTACGAGTATACTTATCGTATTTCTCCTATTCAATAAAATATAGAATTTAGTAATCATAGAAGTTGTTAAAGTTGGAATTGGATTTTTATAAATGACCACATTACAGCTTTCAGCAGTATCACTTAAAAACTATTATAATGCAAATTTTAAAAGGATTTCTATGTGTAATGATGGCAGGTTTATTTGCTTGTCATCCATCACAAAAAAAGGAAGAAAGCACTTCTACAAAACCAAATGTAGTAGTGATTTATCTAGATGACTTAGGTTACGGTGATTTAAGTTCTTACGGGGCAACAGAGTTATCTACGCCTAATATAGATGCTTTAGCAAAAGGAGGAGTGAAATTCACGAATGCTTATGCATCATCAGCCACTTGTACTCCTAGCAGATACGCTTTATTAACAGGAGTGTATCCTTGGAAAAATAAGAATGCAAAAATTTTACCAGGTACTGCACCATTAATTATAGACACGGCTCAGGTTACTTTGCCAAAAATGCTTCGTTCGCAAGGTTATCAAACGGCCTTAGTTGGAAAGTGGCATCTTGGTTTAGGCACAGGTTATGTTGATTGGAACGAGCCTATTTCAGTTGGACCAAACCAGGTTGGGTTTGATTATGCATATTATATGGCAGCAACACAAGATCGTGTGCCAACAGTTTACCTAGAGAATGGAGTTGTTGAAGGCTTAGATAAAAATGACCCTATTGAAGTGGATTATAAGAGTAACTTCAATAATCAACCAACAGGAAAAAACAACCCGGAATTATGTGATATGAAATGGCATCATGGCCATAATGCTACTATTGTGAATGGCATTCCTCGTATTGGTTTTATGAAGGGTGGTGAAGCAGCAAAGTGGAAAGATGAGGATATGGCAGATCATTTTTTAGCAAAAGCACAAAGCTATGTTAAGGCACATAAAGAAGCGCCATTCTTCTTGTATTATGCTATGCAACAACCGCATGTGCCGCGTACACCGCACCCTCGTTTCAAAGGAAAATCAGGTATGGGGCCACGTGGCGATGTAATTCTAGAAGCCGATTGGTGTATTGGTCAGTTTATAAAAACACTCGAAGAAGAAGGTATTCTTGATAATACATTAATCGTATTTTCAAGTGATAATGGGCCTGTATTAAACGATGGTTATTATGATGATGCTGTTGAGAAATTAGGAAAGCACAAACCAGCAGGAAAGCTTCGTGGTGGTAAGTATAGTTTGTTTGAAGCAGGTACTCGTGTACCATTTATTACCTATTGGAAAGACAATATTAAGCCAGGTGTTTCTGACGCTTTAGTTTGTCAGATGGATTTATTCGCTTCCTTGGCTACATTATTAGGAACTGAAGAATTAAGTACTGATAGTGAAGATATATTACCTGCCTTATTAGGCGAAAGTAAAACGGGAAGAAAGTCTTTAATTATTGAAGCAACAACTCGCACAGCGCTTCGAAAAGGTGACTGGTTAATGATTCCTCCGTACGATGGAGTAACGGTAAACGAAGAAGTAAATATTGAGCTAGGTAATAGCAAGAGTTACCAACTATATAACCTTAAACATGATATTGGGCAAGAACATAATTTAGCTGATTCTGAAAAAGAAGTTTTGGCTGATATGGTAGAGGAGTTTAAAGGTATTAGAGGTGCAGATTACTCTAAAACACAAAAGTTAGAGTTGCAATAAAGAGAAAGCGTTTTTAGTAGATTGAGTAGAAGAGGATGGTCAAATTTTGGCCATCCTTTTTTTGATCTAAATGCCGTGATTACAATTGTCTTGTTTGCTATTTATGCAAGGTCTATATACTTAATGTCCTGGTGTTCTGTAGTCTATTTATATTCCC
The DNA here is from genome assembly GCF_001660705.2 of Saccharicrinis aurantiacus. GTDB lineage: Bacteria > Bacteroidota > Bacteroidia > Bacteroidales > Marinilabiliaceae > Saccharicrinis > Saccharicrinis aurantiacus. Next base: position 35,091 of record NZ_LYBV02000045.1, read on the forward strand.
AAATACTTGGGGTAAGATATGGTCAGTATTGGGTAGGAAATGGGGAGTTTAAGGAATTTACACAAATTATATTTGTTGTTAAGAATTTGTCATACTTCAATGATATACAGAATGTGTTGGTTGTTGGAAAGACATATAAACTATTACATAAAACAATAGATAAAAGTTGTTTTAGTAACAATAAAATTTCATCAGATAATGAAACAAATTAAATATTTATTGGTATTCGGAGTCTTAATATTTACCATGCCGTTAAGAGCTATTGAATATTACGTGAATTCAAATATTGGAAAGGATACTAATGATGGATTATCAGAGGAGAGTCCATTTAAGAGTCTTAAACAAGTTAATGAGTTAGGGCTTAGTGCTGGCGATAAAGTATTATTGGCAAATGGCTTTGAGTATAAGGGCTATATCGAAATAGAAAATAAAAGTGGTAAAAGCAAACGACCTATAATAATTGGTAATTATGGAGCTAAAGCGGATGCCTTACCATTGATAAACGCACAAGGGTATAGAAACGGAATTTTACTTACAAATTGTAATAATATTACTATACAAAATATTGCTATTACTGCAAATGGCGGAGGCGTTTTTGGAACAAAAAAGCCAAAGAATGATATGCGCTGTGGTGTGTTGGTTCGTACCACTAAAACTGGAGATTATAAAGGTATAGTTCTATCTAATTTAGATATTAAAGATGTTTTTTATGCTGAACAAGGGCTTACTCGAAGCTTCAAAGAAACGCATTCACCTAACGGAACTCAGGCCTATGGATGGGGGATACGCTTTATAAACCGAATTAAAGGGGCTACAATGCAGGATCTTAAAGTGCATTCTTGTAGTATTAGTAATGTAGCGCATACAGGCCTCAAGTTCACAGGGGTAAAGCAATCTATGAGTAATGTAGAGGTGCTTAATAATAGTATTTCACACACAGGGGGGCCGGGCATGCAAATGAGCGGTGTTGTAAATGCTTATGTAAGTAAAAACAAGGTTAACTTCTCGGGTAGTACAAGCGACTCACGAAAGTGGGGGCGTGGAAGTGGTTTTTGGACTTGGAGTTGCTCAAAAATGATTATAGAGCATAATTCATTTCGTAATGCCAACGGACCTGGAGATTCTGCAGGTTGCCATATCGATTACAACTGTAATGATATTATAGTTCAATACAATTTGAGCGAAAATAACGCTGGTGGTTTCTGTGAGATATTAGGTAATAATTACAATTGCGCATACCGTTATAATATTAGTATTAATGATGGTCATCGAGTAAAAAAGAAGGGTGTGGCCTTTCAGGAAGGAAAAATATTTTGGTTGAGTGGTTATAATGGAGAGGGTAAACCACACAAGGGACCGTATAATAGTTATTTCTACAATAACACTATTTATGTGCGCAAAGATATTGAAGCAAAGCTTGCTATAACACGTTCTGCAGAAGGTGTATTAATCGCAAATAATATATTCTATATAGAAGGTGAATCTAAGCTAGTACTAGGTGACCAATATAAGCCAGAAGAAGCAGGAGAATCGCTTATAGACAATGTGATGTTTAAAAATAATCTTTTTCTAAATGAATCTAATTGGCCCAATAATGCACCTATCCAAGATGAATGCCCAACGTTTGGAGATCCTGAATTCAATAATGTAAGTGGAAAAAACGCTATCGACTTTAAGCCCCAACAAATAGAGTTAATTAAAGATAAAGGGATTCAAATAAATCCTTTGCCAGGTGATAAAAAAGGCCTCTTCAAAGGCACAAGACTAAAGCACGATATTTTAGGTAATACCATAAAAGGTTTGCCTGATATGGGAGCTATTGAATTGAAATAGTAGTTAAGTATAAAGGTTTTAATTAATATAGTTATGTTTAGAAGTAGAAAAATAGTAATGACACTTTTTGCCGCCATACTCATTGTGTGTGCTTGTGAAAAAAGCTCATTTATGGCCAACTCAGACCCTAATTCTCATTTTGCACCAACCAATCTCAGTTATTCTAATATTTTAAATGCTCGCGAGTTTGATGAAATAAAAAGTAACGTTCCCACTATAAATAGTGGTGGTATCCCTTGTTTTTATAAGGTGCTTAGTGTGAGAGATACAATCGCACAGCTTGATGATTCGTATTTAGATTGTGTATCTATTGCAAGTGCTTATTTTGATACGATTTATTCAGAAGGGATCGATGAAAATGGAGATTCAGTTTTCTTTGAAACACCAATTATTAAACCAAATAATTGTGGTCAAATCACCATTACAGAAAATGATAAATATGCTCAAGGCGATTATTATTTTACAATTGAGGCTACCTCGCATAAGAATGGCGATTCACTTAAAACGGTATTTGATGATGCCTTTTATTTAAATGTAGTTCCTGAACTACCCACCAAAATATTGTATTCTCCATTCAGTCAGAATTTAGTGGTTGGTGAAGATATGAGTACAACAGAAGCCTATGTTCCAATGAATGATCCAGATGTAACATTTGTGCTAACAAATCATGAAGATAAGTTAATAGTAGACTCAAGTACAGGTGCTTTCTCTCTAAATCCATCATACACTGTTACGGAGCCTGAGACTGTGCGTCCATCATTAAAACTGATTATTAACGCAAGTCAAGAAGAAGTGAGTTTTGAATCAGGGTTTTTAGATATTGTTATTTCAAATACGCCAATTGATTTGCCTGGGAGAGAGACCTTTTTCTTTTATCCTAATTTACTGTACGGGAATAATACACAGTTCGGTTACCTTAAATATACATTTAATCAGGAGCCTTTACCAAATAATAAAATATGGAATAATACGAACACTCTTCCACCATTAGCTTTAGAAGAGAGACCGGATACCATTACGGATAATAAATCAATTTTAATGGATAATCTTGCTTGGGGCGGAGGAGCTAATAGCTACCCTGTAGATTCTTGGGTGGTAATGAATGCACAAGATATCAGTCAATATTCATATGGTTATGATGTGCGGGCTGTATATCACTATAAACAAGCTGAAGTAAGATACTTGCCTAGTGGGGCCACTCCTTCTGATTTAGAAGTGTATATAACCAATTCATTTACAGGTGATGTTGCAACAACCGAGTGGACACAAGTAAATGAAATACTCAAATGTAAAATCACAGATCAGGAAGAAGAGTTTATTGGTACTCCTTATCCAGGTGATAACGAGGGGCCAGATCCTGATGGTAAAAAAGACCTTACAAGGGTAGCACATTACAAATGGGTAAGATGCGAATTAGATTTATCACCTTATAAAGATTGGACACAATTTACATTGGCCTTTAGGTATGCTCCATATCACAAGCAAGCCTTAAACTATAAAAATGGCGTTGGTAGTAGGTTCGGGAATTACTGGATCTCAGATGTAAATTATAAAGCAACAGAAACAGAAATGGATTAATGAAGCCTAAATACATTGTAGTGGTAGATATTTCTGGTACTACAATGTTTGGATATAAAGCAAATTAACCAAAATAAAAATATTTAAGATGAACAAAAGTCTAGTATACATTTATTTAATGCTATTGGTTCCTCATATTGTATTTGCACAAAAAACGGTCACAGGTAAAGTTGTAGATGAGAATATGTTAGGGTTACCAGGTGTATCAATTATTATAAAAGAAACGGGTACAGGAACTATTACCGATTTTGAAGGTAATTTTACAACGAGTAATATAAAGCCAGAAGATGTTTTAGTTTTTTCTTTTATTGGGTTTGATAGTCAAGAAGTTTTAGTTGGCGATCAAGATCATTTCGATATTCAATTAAAACCCTCTGATTATACACTCGATCAGGTTGTTGTGGTAGGATATGGAACGGCCCGTAAGAGTGACTTAACAGGAGCTGTTGCCTCTGTTTCAAATAAAGAAATCAATATTGCACCAACAGCCAATTTTGATGAGGCACTTACCGGTCGTATAGCCGGTGTTACTATTACCGGAAGTGAAGGTACGCCGGGAGCTCCGGCAAATATAACTATTCGTGGAGGTAATTCAATAACAGGAAGTAACGAACCGCTTTATGTGGTTGATGGAATACCAATGGAATCATTTGATCCATCCACCGTTAATTCAAAAGATATTAAAAGCTTTGATGTATTAAAAGATGCTTCGGCCACCGCTATTTATGGTTCAAGAGGAGCAAATGGTGTAATTGTAATTACCACAAAAGGAGGTAGAGAAGATGGTCTTACAGAAGTAACATTTGGTGCTTCATATGGAGTGCAGACCATACCAACACGACTAGAGGTAATGAGCCCGTACGAATATGTGAAGGTGCTTGAGATGCAATCAAGTGGTAAAAATGATTGGCAGGGTGCTGATGATAAGTTTTATAACACATGGGTAGATCCTGAGCTATATAGAGATGCTGAAGGTGACGATTGGCAAAATCAGATATTTCAAGCCGCACCTATGCAAATCTACGATATCTCTATAAGTGGAGGTAATGACAAAACAAACATTTATTATTCAGGTAACTATACAAAGCAGGATGGAACCTTAATAACCACAGGTTTTCAAAAGCTAGTAAATAATTTACGTGTTAAGCATACTATTAACGATCATGTAACTTTAAATACAGCGCTTCTTTATTCTAATTCCGTTAGAACAGGTCCATCCATGCGTGAAAATACCTATTCAAGCGTTATTAGGGATGCTGTTAGGTTTAGACCAGTAGGTCCTGTTATTTCAGATGGATTAGGAGAAGGTGGTTTTGATCCTGATGATCCATCAATGAATGTAATGTATCCGCCTGTACCAAACCTGGAGAATACTGATTCTGAAACAGTACAAGATGTTGTTAGAGGAAACATGGCTTTAAACATAAAGCTGGCAGATGGTTTAACGGCCCGTTTATCGGGTAACTATCAAATGCGATTTGGTAAATCCACTTATTTTGCTGGAGAGGATACTCGATCGGGTTTATTTGGTACCGATGGAGTCTATGGTCAAATAGAACAGCAAAGAAATCAAAACTTATCAACATCTAATATTGTCACATATAAGAAGAAAAAGAATAGACATAAGTATTCTGTTATGGGAGGTTTTGAGGCTTCTCAGAATCAAACTACCTATAGCTATTTAAAGAATTCGAAGTTACCAATGGACGATTTTGGTATTGATAAAATTGATATTGGTACGGTAGCTAACTTAGCAACCACATCATGGACTGCAAACTCATTAATGTCGTATTTTTCTAGAGCAACTTATTCTTATTCAGAAAAATATTTGTTTACGGCTAACATAAGAGCCGATGGAAGTTCTAAATTCCCAGACGGTAATAAATGGGGTTATTTCCCATCTTTTTCCGGAGCTTGGAAGATTGGTCAAGAGGACTTTTTAGAAGATGCAGAATTTGTGTCGTCATTAAAAATTAGAGGAGGATGGGGTTTGTCTGGTAACAACCATATTGGAAACTTCTCGGCGCATAATATTGTAAATATTAGTAAATGGAATGCTTATGCATGGGGGCAAGGTGAAGATTTTAGCTCAGGAGCAATACATACAGGACTTGCAGTACCTGATTTAACATGGGAAACTACAGCCCAAAGTAATGTTGGTATAGATTATTCTTTATTTCAATATAGAGTACAGGGTACTGTTGATTTTTATAAAAAGAATACTACAGATCTTCTTTTGGGTGCCGATATGGCTTTGAGTACAGGTTTTGATAGGGTTACGCAAAATGTTGGAGAAATTCAGAATCAAGGTCTCGAATTTTCACTTAACACCATTAATATCGATAAAAACTCATTTAGGTGGAATACCTCTTTTAATATAGCATTTAACGAGAATAAAGTGATCTCATTAAATGATGGGCAAAATGAAATTTATTCTTCATCAGGTTACAATGTTATGGTAAAAGGCGAAAATGATTACATAACCAGAGTTGGTCAGCCTGTAGGAATGATGTATGGTCTTGAAACGGATGGCTTATATCAGGTTGAGGATTTTAATTGGGATAATAATACCCAAACATATGTACTTAAAGATGGTATGGCTGATAATGGAGGAACTGTTGCTCCGGGGAGTATAAAGTACATTGATCAAAATGGTGATGGTACAATTGATGAGAATGATAGGGTAATAATAGGAAACCCACACCCGAAACATTTTGGTGGTATCTCCAACGATTTTAAGTACAAAGCCTTTGATCTTAGTATCTTATTTCAATGGTCATATGGTGCCGATATTTTAAATGCCAACCGAGTAACAATGTCTAGTCCATCACCTAGTGCTAGCTTCAATGGATTGTCACAAACATCAGATATGTGGACGCCGTGGAATCCGGATACCGATGTAAATACAAGCTACTATGCAGGAGTTATTGGTAACTCTAGTGTGGGTAATAGGACTGACGATAGATTCATTGAGGATGGCTCGTACCTAAGATTAAAAACAGTTGCAATTGGGTACACCTTACCAAAACATTTAGTTGAAAGATTAAGGATGAGTAAATGTAGGGTTTATCTATCAGGCCAAAACCTTTATACTTGGACAAATTATACAGGCTACGATCCTGAAGTTAGTATTTATAATAGTGCCCTAACCCCTAATGTTGATTACTCTGCTTACCCACGAAGTTTAACCATAATGGGTGGTATTGATATTACATTTTAAGTAATTGGTTTTGAATGTTATTAAATATTATAAGATGATTAAAAAATATATAAAAATATGCTTACTATCACTAGCGTTAGTAAGCATGAGTTCCTGCAATGATTTTATTGATTTGGATCCGCAATCAGAGTGGAAATTAGAAGATTTTTACGAAACCTCTAGTCAAATAGAGGTTGCATTTGCAGGTATGTATGGGAATTTAAGAGGAAGTAATCTATTTGGAAGTGGTCTCTCCATGGAGATGGCTTATGGTACCGATGAAGGATCCTATAATAGAGCTTACGATGAGTTATGGCGTGTTTCTTTAAATTTGCACAATAGTATGGATAACGATATTGCGGGTGCTTGGAAATCTCTTTATACAATCATCCATAATGCAAATAATATGATTACTTATACTGATCCTGTTAATTTTGAGGATGAGGAGTATAAAAATATAATAGGCGAAGCTCGGTTTTTAAGAGCATTTTGTCATATGACTTTAACTTATTGGTGGAACGAGATACCTCTTAGAGATAAACCAACTACTGATCAAAGTTCAAATGATATAGAAGTATCTAGCCTAGAAGATATTTATGATTTTATTATTGCTGATTTTGAATATGCATGTAGTAACTTACCACATGTTACAAGCGAAAATTATCTTGCTGGTCGAGCACACCAAATGGCTGCACACGGAATGTTAGCTCGTTTGTATCTAAAAATGGCTGGTTATCCTCATAAAAATACTGAGGGTTTTGCTAAAGCTTTAGCGCACTGTGATACAATAATGATGGAAGATGGTTATCATCAATTAAGAACGAGTGCTGATAGTTTAGGATATGAAAATTTATTTCGTAATATGATTGGCGGTGACCAGTATGATTTAGAAGAGAATATGTTCGAGATTACATTTACTAATAACCTAGATATAGGTATGGGTACAATGGGTAGCAATGGAGTTAATAACGGATTATTGTTCGGAGAGATGGATGGAGTGAATCATCCTACAACAAGACAGTTTTTTGTGCAAGCCTCGCCATTGTTCAATATCCTTCACCTTGAGGAGGATAAACGTAAATTATGGAATGTTCCTGCCATGAGTCGCCTTGAAACGGGTAATAACGTAAGGGTAAAAGGACCATTATCTTGGGCTTATGCTCCTGGTAAATTTAGAAGGTGGGAACCTGCTGATTATGCAGACCTAGATATTTGGAAAGCAGATCAACCTTATGTCTTATTAACAAATGAAACTAATATTAGTATAAACCAGTCGCCTATTAACTTCCCTATATTAAGGTATGCCGATATCTTGTTAATGTATGCTGAAGCGGCCAATGAGGTAAATGGAGGTCCTACAGGTGAAGCCATTGCTGCTTTAAATCAAGTACGACAAAGAGCAGGTCTAGAAATAATAGAGCTTGGTGAGCCAGAGGCCCTTGGAGGTAAAGATGCATTTTTTAATGAATTGGTAGATGAGCGCTTCAGAGAGTTTGCTTTTGAAGGAATTAGAAAGCACGATTTGATAAGATGGGAGCTTTATGAAGAGAAGTTACAGACCTATGCTAGCGCAATTGAAGGAGAACCAGATTATGATGAATTTAATCATGCTCATTATCTAAGAAGCGTTCGTAATTTCGATATAAATAAGCATTTATCATTACCTTATCCATTTCAAGAGGTAACCATTAATAAGTTGTTAGATCAGAAACCCGAATGGAATTAATATATAGTTTGCGATTCTACTACAAACCACAGATGCTGCAATTCAGAGCATATATAGCAGCATTTTAAGTGGAGTTGCCGAGCGAAATACCCTTTAATAATTAATATATTATATAACCCGCAATACATTTTCATGCATATTGCGGGTTTATATTTTGATAAAAAAAATCGCATCTAAAATAGATCACCTTTTTCACTAACCATTCTTATCAGAAGTGTGCCATGTAGTATGCAATCACTTAATCAAGGCGCCTCGTCTGCCCAAGGCATTAAGGAATCTCAAGGAGCCCCTTGAACTCTACATTACCAAGCTCCAGGTTTTCACTCTTTGGCACATTTGGGTGCAGTTTTGCTATACATATATAGCTTATAATTTACCCTTTATCACTTAAATGTGGCAATCACTAAATATAAATAAGCGGATAAACATTAAAAAGGCACTCCTATAATTATCATAAGCCATATTTTTTTCTACTTTCATTGCCGAAAAAATAATAACCATATAGATGTATCGACATAAAAGATGGGATACAGAATAGTTGGCTACAAGGCGAAAAAAGGAGCAATCATAAATTAAAAGACATATGACTAAAATACTAAGACTAAAAAGTTGGCAGACTTTTGGACTCATAATAATTTTGCCAATTATCTTTATTATACTAGGAGCTATTCTTTCAATAATAACAGGAATAAAAGCTTCCGTAATTCTCTTATCTTTTATTGCTGCGATAACAATGATGATTAGCTATTATGGGTGGATTTGGACTGCTGGTATAGCTATGTATAAACAAGGTATTACCTATAGTAAACGTAAATTGAATGTGTTCAAATTATTATTTGTTCTTGCATTGTTCTTTAGCTTATTCATAATCCCGATTTTGAAGACAGCATTAAGTGTAGAAAGCTTGTATTTAATCCAAATAATTGGATTAGTACCATTAGTTTCCTTTTTCTATTGTATATATTTCACTGCAAAATCAATCCGAAATATAGAAATGCAGAGAAAAATAAGGACAAGTTACATGTTTTTAGACTTCGTACTAATTTGGATTTTACCAATTGGAATTTGGATAATACAACCAAGAGTTAACGAAATACTTTCAAATAAGGAAGAGAAAGCCCTGTAGCCAACACTCTGTAAAAATAATAGCCGAATCAGTTGATGTTTGGAGGTTAGGTTCACTTTGGGAACACCGCCGAAGCTATTGCTTCGACTAGCAATAATTCTTAAGTTAGCAGCCAAAACAATAGCTTCGCCTAAGTAACGGTGGACAAGAATTCAGCCCGAAATCGGCTACTATTCTTACAGTTCAACATTAAGGCACAAAGTATAGGGCAACCGCACAATCATATTAATAACAATAACAGACAGACTTAACTACCTATAGAATTCAGGAACATAGTTTTTATATAAAATGTATATAGAACAACTAACAGAAATAGACATACAAACATTGAATGACTTTAAAAAACCTTATCGTGATTCTATGACAATAAGCGTTACAATGATTGGAATATTGTCTTTGTTAATAGCTGGGGTATTCTTTATTGATATTTATGAGGAGAGTTTTCTTTTTAGGATGTTGCAAATACAATGGACTTTTCCTGTCGTATTTACGACTATTGCGTATTTATGGTATAAATTAAAAGTAAGAACTATAAATGTAGACCTAAAATCTGGAACTAAAAGAATTGAGGAATTTGTTGTTGAGTCAAAAGGAACTGAAAAATATGGTACTTATTCGACTGGTAATTATTTTGCCTCAGGGTCTTCTAACAGGCACTATTTGAAATTTGGAGCCTTTAAATATAATTGTTCAAAGGAAGAATTTGAAAATTTCAAAATAGGGGATAAATTAAAAGTAGCTATATCTCATAAAGCAAGTATCATATTGATGATAGAAATGTTAATGCCTAACAAATAAAGGCCATAGTCTGTCAGCATAAATTTGGGTAGTTTAGCTCTTTAAATTAGCCGTCCATGCTCCATTTACACAATCCTATTGGGGATTTACTCAAAACCAATGGGGAAAAGTCCATTTTGATGGGGATTCATTGAACTTTAGTGGGGATTTAGCCAAATTGGCAGGGATTTATTGAATTCGATTGGGGATTTAGCCAATTTGGCGTGAAAAAATGCAATTTTATTGAGATACGATGCCGACTAAAAAAAAGTCATAGGCTGTGAGTATAGTCCAGCTATTTTAGTTCGTTTATATCAAAACGGCAATAAAAAGTTTACCTGGCCTAAGGATGTATGTAATATCTCAGAATTTAACTTCGATGAATATATTAATTTGTCTTCTATTCTCTTAAATACAAAATCTCACCTTTAAACATTCTGTAAATAGCCTAATTCAATCACTACTATTAGGTATAATCAGGCTCATAAAACCCTACTATTGGGGATTTCATTTGAATAAAAATGTCGATTAATTTGTATAGTCAGTTTAAAACAAATGATGCTTTTATGGTCACATATAAAGAAACACTTAACGGAAAAGTTTTTAAATGCTCAAAATGTAATTTGATACATGTTGAGTATAAAAATATAAATATCAACCTGAGTAAATCGCAATTTCAACAGTACGCAGATTATTTAGATACGCTTGATGGGGCAATGTGGGAAACGCAAAATACGAAGGCAGCATTTAGTCGCAAAATAATAATTCCAACAAGTGATTCTCATATTCGAATTTTATTGAATAAAGAAGAACTGAATGAATTAAAATATCTTTTTGGCTGCAATGAATGCTTAAAAATATTGAAAACAATACCCGAAGAATTATTAGTCGCAACTTATTTAAACTAACAACCATGACAACTTTAAAAACTAAAATCGACAATCAGAGTACCCGTGTTTTTATGATAGGAGGCTTTTCGTTACACGATGAAGATTGGATGAAAGAGAAAACGAAGAAGAAATCTAAAAACAGTAAAGACAATGAGTGATATAGGAATTTTTTACGGCTCAACAGGAGGTAATACTCAGGATGCAGCCAAAGAGTTGGCAAAGTTATTAGATGCCGATGTACACAATGTTTACAAAGCATCTGTTGATGAATTAAACAATTACGAAACAATAATTCTAGGCTCTTCAACATGGGGAGTGGGCGAATTACAAGACGATTGGGAAGACTTTTTGCCAAAGCTACAATGCCTAAAATTAGAGGGTAAAAAAGTAGCATTATTTGGCTTAGGTGATGGAGAATCATATGCCGATACTTTTGTTGATGCCATAGGTATAATACACAATGCCTTAAAGGAGCAAGATTGCCAATTTATTGGCAAAGTAAGCACTGATGGTTATGAGTACGATGAATCGTTAGCTGAAATAGACGGTATGTTTGTTGGCTTACCCCTTGATGATGATAATCAGTCCGACTTAAGTCCGCAAAGGTTAATACAATGGGCAGAGCAGCTTAAAACAGAATTATAATAATTTACTCTGGTTATATAAAAGGTGGGACAAAAGTTTATACGACATGTACTTAGATATTTACTATTGACTAGATAAAAGATATCCAGTCCCACCTTTAATTTTACATCAATAACAGAAACTTATTCATTTCAATTCTATTAATAAAGAATGCTATATCAATCAGAGAGCGCTTTGAAGGAAGGCTTAACTCTCTAAGTATTTTGTAAGTTATGGAGTAGTTACACAAAGGTAGCTACTCCATTTTTTTTGCCTTCTTAATTCAATGGCTAACAGGTATAGTAGTAAGAAATCCTTTTATGAGAAGCACGTATTTGGTGGTTGTAATATCATACAAGGTCACCCGTAATTCATTCAGAGGCATTAATAAATGGCATCAGGTTATTAATTTAACTGATTCTAATCAGAAGTAGATTTCATAAGTATTATTGAATAATGTGAATCAAGGGTTAAAAAGCTTTTATTTAAAGCGCCTCGTTTTATTGGCCTCATTTTTAAATAGCTTTTGTTTGTGATAAAACTTTAGTAAGACTGGGAAGCAGAGAGCTTTGCTCGATGGTCACCCAGCCGCACTTAAGTTTTAGCATAATAAAAAGGCTATTTAAAAAGCAGCCTTGATTTTCTTTGCTTACTTTCTTTTATCAAGAAAAGAAAAGTAAGTCAGGGTTTAAGGGATGAAATCCCTTAGTGTTAACTAATACGCTCAACTCTTGATTCGCATGAATAATAATATAGAATTATTACATATAACATAATTTATTTTTTATAATAAACTGAAATGTTAACTTCGTAACCTGAAAACATACCTATTCTTCAGGACCTATGATCTTATTTTTTGAAGCAGGAACTCAATCGCGTTGTCGGTTTAGTATACTTGCCTTTATTCTTTTGCCATTTATTAGTTTTAGTCAACTATTTTCTCAAAAGGCAAATTTCTATGCTAATATTACAGAGGGGTGTAACTCTTTAAATGTTCAATTTACCGATGATTCAGAAGGTGCTACTTCGTGGAGGTGGGATTTAGGTAATGGAAACATATCTACTTTACAAAACCCATTGGTAAATTATATACAGCCAGGTGAATACACCGTTAAATTAACTATTAATGGAACCGTTTCTGCCGAAAAGAATAATTATATAAAGGTGTATAATAATCCAGCACCTGATTTTACCTCAGATATTAGTTCAGGATGTGTTCCTTTGGAGGTGCAGTTTTCAGATAGAACCACAGCATCTGATGGAGCAATTGAAAGCTGGGTGTGGCTTATAGATGGGGCTTCTTTATCAGAAGAAAACCCAACTTTTACATTTAATAGGGCAGGTAGTTATAAGGTTACCTTAATGGCTATTGATGAGCATGGTTGTTATGGCAATACCTCAAAATCAAAATTTATATCAGTAGGTAAGTTACCAAATGTAGACTTCAATATAAGAGGAAGTAAACCCTGTGAGCTTCCCTATCACCCATCATTTAAAAACACTACTACTATTGATGGAGTTGATGAACCGTTTGTTTATATAAACAATTGGAAGTGGAAAATAAATGACGAACTTGTTTCTGAAGAGCAGGAGTTGAATTATGTTTTTGATACCAATGGTGATTATACTATTTCCTTAGCGGCCCAAATGGGTGCATGTACCGATTCTATAAGAGTGGAAAATGCAATTAACCTAAGTGTTGATTCATTAGATTATTCAATTATAAAAAGTGGTACAGGTGTTAAGGATAGTATACATTTTAGGATTAATAATTCAAGTGTTGCTTATGTTGAGTGGGAGTTGGGTGATGGGAGTGTAAGCAATAAAAAAGAGTTCAATTATTGCTATGCCGATACTGGTAGGTACGAGGTAAGCATAAACGCAATTTTAGGCAATGGGTGTAATCTGTATCGAACCAGTCAATTAGTGGTTTTCCCCGCTCCATTGGCTAACTTTAGTTATAAGAGAAAGAGTTTTTGTAATCCTCCGTATTTAGTAGAATTTACAAACACTTCTAAAATGACAGATAACGTTATTTGGGATTTTGGAGATGGAACTAGCTCCGAATCATCTGTTACAGTAAATCATACCTATAATAGCACTGGGGAATACTTTGTAAAGTTAATTGCTTATGATGGTGCAAAAACGGATACTGTGCTTAAAAATATTAAGTTGTACCCGCCCGAAACTATCCCTATTCAAGTAAGCCGTAATGAGGGATGTGTACCACTTGAAGTTCAGTTTAGTAAAGAAGAAAATATTGATAATTTAACTTGGGATTTTGGTGATGGTCAAGTGTCTACTTTACAATCTCCGATTCATACATTTACTGATGAGGGAGTTTACAAGGCCACTTTAAACTATACAAACGATAAGGGATGTTCTGTAAGTTCTGAAGTTGTAATATCTGGAGGCGAAAAACCCATTGTTGATTTTGAGGTGAATCAAACAGATAGCTGTAACCAATCGTCTATTGAGTTGGTAAATAATTCATCAAATTATCAACTAGAGGAGTGGAATATTGGAGATTCTTATATTATAAATTCTGCCGGAGATTATCATTTGCAGTTTATTTCATCAGGATATAAATCGGTTGAACTAAAGTTAGATAATTACGGTTGTAAAGCTTCACAAAAAAAGGAGGATGATATTTACATTAAACCTCCAGTAGCCTTTTTCTTTATGGATAATCCTTTGTGTGAGGCTCCTGCGCAAAGTTATATCAGCAATTATGCAAACCAATATGATGCCATTAACTGGAATTTTGGCGATGGCACACAAACTCAAACCACGCCTCTAAGCCACATATACCAAAATGTAGGTAACTATTATGCCTACCAAACAGTTGAGAATTACACCACAGGCTGCAGCGATTATATGATGCAAGCCATTCATGTATCCATAACTGATCCTGATTTTGCTGTGGAAGGAGCTAATGAAGGCTGTTTGCCATTTGAAGTTTCTTTTATTGATAAAACAAGTACAACAGGTACAATATCCAGATGGTATTGGAATTATGGAGATGGGCATATTGATACCACATATGTTGGAGAAACAAGCCATGTTTATACTTCAGCAGGAGAGTTTGATGTGAAATTAACCGTAAAGGAATACTACGGATGTAGAGAAGTTATTGTAAAGGAAAATGCTGTAAAGGTAAATACATCGCAACCCAAAATAAGCTTTGTAAAGGATGAAGTTTGTGTTGATGAAATATTTGAGCTTAGAGATATTTCTACTTCCACCTCCAATATAATCGACCGTACTTGGTTTTTTGCTGATGGTGTATCTAAAAAAGAAGAGATAGTTCAACATGCTTTTAGTTTCCCAGGAGAGCAAGAGGTAGTATTAAGCGTAACAGATGAAAAAGGATGTAGTTACTCTGATACATTAACTTTAAACGTTTTAGTTTCGGAGTCAATATTTATTCTCGATGATTATGCTTGTACCAATTCTGAATTACAAATTCAAAACATATCATTGGGTAACAAGCTCAGCCATGCATGGGATTTTGGAGATGGAGGTAGGTCTACTGCCTTGGAACCTCAACATATTTATAATACCGATGGTATTTATGATGTTAGCTTAACTGTTACCAATGAGAACGGATGTACAAGCACCTCGCATCAAAGTGTAGAAGTAATTACACCAAAAGTTGATTTTGATGCTTATAAAACAGAATTAGGATGCGCCCGTAACGCATTACCAGCAGTGTTCTACGATCGCTCTTCTGACGATATTTATATGTGGGAGTGGGATTTTGGCGATGGCGAAGGAGCATCATCGTCATATCAAAATCCTCAATACTTATATAATCAGCCGGGGTATTTTGATGTTACTTTAATGGCTACTAGTAAAGGAGGATGCACCATCGAAGTTAAAAAAGAAGACTTTATACATTTAACCGGTCCAGTGGGGTCTATTATTACTGATGTTTCCTCGGGCTGTGTGCCCCTTATTGTTAATTACTCTACAACTACTGATAGTGAAAACGAAATTTCGTGGGATGTTGGAGATGGCACAAATGATTATAACAACCAGTATAGCTTTAGTCATGCCTACAACGAAGCGCGCAGTTTCTTTCCTTCAATTATTCTTACTGATAAGGATGGTTGTACAATGGAGTATGAAGGAGACCCTATTGTGGTAGATAATTATCCTGATTTATCATTTACTAGTGAAAGTGAAGAGGTGTGTGAAGGAACAGCACTTTCATTTCAGGGCGAGATTAACTTAAACTCCTCGCAGTTATCTCAGGTAAATGAAATAGTTTGGAATTTTGGCGACAATGCTTATAGTAATAATACCGAATCACCAAGTCATGTTTATCAATCGCCCGGAACTTACGATGTTGAGCTATATATAAAAACCTCGATAGGATGTAGCGCTAAATTAAAGAAAGAGAATTTTGTTACGGTTTTTAAATCAACGCTCCAGGCAGATATCATCTCATCTAAACAAAATGCATGTTTAGGCGAGAGTATACTATTCACCAATAATAGTGAATCTGACTATTCGATTAACGAGGAGTATTGGGATTTTAATAAAGAAGATTTTGCTCGAATTTCACCTGTTACTTATGCTTATAAAGAAGCTGGTGTAGTACAAGCAAAATTAACCGTTGTTGATGAGCAGGGCTGCATTGATAGTACGTTTAAGCAAACTGATATTAAAAATATTGAGGCTGCTTTTACCTTAGCTCCAAAGTCAGGGTCTAATCCGCTCAATGTTCAATTTACCGATCAATCCTTATCGGATGGTCAAATACAAAACTGGGACTGGAATTTTGGCGATAATACAAGTTCTATTGAGCAGCACCCAAAACATACATTTATCGGTAACCAAGTAGGGTCAGAATATCAGGTATCGCTTACTGTTAGCGATTCTAATAACTGTACATCAACTAAAACAGATACGGTGTACGCTATTAATCATTCTCCTGTTGCATTAAATGATACCATTATTGTTCAAGAAGATAATGTGGCCTATGCCAATCTTTCAGATAATGATTACGAGCCTGATGGACAATCTCTAATTTATAATTCGCAAGCAAGTGTGGCTCCTAGTAATGGTGAGGTTATCATTGCCGCCAATGGTCAGATTACCTATACACCTAACGCCAATTATTATGGTGCCGATAGCTTAGAGTATACAGTTTGTGATAATGGAAACCCTGTAATGTGTGCATCCGCAAAAGTAATTATAGAAGTATTGTCGGTAGTGGATTTACCTCCTGTTGCTGTGGTTGATAGATTTGATGTGTACGAAAATGAAACCTTCATCGGAAGTAGTGTTTTATTAAACGATATTGATAACGAAGGCATGGGCTTAAGTGTACAGTTTAGTAATGCATCAATGGCTTCAATAAACGGTAATGTTGTTTTAAGTAATGATGGTACTTTTACTTATACTCCTCACAATAATTTTGTAGGTAAAGATTCTATCCAATACTTTATTATAGATAATGCAGTACCACCACAAGCAGATTCTTCATGGATTGTATTCAATGTTTTACATAGAGATCAAGCTCCAATAGCTAATACAGATGTATTTTATACAGATGAGGAAGTGCCTGTTGTCCTTTCAGGTTTAGCCGATAATGATACCGATAGAGAGAACAATATTGATGTTAGCTCTATACAAATTCTTGAACCGGTATTGAATGGTAGTATTTCTAGTATAAATAATCAATGGGTATTTACTCCTGAAAAAGATTTTTATGGAATGACACTCCTGTATTATAGCATTAGTGATTATACCTTCTTAACTGCCACTGGTGAAATTATTGTGTATGTTAAACAGGTGAATGATCCGCCCATAGCAAACGATGATTATGCTTATGGATTTGAAGATGTACCGCTAGATATAGATATATTAAGTAATGATGTAGACCCAGATAATAACATTGATCCTTCCAGCTTTAAGCTAATAAGTAGCGAAGTTTCAGATAACGTTTCGTTTAATATTGAAACAGGAATTCTTAGTTATTATCCTGCTAAAGATTATATAGGTTCTGATGTACTTCGCTACGAAATATGTGATTCAGCAAAGCTTTGCTCTCGAGCCAATATTTATATTACGCTTGCAGAGTCCTTTGACGATGCACCTGTAACCAAAGCTGATACAATATGGTTAATTCAGGGCTTAAGCGATACAATAAATGTTTTAGCTAATGATACAGACTTAGAAGATGATATTGATAAGGAATCGCTTTCTGTACTCATTCATCCTGCCTCGTATCCTGATGTAACTGTTTTAGGAGATGGGCAAATTAAGTGTGATTACGCAGCAAATTCTACTTTTATTGGTTCTGATTCTTTGATTTACGAAGTATGCGATTTGCACAATAACTGCTCCCAAGGAACATTGCATATTGTAGTAAAACCATATAAAGAAAGCATATTCATTCCGCAGGCAATTACGCCAAACGGAGATGGTAAAAACGATCTTTTTGTGATTAAGGATATTAATAAATTTCCTAGTAACCGATTGTTGGTTTATAACAGATGGGAAACTGAAGTGTATAGCGCAAAAGCTTATGATAACAGTTGGGATGGAACAACAAATGGTAAGGCCCTGCCTGATGGAACCTATTATTACCTATTGTATTTGTTTGATGAGGATGAACCTATAAAAGGTTTTATATACATATCAAGGTAGATAAAAGTGAAAATAGTTTGGTAAAGCTGAATGTTGTTCAATCTTTAATTTGAATTTAATACTATGAAATATATAAGAATACTATTGTTGCTCATTTGTTTACAGCCATTAACTTCAATATGGGGGCAACAAGAAACTCAATTTACTCAATATACATTTAATCAGGGCCTCATAAATCCGGCCTACATGGGAAGTATTGATTATACCAATTTGCAGCTTTCTAATAGAAACCAATGGCTTGGATTTCCGGGTGCACCAAAATCTAATGCCATCACAGTTGCTTATCCGTTTAAGTATTTTTCTTCAGCTGTAGGAATTACAGCAATGCAGGATAAAGTTGGACCTTTAAGCAATACTATGCTTACTTTGGGGTATTCGTATACTATAAATGTAAGTAGTAAATTACGCTTAGCCATGGGCTTAAGAGGAGGTGCAAATTTGTATTCTGCTAATTTAGATAAGTTGCAAACAAACGATAGTAACGATGGTGTTTTGCAGCAAGGTACAGTGCAACATTCATCTTTTACTGTTGGGGCAGGTCTTTTTCTATATTCTTCAAAATGGTATATAGGTGTATCGGTTCCAAAACTAGTAACTAATAGTTTTTCGTTTAGTGGCAATGGAGTTGATGATGATGTTTTTAATTTAAAAGAACGAAATCACCTTTACTTAATAAGTGGATACGTTTTTTCACTTAGTGGAGAAAATGTAAAATTAAAACCCTCGGTGTGTCTGAAGAAAGTACAGAATGTAGATCCTACTATTGATATAAGTTTGGCAACCATGCTCTACAATACCTTTTCGATAGGCGGAGGAATACGAAACCCGGATACGTTTTTTGCTTTTCTGCAAATAGCAGCAGGAAAAAATGTTAAAGTGGGGTATGCTTATGATTTCTCAAAATCACAGCTAAGTAATTTTTCAAACGGTTCTCACGAGATTATTTTGGGTTTAAACTTATATCGTGATGCTACTAAAATTCATTCTCCAAGATTTTTCTAATAATTATGCAAGCTTTAAAATATCAGAATATGAAGGCAGTTTTAAGTAGTTTGTATGCTAAAATTACTTCGCCCATCCAAGGTAATAGTATCATTGAAACAACTAGTAATAAAGGCAGCTGTAAATATGGTATAGTACTGTTGCTTCTTTTATTTGCTGGATTAAAACTAAATGCCCAAAATGTAAATAAGAAATTAGGAGATAATTATTTTAATCATATGGCATACGTAAAAGCCATTAAAAGTTATGAGAAAGCTTTAAGTAAAGATAGTTCCGATGTTCATGTATTAAGGCACTTGGCCCAATCCTATAAAAACAGTGGCAACTACTCTAAGGCCGAAGAGCTTTATAATATTCTTATGATTGAAAACGATAGTGCAAGCATGGAGTCGTATGCGCGCTTATTAGTATATAATAATAACTATAACAAGGCTGATAGCATAATCAGTACCTATCAATTATTACTAAGCTCGTATCAGCGTAGTTTTGTGGATACGCTTAAGAACGCCGATCCCAAATTTAAGGTAAGTACTACAAATATTAATACAGCTTATGCCGATCATAGACCCTGTTTTTATAAGAATGATGTCATATTTTCTACAGCACGAGACACTACTAAAAAAGAGTATGAGTGGAACGGACAGCCCTATTTGAGTTTGTATAAGGCAATAGTTTCTGATAATGGTAGTTTAAAAAACGCAAAACCATTTAGTCCCATCGATTCACGATATCATATCAGCTCGTTTCAATATGTGTATAATAGAGGACTGGCTTTTTTTACAATTAATAATGCATCGGCTTTTAGTACAATAAAAGATGCCAATAATGAAGTTAATTTGGGTATCTATACTTCCAAATATACAAAAGGTACTTGGCAAAAACCTAAACCATTAAAGAATATATCAAATGGCAATTTTTCTTCGGCACATCCTTATTTTTCGGCATCTGAAGATAGATTGTATTTTTCATCAAACCGACCAGGAGGCTTTGGAGGAAGCGATATTTATTACGTTGAGGTATATTTAGAGGGTACAAGTGAACCAATTAATTGTGGAGCTTCTGTTAATACCGAAGGCGACGAAATGTATCCATTTGTATCTGATGAGGGTAAATTGTATTTCTCTTCTGATGGGCATCTTGGATTGGGCGGTTTAGATATATTTAGTTCAGATATTAATGATGATGAATTCGGAGAAGCAATTAATTTAGGAGTTCCTGTAAATAGCTCTCGAGACGATTTTTCGATTGTTTTTAAGGAAGGAGAACCTTTTGGGTATTTTGCCTCAAATAGAGAAGGAGGAATGGGAGATGATGATATTTATGCGGTAAGTATGCTTAAAAAGCAAAATAAACAAATAGAAGAGAATCACGAAGAGCCTAAAGATGAAGATGTAGTAAAATTGACAGAAGACTCTGTAGAAGTTGATAATACGGAGCTTATTGCTGTTAATAGTGCTGCTGCACCATTACCAATTGTTTCAGCAACGGCCGCACAAACAAATCCAATTCCTGAAGAGGATTTAACCCTTGAAAGCTTATCCAATATCCTTTTAGAATCAAAACGAACGGGAAGTGAAATAAACAAATCTCAGTTTAAGGAAGTGAAATTAAGACTCTACAATATTAATTTCGATTATAACTCATGGGAGATCAATGATGAAGCAGCGCTTGAACTTGATAAACTGGCGAATATGATGAGGAAGAACACCACCATGACAGTTGAGTTAAGTTCGCACACAGATAGTAGGGGGAACGATGATTATAATATGGTTTTATCGCAAGCTCGTGCCGATGCCGTTTTAAAGTATGTTTTAAAAAAGGGTATAAGTATTTATCGATTAACAGCCCATGGTTATGGCGAAAAAAAACTACTAAATCATTGCAGTGATGGAGTATCTTGTTCTGAAGAACTCCATAAAGAGAATAGGAGGGTAGAGGCATTGATTACTAGTTATTAAATCATGTGTTTTTTATTATTTATAAATACAATTGTTTTTAGATGAGGATGTAATTAGTTGATAGAGCATTTGGGTAGGTTTAATCTGACAGGGGTTTAATTCCCCGAGGCTTGCCCCGAGGTGGTTCACTAAAGAATGCTATATCAATCAGAGAGCGCTTTGAAGGAAGGCTTAACTCTCTAAGTATTTTGTAAGTTATGGAGTAGTTACACAAAGGTAGCTACTCCATTTTTTGCTGTTTATACATTGTAATTTACTATCTTTGGGCTTCCTAAACTTTACATAAATACATGTCAAATACTAAACTAATTTTTACCGTAGGATTCTTCTTTTTTATTACAATCCATATTTTGAATGCGCAGAATAGCGTAACATCACATTCTTTTTTATATCAAAACGAATATTATTACTTAACAAATAGGAGCGGTAAAGTAAACGAAAAAATAGAGCCGTTTACATACGCCGATTCTTTTAGCGAAGGCTTGGCCTTGGTTTCTGAAAGTTTATTATTTGGATATATAGATACAACAGGTAGTAAAGTTATTGATTGTTTGTTTTACGATGCAGGTTCATTTAATGGAGGTTTGGCTTATGCTTCGCTTGAAGATAAATATGGATATATCAACTATAAAGGAGAATTCGTTATTGATCCAAGCTTTGATTTGGCATGTGATTTTAATGGTAAATATGCGCGTGTAGTTAAGAGGAATAGTGACTTTGAGAAGTATGGCTTAGTTCGTTGGCTTGAAGGAATCATTAACACAAGCGGAACACTAATTTCTGACAAATATTTTGAGTCGATTACCTTCAAAGAGCATGGAGTGATTAATGGTGTTGTAAACGATTCTATTTTTGTTCTTTCTCACGATGGTGAATTTGTATTTGAAAAATTGAAAGTATATACTAATGGAAAAGGTGAAACTATTATGCCGCATTTTTATGGTGGTGATTCTGCCATGGGTGCATTTATAAACAGAAATGTTCGTTACCCTCCTTCTGCTAGAGCATATGGAATTTCAGGAAAGTGTTTTGTAAAATTTGTAATTGATGAGAAGGGGGATGTTACAGATGTGATGCCAGGAGATATATCACATCCAATATTATTGAAGGAATCAATGCGAGTAATAAAAACAATGCCACAATGGGTACCTGGAATAACCAATAACAGAAAAATGCGAGTAAGTTTTACTGTCCCAGTAAATTATAGGTAATTCAAGGTCATCCGTAATCCGTTCAGAGGCATTAATAAATGGCATAAGGTCATCAGCAAATCTCTCAAGGTCTTTAGGGAATTACACAAGGTCATTTAGTAAAAGCTCTGGGTCACTCAGAAATGATTTTAAGTCATGTTAGAATGACTCTAGGTCATATAGGAATGCCTCCCGGTCGCTTAGGAATCATTTCAGGTCACGAGGAAATCATTTCCGGTCACTCAGGAATCATTCAAGGTCACACAAAAATGGCTTCAGGTCATTATTGCGCTAAACAGCATAAAGTCTAAACAATCTTTTAGTCAATGCAATAACTAACATATAATTTGTATTTTACAGATCAAATCTACATTTCCATTTTTTGTGGTTAACTAATTTTATCTGTAATGAATCAACTTATCAGGCTTTTAATTATCGCATTGGCTTTTGTTTCGTGCCAAAAAAAATCCAGTAAATCAGATTATATCGAACAAAGGGTAGAAGAGATTCTATCCAAAATGTCTTTACAAGAAAAGGTAGGACAAACAAGTTTGCGGGGTACTTCATCCAGAGTAAAAGGAGACCTATCCGAAGACTTAAAGAACGCAGTTCGAAACGGAGAAATTGGCGTCTTTTTAAATGTAATGAATCCCAAATATGTGGATGAGTTGCAAAGAATTGCCATAGAAGAGAGCCCCAATGGAATCCCACTTATTTTCGCGCGTGATATTATACATGGCTATAAAACTATTTTCCCAATTCCTCTGGGTATGGCGGCATCTTGGAATGCTGAGGTAGCTGAAACTTCCGCAAGGGTTTCAGCAATAGAGGCGGCGGAAAGTGGCATTCGGTGGACCTTTTCGCCAATGTTAGATATAGCCCGCGATGCACGTTGGGGCAGAATTGCCGAGTCCCCGGGCGAAGATCCTTATTTGGCTTCGGTTTTAGCTACAGCATTTATAAAAGGGTATCAGGGCGATAGTTTGAATTCAGAAAATAGTATGATTGCCTGTGCCAAGCATTTTTTGGCCTATGGTGCTGCTGAAGGCGGACGCGATTACAATACAACCATAGTAAATGAGGAGTTATTGCGTAATGTATACCTCCCTCCATTTAAGGCTGCTTTTGATGCGGGTGCACAAACTGTAATGAGCTCGTTTAACGATATCAATGGAGTTCCGGCAAGTGGTAACAAGTTTATCCTGAAAAAGATATTGCGCGATGAATATAACTTTGATGGTTTTGTGGTAAGCGATTGGAACTCGGTAACCGAGATGATCCCACATGGTTATGCAAAGGATGATAAACATGCTGCAGAGCGGGCCATTACAGCGGGTTTGGATATGGAGATGACGAGTACTTCCTATGAAGATTACCTATTAGCGTTGATGGATGAGGGGAAAGTTACCGAGGAGCAATTGAATGATTTTGTTCGTAATATTCTGCGTGTAAAGTTGCGTATGGGATTATTCGAAAATCCCTATCGAGAAAAGGTAGATGCATCAAAGTGGTATGCACAAAGTCATTTAGAGGCTGCTAAAGAAGCCGCTATTAAGTCTACTGTTCTACTTAAAAACAATAAAACTTTGCCTTTAAATAAAAACCAACGGATTGCCCTAATAGGTCCATTGGCAGATGCGCCTGTTGATCAATTGGGTACCTGGACTTTCGATGGTGATGGTAATTACTCCCTTACACCCAAGCAGGCCTTTGCAGAAAACAAATCTAAGTTCGTTTTTGCTGAAGGGTTAAAGTATAGCAGAGATAAAAGTTCAGCAGGTTTCAAAAAGGCCATTGCTGCCGCAGAAAAATCTGATGTAATTGTGTTTATCGGAGGAGAGGAAGCCATTTTATCTGGCGAAGCTCATTCGCGTGCAGATATTAGCTTGCCAGGAGCACAGGAGCAATTAATTGATGCATTACACAAAACCGGGAAGCCTTTGGTATTAGTTATTATGGCAGGGCGACCTATTGCCTTGGGTAATATTATGGATAAGGTAGATGCTATTGTTATGGCGTGGCATCCGGGAACTATGGCCGGACCTGCGCTTTATGATATATTAAACGGAAAGGCTCAGCCCGAAGGCCGACTGCCTGTAACTTGGCCCAAACAAGGTGCACAATGTCCTATCTATTACAACCATCCTAATACTGGCCGACCAGCTAGTGCGGATAGTTTCGTGGGCATTAATGATATACCAGTTGGAGCTTGGCAAAGTTCTTTGGGTAATAACTCCCATTATCTCGATTTGGGTTTTGAACCTCACTTTCCTTTTGGATATGGCTTAAATTACGGTGAAATAGAATATGAAAAAACCATTGTATCATCCAATAAATTGCGCAGAAATGAAACCATACAAGTAAGCTGTACCCTCCATAATAAAGGAAATTACCCTATCACTGAAACGGTACAATTGTATATACAAGATGTTGTTGGAGATATTGTGAGGCCTGTAAAAGAACTAAAAGGCTTTAAGAAAATACGAATTGCAAAAGGGGAAAGCGTAAGTGCAGAGTTCACCATTTCTACTAAAGATTTAGAATACGTAGATTCTTCGATGAATTATGTTGTTGAGGATGGCGATTTTAATGTATGGATTGCCCCTAATTCTGCCGATGGGATAAAGGCCAGTTTTGAACTTATTGAATAGTAAATGGCTTAAACTTTCGTGCGTAATAATTTAGCCACATCATACATATTGAAATCATGATGGTGTGCCGTGTTTTTTAATTCAACTTAAAACAAGCATTTATGGTAATAATAATGGGGGTAAGTGGAAGTGGAAAAACAACCATAGCCCAACAACTTTCCAAAATATTGAATTGTCCATTTTACGATGCTGATGATTTTCATCCACAATCAAATAAAGATAAGATGGCGAATGGAAATCCCTTAAATGATTTAGATCGATTGCCTTGGCTACAAAAATTAAACGAGCATATTATGCACTGGTCTAACAACGGGCAGGCAATTCTGGCCTGTTCTGCTTTAAAGGAGAGCTATCGTTCTATCCTTGAAAAAGGAAATAAGGATATTAAGTGGGTTGTTTTAAACGGAGATTATGAGCAACTGAGCAGTCGATTAAACGAGAGGAAGGGACACTTTTTTGAACCAAAATTGTTGCAGTCGCAGCTCGATACCCTTGAAATGCCTAATTATGGCATTCACGTTTCCATAAATCAAAGTGTTGAGGCCATTGTGCAATATGTTATCAGTAAACTAAAAGCCTAATTTAATGATCGATTATATTTTACTAATATCTGTACTTACCGGAGTGGGGGCATTGCTATTAATGATTCTGTATTTTAAAATACAGCCCTTTATGGCCTTATTAATTTCAAGTATCATAGTGGGTATTATTGCCGGGGTAGCGCCAATGCAAATAATAGCTACCATAAAAGAAGGGATGGGTTCTACACTGGGCTTTGTGGCTGTTGTAGTAGGTTTAGGTAGCATGTTTGGCGCCATACTCGAATACTCAGGCGGGGCAGAAGCCTTGGCGGGTTTTCTATTAAGTAAATTTGGCGAAAAGAGAGCCGACTGGGCACTTGTTCTAACGGGTTTCTTTATTGCTATACCCGTATTTTTCGATGTCGCTTTTATCATTTTAGTTCCTTTAGTGTATTCGCTTCAGCGCAAAACAAAAAAGTCGCTACTACTATATGCTATTCCATTATTAGCCGGTTTAGCAATAACGCATGCCTTTATTCCACCTACGCCAGGTCCTATTGCTGTGGCAGATATTTTAGATGCTGATTTGGGTTGGGTAATATTATTTGGCTTCATTGTTGGTATTCCTACGGCCATGGTATGTGGCCCTATTTTTGGTAAATACATTGCCTCAAAAATATATATTGAAGCTCCAAGCGAAAGCGCTTCAGAAGAACGCAAAGATTTTCCACCCATCGGATTAATTCTTTTAATAATCGCATCGCCCATAGTATTAATAGTACTTAATACCATGCTCAATAGTTCATT
Source organism: Saccharicrinis aurantiacus (assembly GCF_001660705.2). GTDB lineage: Bacteria > Bacteroidota > Bacteroidia > Bacteroidales > Marinilabiliaceae > Saccharicrinis > Saccharicrinis aurantiacus. The sequence goes on from NZ_LYBV02000045.1 coordinate 61,633, forward strand.
GTCGGATGGTTTAGGAATAAGTGCAAATGCCAAGTTATGGATCAGCTTTATTGGTCATCCATTTTCAGCCTTGATTATTGCAAATATATTGGCATGGTATTTCTTGGGCTTAAGGCGGGGTTTCTCCAAATCAGAATTATCTAAAATTACACAGGCGTCTTTAGGACCGGCAGGTATCATTATCTTATTAACCGGGGCCGGCGGTGTGTTTAAACAAATGCTGATTCATACTGGTACAGGTGAAATGTTAGCCCAATACTTCGCTAGCATAGGACTAAGTTCACTCATGTTTGCCTTTGTGGCCGCAGCATTGGTTCGTATACTTCAAGGTTCTTCTACCGTTGCCATGATTACAGCAGCGGGCATTACCTCTTCTTTATTAATAGAACCCATGGGCGAGATGTATAAGGCTTTATTGGTTATAGCCATTGCCGCGGGTGCATCTATAATGTCGCATGTAAATGATAGTGGTTTTTGGTTGGTGAGCAAATATTTAGGCATGAATGAAAAACAGGCCTTTAAAAGCTGGACGGTTATGACAACCATTCTCGCTTTTATGGGAATAAGTATGGTAGGTATCCTTTCTATTTTTATTATAGATTAATTTACCGATTTCATAGAAGTATAGTTGACCCCTTTTTATCTACAAAAGATGATAAGGAGCTCAAAGTACTGTAGGGTTTGTTGGCTGATTTTATGCAGAATTATAGAGTGTCGCTTCTATTGAATGTTTGTTTCTATAATTAATCCGAATCAAGGGTTAAAATATTATATTTAGAGCGCCTCGTTTCATTGGCCTCATTTTTAAATAGCTTTTGTTTGTGTTAAAACTTTAGTAAGACTGGGAAGCTGAGAGCTTTGCTCGAAGATCACCCAGCCGCACTTAAGTTTTAGCATAATAAAAAGGCTATTTAAAAAGCAGCCTTGAATTATTGCCGTAAGCGAAAGCAGTATCAAGTTCACTTGAATAATGCTGAGTGTGGCAATAATCTTGCAAAAGTTTCTTTGCCCTGCCTTTGCCGGCAGGCAGGTTACTTTCTTTGATCAAGCAAAGAAAAGTAAGTCAGGGTTTAAGGGATGAATTAAAAATCTATGTTATACAAAAGACTATAATAATTGAATAACATAAAATCCCTTAGAGTATACTAATAAAGTTCAACTCTTGATTCGCATAATTAATATTGGTTTATATAATTGTCACCAAAAAATCCTCGTATGCACTATTTTTATAGTTAAAACTTAAAAAAGGCCATATTGAGGTAAAATGAAGCATACACAACGAAAAAGACCACCTAAATACACATATATTCTACAGGTATATTAAATTTAAATAGTATAATTTTCCACAAACAAATAAATCAAATATACAGTATACATGAAACAGTTATTGTTTGTAGGAATTTTATCATTCCTTATTTTCTCGTGTAAGCAAAATGAAAATCAGTCTCGCGAGACCATTGACTTTAATGGTCATTGGAAATTTTATCTCGGAGATGAAGAGAAAGCCTTAGAAAAAGATTTTAATGATCAAGCTTGGCGCGAGCTTCGTTTACCACACGATTGGAGTATAGAAATGGGGTATGAAGAGCCGCTTGCCATTACCCAAAAAGGCGAAGTGAAAAAATCGGCCAATAACAATAATTTACCATCAAACATTACAGCCGAGCAAGCCAACGAGTATCGCAAAACGGCAAGTAGTACCGGTTTTGTTCAAGGAGGAATAGCTTGGTATCGTAAAACATTTCGTCTGAATAAAGGCGACGAGAATAAAAATATTTCTATTGAATTTGATGGTATTTATACCCGATCAACAGTTTGGATTAACGGACATCTATTGGGATATAGACCCAATGGATATATCAGTTTCGATTACGATTTAACGCCTTACCTTAATTTTGGAGGCGATAATGTAATTGCCGTTAAAGTTGATCATACCAACTACGTTGACTCTCGTTGGTATACCGGATCAGGAATTTACAGAAACGTACGTTTGGTAAAAAAATCAAATATTAATATTCCAACTTGGGGCGTTCAAATTACTACGCCTAATATAAGTGCTAACAAAGCAGATGTACAGATTAGTACTGAGCTGAAAAATATAGAAGGAGTAGCATCAGATATTAAGCTTGTTGTAGATATTAAGGATGGGGAAGGAAATATTGTTACAGGTGCAGAAAGTGTTATTACCTTGGATAAAGAAGCTAAAGTAATTAGTAAAGTAAGTATTGATAATCCGCGCTTATGGGAACTTGAAGATCCTCATTTATACAAGGCACATATAAAGGTGTTTAAAGCCTCTGTTTTAATGGATGATGTTGTTGAGAAGTTCGGAATTAGAACAGCTGAATTTACAGCGGATAAAGGTTTCTTCTTAAACGGAAAATCAGTAAAAATTAAAGGAGTGAATTTACATCACGATGCAGGTGCCGTAGGAACAGCTGTGCCCGCAGATGTTTGGCGCCGAAGAATTCTGCAATTAAAAAGCATTGGTTGTAATGCCATTCGTACTGCACACAATCCTTACGCACCTGAGTTTCTCGACCTTTGTGATGAGCTAGGGATATTGGTAGATGCAGAGTTTTATGATGAATGGAGCCAAGATAAAGAAAAACACACCACACGTTTAGGTGCCAATGATGCTCCAGAGTCGTTTACCGATGGTTACTCATCGTATTTTAATGAGTGGGGCGAAAGGGATTTAAAAGATTGTATTCGCCGCGATTTCAATCATCCATCTATAATTATGTGGAGTATTGGTAACGAAATAGAATGGACGTTCCCCTACTATTCGCAAACCTACAATGGGGTAAATGGTAAGGTGAAATATTACGAGTATATCCCCAATTATGATTCTATCACCAACCGAAAAGCATTTGACAAATACAGTCCTGAAGCAGATTCTTTAGTAATTATTGCTAAGCAATTGGTATCATGGACCAAAGAAATGGATACAACACGCCCGGTTACCATCGGAAGTGTATTGCCCGTGGTTGGCCTTGCTAGTGGCTTAGGGCAATCTGTTGATGTATTAGGTTTTAATTATCGTGCTGTGGAGTATGATGGTGCGCACAAGCAATATCCCGATCTTAAGATTCTTGGTTCTGAAAACAACGGAACTTGGGAAGAGTGGAAGGCTGTGGCCGATAGAGATTTTGTGGCTGGTATCTTCACATGGACAGGTATTGCCTACATGGGCGAAGCAGGCCCATATCCCCGTAAAGGCCTAAACTTATCATTCTTCGATTATGCCTGTTTTAAAACCCCACGAGGTCACTTTTATGAGTGCCTATGGAAAGATGATCCGAAGGTTTATATTGGTACGGCAGCATTATCTCAATCAGAATACACTTACGATAAAAACAAAGGATTTTCGATAGAAATGCGAACCGATTGGCTACGCCGATGGACGTGGTATGATATTGATGATACTTGGAATTATGCCAATGATGAGGCTGTGGTAGTTCAGGGATACACCAATTGCCAAGAAGCTGAATTGTTTTTAAATGGTAAGAGTTTTGGTAAGCAAAGGGTAAATGATAATGAGGATCATGTAATTAAATGGCTTGTGCCTTTTACCAAGGGAGAGTTAAAAATTGTGGGTTACAATAATGGTGTTGTGGCCGATGAATATAGCTTAAAAACAGCCGGAGCATTATCTAGTATATCCATTAGTTCTGATGTGAACGAGCTGAGAGCAAACCACTACGATGTGGCTCATTTAGAAGTAAACCTCTTAGATAAAAATGGCATTATTATCCCTAACAAGGATGTTGAAATCGCATTTGAAGTGAGCGGAGCCGCAAACTTGTTAGCTGTAGATAATGGATGGGAATATAATGTGCAAAGTCACAAAGCCAATCACTTGATTACCCACAATGGTAAAGCACTTGGCATTATTCAGGCTGGTTCAGAAAGTGGTACCGTAAGTATCAGGGTTAATGCCGGTAATATACAATCAGAAACACTCACTCTAAAAGTAAATTAGAGTAACAACGCATCTTCTTATATTAAGCTGATGTAAAACATATAATAGAGGGTGTCTGTCCTACACTAAAATAGCTTGACACAAAAAATAAGCTATTATGGCAAATAGATCTCCAAATTTAAGTGACAACATGGAAGGATTTCATGTTGAGCAAAATGATTACACAAAATATGAAATCAGCTTTAGGCGTTGGCTTGTAGCAGAGATCGATTCGGGAAAGATGACAATAGAAGAAGCCAAAATAAGGTTTAGCCTTCCTGTTCACTTTTCTACCCTGTATAAGCAAAACTGGCACCCAAAGTACAGTGATGAAATTCATTTATCTTTGCAAGCTATGAGCAGTAAAGAAAGAGCAGATAACAAAGCCCTAGAAAAGCGCATTAAAGAACTAGAGAAGCAATTAGAGCTTGCTCAGATGAAAAATGTGGGCTTAAATACTATGATTGATATAGCTGAGCAGGACTACAAACTTGAAATCAGAAAAAAGTCTGGCCCCAAACAGTAGACGTACTGGCACAGATGTATCCTTTATCTACAAAATCGGTCATTTGTGGTCTGTTTGGGTATAGCCGTCAGGCTTGGTACGACAGTAAAAAACGCCATTCTCGTTTTCAAATGGAAGAAGTTTTCATTCTTAAACAGGTTAAAGTCTTGCGTCAGGAACATAAGCGCATGGGAGGTGAAAAGCTACATCTCTTACTAAAGCCTGTATTTGAAGAACACGGAATTAAGTATGGACGAGATAAGTTTTATAACTTATTAAGCGAACATGGTTTACTGGTGAGGCGCCGAAGGCGCAACCCAAGAACCACCAACTCAAATCATTTTTATCGTAGGTATCCCAATTTAATAAGAGACATGGAATTATATAGTTCAGGGCGCTTATGGGTAAGTGATATTACCTACATCAGAACCACCAAAGGCTTTGTTTATTTATCACTTATAACAGACGCCTACTCGAAGAAGATGGTTGGTGCTTATGGCCTAGTCTTTCTAGTGAAGGCGCTTTAAATGCCCTTAAAATGGCTGTATCGGCTGAAGGTGCAAGGGCAGGGCTTATTCATCATTCAGACAGAGGTATCCAGTATTGCTGTAATGATTACGTGAACTACTTGAAAGGCGCGAAGATTGATATATCAATGACAGAGAATGGTGATCCATATGAGAATGCCATAGCAGAACGAATTAATGGCATTCTAAAAGATGAGTATGAATTAGCAGAAACTTTTTCGGATTATCAATCAGCCTTAGAGGCGGTAAAAACAGCCGTTTATAAATACAATAATAAACGGCCACATCGTAGTGTAGATATGCTATTTCCTATAGATGCACATGAACAAAAGGGACTATTAAAAAAGCATTGGAAAAAACGTAGTTACAAGCAGAAGTAAGAAACAGGAATAGATGAGAAAAGTGTGAGAATAAACCAGGAGGAAGAAAAAAATGAAAAATATAGTAGTCATAAAAAACCGAGCTGTTCTTTGTTTCGGGCTTAAGCCCGAAACAAAGAACAGCTCTCAGGAATAACCTTATCACATTTAATTAAACTTAGTAATAAGAAATTTATAGATTTGTAACCAAGGAGTAAACAAAACAACACTCCATTTCTATACAAATAAAGTATAAATCTGTCAAGCTATTTTAGGGAAGGTCAGTCAATTGGGCTTGGCACCCTCTTTTTACAAGCATACCTTGCCTTTTTACAATCATACCTAGCCTTTTCATGACAAGGAGTCACTTTTAACCGTAGGGAATTGCCTTTTTACGATTGGGAATTGCCTTTTCGCCTATGGGAACAGCCTTTTTCTGACAAAGAGTCACCCTTTCACCTTGGGCAGTACCTATTTTACCCTAGGCGCAGGCTTCGCGGCTATAGGAGGCTTGTTTATGCTATAAGGCACATCAAATTTTAAAGTAAGCAGTGCATTTTCATTTCTAAATTAATGTGTAACGTTGAACACAACAGAAGTTTTTGCTATTTTCACATTATGCATTCTTACTTAAGGGTATACCTATATTGAGGGTGAGTATACAGAATGTATTTTTGTTTTTGTATAGGAGGGTATAAAGTAGCTGGTAACAGGTTTAAATGAACACCTGCTTTATTTAAACCAGTTAATAAATTAAACTCTTATTAGACCTAAAAAAATAGAAAAGTATTAAGATGAATAAGATCTTTCAAAGAAAAGAATACTTGGTAATTTTTATTTTCGTATTAGTAAAACTAGTTATTCATACTATTATCAATAAGAATGCGGGTTTTGATGGTGACGAAATATTGCATATCGAATCAGGGAATCATCCTGCTTGGGGATATATGTCTATTCAGCCATTAGTAGGTTTTTTAGGGTGGATACAAAATTTATTTAACACTGAATCTGTTTTTATTCATCATTTGTTCGCTCATATTGCATCAATACTTATTGTTATAGTAAGCGGACTTACAGTAATAAAACTTAGTGGAAGCTGGAAAGCAGTATTATTAACCTTGACATGTATTTTGGTTGCACCTGGTTTTACGTTGTCTCATCATATATTCACACCACTCGTATTTGAGCAACTTTTTTGGCTTTTAAGTTTTTATATTCTAGTCTCGTATTGTAAAGAAAATCAACCTAGGTATTTAATTTATCTTGCAGTTTCACTTGCGCTTGGGTTTATGGCTAAAATTTCAATTCTTATTCTAATTGCAGGAGTTGGTGTTTCAATATTACTTTATAAAAGAGAATTATTCACTCAAAAAACTTCTTGGCTTGCGCTCTTTGTTTTTCTTATAATTATTTTACCAAATCTTATTTGGCAATATCAACGCGATTTTCCATTTGTTCAACATATGATGGCATTGCATGGTAAAATGCTTGTCAATATTGATTTTATTGATAATCTGAAATTACTTTTTTTAACCACCAACCCATTTACCGTTTTCGTATGGGGAATAACAATTCTATTTGGCCCATTTATCAGATACACAAGAAACGTTAGATGGGCTGTTGTAGCACTGTTTTCTTCGTTTATTATTTTAGTGGTGTTCAGAGGACAATTTCACTATTATTTTCCAAGCTTGCTTATTGCATTTTGTGTTGGTAGCGTGATCATTGAATCTTTTCTAAAATCAAACGATAAATTGTTGTGGATTTATATTCTAATTTTGCTTGCTTCTGGTGTATTTCTAACACCGAAGGTTTTGCCAATACTACCATTAGAAAAATATATTCAGCACCTTAATCTCAACAATAAAAAACATAGCAAGAGCGAACAACTATTTTTTAGCCAACAATCTATTACTGATAATAAAACAGTTAATAAAGATGATAGAATTCCCATTAACTTTGAAGCATATTATACACACAACGACTGGCTAAACCTAAGTAAAGCAGTTAATAATATTTACCAATATTTGCCTGTTGAAAAGAAAAAGAATTGCTATATCTGGACACGATGCTATACTCAAGCAAGTGCGATAAACTTACACGGAAAAAGATATAATTTACCCGAAGCATTTAGCCAACACGGAAATTGCTACGAATGGATTCCGACATTTGACACTAGTGCTACAATCATAGTAATAGCGAATGCCGAGTCTCCTGCTGATTCATTAGGAATAGGTTCTTTTTTTGCTCCTTCATTTGAGAAACTAACCTGGAAAGAAGCTGTTTTTTGTCCTTATTCCCGAACAAGCACGAATGCCTTCTATATGCTATATCTAGGCGAAGGATTAAAGTATGATTCTGATAGTTTGAAATTGATGTATCAGCATTATATATTCGAGTAGCAATGTAAAGGATAAAACTCCGCGATATACGATAACTCTTAAATTTACCCTTAGGTTATTTTGTTATATAATAAACAGTAATTATATGCGTATACAAACTTAAGCCTATATAGCTCAATATGAAAAATAGAACTTTAATTATAGTTATCGTAATTATTGGGGCAATAGTCTCACTAAACTCAATTATGATTTTTGTGTGGATTATTACTCCAAAGGAATTATCCATCTAATGTAATCACGATGAAAATTGAACGAATACCGTTTTAAGCCTAGAGGATATTGACGAATTACATATTGGGCTCAATCATACTCACATTTGGGTTAGTATTTGTAAAGAAAAGAATAAAAATAGTAGCGCATAAAAGAATCTTATGTTCAGACCTTTATGTGTGGAATGAGCCTGTATTAAAATAATATTCTTTCTCAGGTGACACTCTAACACTTGAACTTATTGAAAAGTGGCTTGAAGTAACAAGACTTCTAAGGATAAAGGTTTCAAATACAAAAGAATGATTTGCGGGAATCTAATCTTATAATTGCAGGCATTATATCTATTTATATTAGCTGACCTTTTTCCTACACCAATACGCCTCGCTATAAAATTTCATAATAAGGATTGTGTTTCAGTAATTGCACTTACTTTTTAAACAATACAAAGTAATAACAAAGTCACTATTTAAGCAATCTCTTAAAAAATACGCTCGCCAGTTATTTAGGCCCTGAAATACTTGTTTTATCCATTGTATTGAGGGAAAATGGTTTAAATAAAGGGCCTAAAAAAAGGTGTAAATTACCCATAAATTTGTTTTGGTAATTCAAAACAATACTCTATACTTGCACCCGTTATCACAAGCGGATAGCATGCAGAAACACTGTTTCTGTATAAGTAAGGAGAGTTGGCAGAGTGGTCGAATGCGGTAGTCTTGAAAACTATTGTGCGGCAACGTACCGGGGGTTCGAATCCCTCACTCTCCGCTGAAAAGGTTCTATAAGTAATACTTATAGAACCTTTTTTTTGTCTTGTTTAGAATGCACTAACCCCATACTTAGTTGAAGTTTTGTGCGGTATAAATAATACCTCTAGGGTTAGGAGTAATTCTTAACAGAGATAGATTTTTCTACGTCTTATACCTTACAAATAGTTAATGCGAATGATTACTGGGGTTGTACAAAATTTGTTCATTAAATAAATGATAGAAATAAAAATCAGTAAACCTCTTTGGTGGAAGGCACTATGCCTATTGGCTTATCTTCTATTTCTTACAAGTTTTATTGTTTCTCTCTCGAAGAAGCAAGGCATAGGAGACCGGATTGTGATTCCCGCAATCTTTATATATGTAACGTATCTACTTTATAAACTCCTCTTTTCAGGGCCTATCATCCAGATTACCGCCGACCAACTTGTGATTAATGGAAAGCCTCACCCCTGGAAAGGCATTGAGAAAGCTTATGCCGTACCGCATAAAGGAGGCTGTCAGATTCATATTATCCTTATGAAAGGATATAGAAAGACTTTTAATGAAGGAAAGTGGAGTTTCAAGGTCAAGCTAAAAGAGCTTATGTATGCATCAGATATAAAACTGGTTCCAAAGCGTGGAGTCAAAAGGGCTATCAAAGTGGCTAATCTGATTGATGCAATGGCGCGAGCAAAGAGAGACAGTGAGAAGCGTAAACAACTAATGTCAAAATATTAACACATAGAATTTAACACTATGGCATACGAAGAGTACGATGCAAAACAGATAATCCCTTATACTTTGGGGAATGTAGAGTCAATGCGTAAGGCATTAACAGAGTATGGTGAATTGATTGAATCTGGTAGAGGATTTGAAGATCGCTACTGTGTGGTTCAGTTTAAACCGGATGTGGAGGAAATCAAGCTATCCAATTTTGAAGATAATCAGGCAATAGTCAATTTTGCTACCAACAATATTATTGAAAGTTCTGACGATAGATCGTCTGTGAACTTAATTGATAGCTGCCTAACTGAGACACTTTTCTTTATGTGTGCAATGATGCACGAAGAGCTACGACCAAATGTAAAGTCAGCCTGTGAATCGATTGTCTCCTACGCAAGAAAGATTAACGACTCCTCAGAAATGTGGATCACTTGTGAGCAGCCATTTGGTGAGGAGCCACTGCTTTTGTGTGCAACGGTTTGCCCTGAATATGGATATCTGTTAGCTGGTTTTTTTGTGGCGTATTGGGATGATGAACACATGCCCGAATCATTACAGACTCTCTCTAATTGGGCGTCTGGCAGAGGAGTAAATGCAGATACTATTAAAGCATTTTGTTATTGCGACAATAGCTCCGCTCGTTCTTATATGCTAGGATATGATCAGATGAATAGTGACGAAGTGTCAATTGGGAGCGATTTCGATTTGATCTCTCACTTTAGGAATAAACCTGACGACTATCAGCTATTTAAGGATATTATGCTTGAGCGATTCCAGCAGCAATCATACCTACAGGAGCATGATGATGATGAGCGATATTATAATCTGAATCCTATTCAGAGCTGGGTTCTGGATATGATGTTTGTCCATCACCCTTATGATATTTGGGATGATGGTTTCGATAAAGACAATTATCTAACTCAGACTTTTGTGTCTACTTCGGCAGAGCAAGAGATCGATGCAATTAACCTTTATATAAGTGGGAGATTAGGCAGACCGATTGTCCCTTCTTTTATAGAGTGGCAGAAGTTAAAGCTAGAGTCACAGCAGGCGGCTAAAAGTGAAACTGTAGTTTTGTCTTCAGCATCCCTTTTGAACGACTGGAAAGAGCTTATTACACTGAATATTACTCCCCGCAGAGTAGCTGCTAATGCTTGGGATTATATAGAAACAGGCGAAAAGTCATACATACTAGATAAGTTTACTCCCGTCGATGAATTGGAGGAATTTGAGAGTCTCCACAATTCACTAGCTGACGATATAGAAAAGAATGTCTACTCGGTAGAGGATTTTGCCCTTGGGATGCATCAGCCACTTCAGCTCTTATTTCAAGCGGTTCTGAATAGAGAAGAGCTTAGTGAGGACGATAACAAGGCCACTCTTCTTCGTTTAATGGATGTCATTCATTTGTTAACTCTCGATACTGTCAGGAATTCGAATGTAAAGAATCTGCTTGTTGAGAAATTTGCTCTTTGTAATGAGGATGAGTACAATTCGCGCTATCGCATCGACTGGTATAAGACTTTGGAAAAACATATCAAAGAGTTCGACGATTATTCGGACTATGCCGAGCGAAAGGACTTAGATGCCTGTTATCAGATCATCAATGAGAATCGAGGCGAGGCTTTGGATACTCTAAATTCGAAGCTATTTGTTGTGCCCGACCACAATGCGGGGTTTAATATTGAATCTTTAAAAGACTATGGAACTGTGCAGGCATTGGTTGTGGCAGCTATGGTTATCTCGAAAGATCGAGAGAGAAATGTATGCGATGACATTACGAGCGCTGCAAGGCATTTTATCGAACAGCATGCTACTAAGACAATCCTTGATAATATGTTTCAATACACTTCGTTACCTGACTGTGGAATGGAGACAATTATTGTAGAGAATAGATCTACACATATTCAACAGGCAGAAATCGAGGAGGCAAAGGAACTTCTGATCTTCAAGAACCAAATAAGGAGCTATTTCATAACCGGTAGAATTAACGAGGAGACCTCAGAACATCTGAGTACTATTGAGACTCGAAAGATTCTTGAGCGTTACTTGAAATATAATTACGAGGATATATCGATACATCAGAAGAGTATCAATTGGTTTAGTGGGAGCAACGATGATTTTCAGAAGTTGATGTATGTCGCTTATGCATCGTGCTCGACTGATGATATTGATAACATTGATGCCCTTAAGCGAATCCTGCGCATGGCATTTACTTTGGCTCCTATTCGTACAACGCACTGCCTGAGTAAAGCTTTCAAATTGCATGCTAAAAGAACAGACGCGTATGGACAGATGGAAGAGGTGCTTAACAAGTTTCGCTCCTATGGTTTATGTGCTGCTGGCTATTGGGGGTATATTATGGGTGAATTGTCAGGTCGTAATCGTGGAGAGGAAGAAGCTTATAAAGCAATATTGGCGGAGCTAACCCTTAATCACAGAACCAACCCACCTCTATTTATATCGGGTGCTTACAATAGAGAGCTGAGTGGCCTAAAGGATGGGATAGAGATGTTGAGAGATCGCAATCAACTAACTATCGTAGACGATATAGCCAAATATTATCCCGATAATGATGTTACCAAGATTTACGATTCGTTGCTTGTTCGTACCATTCAAAAGCTTCTTGTTTATAAAGACACATTGCTTGATCTACCTAAATATTTTGCCAATCGATTAAGAAACGAAGGTCACTATTGCGAACTAATTGATTGGACCGATTGGCATAACCACGAGGAGCTTCTCAATACGGTGATGAACGAAGTTTCAGTAAGTAAACCTTCAGAGTTAAGCCAAGATGAAGCTTATCAGACTATACTTGATTCTGATAAGTGTAAGTATATAGTATTGCAAAAGCAAGGTGACAAATTGGTTCTTGTGTATGGCGATGAAACTTTAGCCTTAATTCAAAAAGGATTAAACGCAGACATAATTGATGTAGCCAAGTTGCGTTGTATCTTGATTGATTCTTCGGCTCCGCAAGCCAATTACGACGAGCTGATCGCATGGTCGAACATCGATCATCGTGAGCTTTGGACAGATAAGATTGTACAATATATAAGCACACAGTCCTCTATTACCGAGGTTGAGAATATTATCAGAGGTGGGATTCGTCCTTATATCTTTGAGAATAATTCAAGCTTAAACGATATCTCATTGCCTAGCATTATCCATAAGGTAAGTGAACCAGTGCGCCAGTTCACCCTTCGACTTTTGGGGATGATCTCCTATGAAGCCCTAGGAAGCGCTTTCAATAAAATAGATGGCAATACACTTGATACACTAATAAAACATAGGGTTGATAGTCGAAATGTCTTTAATCTATTGGTCAAAGAGAAACAGCATCTACTGATACCAAACTTAGCGATTAAGGTAGATATCACTCCGTTTGTGAATGACGCCAGAATCTCAACCAAAATAGCAGTATTGCCACTTCTTGCACATTTAGCACCTTACCATCCACTTATCATCAGACTTGAGGATGATAAATCGATGAAGTTGAAGGAGTGTGTCAAGAATTTGATTACGCTTCATAATATTAAGTCTGCCCAACCATCTACATTCAAGGTGGTCGACTATGGTCTTTACTCAATGGAAGGTAATACTGATCCAGAGAGTGGGTCCTCGCGAAAAACGGCAAGAGAGCCTCACTGTATAAATCAGACCAATCAATTTAAGGGAGTGGTCGGAAGCTACTTTGGCTTACGATTCACAACTGTCGATCCACAGAATGCTCCACAGATATCTCAACACACTGTCACAGTAAAACACCCTACACGAAACGGTTCAGGAGAGATTGTTCAGGCACAATCGCAATGGGATCAGAATGGTTATAGCCGTTCAAATATCTTCATGGGATGGTATTTCGATCCTGCAGAAGAGTTAATTCCTGGGAAATACCACATGGCTGCTCACGACACAGATGGAGTTATGCTTGCAGAGATGGAGTTTGAGGTACAATAGATATTAAATAAAATACCAAATGATAGATTACGATAAGCTGGTTGCTCCGGTTATTGAGGAGGACAGCCATGAACGTGGAGAGGAGAATGCGAAGGCCATTGTTGCTTACTACAAGGGCGAGCTGAGCGAAGAGGATTTGAATCAGGAGTTAGAGAAGGGGTATGACAGGCCGCAGTGGGCGCAAAAAGGTAAGAGTGATATGGTTATCTTCTTAGAGGAGATGGATCAGCAGATTTGCGAGCAGGGTACCGATGGCATAGACATGGAGGCTTTACAGCGAATTTATTCGTTACATGCAAAGCATGCTGGAAGTTACATCATCGAGCATATGAAAGGGTTTTCTTCTAATGGACTAGTTCGATATATGAAGGAGTTCTCTAATGGAATGGAACAGATGAATGACAGAATGTTTGATTACATTTATTTCGAAGAGTATAATAGGAATTTTGAACCTTCAAAGTTTATACCTGAGTTTAAAGATTTAAACCTTGTTAAGCAGCTGATATTGAATATTCCTAGACTTAAGCAAAACGGAAAGTGGTATGGTTTGAATAACCTTGAAGCACTCCTGAAGATCTCGGAGATTGGTAGGGCTTTAAAAAATGAGGAATTTGATAAACTAAACGAGATGTTTGTCGACACTGTTTTGGTGTTGTGTGATGATTACTGTAAAGAGAGCTATTTGTTTGGAGAGAGTTCTCTTATAGAGCCAGATATTGTGAATCTGGAGTATCGCCTTAGTATGTCGGATGACGAGAAAAAAACGATGAGCGATCTATTGTGTGGTAAAATATCAGTAGAAGATGCATACCAATCTTTGATTCAGACATTCCATTCCACAACATGTACCACGTATGGTGATACTAAATATACATTTTTCGATGTGGATAAGGACGTAAAATCATTGTTGTCTTTGACCGAAGATACAGATCTTGCTAATCATTCACCTGCTTCGGCAAACCTAAATGCGCTCTTCAAAAAAATCAATCCTTATTATTTTGCCACGGAGGTAATTCGTAGTGAGCTTCGAGGTGAAAAATGGTGTGAGCTGCGACCTTATGTTGAATTTGTCGAAAAGTATCCTGTCATTTTAGAGCAGAGTTCAGATAGAGACAACATGGTAGAGGCTGTGTTTATTTATGCTATTCTTCACATAGATTGTTGGAACGATGAACCAAATCATATGCGCATCATCCAATATCTAATAGATTGTCATGGTGAGGAGTATATTGTTGGTATAGTCGACAAGATTCATCCAGCCGAATTAGCAAATAGAGCCTATGCCGCTTTGCGTCTAATAGTGAAAAGTTCGCTTGTAGAAGATGTTGTAGCCAAACGGGACGAAGCTTACATTAAAAGGTTTGCGAAGGACAATGCGGTATGTGAAGAGAGCCAAGCTGCTATTGAAGACTTCCTTAGGGGTACACGTGATGAGAATATTGATATAAATACCTTACTTGTTGAACCTTCTAAGATTACAGGGATAGATCAAAAGCTGCTTACCAGTAGTACTTTTGCCAATTATTTCGAATTAATAGCTAAAACAGGCGATAGAGGGCTAATTGCTTCGCGAATTAAAGCTTCACAAGAGAAATACATTCCATCGAATCAATTCCATAAAGTACTGGAGCTTTTCTTAGAGAAAGGACTTGATGTTGCACCAGCTTTTGATGTATTGTGCATACCAGAGCTAAAGTATAAGGAAGAGCACGAGAGATGTTATGAAGGAATAACTCTTCTTCATAACAGAGGCATTAACTGCTTTGCATTAGCAAAAACGTTTCATGCCGATTGTAAAATTAAACTACTTATGGGGCTAGCTAATGCATCGTCTCCAACTCGAGATGTAGATGCTATTATAGAGTGGTTTGGAGCAAAAGAGAAGGGCGTACAGCAGCAACTACAACTGTTTGTTCGCAATGCTAAAAACAACACATCCGAAGAGGATCGTATTCAATTTATTGAAGCTTTAAGCAATGCCACTATTAAAGCTAAACGCACAAAAGAGCAAGGTTTAGTGCAGGCAATTATTCACTTTAAGCCTAGTCGCGAACAGTTGGATAAGATATTTAAATCGTTAACTGAAGCAGTATCGCGCGAGTTAGTACTTGATTACTTAGATATCTCAATTGAAGAGATGGAAGGGGAAGGTTTCAACTTCGATAGCTATCTTAATGATGTTCACAATGCGAAGACCAAGTTTGCTGCCGGAATATTTGATATCCAACTACCGCAGCGTAAAGATGGGGCAGATGCTCGTTTGGCTACAGAAGTATTGCTACAATCTTATATGGCCTGTCGTGAGGATCGTCTGAACAAAGAGGGGATTCTTATTGCAGAATATCTTGACCAGGATAGCTTGGCAAAGTTTACTGCAGCGCTTTATAAGTTGTGGATGATAAAGAAAGATGCCAAGTTAAAATGGATGATGGTTCCAGCAATGATCCATGGCGATGGAGAGATGGTTGGCCAGATTATCAAAGATATCATTGAGTTTGCGGATAATAAACGTGGTAAGCTAGCATCATTTATGGCCATGTCTGCCTCATTGAGAGGTGACCGTCAGATTTTAATGGGGGTAGACAAAATACGTCGAACCACAAAGTACAAATCTTTGCGCCATTCGGCTATCGAAGCGCTTGAGTTGGCAGCACGCGAGCGTAAGATTTCGCGTTATGAGTTAAATGACACGCTATCGTGCGATCATGGGTTTGAGAATGGACCTGCTACGCTGGAGCATGGAGACGAAACATTGAAATTCCACCTTCAGCCAGACTTCACCCTTATTATTGAACGACCAGATGGTAAGCTTATCAAATCGATTCCAAAGGCAGATGACGCTGCGACTTTAAAGCAGAGCAAAACATTCTTTAGCGAACTGAAGAAGACCATAAAAGAAGAGGTTACAGTACAGACCTCTAATTTAGAAGAGGCTTATTGTAAGTTCAGACTGTGGGATGGTGCCTATTTTCAACAGTATATCGAGAAGAATCTTTTTGTACGTCAATTGGCGCAAACATTGGTGTGGGGAGTTTACTCCGACTATCTTCTTAAGGATACTTTCTATATAAATGATGGCTTTAAGACCATTGACGATGAAGAATTCGTGATTCCAGAAGATGCTCGAATTGCTATTGTACACCCTGTCGATTTCGACCAAGCTGCCAATGCACAATGGCAAGCAAAATTGAATGGCCTAAATGTAACGCAGGTATTCGATCAGTTAGAACGCGAGATTATTACAATCGATAATCCAGACGATTTTCAAATAACCTATCCATTCTCACGTAAATCTCCATCAACCGTCATAGAGCGCCTGCGCAAGAAAGGATGGAACATGGGGTCAGTATGTGATGGTGGATCTTTTCATGAGTTTTTTACCGAGATTCCAGAGTTAAATCTTGAGGTAGAAATGACATTCGACGAATATGCTAACCCCTCAGAATATGGTTTTGAAATGGATACGGATGATGGTTTGGCCGGAGTGAAAATGGTAGAGTTTTACAAGCCAGGAAGCGTTGAACGAGGCAGCTATATCTACGATGAAATTAAAGAGGAGAACACTTACCGTCCGTCGGAGCTGATACCTCGTGTGGTGAATGAAATGATGGCTACAATTAAGAGAGCTTTCGAGTAAGAGTGAATAAACCGAATAAAAACAAACAACATAATTTTTTTAAGAATGAATAAATATGATAAAACACACATCATTTACCTGAAGGTTGGTGATGTGGATACTATAAGAGTAGCTTTAAAGCAGTACCAAACACTGCTTAACTCGCGTGAAGTGATCTGTGTTACGGAGGGGATTTGGGATGTGATATTTGTGGATAACTCAGGCGAGAAACCGCGTCATCTGAATATTTCTGATACCAAGAATATTGAGCTTCTTAGAGAGGCGATGTCTATCACTTCAGAGATGGCATGCTGTATGACCCCAGAGTTTGTTGCTGAGGAAGATACATTTGAAATCATCTCAGAGCCAATTCTATTCGCAATGGCTTTGGAGTATCCTGAATTGAAAGAGGAGTTGGTTACAACAGCTAAAGCAATTGTTGCATGTAGTCGCCACTACAATTGTGTCAGTAATATGTGGACTGATGATTTGGATATCTATGGAGCTGATGCTTTATACATGTTGGCGCGAACCGACTTGAATTACGCTTATCTGTTATCCTTATTCTTTACCCGTTGTTGGGATGGTGAGCAAGATCCAGAATACAGCGGACTGCTGTTCGATTTGGTTAAGCGAAATGGGTGGTGTCGCGAACTAATAAAGGCTTATATATATTGCGATAGCGCCACTTTCCGTATGGGAATGTTTAGAGTAACTTCTTACGGAAGGAATGCTGAAGAGGATAGTATCTCACTTGGTGATTATTTAAAAGCCAATCCCAACGAGTACAGCTATTTTAAGCAGACTATCAAAGAGCGATTTGAAGATGAACCGATGCTCTATTGGTCTAATTGGGGTGGAGATGAAACGGAGCCTATATTAGAGATTTACAAGGGACTTGGCGATTTCGAAAACAGGCTTGATATTAATGAAGAGCCACTACAACTTCACTTCATTGAAGATACTTTGGAGAACGAGGCGATGGACCTTCAGAAAAAACTGGAGGCAGAGCTTGATACTCCATTGATAAGCTTATCTGCAACTGGTTTAAAGCAACAAGAGGTAAAAAAGTATACCAATAATGATAACCGCTATTATGGTGATGGCGTTATGGAGATACGTGAGTTTATTCTTGCACTCGATAATGGCGATCAATTGTGGGAATATGTGGAGACTGGCAATCAAAAGGATTCTTTGGGTGCTCTTGAGGAGATTGATGTGTTAGGGTTTGCACAGAAGCATAGCCCGAAATTCTATCACAGAACCAATTCCCGCCTAATGGGTAAATATGGTAATGCTAAAATCTTAGAGTGGATGCATTATTGTTCCAATGATATTCAAATAGACCTGATTAGATGTGACAATGAAACATTCTCTGTACCTAATATTCCTCAGGCCTTTAATCCACCACTGGCAGAACGTAAAACGGTTCGCTTAAATCAAGCACTTCGTATGTTTGATATTCTTTTTATCCTTCTTGGTAAGCAGACCTTCAGTGCCAAAATGTGTAAGGTATTCACTGCCAAAGAAGGTTCGTTGATTAATCAGAAAGAATTCTATAAAAGATACAGTGTTCAAGAAGAGGTGATCAAAGAGTATGGCATGTCGCAAAGGCAGCTTAATCTCTTGAAGGACATAATTGAAGATCTTGGATCAAGTGGGTATATGTTTCCCAGATTCAGAGATATTTTCAAAGACCTGATTTCAATAGTTAGTGAAGCTCCTGCTGCTGGTAGACCCTCAATGTGGGGAGTCAGCAGTTCTGCAACAATGCTAATGGCTGTCGTTATTCTTAATAATGATCAAGAGCAGGGCACAAGCAGTGAGTATACTAATGACCTTTATGATTATATTACTGAACGATCATGGAAGGCCGCTTTTAATGGGCTTGCTAGGCAAGGTGAGTTTTCCGATCCGGTTGATGAAACACTCTTTGCCACTGTTGAAAATTATATTTGCAATCCTGGCGAACCCTCAAGCTCGAAAAAAGAAATTGTCGAGATTTTGAATCAGATAATGCCTTTGGATGAAGTTATAAGATATAGATATGATTACACTTTCCCAAAATTTTCTGAAAAGCAGAAGAGTTATTCAGCACTTTGTCCATATGTTGGTACTGTAGCGCTTGTGACTATCTTTAGTTTCTTTGCTCAAAAATTACCTCAATACAACGACCCTCGGGCGCAACGTTTTTGGGATTTGATAGTAGCTCTTGCCCCACATTGGGCCATTAGTATTGTAACTAAAGCATTGATTGGAGATTCACATAATTATAAGTTCAAAGATCATACTGACCAAGAAAACTATTTCCAGTCAATTATGGACTCTGGAGTTGATGCACATCTTCTGCTTGGATATCAGTTATCGAGGTTTCAGGGGAAATTTACCTACAATAAAATAAACAATGTAGATGAATATCTGCAATGGCTTCAAGCCTTCTCAATTGTGAATAATAGTAGCGAAGGAGATCCAATGGCAATGATGTATAAAGAACGTGTTGATGCACTTAAACGGGGTTTACCTTACCTTGATGATAGTAATCGTATTCGTTTTTATCACGACTTGGCAATGTTCAATCCTACAAATGTTTTTGATCATGATGATGAGTTGGAGCGCTGCCTGCGTTATTTTGTATGCTACTTTAAAGCGTATGAAGTTACCAGCGGATTGGAAGAGCTAAGTGCTCAGATGATGAAATATATTAAAGGTGAGGTTTCTTATACTGATATTGAGCCTCAATTCTCTTCATTAATTAGTAAAAACTTAGGATCTAGCTTACCAGAGTGGAGCATGATGTCCCTTGCTCAGTTTTTTATGGCAATGGATAAAGAACGACAAGATCGCCTTTTGATTCTACTGCTGAATCATACTGCTAAAGGTTATGCGGTGATCTCCGATGTGATTGGAATGGCTTATCAGGATGATTTGATTAGAGAAGGTGAACTTAAGTTAATATCTCGACTAGAAAATCCTTTAACTAATAAGAAATCTGAAGCGTATTGTAAAGCGCAGGCTGCATTCATACAACGCGTTGAGGGGCTTGGTGTTAATCAGGTGTTCCTTGTAAGGTTTTGTATAAACAGTGCAACTCAGGCCGATGCCGACTACTTGGCTAAGCTGTCGCGCCGAGGACAACTCTCATCTATAATAGATAAACTAAACTTTGACGCTCGTGAGAATCTTATTAACCTCTGGGAGAATCAGTCAGGGAAAGCGAAACTCCTGGAGTCATTCTTAAATGATCCGTCTCGTTTGATAAGAGATCGCGCGGCCCAGATCTTGGAAGAGATAAGTGTTGAGATTGATGAGGAGGAGCCAACAGGTTCTCATATTGTCGATTACGGCAACAATACAGATGCCGAAGAAACAAGCACTGTAGTTTTAGAAAGTGCCTCAAGTGCTGCTTTCCTCAGTAGTTACGATAGTTCAGGTGGTAAGTATTTCTTATTGAAGCCGACTATTGATGATTTAGGAATCGACTGTTCACAAGGCGAAGAGCACCTAGAGAGTTCAAGTGTTGTCTCTCTTCTAAATCCAGTGGAGTTTGATGCATACGGATATTCTCATAATGAGCTAACTGATTACATCGGTGCTGATTATACTTTAGTAAGCCCAGGTTTGGCTGCGATACTGGCTCAGGTGCGTGCATTAGGATGTCACTTTATCCCTGCCGTGGTAAATACATCTGACGATAAGTCGGAACGATACTATGCACTGAAAGCCCCACTATTTGCAGAGGATACTGCACATGTTGAACTGCCACTTCAGAGTCGTCTCCTATTCCTTACAGGGGATAGCAATAAGGCAATTGTATGTCATCATACTGCGATTGATATTATCAAAGAGAATATGGGAGAGTTGTCAGGATTTACTATCGAAGAGGTTTAATAGAATTTACAGAAGAAGAATGAGCAATAGAATATGGAAGAGTTGTCAGGATTTGCTATCAAAAAGGTTTAATAGAACTGACATAAGCAGAATGAACAATAGGAGATTGATAAAGATTACTGCCCATAATTGGGAGAACTATTTTGCAGATGCCACAAGGCGTGCACTTAGGTGCGAACCAGAGTTGTTAATCGACCATACCCCAGCAATAAATCTATACTTGTTTGATTATGGCCGAACAAGTAAGTATATCCATTACTTTGTGGGGTGCGAACTAAGGCCTGCTGAAGTAGAGACAAGAGCTAACAGTATGGTTAGCAATGTGCGACATGTACATATTAACCATGCACTGCCTACAGATACCAGAGCGATAGATGAGAATCTGTTTGAGTTCGACAATCACTTTGATCTAGATGAGGTCCACCTCTTCTATGCCCCATCCGATATTTATAGTTTCTATATTTCAGAGGAAGCCATAAAAGGGATGCGCCTAAGCGAGGACTCTATGGATGATATGGAGTGTAGAGGGATATAGATTGTCTCTAAAATAACCATGTCCGATTGATGTGTGAATATCAGTCGGACAGAGTTATTAAATGAATAATATGAACAGAAATATAACATAGAATACTTGGAGCAATAGTTATGATTTGCTGTTTGACATTTTGTAAAAACAGTGAGTAGTCAAATATCACATTAAAGGATAAAACACCGTTCGTACAGCTTTTTGAGTTGATAACCTGTACAATTGATAAATAGAATGATGCATCTAAGGATACCCATTACACTTTTGATCTAGAGTTGACTCCAAAGGGTGTAATAGCAGGGTATTATGGTTTTGATGCATCTATCATTGACTTTACATTTAATGCAAAGTAGGACAATGAAGAGAGCATTTGAGTAAGAGTAAATAAAACGAATAAAAACAACAACATATATTTTTAAGAATGAATATATTTGATAAAAAAACCATCATCTACCTGAAGGTAGGTGATGTGGATACTATCCGAGTTGCTTTAAAGCAATATCAAACACTGCTTAACTCGCGTAAAGCCATCCGCACTGTTGCATTCACTAGGCACTATGATGTCGAATTTAAGGATAACTCTGGCGAGAAACCGCGTCGACTAAACCCTTCTGATACCAAGAACATCCAGCTTCTTAGGGAGGCAATTTCTATCACTTCAGAGAAAGCAGGCAGAATTACCCCAGATTTTGTTATTCAGGAAGGTATGCCATATTACTTATCAGAGCCCATTTTATTCGCAATGGCTTTGGAGTATCCTGAATTGAAAGAGGAGTTGGTTACAACAGCTAAAGCAATTGTTGCATGTAGTCGCCACTACAATTCTATCTCAGATATGTGGATTGATGATATGGATATTTATGGTGCTGAGGCTTTATACATGTTGGCACGAACCGACTTGAATTACGCTTATCTGATATCCTTATTCTTTACCCGTTGTTGGGATGGTGACTACGCATTAGGCTACAATATGCTGTTGTTAGATTTGGTTAAGCGAAATGGGTGGTGTCGCGAACTAATAAAGGCTTATATATATTGCGATAGTGCCCTTTTCCGTATGGGAATGTTTAGAGCA
The DNA here is from genome assembly GCF_001660705.2 of Saccharicrinis aurantiacus. Taxonomy (GTDB): domain Bacteria; phylum Bacteroidota; class Bacteroidia; order Bacteroidales; family Marinilabiliaceae; genus Saccharicrinis; species Saccharicrinis aurantiacus. The sequence goes on from NZ_LYBV02000045.1 coordinate 84,137, forward strand.
TATCCTGACGAATGTAAAACTGAAGAAGATTATAGCTCACTTGCCGATTATTTAAAAGCCAATCCCAACGAGTATACCTACTTTAAACAGGCTATTAAAGAGCGATTCGAAGATGAACCGATGCTCTATTGGTGTAATTGGACTGAAGATGAAACGGCTCCTATATTAGAGATTTATAAGGGACTTACCGATTTAACAGACTGCCATGATGAGAATGAAGAGCCACTAAAACTTCACTTCATTGAGGATACCTTTGAGAACGAGGCGATGGATCTCCAGAAAAAACTGGAGACAGAGCTTGATACTCCATTGATAAGCTTAACTGCAATTGGTTTAAAGAAAAAAGAGGAAGAATTATATACCAATAATAATGGCCGCCAATATGGTGATGGTGTTATGGCCATACGCGAGTTTATTCTTGCACTCGATAATGGCGATCAATTGTGGGAATATGTGGCGACTGGTAATCATAAGGATTCTTTGGGTGCTCTTAAAGAGATTGATGTGCTAAAGTTTGCACAGAAGTATAGCCCGCAATTCTATCACAGAATCAAGTGCTACCTAAGCGGTAATTGTGGTAATGCTCAAATTTTAGAGAAGATAGATTATTGTTCCAATGATATTCAAATAGACCTGATTAAGTGTGACAATGAAACATTCTCTGCACCTAATATTCCACAGGCCTTTAATCCACCACTGGCAGAGCGTAAAATGGTTCGCTTAAACCAAGCACTTCGTATGTTCGATATTCTTTTTATCCTTCTTGGTAAGCAGAGCTTCAATGCCGAAATGTGTAAGGTATTCACTGCCAAAGAAGGTTCGTTGATTAATCAGAAAGAATTCTATAAATGATACAGTGTTCAGGAAGAGGTGATCAAAGACTATAGCATGTCGCAAAGGCAGCTTAATCACTTGAAAGACATAATTCAAAAATTTGAAAGACATGAGCTTGGTTATCGCAGATTCAGTAGTGAGACTTGCAAAGATCTGATTTCAATAGTTAGTGAAGCTCCTGCTGCTGGTAGAGCCTCAAAGTGGGGAGCCAATAGTGCTGCAACAAAGCTAATGGCGGTAATCATTCTCAATAATGACCAAAAGCAGGGCGCAAGCTGTGCGTATACTAACGACCTTTATGATCATATTGCTGAAGGACCTTGGGAGGCTGCTTTTCAGAAGCTTGTTGAGGAGGGTAAGTGTTCCGATCCGGTTGATGCAACACTCCTTGCCACTGTTAAAGATTATATTTGCAATCCGGGTGAACCCTCAACTTCGAAAAAAGAAATTGTCGATATTTTGAATCAGATAATGCCTTTGGATGAAGTTTCAAGATATGATTATACTTTCCCAAGATTTTCTCAAAAGCAGAAGAGTTATTTAGCGTTTTCTCCATATAATGGCCCTGTAATACTAGCGACTATCTTTAGTTTTTTTGCTCAAAAATTACCTCAATACAACGACCCTCGGGCGCAACGTTTTTGGGATTTAATAGTTGCTATTGCCCCACATTGGGCCATTAATCTTGTAACTAAAGTATTGGTTGAGGATTATCATAACTTTAAGTTCAAAGATCATACTGACCAAGAAAACTATTTCCAGTCAATTAAGGACTCAGGAGTTGATGCACATCTTCTGCTTGGATATCAGTTTTCGAGGTTTCAGGGGAAATTTACCTACCATAAAATAATTAATGTGGGTGAATATCAGCAATGGCTTCAAGCCTTCTCAATTGTAAATAATAGTAGTGAAGGAGACCCAATGGCAATGGTGTATAAAGAACGTGTTGATGCACTTAAACAGGTTTTACCTCACCTTGACGATAGCAATCGTATTCGTTTTTATCACGACTTGGCAATGTTCAATCCTACAAATGTTTTCGATCATGATGATGAGTTGGAGCGCTGCCTGCGTTATTTTGTATACTACTTTAAAGCGTATGAAGCTACCAGCGGATTGGAAGAGCTAAGTGCTCAGATGATGAAATATATTAAAGGTGAGATCTCTTATACTGATATTGAGCCTCAATTCTCTTCATTAATAAGTGAAGACTTAGAGTCTCGTTTCCCTGAATGGAGCATGATGTCGCTTGCTCAGTTTTATATGGCAATGGATAAAGAGCAACAAGATCGCCTCTTAATTCTATTACTGAATCACTCTGCTAAAGCTTATGCGGTGATCTCCGATGTGATTGGAATGGCTTATCAGGATGATTTGATTAGAGAAGGCGAACTTGAGTTAATATCTCGACTAGAAAATCCGTTAACAGATAAGCAATCTGAAGCGTATTGTAAAGCACAGGCTACATTTATACAGCGCGTTGATAAGCTTGGTGTTAATCAGGAGTTCCTTATCACGTTTTGTATAAAAAACGCAACACAAACCGATGCCGACTACTTGGCAAAGCTTTTGCGTACAGGACTGTTTATCGATATTTTCACAAAACTAGATACCGATATTCGAGAGAAACTGATTAAACTATTGGAGAAACAAGCAGAAAATAAACAATTGTTAAAGCTATTTATCAACGACCCTTCGCCCAAGTTGAGAGATAGAGTAGCAGAATTTTTATCATAGATTACAGATTTAATCTCCGTTTGCCCGATATAGGAATCATGTATATCGGGCAGACTATACCAATTTTATATTGGATGATTTTTTCTTTTACTAAAACCCTCGTAATTTTGTGAAGGGCTTTAGCAAAAGAAAAAATGCTGGTGACACAGTTTATTGAATAGACCCCGCAAATCTGCTGCAAATCTGCAGGAAGCTTGCGTCAGCGATGCAAATCCGCTGCACGGTTGCAGGAAGCTTGCATCAAATAAGACCCAAGGCGCCTGACCAAATGGGAACAAGCCCATCACTCTAATTTTTGAATTACTTAAAGCGGTAAACGTTTACTAAATGTTTATATATTTGGTTTTTGTTAAATATATCACATACTAGTGGGATATATATTAGTTGAACTAAAGCTAAAAAAACATACTGCATATGAAAAAAAACATACTGATTATTACAATTGCTCTTTTTGCATTAAGCTGTTTATCAGATGGACAAAAGAGTAAAGTTGACATTGAAGAACAGATTAAGAAACATCAAGAGGATTCAAAACAAAATCGTGAGACTATTTCTGATTCTGATGCGATTACCTTGAAATGGAAACTTAAACCTGATGAGACAATCGGCTATAAGACCGCAATGGAACAAGTTGAGAGTTCTGATTTTGAGATTGACTTCGGAAATGACAAAAATATGCCCAAAGAGGAGTTTAAGGAAATATTCGATGGATTAAAAAAGGAGTTCGAAAAAACCTCATTCATTACAACAATGCAATGGAATGGTAGAGGGAATATTGAGACAAAAATGTTTACAGAAGGTTTCAATGATAAAGAAACCAAACCAATTGACCCTCAAAACTTCAATCCAGCGAGCATGATGAAAGGGATTATGCTAAGAGGAGAAATTAATGAAGGAGGACAGATTGAGAGTTTCTATTTAAAAGGAGCACAGAAAAATCTGATAGCAATGTATTTTGAGTTGCCAAACAGACCTGTAAAAATTGGTGATACATGGAGTTTAAATGTTAGCTATCTAATGTTTGACCAATCTTTTGTTTGTAAATCAGCAGATAAGGTAAATAATGTTGAGTTGATAGATATGCTTAAGGATAAAAATGATACAATTGTTGTCATCAAATATGACATTTCAGAGTCAGCAAGTGGATACATGAAGAATCCGATGACTAATGAAAAGATTGAGACTTCACTATCAATGAGTTTTAATGGGATTGCCGAATTTTCAGTAAATAAAGGACGATGGGTAAAATATAACGGGATTTTAGAAACGACTCAAAAAGGTATGATGTCTGGAAGTAGTAAACAGAAACTTGTATTGATACCTTTCAATGATTTGACTAAAGAAATGATTGACATTGAATAAAGCCAGCGTACAATATTTTGTATAAGTAATGGTAGGTAAAGTGCTAAATATCAATGTTTGTATTCCGCTCGAACTGCGTAGCGGTTTGACAGGAAACTACCACGAAATCTGCCACTACTCATATATTTTACCGTTAACTACAATAAAAACAAGCTTAAAATGAAAACTTTCAATTTAATATTAACACTTCTAATCCCTTTTTTATGCTTTTCTCAAAATAAAGTAACAGATCTTACTTTTGGGAAGAAAATAACTATTAACTCAGAAATATTATCAGATTCAATCGAATGTTGGGTTCGTATACCTGAAAGATTAAATCAATCGAACTCAAAAATTGATTCAGTATCCTTACTAGTTCTATTAGATGGAGATGAATATTTTAAAATAGCATCTGATATAGCAGAACTTTATGAATGGTCAGACAAAATGCCATTAACTATTATAGTAGGATTGCCAAGTACTGGTGAAAGTAGATATAAATATTATACACCAACCAATGTAAAAAATTTAAGTAGTAAAGAGGATAGTATTTTATATTCAAAAACGGGTAATTTTAATCTTTTTGAATCCTCATTATCACAAGAAGTCATACCAAGTTTGGAACATTACTTACAAGTAAATTTTGTAGAAAAAACAATATTTGGTCATTCTAATGGTGGATTAGGAGCTTTATCATTTTACATATCACAAAATCATTTGTTTGATCATTATATTGTGGCAAGTCCAGCAATTCTTTGGGATAATTATTATATCCAAAAAAATATCTCTAATGATTTTCGCTATGAATCTATTTATTTAAGTCTGAGTAATAATGGTTGGGACTATCCATTAGAGTCATATAGAATATTAATAGAAGTCTTAGAAAAGACTAATAATAGGTTTACGTTTAAATTAAATGAAGAGGAAAACCATGCAACTAATGGCTTACGAACTTTACTTGATGGTTTAATCTATGTCAATAATAAGAATAATAAAATACAGTAGTTAACACTAGCTAAAATAGCAAGTCTCGGCCGACGCGTCCTCGCATGCAGTTTAGCAATTTCGTTGTAGGGTATTTAAGAAAAACTGAGCTAACTAATTAAACATGAAAAAATATTTAATTTTTATTCTGAGTGCGTTTTTAATAACAAGTTGTACATATAGACCAAATCAAGATAAATTAACCAACTTTAAAAGTAAGGACAAAAAAGTAATAAAATCATTCTATAAAATAAGTAGTGACACAATATCTTTTGCACGGTTAGTTACAAAAGGAAATGATTTATTTTTAAGCCGAGGGAAAATTTTTTACAATCAAGACTACTTGACAGAACAGACACTTGATAAAGTTGTAAAAGAAACAAATAATGAAAGGACTATAGACTCTTTAACGAACTATTTCAATAAGGAAAAACTGTTGGAAATTAGTGAACGAGAAGAATTAGTAATGTTTGTTCAAATAATCCCAGATTCTGCGATGACTTCATTACAATACTTTAGATTTACGAACTTAAGGCATAAAATAGAAGGAAAAATTGAGAATGAATTACAATCTTTAGGAATTGGACAATGGATTGCTGGCGATATGGGGGCTGGAGCAAATATGCTTTTTACCACAAGAAATTGGGAATTAGCATTCAGAACTGTTCAAGAAATTTTATCAAAAGAAAATTTAATTGACCATGTTTTAATAACCAAAAGAATAATAACAGCAGAGGCCGATTGGAATTATGAGATTGTATACCCAGTTGAATATGAAGGAGTATTTAATTCAATGTAAACAAAAATACCCCACAATATATTATAAACGTAATACGGGGCGAAGTGAGTAAATTGAACGAAAGTAAGATAAATAACGATAGCGGTAACTTGATAGGAAAGAGCGTTAAAACCCGCACTACGCATATTCGAGCCGTTGTAGCCTATTAGAAAAGACAGAATAGTATGTTTCCATTTGTTATAAAATATAAAAAGACACTTAATTCAAATTTTGATTTGATTGAAAATGAAGTTTTATTGAAAAGCTTTAAAGAGAAACTGAAAAGAGATGGTGTAGATAGAATATTTATAGAAAACAATTCAAGCCTGAGTTATAAAAATAATTTTTTTGCAATAAGACCAGGATTAAACCACAATATTTGGGCAGGAATAAGTGGTGGACAAATTGAAATAATAAAAAGTAAAGAGAAGCGTAAAATCAGCTATTTGTTTAATACGTCAAGGTTTTTTATTGTAGGTGGAATTGCAGGGATTGCATTTGGACTTTTTTCAAAAATGATTTTAGTAGGACTTTTTGCTTTTTCATCTCTTGGAGTTTTAAACTGGATTATTTCAATTTCAAGACATCGAGTCAATCTTTCGAGTTTATTGAATGAAGTAATTAGAAATAACAAAAACGCACTACAAAAAAAAACAAAGCCCATAGGCTGTGAGTAAAATTTTGGACGTTTAGTTCCTTCAATAAAATCGCCGAAACTTCTGGTGTTTGCTTGGTTTGGTTTTTCAAATTGCTTACCGCTTCAACCAGTCAATGTTAAATGCAATGAAATAATATTATTTGTGAAACAGTCTAAGTTAATACTTCCGATAATTGTAATTTCTCAGTTCTGTTGCACATCACTCTGGTTTGCAGGCAATGGTGTGATGGGCGATATGATGGTAGATTTTAAGCTTAAAGAAAGTGCTTTAGGGCATTTAACCTCAGCTGTACAATTCGGCTTTATTTTAGGCACACTGATCTTCGCTATTTTAGCTATTGCTGATCGATTTTCACCCTCAAAAGTCTTTTTAACGTGTGCATTGCTCGGCTCGCTATTTAATATGGGGGTAATATGGGAAGAGAATAGCTTATCGAGTATTCTTTCACTTCGTTTTATTACAGGTTTCTTTTTAGCAGGTATTTACCCTGTTGGGATGAAAATAGCTGCTGACCATTATGAAAAAGGCTTAGGTAAATCATTAGGTTTCCTAGTTGGAGCTTTGGTACTTGGCACTGCATTCCCGCATTTAGCAAAAGAACTAACCACAGCTTTTCCATGGAAATATGTAATCGCTTTAACTTCATTTCTTGGGGTATTAGGAGGTTTATTGATGTTTATTATGGTGCCTGATGGTCCTTACCGAAAACCCGCAAACAAGCTAGAGTTATCAGCTTCTTATAATGTATTTCGAAATCATAAATTTCGTTCTGCGGCTTTTGGTTATTTTGGTCACATGTGGGAGCTATATGCCTTTTGGGCATTTGTACCAATTATGCTAAAGACTTATGGTGCAAAACATCCTGAAGCTGCACTTAATATTCCAATATGGTCTTTCTTAATTATTGGAATTGGTGGATTGGCCTGTGTACTCGGTGGGTATCTCTCACAAAAATTAGGAACTAAACGAATCGCATTTATAGCACTGCTCTTATCTTGCGGATGCTGCCTTATTTCTCCCTTGATGTTCTTTACTGAATCTGAAAGCCTTTTTATTGCTTTTCTTCTTTTTTGGGGAATGGTGGTTGTTGCAGACTCACCTCTTTTCTCAACCTTAGTTGCTCAAAATGCCTCAGTAAAAATGAAAGGAACTGCACTTACCATTGTAAATTGTATCGGTTTCTCAATATCTATAGTTAGTATCCAGCTTCTAAATGTTTTGCAAGCAACAATGAATCCTATAAATATTTATCCAGTATTAGCTCTAGGACCAATATTAGGTTTGATAGTATTGTATGAAAAAAAGAAATAGCATTTAACTATGTCAGGTGCAGTTTAGGCAAAACCTTACTGTTGATATTAAGGCAGACTGTATGTTAGCCTGAGTTCAATATAGGATTTGAACAAGCTATCTTAAATTGAACTCAGGCCATTTTGATTAGTTTGTAATATATCTATCCCAAAACTTAGCATTATCATCGGCCAACTCGCCAATGTTAAAAATCCACCAATTTTCAACGCAGTCTGAATAATCTACTCCATTATGATGTATGTACGACCATTCCTCCGGAAATCCATCCGGAAACATTTCTGTAATTATTCTATCAGCTTCAACCCATAAAGCCCCTGCCTTTTTGTTAGCAGATGATTTAGCCAACTCAATCCACTTGCTATCCTTACTTCGGTACTCAGGAGTAGAGTAGGAGCCACGATCACCCCAATCCGCATCAGGAGCAGCATTGCCATCATCTAGTGCAAAATAGCTAGTTTTGCTTTTTACGTAGGCCAAGTCCGTAGAGTCTGTTTTATCTTCGTTCCAATTACTATGCTGAGCAACTATAACATTAGATTTTATGATATCCTCAGGAAATAAAGTGAGTAGTTCCTTAATCCAATCTGCAGTTATATTCGATTGTCCGGCTTCTTGCACCCAAACTTTCCCACCTTTTTTTAATATGGGAGCCACCTTATTAGTGATTTTCTGCACAGAGCCTTCCCAATCTGTATGAGCATCGGTCCATTTTTTGCCAAAAGCCATATTAAATAGCTCTTCCGAATCGATATACTTCCCATTCTGAATTCCAACAGCACCAGCAACGGCATAATAATTCACTCCTTTTAGATCTTTATGCAATAGCATGCAACCTAAAGCAGCCTGAGCATGAATATCATCCGGATCTGGTTTACTATCGAATTGAGCAATCAGAATATCCTTCTTTTTATTAAACAATGGTCGAGAATAACCACTTGCAATTACTAGGTTAATAATAACAACAGCAGCAATAAATCTTTTACTTATCATAGGTCGTATTTTAATGGAAGTTGTAAATATCCTTTGTTGGCTTCTTTTGAACTGTGCTTATATGGCGTCTCTTTCTGCTTCTACAATATTCTGGAAGGTTGGCAAATTCTCAGTAACGCTGGCAGCTCCTTTTTTATTAATCTTAAAAAGAAGATCTTTTGTAGTAGTAAATACAATAAGCGAAGTAAATGGCTTGCGCAAGTGCGATTGCAATATAGCCTTAGCTTCTTCCAAAGTCATTTCAGTTTCTTTGTCCTCCATTTCTCTTAACCTATAGCGGTACTTAAGAAGTACTCTAAAACTACTTTCAGAATAAACAGGTCTGACAAAAATATTTTTTAAATCGGGCTTACCAATGGTTTTAGCCATAGTTAGTTTGGCAAAGGTTCCCTCTTCTACACTTTCTTTTACTTGTTCCCACAGCTGAACAAATGCTTCTTGATATGGCATAAACTAGCGATTAATTTTGATGTTTATTAATAATGCGAAAATAATACAAAATTAGACACATTAATAGAACGTTTGAGTGAATTTGGAGAATAAAAAAAGCCTTTGCAAAATAAATTGCAAAGGCTATATACTCGAATGTTATATTCTACTTATTGTACTAAGTCAAATACTTTTTGATCAGCAGCAACAGTGTCGCCAACTTCAACAAAAATTTCGTTTACTGTACCAGCAAAGCTAGATGTAATGCTATTCTCCATTTTCATGGCTTCAAGTGTAATAACTACTTGATTTTTAGTAACAGCATCGCCAACGTTAACTGCAATGTCAAGAATTTTTCCTGGCATTGGAACAGTAACTGCTTTAGTAGGACCAGTAGCAGCTTTAGGTGCAGCACCGTTAGCTTTAGGAGCAGCAGCTACAGCAGGAGCTTCAGCAACAATATCCATAATAGCATCACCAGCAGCTAATGTATCGCCTTCTTCAGCCATTAGAGTGTTCACATACCCAGCATAATCAGAAGCAATGTTATTCTCCATTTTCATAGCCTCAAGAACAGCAACTGTTTGTCCTTTTTCTACTTTATCACCCGGTTGTACTTCGTAACGGAATACTTTACCTGGCATTGGAGCAGTAACTTTTTTACCAGTTGCAGCTTTAGCAGCCTTAGGAGCAGCGGCAGCAGCTTCTGTTTTAGGAGCAGCAGCTTGTTTAGCTTCCCATGCAGCTTTTTTAACACCTTTAAGGTATCCTTTAGCAACCATTGGGAAGAGCTCTAATAATAAAACTTCTTCTTCAGTTTCTGCTAATTTAACACCACCACAATCTTCTAATACTGGATTTGGTTGTTTTTTGTATGTAGAAATATCAAAATCTCTTTGATCTCTGTGTCCACAAATCTTCTCACGGAAGTCTTCTTTCACAGGAATTGGCGTTTCACCATACTCACCTTTTACAAGGCTAATAAATTGGTTAGAAACGTTTGTGTACATTGGAGATCCTTTTTTAAGGTCCATTGCACAGTTAACCGCTTGCGCACCTACAATTTGAGAAGTTGGTGTTACCAATGGAGGTAAACCTGCATCCATACGTACTGTAGGAATTAATTTCATAGCATCCTCTAAAATATCTTCAGACTGAAGCGCTTTTAATTGAGCCACCATGTTAGTATACATACCGCCTGGGATCTCAGCATCTTTAACCAAGTTATTTGGTTTTGGGAAGTTGAAGTAATCTTCAATTGCATGACAAGCAGTTAATAAAGCATCGTCATCACCAGCTTTAACAGCAGCAATAGCTTTATCGAATTCTGCATCAATATTAGCAGGTACAGTATCAGTTAATGGGTTAAACGGATTCGGGAATTGTTTTACACCATCAACATCATGTAATTCTTTACGAATCTCAAGAAGTTGCTCGTTAATTTTTGCTACAGCTTCCATATTGATATCCATCTCAATACCTAATTTCTTAGTGAAAAGATAGATTAACTCAATTGCAGGAGCAGCAGGACCACCAGCAAAGTTCCATATGTTAGTATCAACCACATCGGCACCAGCCATAACTGAAGCTAAAACAGCCGCTAAACCATAACCTGGAGTACAGTGTGTATGGAAATCAACAGGAACCTTAACAGCTTTTTTAAAGTCAGAAACTAAAGAGTAAACGCGTTTTGGTGGAATAAGACCAGACATATCTTTAATAGTAATCATGTCGGCTCCTAAACCTTCTAATTGTTTTGCTTTATTGATGAAATACTCATCAGTAAATACATCCTCTTGACCTTTTTCGCGAGCACCGAATAAACCAGCTAATCCTTTTTTCTTAGGAGGAGTAGGGTACGCAGGGTCAATAGTATAACAAACAGCACAGTCGGCCATACCGCCATGTTGTTTTACATATTTGATTGTCGATTTTACGTTATTGATATCATTTAAGGCATCAAAAATACGCATGATTCCTAAACCTGAATCAATTGCATTTTTACAAAAACCATCGATAATTTCGTTGGTATAAGGAGTGTATCCAAAAAGGTTACGACCTCTTGATAATGCAGTTAGTTTACTTACATCACCCACTGTCTTCTTAATAGTTTGAAGACGAGTCCATGGGTTCTCGTTTAAGTAACGCATTACTGAGTCGGGTACAGCACCACCCCATACTTCCATTGCATAAAAATTGGCATCTTTATACATTGGTAGCACTCTATCAATTTGTTCTTGGCGCATACGTGTTGCGAAAAGCGACTGTTGCCCATCTCTTAAAGTAAGATCGCGAATCAATAATTTTTTTGACATGTTCTCTTGGTTTGCTACGTTATAAAATATTTCTTTTTCTTGGTTACAAAAATAGAATTTTGTTTTAATAATAATAGCCTTAGAAGTAATGTTTATAGGTATTCTACAACATGAATTTTTTTATAAAGAAAAATTTCTTTAATATTACACTGCCTATGAATATATAGGCCCGAAATGAGCCTTTTTTGTGATATATATCGTGTTTTTAGACTCATTTAAAGAAATAATTCTTCAATTTTCCATTTGGCTAAATATCATCTAGTCGAAATTCTTCAAAATTAACATACTTTAAGGGTGTAATAGATTCACTTAGCTTATCGAAATTGCGTTTAGATATGTGCAGGCTTGTAATTTTGTAGGATATTATGCTGTTTTTATAAAACGAAGATTTTTTAGTGAGGTGTATTGTCTCAAATTCCACATTTATTCAATAAATGTTTTCATAAGTTTATTTATAAACCATTTGCAATATTATGTGTTTGTAAATTATTAACCCATAAGCCATTGTTTTTTTAGATAAAGAATGAACCGTATTTATTATAAATAACACTAAACTATGAACAGACGAATAAAGATTTTGTACTCAATATTATTAGTAGCTTCGGGTATTATGCAAGCACAAGATAAAAGTGATGGAGAACTTGCAAAAGCTACACAAAACCCTTTGGCGGCAATGATTAGTTTGCCTTTTCAGAACAATACAAGTTATAATATTGGACCACATAAACGGGCTCAGAATATCCTGAATATACAGCCAGTAATTCCTGCAAGTATAAGTGAAAAATATAATCTCATCAATCGCGTTATAGCGCCAATTATTACCCAACCATCTTCATTTGAGGATAATAGTACTTCTGGTTTAGGAGATATTAATTATACAGCATGGGTATCTCCTAAAAAGGCTGGTAAAATAATTCCGGGTATTGGGCCTGTTTTTCAGTTGCCAACAGCCAGCTCAAAAAGCTTGGGAAGTAAAGAATTCGGTATTGGCCCCTCAATTGTTGCCTTATCTATGATTGATAAATGGGTAGGGGGAATTGTAGTGAATAACATTTGGACTTTTGGAGATGTGAGTGAAAATAAGTTTCTGTTTCAATATTTTGTAAACTATAATTTACCTAAAGCTTGGTACCTAGTTAGCGGACCTATCATTACTGCAAATTGGAATGCTACAGAAAGTAATAAGTGGATTGTTCCATTTGGTGGAGGAGCAGGCAAGGTGTTTAGAATAGGGAAGCAACCTATCAATATAAATGCGCATTTATATTATAATGCAGTTAGACCTGATGGTTGGGCTAAGGTTCAGTCTCGACTACAAGTTCAATTCTTATTTCCAACAAAGAAAAGTTAGTGATTATAAAAATTGAGGAAACCTAGTACAAGGTTTCCTCATAATATTATTCAAAGTTTACTGAATCAGAAATCGGAAATTGTAAGTTATATCCTTTGGGTATGGTTATATTTCCATCGCCAGACAAAATACTAACAGCACCCATTGTAGCAGCGCCTCTTCCGGCACCTGTGCCTTTATTAAAAGCTGCTCCTGTAGCTGCTCCCACACCAACATTTCGCGCAGTTTTCTTTCCTTGAGCTTCTCCTTTAACACTTAAAGCTTCTGTTTGTATGGCTACATATTTATCGCCTTTCTGTATTTTTGTTAATACCATCACAATTTCTGCCTGACCGGCTACTCTTCCTGCTGTTTTAACAGAGATTACTTTACCCATTACTTTAGTGCCTGCAGGAATAAGTATTTTATCTACACTTAAAACATCTAAATCGATTACACCTCCAAATTGAAATTCAGGTTGAACTGCTTTTGAGGCAATAGATCGATCAACATTGATTGAAATATTTGTGCCTTTGGGAATGGTACATGTTTCATCAGCTTTTAGTGGTGATGAAATTAATAAGCCTATTATAAGAGATAGGTTTAAGATAAATGGTTTACTTAGAATTTTCATGACTAATATATTTACGTTTCTATTTTTATGACCATTCAAAATTGACCATATTTCAGCAATAGATTTAATCCAATACGACTTATGATTAGCCTAAATGGTTAAATCTATTACTACGTAAATATCGGAGGTATTATAGTCGGAATATTATCCCACCGCCAATATCGCCTTGTATAAATGAGGATCCTGCACTAAAGCCTGCACCAGAACCACCAGTACCAGCAGTAAAGCCAAAACCTCCCCATTGTATAGGTACATACATATGGGCATGTAATTTAATTCCAATATGGTCGGATAGGAATAGTTTAACACCTCCTTGAAGCGTAAATGCAAACTTTAATTCAGATGAGTATGAGATGCCTGTAACATTACTAGGACTAAAATTAGCAGCGCCAACGCCCAAGCCAGCATAGGGTACTATATGTTCCTTTGCAATTATGTTTTTGGTTCCAACAAGTTGATACCAATCATTATTAACATCTCCGGTTCCAATTTTTTGGCCTCTGTAATCGTGCGTAAATGTTGTTGATTGTCGTATGTATTCGAAACCTATGCCAACGCCGTTAGGTAAAATATAGTTAGCTGAAATACCATAATTATCGCTATCGGTAAATTTAATTTGTTCAGAACCATAGTTGATTTTACCACCAAAGTGATATGCATAACTAGGAGCAATCTCAAAAGACTGAGCTTTAGTGTTAAATGCCATTATAATTAAAAGAAAAAAGATAATTTTTTTCATAAACAAGTGTTTTTATATAAAAATGCCCCTTTCAGTTATTGAAAGAGGCATCATATAATATTATGTAATATGATTATTTAATATGATCCTCATTTATATAAGGAAGACTTTCAACTATCATAATGTTTAATAAGCTTTCGAAATAATTTTCTAATTGATAGAATTGGCTTGCTGTTTTAAGGCCAACAGACTTAGATATTTTTTTGAAATATGACTTCTGAAGTTTATCCATCTTATCACGAGTTTTCATGCTCGAACTCATCGCTGCTTTCAACTCTTCATCAGTAATGTTGTCATGAGACTCAACGTACTGATATAATAAGCTTATCCATTGTTTTCCAATTTCCGTTCTTTGTAGCTCGTAGGCATCATATAAAGTCCAAAAAGCCTCGGTTTTTGAATCTTCAATTTTAAGAAAGTTTTGTAAAACAGCTTTCTTTTCCATTCCATAAATGGATTGGTATAATTCGATTTCAGCTTTATCAAAAGTTGATTGAGCGAAGTTAACTCCTGCAGCACCGATAAGAAAAAGTGCAATAAATAATAATTTTTTCATCTGTTATGGTTTATTGTTTATTCTGACTTATTACTAATCTCAATAGTAAATAATAGTTTGTAATTAATTCTTTTGTTAAAGGATTATGTTGGCATTTTGTTTAACAGCAGTGTGAATTTTAGTAACGTTTAGGCCATAATCTTTTCAAACGGTCTAATACTTTAACCTCTTGAGGGTTGTTTTGAGGTGTGTATAATTGTTTGTTTTTTAGTTCTATGGGTAGAAATTCTTGTTCTATAAAATTGTTTTTTCCGTCGTGAGAATATTTGTAATCTTTTCCGTAACCAAATTGCTTCATTAATTTAGTAGCAGCATTTCTGAGTGCTAAGGGTACAGGTAAATTGCCCGTTTGTTTTACCAATACCTGAGCATCTTTAATTGCCTTATAGGCAGAGTTACTTTTGGGGCTTGTTGCCAAATATATGGTTACCTCAGAAAGAATTATTCTACCTTCGGGCCAACCTACTTTGTTAATGGCATCAAAACTCTGGTTTGCTAAAAGAAGTGCATTCGGGTTTGCTAAACCAATATCTTCGGCAGCAGAAATCACCAATCTGCGTGCAATAAATTTAGGGTCTTCACCTCCTTCTACCATTCGTGCTAACCAATATACAGCCGCATCCGGATCACTCCCTCTAATACTTTTAATAAAGGCTGAAATAATATCGTAATGTAACTCTCCATTTTTATCATAAGCAGCAGGGTTTTGCTGTAGATTTTTGGTGACCTTTTCGTTGGTTATGGTAATGTTAGTTTCAGTATCGGCATTAACTACAAGTTCTATAATATTCAGTAGTTTACGTGCATCGCCTCCTGAAAAGCGAAATAAGGCATCTTCCTCCTCAACTGAAATGTTTTTATTTTTTAGCAGCTCATCAGTATCTAAAACTTTATTAAGTAGCTTTTGTAAATCCTCTTTACTTAAATGTTCGAGGGTATAAACCTGGCAACGCGATAAAAGCGGGTTAATTACTTCAAAAGAAGGGTTTTCAGTTGTGGCTCCAATTAGAGTGAAAATACCTTGCTCAACAGCACCGAGTAAGGAATCTTGTTGCGATTTGCTAAAGCGATGTATCTCATCAATAAATAGGATGGGGTTTGGACTATTAAAGAATTTGGCTTTTTTGGCTTTTTCTATTACCTCTCTAACATCCTTAACACCAGAATTGATTGCAGATAACTCGTAGAACGGTCTGTTTAATTGGTTGGCAATTATTTTGGCTAAGGTTGTTTTTCCTACTCCTGGAGGACCCCATAATATGATTGATGAGAATACTCCAGACTCAATCATTTTTCGGAGTACTGCATTTTTACCCACAAGATGTTGCTGGCCTATGTATTGCTCTAAAGTTTTTGGTCTTTGGCGTTCTGCCAATGGGGGGTATCCGTTCATAAGTAAAATTTTCAGCTACAAATTTACAAATTCAGCTGAGAATGTATTCATATAATTTTATTATCAATGCTCAATCCATAAAGCCCTTATTGGTATTAGATTACCATACAGAGTTCAATGATTGGAAGAAATTAGATGAACCTAAAGTGTTTTTAATTGGTTTAGATAACAAGTTATTTAAAGTTGTGCGTGATTCGATAAGAAGCCAATAAGCGTAAACAACTTTGATATATAAATGTAATGTGTTATGAAGAAACTTATATTTGCAGTAATATTATTTGTTAGTATACATATGGAAGGAAAAAATATAGAAAAAGCTACATTAGGAGCAGGTTGTTTCTGGTGTGTAGAGGCCGTTTTTGATCAACTTGAGGGTGTGATTAGTGTAGAATCGGGTTATATGGGAGGTGCTTCAAAGAACCCTACTTATAAAGAGGTTTGTACTGGAGAAACAGGGCATGCCGAGGTAGCTCAAATTACTTATGATGCGGATGTAATTAGTTTTGGAGATATTCTGGCGGTATTTTGGACGGTTCATGATCCTACTTCCTTAAACAGGCAAGGTGGTGATGTAGGAACGCAATATAGGTCAGTTATTTTTTATCATTCAGATTCACAAAAAAATATAGCCAATGAGCAAATTAAGATAGTTGATGCCGAAAAGTTATACGATAAACCTATTGTTACAGAAGTGTCTGCAGCCGAAACTTTTTATATAGCTGAAAATTATCATCAGGAATATTACGAAAACAATAAGAATGAATCGTATTGTCAGTTTGTGGTACGTCCCAAGGTGGAAAAATTCCAAAAGATGTTTAAGGATCAATTGAAGAAGTAAGAAAATATTGCTGTTTAGTGTTTGGATACCAAAATTGGTTGAGTCGTACTAAAATAGCTTAAAAGTAAATGATATAAATAGGAAGGAGCTGTAAGGCTCCTTTTTTTATAGAAGTTGTGTGGAATATCTCTAAAAATAAAGCTATTACACTTGAAATTCTCAGGTGACATTAAAAAGCTACATATTATAGTTGAGAACTATGTATTAAGTTAGAGGAGGTTACTATTATATGATTTGCTGTTGAATAATGATCACCATGTTATTTTCTGACGAAGGCGCATTTCCATAATCATAAGCAAAGTAAAACACATTTTTATTTTGCTACTCCAAGTATATGATAGCAATATTTTGATAACGTAATTTTTCCTTGTTTACAGGTATTATTAAAGTTACTGTTAGAGCGTAATGTTTATTAATGAATCTTATTTAGGGCTATAATGTAATCGTAATTTGATTGTGTTAAGTATTCCTAAATAACTTATTGTATTATTTTTATTCCTCTCAGCCAATATTTGGTTTTTTATGGTATGTGCAGAAATTAATATGGTTTTGGAAAAAAACTGTTTCTGCTCTTTAACTAAAATAAATACATTAAAATATGCCTTGGTAATTATTGGGCGAATTTTAAATGAAATTATATTTTGGATGCTTGATGCCGTTCTGCTCTATTATAGGTCAAATTTGCGCTTAAAATGCATAAGATGTTTGGGGTTTTTGAAATTGAGCTTTGGTGTTTGGTGCCTTTCGGTTTGAGTCTGAGTCGTACTTGGGTTGTGGCACGTTCGGATCTGCCTCGGGTGTATAGGGCCAATAAACACCCAATAAACACCCGAAGCGGACCCAATGATGCCCCAACTGAGGTACGACCAAGCCTCAACGCCATATCGAACAGAAAATAGAGTTCATCCAAGTACATAAAAATAGGAGCCAAAGAAGCTAATTTTTATACCCAAAGAATAAGAGCCGATTAAATGGGTAAATAAGGTAATAATTGTAATGTTTAATACGCCAAATTGTAAATAGTTTATAATCAATGGCTAATTATAGATTATGTACAGTGTGGTACCATGAATAAATTATATGATCTATATAATTAGTATTGAAAGACTATGAGTAATCAATTTATTTAAATGCAGTAGCAGTTATCATTTGATACAATATTAAATCGAAGTCTTGTTGCTAAAAACCAATATGTCACTCTCGAAATTTACAAACAACTTTAAACAACTTCATTAAAAAGGACCTATTAAGTTCCCATTTCGGTATGTTTTAAAAATGTTGGTAAAATTGTTAATCAATATCTGCTTTCATGTAAGTTTGCCAATTAACAATTAGCACTTTTTCTTCATCTATAAGTAAGCATCCATATTCGTAACAAAAGCGATATTTTGCACCTTTCTCACTAGTATATGTATGTGTATGAAACCGAAAGTCGTAACCCATTTCAATGAGTATATTTTTACGTATAGTGGATTTTCCGATAGGATTAAGTCGTTTGAGAATTGTTCTGTTTTTTCTCAAACTTTTATTGGTTGAGATAATTATTCGGTCGTTTTCTTTAGTCCTCTGATTGCCATACTTATTTTTACAATCCATGTCGCAAAACTTTTTATCTGATCTTCCAATTAAGGCTTTGTTACAATGTAAGCATGTATGTTCCATTTCTTAATCGCTTATATTCGTTTATTAATCGACTTTAATCGATTAATATATGACTTTATTCTTGATTTTTTAGGTTTTTTACAAAAAAGTAAGTGTGGACATGAAAACTCAAGTAATAATAAAACAATGTGTGTACCAGAATAGGTCATTTATATCTTGTCAGTTTGCACCTAATCAAGATATTGAGCGCAGTTTGAAAGTAGATATGTTAGCGTTTAAACCTCCAGGACAGGAGGTCTATTTGATAGATTATACACCTTCTAATTATACCTTTTTATTTGAGCTGCTTGAAGGTATAGCAGATGTTGATACCCGATTTTTTAATGAAGCGAAAAATCTTAGGACTAGTGGTTTGTACTCTTTGGGCGCTAAGAATGAAGCAGAATGCATGTTATCGTTTAAGGCATCTGTATTAATGCTTCCAGTACATTATCAACTTAAACCATATATATGGTTAAAATGCAGTACAAAGTCTTTGTTTTTTGACATTAAGAATCAAGGTTTATATGATGTTTTAAGTGATGAAAACCAATTGTTACTGCACTTTGATGTTGTCCGTATTAAGCAAGTAGTTAGAGCTTTGTATCAATCTGTGTTTTTCAAGAGGAGTACTGATTTAATTTTAAAGGATATTGACTTAATAAAGTTTTTTATGGATCAGCAGAATATTCATTTAGGCTTACCATGTCCACCTAAAGAATACCTAAGTGCTATGTTGATGGAAGGTAAAAGTATGAATACGATTAGTACTTATTATAATTTAATGTTAAGGTTTATAGTGTATAATAAAAGAAAAGGTATTACAAATATAGATGATTTAACTGTAGATCAGCTTAGGGATTATCATTTGAGAATGCATCAAGAAGAGCAGTGTTCTTTTTCGAAGGTAAATCAATCGATTAATGCTGTAAAGTATTATTATGCGAAGATACTGAAACGAGAATCGATAGATTTAAGCATACAGCGCCCTGCAAAACAAAAGCAATTACCGAAGGTAATACCTAAAGTTGAGCTACAAAATATTTTGAATTGTGTAGATAATAGTAAGCATAAGTGCATGTTATTTTTGCTTTACTCGTCGGGTCTTAGAATTGGTGAGCTACTTAACTTGAAGCTAACGGATATTAAGCGAAGTGAGATGCAAATTATTATTAAGGCAGGTAAGGGGCGAAAGGATAGGAATGTAATACTCTCAAAGAAAGCATTATCACTTTTAGAAACTTATTATATGAGCTATAAACCGAAACTATGGCTTTTTGAAGGGCAGTACGGAGGTAGGTATTCAGTTACTAGTGTTTCTAATGTGTTTAAAAAGGCTCAAAAAAAGGCAGGAGTAGTTGGTCGTTATACTCCGCATTGCTTGCGTCATTCATTTGCTACTCATTTATTAGATGAGGGTATTGATTTACGTTATATTCAAGTTTTATTAGGACACTCAAGTTCAAAAACTACAGAAATATACACTCATGTATCTAATCGGGATTTAAGCAAGATAAAAAGCCCTGGGGATTTACTAGAATTATGATTATTATAGAATTAGAGTTGATAAATTGTTGAATGTGCGTAAGCACCATCATTTTTTTATTGATGTAGTCTATATTTAACAATAGGGATTTAATGTTTTTATATAGTCGTGAATAGTAGGATTGTTTCCCCTTATTATCTCTGAAAAACTAAGTATTTTGATTAATATAGTACAAATATGGAGAACATAATGATTAAATATTTATATTTAAAATTTAAAACAGAAATACGAATATTTACCGCGATGAGGATAGAAGAAATAAATGCAAGTGGAGTGATAATATTACGTA
>NZ_LYBV02000046.1 GCF_001660705.2 Saccharicrinis aurantiacus
GAGAAAAAGGATTCGTGCTGATAATAGAGTATTATTGGGAGGGGAACGCCCGAAACATTATTCTAGAGAAAATAGTGAGTGAACAACTTTGCTAGAATCTTCTTTACTTAAATTAAAATTAACAAGCAGATAATTAACTAAGGAATCTTCCCACGATTGTGCGGAATTACGCGTTTCCATATAATTATCGAAAGCAACGTTTCCTATTATTGAAATTTCGGAAAGGAAACAGAAAAAAATATTACGAAAAACAAAGGGATTAATCCCTATTTGTTTGTACTCATCATACAATTGATCTGCGAAATCTAATAACCTCCCGTAAGAATCGTTATTTCCCAACTTCTCTACTAACCACTTTTTATCAGAGGGGACTGGCCACTTAGATATATTATTTAAAGAGGGAATGAAAGTGTCACCAATTTGGTTGCGGTAACGAAGCAGTCTTATTCTTAAAAATACAGGATTATATATATAAGAATTTACTTCAAGACACTTTTGAGCATTAACTTGATATTGTATTTTATGTAATTTAAGCAAAAACTTATTCTTAAGATTTGCGGGAAATACCGTTATCAAGCTTTCTTTTTTTAAAACACCAGGAAATAGATCATCTAACTGAAAGGCTGCTTTATGAATTACAAACAATAAATCTAAAGGAGTAGGATCATCACATTCGCTTTTTTTGCTACGAAGAGTAAAATCACTTATTATACTACGAAAGCGTTGGTCTAATACTGAGCTAAACACAAAATATTACTTTAAATTGTTTTTTATAGTTTTAAATAGCTCGGAGGCAAATACAAAATTATTCAAACGCTCTTCAGAGGCTGTAAATATTTCTTCTTTTGTACCCTCCCAACACTTTTTACCTTCGTGAATAAAAATAATCTGCTCTCCTATACCCATAACTGAATTCATATCGTGAGTATTTATTATTGTGGTAATCCCATATTCCTTGGTAATTTCATATATAAGATTATCTATTACTATGGATGTTTTAGGATCGAGGCCAGAGTTTGGCTCGTCGCAAAATAAATATTTAGGATTTAAAGCTATCGCTCTAGCAATGGCAACCCTTTTTTGCATCCCTCCACTTATTTCTGACGGAAATAAATGATTGACATTTTCAAGATTTACTCGTTTTAAACAGAAATTCACTCTTTCTAATTTCTCTTCTTTAGACATTTTTGAAAACATATCTAAAGGAAACATTACATTTTCTTGTACTGTGGAAGAATCAAATAATGCAGAACCCTGAAAAAGCATACCTATTTCCTTACGAATAGATTTTTGCTCTTTAAAATTCATTTCAGAAAACACCTGATCTCCATAAATTATTTTCCCCGAATCAATTTCATGCAAACCAACCATGGATTTTAATAGAACAGTTTTACCATGACCGCTTTGACCAATAATAAGATTAGTTTGTCCTGCCTTAAATGTAGCAGATACATCATGAAGAATCTGTTTTCCGTAAAAGGACTTTTCAACATTCTGAACTTCTATCATGCCAACATCAATTGAGTTAATAGTAAATTAAATAATAAAATAAGAATACAGCTTGTAACAACAGCTTTAGTACTTGATTTACCAACTTCGAGAGACCCCCCCTTAACAAAGTAACCCTGATACGATGAAATAGTGGATATCAAAAATGCAAAAACAACACTTTTAATTAAAGAGTATGTTATATAGAAAGGAATAAATGCATATTGGATACCATAAATATAGTCAGCCGAAGGCACTACTCCTGTAAGAGAACCGGCGAGCCATCCCCCTGTAATACCAACGCCCATACTTAGTAATACCAAGAAAGGCATCATGATCATAAATGCCATTACTTTAGGCAAAACTAAAAAACCGGCTGAGTTGATCCCCATTATCTCAATAGCATCAATTTGCTCAGTGACACGCATTGTACCAATCTCAGAGGCAATACTTGACCCAACTTTTCCTGCTAAAATTAAACCAACTATACTGGATGAAAACTCAAGTAATATAGAATCGCGTGCTGCTAGACCTATAGTATACTTAGGGATAAAAGGCATTTCAATATTGTAAGCAGTTTGTAGGGTAATTACGGCTCCCATAAAAACTGCAATAATTAACACTATACCTATTGAGTTTGTACCAAGCAACACAGCCTCATTAAAAAAATGCTTAACAAACACACTATGCTTTTCAGGCTTTGCAAAAACTCTTTTTAGGAAATTAATGTATCGCCCAAACTCTTCAAGAAACTTCATAGTTTAAGTATTTTTAAAATACAGCCTCAAAAATATACATTTAAAATACATAATAGGTTTTTTGTCTGCATCTTTTTAAGTAAATTCACATTGATAGAAATAAATTTTAAACAAAATGCAAAATAACACATACTGCGTTATAATGGCTGGAGGAATTGGTAGCAGGTTCTGGCCGATAAGTCGCAAAGAAACCCCTAAACAATTTCTAGATATTCTTGGAACGGGCAGGACATTTATACAACAAACTTACGATAGATTTCTACCAGTTTGCAACCCTGAGAATTTTTTAGTTGTAACAAGTATTGAATATAAGGATATTGTACTTGAGCAGTTACCTGATTTAAAACCTGAACAAATACTAACAGAACCTTACCGAAGAAATACAGCCCCATGTGTTGCATATGCTAATGCATGGATTAACGGAAAAGATAAAAATGCGAACATAATTGTATCTCCGGCCGATCACCTAATATTGAAGCAAGAAGAATTTATTGACGAAATTAAAAAAGGACTTGAGTTCGTTAACAATAATGACTCTTTGTTAACTCTTGGAATGAAACCAACACGACCTGAGACGGGCTATGGATATATTCAGATAGATGACAATTCAGACAAAGTTTTAGGAAGAATAGAACCTGTTAAAACCTTCACCGAGAAACCAAACTTAGAACTAGCTAAGGTATTTTACGAAAGTGGGGAGTTTTTCTGGAACTCGGGTATATTTTTATGGTCGCTTAAAAGTATTAATGATGCCTTTGACAAATATCTTCCAGAAGTAAAGTCGTTATTTGATAAGATCGAAGAGGACATACATACCAATAATGAGATCAATGCTGTTAACAAAACTTACAACGAATGTAAAAACATATCCATAGATTATGGGGTAATGGAGAAAGCTGACAATGTTTGTGTTTTAACTGCTGATTTTGGATGGAGTGATCTTGGTACTTGGTCTTCACTTTATGAACACTCTACAAAAGATGAATTTGACAATGCCATAAACACAGGTGATGCAATTTTATACGACGCGGAAGATTGTATTGTTAATTTACCGAAAGGTAAAAAAGCAGTTATTCAAGGATTGAACGGATATATTGTAGCAGAATCAAATGGATGCATATTAATATGTCAGAAGGACAATGAACAACAGATTAGGAAATACTCCAACGATATTCAGACCGAATTTGGAGATGCTGACTAACATCTAAATTCTTAAATATAAAAAGCGATTACTAGAATATAGTAATCGCTTTTTTATTACATAAAAAAACCCTATAAATAAATCTACAGGGTTTATATATCTTAGAATTTTATTAAAACTCCCACAAATCGTGCTCAAAGTTAAATATCTCAGTTTTGATTCGATTTGACTCTAACATGGCTTCAACACCAACAGCATATTCATCAATTCGTCTATTATTATAAACATTTGACTCGCGAACAATGTAACTACCAAAATATCTCTTCATAAAGATATCATCAAATGTTCTACGTTGGGCATCATTTCCTGAATTAAATACCTCATGTCTTGCTAACAAGTCTCGAGCTTCTGGGAAATAAACCCAACAAACCGCTTTCTTTTGCACTTGAGCAGGACCACCATTTGAGCCTTCTTTTACGTATTCTCTAATTGGGCAAATTCCAATAATACGCACGTCCATTCTTGAATAGTTTTTATCGAAGTACCACACTTCTTTAACCATGAACTGTTTAACCTCTTCAGGACGAACATCACCAGATACAATTTGATCAGAAAAAGTTCCATCTTCTTGCTTAATACTCATGGTATCACTGATAGCTCCTAATTCTTGACGAACTTGCTCAAAGCTCATTTCAACTTTAAACTCATCTTCGTATTTGGTTGAATAGGCTTTTAAACCTTCGTATTGAATACCATTAATAAGCAATTGAATTAAGCTAACTCTATCATCAAGTGAAGTTAATGGGTAATATAACGATAGATTTATCTTTTCACGCAAATCTATAACACGCCAAACTTTCTTTGACCACATAACATCAGCCTCACGTACATGAGGGTATGGAATAGGCTTTCTATTGGCAACATGATCTTTTGCATATACGCCATCGAGCACATTTTGTGCTGAGACAGTTGAAATAGATGCTATTATTCCAACAAATACTAGTAAGAAAAAATACTTTTTCATATAATTAATTATTTACTTTCATTTGCCAAAGAAACGAAGTTAACGTTTTAACGCTCACAATTGTTTCTTATTTTACTAATTATCTTTTTTTTACGCTAATCAACTACTAGAGTTACTGTTCCTAAATCCCTAGTTGACCCATCCGGTCCTTTAGCTCTAATATTCTCGAAAGAGACTTTAGACCCTCGAGATAAACCTTTAATTAACTCTCTTTGCTCGTTCGTTATTCTATTAGACTTAGATTGTTCATCTATTATGAACCCGCCCTTTAAGGCTGATATTGAAAATCTAGTAACTTTAAATTCAAGGTCAAAATCAAAATCATCCATCTCAGCAAAAACAGCTTTCTGAGCCAGAATCACATTCTTACCAACCTTTCCCCCTGTTGTCCCAGCTACTCTAGCAATTGGATTAGGAACACGCTTAATACGAAATGTTTGACTACCAACTTTCTGTTTAACACCATCAATCATTGCATATACAGTAATTTTTGATGTTTTTCCAGCTGTGCCAGGCTTAGGAACAACTATATAAGAATTTCCTTTTTTCTTAAATGAGACATTACTCATATTCACCTTAAGCTGACTTGCCGAAACACCAGGTACAGATATATCTACCGGATTTTCAACACCTCCATAAAACACATTCATTTTTGTTGGAGAAATTACAACACTTGGTGCATTTACAATATATGAACCTTCAATATTTTCTGTTACATCACTACCATCTGGTCCTTTAATTGTAATTGTACCTTTCCAATTATTTTCACCAATTTTAGTTCCTGGTAACTGCAATACAGCTTTACCTTCATCGTACTTTGTAACTTCTTTACCATTTACTTTTACTCGAGGTAGATTTGTTTCATCGTAGGCTGCAAATAGTAATCTAGCCTCATACTCATCACCCTTTAAAATTTGAGTAGATGTAGGTATAATCAATGGCTTTACCGTAGTAAACTTAAACGAACTTGCATCAATCTGATTAAAAAGATATCCTACAACATCAGCCTCAGCATTACGAACATCTCCTTGTATTTTACTAAGCATTCCCATAGAAGCTGCTAAAGGCATATGCTCAAATTTGGTAGATTCCCATGACTTATCCACGCCATCATCTACAGGTATATTATCAACATTGAATGTTTTATTAAAAGCTGCTGTAAGCATTGTATCCTTTTCAGGATTCAAATAAGTCAATAGAAAATCTTTATATCCAACGATCTTACTTTTCAACTCTTTACTTCTCGCACTATTTTTCTCAGTAATCATTATCTGAGGTGCGATATCCTGATTATCAATACCAGTATAATTATAAGGCGTTGCTTCAGGTCCACCAGCTTTCTGACTCAGAAGTACCTTTAACTCCTCAATATGTAATACTAAACTATCGGCTTTTGCTTTAATATTTTTCGCTTTATTCCAATGCGCCTCAACTTTCTTCTTATTACTGTCATACGAATTCTCAAACTGACTGTACATTACATTATTTTTTGCTTCTACAGTATTTCGAGATTGAGTAAAACCCTCATCTAAAGTAACAAACGCCTGTAATAATTCACCTGATACATTTAAGGCTAACATAGCTGTTAAAAACAGATACATCATACCTATCATCTTCTGCCTAGGCGTTTCTGGACAATTTCCACCACTCATAGTAATTTCTTTTAATTAAGTTTCTATTAGCGGTTCATTGCACTTAGCATGTTACCATATATTGAATTCAACTCACCTACAGTTTTACTTAACTGAGCAACTTGGTCTTTATATAATTTAGCATTCTCAACAGATTCATCAAATTGACTCTTAACAAGAGTCATGCCAGCAACAAGCTCTTGTGTTGTTTCAGCCTGGGCTTTTGAGCCTTGTAATTGTAATTCATATACAGAATTTATTGAGGCTAGATTTGTATTAATACTTGACAATTGCTGCGTATATTCCTCTCCTTTTGCAGATAATCCTTCAACAACTCCTTGTGTGGAGTTAGCTATAGTTTCCATACTTGCAACTGTTTGATTTTGAACAGAACTTAACTTCCCAACTGATTCGGCAGCCATATTCATATTGTTCAAATAACTTTCAGTAGCTAAAGAGGCATCTCCTAAATTAGCAAGCTGTGAAGATGTTACACTAAGTTTTTTTATTCCTTCGCTCAACTGATCTACAGTTCCTTGATCAATATTCCCGGTTTGTATTAGAGCTTGAAGTTCACTACCTCCTCCTGAAACAGCACCGTGAGCTTCTGATTTTGGATCTAATCCAACTAACTCAGGATAAACCAAACTCCAATCAGGCATTTCATGAGGTGGCTCAAAAGCTGATAAAAAGAAAATAACTGCCTCAGTACCTAATCCTGCAATTAGCATAGCGGCCGCCCCTGGAAGGTGAAGTATCTTCCACAACGCTCCTAGTATAACTACTGCTGCTCCAATACCATATACTTTGGCCATTACTTTTTTATACGCAGGGCTTTCAACTAATTCGGTTATGCTCATAATAATTTGTTGTTAATTTAGACTAAAATTAAAGTTTAAGTTATGTGTTGTGTGTGTGATTCTTTTGCGATAGTTAATTATTCACCAACGTAGTCTCTTACACATCTAAATCCGATGAAAGATTTAGCTGAATCTTGGTACTCGTATGAACGAGATCCACATAATAAATAGTAACCTACATCTTTCCATGATCCACCACGAATTACTTTTCTTTTCATTACATGAGGGTCATCAGGAAGTGCGTTATATTTATAAGTAGGGTTAAAATCATGTGTAAAACTATAAGCAGACTCATCAAAAGCACTTGATGTCCACTCAGCTACATTACCGGCCATATCATAAATTCCAAAATCATTAGGAGCATATGACGCTACTGCCATGGTATTGTTACCACCATCATCACCATATCTACCTCGTAAAGGTTTAAAGTTGGCCAAAAAGCATCCTTTATCATTCCTTGTATACATTCCACCCCATGGGTACATTGCATTTTCGAGTCCCCCACGAGCAGCATATTCCCACTCAGCTTCAGTTGGCAATCTGTATTCCATTACTTCAGGCTGACCTTTTTTTCTTAAGTAGTCATTTAAATATCGTGATCTCCAAATAGTAAATGCAGTCGCTTGTTGATGCGTAACTCCTACCACAGGATACTCATCAAAACCAGGGTGCCAAAAATATTTCTCAGTCCATGGTTCGTTAAATGAATAGGTGAAATCAGAGATCCAACATAAAGTATCAGGATAAACATTTACAGCATCATTCATTATAAAAGCTGTACGATCTTTAATTTGTGTTTGCTCTCCAAACTGATCATATGCTACACCTTCGTATTGCTTTGTTTGAAAATTATATCTGTTGGTCTTTTTTGCAGCTTGCTGCATATCAACCCACTGATACTCATAAGTTAACTTACGACTATCGATTTCTTTTCTTCTAAAGAAACGCTCATTCTCGGGTAAATACATATCCTCAAGCACTTCCATATATTCTTCATTATACCAATCTAAATCAACATCCCAATCTAAATATGGCGGATCTATTTCATTACCATAAACATCCTCAGAGATAACGAATTCCTCGAACTGCTCGCCCAATAAAGTACGTGCAATAGAGTCTCTAACCCAATTTACAAACTGACGATATTCAGTATTGGTAATTTCCGTTTCATCCATCCAAAAAGAACGAACTGAAACTGTTTTGGTTTGTGCTGTTAAAGACCAAGCAGCATCCTGATCATTTGGCCCCATATTAAAGCTTCCTTGCGGAATAAAAAGCATCCCGTATGGATCAGGCTCATAGAAAGTACCACCTCTTGATACGCCTACTAATTCTCCACCGCCAGAGTTTGCACACCCGCTAAGAATAGTGATAATGAAAACACTAATTACAATTACATTCTTCATCATAATTTCGGACTATTCAGTATATTAATTATTTTATTTCTTTATAAATATCTAACGCTTTTATAGCGCTTAGTTCTTTTCTCTAAACTTAAATCAAAATTATATCCTACCATAAACTCATGCGTCCCTCCGCTTTTAGCAGTTGCCAATGCTGAGGTGGTTATATCGTAGCTATAACCAAACCTAACGCCATTTTTCATTTCAACACCACCTAATAGAACAATAGCATCTTGTAAACGATAGGTTAATCCAGCCCAGTAACGAGACTTATACCTAACTAAAGTATTAATGTCAACCTGCATTGATGCACCATCTGTTTTCATGAAAAAAGAAGGTAACACTTCATATAACGTATCTTCAATCTTAAAATTGTATCCTCCCGTTAGATAAAGTGTCGGACGAAAACTAAAACTAAAATTTTCATCGTAGTTTGGTTGCGGCGAATTTAGATGAGATAATGATATCCCTGCATAATATTTCTTTGCTTTAAAATACGCCCCTAAACTTGCATCGAATGCTGAACCATCCATATCTACTTCAGGTATTGCATCATCTGGTTTACCATCAGGAAAAGAAATTTTACTCCCTTCAAACTTTTGGTTGATAAAACCTACACTTAATCCAAGGCTTAAAGTACCATATATTAATTCGAACTGAGATGCATAATTTACTCCAATACTTAAGTTCGTAAATAATCCGATTTGATCATTCATAACATTAAGTCCAATTCCAGAAGGTGTTCCGAACACATTAATCGGCATATCTCCGCTAAAAACCGTTGTCTTTATTCCGGCGGAATCAATTCTCCATTGATTCCGATTAAGAGCTGTTAAATTTATTGATTCACTTGCTCCTGCATAAGCGGGGTTAACAGCCAACATATTAAACATATTTTGACTAAACTGAGGATCAAACTGAGCCTTTACCCCCGTACAAGCGGCGCAAATTATAATAAATATCAGAATTCTCCTAACCATTTATTTCAGATATAAAAAAAATCAAAGAACTCACTTTTAAAACCCTATCACTAATTACTGTATATTAAACTATTAAATAATATACTTTCATTAGAAGAGTCTAAAAACTGAATTCGTATACTTTATTTTTAGTGTAAAGGTTTCATTTTTTTTAAAATCAAACCTTTATTTTTTTTACGATATGTCTTTACTTACACCTCTTTACCTATAACGAGATAAACAATTAGGCATTCTTCCTTTTTTTGCCTGTTGATAATCCTTCTCACCACAAGCTATCACACTAGAAACATGACCATTACTATGCTCACACCACCATCTATCAGATAACCGACTCTTATAGAAACGTACGTCTACCTCAAATTCTTGTAATCGAAGTACATAAATTTTATAATTTTTTGAATTTTCGGATGGAACCTCCCATGTATTGTGGGCTACGCCCTCAATAAAATGCCAAACCATCTGACCATACAACATTGCTCCTTTTAAACCATCCTCTACTTGCGTATTACATTCTGTTAAACCACAAACCTTAATCTGAGAACCTAAACCCGCATACCACATCATCTTGCACGCATCAAGCCCCGTAAAACCATTAACAGAACTACTGCCCATAGATGGCATAAAATTGCTTTGGATAGCAGATGCATCTGCACATATAATTTGACTATCTCTAAAAATAGGCTCTGTATTATCTATACGACTAATACTAACATCTTTTAATCGATGAACTGACCACTTTTTTTCTTGAAATAACTCCTCCTGCGCACTACCCACAAAATACCTTTGGGCGCCAATAACATTCACATTCAAACGATCAAAGCCAAGCACCCTATCCAATTGAGAGATAGTTGAATAAGTGTCAAATCTATTTTCATCGAAAGAGTAATCAACCTTATTATCAATCATTGATAAGGTTACCTTATTTTTACTAGCTAATATTTTTGTAAATGGAATTAAATAATCCTGACTACCCCCTAAAAATAAAACTACAATATTGACATCTAAAAGTCTTTTACAAACCTCCTCTAAGGCAAGGTAACGATCATCAATGGAGTTTCCCTTCACATTACCAAGATCAATAATATTAAGGCTTCTTGATGTTCTCGCTAAACCATATAAGTATTTACGTATCTTATTGGGAGCTTCTGAACAACCCTTATTAAACGGAGAGTTTGTGGCATCCTCAATTCCAAGGATAGCCAAGTTAAATGAAACAAGATCTACTCCTTCATTTAGGGATGAAATCTGAGAAGCCAAGGTATCTTCATACTCCAGAGCACCTTGACTTTCAGATTTTATATTTACAGGATTAAAATAGTCGGTTAGGTTCACAGTTCAACTATTTACTTTTTAGCAGCAGCTTTCTTTTTAGCAGCAGGCTTCTTAGTAGCTGTTTTTTTTGCTGGCGCTTTCTTTGCTGTTGTTTTTTTAGCAGCTGCCTTCTTCTTTGGTGCCGCTTTCTTTCCTCCGTCCTTAATTAACTTCTGACAATCGTCAAAAGACAAAGTTGTTGGATCAGTATCCTTAGGAATTTTATAATTCTTTTTTAGATAAGAAATATATGGCCCCCATCTACCATTCAATATTTGAATTTCAGGATCTTCATCAAATCCTTTAATGAACTTCTCTCTATCTGCTTTACGCTTCTCTTCAATTAACTCAATTGCTCTATCCAACTCAACATATAATGGATCATCAATTCCTTTCTTTAAAGAAACAAACTTACCATCATGACGCACATATGGGCCGAAACGACCAATACCTACTACCACTTTCTTTTCTTCATACAAACCTAGATCACGTGGTAAATCAAACAAGCGAATGGCTTGATCAAGCGTAATTGTTTCGAGGTGTTGGCCTTTTTGCAATGACGCAAACTTAGGCTTTTCAACCTCATTATCATCAACACTTTCACCCAGCTGAGCCATTGGACCATATCGCCCAACCTTAACACTTACTGGCTTTCCTGTTTTAGGATCTTCACCTAAAATTCGTTCTCCATTGCTCCTTTCAGCGTTTTCAAGTGTATCTTCAACCTGATCATGAAAATCCTTATAAAAAGATTCTATTGATTCATTCCAAACAATTTTACCCAAAGAAATTTCATCAAACTCGGCCTCAACCTTAGCTGTAAAATCGTAACTAACAATATTCGGAAAATGCTTCATCAAGAAGTCATTAACCACCATGCCAACATCTGTAGGAAACAACTTATTCCTTTCTGCACCAGTAATTTCAGTGCGCTCCTCCATTAACAGACCTTCATCATTAAGCAGTAGGTATTGATAATTACGTTCAACACCTTCGCGCTCCTCTTTTATAACATAACCTCTATTTTGGACAGTAGAAATAGTTGGCGCATAAGTAGATGGACGACCTATACCTGCATCCTCTAATCTTTTCACAAGAGACGCTTCAGTATATCTAGCTGGCTTTTGACTCCATCTTTCTCTTGCCTCAATATTGTTATATAATAACTCCTCGCCTATTTCTATTGGAGGTAATAATCCTGAATCTTCTTTTTCCTCACCTTCACCATCATCAGATGATTGAATGTATACTTTAAGAAAACCATCGAACTTAACAACCTCACCGGTTGTTACGAAATGCTCCTTAACCTTATCCGTTTTAATAACAATTGTAGTTTTCTCCAACTGAGCATCGCTCATTTGAGAAGCTATGGTTCTTTTATATATTAAATCGTAAAGCTTTTGTTCTTGCTGAGGACCAGAAACAGTAGGCTTATCCATATAAGCCGGACGAATAGCCTCGTGAGCTTCCTGAGCTCCCTTTGACTTAGTTGTATATTTTCTAATTTTAAGATACTCCTCACCCATTGTACCTGTAATTTGATCAGAAGCCATATTAACAGCCGTATCTGATAAATTTACTGAGTCGGTACGCATATAGGTAATCTTACCCGCTTCATATAACTTTTGTGCTACTGACATGGTTTGCCCTACCGAGAAACCAAGCTTTCTACTTGCCTCCTGTTGTAGGGTCGAAGTGGTAAATGGAGCCGCCGGAGATTTCTTTAATGGCTTTTTAGTTACGTCTGCGACGTTAAAACTAGCTCCCTCACACTTTTTCAAGAATAACTTTGTATCCTCAAGTGTAGCGAATCGTTTATTTAATTCAGATTTTAATTCAGAAACATTTCCATCTTTATCTGTATAATTAAATACAGCAGTTACCCTATAAGAAGATTCTGGCTTAAACGCGAAGATTTCTCTTTCTCGCTCAACAATCATTCTAACAGTTACCGATTGAACTCTTCCTGCTGAAAGCGATGGCTTAACTTTTTTCCATAAAACTGGAGATAATTCAAACCCCACTAATCTATCCAACACACGTCTGGCTTGCTGAGCATTCACCAAATCCTGATTAATTTCGCGCGGGTTCTCAACTGCATTTAAAATTGCAGGCTTAGTAATCTCATGAAAAACAATTCGCTTTGTATTATCAGGTGTTAACCCTAACTCATCATACAAGTGCCAAGCAATAGCCTCTCCTTCGCGGTCTTCATCGGAAGCGAGCCATACAGTCTTAACATTCTTAGTAATTTGCTTCAGCTCTTTTACTACATCTTTCTTATCATCAGAAACCACATAGTTAGGCGTAAACTTATTCGCTATATCAATCCCAAAATCTTTCTTCGCTAAATCACGAATATGTCCATAACTCGATTTCACCAAAAAGTTTCCTCCTAAAAACTTTTCAATAGTTTTTGCTTTAGCAGGAGACTCGACTATTACGAGGTTTTCTTCATTAACCGAACTTTTTTTCGCCATCTTTATATTTTACTTTAGCATCATTCTACAAATCAACATTAAACCAAATAGAACCTATTTTTATAATGATGAAAACGAAGACGTACTAATTGTCATTCATTCAATAATTGCGGTAAATTTATAAAATTATCCTAATAAATATAGCACGAGACTATTCTCACACAAACAACGCGCTGAACAAAACACCCTACAAAGCCCTAATTACCAACAAAGGAACACTCCCAACGAACATCTAAAATAAAAAAGATTCCTAAATCCTAGCGCAAATGGAATACATAGAAAAACAGTTAAAGTAAATTTGTTATTTTTACCGAAAATTTCAACTTACATAAGTATGTCAATTAGCAAAAGCAAAGCAACAAAAATATTAATTACATTCTGGGGAATAGTAATCATTGGAATGGCCTCTGTATTTACTTTATTCCTACTTATTGCCAATGGATTCTTAGGAGACATGCCCTCGTTTGAGGAGTTGGAAAATCCGAAAAGTAATTTAGCCACTCAAATATTATCTGAAGATGGCAAACTACTTGGAACCTTTGCAATAGAAAATAGAACTTATTGTAATTTCGAGGATCTTTCGCCAAATATTGTCAACGCCCTAATTGCAACTGAGGATGTGAGGTTTTATGATCACTCAGGAATAGACCCTAGAGGTTTAATGCGTGTTTTTTTCAGAACAGTATTAATGGGAGACAAGCACTCAGGAGGTGGTAGTACTGTTTCGCAACAATTGGCAAAACTACTTTTTCATGATTCTGCGGGAAGCATCTGGGAGCGAAGTCTGCAAAAATTAAACGAATGGGTAATTGCAGTTAAACTGGAGCGTAGTTATACAAAGAATGAAATACTAACAATGTACTTAAATAAAGTGGGCTTTATTTATGATGCTTACGGAATTCATTCTGCTGCACAAACTTTCTTTAATACAAGTACTGATTCCATTAAAATAGAAGAGGCTGCAGTAATTATTGGAATGTTAAAGAACCCAGCCCTTTTTAACCCAGTACGACGTCCTGAACTAACAGAAGACAGAAGAAATGTGGTATTGAGCCAAATGAAGAAAGCTCAGTTCATCACACAGGCTAAGTATGATTCATTGAGACAAATTCCATTAAAATTAAAATTCAAGAGAAACGACCATAAAGAAGGTGTTGCTCCGTATTTAAGGGAAAACCTAAGACTTACACTTAATGCTCCTAAACCAGATCGAAGCAGATATCCATCATACCTAATGGACAAATTCATTAAAGATAGTATTGAATGGGCAACTAATCCTGTTTACGGTTTCACAAACAAAAATCTAAAAGCGGATGGCACCAAATACAATATTTATAGAGATGGCATTAAAATATATACTACTGTAAATTATAACATGCAGGTATATGCTGAAAAGGCTGTGAAAGATCATTTATCACAAGATTTACAACCTGCATTTGCAGCTGAAAAGAAAGGAAGACCAACTGCTCCATTTACAGCCGACTTAAGTAAAAAGCAGTATGACCAAATCATGAATAAGGCCATTCGACAGTCTGAACGATACCGAATTATGAAGAAAGCCGGTCATGATGAAGAATCTATAATGAAAGCCTTCAATACCAAAACCGACATGGAGATCTTTACTTGGAGTGGCGACAGGGATACGGTTATGACTCCTATTGATTCTATAAAACACTTCAAATCGTTTTTACGAGCTAGTTTATATTCTCTAGATCCTAGAACAGGATATGTAAAAGCATATGTGGGCGGCCCTAATTTTAAATACTTCATGTATGATATGGCTACACAAGGTAAAAGGCAAGTTGGATCAACAATAAAACCATTTATATATACACTAGCCATGTCTAATGGTTTTACGCCCTGCTATCAAGTACCTAATATCCCTACAACATTTTATTTGGCGAGTGGTGATACTTGGACGCCACGAAATGCAGGAAGCGCGCGTGCAGGGGAAATGGTGACCTTAAAATGGGGCTTAGCCAACTCTAATAATAATATTACAGCATGGGTTATGAAGCAGTTCAAAAACCCAAAATGGGATGCTGCTCCTAATATGATTCGCAACTTAGGAATTAATAGTCCAATGCCTTACGTTCCTTCACTTTGTCTTGGCGTGGTGGACATGCATTTATCCGAAATGGTTGGTGCTTATGGTACTTTTGCAAACAAAGGTGTACATATCGATCCTATTTTAGTAACTAGAATAGAAGATCGATATGGGAACAACATTGGTCAATTTGCTCCCAATAAAAAAGAAGTAATCAGTGAAGAAACTGCATTTCTGATGCTTAACCTTCTTCAGGGAGTTAGTCAAGGCGGTACAGCAACTCGATTAAGATACAAATATCAGTTTACTGGTGAGATAGGAGCAAAAACAGGTACAACTCAAAATCAATCTGATGGATGGTTTATGGGAGTTACCCCAAATTTAGTTACAGGAATTTGGGTTGGAGGAGAAGATAGAGATGTTCACTTTGATGGAATTTCACTCGGGCAAGGTGCTAACATGGCACTACCAATTTGGGCACTGTATATGCAACAAGTATACGATGATGAAGCATTAAATATTACACAAGAAGATGAATTTGAAGAACCTCTAAACTTTAATACGAATCTGAATTGTGATGAGCTAAATGGATCGCAAAATAACGATCCATCAGAAGAAGACACCTATAGTAATGGTGATGAATCTGAATTCTTATAATTACCAACTAAACCAAATCAATGACTTTCTCCATTATTATTTCAATTCATAACATTGAAATAATAATGGAGAATAAAAAACAAACAACCTTTCACAGGCCAGGATAAATAAACAATGACATCTCATAAAATGATAAACAGTATAAATACACGGCTCCCCTATTTATATTTGTCATAAATAAAAAAGTTCACTCCTCTAATAGCATTAACTTTCTGCGAGTTAGAAAATAAAAAAACAATAAAAAGATTGGTAAATAATAAAAATAGCCTTACTTTTGCGGCCGATTATTATTTGTGCCGAACAGTGTAAGTTCATTAAACTGAATAAGTTGGATAATTTAACGACGATGGGAGTTGTGAGATTAACTACTTTATGGTGAGTGAATTATGACTGTTTGATCTGTTTTTATTAATTTTTTTAACAAAGGAAGACTGTGAACACTTTAAGTTACAAAACAGTATCGGCAAACAAAGCAACTGCTCAAAAAGAGTGGGTTGTTGTTGACGCTAAAGACATGGTAGTTGGTCGTTTAGCTTCTAAAGTAGCAAAGCTAATTAGAGGTAAATACAAGCCAAACTACACTCCACACGTTGATTGTGGTGATAATGTAATTATTATCAATGCGGACAAAGTTCGTTTAACTGGAAACAAATGGGAAGGAAGAACTTTCTTTTACCATTCAGGTTACCCAGGTGGACGTACTGATGTTACACCAGCGCAATTGTTTGCTAAAAGTCCAGAAAGACTTGTAGAGAGAGCTGTAAAAGGTATGTTACCAAAGAATCGTTTGGGACGCCAATTATTTAGAAACCTTTTTGTATACGCTGGTGCTGAGCACAAGCAAGAAGCGCAACAACCAAAGGTAATTGATTTAAACTTATATAAATAATGAGTATGGACGTTGTAAACGCAATAGGTAGAAGAAAAGCCGCTGTAGCTCGTGTATATGTGAGCGAAGGTAAAGGACAAATTACCATCAACAAGCGTGAGCTTAAAGATTATTTACCTGCTGAAACATTACAGTATGTTGTAACTCAGCCGTTAAATAAGTTAGGTGTAGCTGAAAACTATGACATCAAAGTAAATGTTTACGGTGGTGGTGTTAAAGGACAAGCTGAAGCTATTAGATTAGGCATTTCACGTGCACTAGTAAAAATTGACGAAGAGAATAAACCTGCTTTAAAATCTGAAGGATTTATGACTCGCGACGCAAGAGTTGTTGAGCGTAAGAAACCAGGTCAACCAAAAGCACGTAAGAAATTCCAATTCAGTAAGCGTTAATATTTTTCGGGTGCGTTTAGTATCTAAACTACTAAGATTCTTATTGCAAGACTACTTAGCAGTTGATATTTACAGAATGTAAACGACTTTTAAAAAGAAAAAAATGTCAAGAACAAATTTTGATGAGTTATTAGAGGCTGGAGTACACTTCGGTCACTTAAAAAGAAAATGGAACCCAGCAATGGCTCCATATATCTTCATGGAGCGTAATGGTATTCACATTATCGATCTTCATAAAACTGTTGCTAAAATTGAAGAAGCAGCAAACGCATTAAAACAGATTGCAAAATCTGGACGAAAAGTATTATTCGTATCTACTAAAAAGCAAGCCAAAGAAATCATCGCTGAAAAAATGAAGCGTGTGAACATGCCTTACGTTACTGAACGTTGGCCTGGTGGTATGCTTACTAACTTCCCTACTATCCGTAAGGCAGTTAAAAAGATGGGTACTATCGATAAAATGATGGTTGACCCAAGTGCTTGGAAAAACTTATCTAAGAGAGAGCGTCTTCAAATTACTCGTCAAAGAGCTAAGTTGGAGAAAACATTAGGAAGTATTGCCGATCTTACACGTCTTCCTGCGGCAATGTTTGTAATTGATGTTATGAAGGAGCACATCGCTGTTCGCGAGGCTAACCGTCTTAACATCCCTGTGTTTGGTGTAGTTGATACCAACTCAAGCCCAGCTGGTTTAGATTTCGTTATTCCTGCTAATGATGATGCTACTAAGTCAATTGATTTAATTACTGAAATCATGACTAAAGCTATCGAAGAAGGTTTAGCTGAAAGAAAAGTAGAGCGTGAAAGCGAAGCTGCTGCTAAGAAAGAAAAAGCTGCTGCTAAGAAAGATGCTCCAAAAAAGGAAGCTGCTAAAAAAGAAGCTCCTGCTGCTGAAGCAAAAGAAGAAGGAAAAACTGAATAATTGTTAACCAATTAAATATTATTATCATGGCAATTAAAGCTGCTGATGTAAGTAAATTAAGAAAAATGACCGGTGCCGGTATGATGGACTGTAAAAAGGCATTAACCGAAACTGATGGAGATTTTGACGCTGCAGTTGAAATCATCCGTAAAAAAGGTCAAGCAATGGCTAGCAAGCGTGCTGATCGTGAAACTACAGAAGGAACTTCAAGAGCAACTGTAAGCGCTGACGGTAAAAAAGGTGCTGTTTTGATCTTAAAGTGTGAAACTGACTTCGTAGGAAAAAACGAAAGCTTTGTTGCATTAGCTGATTCAATTGTTGAGGCTGCTTTAAATAGCGATGCTACCACTGCAGAACAAGTTTTAGAACTTGAATTAAATGGTGCTGCTATTAAAGATGTAATTACTGAGCAAATTGGTGTTATCGGTGAAAAAATCGAAATCGCTGACTTCGCCGTAGTTACTGCTGAAACAGTTATTCCTTACATTCACCAAGGTAGTCAACTTTCTGTACTTGTTGGTTTTAACCAAACTGGTTTTGACGCTCAAGTAGGTAGAGATGTTGCAATGCAAGTTGCTGCAATGGCTCCTGTTGGTGTTGATAAAGATTCAGTTCCAGCTGAGATTGTAGAGTCTGAGTTAAGAATTGGTCGTGAAAAAGCAAAAGAAGAAGGTAAGCCTGAAGCTATGCTTGACAAAATTGCACAAGGACGTTTAGGTAAATTCTTTAAAGAAAGTACTCTTTTAGAGCAAGCTTTTGTTAAAGATAACAAACAGTCTATTAAGCAATACTTAAATGGAGCAAGTAATGGTTTAACTGTTACTGAGTTCAAACGTTTTTCATTAAGCTAATTAATTAGTTTATATAAAAGCATCCCGAATCACTTTTGTGGTTCGGGATTTTTTATACCCTAATCTTTAGAAGGTTTAGATTCAAAACACGTTCGTACAATACTTGTACTAAACACATATACAACACAGATCAAAGTCACATTAAACTCACGTTAACGTGAGTTTAATGTGACTTTGATTTGTGTTTATTCTGAATAATATTTGTTTATAATACGACTCTGTACCTATTCATTATTGAATGGGATAAAAGCCAGAGAGCTAAAAGAATCCCGATAAAGCAAAAAAGGCACCCTTCAAAAGGATGCCTAATTATTCAACTATATAATAGTAAATAGTTATTTTGTATAAACTCTATTTTCTTGTTCTGATACTCTGATAAAAGTAGTACGCTTACTTAACTCTTTAAGCTGTGAAGCACCAACATAAGTACAAGTACTTCTAATACCACCAAGAATGTCTAACACAGTTTCTTCAACAGGACCTTTGTAAGCCACTTTTACTGTTTTACCTTCACTGGCTCTATAGTTTGCTACACCACCAGAATGTTTATCCATAGCAGTAGACGAACTCATTCCGTAGAATAATTTATAGGTTACACCATCCTCTTCAACAGTATCACCACCACTCTCCTCGTGACCAGAAAGCATACCTCCTAACATAACAAAATCGGCACCTGCACCAAAAGCCTTTGACACATCTCCTGGTATAGCACAGCCACCATCAGAAATAATATGCCCACCTAAACCATGTGCGGCATCTGCACACTCAATAATAGCAGAAAGTTGTGGATAACCAACACCCGTTTTAACACGTGTAGTACATACAGAACCTGGTCCAATTCCAACTTTAATAATATCAGCACCCGCTAATATTAATTCTTCAACCATTTCACCAGTTACTACATTACCTGCAATAATAACCTTGCTAGGATGCGCCTTATGCATCTCTTTTACAAAAGCTACAAAATGCTCTGAGTAACCATTGGCTACATCAATACAAATAAATTGTAGTTGAGGATGAGCTGACATAAGAGCAGCAACTTTTTGTGAGTCTGCTTCACCTGTTCCGGTGCTTACTGCAATAAAATTCTCAATTCCTTGGGGAGCTTTTTCTAAAAAGTTACTCCATTCTTCAAGCGAGTAATGCTTGTGAACTGCAGTAAAAATCTTTTTTTCTGCCAAAGCTAAGGCCATTTCGAAGGTTCCAACAGTATCCATGTTAGCAGCCATTATTGGTGTGCCTGTCCATGTTACATTACTGTTTTTAAATCTGAAACTTCTTTCAAGACTAACTTGAGATCTACTCTTTAAAGTAGATCGTTTGGGTCTGAACATTACATCTTTGAAACCTAATTTAAGGTCGTTCTCGATTCTCATATTCAAATATTTTAATTACGTCACAAAATACTGAAATAATCTGAACTAACACTTTTTTTATGTGAACATTGGTTAAAAACAGTTCGTCAAGATTGTTGTAAACACTGGAAACCAACTTATTAATTTGTTTATAACTCACCCCGGACAATAAATATTTAATGATCTGACTATATTTGTGCCATACTTAGAATTAACAATAAATGAAACTAGATAAGCAAGAAGAGAAAAAAAACAATGCGTATTGCAG
Organism: Saccharicrinis aurantiacus; assembly: GCF_001660705.2. GTDB lineage: Bacteria > Bacteroidota > Bacteroidia > Bacteroidales > Marinilabiliaceae > Saccharicrinis > Saccharicrinis aurantiacus. Next base: position 20,458 of record NZ_LYBV02000046.1, read on the forward strand.
AAGAATAATTAAACTAGCAGGGAATGCTATTAATAAACACAACTTAGTTACTGATGGTGATAAAATACTGATTGCGGTATCGGGTGGAAAAGATTCTCTCTCACTTATAGATATACTAGCCGATCGCCGTAAATTTTTGCCCATAGACTATGAGCTGCACGCTATACATATTATAACAGACGATGTACCTTATGTTATAGATAAGGAATTTTTAAAAAACTTATGTGAATCTCTTAATGTACACCTGCATTTTATAACTACACATGCTGGACTAGAAGAAAAGCCTAATAAAAAACCTTGTTTTACATGTTCGTGGAACAGGCGTAAGGAATTATTTGAGTTTGCACGAAAGAATGGCTTTAAGAAAATTGCTTTCGGTCATCATATGGATGATGCGTTAGAAACGCTCCTTATGAATATGACTCAGCATGGGAATATTTCTTCAATACCAGCTAAATTAAGCATGTTTGAAGGCAATATAGAGGTAATACGTCCTCTACTCTATTTAACCAATTCTGAGATGCTAAAATATTCAGCTATTAAAGAGTTTAAATCCTTAAAGGAGAATTGCCCTTACGAAGATCATACCATGCGCGAAGCTACAAGACAGATCATCCATCAATTTGAGAAATTAAATCCACAGGCTCGGTTAAACCTTTTCAGATCAATGAATAATATTGATGAGGAGTATTTAGGTAGATAATCTATAAAACATAACGAGTTCTAAATCCAGCTATTAGATTTAGAACTCGTCAAAGAAAAGTCATTTTATATTATAGTCCTCTCACATTTTTTTCCCAAGCCCAAGCAGAACCTAGAGTATCTTCCAAAGAAGTTTCAGCTTTCCAACCTAGCTCATTATTACCATAAGTTGTATCAGCCCATATTTTTTCAATATCACCTGTTCTACGTCCTACTACTTTATATTTTAAATCTACACCAGTAACTTTAATAAATGCTTTTACCAATTGCATTACTGAGTATCCCTCTCCAGTACCAACGTTGAAAAATTCGTAGTTATTCTTCTTTTTATCATTAAGCAAACGCTCAATTGCGATAACGTGTGCTTTTGATAAATCCACTACATTAATATAATCTCTTACAGCTGTTCCATCCGGAGTATCATAATCCTCACCGAAAATGCTCAACTCATCTCTTAAGCCAGCAGCAGTTTGTGTAATAAATGGAACAAGGTTATTAGGCACTCCCACAGGGAACTCACCAATTAAACCTGACTCGTGAGCACCGATTGGATTAAAATAACGCAGTGCAATACAATTAGAGGCTTCGTTTACTTTACAGAAATCACGCATAATATCTTCACAGATAGCTTTTGTATTTCCGTATGGAGATTCAGCTTCTTTACGCGGTGTTTCCTCTGTTACAGGTAATTTATCTGGCTGACCATAAACAGTACAAGATGATGAAAATACCATGTTAGCAACACCATATTTTTTCATCCCATTTAATAAATTAATTAATGAGTTTACGTTATTTTGATAGTACTCCAATGGTTTTTGAACAGATTCTCCTACGGCTTTAAAAGCTGCAAAATGAATAATTGCTTGTATATCTGTGTACTTCTGAAAAAACTGATCTGTTAAAGTAGCATCAGCTAAATTAAACTGTTCAAAAGCGGGTCTTTTACCAGTAATTTTTTCAATATTATCTAAAACTTCAATTTTTGAGTTTGATAAATCATCAACTACAACAACATCAAAACCCGAATTTTGAAGTTCTACTACAGTATGTGAACCAATATAACCAGTACCTCCGGTAACTAAAATCTGCTTGCTCATCTTAATTTTATTATGAGTTATAATTACTAAATGAAGTTCAAAAATAATAAAATACCATCAATTATATATCAATAGTAACAATATATTTTCTATAACTTTCTGTATATTAATACATAAACTAGTGGGTACTTGTAGGTAAAGTCTGTTTATCAACATATTATACCTAAGCATCAAAAAAGTATTACGATTGAAGAAAAATTTTTAGTATTTTTGTTTTTATGATCGAACTCCAAAAACAGATAAGAGACTTATTAACAATTCACGATTGTGTAATTGTTCCTGAGATTGGTGGATTTGTTGTAAACAGAATTAGTGCGCAACATAATGAAACTACGGGAATATTTACACCTCCAGGTAGAGAAATCATTTTCAACCGAAGTATTTCTCATAATGATGGCTTATTATTTAGCCATATCGCAAAAAATAAAAGCATAAATTATAAAGAAGCGCAAATAGCTACTGCAGCTGTTATCGAAGGATGGCAGAACTCCTTAAAGAATGGTGAGGTAATACTAATGAGCGAAATTGGTTCGTTAAAAATGGATAGAGAAGGCTCTATTGTTTTTAATCAATCAGATGAATTGGGAATAGCTCCTGATACATATGGTTTAGGAACTTTCCATTTTAAAACTATTGATCAGGTTAATGAAATTGAAAAGCCTACAAGACAACTTGTGCAACGCACTGTTCAATCAAAGAGTGTAAGACAAATTGCGGCTAGTATTGCTTTAATTGTAGGATTATTAACGGTTTCTCCTGATGTTAACAATTCGAAACAGACAGCTTCCTTTTCTGATTTTAAATTAAATAGCGAAGTGACCGTTGAGGAACCTGCAAAGTTAGTTGAAACTACTACTGTACTTATTGAAGAAGTAAAACCTTCCGTTGAAGTTATAAAACCTAAGGCTGTAGAAAAATACTTTTTAATCGCCGGTAGTTTTAAAAATACATCGCAAGCCGAAACTTTTTTAAGTAAACTAAATAAGCGCAATATTAACACGGCTTCAATTTTACCTGTTAACAACGGTAGGGTGAGAGTAGCTCTTGAAGGTTTCTCTGATAAGCTAGATGCAACAAATGCCTTGAATGCATATAGAAAGCAAAATGGTTTTAATTCAGTTTGGATATATACAGCCAAATAGAAAGCACGATATCTAATAATAAAGCCGATTCAAATATATTGAGTCGGCTTTTTTTGTGACATAACACAAAAAAAAGGCCAGCTAAATAAATAGCTAGCCTAATATACTATTGAGTTCTCGTATTATCGAACTTCTGAACCTGATTTAATTTCTTTTGAAGGCTCAATAAACGCTAAAGAACCATCAGCATCTTCGGCCATAAGAATCATACCCTGCGATTCAATACCTCTAATTTTTCGAGGGGCTAAATTTACTAGAATACTTACCTGTTTACCAATTATATCTTCAGGCTTGTAAAATTCAGCAATTCCTGAAACTACAGTACGTTGATCAATACCAGTATCAACTGTTAACTTTAATAATTTCTTTGTTTTAGCAACCTTCTCAGCTTCAAGGATTGTACCAACACGAACATCCATTTTAGTGAAATCCTCAAAACTAATATTCTCTTTTGCAGGAGATACTGTTTTTGAAGCCACTTCGTTAGCTACTTTTGTAGCTTCCAATTTATCTAATTGCTTTTGAATTGCCTCATCCTCTATTTTGGCAAATAATAATTCAGGCTTATTTATAAAATGATCTGCTACAAGCAAATCAGTTTTTCCAAGATCTTCCCAAGTACAATCCGATCCATTGATCATTCCTTTTAGTTTAGCAGCACTAAAAGGCAAGAATGGCTCCATCAACACAGCTAAGTTAGCTGTAATTTGAAGTGATATATTCATAATTGTTTCAACTCGTACAGCATCGGTTTTAACCAACTTCCACGGTTCAGAATCAGCTAAATATTTATTACCCAAACGAGCCAAGTTCATCATTTCTTTAACGGCTTCTCTAAAGCGAAACTGATCTAAACTGTCTGCTACTTTATCACAAATAACATTTATTTCAGCTAAAGTACTGCTATCAAACTCTGTTAGCTCATTACCTAAAGCAGGCACCTTACCTTCGTAGTACTTGTTAGTTAATACAATAGTTCGGTTAACAAAGTTACCCAAAATAGCTACCAGCTCGTTATTATGACGGGCTTGAAAATCTTTCCAAGTAAAATCATTATCCTTAGTTTCAGGAGCATTTGCAGTTAAAACATATCTTAAACTATCTTGCTGATCTTTAAAATCTTCAAGATACTCGTGCAACCAAACTGCCCAATTACGTGAAGTAGAAATTTTATCACCTTCAAGATTCAAAAATTCATTGGCAGGAACATTCTCTGGTAAAATGTAAGAACCCTCAGCTTTTAGCATAGCTGGAAAAACAATACAGTGAAATACGATATTATCCTTTCCAATAAAATGAAGCATGCGTGTATCGTCTTGCTTCCAATATTTCTCCCAATCGTTAGTCAACTCTTTAGTTGCTGAAATGTACCCAATTGGCGCATCGAACCAAACGTAAAGTACCTTACCATCTCCCCCTTCTACAGGAACTGGTACACCCCAATCTAAATCTCTACTTACGGCACGTGGTTGTAAACCTAGATCAATCCATGATTTACACTGACCATATACATTAGCTTTCCATTCTTTATGGTCTTCTAGTATCCATTTTTTCAAAAATGGCTCGTGCTTATCTAATGGCAAATACCAATGTTTGGTTTGTTTAACCACCGGAACGCTACCTGAAATTACAGAAATAGGATTCTTAAGATCTGTAGCATTTAAAGATGTTCCACAGCTTTCGCACTGATCACCATAAGCACCTTCATTTCCACAATGTGGGCAGGTACCTGTAATATATCTATCTGCTAAAAATTGATGTGCTTCTGCATCGTAATACTGATCTGATACTTTCTCAATAAACTCACCTTTATCGTGCAGTGTTTTAAAAAAGTCAGAAGCTGTTTTTTTATGTGTTTCGCTAGTAGTACGTGAATATACATCGAACCCAATACCAAAATCTTCGAACGATTTTTTAATAATACCATGGTATCTATCAACAATATCTTGAGGAGTTACACCTTCATTTTTTGCTTTTAGAGTGATAGGCACACCATGCTCATCAGAACCACCGATTAGCAATACATCTTCACCTTTCATTTTTAAGTATCTAACATAGATATCTGCAGGAACATAAACTCCGGCAAGGTGACCAATGTGTACAGGTCCGTTGGCATATGGTAAAGCTGTTGTTACCAGCGTACGATTAAAATTATCCATTCGAGAAAAATTACGAAATTATATTATTGAGACTCACACTAGGTGAATATTTTATTAATTTGCTGCAAAGATAAGTGTTTTTAATTACCATTTATCATGGTGTATTCTGAAATAAAACGGAATTGCTTTAAGTTATTTGTAAATATGCGTAAGTTCGCAGCAAATTATTGAATATTTAAGGTGGCGAGTTGGCTATAAGGCCGATAGAACCCAGCTGGCTTAGGGATAGAAGCGGCATCCTTTGTGAGCCCATTATGGCGAAGCAAAGATATAGCGCATAGCCCGACCCGCAGGGGAAGCCCCATAGAATGATTTGATAAATTTACTGTATCGTAATTAAAAATGATTATATGATTATTCCTCCATCAATAAAAAAAGGTGACACGATTGGTATTGTAGCTCCGGCGGGTAAAATTGATTTTAATATTGTAGAACAGGCATGTTCGCGTATTGAAAAGATGGGCTATAAAACAAAGCTTGCAAAACATTTAGACAAACCATTCTTCAATTTTTCGGGAACTGATGCGGAGCGATTAAATGATTTGCAACTGATGCTAGATGATGAATCGGTGCAATGTATTTTGTGCACCAGAGGCGGTTATGGGTCGGTTAGAATTATTGATAGGGTTGATTTTACGAAGTTTATGAAAAAGCCGAAATGGTTGATTGGCTTTAGCGATATTACGGTTATTCACTCTGCAATGCACAACCATAACTTGGCTTCGATACATGGGCCAATGTGTAAAAGTTTTTTGAACTATACGGATGGTGGTGTTGATATTGATATTTTATTTTCTGTTTTAGAGGGTGAAATGCCTGCGTATATGATTAACCCAAACCGCTTTAATAGAAATGGTATTGGCAAGGGAGAGGTAATTGGAGGTAACCTGTCGATATTATATAGTTTAAAAAATACTCCGTTTGATTTAGATACGAAGGGTAAAATATTGTTTATTGAGGACTTATCTGAATATTTATATCATTTGGATAGAATAATGCATAACCTGAAGTTAAGTGGGGCACTAAAAAACTTAGCTGGTTTGGTAGTTGGGCAGTTTACTGAAATGGTTGATAACGAGAACCCTTTTGGGCAATCAATAGAGGAGATTATTTACAATGCTGTAGCTGCATATGATTATCCGGTGGCTTTTAACTTTCCGGCGGGTCACATTGAGACTAACTATCCTCTTATTTTTGGTGTAGAAGCTGAGTTTACTGTTACTGATGAAGAAACGTCGTTGATTTATTAATGAAATAAGAATAAACAGAACATTATCTATAGATAATCTTTCAACTTCAAGTAATTACTTTATTTTTGCAGCTGAAATTGTTATCACAAAGAATTAATATATAAGATTATGGCTACTACAGCAGATATCAGAAACGGAATGTGTATAGATTTTAAAAATGGTTTATACTCAATAATTGAATTCCAGCATGTAAAACCAGGTAAAGGTCCTGCTTTTGTTCGTACTAAACTTAAAAATATTTCAACAGGTAAGGTAATTGATAATACTTTTTCTGCAGGACATAAAATAAACGAACAACGTGTTGAGCGAAGAGATTATCAGTTTCTTTATAAAGACGATATGGGCTATGTTTTCATGAATAACGAAAACTACGAGCAAGTTACCATTGAGGAAAAGTTAATTGAAAATCATGATTTATTAAAGGATGGATTAAAGTGTGAGGTTGTATATCACGCAGATACTGAAACTCCACTTTTAGTAGATTTACCAATGTATATTGAGTTTGAAATTACTTATACTGAACCTGGTGTTAGAGGTGATACTTCATCAACAAACTCGTTAAAACAAGCTACAATTGATACGGGTGCAACTATTATGGTACCGCTATTCGTAAATACTGAAGATTGGATTAAAGTAGATACTCGCGACAGATCTTATGTTGAAAGAGTAAAAAAATAAAAATAAAAATGCTCTGTAAATTTTACAGGGCATTTTTTATAACTACTTAGTTATATAGCATTTAAAACTCCACCTTTTTTAGCTAAACTCTTTAGCTATTATTAATCAGTAATACACGCCTAGTGTGGAATTCTATTTTTTATATATATAATTGTATATTACTAAACTCAATAGAAGATATACTCAAGTATAGGTAATCCATATATGGTAACTCGACTTAAAAAACGCAAGACAAGTTTATTTCAGGATAGACTTAATATACTTCTCGATATTGCTCAAACAATTAATGAAGAGCATAGCGTTGAAGAGTTACTTGCTGAGTTTGAGTCTGTTTTGCTTAATGAATTAGAAGTTGGCAAAGTATTGGTATTCACCTATCATGATGGAGCTTGGGAAAACTTACTCAGTACTGGTGTTGATCAAACGGAACTACAAAATATTGATGTAGAACGCGATTTGATTAAATATAGTCAGATAGAAAACATAACTGTTTCACACCCTGAGCAATTAAAAAGTTTTGATTCTGTTATTCCCTTATTTCACCGATATAAATGTATTGGCTATGTGTTAATAGGAGATGTTGATGAAGAGCACCAAGGAATTAGCCCAACAATTAAACACCTCAAATTGATACAGATCATCTCTAACTTGATTATTGTATTTATTGAGAATAAAAAGATGCAGAATGCACTCCTAGAGCAAGAAGCTATGAAAAAGGAAATGGAATTGGCATCAAGGATTCAAAATCAGTTAGTACCGAAGGATAAAGAATTACCCATTAGTACAAAATATAATATTAGCGTGTATTATCGTCCTCAATTTGAAGTAGGAGGTGATTATTACGACTTTATTAAACTTTCAAATAATGTTTTGGGCTTTTGCATAGCAGATGTCTCTGGAAAAGGAATTGCAGCTTCTTTAATAATGTCGAACTTTCAGGCAGTATTCAGAGCTTTATTTTCTACCAGGATCAATTTAAAGAAGCTTATCCATCAACTAAATGAAAAGGTAAACGATAGTGCCAATAACGAGAAGTTTATTACCATGTTTTTGGGTAAATACAATACTATAACCCGCAAGCTTACCTATGTAAACGCAGGGCATTTACCTCCACTATTATTTGATGCACATAAAAACAAATTAACTCAACTAGAAAAAGGCTGTATTGGCCTGGGCATGCTTGATGAAATACCATCAATTGAAATAGGTAAAGTTAAAATTGAGAAAGGTTCTAAATTTATGGCCTTTACTGATGGTTTAGTTGAACTTGAAAATGGTGGTCAGATTGAATCAGGCCTAGAACACATTGAAAAGATATTATCAAATAATAAAAGCTTTGATAGTAATATGAGTGAGATTAAAAGCTTAATTGACGACCATTTAAAATCAGACTCTCTATTTGATGATGTAACCGTTACTGGTATCGGTTTTTAATACTTAGATTGAGTTAAACCCAACCTAAGTATTAATTTATATTCTGCTATTTCTTTTTTCTTTCCATGTACACAAGATAAGCTATTGCTAATAATATTATTACTGAGCCTATTCCCGCTAGTATTTGTCCGAATTTATATGACTTTGGTTCAAACTTGAACTCTACAGTATGATTACCTGCAGGTAACAGAGCTGCTCTCAAAATATAATTGGCACGTAATATGTCTATTTTTTCTCCATCAACATAAGCATTCCATCCTTTAGGATAATAGATCTGTGAAAAAACTGCTAACTGCTCCTGAGTTGAATTGTAATTGTATACTAAATGATTTGGTCGATATTTTTCTAATGAGATATTTCCATTAATCGAATCAACATTATACGAGCTTACCTTGTTAAATTCGGTAATGTTAACAACTGCATTCTTACTAATGTCAGTAGCACCAATTGCTGCTATTGCATCGTCTGGGGTATTAACAGAAGTAATAGCCTTAACAAACCAAGCATCTCCCAGAACGTTAGCATTTACAATAGGTTGACTATTGGGATTGTAAACAATATATTTTGCATTCAGCATATTTAAAGCTGGCATGTTAACCAAGGCTCTGTTAATTTCAAGTTCGGTTCCTTTATTCTGAAGTACACCCAACAATGTGCGCCAATCACTCTCAAGGTATCTTGATATTACATCTTGATATCTACGCAATTTTGCACCATGATACCCCCCAATAGATTGGTGATGAAATGATGTATGCACTTCATTAAATGGATTGCGATATATAGAAAATACTCTGTCGCCCTCTGTCTTCATTCCTAAAATAGCAATATCTGAAGGAGTAGCTTCAAACTCACTTTTTAGCTTACGCTCACTTACAAAATCATCATTACTTAGATATCTTTTATCAACAGACCATAAATCTATTAAAATCAAAACACCTAATCCCCAAACTAAGTATTTACCGCTTAGCTTATTTGTTATATATAACCAAATAGATCCTGAACCAATTAGAATAAATGCAAATGAACGAAAGGCATCGGCCTTAAGCAGTTGAATACGGGCTAACTTTAGATTATATAATAAGCCATCAAAATACTGATTTACCTGGCTTGCTTGACTCGCATTTTGCTGTATATATTGCTGCTTCTGTTGCAGAATACCTTGCAGCTCCGCATCACTAATAAAATCGAAGAACGTGGTTGGTATTAAATAAAATACCAAACATACCCCACCCGTTAAACCAAATGCAAGCATAAACTTTTTAACATCATCTTTAACTAGTTGGGGATTATTATATATTTCTCTTAATCCTAAGAATCCAAGTGTTGGAATGGTAAGAGATGCTACCACCATTGCCATTTCGACCGTTCGAAACTTATTATATAAAGGAAAATAGTAAAACATAAAATCGGTAAAACCTTCGAAATGTTTTCCCCATGCCAAAAAGAATGAGAATACAGTTCCGATAATTAGCCACCATCTATCTGGGCCTTTATAGTAGAAAGCCCCTAGCATAAATAAGAAACATACGATAGCTCCGGCATAAACAGGGCCGGAAGTAAAAGGTCGTCCTCCCCAATACTGGCTCTGCCCCCCTACAGTTTCCTTATAATCATTTTCTACAACTTCTAAAGCTGACTTATTATTTGCAATTTGTTCTGATGCTCCACCTACAACATTCGGAATCATTAATGTAAACGTTCCCTTAGGTTCTAAACTCCACCCTAGAGCGTAGTCTTTATCTAAGCCACTATGCTCTTTACCTTCTGCGCTAACCGCCAAATCTGATTTACCTCTTATACTATAAGCACCATACTCATATGTTGTCCACAGATTAGTTATGTTAGGAAGAATAGAAATAAAGGCTGCAATAATAAGAACCCCTGTTGCTTTAGCAAATTGAGGTAATTGCTTGTTTACAATTGCATAAACTAATCGTGTTATAACCAAAATTCCAATAAGAAGAACAAGATAATAAGTTATTTGAACGTGATTATAAGCAATCTGCATTCCCAATGCAAGCGCAGTAAACACCCCACCTTTTATTATATCTCGATTATAGGTATATAAAATCCCGGCAATAACAGGGCCCATTAAAGCAATTGTATAGGCCTTTGTAATATGGCCCGCAATAATTATTATCAAATTATAGGAACCAAAAGCAAAAGCAATCGCTCCAATTAACGCTAACCATTTGTCGAGTTTTAGGCTTAGCATAAAAACATAGAAGCCTAATAAATACAAGAATAGAATAGCGACAGTATGATATGGCAAACCAAACCTGAAGAAGTTATTTAAATACCAGAATACATTTTTTGAAGGATCCCCTTTAATTTGATATGAAGGCATTCCTCCAAACATACTATTGGTCCATTGTGTTTTGTCACCTGTATTCTCTTCAAATACTTTAATCTCCTTTGCCATACCAATTGCATGGTTGTCATCCATTTGTGGTAATACCTTATTCTGAAGAACAGGACTAAAATATGCAATACTAACTGCAGCAAATACCACTATGGCAATAATATATGGCGAAGCTGATTTCAATCTCTCAATCATAATAATGGTTTATATATTTCAGGTTGCTAAAATATATAAAATGCTCGTAACCGGGAAGACATAATATTAAATAATACAAACGCAGAATACGACTTATAATACAATTAGTTAGACATTAAACCCTCTCTTACTTTAGATTTAAAAATTTCTTCGAGACTCGCATCAGAATCCAATTCCAACTTTTGCTTGATGCGCTGTTTTGCTTTACGAACGGCTGAAACTTGAACACTCAGTATAGAACATATTACATCGTTGGAATAATCGAGTACAAACATTAAGGCATAACGGAGTTCTGTTTTACTTAAAGCAACAAACTCCTGCTTTAAAACATTGTAAGTTTCACCATATGCAAACTCCAAATCCTCAATTAAGCTATTATGGCTTACTGCACTACTTGCCAACTCATCAACACCTTGCTTTTTAAGCAAACGTAATTTCTCTTGCGTATTTAAAGCAATCTTTTCAAGTTCATTGTTCTTTAAGAGGATTTCTTGCTCCCTTTGGTTCTTTTTTCGAATAACTATATATAGAATTAGCAAGGCAATAACAATTGAAAACGAAGAAACTAAGATTACCATTAAACGCTCCCAACGTAATTTTTGTAAAGACTGCTTTAATGCAGTTATATCCGAAGATATTTCCGCTAGCTTTGCACCCCTTTGTTTAGAAATCGAATTGGTTTGTTCCTTTCGTTTAAATGCTAATAACAGATGTTCAAATGCAGCTTTATAATCACCTCTTATAATATCTATTTCATAGAGAATATTATACGTATAATATTGTCGCTCCACTAGGCCATATTTTTCATATATTGCTAATGACTTCATCAACCAGACTTCAGCATTATTATAATCTTTCTGCTCGTAATATATTAAGGCTTTATGATGCGTTGCACTTGGTTCAACATACGGATCATTTATTTCAGTATTACTAAAATAATTAAGTACTGAATCAGCATAAAAATGTGCAGAGTCATATTCCTGCAGAATCCTATATTTTTTTGAAACAAAATTCAACGCTCCAAAACACCTATTATTCAAATCCATCTCACGATAAATTACTGCTATATCAAGCAACTTATCAATACTATTTTTCATTTCATAATTCTCAAAATATATACTTACATAAGTAGAATAAGCTCTCTGCTCCTTACTACCGTATTGAGATAATAAAAGCTTACCATTAGTATAATACTCGTCAAAATTTTCATTTAATTGTTTGTAGCTCCGTGCCAAACCAAGATAAGCCAGCCCCCTGAGCGAATAATTACTTTGATGTGAATTTTCTATAGACTCAAAATAATTAATTTTTGCTTGTTCAAACTGATCTGTAATTTCTGCGATATTGCCTAATATAAACTGACATTTAGATAATCCTGAATTATTATTCTGTAACATATAGAAATCGGTTGCCTTTTGCAGGAATATAAATGAGGAATCTATATGCCCCTTAGAAAATAAGAGTACTCCTTTTAAATAATTTACATACGCTCTATCAGAGTTAGTAAATTGTTCATTATTCATGTCGACTATATTTAATAACTTCTTCTCTGCAATATCTGGGTAATAAAAAACACTGTCTTCTACATCCTCAAACATTTCCCTGAAATCCTGCGAGAATATTCCTTGAAAAAAGGATAATAATAATCCTATCGATATTAGTACACGCTTAAAAAACATATAATATTTTTGATTTCCACAAAGGATAAACCTAAACAATTTAATACAATATAACAATTAATATCAAAATACACCCCATCCCTAAATATCAAACACACCCTATATAAGCCACTCTATATTAGCCTCATGGGCTTTGTCACACTTTTGTCACACTAAATATTCGAAATTTATTTTAGGAAAACTCAAATTTGTATTCAACAACTGATAACAAACAAATATTTAAAATATGAAAAAGCTAATAGTATTATGTGTTTTATCGTTAAGCCTTGGCTCACTATTAAAAGCAGAAATGTATAGAGACGATCCTCCCCCGAAAGATGAAGATGATGCTATACATGCATATTCAATTGTATTTATTGACCCTAGAAGCGGAGAGCCTACTGACATACCCCAAAGTGAATTTAATCCATTCGCACAAGACGCAACTAGCGAAAGCGAAGAATAAAAATATTTGGAATCGCGAGATTCCCCTCTTAACCCCAATAATCAAGTATATAGTTCCCTCATTTATTATAGGTGAGGGAACTTTAATAACTTAATTCAATACAGTTATGAAAGATAAACTTAACATATACGCTTGGTTAATTACATATCTTCTTTTCTTAATTAGCTATATGGCAATTTCTATTGGATTTGGCATTAGTAATCTTTATAACTTTTTAAACGGACTTTTAAAACTAAGCTTACTATTCTGTTTTCCATTAGCTGTTATTATAGCTTACAATATACTTAAACCTCTTTTAACTAAGCAAACTACAAAGTAAAACAGCTACTTCTTTTAGATAACCCTCCCCTAAAAAATGAAGTAATGAAAAATGAACAACGATTATTTGAACATCTTGTTAAACCAAACTTATTTCATACCCAAACTATATTAGATGTAAATTTAGAAGAACTCTTTAATAAAATTGACTACACATCTTCTGCATTTGGAAGACAGTTCTTTTACAAACATTTGTTTGAGAAGTTCAATAGCATACCTACAAATATAATTCAGAACGATTTTATTCAATTATCTACAAAAGATAACAGTCGTATAATTAAAGAATTAGAGAAGTGCAATAATGAAAGTGATTATCACGTAATTGATACTATAATTAACTCTAGATTTAAACGCTTAAATACTTCGATAAGTTTATCTTCAACTATCCTATTAATAATTGGGCTATTAGGATTAATTATACATTTTTCTTTTGCAATATTTATTCTTGCTAGTATTACTCTTAATATAAAATCCGCAACTAATTGTGAAAGATCTTTTCATGAGCGACCTAATACTTACATTGCTATTAGTAGGTTCATAAATCTTGCACATTTGATCTCCGGTGTAAAAACTTATGCATTTAAAGACGAGTTAAAAAAACCAAAACTAAGATTCCATCGACTGAATTATTTTTTTAGTGAATCAAGCTTACATAATTACGCTACTAAAAGTATTTTTAACCTCATTAGAATAATAATTCCTATTGATCGAATTGCTTACAAATATTATATAACTCATTTAAACTCAAATACTGATTATTACATTCGTACTTTTCAAAAAATTGGATATTTCGACTTAATAAATAGCATTGTAGAAATCAGAAATAATTACCAAACGTGCATACCTACATTTAATGATAACTACGGTAATATTAGAATGGTTAAAGGTTATCATCCGCTAATAGAAGAATATAAAACACACTCATATATTCCTGTAAAGAAGGATTCTATTATTACTGGCGGAATTATGAGTGGCAAATCTACGTTTTTAAAACAGATTGCCTTAAATACAATCATAGGACAAAAATTAGGTATTTGTTTTGCTTCGGAGGCTATACTTCCAACATTTCCAGTATGTACTTTTATGAATTCTACAGAAAACTTACTTGGAGGTGTTAGTCATTTCTATTCACACCTCACACGTATGAAGAACATTATGCAGACATGCCTAAAGGAGAAACATATCGTAATCATAGACAACACCTTTAAAAGCGTTAACTCTTCTGAACAGGTTGCTATAAATTATGGAATTATAAAAGAGATAAGTAAATTATCACACATACTCCTCACAACTTCTGATGATGACAACTTAGTTAAACTATTCCCCAACTTTAATCTATACCATATAAACCGTGCAAAAATTTCTGATCAAGAAGCATATAGTGGAGAGATTGTTCAAGGAACGCAATTGGAATGCAACACAATAAATGCTGCTCAAGAACTTGGCATGCCAAATTCTGTTCTAGAAAATGCAAAAAAACTTCATCAACATATCAGTATGCATCACGACAAAATCAATAGTTACTCAAATACAATAATTAACTTATAGTCTCGTCATCATAACCCCAGCACTATTCTTGAATCCTAATTTTTGCCTTTATAAAATATGATAGTACATTTGTGCTAAACAAGATTTTAAATATGGCACTTATTCTTTCAATAGAAACTTCGACTAAAGTTTGCTCTGTATGTTTATCTGATGATACTTACATTGTTGCAAAAAAGGTTCTTCACGAAGCAAACTCGCACGCTACGCACCTTACAGTATTTATTCAAGAACTTTTTGAAGAAGCAAAAGAATACTCTATAAATGATATTGATGCCGTTGCAGTAAGTAGTGGACCTGGTTCATATACAGGGCTCCGCATTGGAGTATCTGTGGCAAAAGGCATCTGCTTTGCTATCAACAAACCTTTAATAGCCATAACTTCTCTAGAAGCCTTAGCTTATAGCATTCAATCTAATAATGAATATACGGAGTTATTGAAACAAGGTGCTTTAATATGCCCAATGATTGATGCGCGTAGAATGGAAGTATATACAACATTTTTTAATGCTGATATGCAAATGGTAGATAAAATATCAGCACAAATTATAGATGAAGAAAGTTTCAGAAAAGTTCGTGAATCTACTAAGATTATATGTCTAGGAGATGGGGCTGCAAAATGTAAAGAAGTTCTGAAACATGAAAATATCTTCTTCATAGATGAAGCTGCTCCTTTAGCCCAGAATATGATTCCTACCGCTTTGCATAAATTTAATAATAAAGAATTTGAGGATGTAGCATACTTTGAACCCTTCTACCTAAAGGATTTTATTGCCACAACTCCTAAGAAAAAAGTGATTTAAAAACTATCCTTATTAAATTAATGGTTACTTTTATTCAGTTAATTAGTAACCACTAACTAATATGAAAAACAAATTACTTTTTTTTATTCTTTTTGTATTTGGGTTTAATATAAAAGCACAAAACCCTGCTGCTAATACAGATGCGTATAAATCTGGCGAGTTTCTTAAATATTCATTAAGTTATGGATGGATAACTGCTGGTTATGCTACCTTTTCAGTAGAAGACTCGTTATTAAATGGAGTAAATACTGAGCATATTGAAATGAAGGGAGTAAGTGCGGGGGTTTTAGAAGCACTTTATAAGATAAGAGATACTTATACTACATTTATTGATCCTGAAATTCATCAACCCATAAAATCCATAAGGAATATTCGTGAAGGAAAATATAGATATTATAACGAAGTTACCTTTGATTATTCTACAGTAGAAGAAGACTCTATTACTATTCAGAGTAAGAAAAGTGGCGAACATCAAGTTCCCTATGTAATACAAGATATTCTTTCATCTTTATACTATTGTCGCCGTTTTGAATTTAATGACGACCTAAAGGTTGGCGAAATCATAGCTCTAGATACCTATTTTGGAGATGAACTTTACCCATTAAAGATGAAGTTTATGGGTATTGAGACAGTGAAAACTAAGAATGGCAAAATTGAATCTTACCTATTCCACCCTGTAACAGAAGTAGGAAGAGCATTTAAAACAGAGGATGATATGAAACTCTGGATTAGTAGAGACAAAAATAGAATACCGGCTTTGATAAAGATGAACTTAAAGGTTGGGTCTTTTGTAGTTGAACTGATAGAATATAAGAACCTTGCAAATCCTTTTTCAAGTAAAAAATAAAAAACCTTATTCAAATGGCTGCACATAACGAACTCGGTAATAAAGGCGAACAAATTGCAGTTAATTTCTTACGAAAGAATGGCTATCAAATCCTTGAGCAAAATTGGCATTTCAAACAAAAGGAGATAGACATTATCGCGATTCAAGGCGACACTCTTATTGTTGCCGAGGTTAAAACGAGAAGTACCGAAAACTGGGAACATCCTTCAGAAGCGATAAACAATTCTAAAATTAAATTCCTGGTTGATGCGACAGAGGCATTTATTGAAGAGAGAGATATTGACAAGGAAATACGATTTGATATTATCTCCGTTATTCCAGAAAATGGTGAATGGAAGATTGAACATATTGAAGAGGCATTTTATCCACCAATGAATTAATTTTTATAATGAATATTGAAGCTTTAAGAGAATATTGTATCAATAAAAAAGGGACTACAGAGGAATTCCCTTTTGATGATGTTACCCTAGTATTTAAGGTTATGGGTAAAATGTTTGCCTTAACAAGTTTAGATAAAGACTTATCAATTAATCTGAAATGTGATCCTGAAAAAGCTATTGAACTAAGAGAGGAGTATGAGGCTATTATTCCGGGGTACCACATGAATAAGAAACATTGGAACACTGTGCAGATTGACGGTAGATTAAAAGTTGACCTGATCAAAGAATTAATTGATCATTCTTATAACCTGGTTGTTTCTAAATTAACAAAGGCTCAGAAAACGCAACTTACCAAATTAGAGTAAAAAAACTATCATGAAAAAGTTAATCCGATTCTTTCTTCAGGGGCTGCTATATATTGTTCCACTTGCCGTTACCATTTACGTTATTGTTTTTGCAATAGTATGGGTAGATGGCCTTATAATGGATCGTGAGATTTTTCAACATGGCATACTTGAGAAGTATAATTTTCCTGGGGTAGGCTTAGTCTTTATTTTAATATTTATAACACTGATTGGATTTATAGGGCAAAAGTTGATTTCATCACCCATATCAGAGGGATATAATAAAATGATGAAACGCGCCCCGCTTATTAAAATGATTTATTCTTCGGTAAAAGATTTACTCTCAGCATTTGTAGGCTCTGAGAAAAAATTTAAAACCCCAGTAATGATTTCGCTCGATAAAACGAATACACTTAATCGCCTAGGCTTTATAACCTCTAAAGATTTAAGCGAAATTGGATTAAATGAAATGGTTGGGGTTTATTTACCCTCATCATACGGAATGCTGGGCGAACTATACCTAGTGCCCAAAGAGCAGGTTAAACCTATTGATGCAAATTCGGCTGATGTAATGAAGTTTATTGTTTCTGGCGGCGTAACCAACATCAAGCAATAGCTACTGAATTCAGATTATAGACAAACCTCGCTTGTTTCTTTATAGTAATTAACACTTTCTGTTATTGTCGTATTAAACGGAGTATAATTGAATTGTATATGCTCTTTGATTGCCTCCCCTGAATACTGCGTTCTTTTTAAAGAGGTACGCGCTGATTCTTTGGTTATCATCGGCTCTGAGCCTGTTATTTTATTTTTTAATTTCTCAAAACGCCACCCTAAGTTAACCAATATCTTTTTGGCTCGTATGGAAGGACGCTTAACACCCAATCCATCCGCAATGCGATTGAATAAATCTTGATAAGTTAAATTGGCACCATTTAAAATAAACCGCTCGTTTTGCACATCACTCTTCACTAAAGTAACCATGGCTGTTACCACATCACGAACATCAACAAAACCGGTCCCTCCTGTGGTGTAGAATTTCATTCCTTTTGCAATAGTTTGAATTGTACGAGGACTACCTTGACTCCAATCTCCAGGTCCTATTATAACCGATGGATTTACAATAACTGCATTTAATCCTTCTTTAGTAGCGCGCCATACCTCCATCTCCGATTTAAACTTACTCAAGCTATAAACCGAATGATCTTTACCTCCCTGCCAATATGAAAATTCATCAATTACTTCGCCGTTTTTAGAATTCCCTAAACTAGCGATTGAACTCACAAAACAGAATTTCTTAATTCCCATTTCCAATGACAAGTTTACCAAATTAGCAGTTCCTTCTTCATTAGTTCTCATCAGCTCATGGCGCATCTTTGGATTAAAAGACACCATGGCACCTGTATGATAAACTACCTCGATATTTTTTAATGACTCACGCAAAGAATCGTAATCAAGTAAATCACCATCAACCCACTCTATCAAATCAAAGTAACTTAGGGCATCTGCACCATAAAATCCAAAAATGTGTTTTGTTTTATTCAAATTAGAACTAGGACGTTTCAGCACCCTCACCCTTTCTCCTGCTTTTAACAACTTATATAATAAATGTCCGCCAACTAATCCGGTACCCCCAGTTACTAATATCATATAGAATCTATTACCAATTAAAAATAAAGCTTTGTTTTACATCGGGATGCAAACTTAAGGCCACAGGACATGAACTTGCTACTCGCTCAATTAATAGTTTATCTTTATCGGCGTAAGCCTTTTTAGGGAAATTTACTTCAACAATTATCTCCTTAACTCGGCGCGGACTATCATTCATTATTTTTGTAATGTTTAACTCCGTACCCTTAATATCAATATTGTTGTCCATCGCTTTTATGCCCATAATGGTCATTACACAATCACCAAGTGCAGTAGCTAATAAATCAGTTGGCGAAAAAGCCTCACCTTTGCCTCTATTATCAACGGGTGCATCCGTTATTATAACTTCTCCCGATTGCAAGTGCTGATTCTCGGTTCTTAGTTCTCCTAAATATTTGGTTTTAACCGTTACGCTCATACTAATATTATCTCTATTGTTAATTGTTTATACATGTGATATAAACAGTTCAAAAATAGTCAAATCTTTTATGTAATTTTGCCACACTAAAAGTAAACAACTAAAAAAATTAAGATATGTTCTCAGGTATTGTAGAAGAAGCAGCTATAATAACCAATCTAAAAAAAGATGGTGGCAACCTTCATCTTACATTAGAATGCTCTTTTGTAGATGAATTAAAAATTGACCAAAGTATTGCTCACAATGGCGTTTGCTTAACTGTGGTTGAAAAAACTGAAAAAACATATACTGTTACTGCTATTCAAGAAACTTTAGATAAATCGAACCTCGGACATTTAAACGTAGGTGATAAAGTAAATTTAGAGCGCAGTATGATTATGAATGGCCGATTAGATGGACATATTGTTCAGGGCCATGTTGATCAAACAGCTAAATGTATCGAAATTAAAGAAGCTGATGGCAGTTGGTACTTTACTTTCCAATATGACATTAACAAAGAAAAGGCCGCTGAAGGTTATATGACTGTTGAAAAAGGATCAGTTACTGTTAATGGTTGTAGCTTAACGGTTGTAAACTCAAAAGACGATCGTTTTTCTGTTGCTATTATCCCATACACATATGAGTTCACAAACTTCCACCAATTTAAAGTTGGAAGCGTAATCAACCTTGAGTTTGATATACTAGGAAAATACATTTCTCGTATAATGGGATTGAGATCATAATTAAGAAACAACGTAAATAACAAAACAAACATATCATATGAATTTTGTTGAAGAATTAAAATGGCGTGGCATGGTTCACGACATGATGCCAGGAACCGAAGAACTATTGCAAAAGGAAATGACGAGTGCTTATGTAGGTATTGACCCTACGGCCGACTCATTACACATTGGCCACTTGGTTTCTGTAATGATGCTGAAGCACCTTCAGGTGTGTGGGCACAGACCAATAGTTTTAGTAGGTGGTGCTACTGGTATGATTGGTGATCCATCAGGGAAATCTGATGAGCGTAACCTTTTGGATGAAGAAACACTTCAGAAAAACCAAGATGGACTTAAAGCACAATTAAGTCGCTTTTTAGATTTTGAGGGAGATGCTGAAAATAAAGCATTAATGGTTAACAATTACGATTGGATGAAGGAATTCTCATTCCTTGGTTTTATCCGTGATATTGGTAAGCATATTACTGTTAACTATATGATGGCTAAAGATTCAGTAAAGAAACGTATTACAGGAGAAGCCAACTCAGGATTATCGTTTACAGAGTTTACTTACCAGCTAGTGCAAGGAACCGATTTTTACCACTTATACAATACTTACAATTGTAAGTTACAGATGGGTGGTTCTGATCAGTGGGGAAATATTACTACAGGTACTGAGTTAATCCGCCGCATGGCTAAAGAAGGCGAAGATGCTAAAGCCTACGCTTTAACTTGTCCGCTAATTACCAAAGCCGATGGTGGTAAATTTGGTAAAACAGAGTCAGGTAACATTTGGTTAGATCCTGCTCGTACGAGTCCTTATAAATTCTACCAATTCTGGTTAAACACAAGTGATGCTGATGCTGAAAAATACATCAAAATTTTTACTTTATTAAGCCAAGAAGAGGTAAGCAACTTAGCTAAAGAACATGCCGAGGCACCTCACGCACGTGCTTTGCAAAAAAGGTTAGCCGAAGAAATTACTGTAATGGTTCATGGCCGCGAAGCCTATGACGCCTCGGTTGAAGCCAGCCAAATTTTATTTGGTAAAGCAACTACTGATGCACTTAAAAAAATAGATGAAGATACTTTCTTAGCCGTTTTTGAAGGTGTACCAACGCATACTGTAGCTAAAGCTGATATTGAAGCAGGCTTAAACATTGTTGAGTTGTTAGCAACTAACACCAATATATTTCCATCAAAAGGCGAAGCGCGCAAAACCATTAAAGGTGGTGGTGTAAGCTTAAATAAAGAAAAAGTAGCTAACGCTGATGTTGTTGTGAATACCGATGCTTTATTAAATAACAAATATTTATTGGCTCAAAAAGGAAAGAAAAATTACTTTGTGATTATTGCAGAATAATAGATAAAGTACATATTTTATATTAAGGCCGGACATAGTTCCGGCTTTTTTTATGCTTAAGAGTATCTCAATTAAATAATCCTTAGTAATTTTAGGCCTCATCATTATTACTTGAAACCTTCGTATGAAGAAAGCACTTTTATTACTCATCTGCATAATTGGAATATCAATTAACGTTAAAGCACAAAAAGAGATGCTTGTGTTTTATAATGATAGTGCCAGGCAAGCCATTGGGGTTAAAAAATATGGCACGGTAATGCTTGAGTACAAAGGCTATTTAAACCAAACAGAGTTAAAAACAAATACTATTATAGAAATATCAGACAGTACCGTTGTTCTTGCGAAACCTCGCATTTTTAATGGACCTACACAACACCATAGCATCATGCTCAATGATATTACTGGTTTTAGAAAAGTGAGCACAGGTAGTCAACTCTTAAAAACAGCTATCATATTGGGAGTAACGGTAGGTTCATACTTTGCCATTAGTAATAACGACAATTTTAGCAACACCGAGCAAGTGGTGTATGCCACAGCAATAGGACTAGGCACTACCTACGGACTCAAGCTAATTTTCCCGATGAACAGACCTAAATATTTCTTTAAAGATGGCTGGAAAGTAAGAAGTAGGTAATTCAACTGTATATAGAAGACTCGTTTATTTTTCATTGCCAAAACAATGTTTGCATCAACAAACACTCCAACATTGCCGCACATTCTACATTTCATATTCATTAGCAATCCAATGCTACTTAAGAGTAATACAATCGTCATTATTTAAATGTTTTCGAACACATTAGCATAATAATTAATTGCAAATGATTAATTTAATAGTATTATTTAATCTGTGAGTAAATACTTTAACTCACTTAACCCTAATACTAATTCTAATGGAAAAAGTAATTGGCCACAGCCGAACCACAGAAGTTGGTTCTTTATTGACTTTAATAATCAATTCCTACAAATCATCACAAATTACTAATTCATTTCTCGATTCACTATTTGTGCACCTAGGCGAAAGAAACATGCAATTACTAACAGCAGTTAGCCGCTCCAAAATAACCAATATGTTGGATGATAAAGATGAGATGCGTGATGAAAAAATTCGATCGCTTTATTATGTGCTTCTTGGAGCATCACATCACCCTGATACTGCAATTGCTAATGCAGGTTTAACTTTATTAGCTATTTTTGATAAGTATGGCTTGGCTATGTTGCGCCAGAGTTATGCCAACGAGTCTACCTTACTAAATTCACTAATTCAGGATTTTGAAGATCCGCTTTTAGCTTCAGATATAGCGCTGGTAGCTGGTTGTTCAATTTTAATTGGAGACCTAAAAACTATGCAAAGCGACTACGAACTAGTTCATATTCAATTTGAAGAGGATAAGGCCCTACAAGGTCATCTATTATCAGCAACTGAACTTAAAAAGGAACTGATATACAATATAAACACTAAACTAGTAGTTTATCTTGAGGCAATGATTTTGGCAGAGCCAAAGTCATTCGGAAACTTAACACGTTCTATTGCACAAATTATTGCCGATAATAATGCCGCTGTAAAAAAAAGAAGAAAAATTCATGTTGAAGAATTAACAGTATAATGAAACTCAGGTTTATTTTTATCAGAAGAGCGCTAATTAAGGCACGCTTCTAGTTGATTTAGGTTTATTAATTAAATTAAAAGTTGGAAAGCTCTGTTTTCCAACTTTTTTCTCTCAAACCCTAGTTACCAACAGCTATTCACATACTTTTAAACAAGCAACACACATTTTATCAACAGACAAGTTACTTTGTTAAAAAAACATGAAACCCTACCAACAGTGAACCAACAGCTATTCAATAGATATTCACACAGAAATAAACACGCGCAGTTTATAAACCCCCTCTTTTTGTTAATAACCCATATTAAGCTGAAAATAGTCCGCTTTAACCTATAAAAATAGCTTTGTTAATAAGTTTATGATTTTATCCAACATCCTATTTAGTAAATTATTGAGGTTTTTTACCCTTAGCTCAAAAGGTAATTAACAAATCCCCATATCTTTTAAACCGCTTATTAAAGGTTTATGAACAGAAATTGTGGAAAAACTGGTGCCACGTTCATACATTTACCAACAGTATATAAACGGATATAAACACTTATCACAAGCTATTCACAAAATAACCAACAGATCACGTTTATAAACCCCTATTTTTTGTTGATAACTCAAGATTTCAACAAAAAGAGGGCTTTAATCGCCGAACTTGAGCTATGTTAATAAGTTAAGAGGTGAATCAATAACACTTATACAAACCAGTTTTCAAGTTGCAGACCCTTGTTTGATGTGTTTAGTTCAGGCACCTCACCCCATAAAGCATCGGGATAATAACACAAAAGGTGCTGCTTAATAATTTTAGCCGAATCTTTAGTAATTAAGGGATCGCTAACGGGATAGTGGTTGTAGATAATTCCGTATAGCGGGATGCCTTTACTTTTTAGAACTTCGAGTGATAGTAAGGTATGGTTTATGGAACCTAATCTGCCTGAGGTAACTAAAATAACCGGAGCATTAAGCTCTTTTATAAAATCGACCAATAAAGTTCTGGGGTTTAGAGGCACCATTAATCCACCAACACCTTCTAATAGAACATTAGAATATTGCTTTTGTAATGTTTGATAGGCTGTTTTAATTTTAGCAGGGTTTATTTCAGTGTCAACCATTTGGGCCGATAAATGTGGCGATGCAGGAAATGGAAATAAATAAGGACAGCTTGTTCCATCCTCATCTAGATCTTGCCAAGGCATATCCATTATTTTACGATGCATTTCTATATCATCTGATCGCTCAACACAACCTGTTTGTGCCATTTTCATGGAGATAACATCATCACCCTTATCGAGCATGTACTTTGCCAATAACCCGGTAACAATAGTTTTTCCGGCGTCAGTATCGATGGCTGTGACTATATAATTCATATTATATCATTTTCGTTTCAACACTAATAAATAGGGGTGGTAAGTTAAAGGGTAACCAGCATTGTGTTTGTAATTTTCGTATTTATCAACAAAGTTCTGAAAATGCCTTTTGGTCCATTTACAATTCGCGGTTCCGTTTACACCCGTATAACGCATGTGCTTTAACACATCATAAGCACTTTTAAAATACAATTGCTGATGCCACTCTTTTTGATCCACAACTTCAAAATAATCAGAAGCCAATTGCATCACCTCAAACACATCAGGATAGGCTATTCCATGAGTAGTAATCTCTTTAATCTCGGTATAATTATCAGGACCAAACGACGATAAAATAAGATAACCGTTCTCCTCCAGGCAATCATGCATCTTGCTAAAAAAGAGACTCAAATTTTTTATCCATTGAATTGTCGCTCCTGAGCAAATAAGGTACTGCCGTTTAGGAAAATCAACAGCTTCGATATCGCCAGCAATAAACTGAAAAGTAGCACAAGAATTGGCTTCAACAATCTCCTGAATAACAGAATTAGTACACGGCACTAAATCATTTGCAGCATAATGTTTGGGAGAAAAATAATTGAGCACTGCCTTTGTTAACAAACCAGTACCACTGCCCAATTCAAGAATATTGTCCACTTGGCTCCCATCAATATAGCCCTTTGCCAGATCTACTAAATCAACAGCCATTTTTGCCTGTACTGCGGCATGCTCAATGTAGGTTTCTTTAGCACTACAGAAACGTTGCTTTAATAATTGTTTATTCATCACATGTGATTTTATTGGCAGAGCTGTATCCACTGCGTATAATTATAAAAACAAAAGTGGGGAGCTTCAATGGTCTGAATTTCTGATTTTCCCTCCCAAAAGGTCTGCTGATTTTTTGCCGTAAATATCATATCATCATGCCCAATGATAGCTTTAGTAAAAGAGTTAGTCGATAATTGATGTGATTGAAAGTGACGATATAAACAAGCCAATTCTGCTTTCTGATTCTCAAAGCTTCGCTTAGGCGGATGAGACTGAAACTGCAGCCAAGCATCTCCTCCTCCGCACATGCGCCGCTGAAACTTGCCAAAAGTTCTATCATTTAACCCTTGTAAAGTGCCCTCTGCAATTGCTTTGGGTATACCTGCACTTTCATTAATTGGCGCTAGTGTACCATTAAAGGCTGTGGCGCTCGTAGCATTAACCTGAGCTATTTCCATAATATATTGTGCTACCCAAACCCCAAAGCTCCAAGCAGCAACATGCACTTGCTGATAAGATTTAATGGCATCTATAATGGCATCTTCAATTAATAGTGATGAATAATCGTAGAATATCAACACATCGGTACCACCGCATTTTAAAAACTGAAAACCTTCACTGTCGCAAGCCCATCCATTAAAAAATACAATCAGCTTGTCATTCTGGCAATTATTAACCCACGTATGTTTCATTGTCTCAATCTTTGTTTTTCAGTATTGATGATATCTATGGCTTTTAATAGTTCTGCCTCCTTAATATTTGCTGTGAGCGATAAGCGTAAACGCGCAGTGCCGGCGGGTACTGTTGGTGGACGAATAGGAAATACCAAATATCCTTTCTTCTGCAAGTAAAGCGATAACTGAACGGCAGCACTGTTCTCACCAACTATAAAAGGCACAATAAATCCCTGATGCAAACCCGAATTATACAGTACTTCTTTTGTTTTAATGCAGAGATCAAGCAACTGCTTTCTCTGTATCTTAAAGCTTGGCATGCGCCGAATAATAAACATTGACCACGCCATATTTACAGCCGGAAGTGCTGTTGTAAACAGTAAGGTGCGGGCCTTATTAATCAACATTTGCTGTAAGTCTTTTGAAAAAACGGCGTAGGCTCCAACCGAAGCCAAAGCTTTTCCCATGGTTCCCACCAAAATATCAATATCAGATACCACTCCCTGAAGTTCACACAGTCCCAGTCCATTTTCGCCAACGGCACCCACGGCATGTGCTTCATCCACATACAAAATAGCATCGTATTTTTGCTTCAGCTGAACCAAGATGCCTAGGTCGGCTTCATCTCCATCCATACTAAAGATAGATTCGCTTACAATAAATACATTGTTGTAGGAGCTTCGCTTTTTTTGCAAGATAGATTCCAAGTGTTCATAATCGAGATGGCGGTAACGAATTTGCTCTGCATTAGACAACCGTATGCCATCAATTATACTAGCATGACATAATTTATCGCTTAATATCAAATCCTCTTTTCCGCTAATAGCGGGAAGAATACCTGCATTAGCATGATAACCACTATTGAAAAACAAGGCTGCTTCTGCTCCATATAAATGCTTTAACAGCCCCTCGGTTTCATCATATAAATTGGAATTTCCAGTCAATAATCGCGAAGAAGAACTTCCGAACTGAAGCCACTCAGGGTTCTCTAAAAGCTGCTTGGTAAACTCCAACTTTAAGGGTTCGTAGGTAGCCAGTCCCAGATAATCATTACTCGATAAATTGAGCATCTTCTGTCCTTCGAAACTACAATACCCATCCTTTAAGTGCGCTACAGAACGAAGATTACGCTGCAAGCCTTCTTCAGATATTTGAGCCAATTGCTTTTTAAAATCTAACATACAAGTGCTTTGGTACTTTCAACAACAACCTTACACACAGCATCGCATAGCTTCTGTAGTTCAGCATCGGTAATAATAAAAGGAGGCATTAGATAAACCAACTTCCCGAAGGGGCGCACCCAAACACCAGCCTCAACAAACATGGCTTGTATACTTGCCATATCAACCGCTTCGTTCAACTCCACAACCCCTATAGCCCCCAATACACGAACATCCGCAACAGCGGTATTTTCTTTTAAGGATGATAAGCCATTGCGCAAGGTATTTTCGATGTGTTGTACTTTGTTTTGCCAATTACTTTGAAGCAATAACTCTATACTTGCATTGGCCACTGCACAGGCCAAAGGATTTCCCATAAAAGTAGGGCCGTGCATAAAAACACCTGGCTCGCCATTACTAATAGTATCCGCTACATTTGCAGTGGCTATGGTGGCAGCAAAGCTCATGTATCCGCCCGTAATGGCTTTTCCTAGGCACATTATATCAGGCCTTACACTAGCAAAATTACAGGCGAACAGCTGACCTGTTCTACCAAAGCCTGTGGCTATTTCATCTGCAATTAAGAGTACATTGTAATCTTCACATAAAGTTTTTAGTCCTGCCAGATATTGAGGATGATAAAAGCGCATACCACCGGCTCCTTGCACTATGGGTTCAATAATAATCGCCGCTATTTCATCGCTATTTTCACTTAATATCTTTTCCATCGGAACTAGCGACTCTGGCTTCCACTCTGTATCAAAAGCAATGCTTGGTTGTTCTGCAAAATAATGAATGGGCAGTTTGCCATTAAAAATATGATGCATACCTGTACCAGGATCACATACCGACATGGCATTCCACGTATCGCCATGATATCCATTGCGCACCGTAGCAAACTTAGTTTTAGTTTTACTACCCTTGGCATACCAATATTGTAGTGCCATTTTCATGGATACTTCTACCGCAACGGAACCCGAATCGCAGTAGAAAACTTTTTCTAAACCATCGGGTGTAATGTTAATTAACTGCTCGGCTAACTCAACAGCCGGTTCGTGTGTTAATCCGCCAAACATTACGTGCGACATATTTTTAAGCTGCTTTTCTATGGCGGCATTTAAAACAGGGTGATTGTAGCCATGCACGGCAGCCCACCACGATGACATGCCGTCAGTTAGCTGCCTGCCATCCTTTAGATGAATGGTGCAGCCCTCGGCCTTACTTACCGGATACACGGGTAAGGGATTTGTAGTAGATGTGTAGGGGTGCCAGATATGTTCTTTGTCGTATTCTAATAACTTATTTGTCTGCATTGGGTAATGTTTAATAGTATGTAAGTTTTAGGGCTGAAGGCTGAAGTGTTAGACAGTAGAATAGCCATACCTTCCAAGTCTAGCTTCGGCCTCTTTTTAAAGGGCTTCTGTTTTTAATAAGGTTTTAGTAAGACTGGGAAGCTGAGGGCTTTGCTCGAAGATCACCCAGCCGCACTTAAACCGTTTAAAATAAAGAAGACTTTTAAAAAGCAGCCGACGGACTTTTTGTCTACTTTTTGGTCTGTAGCAAAAAGTAGAAGCCCTTACGGCTTGAGTATTTTATCAGGCTACTTTGAACAACAACTTTGCTTCTCAACCGAAAAACCGGCTTGTTCAAAAGCGGCTTTATCTTGCTTAATATTTGTTCCAACCGTAGTTAAATAATCTCCTACCAAAGCAGCACTTACCCCGGCTTTTAAGGCCTTCTCTTGAATATGAGCAATTAAACTTCTACCGCCAGCCAAACGTATATTCGCACTTGGATTAATAAATCGAAACAAGGCAAAGGCAGTTAAAATTTCCTCATCGCTAAGTTTGGCTGTACCTTCCATGGCAGTGCCTTCAACCGGCATTAGGATATTAATTGGAATAGATTCAATTTCTAATTCCTTCAAAGCAAAAGCCATTTCTATGCGCTGCTCTTGCGATTCGCCCATGCCAATAATACCTCCTGAGCAAACACCCATACCTAGTTCTTTAGCATGACGAATGGTGCGCATCTTTTCTTCTATACTATGCGTTGTCACTAAAGACGGAAAAAATGACGGCGCCGTTTCAATATTACAGTGATAATGCTTTACTCCTGCCTCTTTCAGTTGCATTAAGTCTGATTTGTTAAGCAAACCCATTGAGGCACAAAGGTGAATAGGCGTATCATTCTGAATTTTTTTATACACTCCGCAAAGTTGAGTTAAGTTACTTTTTGATATTTTTCGGCCACTAGTTACTAAGGAGAATTTATGCACCCCTTTGGCAGCATTTTCTTTGGCCAACGCTTCAGCTTCCTTTAAATCAACCAACTCGTATTCCTCAATATCGGTTTTATGAAACATGGATTGCGAGCACCATTTGCAATCTTGCGTGCACTTGCCTGATTTGGCATTCATGATACTGCACATATCAAAATGATCACCTTTAAAGAACTTACGAATATCATCTGCCGCAGCATACAATTCTTCTTTATCCTTTAATTGAGCCAACGCAATAGCCTCGCTATTTGTAATGGCACCACCTGCTAAAATTCTGTTTTTAATTTCGTTAACCATAGCACAAAAAAAAAGCCGTTAACCAGAGCAAAGCTCCAATTAACGGCAGTTATATTATCGTTTATATTTATTTTTTATAGCACATTCTGCATCAACAGCAACTGTTAATGGTAACAACTCTAATAATTCCTGATCTTGCAATTCATCCGTATCATCATCAACCGACAATTTTAGAATAGCTTCAAACACAGCACTCAGCTGATTTAAAGCATCACCAACCCATTGAGCTGCTGATATAGAAAGATTACCAATACTCACCTCTTTGCCTATTGAAGCAAAAGCTGCATAAGCATTACGGCTCCATTGTTTAAAACGAAACTGGCGGTTTGTATATGAATATCCTGTTTTCATTGCCTTGCAAAACTAATATAAAAAAAGTAAAATTGCTTGTATCTAAATACAATGATTATAACTAATTAGTTTAATGATATTTTCATAACCCCCATTTTAGTGCTATAAAAAAGCCCTAAATAACCTCTCGGTTTTGTTTTCTGAAAAGGAACTACTACTTGACCACTATCTTCTCCTAAAGATCTCATAAACTCAGGCATAACCGTAAGCTTATTATCTTTATTATTTAAGATTGGGGTTTTAGTATACGTTCCATCACTCTTCAACTCCGAACCCACTAAAATAGCGCCTTTTAGCTTCTTTAAAGTAGACAGATCCTTTGCATTTCTAATATCTTTCGTTAAATTTCTTTTGTGCTCATTATACAAGTAAACAAGATCATTACCTGTCTTTAATGTACCAAAAGACAATGCAAATCCACCATCATTAACTGTATGCTGTTTCTTAGGGATATCTGTAAACTGTAGAATTTCCCCTTCATTACTTACAACTGTAGTAAATAAATTTCCACGTTCGTAATGATGCGTAGTTGTAGTACCTCCATTTTGAGAAGTATGTGTAACTATATAATCTCGTCTTTGCTCAGCAACAATGTAATAATTACCATTCTCCAATTTATGAATATCGCGAAGACTAAAGGAATTAGAAACACCTCTCTTTTTTTCTGAATTGGATAATTTTTTATCAGAATTTAATTGGGCAATAATATCATTAGGTAAACTTTTAGATTCGGCTTTAGTAATTGCTTTTGTTTCAAGATCAATAAGCATGTAATACACACCATTAATCCCCTTTGTTCGTTTTGCAGAAGTGTGAATATCTGCATAAAATCCTGCGCAAACAGCCACCCCATCGGTTTCATTTAAGCGTATTCCTACATCCTCAATCTTCTTACCTGGCAACTCAATCTTATACTTACTCATTGCACCGCCATCAGGTTCAACTAGTAAGGCCTCAAAAAACTTGGTATCTGTTCGTTTTTCTTTATCTTCCTTATCTACTTGAACAAGTAAAAGCACCTCTCCACCATTACATACGTAATAATCTAAAACACGAACATCTTGATTTTTGTAGGGAAGCTGAACTTTTGCACTTGAAATATTTTTTAATTCCCCATCATATACCCTTAACAAATAATCTAAATCTGCTTTCTTTTTATTATCAGGGGTTTTTATTACAATAAACTTTGTACTATCCTGACTAGGCCATACTTTATATTTATTTGTTCTCTTACTTGAAATACTTGGTTCTGAGTTAATCAACTTAGCCTTACCAATCTTTTCCCCTTTTAAAGTGAATGACTGCGCATAAAGGCGATGCGTTTTACTCTTCTTTTCAAAAGTTTCAAACATAACAATAACCTTATTGTCAGCAAATAACGTTTTAGTATAAATAAATCCTTTTGCAAAAGGTGCACCTTTTCCAATTAACTCTACCTCATTTATTATTTGCAAAGTATTCGCATCATATACCTTTAATGAGTATTCTTTGCCCTTACCATCATTACGACTTACAATGTGTACATAATCATCTACACCTCCAGCAAATCTAATAATTGATCCTGAGCTAACCTTCTCATATTTACTTACATTTACTTTAAACTCTTTGGCATTTACGTTTAGTGCAATAATTACTGCGCAAAGAAATAGCATTATACGATTCATTTTCATTTGTTTAGGTTAATATAATATTGTTTATTTGCAACAAATAAACAAAAAATTAATATTATTATGGCCAAGATTCTTCACTTAATATCTATTATTCTCCTTTTAAGTCAAAATTCATTCTCACAAGAAACAACAGTAGTCACCTATAACGCTTTCAATTCCGAAGAAACTCTTAACAAAGAGAGCATCAAACAATACAAAAACGCATTAAACACTAACCTTTTTCTTTTACCAAGAGGAACATTCATAATCAATTATGAACGCGCACTAAATAATTATTTCACTTTTGAAATAGGTGCTGGTTTAACACATAAAGACTATTTATATAACTTCGATTTAGATGATATGTCTAACGATACCAATACTGAATATAAAATCGCTTATGCATATAATGCCTCAATAAAATTTTTTCCTAAAGAGCAGTATGATTTAGAGGGTTTTTATATATCTCCTTATTACCGATATCGAAAACATACAGAAACGTATAATAGTGTAGATGTAGAGAATAACGAATACTATGCTAATAACGATATGATAGTTCAAGAAACCGCATTATTATTTGGCTATTCTGCACTATCCTACAGTGATGTATTGTTCGATTACTACATAGGTATTGGATATAGAAACCGCAATTATACCCAGTTTTCTTATAATGATAATAATACAGGTGGTTTAGTAGCCCAAGATATTAATGAGGGCACGCCCACTATATTACTTGGTTTAAAAATTGGCTTTAATTTTTGATTATTAAACTAATTTTCGGTAGTATTTACCCATGAAAGCAATAGCTTCAAGGGTAAATATTATTTATATAAAACTTGGAATATTTCTTTTAAAGAACTTCTCCTATTGACCCCTCAGCGCTTGGAGTCAGGACATATTTTTTATCGGGCTTTAAGCCTAGTTCTGTGCGGTGCGAAACATATAAAATGGCCGAATCGCTTTCGTTAGCAATTTTATTTATCAAACTTACCATCATATTAGCATGCTTATCGTCAAGCCCGGTAGATGGTTCATCTAAAATTAATAAAGGCGGATATTTCACCATGGCACGCGCTATCAATATCATGCGTTGCTCTATCTGAGAAAGCTTATAAAATAAAGTTTGGGCCTTATCTTTTAAACCTAAAAGCGATAGCCATTGCATCGCCAATCGCTGTTGTATATCTGTTG
This sequence comes from Saccharicrinis aurantiacus, assembly GCF_001660705.2. Taxonomy (GTDB): domain Bacteria; phylum Bacteroidota; class Bacteroidia; order Bacteroidales; family Marinilabiliaceae; genus Saccharicrinis; species Saccharicrinis aurantiacus. Next base: position 53,279 of record NZ_LYBV02000046.1, read on the forward strand.
GCCTGCGATACAAACCAACACTATCTACTAAGCCCGAAATAATCATATTCTCGGCTGTATGATTACCGCTAAATAATTCGGTCATTGATGGGGTGAAATAGCCAATCTTTTCTTTAATCTCCCAAACCGATTCTCCCGTTCCTTTTTTATGCCCAAATAAAAATAAATCCACTCCATACGCCTTCGGATTATCTCCGTAAATCATAGTAAGCAAGGTAGTTTTACCCGATCCATTGGGCCCAATTAAATGCCAAAATTCACCTTTCTGAATCTTCCAATTGAGCTTCTTTATAATGCATCGCTCATCGTAGCTTACCGTAACATTCTTTAGCTCAACTAACACTTGAGACACTTCAATTAATTTTCCTGCTGCAGCAGGAAGTGCATTTACAAAAACATCTTTATTCTGATGAATTAAACTTTCCTTAAAAGAATTTAGACTATGCCTTTTAACCAGCTTTTCTTTTTCCAATACCAATACATCGGTAATAAACGGAAGTATATCATGCTCGCGCTTAAACAACTGAATAATAGGAACTACTTTACTTAATTCTAAAATACTTTCTTTGAGCGAAGCCACCGAAGCCACATCTAAACAATCAAATGGGTTATCTAAAATTAAAAATTCAGGCTTTTGGTTAATTAAATAGATTAGAAGTGCTTTTTTCTGCTCCCCGCTTGAATAGGTTCTAATACTTCTACTCTTATCGAGCGATAAAGCAAAATTATCAAGACGCATTTCATCATCAATCATCTTTTCGAGTGTTACATTTGAAAAAAGTAACCCCCGTTTATTATCTAATTCTGGTAAATCTTTTTCTTTTTGCGGACTTAAAATATGCTTAACCCAATCTCCTTTTACAGAGATTGATTCACTTTCAATGGCGTAATGCTTCACAATTCTACTCAGTTTTGGTGCGCTACAAATTTAGCATTTTCAATTTATCGAAGTAAAAAATAGAACATAAGGGTATCAAAAGCGAGTACATATAGTTCTTTTTAAGCTTTTTTCACTTTAAACCCCTGCATAAACAGTCATTTATCTTAATAAAATTGATAATTTTGATCCTAGACCGACAAAAAAAACAACAACTACATGAATTATCTAGAATCCGCAGCAAACTTAAAATCTCTCATTGAAAAAGCGAATATTCAATTACTCGCTTCGAATGAAGCCAAACTACAAGAACCCAACAAAGCATTGTTACGCACAAACTTTGGTAAAGAAGTGAGCCTTCCCATGGAGGAATTTACCAATAGTTTCGTACAAAAAATATTATCGGAGTACGAATCAGAAGCCATTGTAATAAGTGACTTTGTTGCTACAAGAGAAAACGACAAAGAATTACACTACTTTTTATATAAAGGCTACCACAAGCTGTTTAATAAGGGCTTAGTTTATTATCAGTTGGTAAACAAAGCAACTTATGAACCCATAGGAGAATTACAGTTCAGCAATATTGAGGATAATATCTTCTATTCTGTTGAGGAACCTAAGGACGAAGAGAGCTCTTGCAATGCTGTTGAAACAAAAGAGAATACGGTTAAGAATCCGTCCATCGCGTTTCTAATTGGGCATATGAACGAAGAACGTTTATTGTTTGATATTAACCGTTTGATATTTGAAACGGCTAACAATGTGCAGAAGCACAAAGGGCGCAATTTTACTTTCCACATACAGGTATCTAAATTTGGAGGAACTGTAAAACGTGAATTTATTAAACAACTAGATAGATTAAAGACTGATATTGACAAATACATCCACTCAACTTATCCGAATAGCCAGTTTATTTTAGATTTGGATGAACTGAAGTAAAGTCAGGTTTCAAACTTCAATTGATATTAACTATCTTCGAAACCGAATTAGAAAATATCAATTTGCATGAAAAACCTTCTCAGCAAAATTTTAAAATCATTTGGCATATTTATGCTAAGATATGGCCTTGCCTTTGTAATTATCTGGCTTGGCTTTTTAAAATTCAAGAACTTTGAAGCAGATTATACACGCCAACTTATTAGTGGCGGATATGTTTCGTGGGTACTAAAATACATTACCCCTTATGCTTTAAACTCTATTATTGCCTACCTACAAATTGCAACAGGTATACTTATTATGCTTAAGCCCGTTTCTCGTCCACTATCATTCTGGGGAGGGCTTATTGCTGTAATAATGTTTACACTTAGCGCATCTTTACTCTTTACATCTGATTATGTGTGGTTAGCAGGCTACGGCTTCCCTGAGTTATCAAAAGCCGGGCAAACCATATTAAAAGATTTTATTTTACTTGGCGCATCTGCATGGTGCGTAGGAGATAGTTTATAAATTATGACAATAAAAAGAGTTTGCGTATTCTGCGCTTCAAGCCCCAAAGTAGATCAATACTACTTAGACCAAGCCACACAACTTGGCAAAATATTAGCCCAAAAAGATATTGCCATGAACTACGGTGGTGGCGAAATAGGTTTAATGGGAGCTGCCGCCAATGCAATGCTAAGTAACAAAGGCTCGGTACGAGGAGTTATTCCTCAATTTATGGTTGAGGTAGAATGGGCTCACAAAGGCGTTGAAGATATGGTGATTACACAAACCATGGCCGAGCGCAAACAGCTTTTAGTTGAAGGTGTTGATGCTATTATTGTATTACCCGGCAGCACAGGCACATTAGAAGAACTTGCCGAAGTACTTTCTAATAAAAAACTAGGCTTATTTAATAAACCCATAGTGATTGTTAATGCTAAAGGTTTTTATACTCCGCTCATTAAAATGCTGAAGCTAATGATAGAAGAAAACTTTATGACAGGCGAAAACGCTAAGTTATGGATTGAAATACCTTCTATTGAAAACATTGTAGAAGTTATTTCGCAAGAATTAAGAGATAGTAAAACAACCAATAATTCAATATTATAATACTGGTGATTATATAAATTTAATGAAGTACTTTGCACCTCAAAATACAATAACTGCTGATAGCACAAGCACTGAGATTAAACCCAGTTTGAATTCTGAACTAAAGGTTAAATCATCAACTACAATTACTTCTATACCTGAAACTCCAGTTCGATTTCAGGTACAAAAGAGATATACACCGCGTAAAAAAATAAAATATTATACCCCTAGTGCTGAAGATTCGATTAAATACAATCTTAAAGTTCGTCCTATAAATAATAAAAGTCCACTATTTGACAATGTAGTTAATGACTACCTAAACCCAATCCCACGCAGTGATAAACAATGGGTCAACACCGCTACAACTAATAACTCAGGGATTATTGATATCATTAAAAATGAGATAGAAAATGAAGAAATAAATCAGACCTTAAACAGTTTAGCCCTCGAAGCAGACTCCATCATCAATCAAGAAAATAACACCAGAACTGAAACACAAACTTTAGTAGGTGAAAACTCAAAGCTAAAAGAAGGTCAGTTTATTTCAAGCACAGATAAAGATGTTATCTCTGGGCTTTTAATATTTGTGATTGCCATTGTTGGATTTCTTCGTATCAGCAATTTCAAATACCTTAAGGAATTATTTTCGTCATTAATTTATAGTCAAGCAGCCCGAAAATTAACCACCACATTTAGTACTCAAAATCAATTACCGTCTTTTGTACTAAATGTTCTTTTTGTGCTAAATGCATCCATATTTTTATATTTATTCAGCAGTTATTTTCAGTTATCTCATGTAAAATTACTGGGACTATGGTTAATTCCAATCAGTATGCTCATAATTCTTGCCTATTTTACCTTCAAAGCAGGAATGTATAGATTGGTAGCTTATATTTTTGATACCACTGATCAAACAAAAGAATATTTATGGATTGGCCAAAGACATAGTAAAATAGGAAGTTTAATTCTATTACCATTTATTGCCATCATCCCATATATTGAGATCAGCATGGTGGAAATTCTATTAAAAATTGGAATATTATTGATGATCAGCCTCTATTTAATTCAGATTACAAGAGGTTTGCAATTAATTTTAGGTAATATAGCATCGTTATTTTACTTGTTTTTGTATCTTTGTGCCCTAGAAATTTTGCCTTTATTAATTATGTATAATATTTTTAAAGGGGCATAGTTGAAATTAAAACAGTAAAGCTTTGAAGATTAAAAGAATTTTGGTTTCACAGCCAAAGCCACAGACCGAAAAATCTCCATATTTCGAATTAGCGGAAAAAAACAATGTAAAAATTGATTTTAGACCATTCATTCAAGTTGAGAGCGTACCTACAAAAGAGTTTCGAACGCAGAAGATTAATATCCTTGATCACTCTGCTGTAATTTTCACAAGCCGTACGGCAATTGACAATTTCTTTAGAGTTGCTGAAGAAATGAGGGTTACTGTACCTGATGACATGAAATACTTCTGTATTAATGAAGCAACGGCTTACTATCTTCAAAAATACATTGTTTACCGTAAAAGAAAAATTTTCCATTCAACAGGTAAATTTCCTGACTTAGTAGATGTGATTAAGAAGCATAAGGACGAAACATTCCTTGTACCTCTTTCTGATATTCATAAGCAAGAGATTCCAGAGTTATTGGAGAAAAATAAGATTAAGTATTCAAAAGCTATTTTATATCGTACTGTTAGCAGTGACTTAAGCGATTTAAAAGACATTGATTATGATATAGTTGTTTTCTTTAGTCCATCTGGAATTACAAGTTTGTTACAAAACTTCCCTAATTGGAACCAGGATGAGACAATTATTGCAACTTTTGGTCCGGCAACAGCTAAAGCAGTTACTAATGCTGGATACAGATTAGATATTCAGGCTCCAATGCCAAAAGCTCCATCAATGACAATGGCTTTAGAGCAGTTTATCAAGCAGCACAACAAAGGCAAATAAACTACAACAAAAGATATATTTAATAAAAGGGCATTATTTAATGCCCTTTTTTACTCTATATAAACAAGCAAATAGAATGAACACAGACAACTTTTCGTTCCCTAAATCCGAAAGACTGTGCAGCCATAATGTTATTAACGATGTATTCAGCTCGGGAAAGGCTTTTGTTTGTTATCCTTTTAGAGTAATTTATTTAGATACTGAGTTACCACAGGATGTACATTCTCAGGTATTGTTCTCTGTTGGGAAACGAAAATTTAAAAGAGCTGTACACCGAAACTTATTAAGAAGGCGAAGTAAAGAAGCATATAGACTGCACCGACAAGGCTTACAAACATTACTTAAAGAAAAAAATCAACAAATTGCGATTGCAATGGTTTATATATCATCAAGTAAAATGTCGTATGATAGTATTGAAAAAGGTATGATTAAAGCCTTGGATAAATTATGCCAGAAGCTCAGTGAACCCAATGATTAGTTTCTTTCAACATATTGGATTTTGGATTAAAAGGTTCTTTACCTTCATTTTGATAATTCCCATTAAAATATATCAATATACCATATCTCCAATGTTAGGAGCATCATGCAGGTACACACCAAGTTGTTCTGCCTATTCTATACAAGCGCTTAAAAAACATGGCCCTATTAAAGGTCTTTACCTTGCCATTAAACGTATATTAAGCTGTAACCCGTGGGGCGGACACGGACATGATCCCGTTCCATAATCAATGCGAAAGCATATTGTTATTAAAGTAAAAAGATTATTTTCGTACAAAATAAAATCAAAAGCAATGGATTCTACCAGGCAAAAAAAAGTAAATAGATTACTCGAAAAAGAAATAAGCCAAATATTTATACAAGAAGCTAGAGTATTAACCTTAGGAACAATGGTTTCTGTTTCTAAAGTTCGTATTTCACCAGATTTAGGAATGGCAAAAGTTTACCTTAGCATATTCCCATCTAAAAATGCAGCTAATGTAATTGAAGAAATTAAAACAAAAGGTGGCCTAGTGCGTAAAGCATTAGGAATGAAAGCGGGAAAACAACTAAGAGTTATTCCTGATTTACAATTCTTTTTAGATGATTCATTAGATTATCTTGAAAATATTGACCGCTTACTAAAAGAATAACAATGCAATACGACCCAATAAAACGTAGTTTAGGAAAAGTATTTAATAGCACACCTTCGCTCCGACGTGTATTTTATAAACTGCTCGACCTCTTGCTTCTTCGCTCATGGCACATCAGAAAAGAAATAAAGCGATGGTCGAAAAAAGTAGGTAACGAACTTAATGTATTGGATGCAGGTTCAGGCTTTGGCCAGTATGTTTACTTCCTATCTGGGATAAATAAGAAATGGAATATAACTGGCGTTGATGTTAAGAATGAACAGATTGCTGATTGTAATCAATTCTTCACAAAAATAAACCGACAAGAGCAGGTAAAATTTAAATTTGCCGACTTAACTAAGTTTGAAGAAAAAGATAAATACGACTTAGTTGTTTCTGTAGATGTGATGGAGCACATTGAAGACGACGAAGCCGTTTTTAAAAACCTTTATCAGGCAATGAACCTTGGAGGTATGATTTTAATATCAACCCCAAGTGACCAAGGCGGATCTGATGCACATCATCACGACGCTGAGCACGATGATGGTGTAACAGGCTTTATCGACGAGCATGTTCGCGATGGATATAATATGCAAGAAATTGTTCAAAAACTTAAGAAGGCAGGGTTTAGAGATGTAGATGCCAGATATTCGTATGGAATACCCGGTAAAATATCATGGAAATTATCTATGAAATATCCAATTATCATGCTTAATGCTACTAAAGCATTTTTCATTTTATTACCCTTCTACTATTTAATAACTTTCCCTTTTTGTTTATTGCTAAATGCAATTGATGTTGCAAAAACCCATAAAAGTGGAACTGGCTTAATTGTTAAAGCTTTCAAATAATTACTGAATGAAGCTGTCTTTTGAAATAGCATTAAAATTTCTGTTTGGTAAAAAGTCGAAAGGGATAATTAATGTTATTTCAACCATTTCTATTATTGGAGTATCGGTAGGTACAATTGCATTACTAATGGTTCTGTCCGTTTTTAACGGACTTCACGGCCTAATTGGAAACTTATATGGTTCGTTTGATTCTGATATTAAAGTTACACTAAACGAAGGCAAATACTTTTCAACTGATTCCTTAAACCTTGATGCCATAAATCAACTTGAGGAGGTTACTTACATTGCCCCTGTTATTGAAGATAATGCTTTACTCAAGTATAAAGACAGACAAGTAACCGGTATTATTATGGGGGTTGATTCTAACTTTGTTAGAGTTAGTAAACTAGATTCCATAATTTATAACGGCAAATTTGAACTAAAAAGTAAAGATGGCTATGGTGGGATTATTGGTTACGTGTTAGCCGACCAACTAAATGTACGCACTAGCTTTCTTACTCCTTTAATGATTTATGTTCCTGATAGGAATAAGAAAATAAATCTTGCTAGACCTAACGAGGCTTTTAAATCGCATTACATACATCCAAAAGGAGTGTTTTTAGTGAAGCAAATGGAGTATGATTCTAAATACCTCATTATTGATATTGACTTGGCACGTAGACTACTTAAATATTCAAACTCTGAAGTAACGTCTTTATCAATTTCCTTAAATCCATCCTATAATATTAGCTCTGCCCAGAGAAGAATTGAATCAATACTAGGGAGTTCATTTAATGTGCAAAACAGGCAAGAGCAACATGCCAGCTTTTATAAAATGATGCGCATTGAAAAGATAATGGCCTATCTGATTTTATGCTTCATTTTGATTATTGCAACCTTCAATTTAATTGGAACCATGTCGATGCTGATATTTGATAAAAAAGAAAGCATCACAACTTTAAAAAGTATGGGCGCCAATCAAAAATTAGTGACACGCATTTTCTTACTTGAAGGTTGGTTAATCTCATTAATCGGAGTAATATCGGGTCTTGTAGTAGGGGTTGTTTTAATTCTAATTCAAGAATATTTTGGGGTTATTCATTTTAGTGGAGGTGGTAATTTTGTTGTAGATGCTTATCCGGTTAAACTTGAAATATTAGATATATTCACAACACTTGCAACAGTAACCACAATTGGATTCTTAGCTACACTTTATCCTGTTAAAGTAATTGTAAAAAGATATTTTAAGGGAGAGGCGTAAAAAGATCTTGATTATTTTAAAGTTTAAAAAGGCTCAACTGTTGATTTGGTAGGGCATCCTCCAAACTCAATAGTTTTTTCTTAGCAGGTAAGCCTCCTGCATAACCAGTTAAACTACCATCGGCACCTATTATTCTGTGGCACGGAATAATAATTGAAATGGCATTGGCACCATTTGCAGACGCAACTGCTCTGATCGCTTTTTCGTTTCCTAATTTTTTTGAAAGTTGAAGATAGGAGCACGTTTCCCCATAAGGGATTGTAAGGAGTTGATCCCAAACACGCTTTTGAAATCCGGTACCAATTGGTAATAATGGAACATCAAACACCTTGCGCTCACCCGAAAAATATTCTTTAAACTGAGCTATAGTAACATCTAACAAATCAGATTCACCAACAGTATAACAACAATCAAGAGCCTCTTGTATTCTCTTATCAACCGCGTCTCTCATTTTACGATAACGCCAATCGCAAATACACAACTTCCCACTGTATTCTCCTAAAATTAATTCTCCTACAGGCGATTGATAATACTTTATGGTAATAGAGCTAGCCATAAACTAACTCCTTACATCAGAAATTTCGTTGGGATATTTATCCTTAATCTCATTTAAACAAGTATGTACCTCTTCCGCCGTGTTGGCTCTAAGCATTTTAATTTTTAGATCTCTAAAATCGCGCAAACCTTTAAACGAAATTGCCAAATGACGACGCATATGCAATATCCCTCTACGTTCGCCTAACCATTCAATGCTATTATTCAGATGCTCACGTATCATTTCAACATGCTCTGGTATTTTTGGCAAATCGAGTAATTCACCAGTTTCTAAGTAATGTCTGATTTCTCTAAAGATCCAAGGACGACCAATGGTAGGTCTGCCTATCATAAGAGCATCAACACCATATCTATCCAAATAATCTTTCGCTTTTTGCGGATGTGTTATATCCCCGTTACCAATGATAGGAATATTCATACGAGGATTATTCTTCACCTCACCTATCAAAGTCCAGTCTGCCTCGCCATTGTACATTTGAGCTCGTGTTCTTCCGTGAATTGCCAAAGCCTGAATACCAGTATCCTGAAGTTGTTCAGCAACATCAACAATAATCTTAGAATCCTCGTCCCAACCCAAACGTGTTTTAACAGTAACCGGTAAGTTAACCGCTTTCACAATCTGAGTAGTCATATCAATCATCTTCGGAATATCGCGAAGCATTCCTGAGCCAGCACCTTTTGTTGCGATTTTTTTAACCGGGCAACCAAAATTGATATCAATCAACTCCGGTTTAGCTTGCTCTGCAATTTTAGCAGCTTCAACCATTGCCTCAATATCTTTTCCATATAATTGAATAGCTACTGGGCGTTCCTCATCAAATATCTTGAGTTTACGCTGTGTTTTTTCAATGCTACGAATTAATGCATCTGCAGATACAAATTCAGTATACATTAAATCGGCACCATATTTTTTACACAATAGTCTAAACGAAGGATCTGTAACATCCTCCATGGGCGCTAATAAAAGCGGATGCTCTCGTAATTGTAAATTTCCTATCTTCACTATTCAACCAATAAATTGTCAATTACTTGTTTTACTTTATCACTATGCCATTTAGCGGCTCCTGTTTTACTTAGAATAATCTCACCTTTTTTTGAAATGAGATAAGTAACTGGGATACTTTTACTTTGTAAAATATCAGACACAGGATCAATGGCCGTATATACAGGCAAGCTTAATCCTCTTTTAGTCATAAAAGGATTAATCATATTAAAACCTTCGTTTGTAATTAGCACAAACTCTACCCTATCGCCATATTCATCATATAACTTTTGAAGCGATGGCATTTCAGCAACACACGGCGGACACCATGTTGCCCAAAAGTTGAGTAATACAACCTTTCCTTTATTCTCGGAAAAGTTAATTGCGATGCCATCCTTATCCTGATACCTCCAATTATAATCAACATCAGCTAGTGAGTTAATTTTCTTCTCCACCTTAGGTGCAGTCATCGTATATCTAATTACTGAAGAACTAATCACCTTGCGCGTTGTAGGATTAAGCATAGCTAAAAACAAAGCCAAAAAAACAAAATCGAGCACAATCCCTGCCTTTGTTTTTCGGTCTCTATATTTCTCCCATTGTTCTTTTAAAAATCCCATCTGAATTGGTTTTAACTTAACCTATCTTTTTTGTTACCATCCACGTTGGCCACTTCATACTTGTATGTGTTTTGCCAACAGTAGTTTTAAAGCTTACGCTGATGTTTTTGAATTGACTTAATCCTTCAACATTATCGTAAAACTTTTGAATATCAACATTAAACTTATGACCCACACCCGAAACTAAAGTTAGAGGAAAATAATTTACCCCGCCCATATTTTTAATAACAAACTCACGCTTCTTGCTTCCTTTATGGAAGATTAAAACAGGATTTTCGAAATTAATAGCTTCCTTTTTGTGATTAATAAGTACAACCTGAGCTATTAATTTACCCGTACTTCGTTGCTTTGCAAAACTAAGTTTTACTATAACTACCTTCGGAAATAATTTTTCGAGATAGCCATAACGTTTGGCCACAAAAAATGCCAAAACCAAACCAATCATTATCATTAACGAATTAATATCGTTACTATGCGATGGCTCGTTCGTTGGTGCCTCCATACCCTGTATTGAATCAGTAATTACTTCTTCAACACCTTGAGTAGTTGTTGTGGTGCCTGGTGTGGATGCTCCTCTACTGCAAATCTGTAACATCAAGGCCAAGCCTAAAATAACATATATTACAGTTCTATTCTTTTTTAAGAATTCACCTATTTGTTTCAACTGATTCATTACTTGCACTAATCTTCTTTATTAATAGATGGTAGTTTAGCTTTAAGCTCAGGAAATGGAATAATCCCTTTATAGTTGATGTAATACTCGCCTCCAACAACTGGGCGGGCCATTTCTTTTTCTGTTTTCCCATTAGCATTGGCGATACCTACACTAGCATAATAACAAAGTGCATTTCTTTTACGCCCCATTTCTCGAACTTGCTGAATAATCTCTGGCAACACAATTCCCATCTCAGGATAATAGCCAGTTTTAACAACCACGGCATAAAACTGATCGTCTTTTTTAGCCAAAATTTGAGGGTTGATATCCAACTCTTTTCTCACATTCAAAACCTCGTAACCTTGGTCAATCATATCTTTATACACTACCTTAATCCCTAAGAAATGTAACTCCTCTAAATTCATTATCTCGCTACTTGCCATATCTATAATTAATGCCAAAATTATACCAAAACTAATTGATTGCCTCCTATGTGAAAGCGGCTGCAAAATTGCGAAAATAAAGCGGATTTAAGAAATAGTTGGCATACCTATTGATTGAATTATAATAATGTAAGCTTTAAGCAAGCTAAATTTATTTATTCGGATGCTAATGATTTGTTAATATTAGATATAAACGTAACAACGTAAGCGCATTTTTTATAATTTTGCCCCATGATTTACATTATTGCATTAATTATACTGGCAATGGCAGTGGCATGGTTTGCCTCTAACAAACCATGGAAGAAGGAAAAGTTAGAAGAGGAGAAAGTTGAAATTGCTGATGATTGTTGTGGCGCTCATGAAGTTTGTGAATCAGATAGCCTACTAACATCAAGTGATAATATAGAGTATTTTGAGGATGAAGAATTAGATCGTTTCAAAGGCACTCCTTCAAAATCATATAGCGATGAAGCTATTGAAGAATTTAGAGATGTTCTTTATACACTTAAAGAACGTGAAGTAGCTTCGTGGATAAAGAGTATGCAACTACGCCTTGTTGAATTACCTGACATCATCAGAGAAGAAGCTTTAATGATTGTTGAAGAGCGTAGAATGAAAGCATAACTAATCAACAGTGAAGTTATTAACTAATTGATTAAGTTCCAGCGCTACCTTCTTTAGGTCATCAGTACTTGTTTGCATTTTTTCGGCTGTAATGGCATTTTTATTGGCTAGACTTGAAATTTCACTTGTGGTAGAGTTTACCCGATCCATTGCTATATTCTGTTGGTTGCTAAGTTGGAGCGCCTCGTTAGATAATTCACTGGTTACATCAATATCCTTTAGTAAATCAATAAGTCTATTGCTCGTATTATCCGACAAGCCAATTGTTTCTGCAATCTGTATGTTAATTTGCTCGGCAGCATCAGAACTAAACTCAGCCAAAGATTTTACTTCACCGGCTACAACTCCAGATCCTTTTCCTATTTCACCAGCCCTACTCGCCTCAATCGATGCATTTAACGCAAGTATATTAGTTTCAGCAGCAATATTATTTAACGTAACCACCTTGTTTGCAATTTTATTAATTGATTCTAAATTATTATTAAACACATCATTTACGTGATTTACATCTATCTGCAATTGCTTAAAAAGTGAAGCTGAGTCATTTGTAGCTTTTAAACTAATATTTGCATTCTTCATAACCTCAAGCAAAGTAGATGATAACTCTTCTGTTGAAGCGGCTTGTTCATTTGCCGAATCTGCTAATTGTGCAGCGTCTTGATTATTTGACTCAACAATTTTTAGTACCTGATTAGAACTTCTTTTTATGTATTGTATTAACTCTTGCTGCTGATTTTTTATATTTGAAATAGTATTGCCAATTTCTCCAAATTCATCTTTCCTATTTAAAAAACTTTCGTCAATCTTATTAGATAACTGGCCTTTGGCTATTGGAGCTAAAATTTCATCTTTAAGTTATGCTATAGTTCCTGTAATTCGCTTTTTAAGAAGGCGTACTAGAATAATAATTGTAAGCAATGCAATAGAGAACCCAATTAGAAAATGGTTAAGATTTGAATACATTACGTAGGCTGAAGCAATTGATGCTATCATCGTTGTTAAACCAATGGCTATAACAACATTTTTAAGTATAGAGTTTCTATATCGGTAAAATAGGAAGGAGGTACTTATACTTATGCTTGGGATTAGAATTAAACAAAAGATGTAAAAGTTATTCATATTATATAGTTATCATTTTTCTAAGATCAGCAATTATTATACCTATTCCCTTATTATTTATAAGCTATATAACCCTAAAGAATAATGAACATAGACGAAGTTTTTGTATTTCAATAAATGATAAAGATTACTAGTATTCGTAAAATATATCATCTAATTATTCATAAAAAAACCCATAGGTTAGAAAACCTATGGGCAACAATATTTTTATGCTAAACTATGTATTACAAAACGGTTACCCAATTATGAGTATCTGCTTCATCGCCATACTGGATGGCTCTTAATTTATTGTATAGCTTTGTACTCACTTCACCTGCTACTTTAGGATCTCCGAATACATAGGATTTATCCTCATCGATATCATCAATTTGACCAATTGGCGATATTACTGCTGCAGTGCCACAAGCACCCACTTCATCGAAGGTAGCTAATTCTTCCAATGCTACTTTTCTTCGTTCAATGGTTAAGCCCATATCTTCAGCCAACTGAATTAAGCTCATGTTGGTGATACTTGGCAAAATTGAATTAGAAAGCGGCGTAATGTACTTATCGCCTTTTATGGCAAAAAAGTTAGCAGGACCAGCCTCATCGATATATTTCTTTTCTTTACTATCTAAATAAAGAACTGAAGAATAACCATTATCGTGTGCCATTTGTCCAGCTTTCATACTTGCTGCGTAGTTACCACCAACTTTTAAGTTGCCAGTACCCTGCGGTGCAGCTCTATCGAACTGACGGCTTATCATTTGCTTAGTTGGCTTAAAGCCTTCTTTGAAATATGGCCCTACAGGGGTTACAAACACCACGAATGTAAATTCATCAGCAGGAGAAACGCCTACTTTAGCACCAGAACCAAATAATACAGGACGGATGTATAAAGCAGCTCCAGACTCGTATGGAGGGACAAATTTTAGATTGAGCTCAACAGCGCGGACGACAGCTTTGGTGAAAAGCTCGGTTGGTACCGCTTGCATTAAAATTCCGTCGGCAGAACTTTGAAGTCTTTTGGCATTTTCTTCCATTCTGAAAATGCGGACTTTCCCATCTTTTCCTTTGAAGGCCTTTAGTCCTTCGAACGATTGCTGACCGTAATGAATACCTGTTGCAGCCATATGCATTGTGATTTGTTCAGAAGTAGTTTCTTCTAAATCACTCCATTGGCCGTCTTTAAAATAGCTTCGAACGTTATACTCCGTTTTGATATAACTGAACGATAGATTTGCCCAATCGATATTACTCATGGAAAATGATTAAAATAATAAATACTAGTTTTTTTACCTGCTGTAAAGCTATGAATAATTTGTTAAATATTTTTATGACAAAGCCTATGTTTAAAGGTATATATCGTTGTTATTTACTAGGGGTGTTGGCCATAAAAGGTAAGTATGTGTTATTGCACTCGGTAATTCTTGTTACTGTCCTCATAGTTTATACTTGTGTGAGCGATTGAAACGGCATCCTTTGCGAGCCCATTATGGCGAGGAAAGATATAGTGTAAAGCGCGACCCGATAGGGGCACACCCAAGTTATATCAGGTGAAAATATTATGCAAAAAAAGAGCCGCACCAAATAAATGATGCGGCTCGCTGCTAACTCGAAAACAGCTAAATGATAAATAATGCTTTTACACTATTTGTTATTTAGCAGAACGCTTACGTTCGTGTTCTTCAAGAAATATTTTACGGATACGAATTTCTTTTGGTGTTACCTCAACATACTCGTCTCCTTGGATATATTCTAATGCCTCTTCTAATGAGAAGATAATTGGCGGTGCTAATTTCACTTTATCATCAGAACCAGAAGTACGCATATTGGTAAGCTTCTTGGTTTTGGTGATGTTGATAGTTAAATCACCATCGCGGTTATTTTCTCCAATTACCTGACCTTTGTATATTTTTTGCTGCGGTGCAACAAAGAATTTACCTCTATCTTGTAATTTATCTAATGCGTAAGGAATAGCTGCTCCATCTTCCATTGAAATAAGAGAACCATTTAAACGTTTGTTAATTTCGCCTTTGTAAGGTTGAAACTCTACAAAACGGTGTGCCATAATTGCCTCTCCAGCTGTAGCTGTAAGCATTGCGTTACGTAAACCAATAATACCACGAGATGGGATATGGAATTCGATAACGATACGATCACCTTTACGCTCCATGCTTAACATATCTCCTTTACGTTGTGTAACCATTTCGATGGCTTTACCTGAATACTCATCTGGTAAATCGATGGTTAATTCCTCAACTGGCTCATGTTTGATAGCTCCAATTTCTTTAATGATTACACGTGGCTGACCAACTTGTAGCTCATAACCTTCGCGACGCATTGTTTCAATTAATACTGACAAGTGAAGTACACCACGTCCGTATACATTCCATGCATCAGCAGAGTTTGTATCTTCAACGCGAAGTGCTAAGTTTTTCTCAAGCTCAGCATCTAAACGGTCTTTAATATGACGTGAAGTAACAAATTTACCATCCTGTCCGAAGAATGGTGAGTTATTAATGGTAAATAACATACTCATTGTTGGCTCGTCGATAGAAATAGGATCTAAAGCTTCTGGCTCTTCAATATCGGCAACTGTATCACCAATGTCGAAAGTATCTAAACCAATTAAGGCACATAGCTCGCCACTTGAAACTTCTTCTACTTTAGTACGACCTAAACCAGAGAATACGTTAATTTCTTTAATCTTAGTTTTTGTGATTGAACCATCGCGACTTACTAAAGAAACCTGTTGGTTTGTTTTTAAAGTACCACGGTGAACACGACCAATAGCAATACGACCTGTGTAAGGCGAGTGATCTAAAGATGTAATTAACATCTGAGGTGTTCCTTCGTTTGGCTCTGGCGCTGGAATATTTTCAACAACTGCATCAAATACAGCAGTAATATTATCGGTTTGCTGTTTCCAATCAGTACTCATCCAACCATTTTTAGCAGAACCATAAATGGTTACAAAATCTAATTGGTCTTCTGTAGCACCAAGGTTGAACATTAAGTCGAATACCGACTCCTGTACCTCCTCTGGACGACAGTTTTCTTTATCAACTTTATTGATAACAACAATAGGCTTAAGTCCTAAGCTAATTGCTTTTTGAAGTACAAAACGAGTTTGTGGCATTGGTCCTTCAAATGCATCTACTAAAAGTAGTACACCATCGGCCATGTTTAAAACACGCTCTACCTCACCACCAAAATCGGAGTGACCTGGGGTATCAATGATATTGATTTTGGTGTTTTTATACACCATTGAAACGTTCTTAGATAAAATGGTAATACCACGTTCTCTTTCAAGATCGTTATTATCCATTATTAATTCTCCAACCTCTTGGTGGTCTTTAAATAACTGACCGGCTAGTAACATCTTATCTACCAAGGTAGTTTTACCGTGGTCAACGTGTGCAATAATTGCAATATTTCTTATATCCTGCATAGCAATTTCAAATGAGGGTGCAAATGTAGTGTTTAATTATGACTTAACACGCTTTATTGCTTAAGTGTTAGACATAGCGCTATATTATAAGTTTTTTTAACATCTGACCCTAATATAATGGAAATCAAACAAGAATGTCAAACAAAGTAGATTAAATATATTTGTTTATTGTCTTATTGTAATGGGTTTGTATAAAATTAGGTATTGATTATTATTGTGTTGAGAATAGCTATAATGGACTTAAACTATTTCTATTTAAATATTAGAACTTGACGTTTAATACTGTTTTAAAATGTAGGTAGAGTCAAATCAGCATGTAGTCTAAACATCAAGCTATCAATTGATGTTTATCTTTAATAATTGTCATTATAACCCATGTATATGAAAGTAAAAAAGACTTTTATTTTATTGTTTGGATTCATTGTTTTTTCTATCGGCATAGCTTTGCTTATGCAGGTATTTTTACTGCGAAATCAAACCAAATTATATAGTTCGCAAATTAAACAGCACAGTTCATATTTATTAGGCGATCATCTTAGGCAAGCCAATGATAAACTTACCAAGTACTGTGTTCGTTACATAATATCAAACGATTCTTTATGGAAACAGAAATATTATGAAGAGCTAGAAGTACGTCAAGGAGAAATACCCGTTAGCTATGGTTGGAACCAAACCCTTCAGGATAGTATGTTAAGTATGGGTTTTACAAATATTGAATTTGAGTTACTCCATCAATCAATTGATATGGCAAAGCAATTGGTAACCATAGAGAAGAGGTCTTTTTACGTTTTTGACAGTATCATGGCAAATGATAAAGCAGTGGAATCAATCCGTATTACCAAAGCGCGTGAATCTGCTTTTAAGCTTTTGAATAGTGATGCATATATAAAAGGAAAACTAGCGGTTATAAAACCAATTACTCAATTAGAAGCGAATATAAAAGATAGAACAATAAATACTCGCGATGCGCTAGCTAAACGAGGGTATCGATTTCTTGTTTTTATTATCGGAATGCTAATTTTGGTTATCATCATATCCTTGTTTTCTTATTGGATGATACGTAAACGACTGATAAAACAAGAACAGCAAGAAGAAGAAATAAAAGAACGTGTTAAAGAAATAAACTGCCTCTATAAAGTATCGCAAATTACAGAATGGGCAAAGCGATTGCCCGAAGAGGTGTTTACAGAATTAACTCAAATTATTCCATCAGGGCATCATGCTCCAACAAGTACAAAATGCCAAATTATCTATAAAGGTGATAAATATGGTAATGATATTCCAAATCATTATGAACTTATACGTACTGCTAAAATAGAAGTGGACAATCAAGAAATTGGTAAAATTGAAATTTTCAAAGCTTCTCTAATGATAAAGGAGTGCAGCTTATACTATAATGATGAGCAACTTTTATTGGATGGCGTAACTCGTATGGTAACTAGCTACTACGAACGTAGAGCTAGTATGAAAGCGTTAGAAGAGAGTCAGCAACGCCTCATTTATGCTTTTAAAGTTGCCAACGAAGGTATTTGGGAATGGAACGTAGGTGCGGATATAGTGTACAGTCCGCGTTGCTTTAAACTTTTGGGATACGATAGTACCAATATTAATAACAATGTAAATGTATTTTTTCAATCCTTAGTTCATCCTCAAGATGCAAATTTATCTCTGTTTATAAATAAAGAAGAAGTAGTAAAACAAGGAAGTTACCGTAATATAATTAGGATTAAAGATGCCAATGGAATTTATAAATGGATTAATATAAAAGGAGAGGCAGTAGAGCATTCAAATAAGGGTTCTGTTACCCGAATAGTGGGTACTTTCGCAGATATTTCGGATCGGATGAAGCAAGAAGAAAAGGTTATTAATGCGGTGCTCGAAACAGAAGACCACGAGCGGAGTCGTATCTCACGAGAAATACATGATGGTCTGCAACAAACCATGTCAACGGCTCTTTTAAATTTTGAAAAAGTAAGATCTTCTGTAACTTTGCCCGAAGAAGATCTACAGTATAAGTTTAATACAGGGTATAATTATTTAAAAAAATCCATTGAAGAAAGCAGGACCTTGGCCCATAAGCTAATGCCAAAAATTATTGCAGATCAAGGGTTAGCCCAAGCCATCAAATCTTTGGTTGATGCTTTGCAAAATACTAGTGGTATTCAGTTTAATTTTTATAATAATATAGAAGACTTTAAAACACGCTTGGCTAGCGAAATGACTTTATATCGGATTACGCAAGAGGCTATAAATAATGTGATAAAGTATTCAGAAGCATCCGTTTGTTCCATTCAAATATATCAGCATAGCGAGTTTATAGAACTTAGCATCGAAGACAATGGCATTGGTTTCGATATATTAAACACTGAGAATAGTTTTGGTTTAAACAGTATGAAGACTAGAGCGGAATCTATTGGTGCCTTATTTCAAATAGAATCCCAAGCAAACAAAGGCACTCAAATTATTGTTGAACTTCCAATAAAATAACTCTCATGGAAATAAATATTCTACTAGTAGACGACCACAGTATGATCCGACAAGGGCTGCGTTCATTTTTAAATGAAGCCGACCTTAATGTAATAGGTGAAGCCAATAATGGTATCGAAGCACTTGAGTTTTTAGAGCAGTTTCAAATTGATGTGTTGGTCACCGATATTATGATGCCACAAATGGATGGAATTGAGTTAGCCAAACAAGTACATAGTAAATATCCCAATGTACATATATTAGCCTTAACCATGATGAACGAAAACTACAACATTAAACACATGATAGCCGCAGGAGCTATTGGCTACATATTAAAAGATTGTACTCAAGCCCAATTGCAGTTGGCAATACGCACGGTTGCAAAAGGAGAAAAATATTTTAGCGATGAAGTTACCAATGTAATTATGGAAGGCATAGGAGGCAAGCCAAAGCTAAAACAACGCACCCAAGTTGAGGTTCCATTAACGGAGCGCGAAACCGAGGTGCTTCATCTCATTTGTAAAGAAAAATCCAATGCCGAAATAGCCGATGAGCTCTTTGTAAATATGCGCACCATCGAAACCCATAAGCGCAATCTAATTATAAAAACAGGATGTAAAAATGTCGCAGGCATGGTACTTTATGCCATTGAGCGAAATCTGTTTAACGATTTGTAAAAACACAATACATTAAAATAAACATTTAGTTATTACCATGAGGGGCTTCCCTGCGGGTCGGGCTATACGCTATATCTTTGCTCGCCATAATGGGCTCACAAAGGATGCCGCTCCTATCCCTAAGCCGTCTATTCAAACAAAAACAATTGTTATTTTAAGCAATAAGAGTTTCTTAAATTACACCTATAGGCACATCTACGTACTTTACGTAAATTTAATATTTACGTATCCTATTAGCATACCACTTTTTGCACTTGCTATACATTTGTATTGTCATTTATAACAAACAAAGTTTAAATGATTTACAAAACAGAAATAAATTTTAACAGATATAATTCACCGTGGATTATATCGATTCTATAAAATTAAAATATAGTAAGATGAAAAAGTTAGTATTATTATTCGTCGCCGTAGCCATAAGCTCCCTAACATGGTCACAAGTATCCATTAAGCCAGGTATCGGTATTAATGTAACCGATTTTTCAAAAGTACCCGACGGAACAAATAACGTGCAAGCAAAAGTAGGTTATCAAATAGGAGCAAGTGCCCTAATTGGAGATAAACTATATGTAGAACCAGGAGTGTTCGTACAAAAGCAATCCACTGATTTTGTAGTGTCAGGTATCGAAGGTCAGAAGGTTGATATAAGTAACCAAATAAGTTCCATCAGAATTCCTGTTAATGTAGGATATCACATTTTAGGTAGTGAGTCTAGCCCATTTGCATTACGTGTCTTTGGTGGACCAACAGCGTCTATCGTAACCAATGTAAAAGAAAGTAATATACTTAAATTAGATAAGAGCGACTATAAAGGAATGAATTGGGGAGCCCAAGTAGGAGTAGGTGTTGATTTATCCTTTTTATACCTTGATGTAAGTTATGAGTGGGGATTAAATGAATTTTTGAAAAACACAAGCAATGCTCCAAAACTACAAGGAGCTTATATAACTGCAGGGATTAATTTTTAATCTAAAAAAATAGAACAAAAATACACGGTTCATAGGTTAGTGTTAGTTTGTTGATGCTAAGGCTGTCTCTCATGAGGCAGCCATTTTCTTATCTCTATAATGCATTAACAAGACTAATATGCATGTTCAAAAGGTTTTCCTGTCAATACTCGTGTACAAAATATAAATCTAATTTATCAGTTCAGCAATGGGGTTATATTTTTCACTACGTACTTCACGTAAATATTTAATTTACGTAAGCTGTTAGTACCTCGCCATTGCAACACGCTGTAACTTTGTAAAGTCAATTAATTCAAACAGAGTTAATTCGAAATCAAATTAGAAGTAATTAACAAAAGATGTTATTCGCCGTGGATTTCATCTGATTCATGAAACTTAAAATATAGTAAGATGAAAAAGAGAAAATTAACATTAGCAGCACTTACAGTGTATTTCTTTAGTAGCATTATGTTATTCACATCATGTGATAAAGACGATTTTTTAAACGAAATTAAAATCGATAATCCAAATGTTTCTTTATTAGGCACATGGAATTTCGGAGATGTTAAAACAAATATGACAGTGGATGGTGAAAGTTATAAGAGTTACTTGGAGACCACAGTTGGTTTGTCGGAAAAAGAAGCCGAAGAGGTAGTCAGTAAAATGGAAAAAGATTACAAAGTTGATGGTTATATCACCTTTAAAGAGGATGGCACCTTTGTACAGAATTTTAAAGAGGGCGAACCACAATGGGGAAAATGGGCCGTAAATACAAATGATCAGATTACGCTTACTGTTAAAGGAGATAATCAGCTTCTTACCATTGTTAAATTAAATGATGAACTACTCCAGGTTTATGGTATTGAAGATAGAAAACAAGATCTGAATAATGATAATAAGGAGGATCTGCTGAAAGTTGAAATTACAAACACATTGTTGAAAAGCAAATAATTTGTGTTCGCAGTAGTTAGTTTATGAAGACTGTTTCGCAAGAAACGGTCTTTTTTAAATCTCTTTGTTGAGAATATTAAGATGAGATTAGCATAATCCTCATTCAAATAAAAGATATGCAAACCCAATACCTATACCCAAAATGGAAAACCAAAAACGAAACTTAAAATACGCCCTCTTATTTACATATTCTGTTTATTAATTACTTCGTGTAAAAAAAGCAATTACTTTAATGGCACCGCTATATTAGATCCACAAGCTACATTAGTAGGTACTTGGAAGTTTAAGCAGGGTAATGTATACATGAAAATTAATGGTAGAAGTTATACTCATTATCTAGAAACCCAACTAGGTATGTCTCAGGCAGCAGTAAATAAGATGTTGCTAAAGGTAAAAAAGCTTATTTGGATGATGGAACTATAAGCTTTAATAGTGATGGTAGCTATACCGAGGAAACCAGAACAGGAATAGATAAGTCAGGAAAATGGGTATCAGAGGCTAATAACCAACTTACCCTTATTGGAGATTGGGAGGAGGATGGTAAAGTTTATACCATAACAGTGCTCAATAAAGATAAACTACAGCTATTTGTTAAGTACGATTATAAAAAGTATATGCATGGCAAGCATGAGCATGATGAGATTAAGTTGGAAGTTGTTAGAACATTTATAAAAAATGAATAGGCCTAGCACTTTTTAGTTGAGAGTTCTTATAACAACTATTTGCGTTCCAATTTTTTTGGATAAAATATATTGAGAACTTAGTCATATTTCTTTATTATTCAAGGCTATCCATAGGTGCTTATCTGCTAATTATTATTAATTTATTGAAAGGTAACATTATGAATTTTAGAAAATTAATAGTCCATATTTTATTCTTTGGTTCCATTCTTACTGTTTTGTCTTCTTTCAACCAGGATAAGCTCAGGTCTGGGATTAAAAAAAAATATAGAAGCCTTGTGGGGCATTGGGATTTTAGCGAAACTAGTGCCAAAGAGAATTATAAAGGTTATGCGCATTATTTGTCAACAGATCTTAAACTATCAAAAAGTGCGGTAAGCAAGCTTATTAACCAAATGAATGAGTTGAACCTTTTATATGGCAGTATAGATTTTAATAAGGATGGCAGTTTTATTCAGTATACAAATGGTAATGTTATTCAGTCTGGTAAATGGATTATGGACTCCCACAATTCCTTAGTTCTAGAAGTTGATACTGAGAATATGGTATTGGGAACTGAGAAGTTTAAAAATAAGCCTGCTGTGGTGAATGAGGTAGATAAAGACCAGCTGGATTTAAAACAAGATCAGACAAGGGATAAATCAGTCAGTAAAACTAGCAACTCGCCCCAAAAGGAAGAAAACATAAAGAATAAAGTACATGAATATAACGATGTATGGATTATTAAGTAATTTATAAGTTCTTTTTTAAAAATCTGACCCTAATATAATGGAAGTCAAACAAGAATGTCAAGTAAATAAGACTCTAGAAAAATAAGTTAATGTAGTATAATATAGAATCTAACTAATATGTAAATCAAGAGAATACATTAGAACATCAGTGTAGAACAATACCCTTACTTTACAAAAGTAAATTTTACATTTGGTTTAACGGTTGTAAACCTATTCTAAACTAGGGG
Organism: Saccharicrinis aurantiacus; assembly: GCF_001660705.2. Lineage (GTDB taxonomy): Bacteria > Bacteroidota > Bacteroidia > Bacteroidales > Marinilabiliaceae > Saccharicrinis > Saccharicrinis aurantiacus. Next base: position 76,440 of record NZ_LYBV02000046.1, read on the forward strand.
GTATTCAAAATACATATTGAATTTATTATAAATCGTTAGTAACATTGCTATTAGATATAATCTAACACACAAATTACTTCCTCAAAAATACAAAACCATGCCCAGCAATTGCATTATCATAAAACTCTCGCCACAAAACATATTATTTAATACTTATAATTAATCCCTTTGCAATTTATGAAAACAATGAAACAACTCTTAACACTAGGCTTAATTACATTTTTAATTACCAGTTGTAATGAAAAAGAAAGCACCCCAACTTATCCGCCTACCATTACTTCATTTGAAGTAAATAAAACAGACGCTTATCCTGAAGAATCTATTATAGTTACAGCTGATGCAACTTGTGAAAGTAATGAGCCATTAAATTATAGTTTTACTTCTAATAAGGGAACTATTAAGGTTAGTGATGATCCTAAAAATGCAACATTAACTTTACCTAGAACTGATGGGGAGGTAATAGTCACATTGGATGTTAAAAGCAGTACTGACTCCATTAGTGATATAAAAACTGTTAATGTAATACCCACTCGTTTTTATGATAGATTTATTAATACTGGTCAAGACTGGCTGACTTTCAATGCTGACTTCACCTTGAATGACAATAAATTAAATCTTAAAAAAGGTAGTGAAGCCGATTATACATATGGATGCCTAGCTTACCCTTTTTCAAACCCGAGCTCATATATATTTAAAGGATTTAAAACCAAATTATCTTTTGAAGAACTTAAGGAGGATACAAATTTATCACTTTTAAGAATTAACTTCCTTCAAGATCCAAACAAAACAACAGGTAAACAATTATATACGATTTATATATACCTAAAACCTAGTGCGGCAAGTAATGAACATAATTGGTGGGTTAGGGTATACATTAAAGACTATGATGTAGAGGAAGGACAAAGTTCTATAACGTATAGTGATATCACAAGCGATATTGACAAATACAAAAACTTATCAGTAATCAATAGTGGTGAAGAGTTCAATTTAGAACTAAAATATAATGAGTTAGCTGAATTACAACTTCTAATAGATGAGCAAGAATTACTAGACTCTAAAATATTAAATAATTATCTAATTTCAGAATCATGCACTACAACAAACTATGTAGACTACTTTTACTTTTATGTATACAATAGCATACAAATGAATGTTGATTATATTTATTTTCCTAAATAAAATATTACATATCTTACTTCCTAAGTGCTATATTACTTAGGAAGTTGGATTATAGCCGCCCTGAATTCAAAACTTTCCAGGAAATTAAGCAAAAAACCTCCCCCTTTCGAGGCTGTATGAACAAATTTAGTATCGGTTCCAAGTTCTTCTAATCGGTTCCATAAAATTTTACAATTGCATCACTTTCACTTGCAATTGTACCATTTTTTAAACGACTGCACCACCTACTTTTGCTTCTGTACCACTTTATTCTGGGAGTGTACCAT
>NZ_LYBV02000047.1 GCF_001660705.2 Saccharicrinis aurantiacus
TACTAAATCTGATCTATCTAAGTAGGGTTTTATAACTACTCCCTCGGGTAAGGAATTGTTTACTTTTTCGATGCGCTGTTTTACATTATCGATAACCTTATTGGCATTGGCTCCTTTTAACATTAGGGTGATCCCTCCTACTGTTTCTCCTTTACCATCCTTTGTCATTGCACCATAACGCACTGGACTGCCGAAGTTAACTTTGGCCACATCGCGCATTAAAATCGGAATATTATTAGGGGTACTTACCACAATACCTTCTATATCTTCAAGGCTTCTTAACAAACCTTCTGCTCTAATGTAGGAAGCACGATCCCCCTTTTCGACATAACCACTACCCGTGTTTTGGTTGTTATTTTCGAGTGCCGTTATAATACCCTCAATGGTTATGTTAAATTGATTTAGTCGTGATGGGTCTATGGCCACCTGATACTGTTTTAAATAACCTCCAAAACCGCTTATTTCAACAATACCTTTAATACCCGATAATTGTCGTTTTACAATCCAATCGTGAATAGTACGTAATTCTGTAATGGTATATTGGTCTTTAAATTCGTCCTCTACCTCAAGTGTATACTGATAGATTTCGCCCAAACCTGTTGTGATTGGCATTAGCTCGGGTGTTCCATATTCGGCAGGTATCTCGTCAGAAGCTGTTATTAGCATTTCGCTAACCAACTGACGGGCATCCAAAAGAGGAAAAGTCTCATCAAAAACGATGGTTACCACCGATAATCCATAACGTGATATGGATCTAATATGATCAACTCCCTGAATGTTGGCCATGGCCATTTCCACCGGAAAAGTAATGAATTGCTCTACCTCTTCGGGAGCTAATGATGGCGAAACGGTTACTACTTGTACTTGGTTATTGGTGATATCTGGTACTGCATCAATCGAAAGATTTTTCATGGCAAATATACCCCATATGCATAAAGCCATAGTAAAAAGCAGCACAATAAATTTATTCTCAATGGAGAATGATATTATTCTGTTGATCATTATAAGATTGTTTAGTGCGCAAAGCGCAATATGTATGATACGATAGGCACCTTTATGCTAAAAAAGGTGTTACTAGAAGTAATTTCAACACGGCAAGGCATAACCCGACTTATTAATACTACAATAAGTGATATATGCTAAATGTTGAAATTGTAAAAGTTATGATTGAAAGTATGGGGAGCCTCGGAAATGATTACTCTTTTTTAAATACTTACTGACCTTTGAAAAAGATTGACAGTAATGATAAGTATCGCCTAAAGGTATGGTATTGATTTCTTCTAAAACAAACTGGCAGTTTATAAAAGGTAAGATGTTAGTGCATACAACAACATTGCTATATTCATCTTTCTGATGTTTTGTAATGTTTTCGATGGTTTCATCGCCTCCTACAAAAGCGAAAACATCCTTCAGAAATTCTAAAATGCCCTCTTCGTGTGGAGGCTTCTCATGAAAATGGCCTTCGTGATCATTATGACCCACAAAATTGTGCATCATTATAATTACTACAGCTGCTATGAGTCCTATTTTTTGTATTGCCTTCACAGCTGCAAAAGTAGATTTTTTCTTAAATATATCCTATGTAATTATTGAGAATCGATTACGCTGATTTAGCTTAAAAAAAAAAGCCACTACAATTTAATGTAATGGCTAATTCTCTTTTTACTTTAGATGTTTCTTAGAACAGATATTGAACGCTTGCACCTATACGTAGATATCCACCGTTCATAATAGTATATCTCATCTCAGGTGCTAAGTTTAGTGTTTCGCTTAGTTTGTAATTGGCTCCAATACCAATGTTCAATCCTACTTTGCTACCATTGTCTTTATAACCTGGAACTTCCATGGTCATTTCCCCAAACATAGGCACATTCTCAGTTATTGTTTGTGTTGGTACATCTACATTCCAAAATGTAAAACCCAAACCACCTATACCATAGAAACTCAATTTCTCATCTTCAACGTGAAAAATGTAGTGTCCATCTAGGTCGATAACGTTGAATGATGTATAATCTTTTCTAAAGATATGACTGAAAGCAAATGCACCTTCCCACTCTTCAGTAATGCTATAAGCTGCATTAAGGTTGATACCTATATTACCAATATCTGTAGCGTAAACTAGTCCACCACCTGCACGTAACTTGGTAATATCAAAATCTTGAGCAAACACATTAATGCAAAGCACTGATGCTAGCATAAATAAAATAATCTTTTTCATCTTTGAGGTTTAAAAATATAGTGTTAATATGTGCTCATGATTACGCAACATGATAATATAAGTTACATATGTATAAGCGTTATTTTGCAAAGTATATTTACTTCTATTTTAATTAAATATAATCGGCTGAAATACTTTGTTTTATTGGATATAGAAAGAATAATAAAATCAGCTCATTAGTATCCTTTATAACTTCTAATCAATCCGAATTAGGTATTTATATTATCTTTGCGGCCTTTATTATTTATTTATGGGTACTATTTCTCTTTTTATGATGAGTATTGGCTTATCAATTGATAGCCTTGCAGCAAGTATAACAATGGGGGCTTGTTCAAAAAACATTCGATTAAGACATGTGATTAAAGTGGCTACTTTTATGGCACTCTTTCAAGGCACAATGCCATTTATTGGCTGGTTAATTGGTAATAGTTTAGAAGATATTATTGAGGACTACGACCATTGGGTGGCTTTTATTCTATTGTTAGGAATAGGAGGGAAGTTAATTTACGACGGCGTAAAAAACAGTACCGAAAAAGTTGATACAAAACCTACAAACAACCTATTGTTAGCAGGAATGGCTTTAGCAACAAGTATCGATGCTATGATTTTAGGAATAGGTTTTGGCTTGATTGAAATTAATATATGGCTGGCTATGATCATTATCGGGTTAACCACCTTTGTTTTTTCTTTTACAGGCGTATTTTTGGGTAAGAAAGTTGGCAACAAGATTAACAAGGGAATTGAAATATTTGGTGGTCTTTTGTTAATTGGGCTAGGTTTTAAAATTTTAGTGGAACATATTTACTTTTAATATTGTAAATGGTATAAATAATATTTTAAAACCTCCAATAACAGTGTTGTTGGAGGTTTTTGTTTATATGCTTATTTTTTTAACATCAAAGCTAAAAGTAGTGCTCGTTCAATTAAGCTATGTCTAATAATACGTTCGTTATTTGAAGGCAGATACTCCCCAACAGGGCCTAGGCCATCAATAATAGGCATATCTTTTTTAATATGACAAATATCGGCCGAACTCCAACGGTGCTCTTCTGTTATACGCACATCAATTTGTTTGGCCAAATTTACGATTGAATTATAATAATCCTTAGTCTGATCAGAAACTGACATAGCTGGACGTTTTAAGCCACCCTCTATCTTCATCTGATATGTTTTGCTTCTTTTTTGTGCCGTTAATATCTTTTTAATCTTCTTTTCAATTTGCTCTAGTACATCAGCTGAATTATATCTAACACTAATACCAGCAGAACCATAAGCGTAATTTTTAAAAATATTACTCTTAAATTCTATATCAAACGGAGCAATAATATTATTGCTATCGTTTTGTGATATATCGGTTATTGAGGCTAGTGTTTTATTAAAATTCATGGCCGTGCTTGATACATTCTCGGGGTTGTCTTTCTTTATCATTTTTGTTTCCAGACGATACATAGCCGAGCCAGAACGAGATAATACCAATCCTCCTTTTTTAGAAGAGCCACTTAACGAAATGACCGTTTTAGCCATTTCTGCCTTTTGCTGAATAATAGGTTTTGAGTAACGCCCATCGATAGTAGAATCAGATACTAAAAGAATACCAATATTCAGCTTTTTCAGGTTTCGAGAAAACTTAAGAGCCTGTAATGCTGAAATTAAAATGGCCGTGCCACCTTTGTTTTCCCACACACCTGTTCCTTCAAGATATTGCTCTTGTTCGTTGTAGTTTTCGTGTTGTGCTAATTTAATGCGGTTATCAATTGATTGAACGATTAAATAATCTACTTCTGGTTTAAACGAATTAGAGAAATATAGAATATTACCCACTTCGAGTTGCGGATATATTTCTTGGGTAAATCCTAACTGGCTTAATTCAGCACTTATTAAACCCGAGCAATAATTAACGCCCTCAACATTTCGCACATATGTATCTGTATCAACCAATTTTTGTAGCAACTTTTCTGTACGTTGCTGTCTGGTTTTAATAAAGGTGCGTATACGTGATGTTTGATTGGCTTTGGAATTTTGTTTGGTATTATTAGCTAATGGTATTGTATTGGTAAAGTAACGTACCGATGCCACATCTAACATTTTATTTACCAAAGCCTCAAAATCGTAGCCTGATACCTTTGCTGCGGTAGGATACGATCCTGTTTCACCCAAACTTGCCATTGAATTTATCTCCAATAAATAAATATTATCGTCTTCATCCAATCGAATATCTACACGAGCAAAATCTCTTAAATTAAGAGCCTTAAATGCTTCGATGCTGATTTTCTGCATTTTCTCAGCTAATGCTTCAGATATATTTGCCGGACATACTTTCTTTTTGGGCTTTTTTTGCTTGTCGTCGACGGTTTGAATCGCATCAGGATCTCCGTCTAAATCAATTTCGAGCACTGGGAACGATTCCACAGGGGAATTACCTATTAATCCAACACAAAACTCTCGGCCTCTAATAAACTGCTCCACCAGGGCTTGTTGACTAAACTCAGTAACGATAAAATGTACCGCTTCCCTTAAATCTTCTTGATTATAAACCACTTTCAGACCAAAGGAAACACTTTCCATTTTAGGTTTAACAATTACAGGAAATTTAACCGCCGACATATCTTCTTCGTGGTTGTTAAACACCCAAAAGTCAGGAGTTGGTAGGCCATTATTTTTCCAAATAATTTTAGTTAATATTTTATCTAATGCCAAAGCATGGCCCGATGGTGATGAGCCCACATAAGGCAAACCGAGCATCTCTAGCATACTAGGTATATGCGTATATCTGCTTTCGCCCTGTATTCCATAAGCCATATTAAACACCATACCCATTTGCTCACCCTCGTTTACGCTGGGCATAAAGTTTTCAAGGCGTTCAATAATTTGCTTATTTCCATCTAACACAGCCACATTGTGGCCGGCTTTCTCAAGGCTTTCGGCCACTTTTTTAACTGTTTTCTCATTGTAGAACTCTTTGTTCTGCATGCCGAAGGTATTGATTACCCCACTAATATCTTTGTTATATATTAATGCTACTTTCATTATTATAATTATCGTATTCTGTTGTACTGTATTTACCTAAAAAAACTGTTATATGATATTACAAATTTTTAAAAAATTATTTACCATTAACATTCCATCTGCACCCGATACCTCAGGATGTGCCTGAAAACCATAAATAGGTTTGGTTTTATGTTTTATAATTTCGTTGGTACAAGTTTCTGAATTACCAATACTTTCAAAGCTAGAAGGAAGTTCAGAAACATGGAACGAGTGGCGTTTTACCAGAGACACTTCGTTCTTATTTAACCCTTCGAATATGGGATCTTCAGGTTTGGTGATGGTAATTATTTCTTTTTTACCATGATATTCGGCTAGTTTCTTAATGCGCCCTCTGTAGCTTACCGCAATAATCTCATGTCCCAGACAGAAACCAAGTATGGGTACATTAAAATTCATCAAAGCAACAAAATTAGACGTAAGATTTAAGGGTTCGTAAGGGTTACCTTTACCTCCTGATAGAATCACCCCTTTAATTTTGGTTTTTGCTGATAAGGTGATTGGTTGATTATGATCAAAAAATACATAATCAAAATCCTGCTCCGAAAGAAATTGCCTTTTGAATTTCTTTATAAAAGCACTCTGGTTATCAATTATTAGAAGCATTTTGAATAATTATTTCATAAACAAATTAAATACTACCATTAACTCAATTAATTATTGGCCTAAAATAAGCTAAAAACCAATATCAGAGTAGTGCCTTTTAGTTAAAAAAAGCAGAAAACGAAAAAAAAGTTTTTTTACTTCAAGAAGACAGGCTACATGCTTGATTCATATGCTATTATAGGAAATGCAACCAAAGATTTTTTTTTAATAAACAATCACTTCAATCCGTCTCAGCCAACCCTTCAAGAACTTATGATTTTGCCCTCTCTGAGCAATTGTATTATAGTAATGAATACGTGCAGATTTAATTGCATTAAACAGTGATTCTGAACAACAAGTATTAATTGCTTTAACAGTATTCTTACCAATTATTCCATCTAATTTAAGTTCACAATCGAAGAAGCGGTTCAATACCTTTTGAACACCACAGCTTCCCCAATAGCCACTGTTAACACACCAATCAAATATAATCTCCTGTAAAGAGCCGTGTAATATCCCATCAATACTGTATTTCTTATAAAATGTATGGTAATAAAAATCCTTTACCATACATTCCAATTTAGGGATATCAATGTGCTTATTCCAAGGTATTTTGCCGTAAGTCTCTTTGTAGGCATCAATAAAATCCCAACCATTCCATTCTGGGTGTAGATTTCGGGCAACACCCATATAGGTTTCACCACCACGGTCGCCTTCTACATTGGCATAATATCCTTCGTGCTTGATAACGCCATCAAAAAGCTCCTCAAATGTTTTTATATGTTTCATGATCGTTTAGATTTCAGTTTTACATCATTTACTCCACTTATTGAACCTCCAAAAAGGAAGTCGATAATCGTGCTTAGTTTAGTGGATATTCCACCGTTTATACTGCTGATAAAGGCAATTTGCCAATCTTGCAATTCAATGGTTTGAAACACGAAATAATTAAGCATTACAAATGTTAAAGTACACCATGCAATCAGGAAGAAGATTGCAAAGGTCTTTTGTAACCAGTTGTCTTTGGT
>NZ_LYBV02000048.1 GCF_001660705.2 Saccharicrinis aurantiacus
AACTATCCCTTAAATCGGATATGCGTTTGTGCAATACGGCAAACTTCCCTTCGCATAAATTCAGTTCTTTTGCCAAGTGTTTAATGTCCTTTTCAAGCAGGTCTGTTTTGGCTTCCACCGTTTCTTTGGTTGCATTTTTGGCCAATGCATTTCTAATGATGTAAGACAAAACACCCACTATTAATGAGCTAAAGGCAACAATGACTACCCAATAGAATTTAATGGTCATTTCTTCCATGATTAGAATATTTTAATGGTTTCATTACTGCCATTTGGAAAACGGTTTTTCTCCATGGTGGCTGATTGATTTTCGATGTGCATAATGGCATCGCAATCATGCTCCCAGTCGCTTCCGCCTTTTGATGTACCATCACGATTGGCTTTAAAGACTAGCACAAATGAAGTATTGGGGAATTGTCGCTTCAATGCCTTAAAATCATCAGGTTTAATACCTATAGTTTGGGTACTATCAAAGAATACCACATCGTATGCTCTAAACTGCTTCGGGTTATAATCTTCCACAAAATCGATGGGCTGTGTGATATTTAAACGCAATAACTTCTCTTGAAGTGAGGCTTTTACGCCTTCTTCGTTGGAAATATAAAGTACTTTAAGTTTGCTCTTCACCAGAACATCGGCCAGTAACATGGCTACGGAACTTTTTCCATTGAATCGCTTACCATAAATCATCAGGTAAAATGGACTGTAAGGTTGCCCGAGCAGTTTACCAAACTTACCGCCAATGCGTAAAGTTGAAAACTTCATTTGAGCCAATTCACTAGCTGATACCACTTGATCTGGCGAAACTGAGATAGACTGATTTACTGCCCTTGTTCTTGTACCACTACTTTTGGGCGATGCAGTAGTGGTATTTACTTTCCCAATCCGGCTATTCCTTTTAGGCCATTGAGTTGAACGCTTGTGACTAGCAATTTATCACTTTCCAGGTAATCGTTTAAATGCTTTTGTACCTTCTTAATCTGATCGTACTCCTTTTCAGATTGCTTTACTTTTCCATTCTTCAGGGAATTGGTAATTGTTGTCAACAAACGTTGTGCTTTCTCTTTAGTAATATTGCCGTACAGATTGATAAAACGTTTTATGAGTGCAACAGCTGGAGTAACACCATAATCGTCTACTATTCCCTTAAGTTTACTATATATTGAAAATGGAACTTCAAACTTACAGGTAGCATTCATCTCCTTATAGGTCTTAATCAAATCATTGCTGATACTTTTAATCTCAGAAGCATACTTACTTGTTTTTCGGATGGTTTTCTCTGTAGCTGCCTTTTGAATGACCCTATATAAAAGTGACACCTGACGTTCGGTAACGCTCTTGTTATGAAAATTTAGATATCGTCTAATTACCTTTATCTCCATGGGCATTAAATCCACTTCAATGGCTTTTCGTTGTGCTTGTTTGGGCTGCCGAGTCGTTTTACCTGCTGTTGTCTTTTTTTTTGGTGCTTTAGGTTTTGTGCTAACCTTTTTTGCAGGTGCTTTCTTTGGTGATGTACTCTTCTTAGGAGTATCTTTTAGATAAGGCTCCACAATCTTAAAGTGATTATCCAACATCTCTTTGATATCCTTATCCTCATTGTAGAAATCGGCAAATGAATCAAACTCCTTATGAGCTTCCTGGGCTACCTCTGGTAATTTCTTAAAATCAATGCTTTTAGTGGCTTCTTTGTAGTTCTTTATTGTAAGTTTCATATCTATCTGTATTACGTTTTAGTTCCTATTTTCCTACTTGGTTAGTGCTTGCTTTTGCTTAATTCGGATGGCTTTGGCTCTTATCTTAGCAAGTGCTAGTTTTCGATTTGTTCCTACAATTACACCTTTGTTTACACGGCCTTTCTCCGTCAAATCGATGTATTCATCTGCTCTTTGCTTGGTGAATGGCGTAAAGGACTTTAACTTAAATTGCACTTTTGCTGCTTCTATCAAATTGTCAAAACACTTATTGATGTAGGTGCGCTCTTTTCCTTGGGGGTAAACTAGATGGGCAAACATGCCTCCTGATACCAGGTAATTATTCTCTCGATTCTTTTCTTTCAGTTTATCGTAGATGTAGCATTCAAAGCTTCTGGCAAACAGTTCAGCCGTATTCTTCCAATACGAGCCTTGTTGTTTTGAATAGTGGTATAAGTAGCTATCGGTTGATTTTTTCTCATGGCTTTGTGCATCCGTAAAACTTATCAATGATTTGTCTTCATGATCGTATCCAAAACGTAACATACTCACCAGTGCAGCCATGCTTTTGTGAAATGGTGTCTGGGTGACTCCAGTTTCTATTATATATGCCAAGGTGCTTATGAAATAAGCCTTACGGAATGATTTCTTTGAATTGTTTAGATAAGTTCTATTTCGACCAAATTTCTCCAGTATTAAATCATAGGTAGTCTCTGATAATAGAGATAACCTACTCAAACCAAATTCATTCAAAAAGTGATCGAAAAAGTGTCCCCATTCGTGTGCCACAGAACCATCGCCATTGCGTTTAGTGAGGTTAATTAATTGTCGAGTTGGATAATAGGTTGCCATGGCTTTTCCTCCTCGTCCAAATGCTCCAAAACCAATGGCTAGTTTCTTATTTATACTTAAATCAATATCCAATATTTCGCATAGATCAACGATGGATGCCACAAAATGACGAATGTGCTCCTGGGCTTCATTATCCTTGACGTAGTTTCCTAGAGTTATCGATTTAAAATGCAGTTTATGAATAACGGTCTGTTCATCTGCTTGCTCTATAAATAAACCACCAGTGCGCTTAATATAGCTAAGCGGTGTGGCTTCTATTTTTGGCTTTGTATTACCTTCTGATTTATTGGCTCTTTTGGTATCTCCCCATGACCAATCAGGTTTGAATTCTTTGTAAGGGAAAAGCTCCTTTTTGGTATTAAATTCCCTTTTGTAATCATTGATAAAGCGAGTACAAACCGATTCTACATACTTCACGTATTCCGGAATGCTATTCATGCTTGATAGCATACCACCTCTAAAAGTCAGGTCGCTGTATTTATGACTGCGTAAATCTGCGGATGAGATAATCTGTTTTGCTGAATCAATGCACTTCTGTTGCTTTTCAATGAGCTTATCGTAATAGGTTTTTAGGTTCTTGTAAAGAGGTGCAGCTGTTTCTTTGCTTACACCTGAATACTGACGAGCCTCAATAAGTGTTTTCTTTGCCACACCTACACCACTCGAATAGCCGTAAAGCACACTCACGATATTCCTTAACTTTTTACCAAAAAGCATTGTAAAATCAGTTCTTGGAACAATTTGTTCGTTTGTTGCTATGGTATATAGCTTCTTCAAATCATCAATAACAATGGCCTCACTTAGTACCTCATGGATTGCTTCTGCCATTTTCACGTACTGTGCTCTCGATTCTTTTGTATTTAGATAAGGCTTTGCTGGATATGCCTGGCGAATCTTCGATTTCAAAAAGGCACAGCCTGAGTCCGTTCCATTTTCTTTCTCCAATTGCGCATCAATCTTAGGGAAAACCTTATCCTTCTTGATTAATTCAATGGCAGTTGCTTCATCCTGTTCTATATTATTTAAATCCTTACTGCCTATGAGTTTGCTATACATGGCTTGCTCTTTACGAGAGCCATGCACACGCTTTCCGGCATCTTTAAAGGCACGGTTCTTTTGCTTGTCCTGCAAGGCTTTTTCCACATCATCATCAATGCCTTTGAGCTCCGCAAAACGATCAGTACGTAAGGTGATTTTTGTATTTCGGCTCATAGTAGTGTTTTAATTTTAGGATGCATACCAAGTCCAGCTACATTGCTCATCTGCTTTTGCATAATAAGAATGGCTTTAGCCCGAAGCTTCACAAGCTTCAATTGCTTTCCTGTATCAAGCTTTACCTTTTTGCCTTTAGTTGCTGATTGTTTTTGTTTGGCCAGCTTTTGAGGGAAGGCCTTTTTATCCGTTTCAAACATCTGCATGGCCTCTTTGGTAAGGCTGTCGATACTATCGCTTCGTTTTGAGCCACTCTTTAAAAACTCCTCAAAATAATGACGAGGTACTTTTACCGATAGGCTGAATCGTTCTCCCAATAATTTGATCAATTTGGGCATCTTTTCTGTGCTCACCGATGCCTTCATATTGCCCGAAATCATCTCAAAACCATCTCGTGTGTTCTGTAATAGCTTCAGCACTTCCTTATCCGTATAAATAGGGATGTGGCTCTTTGTTTTGGGCATGATGATTTTGAAGGTATCATCGAAATGGCGAGTAATTGTAATCTTATTCTCTGTAGTAATACTGGCGCTACTTCTAAGGCTTAGAATGTGCTTTTGAAGCTTGGCTATGGGTGCAACTACGTAACTATTGGCTTTGTTATCGGCATTCTCTGGCGACCATGCTTCTGACATTAAAATGCCTTTCTGAACACCTTTACCTTTGGTTGTAAAGCTCACGAGCTTACCCGAAAAGTCGGCAGAACCTTGCAGTATATTTCCTGTAACAATGTATCTGGTTTGTCGGTCCAGGGTAAAGTCTTTTATCGCTTCATCCCATCTATCAATTAGATTTTCCTTTTGGGAAGTCGATAACTGAAAACTTCGTGCCTGGATTCGTTCAATTTCTTTGGCCGTATCTCCTGAACAGGCCAATACAATGTATTTACGACTATCGGCTATGGCAAAGCGAAGCTTTACAGCTGATGGTGCATAGGGATTGTTGCGTTTAGCATTGATATCGAAACCCAAGAATATACAATAGGAATTATCGCTACTATCACTCTCAAAACTAAGCGCTGGATAAAAATATCCATGCCCGACTTGAAAGAAGCGGAAGAATCCATTTAAATATGATTTTCGGTTCTCGCTTTGCGTTTGAATTCGGGTAGTCTCTAGACTTTTGGCTTGTATAATTTCATCTTCTCTGTCGGTGATATATTGCATGCGTTGATGCTTCTCAAAGACAGGTATTTTCTGATATCCTTTTTCTTCGGAAATGCCATCCAATAGTTCTTTATACTTAAGTTCTAAAGCATTGATATCCGTTTTTAGCTTATGCTCTACATACTTGTCATGTACCTTAATTATTCCATCTGTAATCGAGTCTGGGTGCTGATTAGCAAGTTGCTTCTTAATCAGTTTATCAAGTTCTGTTTTGGTGTATGGTTTCTTCAATACATTACACTCACATTTTTCTAAAAAGGTATCATTACCGAAAACAGAACGCCCTCCTTTACCAGCAATCACAACGTTTTTTTCTTTGGATGCTGCCTTTAGGTTCAGCACTTCGACTTCTAAATCGTATTCATCCGATTGTTTGAGGTAGTCGATATAATCGTTATAGCGCTCTATCACTTCGCCATAGAACTTCTCTTGTTCCTTAACCGAGAGCACAGCCACACGTCCTGTAACCTTTGAGGCATCTCCTTCGGAGGGTGTTTCATCACTTTCTTTGCCTTCAAATTTGAGTGGATTATCCAAGGCTTTGTTGAGCTCCGGATTCTCCATCATATATTGGCGTACCACCTTATCACCATACTTATTGAGGAAGTCATCTGATTCCAATTGTGATTTACTGCTCTTTTGGTTCGATGTGGTATTGGCATCCAATGATTTCAGCTTCTTTTTAAGCATCATCATAAAACGCTTTTGAGCAGGTATGGATGAAATAATGTAATCGTAAATAGGCTTGAGTATTTGCCCAGTTCGGTTGATGCGACCTCGTTTCTGAATCTCTGTATTGATATTCAGTTCTGGTTGTAGAATCACCATCACACGTTGCTTAACCTTTTCTGTAGGGACTTTATCTGTAATAATAGCATGTGCTGAAGCACCTGTTGATCCGCTTTGATTGATCAATAGACAATCGATCTCATTGTCGTTGTATTGACGAAATAAATCGGCTGTATTTTCCTTTTTACGTTTAAGTACTAGTGCTGTTGTATTCTTGGCTTTAGTGGAATTGTATTGTACCGATAGCTTACGTCCTGTGACTTCGCCAACACTAAAACCTGCTTCTTTTATCTTTTGGATAATTAAATCCAATGGACTAATGGTAATACCTGTAGAAGCCACTTCAATACGTTTGATGATATCGCGATAAGCCAACTGAGCATCCTCAGAAAGATCAGATACATTAAAAGTTTTACCTTCTGTTTCTCCATCAATATCTTTTTCGGTGTAGCGCAATACTGAATCCAATCCTTTCTCTAGTACGGTTGAAAAGTCGCCATTAATCACATCATCAGGCTTGGCCATAGCTTCCAAGAAACTTCCCATAGTAGAGGCAAATGCAATAATGGGTTTTTTGCCTTCCTTTAATCGTTTGATGGCATGATCGGCCACATCGGAGGCGTTTAAGCTGAATAACAGTTGATTAATTACATTAAAAACCTTGGAGAAGTATGGGATATTATCCACGCCAGCTTTACTGGTTCCCTTTCTTGTTTCCACTTCCTTTCCCTCTGCTGCAGCAATTTGATCCAATTCATCAACTTGCTTGTTGATGTACTTCTCCTGAAAGCCGATTATATCACGAATGATAGAAGTTACCTTATCGGCAATATCAGCCTGTTCTTTGGCTTTTTCCTTTAATTCGATATAATTGACTTCTACACCTTCGAAAGAACGTTCTCGCCTAATCATTTGTCCCTCTGATACCAATTGAGCTGCTAGTATTTCTTGCAGTGCCACACCACCTTTTGTGATGGCTTCCACCAAATCCTCCTTGCTCATATTGGCATCACTCATGGATGTTTTTTGAGCATAGATGGGCATGTTATCAGGTCGTTTGGCAAAGGTGGCAGATAGAAAGCAAACGCCTTTGGTTTGTCGCAATACATCTTGCATAAACTCGCCAGTATTGGAACTTCCCGAAGCATTATGGGCTTCATCCATTATGATGATGTTATTCTTGGATGTTGCGTATAGAAACTGCTGTTTGCCGGGTTTCTTGGGTTGATTGAATTGAGAATAGGTCGCACAAACAAAATTGTAGTTTTTCGGGATGCTTTTATCCTTTATGATGCGTTCCTGCGTTGGTTTTTCTGGGGCTTTATAAATGATATCGCCATTCTTATTCTTGATATTGGTTTTGCTTTCCTTGGCATTGACGATAAAGGGTACTAATGCGGAACTGCCTATATCCGATAGATCACGATATAAGTCTGTAAACAGATTGGGTTTTTCAGATAGGAATATGGGTTGTAAGCCGACTTTCACGCCATAGCGTATTAAAGCTGCTGCCGTTCTTCCTTTTCCAATACCTGTTTGATCACCCACGATGATGCCTTGCTTGCGACTTTCGATATTATAGATGGCTAAGGATACTGCATCGATTTGCTCGCACGAAAGAGATTTAACCAAATCCTCATTCTCGTAATCGAGTTTTTCAGCTACAAAATCAAAGAGTGGCATGCCTATGCTTTTTTTGATTTTTCGGATGGCGATATGCATTTCGTGTCCCATGGAATCCGGAACAGTAGTGTCCAGGATAAATCCTTTCTCGGCTGCAGGAATATAAGCCATACCTAAACCTTGCACACCCAACATACCTTGCAAGTACTCATGTTCGTTTTGAGCGAGCTTTTTAGTACGAATAAAGGTCTTGTTGTCCTTGGTCTGAAAACCCAATTCCAGTAGTCGTGATTCGACGTGATTTTTCGGCTTACTGGTGAAGCGAACGGTGATGCTATTCTTAGTGAATTTTATGCTTGATTTCATAGGGCGTTATTTTGAATGAGGTTTTAGAAGTCGAGGATAGCGCTCTTGTAAAAGGTGAAAAATGTGATTCAAGATGTCGGTATCTGGTAATGATCGTTGACCTGTTTCTGGTATAAAAATCGACTTGTTATTCCATGTAATTACAAAGCGGGCTGTTTCAAAATTCCATTGATCCTCTCGTGCATATTTCAGTGAGAAATGTGAGACTACATCCCCATATTTATTGGGGTTCTCAAACTGATTCTTCACATCATAAACTCCTTTTAGGCTATTTAAATGGGTTAAAACGTCAAAATGCAGCACTTCGTAGCTTTGGGGTTCAAGCAATTGATTCAATTGCTTTTGTTTAATACGAATGGCTTTTATTTTAACCAGAACAATACTCTTCTTATTTATTTTGGAGGCTTGAGACGACTTCTGAAGCTTTACTCTTTTCCAAAGTTCTTCGTGGCTATTTACGATAGTATTATGCAACTCATTTTTCAGTGGAACTGCACCTCCAGGCTTCAATTTAGCACCATCAACAAGTATCAATCTGGTGTTAAAGGACGTCCCTTGTCGGGAGTATAATCTTTTACCGTTGATCGGAATAATGTCCTCCACATTGTAAAAATGATAGAGGTAATTTAGAAAGATGCGATTGTTGCCAGCAGACACTCTGCCATGTTTATCCCATGAGGTATGACCACCTATAATGATGGCTGCTTTTCCATCATCTCTCATGCATCTGAGGGCATTTAATGCCATGGCATGTTCCAAGCGTTTGATCTTAAATTTGCCAAAAAGTATGGCTTCTGAAAGCGTTCCAAAAGGTGGATTGGTCAGCACTCCTTCAAACTTTTTATTGTAAGCAAAAGGCGGTTTTAAGGCATCCCAACTACTTACTTTGGCAAAGGGTTGTTCCTTTAAATTTTCTAGTCGAATATCATCCAACTCATTCACAAAAGTCTTACGATATGGAAGTGCAATGGTCAATAATCCATTGCCAGCTGATGGTTCTAAATACAGTGCTTCTTGTTTAGGATTTCGTACATAACTCGATGCCAGAAACGAAATGGGTGCAGGTGTAGAATATTGCTGCATCAACACGCTCATGCTGGTGCGCATAGATAGGTTAACTTGTGATTGGTAAAGAGCTACAATAGCAAGATACTTTTCGTAAGTATTGAGCGAAGCATCATGTGCGATCTCTCTTGCATTAAGAACTATGGCCAACTCGGTGTATTCTTTCACCAAATTTTTATTGGTGATACCAAAAACCTTGGCAATCTTCTCAATAGTGGTTTTAGAGTGCTTATGTGCATTGCGCAAATCCTCACGAATTCTCGATATGTAGCCCTTTTTATCCATTCCAATGCTTATTGAAGTGTAATGGTTTTATCGCTATCATCCTTAAATGTGAGTTTCAGATTATTGCCGGCAACATCTACTGAAAAGCTGTCTACATCTGCTTCCACAAAATTCTTCATGAAGTTTATCTGAAAAATCAATAGTTCTGTTAGTTTAGTTTCCCAATCTTCACCAGATAGAATGCCTGAATCGGCATAGATTTCGACGAACTTTTTAAGAAAGTCCGGTATATTTTGAAGATTGCTATTCCAATCTGCGCCTGCAGTTGCATTTTCTTCGATACCTGAAAGCTTATCTTCATCGGGTTCAGGATAGCTACGCTTGGCTGTATTGGCCTCAATGGCTGTGGCTTGATCTTCGCTTATGGTGACAGGTTTGTTACTCAAATTCGAATTCCAATCAGCTCCAGCAGTGGCGTTTTCTTCAATACCAGATAACTTGTTTTCATCCGTTTGTGGATAACTACGCTTAGCTGTATTGGCCTCAATAGCTGTGGCTTGATCCTCGGATATGGTAGTTGGTTTATTACTCAAATTGGAATTCCAGTCCGCTCCAGCAGTCGCATTTTCCTCGATACCTGAAAGCTTATCTTTATCTATTTGTGGATAGCTATTTTTTTGACTATTACTTTCTACCGCAGCAGCTTGTTCCGGGCTTATGGTAACAGGTTTATTCTGTAAATTTGTTTCCCAATCAGCGCCAGCAGTAGCGTTTTCTTCAATACCAGATAACTTGTTTTCATCAGTTTCGGGATAAGTACGTTTTGCTGTATTGTCCTCAATAGCTGTAGCTTGAACTTCACTTATGGTAGTCGGTTTATTGCTCACATTCGCCTGCCAATCGGCACCAGCAGTGGCATTTTCCTCAATGCCTGAAAGCTTGTCTTCATCCCTTTCAGGATAAGAACGTTTAGCTGTATTAGCCTCAATCGCTGAGGCTTGATCTTCTGATATGGTAGTGGGTTTATTACTCACATTCACCTCCCAATCAGCTCCAACAGTGGCATTTTCTTCGATACCTGATAACTTGTTTTCATCAGTTTCAGGATAAGTACGCTTTGCCGTATTAGCCTCAATAGCTGTAGCTTGATCTTCAGATATGGTAGTGGGTTTATTGCTCAAATTGGAATTCCAATCTGCACCAACAGTAGCATTTTCTTCAATGCCTGAAAGCTTATCTTGATCTGTTTGTGGGTAGCTATTCTTTTGAGAATTACTTTCTATCGCAGCGGCTTGTTCTGGGCTTATGGTTACAGGTTTGTTCTGTAAATTTGTTTCCCAATCAGCACCAATAGTGGCATTTTCTTCAATTCCTGAGAGCTTATCTTCATCCGTTTGAGAATAACTACGTTTGGCTGTATTCGCCTCAATGGCTGAGGCTTGATCTTCGCTTATGGTAGTCGGTTTATTGCTCAAGTTTTCATTCCAATCGGCTCCTGCAGTGGCATTCTCTTCAATGGTTGCCAACTTATCTGCATCTGCTTGGGGATAGCTACTCTTTCTATTATTGGCTTCAATGGCTGTGGCTTGTTCTGAAGTAATGGTATTGGGTTTGTTCTCAAGAGCCTCAAAATCATTACTTAGATTCATATCATTTTCCAGTTGTGACAATTTAGTTGGCACAGCTATGTCGATATTTCCATCAGGGTTGGTCACAAAACCTCCATGCACCTCTATCCCACCATTGGGTAGATATACAGGGCTTTTCTCTGCAATGAGAAGGTCTTCCACATTACCTGCTATTATCATCCCTCCACTTAAGGAATTCACAATGGTTTTTGGTCGAAATTCTGGCGATGATTTGGAACGGGCAATATTGATGAATGATCCCACAGAGGCCTTATCGAGTATAGAATCCTCAACATCTCTATTCATCTTAAAATAGGTATCTGAGAATACTATTTTATTGTAAGATCTATCAAACACACAAGACTGATTGACCTTGGCATCAAAGCAACAATCATCAATGTTTGTGGTGCTATTTAGGTATGCTATCGCGCCGTTCTCTTGGTCAGAATATTCAAATCGGATATCAGAGAAATTAATGGCACTATTGTAGATCTCAATAGCTTTATCACTCTGAAAAACAACTGGCTTCACATAGGTTCCCAATGCCCCATCAACCTTGTTACTTAAGGATTGGATGTTAATCTGATACGAGAAATCACGCAAGACCAGGAAGGTTCCTAGATCATTGATATACGTTCCATCTTCAAACATGATATCGATACTGGCCTTCTCG
>NZ_LYBV02000049.1 GCF_001660705.2 Saccharicrinis aurantiacus
TATGGTATTTTAAGGCTTTGGGTAAAGTATCAAATAGCCTTTGTAATTGTGAAAATGGTGTGCCCGAAGGTATGATAATAGCCTTCTGATCAAGATCATATTCAAATCCGGTGACTTGTTGGTCTTTACTCATATCAAAAACACCCTGAAAAACCTTATATTGACCATGATCCATGCCTAAATAGGCATAATGACCATCGGATGCCCATTCGCCTTTTTTTAATGATGGTGGAGTTGTTCCAGAGAACATTTTAATCGTTGCCATATTGTAATTTTCTATTGTTTATACTGCAATTATTGGATACTCTATCTGATAGTTAGATCATTGAATAAGCCTTATTAAATAGCTCGTTAGAGACGTAATTGCCTCCATTTTCTACTCGAGAAATGGAAAGCACTAGGAGTCGTAATGTATTTTGGCTGGGTAAGAGCTTTGCCGTTTTACTCACCTTTAAATCACGACAAACGGTATTGATGTATGCGCTTGTGTTGTTCTCGTGTTTGGGTGCATATTCACTAATTAAAGCAGGTACTGTATTCTTGCCCTTGTTGATGTCATTTTTAAGGTCTTTAATCATTGCCCGGACTCCATATTCTGGTGCGATGAACATTTCAAAACGCCTGTCCTTGTTTTGTGCCTTGGGCAGCTTTCCATTCCACTTTATATTCGTATAGATCAGATTACCAGGATTGTTGTTTCTAATGCCTCGTGGCATATTGGATAGATAAGTCGTGCCTCCTTTCCAATTGCGAAAAGTGTCAGGTAAAACCTTGTTGTTGGTAGTTAAAATATTCGACGGTTTGATGGATGAACCACTTGGGGGCAATAGGCCATGTTGGCTTTTGTTTCTTCTGCGAATCAACAATAGAGCCGTGGCTATTGCCCCAGTGGTTAACAACCCTCCCGAAATAAATAATATCTTCTTTTGCTTCTTATCCATCGTATGTATTGTATTAGAGCGGTATGCCCCATTCATCAAATTTGGGTTTGATCTGTGCTATTTCTTTTGTGCCTAACTCAAACCTGAACCATCCAATCAAATTGTAATTCTGACCTAAAAATGCAGCTCGTGAACCCCATAGATACATCTTCATGCCAAAGGCTTTTATCACCAATAGCATATCGTCCTTGGTCTTGATTTTATCTAGGATGCTGAAAATGGTCTTTTCATCGGTTCCAAAATCTAACATCGCTCCATAGAGTGTATTGGCAAATAAGGCTGCATCAGAAGTCGTTATCGTTAAATTATTCTTTTGGATATGCGTTTCCTTTAATGAGGGGGCAGTCCTTGTGCTCGTTCCATCCGGATTCTTTTTGAGCATCCTTTTAACCAGAATAATACCCACGCCAATTGCCACCATCGGAACACCTATTTTGATGCCTGTTGTGAGCAGTGCTGCCTTATTTGAAGTGGACAATTCCATTACACGAACTTCAAGGCTGTTTTGATGATTTGTGGGTTCTTAGCCACTTTTTCCAGCAGACGAATAATATCTTCCTGTTCTACCTTGTTGACAGCATTCTGAATGAGATTCCCCACTTTCTTAACTGTCTCTGGTGCTTCTGCTTCTATTGTGATGCCTACTTTAAATTTTCTCATGACTTATATTTTAAACTTCGTTTTATTACTCTTGTGTTTCGAACTCCTGCGAGTCCGCTCCTTCTATCGATTGTCCCAAGAATGCCAAGGTTTCATTAATGCGTTCTGCTTTATCTAAGCACAGACCAATGATATTGGCTATCTTGGCTACATCTTGTAATTCCCATGTGGATAATGCTTCGCTTAGGCTTTTAATGATGGCTGCTTTCTTCTTTTCTTCTGGTGTTTTAGGATTGCCTATTTCGCTTACTTCCACATTGGTGTCTGGTGTAAACCCTTCTTGATCGCTCACATCATCCACAATGCCTAGTGCTCCTTTTAATTCATCGGGACTTAGGCCTAATAGCTCAGCTGTTTTGGGAGAATTACTTAATATGCGGCCTCCAATGCCTGAGATTACACCCACAGCAACACGCTTCATCAGTTCATTGGGCGCATATCCTGCTAAGCGATTTTCTAGTTCTGATTTTTCATTTTTCAGATCCTTGTTTTCGTTTAAAAAGCGTTCTCTATCCACACGCAGCTCAGCATTCTCGCTACTTAGCTTCTCCAACTTTTCTTGAAGCATGGTATGGCGTGTTTCAAATTTGAAGTCGTCCAACTGCTTTTGGTAGGCAATACGATCGATTTCTTTGTTGCTGCCCGAGATGGTGTTGAATAGTCCAAATAGACCTTCTATTCCTTGTGCTCCATCCGTTTTACCAGTTACCATCCCCAAGAGGTTATTTAAATCATTTAATCCTCCTGCTGGTGGCTGAATTTGGCTGATCTCTTCTTTGATTAAGGTTTGTATTTCGCCTTTCTCCAGAGCTTGCTTTTGAGGACTCAGCAATCCGCTAACGTTGACTGTGTAATTGTTTAATCGACGAGCATTGGGGCTTTTGCCGCCGAACACACTTACCCTGAGCATGCCATGAGCTTGCTTGGCTTTATCAATGGCACTTTCCACATCCTGATTGAACTTGGCTGTGCCGGATGTCCTGGAAGTGAGTGCTGTTTCTTCAACTCCAGTTAAAAGGTAAATCTCATAAGCGTAAGGGTATTTTTGCTCTGCCTCTGAACGCTTTAGGAAATCGTATATACTTTGTATTTGTTCTCTATAGTCTAACATTATTTCAGTATCAAGTAGTTAATATTCTACAGTATTAATCTCCACTTTGTGGATTTCTGTGTGGGATGATCTTTACAAATTCTAAGCGATAGGGCTGAAAGTTTTCCACTGTGGTTTTGATATCGATGTAATCGGTAAAAACCTGATACCGAAATTCATCCATAAAGTCGTATTCTTCCGGTGTAGCTGTAAATATGTTATCGCTACTGGCCAATTCTAATTCTGTAATAGTTGCAGATAAAGCCCTTGTGTTGAGTATCCACATATCGTTTTTTAGATCGATGGACACATCAGCACTAGTAACTCTAATTACCGTTGGTTTCAACTGATAACTATCTATGGTTCGCATCCCTGAAACACGGTCTTTGGCAATGGTATGTATTAGCTCACTGGTGTTCATCTCATTAGTATTTTTGAATTAAAAAAGGGTTCTGTTTCACTAGATTTTTACCTAAGTGCTCGTTTCATATTCGATATAAATTCGGATGCTTAGTGAACTATTACTATTATTCTTATTACTCTTAAAAACAGTATACATAGTACTATTCACCTCAAGTGGTTCGTGAAATGGAATAATTTCTTTACTCAGGTGCTTTACCTTTCTATTTGCGGTGATAATATAGTCTCGAAGTAGGAAACTATTACCGTTTATAAGAAGACTGATATGGCCACATTCGTAGGCTTCGGGTTGTTTGTAGGTTTGTGTGCTGCGTTTAAAAATTACATCCTTATTGTTGTAGCAAAATACCAGTGTTTGCTGTGCTATAAAGTCTGTAAAATCCAGATCTGTCATCAGACTACCTTTGTCAAAAAGCTTTGCATCATTGTAGATGTAATCCGTGAATTGTGCCTGAAATAGATTGACGATGCTGTCGTTGAATAGTTCTTGTTGTTCTGCTGTGAAGCAAGAGAATACGATGTTAGTGCTCAACACTCTCATGATTTCAGGAAGTATATCACTTTCGAAAAAGGCTTTACTTTCTTCAATGGTTGAACGTGTGCGCAGGTAGGAATAGAACAGCTCTGCTATTGGATCATCCTGAAGCAGTTGGGTGATTAGCCTTTGCGGAAAGGATAATTGCTCAAATACTTCCTCTGCTTGTGCATCCTGCTTGACAATGGCATTTACAGCAATGCCTGTAATCAGCGTACATGCGGCAGGCAGTAAATCCTGAACATTTAGATGTGCATTGTCTTTTGACTGGTGAGTGATCACAAAGTATCTTTTCATTTTTCGGGAGTTGAAGGTTACTTTTTCTCTACCTCGGCAAGTAGATATACTCGAACATAGTAGCTATCTGCTACAGCAAGGTTTTCGCTATTGTCTTTGTAGATGATGCGTACAGGACTATTCTTGGCTTTTTCATTTACGGCAAAAGCTACGTCTTTGATGCTCATATCATCGCTGTGATGCAACAAGGCTACTTCGGTATCATCTGGAATAATCTCGGTATCATCGATCCAAACACGTAATGTGGCGCCTTGTAAAGCTGCTTGATTGGATAGGCGTAGAAAGATGCCTTTGATACGATCGTGCTCCGTTTTGGTATTGCCATTAAACTCAAAGGTATCGCCCTTTTTC
>NZ_LYBV02000005.1 GCF_001660705.2 Saccharicrinis aurantiacus
ACATTGACATATTGGCAAAACAATCAAAATCATAAGTTAGTTTTAGTACTAAGTATTAAATACTAATTAACAAGAAAGTAAGTAAGGGCGCATGGTGAATGCCTAGGCTTTGAGAGGCGAAGAAAGACGTGATAAGCTGCGATAAGCCACGGGGAGGAGCAAATATCTGTTAATCCGTGGATTTCTGAATGGGGCAACCCGTTATGTTGAAGACATAACACACCTTCGGGTGAGCTAACGCAGGGAACTGAAACATCTAAGTACCTGTAGGAAAAGAAAATAATAATGATTCCCGTAGTAGTGGCGAGCGAACTGGGAACAGCCCAAACCATTTGTTTAGGCAATTATGGGGTTGTAGGACTGCAATATGAGTAATTAAATGAATTGGAATACTTTGGAAAGAGTAACCATAGAGAGTGAAAGTCTCGTACAAGTAAGTTTAAGAATCTAGCAGTATCCTGAGTAGGGCGGGACACGTGAAATCCTGTCTGAATCTGCCGGGCCCATCCGGTAAGGCTAAATACTCCTCAAAGACCGATAGTGAACCAGTACCGTGAGGGAAAGGTGAAAAGTACTCCGAATAGGAGAGTGAAATAGTACCTGAAACCGTGCGCTTACAAGCGGTCGGAGCTGATTTATTCAGTGACGGCGTGCCTTTTGCATAATGAGCCTACGAGTTAGTCGTAGTTAGCGAGGTTAAGTTCTTAAGGAACGGAGCCGAAGCGAAAGCGAGTCTGAATAGGGCGACAAAGTTAGCTGCGCTAGACGCGAAACCAGGTGATCTACCCATGGTCAGGTTGAAGCTGTGGTAACACACAGTGGAGGACCGAACCGCCAGACGTTGAAAAGTCTTCGGATGAACTGTGGGTAGGGGTGAAAGGCCAATCAAACCTGGAAATAGCTCGTACTCCCCGAAATGCATTTAGGTGCAGCCTTATTTTAATCTTGCAGAGGTAGAGCTACTGATTGGACGAGAGGGCTTCACCGCCTATCAACTCCTGATAAACTCCGAATGCTGTAAGATGATGAATAGGAGTGAGGGCATGGGTGCTAAGGTCCATGTCCGAGAGGGAAAGAACCCAGACCATCGGCTAAGGTCCCCAAATATATACTAAGTTGAACAAACGCGGTTTGATTGCATAGACAGCTAGGATGTTGGCTTGGAAGCAGCCATTCATTTAAAGAGTGCGTAACAGCTCACTAGTCGAGCGATCGAGCATGGATAATAATCGGGCATAAGTATATTACCGAAGCTATGGATTTGTACTAAGTACAAGTGGTAGGGGAGCATTCTAAATTGCGCTGAAGCGAGATGGCGATGTCTCGTGGAGTATTTAGAAAAGCAAATGTAGGCATAAGTAACGATAATGCGGGTGAGAAACCCGCACGCCGAAAAACTCAGGTTTCCTGATCAACGCTAATCGGATCAGGGTTAGTCGGGACCTAACGCGAACCCGAAAGGGGTAGTGGATGGAAAACAGGTTAATATTCCTGTACCTGCTATACAATGAAAGTGACGGATTTGAGAGATTGCTACGTACTGACGGAATAGTACGTTGAGCCTAGCCTTCGGGCGAAGCGAAGTAAAGCATCAGGTTCCAAGAAAAGCAAGTATAGCGGCTCGTACCGTAAACGGACACACGTAGTTGGGTTGAGTATACTAAGGCGCTCGAGTGATTCATGGTTAAGGAACTCGGCAAATTAGCCCCGTAACTTCGGGAAAAGGGGCGCCAATAGCAATATTGGCCGCAGAGAAATAGCGCATGCGACTGTTTATCAAAAACACATGGCTTTGCAAATTCGAAAGAAGACGTATAAGGCCTGACACCTGCCCGGTGCTGGAAGGTTAAGAGGAGAGGTTAACTTCGGTGAAGCTTTGAATTGAAGCCCCAGTAAACGGCGGCCGTAACTATAACGGTCCTAAGGTAGCGAAATTCCTTGTCGGGTAAGTTCCGACCTGCACGAATGGTGTAACGATGTGCGCACTGTCTCAACCATGAGCTCGGTGAAATTGTAGTATCGGTGAAGATGCCGATTACCCGCAACGGGACGGAAAGACCCCGTGAACCTTTACTGCAACTTAACATTGGTTGTGGGTAAGTAATGTGTAGGATAGGTCGGAGACATCGATCATGCGTCGCCAGGCGTATGTTAGTCGCCCTTGAAATACGACCCTTTGCTTATCTGTGGCCTAACAGATTAATCTGGACATTGTTTGGTGGGTAGTTTGACTGGGGTGGTCGCCTCCAAAAGAGTAACGGAGGCTTTCAAAGGTTTCCTCAGAACGATTGGTAACCGTTCGTAGAGTGCAATGGCATAAGGAAGCTTGACTGTGAGACCGACAAGTCGATCAGGTACGAAAGTAGGACATAGTGATCCGGTGGTTCCGCATGGAAGGGCCATCGCTCAAAGGATAAAAGGTACTCCGGGGATAACAGGCTGATCGCTCCCAAGAGCTCATATCGACGGAGCGGTTTGGCACCTCGATGTCGGCTCGTCACATCCTGGGGCTGGAGAAGGTCCCAAGGGTTGGGCTGTTCGCCCATTAAAGTGGCACGCGAGCTGGGTTCAGAACGTCGTGAGACAGTTCGGTCCCTATCTGTTGTGGGCGTAGGATATTTGAGAAGACCTGTCATTAGTACGAGAGGACCGTGATGGACAAACCTCTGGTGTACCAGTTGTTCCGCCAGGAGCATAGCTGGGTAGCTAAGTTTGGAAGGGATAAGTGCTGAAAGCATCTAAGCACGAAGCCTGCTTCAAGATGAGATATCCTTTAAGGGACGTTGGAGACTACGACGTTGATAGGCCATAGGTGTAAAGACAGTAATGTCAAAGCCGAGTGGTACTAATTACCCGAAACTTTTAGTTAAGTATTAGAATTAGAGTATGATTTTGGTTGAGCTAGTATGTTATATTTTAA
>NZ_LYBV02000050.1 GCF_001660705.2 Saccharicrinis aurantiacus
GCTATCATCGAATACAGCACAAGAAACCTCTGGAAGAATGACCTTTGTTCCCAAGGTCATCTCAAATGTACCATTGGTAATTTGTGGTGGGAAAGCGAACTGACCAAATGCGAAATCTGCCGGGTCATTATCCTCCTCTGACTCTCCATGGGCATACTCCAAAACCACATCTGTAAGAAGAAAATACTTACCACTATCGAGTTGTGCACGGTTCAGGTTGGTACGTCCGGCCTTTTTATCATCGGATGCTTCCATTAAATCGATATCGGATTTGTCTTTAATGCTTTTTACCGTATAAATGGCTGAATCAACCGTTTGCATACGGGCATCTTTTAAAGCTTTTTGAACATCCGGAGGTAATTGCCCTCTGCGTAATTCAAATTGTCCTTTGGAGGTCAGGTTTTTGGTTAAACCTGTTTTTACCGCTGTGCTGCGAGCTCCAGCATTATAAGATCTTCGTACAGACCGTCTTCTGCTGCTTCGTCTGCGTCCTCTTCGAGTTCTACGTCTGCTTCGTCTACGAGAACGACCTAAATCCCCAATGCCTTCTACGGCATCATCTTGGTCTTCTTCTTTTTCGAGTGCATCCTCCTCTTTATCAAGGACAGCTTCTTCTAAACCTTCAACTTCTTCCATTGAAGGGTATAAATCATTTTGCTCATTTAATTCTGCCATGATTCGTTTCTCTTTTTTTGCTGTTATTAAAAATTGTTTTTTCGTATTTACTGGTATCCTTATGATTCCATCATATCTCCTGAGAAGATGTCATAGTCCATACTGTCTGGTGTGACAATACTCACTTTACCCACTTCTTCATCTGGATAAGCTGCACTTCCAATTGGATCGTCAGACATCGCATAATCATTAGCGGCATTACCCACAGGTTCATCGCTCATGCTATAATCCGCTGCACCTGATACAGACGCTTCAATCTCTCGCTCAATGTCAATATCGGCTGCTGGTAAAGCTTGCGTTACAGGGTTGAGAGCTTCTAAACCATCTACTTCTTCGTAATCAGTAAATCCCTCATCGCCCATTACGCCTTCCAATCCTTGCAGAATTGTTTTTCCTGTGGCTTTCTTTACCATAGCCTCAACACCTGCTCCTGCTGCACCAACAAGACCTAATTTGATGTATTCGTTTCTGGTGAATTGAGTGCTGATCAGACCGCCCATGGTAACCGCTGCTGGTACGATATAACTTTTCATGTCTGTTCCCAA
>NZ_LYBV02000051.1 GCF_001660705.2 Saccharicrinis aurantiacus
GGGTTCTTATCCTTAAAAAGGTAATAAGCGCCTGTTCCGATTAGGGCTGCTACTCCTATTCCGATGCCCATTTTAGCTCCTTTACTAATGCCTTTGGGCGTACTAACATTGCCTGGTGTTGTAGGCATCCGAGCCATTGGTGGTGAGGGTTGTACAGCCCTATAGGATTGTCGTGGTACTTCTGTTCTTATTTCTGGTAAAATATTATCTGGGGTTTCTGCAGGTAAGGCGTTCTGCGATTGCATTTGTTGGTATTGTTTTGCCCTTTGTTGAATGGCATCACTCACCTGCTTGCCTTGTTTTGCGTATTTCTCAATCTTTTTAACGGCTGCTTTGCCTCGTATTTTATTGAAGATGTTCTTCACGGGCTTTAACCAGTTTTTGATCTTGGTTAATACGCCTGTTGCTGCTCCTATGGATGCTGCAGTGGCAACAACGCCCAGGTTACCTAAATCATTTAATTCTCCTACCGAATCCAAGCCTTTAAGGTCTGATAATAAGCCTTCCACTCCTTTTAATGAGAAATCAGAGCTCTTCTGCTTGGCTCCTTTTAAAATGGCATTCTTCAGGTTCTTTTCTTTGCCCTGAAGACCATTGAAAAGCTTTCTTACTTTATTGTGTCGCTTCTTTAAGTCCTTTAGCTTGCTTAACGAAATATTGTGTTTTGAAGCTACTGCATCTGGTAGATAAGCGTATTGTAGTTTCTTAGCAATGCCAAACATATTTAGGCGCAATGCTGCTAGTAATCCGCCTCTGATGGCAATGGATAAGGGATTGAAGCGAACAATGGCTTTTACCACCTTTTTAGCTGCTTTACCAATAGCTTTACCGGCTTTCTTGATGCCTTTGCCAACCTTCTTTCCAATTCGTTTGATGGCTCTCCAAAAACGGCCTCTTCGCTTTCTACGCCCCAGACCATCCATCTCATTTTCTAAATCATCGAAATCAAGTAATCCTTCAATAGCATCTCTATCGTATTTAATGAGTCCATTTTCGGCAAGTTTTTCTTCTATTATAGATAGTTTATCTAATACTGCATCACGCTTTGGTGTATTCCAAAATTTAATGGCCTGATTGAGCATGCTAATAAACTGATCTGGATTTTGGATATGTGCCATTTTAGCCTTGTTACTCTTGCTTTTCAATAAGAAGTCACGAGTGCGTATGAGATATTTTAATGTGGCATCTTCTGCGTTACCTAGACCATTGATGCTGTCCTCAAAATCCAATCCTGAAACGATCGACATCAACTCTGTATACTGATTTCCTTCATTGGTATCAATACCTGATAGTGCGTAGATGGGTAAGCCTAAGGTATTGGTTCCCGATATGCCATCGACACCTCTTATACCTGCGACCATTTGAAGTGGTGACATATTAAAGTCAGATTGTTGAAAGCTGTAGGGCTTTTGGTAATCAAATTTTGATAGCACTGGATCGATGATTATTTCGTTTTCACTATCACCGGCAGCAGGCACAAAAACATAAATGTGCTGAAAGTTCTGTTTGCCATCGTACTTGGTAATGCGGAACTTAAATGGAATATCCAAACACTTCAAAATTGACCCACAGAAGATGCTGTAATCATCACAATCAATACCTGATGACTTCTTTCCTTGTTGTTTGAATTTGATTTGACCATCTAGCCAACTACGAGCGGGTGTACGCAGTTGCTCTGTGCCATCTTCATCTTTTTGATATTGTAGATGCTTATAGGCAAAATTAAAGATGTTGCGACAGGTTTCTTTGAGTGTATCAGCTTGTAAATACTGAGCTAGATCTTCCACCTCATGGTAATGGGATGCTACAATATCAATACAGCCTTCAACGGTTTCTAGTACATTGCCATTTTTTACCAGGACTTGATTGCCGTCGGCTTTTTTAATGAGTTTATTGTACTTGGTTCCATCTTGTGTATTACGAGGACCGGATACTATACCGAGTTGTCCCAATGCTAATCCGCTCATATGTTGTTCTTCTTTTAGATTTTGTGTGGTGGTAATGGTCTCGCCATTGATACTTAGCGTTAAGGCAAAACTCATATCAGCTTTTAGCTGTGCAGTGTTTTGAAGCAGTGCCATGGATAGGCCTTTACCTAATAGGTTGAGAAAGGGTACTTGAAAAACGATTTGTGGTTCTTGTGTGGTTCCTGGAGCAATAGTAAGTGCCTTAATCCTTGGAGTTGAATAGGCAATGGCTGCACCTTTATATTGCGCTACAACTTGATTTATAGCTAATGAAACAGCGGCTTTTGTGGGATTATAACAACGCAGTTTAACGGCAAAATGAACTTCTTGTAAATTCAGTTTATGGATGCGAAAGCCAAGCAGTGCGAAGTTCATTTTTGCACCTGAAAGAAGGTTCTGCCCCTTCTTAATAAGGTAGAATCCTCCGCCAATAGCTGCTAAAATGCCAAGTGTGCCTAATATCTTTTTTGTGTCTGCTTCCATAGTGAGAGCAAACATATAGTAGGAGGTAGATTGAAAGTTGGTTAGATTTGGTTAGCGTATCATAAATTTGGTTAGATTTGTTTAATTATGGTTGTTTAAAGCAAAATATTAATTGGAAAA
Source organism: Saccharicrinis aurantiacus (assembly GCF_001660705.2). GTDB lineage: Bacteria > Bacteroidota > Bacteroidia > Bacteroidales > Marinilabiliaceae > Saccharicrinis > Saccharicrinis aurantiacus. The sequence goes on from NZ_LYBV02000051.1 coordinate 2,571, forward strand.
TTATTTATGTTTCAAATAAACCTTTGGTGTAAAAAAAGCTAATTTACTTATCCGCAAACAATTCTGTCTTTCATTTCAGTAAGACATTAGAAAATTTAGTCTATAACAGTCACCTTTATTTATTTCTTTACTAAATAGTTTAAAAAGAACTTCCAAAAACTATATAAAATGCAAATTCTTTACCATTACCCCAAGCAAAATCTGTTCCCATGTGAACGCCTAGCATGCGAGCAATCTCATACCTAAAACCAGTACCTACTGTATATGCCCAATCTATTCCATCAAATGCATCAAATGACTGAAAAGCCTTGCCAGCTCCTGTAAAGCCAACTACCGACCATCGTTTATATACATTGTATCTCCATTCGGTTTCTGCCACCATAACATTGTCGCTTTGATATCGCATGGCAGGAATTCCTCTCATTTGTATAAAAGGGTAGGCATAAAAAGGTGCATCGCCAACTAAATAACTTCCTGTGAATTTCCAAGTTGAGTAAGTTTTTTCACCAAAGGGCACAAAACCTTGTATATCTGTATCTAAAACACCATAATCTTCATCAGCTCCCATCCATTTGGCAGAGTAATTATAGGCAAGTTCAGCATTAATACCTTTAGTTGGAGTAAATACATTATCTCTGCTATCATACTCAATCATTGGCTTTAAGGTACTAATAACGGATTCTGTTTCTAAGCGTTTAATAATTTCATTCACCAATGGTTTACCAGGGATCGTGTCTATCCTTATTTGATTATTGAAGTATAGGTAAGAAGCACCTATATAAAACTTGCTTGATGAAATTCTGACTTGTGCACTTTGATAGATAAGCCATGCATCTATGTTTAATTTGATGGGATTTTTGTTTAATAGTGGATTGTTGTTTCCATAATAATTAATCCATACATCTGGTTTAAAGAGAGCCGTGATTGTACGTACTCTATTCTCTCCAAAAATATGTGAATGGAAAGCACCTGCACCCCAGGTTCTATTTTCTGTTCCAAAGCCGGCAATGCCTGTTACGTTAGGAGGCACATTAACGTTATACTTCTTTTTACGAGTATGAAAATAGAGCAGAGCACCACCACCACCATAACCAACAGCAGGTTCAGTTATTAGTACAGGAACAGGGAGAAGCCCACGGTGTTCAATCAAAAAAGAACTCACATCAAAAGCATTATCAACAGGGTCTCTAAAGGAAATTTTATTTTTCTTCTTACTCACAGAAATACTATCATTATTCGCCAACAAACATTGCGGAATGGCAAAAATAAGCACTATAAATAAACTTCTTAAATAACACATAACAAAACCTCCTTAATAAAGACTTTCTTTACTCATAGATTAATTGTACATCATCTATAATTAACATACTCCCAACTGCACCAGAAAAGTTAGCACCATCATAGCTAGAAGATGCAACAAAGGTGATATGTGTTGGCAAAATATACTCAACTACTTCATTCTCTACATAAAGACCATTTTCTGGCTTCATATAATCTGGCGTATCTGGAGGAAGTTCTCCATAAATAAAATCTAATGTTAACTCACTTAAATTTGGTTGCTCATTCCCATCTCTAAACCAAACAGTAGCCAGGCGTCTTATATCATCTGTTCTTATCTCTAAGTAGGCATAAATATCACACATATCCCCATCTGGCAATATATTTCCATCTTTATCTTTATTTTCAGTTCCAGGAGTATATTGGTATTTAAATTTCAATGATTTAGGACGCCCTGCAAATGGAGAACCAAACTCAATGGCAGCCTCTGGATCTGAAGGATCTATAGCATCTTTATCAAATTTCCCCACAAAAATAGAACCTGCGGAAATAGGAGTTCCGAATGCGGCAGCTAAACTTCCATTATCAAGGGTTTCCATTTTAGCAGCGTAATTATCACTTTCAAGTTCAATAGGTGTAGTTGCCGTAAGTCCAAGAATCTGTGTACCTGCATTACCTGTTCCCCAAATTGTTGTAGATTCTGACTCTCCAGGTTCATAATATCCACCTGCAGCTTGGTACCATAAACTAAAATCTCCATTTGGTAATGAAGGGGTTGCGGAGGCGATATAAGGTATAATTTGCCACTTTATAACAGAACCTTCCTCAGACGTTATATTAACCTCCACTTTGTCTGAAAGATCTATAACATCCCCAACATTAATATCTGATTTCGCAAAAGAGGAAAGCTCAAGCGTTTTTACTATCAAACCACTAAGTTCAACTCCTGGAGGTATTTCAACTGTAGCTGTTAAACTATCAGAGTTAATTACAGCCTGACTAGCTTGATTGCTTACCTCTATCATTTTAATATTACCATATTTCGACAATCCAAAATAATCTTCTTTTACACATGCTGATAAAAAAAGAATAACTATTACTGTTATGATATTTAGTTTTTTCATTACAATCAATATTTAAATTAAAAATAATAGGCTAAGCCCATATCAAGAGATAGAATGTCGATATTAAAATTAACATTATGCCTAACATCTTTGGATTGTTCAATCCCGTCAATTTCAGTATTAGTAATTTTAACATCATAACCTAGTACATTAAGCTGTACCTCAAAAGCAAAGTTTTCCATAGCAAAAAAGGTAACCCCAGGACTTATTCCAATCCCAATATTATGGGTTGTAGAAAAGGTTTTCGAAATTTCATCAATATTTTTTATATCCCTCGTATTAGTAAGTTCAATTCCATAACCAACACCAATCATAGTGAAAAAACTTAAACGTTCATTTCTCGTTAAAGGAACAGATGATCTAATATTAGGCTGTATACTATAGCCTCTTGTAATAGAGTTAGTTTGAAGTGTGTCGGGATCTCTAAATACCATACCAACAAATTCACTTTCATACATTTCTAAATTAAGACCTACCATACCATAATCTCCTGTATAATAACCACCCTTAAGTTGTATACTATAGTTTAGATCATTACCATCAAGCACATTTTGCAAGAGTCCCTTAGTGTTCAGACTCTTTTGATCACTAAAATCAAATCCCATTCCCACATACCAACTTCCTTTTTTAAAAGGTTTAAAATCATTATGATAATAACTCGAAAGCAATTCATAAGGAGAGTATTCCGAACTTTTTTTATCGTCTTGACCATATGCCAATAAAAAATTGAATGCAAGAGATAGAACAACACCAATCGATTTTGTTTTTTTTAGTCTCATAAGTTAAAGGTTTTAACGTTTTTCATCAGCTACTGAGTTGTGATAACCAAAGGTATATTTTGCAGCAAATTGAATTCTATGAAAAGTGCCACTTGTACCATCAAGTAGTTCACGTCCGGCGTAGATATACTCAACACCTAAACGCAGTTTAGATACTGGATCCCACTTTAGATTACCTGAAATACTATAACTCATATCGTTAATATCATTAGATACAAGTTCGTTGTTATGCATGGCTTTATAGGCTGATAAACTAAAACTAGAACTCAGGGTTTTAGGTTTCCAAAAATGATTATATGCTATATATCCATTTATGGTTTGTATTACATTAAGTTTTTGATTTTCGTCTACTACTGCTCCAGATAAGAACCCTGCTGCTAAATATCGGCCTAAGCCACTTCCGTAGGTAGCCACCGCTCTAAAGTCGTCCCCTTGACCACCGACAACAAGTTTTCCACCTGTTGTAAGTCCAAAACCGACTGTACTATTGCTTAGAGAGTCTCTTTTATGCAAAGTTCGTCCTATAGCTGCAATTGTCCAGTTACCCCAATGACCCGAAAAGTTTTTACGCACTATAATATCTGGTAATATTTCAGAATCTGTTACATTAGTAGCGCTGCCTTGGTATTCGGTAATTGTTGTTTCCGGATTTTCGAGGGCAAACCACCAACTACCAGCTTTATATCTTATTTGCAGTTGGCGCACAAACACTAAACCATCCAAAGCGCCTGAAAAGTCGATTTCATCTGGCACAACTACAACCATAAAACTACTCCACGTTTGCCCAACTAATAATCTATCCCATTCAAAATAAGCATGTCGCAATCTAGGATTAAAAGAGTTACTTACTTTCTCATCACCTGCCGACGACAGCATAAAATCAAGCTCTATGAAACCATGAATTTCTTTTCCTAAAATATTACTTTTTACATCGAAATTGAATCTTGATTCTTTGGTATGATAATCTAAATCAAAATTTTGGTCAGATGGCCCAACAGGTATATGTCCGGGTAAATGAAAATCTCTCAAAGGACTTCGTTCACCAACATCACCATTTTGATACCATGTATTGATAAAATCGGCTTTAATGTATCCACCAAAATTGAAGGAAGTAACTTTTTCTACATCTTGAGCACATAATAAGATGTTACTTAAAAGAAAGAAAGAAGTGAATAGGTATTTCATATGCTAGTTTTTAAAGTTTAAACTATACAGCCTTTTTCAAAAGGGGATATTTAAAAACCAAAACGGTAATTCGCAGATATCATTACTTGATATTTTCCGGGTAGAAAACCTGCCTCAGTTCTAATTTGCCAATCTCTATTTATTTGCCATTGACCCCCAACTATAAAATTCCAGTTACGCTCTAACCTTTTATCAAATTGGTAATGAACAGTTGTATTCTCAAGGTCATCTAATCCTTCATTCATTTTGTTATACAAATAATCATGTAGTTCATTAGGATTTTCGATAGAACCATACCAATCGTCAAGATCTTGCCTTGCTCCTCCCTCTACATCAATTACATCAGCAAGCCTTACGTTCCCTACTGTACCGGCATCAAGGAATTGAAATTGAGCACCTGCCCATGCTCCTACAAACATGTCGGACTTATTTTTTATACCCCAATTTTTTATAAACCTTACTCCAGCAACATTTACTAATACAGGTTTATCTAATAATTCATTTTGTGACCAAGACCAACTATAATCTACTCCTAAGTTTATTGGACCCAAAGGAGCTACAGCCAGTACATTAAACCCCCAATAAGCACCATCACTTTCTGATTTAGCATTTAACTCCAATGGCTTTTCAAGTGAAATACGTGTTTCGCTAGTAAAACGCCCATAATAACCTCCCAAACTTAAAAATGGTAATATCCATACATCCGCACGAGCGTTCGCTGTAAGTACTTTTACTGTTGAAGGACCAAAATCTATTATATCACTCAAATCTTTTAAGTCAGGTGTTTCTCCTGATTTTACAAAATCGAGCATAAAATTTTCTAAAACAATATTTTGTTTCGTAAATATTGAATTAAGCATTACACCAAAGGGCTTAGGTAATTTGTAACCTCGCTCATATGATTTTTGACCTAAAATAGGCAATATATATGGATATTCTTTCCCCACCTGTGTACTATCTATCCCTTGAGAGTATATAGAAGTAATGGATATTAGTAAGGCCAGTACAGTAATTAATTTTTTAACTTTTGACATACCTTAGGTTTTTAATAATTCTGTAATTCGTGCGAGTGGCGATAATCTTTATCTCCACCAAAAACAACTTTATTTCCTAACAGAAACCAGTTATCCCATCGGTCGATATCATCCTGTCCAAAACAGAACTTACATTGGATGATAATGAATAAAAATGTTAATAATTTTAATTTGGTTTCTCCATCCATATTTATAATACTTATGCTACTACATTGTTATTCTTCCTCTAATACCAAAATAACTTAATGTATTAGAATCTGGGTTAAATGTTGGATTAATTATAAACTGATAATCCGGAGTAATTTCTAAATGGGCAGTCAAATTAAAGCGATAGAAAACTTCAACGGTCATTTGATCTTTTGAGCCAGGAATATTTGTTTCGGCCCAACTGAATGAGGTACCTAAAATATCGTGGGATTTAAACCTTAAGCCATGACCAATCTGTAGATCTTTTTTATAAAAAGCATTCTCCCCGTTGCCATTGGAAAAACCGAATCTCAAATGAGGAATGAATCTTTCTGCGAAAAACCAATGCGATGATATAGCTAATCCTTGCGCAAATGCGACTTCTCCTCCTGCAGGGTTAGTATATGCATCAGTATCCCAATATGTAACACTTATTTTTTTGAAATAACGTTCTGCCATGCTTGGCACATAACCTACCTCTAAAGCCTTAAAAAAATTACCTTTAAAAAACTGATCTCCAAAATGTAAAAACTCACCATCATTGAATCGATCACCATAAGCATCAGTTAGGGCTCCCATAGCGTAAATATTATCTGTAATTTTATATCCGGCAACTATACCTACTCCTTGATTTGGCCAATTTACAGTTCCTGAAACTGAAGATCCATAACCCAAATAATGTTGCCAGGGCACAATTAACCCATGAAAGTTAAAGTAGTTTGTTACATCTACTTTTCCTAAAACTATGGTCAACTTATCGTTTATCAAGTTTTGTTGCCAATTTAACTCTAGTGCTCTAATACTATAGTTATTAAAGCCCGTAGCAGGCAGTCCATAATAACCCGATTCGAAAATCCCATGAAACATTGGGTTAGTAAAGTCGCCGTAGGCATGCCGACTATTAATTTTAAGAAATAAAGTTCCTTTGTTCTTACCAGTCTTCCTGTTAACCAGATTCCACCCAGCTTGTAGATCCAAAATCCCACTACTAGTATTATTGCGATTGACATCTGATATAGTGGCTGTTGAATGCATAAATACCGAGGTGTAATTTACCCCAAACTGAATCCCGAATTTTTCATTAACCTTTTGTTTCATCTCATACCATGGCTGCATAACCCTCACCGGAACTCTAAAATAAAAGTCCTTTTTCTGATTGTCTGCCTGCAATTGAGCCCCAACTGTTTTTGGTCCTCCCATAGCGTCATTATTCTGATAATTCGATTCTGTTGAGTCTGTTAATACTACTGTTCCTTCATTTTGTGCCTGTGAAGTACCAATACTAACATCAAGAATGAGTATTAATACCAGTATTATTGCGTATTTGTATTTCATTACCTATATGTTTTTATAAAACTGGTTATTAGCGTAACTATTAACTACCCCCATGGTAGTTTTATCACCGGAGTTATCTGAAAAAACACACCCCAACTTTGCCCCGCATAATCTGGTCGAGTTACAAAATATTGCCCTTGCAGAGTAAGTTTAAGAGGCATTTTGCCTACAATTACTGTTTTGGCTAAGCCAAGGTTCACAGGAACTGAAAAATCAGTATCAATTGCATTAACATAATTTGCAGTTAATGTAGGGCTTCCTCCAACTTGCCAACCATTTCCTATTCCGAACCAATAAAACGCCTGAAAAGTACCTAGATTAACGTTATCATCACCGTGTCCTACTCCATAGTAGTGTTGCCATAAACCTCCAAACACCCCCCATTTCCGTATAAATGCAAATACTGCTGAAGGTCCTACCTGAAACTGTCCACTGCCAATAGCTTCGTCAGTTGCTGTTGGAAAAAGAAAATTTGGACCTCCTCCTAAAACGATACCGCTTTTAAAGATATACCCATACATCGCCATCAGACCCAAATCACCTAAACCTCGTTTTTTTTGCCAATTACCATATTGGTCTACCGTTAAACCCGCAGAAACAGGAACAATAGGTCGAAAAATTAAATTACCAGTCTTTAAGGATACGGGAAGTGTAGGAAGGAAGGTTAGTGTGCTAGTATTTTGCGAAGTAACATCTTGCGCAGAACCTCCCCATTGTGCATAGTTACCTTGAAAAATAAGACTACCTAAAGCACTTACGGGATTAGACAATTCACGAGCTATTTCATCTGCCGATTTTTGCTCTGTCTGAGCAAAAACACCAGAAATACATACTGTTATAAACAAGAGGGTTATAAGTATTTTCATAGAAATAGTTAATTATATTTTTGATAGAGAATTGGTGTATACCAAATAATAAATCCGGTAATAATAAATAATAAAAGCGCTAAGCCGAGTGTGGTGGAAAATACCAATTTGAAAAAACCATTAGAAAAACCAAACCACTGATCAACAATGCTGCCATCATGAATTTTTTCAATTATATCAGCATTTCTTTTACCTATATGTAACAATTGTCCATTACTTCCATCTACCTGAACCATCCAATAATTAGAAAATCGAACTTTAGCCACTCCTTTTTCCGGCCTGATATCAATTCTATCAATTCGTAAAGTGTTTTCCGAAATTTTATCAGATAAATAAAACTTTGCCATTTCACTGATAGAATCTAAAGGAATCCAATCTTTTAAGTGAACGGATCTGCCACTATACGTATTTGGTGTAATAAATTCACCACTATGCTTCTTCCAGCCTAATAATATACCTGTTATAGAAAGTATTAATATAAAAACCATTAAAGTTATACCCGATTTTCTATGCACTTGTCTAGCAAATCGAGCATTTTTTGATAATTGTTGTAATTTTTTTTGGTTCATGTATGAAATAATAATGTGGAAGACTATGTTTCAAGTCTCCCACATTGATTTACCTATTTTAGCAGTTTATTGAATTTCGCTAGTTGAGGTTCTATATTTTTTTTATAGGATGCATCTGCTTTTTTAGCATCATTTAACACACCTTGATACTCAACTTTCATACTTTCGGAAACAGGTCCTTCAGAATGATCTAAAATTCCGCTCATAAACGACATTTTAAACAGCAAAGTAGCTGGTAAATTAATAACCTCAGCCAAAGTTCTACCTGTTGAAACAAATGCTGCTTCATAATTATTTACCGTAGAGGCAATAATATCGTATTGTTTTTGAGCTTTCTTAATAGTACCTGCCGATGCACCTGACGTTTTCAATGTCTCAAGCTTTTCTTTGGCTTCATCTCTTACTTGCAAGGCTTGAATAACATTGTCGGTCATTTGTGCAGCCTCATTATACATTTCCATCCAAAATTCAAACTTGGCATCGGCTTGTGCCTGTGTATAATTTTCTTTAGGACTCATATTTATCTTAAAGTTCTGCGTTTCAGTAGTACCATCAACCAACAGTTTCACCTGATACTCTCCCGGAGGAACAATTGGCATAATTGCTGTTGGAGGTCTTGTTGGTACTCTAGGTAGCATATCTATGCGCATGTCCCAAACAAACTTATTTAGTCCTGAGTTAAAATCGTCCTCTTTACCATAGTTTAGCATCATTTCTGCTTTACCATAATTTCTAATAACTTTGCCATCCTTGTTTAGAATCTGAATAGCAATTTCTTTAGGCTCTTTTTCTAACTTAAAATAAAACACAGGGCCTAATGGTTTTGGGTCTCCAGCATCGATAAACTTGCGCTTACGCTCACCATTTACTAGTTTAAAAGTTTCTTCATAATAGGTTAAACCAGGGCGCATATTTTGAACAAAGTAGTTCTTTTTTGTACCAGGGTCACCGCCTGGAACATAATCTAACCACCAATTATATCCAAAGCGAGTGTAATCAGGAATTGGATATAGATGAACAGATTTTTTATCTGATTCGGTTCGTAATTCACGTAATGGAGTTATATCATCCATAATCCAAAAACCACGACCGTTAGTAGCAATTACTAAATCATTGTCTTTAACTTTCATATCAACCACAGGTACTGCTGGTAAATTAGCTTTTAACTTATCCCAGCTTTTTCCATCGTTTAACGAATAGTAAACACCATTTTCTGTACCAACAAACAACAATCCTTTGCGCACTTTATCCTCGCGAATGGTACGAGAGATCTCCGTTTGTGGAAAATTTTCTGATAGGTTTACCCATGTTTGTCCATAGTCCGTTGTTTTATAGATGTATGGTTTGTAGTCGTTATAGGTATTGAAATTTGAAAACACCACATAAGCTGTAGCAGCATCGTATGGCGATGGCTCTATTTCATATACCTGAGAATATTTTGGCAAGTACTTATCTTTAATAGAAATATCTGTCCAATTGGCTCCTCCATCTTTGGTAACATGAATTCTACCATCATCAGAACCTGTCCATATAACACCCTGTTTAACAGGTGATTCATCCATGCGCTTGATGGTTGAGTATATTTCTTGACCAAAATATTCAGATAACCATGGCGTACCTGTTATTTTCTGGCGTTCTTTTAAATCATTGGTTAAATCAGGACTAATAACTTCCCAGGTTAAACCTTCATCGGTAGTTTTAAATAATACATTACCACCCAAGTAAATCGTTTTAGAATCGTGTGGAGATAAGAAATAAGCTAAATCCCAGTTGAAGCGGTATTTTAAATCGTAGCCATTTAAGCCGAATAATGGCACAGGCCATACTGAGCGTACTTCGTTTTGTCCGGTGGCGATATTATTTACTGTAAAAGGAGCTCCACTACCCATTGGCGAGCCACCTGAAATGTTGTATACAATATTTAAATCATCCGGATTAGGGATAACACTACTAATTTCACCATTACCAATAATAGTAGTCTCATAACCTGAGATACCACCCCAGCGAGAAGCACTAGGTACTTTATATGCCAAAACATCTTGTCCACTACCATATACATTATACGGGAAATCGTTATCCACGTTTACACGATAAAACTGTGCGGTTTTCTGTGTATACTGACTGCTCCAGGTTTTTCCGCCTGTCATACTCACCTGGCAACCACCATCGTTTGTACCAATGATGCGGTTAGGGTCTTTAGGGCAAATCCAGAAATCGTGGAAGTCATCTTTAATACCCGGTTGAAGTTCCCATGTTTTACCACCATCGTTAGAACTAAAGGTACGGTTATTAGGACACCATAGTACTTTGGCATCGTGCGGACTTGCCATAATATGACTGTAGTAGAAAGGACGACCAATTATCTGGAAGAAATCAGAAACAAATTCCCAATTCTCACCCAAATCGTTGGAAACATATAAACCCGGTTTTGTTTCAGAATCAATTAAAGCATAAATCTTTTTAGCATCGGCTGCCGACATGGTAATACCTGTACGACCACGTCCTTTTGCAGGTAAACCATTATTGTAAGTAATCTCGGTCCATGTATCACCACCATCGGTAGATTTGTACATACCAGACTCAGGTCCACCTGTTTTTGGTCCCCATGCTTTACGCTCAAACTCCCACATTACAGCAAAAAGCTCATCCGGGTTCGATGGGTTCATCACCAAATCAATCACCCCGGCTTTTTCACTTTTAAACAGTACTTGCTCCCAAGTTTTACCACCATCTTTGGTGCGGTAAACACCTCTGTCTTCATTAGGTCCAAAAGCATCGCCAAAGGCACCAACAAAAACTACATCAGGATTTTTAGGATGCACACGCACCTGAGAGATATGCTTAACATTTTTAAGTCCTACATGCGTCCAATTATCGCCGCCGTCGGTAGATTTGTAAACACCATCGCCCCAACTAACGTTGTTTCGCATTTGTGGTTCACCTAAACCTACATAGGCAATTTTGGGGTTTGATTCTGAAAACTCCATAGCTCCAATACTACCATAATTAAAATCATCGTCGCCAACAGGTTCCCAATACACGCCGGCATCTTCAGTTTTCCAGAGTCCGTTACCGGCTCCGTGAAAAAATGTATAAGGTTCAGTTGGGTGCCCAAGAACTACAGATCCACGGGTTCCAATCATAGGACCAATAAAACGCCACTCTAGTGCGTCAAATTTTGTTGGACGCTCATATGCGTTAATGGTACTCGTTTGTGCTTGAATGTGAATTCCTAAAAAAAGAAAGAGCACAGCTAGCAAATTTAAGTTTAAATAACTTTTCATAATTTGATTATTTAATAAGAAAGATTAGCATTTATTTATATCGGATAATAATTTACATTTACTATTTATGTATTAGTAAAAACTAATGATGTTTTTGTTTGAAAGATTAACACAGTTTTAAAACAGAAACGATAGTGTATCTATTATCTGTCAATGAGGTGAGCAGCCCGTTAAGTGCAGCTTGATCCTTTACTACACCCGTTATAGTAGAAAGTAACTTAGCATTAAAACTAGTTTTATTGATACTCATGCCGTATATGAGCGGAAGATTAGTATCGTTAATATTACCTTCCACCGTAATTTGATAGGTGGCTGTACATATAAATGTCTGAACTATGTTATGAACCTTCATTTTTTTAATTAGATTGATTCTAAACAAATTTAAAAAACGCTTTACTATTGCCAGTATATTAGGGGGTGTAAAAAGGGTGTAAAAATTGTAATGAAAATGAATTTCTTCGATTACATATGGGGGCTATACATGGGTATGTTGTGGGTAATCTTCTATTGATGACCAGAAATGATTTCATTGTAAAACTGAAAACATAAGTAACCTTTTGTAGATGTATATTTTGTTTAAATATACGATTTAATAAAAGTACGCTATCTAAAATAACCGTGGTGAGGATTGGAAAGCAAATTATATTTCTTGTTTTGTGATTTAATAAAGTAAAGCACTAATTGTGAATTTCATGTGCCATTTTAACAGCCTGTTTTCTGTTTTTAATATTCATTTTTTTATAAATATTTGCAATGTGTCTTTTAACCGTTTTTTCAGAAATATAAAGGGTTGCACCTATTTGCTTATTTAACAAACCCTGTTCTATCAATCGAAATACTTCTAGTTCTCTTTTTGATAAGAGTTCTATATTTGTACCGTCAGCTTCGGTATACATTGATAATAGCTCCTTATAAAATCTTAAATCAGAATCATTAAACATTATATCGGAGAAAGCATACAAATAGTCTCCCAGTATAGCAAATGGTAGCTTAATTTGAAACGATCTTGCTGTTTGTATTAGCTCTGCAAATAACAATCGAGCATCTTCTACCCTATTTAGATGTGATAAAACTAAAACTTTAAGGATATTGGTATTTATTGTAAAAACAATATTGTTATTACCTTTCAAAAAAAGAAGCAGATCATTTAATAGTTCTAAGGCCTTGGTATAACCCTCTATTGTGTTGGAGGTGGCTAATATTGAGGCTTGTTGTATTGGAGCTGAGGTGAAATCAGACATTGGTATAAATGGTCTTAAATCAGTTGTCATCGCCCAATCTAAAGAAGCCGGGTCTTGATTAAACACCCATTTAGTGCGTGCTGAAATAGCCAAATACAAATCAATATAAGTTTTTGATTTGCTTTTGAATGCTATAAGTTCCAACTTATTCAAGAATGCATCCATATGATTCTTGCTATCATTTTTTAAGCTAAATAAAACCATTGCTGCTAAACCGAAAAATTGATGAACAATAATGGTAAAGTGCTTTAACTCTAAAAATTCATTAAAGTCATCTTTGGCATCATCTTTATTACCTAAATAGTAGTTTGCTATTCCGGAAAAGTAATAACTATTTGCCAGGGCTTCTTTATTATTTGCGTACTTAGCAAATTTATTTAAATATATTGCGATATTCTTCAATTGTAAAATATTACCATCCAACCAGTTTATATAACAAAGTATTAAATACAGATTGGACTTAATACAATTCTGCTCTATCTTATTTATTTGAATATTAATATTTTCTACTGCTTTCTTACTTTTACCCAAAGCTTGCATTGATCCTCCATAAAAAACCCATGCTATTCCGATGGCATAGCAGTTGTTTTCCGTTAATAAGTTGAGAGCCTTTACAGAATAATCTAAGGATTTATGCATATCTACATCATAATTGTAATAATAGTAGGCTTTCAATGCAAAAAGTTCACCCATATAATGGGAATAATCCGGCTTATCTTGGAAATCTTTTTTGATTGATGCCTCTATTTTGTCAAAATTCTCCTTGAGGTTTAGGATATCTCCTGAATATATATTTGACCAAGCTTTTGTAATAAATAGTATAGCATAATCAAGTTGGTTCGTATCCTCAAATACATTCATCAAAACTTCCAATGAAATCCAGTCAGAATTGTTAAAATATCGTGATCGAGCAATGCCAAAAACCTTTAAGGCCATGTGTATATTATTTCCTTTAAGGTAGGAGACAGAGGCTTCTCCGTATTCAAATTTTGACAATTGCATGTGTCCTACGGCAGAATAGAGGGCTTGAATAGTTTCATTCGAAAACTCAACCTTTGCAATGTTCTGCAATAACTTTTGAAATAGATGGTGATATCGGTAATGGTTGTCATCATTATCCAAAGCAATAATAAAAATACTGTCTTTAATAAGTTTTTGTTTTATAGCCGTAAATGAGATTTTTTCGTTCTTTGCTATTACACTCTGGAGTTCGTTAAACAAATCACAATTAAATTCATTAGAAAATGATAGTGCCAGAATAAGTTTCCTTTCACTTACAGAATATGCATTGAGTAAATGAACAACATACTGTGTTAACACCTTTGAGTCCAAATGATGATTTTGCATATCAACTTTAGATATTGGAACATTGGCTAATTGTAATATTTTTAATCCTGATACCCAACCTTCCGTGATTTGATTAAGACTTTGAACATAGTTTTCTTGCGGATATTGAGCCTTGGAGGCTTTTAGAAAGGCATCTGTTTCATATTCGTTAAATTGTAAATCATTCACTCGAAATTCACAAATGAGTTGCTTCATCTTCCATTCTAGTAATGGCAAAGATGGGTCGTTTCTACTAATTATAATCAACTTAAAGTTTGGGATGTCATAACAAAATAATTCATTTATGAAATCATTTACCGTTTTTGTATTAACGGTATGGTAATCATCCAAAACAAAGCAAATAGTTTTATTTAGTCGTTCAAGGTTTTTAACAAACAATTGAACAACTATATCTATATCATCTAATGCTAGTGCTTGATTACAAATTTCAATAATATCATCGCCGAACGAGGGAACCTCTTTTTTTATAGTGTATATAATATACTCTATAAAAGTTTTGAGTTGCTTGTCATGCTTAGTAAGGGTGAGCCATACGGAACAATTTTCAGTATTAGCAAAAGATGCTCCTAATAAACTCTTTCCATATCCAGAAGGGGCAGCAATAAGTACAATTTTACATGTGCTATGTTGTTCATACCTTTCATGAAGATAACTCCGTTTAATGTAATTAAACGGGAACTGAGGTAGGTGCATTTTTGTTTTTAAAATATGAACTGGTAATTTCATTCGTAGGTTTTGATTCAAACTGGCTTTAACATAGTTGTTCTTATCGTATTATTGCATATAAGTGATAAACAAATTTTTGTCAATAATGTTTATTGCCTGATAATTCAAGCATAATTCTACTATTTATTTGCCAGAAACGTACATGGCAATTTAGATATGTGATCAAATTGTCTTATCCTTAAAAGCAAATTAATATAATTTGTGTAAAAAATATTTAATATTGATGTTTGTAATATCGGTTACATAAAATATTATAACATTTAGTCCAATACTTTTTAAAGCTGTTCAAATTCTTCGAGAGTTACACAAAAATGTTCCAGGATTAAAAGTAGTTGTTGTTTATTGTAATAGTGACGTTTAGTGTTTCCTGCCAGTTCAATTTGTTGCTTGAGTGCCGGACAAACATCAATTTCGTTTCGGAGCTGCTGCATTGCCGATCTGATGGAAATACTATCAGGATAAAGTTTCTTCACCAATTCCTGCTTTAATATCGTTCTACGCACTATCATATGCCTAGGTTTATATTGATTAATACGCTTAAAGGCAAGTGAAATATTGATACAAGTAGCCTTGTAATGTATATCTTGAGTGCTTGAGACTGCTTTTTAAAGCTTTTTTGGAATTGGGGATGTCCTAACTCTATATTCAGACTATATCTAACGTACTTTTCGAGATATTGCCCAAATAGAAAGACTACTTGTTTAGTACAATAAGAATTTTGGCGCATAATTTATACAATTATACCCCTGACAGCTATGATGTAAAGATAACTTATTGATAATTAATAATGGATGTGCATATCTATAAAGAACATATATTTACTAGACTTACATTACTTAGCTTACTTAGTCGGGTTAAAAGACTAGTTTATTGTTGATTACATTATTTAGCAATCCTTTATTTTCTAAGTAACTAAGTAAGTACTATTAGAAATACCTACTTACTAAGTAAGCCTAAGTAACTGCAAGTAACGCCTCATAGAAACACAATACCCCATAAGCTGCTGATAATTAATTGTTAATATCATTATAAGTAATATAAGTACCCTAAGTAACTAAAATTACAAGAGCATTTCATGTTTTGAGCAAAAAGTCCAACTGACTATTCTTTCAACCTTTAACTAAAAAAACGAGAGTCTCTATTTTTAGAAACTCTCGTTTATATATTTGAAGTTGACCTTGGCTATTTAAGTGCTTCTATTAGGAACCTCAATGCTCACATTAAGCATGTCAAGATGAAATACAAAGGCAGTTGTACTGGTAAACCTTTTGTTACCTACTTCATCGAATTCCTGGCAACCTGTTTTGGCATCAATCTTTTTAAAACTAACCTTCTTGGTATCGCATATAAAAGCTGGGCTATTTCTTAGGTAGTATTCTACAGTTGCATCTGGTAGTGGCTTATCCCCTTCTCTTAATGCTTGTGATTTGTATAAACTAAATACTCTGCTAACGGATAAGTATAGAACATATTCTGCCTCTTTTAATATGATATCGCTCTTTTGCCAAGATCCATTCTCTTTAAAGGTTCGGATTATTTTATCGGCATAAACTATCTTATAATCTCCTCCTTCAAACAGCATATTTGAACTGATCAGATATTGTACAGTTTTCCAGAATATTCCCAAATCATCATTTCGGGCAGTTTCTTTGTTTTGTGTAATCATCATTTGTGTAAATAGCTGAATGATGTCGTTGTATTTAAACGGAAGTTCTACAATATGCGCTACTGTGGCATAGGCTGAAGCTATGGTGAGCCAATTATTAAAGATTCGGGTTTCGATGGTGGTTGTTCCCAGGAGCTCACGAAACTGATCACTTACAGCATTTACTGTTTTATTATAGTTCTTGGCAAAGGTTTCTCGGTGCTTCAGTAATTGATGAGTTATTTGAGTAAGTCCCTGTTTGTTGATTTGCTCCAACTCTTCAAAGAGCTTTTTCTCTTCAAAAGAGAAAGTTGTTTTAGAAAAACCCAAGGCTATAAAACGGCTAAACAAGGCAATATCAGCTGTGGCAATTTGCTGACCGCAGACTATAATTCCCTGGCTTACTTTTGAGGTTTCTTTTTTCTTGTCCTTATCCATATTCATGCGAGTTCGCCCAGTCTTATCCCAAAACCCTTTTAATAGTTCTCGCTTTTCCATTTCTAAGTCGTTTCGGTATTCATCCAAAACACAAACTGCATTGGCACTAGATGCTACATGGTCGGCAATGGATGGTTTACTTGAATTGTGAAGATTGGGCACTTTGCCCTTCCGACCATACATATACAGAATACTTTCGGCACAGGTATTTTTCCCTGATCCTTTTTGGCCATACATGTTTAAAATGGGAAACTTATCAAAGCGTTTAGAGATAATATCCATAAACAAACAGGCAAAATAGAACGATAAGGTTACAATACCATTTTCGGCAAATACAACGGTGTATTTCTGCGCATACTCGTAAAGTGTAATGTTTCCTTCGTTATGAATAAAGTGTCGCTCAAATTCGAATAGAGTGTCATCCGTTTCATAAATCTCGGAACAAGCAGGAATATAGAAGTACTTTGAGATGTGCTGTACAATTCCATATCTATCGGCCTTTATAAACTTATCACCATCAAATATGCCGTTACCCCAACAAAAGAAACCTTCACGCTGCCATCCCATTTGAGTGATTTCTTTGCAGCTCTTTGTCTTTTCGTAGAGCCAGGCTTTTAGTTTATTGAGTTCGCTCTCCCCTCCTGTCCACAAGAAATTTCCCAATGATTCTATTTGTAATTTGAATGCAGTAATGCTCACTAGGTCTCTTTGTGGAAGTTCCATTATTTTAACCAAGTTATGACGGTTTTTTATCTCATATAAACGCTTGGCATTTATGGGACTTTCAATATGAAAAAGCGGAGCCATCACAAAATTAGAATGTGTAACAAAGTCATCTCCTTTTTTATTACGAAATACATAGCAGTTATTCTCAACATAGAAACCCCATCTATTAAATTCGTTTAAACTGACGTCTTTGGGTATGGTGTATTGCTGCAACCTTTTGGGTTCATCCTTACACAATTCCTTTACAGCATCCTGCCATGCTTTTTTGGGCTTGATTTGATCTGCAGCAAACTCAATATATACTTCCTGCTTTGTTTTATCGTAATTGGCAATGAGTTTTGATATACGCTTTATGGCTTCGGATTTGAATACAGGATCTGAACTTGACTTTTCGGTATATTGAGCCGTTTTAAAGATGATGTAATCCGTCTGCTTCTCATTGTATTCAAGAAACACATCCTTACTTACAAATAATGAATCCGGATCTTGTTTCTCAGGTAAAATAATTACTGATACATGAAATTGATTTTTAATGAGTATTTCTGCATTTCTATCTGTTGCTCTTAATCCTGCAGCGTCACCATCATAAATAAGCGTTGCTTTGTTGGTATATCGTTTTAATAATTTAGCTTGTGCTGAGGTTAATGCAGTTCCTCCAGAGGCAACAGTATTGATTACGCCAATGGAATGCATCCTGAGCACATCTGAATATCCTTCTGCTATATAGGCTCGTTCTTCATTCCTTATGGCAAAACGAGCGGCATTTAATCCATACAACTCGTTTCTTTTTACATAGATGGTACTTTCTGGTGTATTGAGATATTTGATCTTTGGATTCTCGTTTAAGTCACGGCCAGCGAAAGCAATGGTTTGTCCTGTAGAATTAGAGATAGGAAATATCAAACGGTTTCTCAGAAAGTCGTAAATACCTTTCTCATTACTTTTTAGTACGCCAATCTCTTCTAGTATTTCTGTTTTAAGTCCTTTTTCTCTAGCATAAACCAACAAAGCATTACCATCAGGCGCATAACCAATGCTAAAACCATAACCGTTAGGAATAACTAGATTCCGTTGTTTTATATAGTTCTGAGCTTTATTGTGATTCAAATTATCAGTAAAGAAATGCTCTACAATATTGCATGCAATGTGCAGACTCTCGAGATGTCTATATTTGGCTTCATCGAATTTAGTACTGGGCTTCCACTCAAATGAAACATTAAGTTTCTTTGCTCCTATCTCAACCGCCTCTTTAAACTCTACACCCTCGTGTTGTTTAATAAACTCAATAGCATTACCTCCCTTATCACATCCAAAACATTTAAAGATTCCCTTGGCAGGATTAACCATAAATGATGCTGTTTTCTCATTATGAAATGGACAACAAGCTTTGTAATTGGTTCCGGACTTTTTGAGTTCAATAAAATTAGAAATAACGGTTAGAATATCTCCATTTATATGTTCTATTATTGTATTTGCATCCATAACTTACCAATCACTCTTTTTATAATGTGCAATATCTTCAGGAAATAGATTCAACTTAAGCTCCTTTGTGGAATCTCGGATCGCTTTTAGCCTTTTACGATTAGCCTTGGTAAGCTTGCCTTCTAATTCTAAGAACTTATAGAAATCATCTGGATATTTCTTCAACATTTCCTCCTGCATAAGGTCTCGCTCCTTCTCTATTTTCAATTTTGCAGTGGTAGTTTCTGCAATATCCTTGTATTGCGCATTGATCATCTTATCGATGGTAAAGAAAATCCACAGCTCAAATTTAGGACTAAGCCAAGCTGCTAATTTCAAAGCTAATATTCGGTGTACAAAAGTTCCGGTGTGTCCTCTTGATTTTATAATCAACTCTTTATTCTTAGGATCTGAATTTCCCCCAAAAAGGGTAAATTCAAATTCTTGAATGAAAGCTTTGGTCTGATCTGTTTTCAAAAAATGATCCAATCGCTTATCAAATGTCTTTACCATTTGGGTGGCATTTACCATAATATTACTATCGCCCTGAAGAAATTCAATAACTTGGTCCTTATATATAAACTCAACTGTTTTCATATCATTACATTTATTGATAAAAGTGGAGCTGCCCTTGTACAACTCCACCAAAACCATTCTAGCTGTCAAGGGTGGTTATTAATTGCTTCAAATCTTTTGTGCTCACAGGATGAAATAAGGTATGTAACTTCATATCCATAGCAACGGTTAGCTCAATGCGAGACATAATATCATCTCGCCAATTGGGTAAAACATAAACCGCCTGGCTATCTTTAATTAATTCGATACGGTTATTTAAGTTATCCGACCATCTCATTTGAGATAATACAGACTCCGTTGGATTTAACACCTTACATTTCATGGATTTTAATCGTGTGGTGATCTTCACAAGATCTGATGAATCTTCTTTTGAAACAGGTATGGTATCGCCTCCACATATATAAATAGTTGTCATTTGGAGGAGCTTATATTATTAATATCTCTACTGATTTTGCATTCTGAAATACTTTGTTTTTGCGTCCTTCTTAAAAATAAGGATGTTAATTTAGAAGACTTAATTTTCTGCTTTTTATGAACTACTAGGTGTATCTCTTTTTTCATATTCAATTAGGTTTTAGCTAACATTTAGGTTTATAGTATTTGTTCCAATTCATCCAAAGAAGCGTGGCGCCCTGCCTTAATCCATTCTTGTATTTCGCTTTTTTTGAATAACAATAGTTTGCCTCCTGGTTTATAGTATGGCATTTGCCTATTCTTTACACGAGCGTAAATTGTCTTTTTACTTTCCCCCAATAATTGAGCGAGCTCATTTGCATTTAAATAGTCAGTTCCGATTGAAATTTTCCTCTGAATTGTAAGCAATTCTGAAACCTGTTGGTTAAGTAATTTCAAATAGTTAACTCCTTTCTGATCCTTATTTCCTTGTTGATCCATGTTCTTATTTTTTCATAAAGATTTGTTCAACAAGTATAAAGGATCTGAATTGTAGTATTAACCGTTGGACTGTCCGAAATTTTAAAAATAAATTACAGACAACTAGTTATCAACTAAATACAAAGTCGCTCATTGCCGTTTTTATACGAAAAAGCAAAAAGCGTTGGATACTCTTTGGGGTACTAAATGGTAACAAATAGAATATGCCTGTTTTTTAGCAGCTGGGAATTAGTTTAAAAATGACTTTTTCGATCTCTGTTGTTGGTAAATTACTCAACTGAAAATGTGTTTTAACGATCTTCAAATCGGCAATAAGCTTCTTATTATCTTTTATAAAAGGAGCCTTATTGGCCAATTTATAAAAGTAAGTATTCCGATAATCTGAAGGATTAGATTTATTTATGATTAGTAGAAATCGTGCTAAGATTGAGGCATCTAGATTTTCTTTTAGATCTAAACCCATCAGTTTAAACATGAAGAATGCCCAAAGAACTTGTTGCGAATTGCTCAGTTTTAAAATTTGTTCTAGTGCTTGTGGAATTTGCTTTATCTCATCCAGTGGCGCACTGGCAATCTTATCTTTTGCTGCTAAATAATTGGTCAGTTGAATCTTTCCATAATAATCGCAGAAAAAATGGTAATATTTTTTGGAATCGGTGGTAGTGAGATCTACCAGAGGTGAGTAATAGTATAGCTCAAGCTTATGGTATTCTATTGAAGTTTCCTTAACCCAGAAGAGATCGCTGAATTTACTTTTGGTAAATAGCTTGCGAAAGTTAAATCGTAATTTACCAATAACGCGATAACATATGTCTCCTTCATGATTATATACTTCAAGTCGCTTGAGGTATGTATTGGCTGCCAAGAATGGCAAAGAAAAGTAACGCTCATCAATAGTAACAAAGCGTTCTGTATCTTTTTCTACTTCCCTTAACTTAATGGATCTATTGATAATACAATCAATATTTTCCTTAAGAGCAAGGTAATGGTAATCGAACAACCCCATCAGCTTCACAGAAAAAGGATCTGTTGGAAGATGTGTTAGTTTGTCCATAAGCTCGTCCATATTGGACTCCCAAGCTATGGTTTCTGAGCCACGTTTATATCCTTGTAATAAACGCTCAAATACTAGAAGAGAATCATTTTCAAAGCTCGAAGCTTTTTTTTTCATTCAATGTCATATGTGTAATTTTTAGATTATTACTATGACTAAGGTAAAAACATGACATTTGTTTGGTTTTTGAGCACTCTTTTACTGAATAATAGCCGACAAAATATATAGGTTTTATTAATTAACAAATATTAACACAGTCTATTTAGTGCGATATTATACCTCTAATAGTATGAGAAAATGTATGATAGGCAAAATTTAAGAATTGACTTTTATGCATGTAATACATTACATATAAGTAGGTTATATAAGTAGTATATATTTTTGGAAAATACCCTATATTTATTGTTGTGTTTTCGTTTATTAAATCCTACGATTTATTGAATAGTCTTATATTAGTTCATTCTTTATGAATTATAATTAAAGAGATATTGACATCGTTTCTTAAAGGAGTATGCTTACTAAGCTATATTTTTTTGACTTCACAATAAAGAGGGTGCATTACTTCATAGTATACATAATCATCTGAGTTTAATTCATCGTACTTGTCCTGACTTATTTCATATTCTACATCATCAATCATAATATAGAAGTAATAGAAAGTTCTATGATAAGCAGGCTGACGCTCGAACCATTTTTTTTGAATATAACCATTAGCACATTGTTTCTCATTTCTTTCTAGTGCTATTTTAGATTCCTTAATGTTTATTACAAACCCCTTTAACAGAGGTATAAAATATAGACAAGATCCTATAATTACCACAATTGTAAATATTGCGAATATTAGACTTTTAGATTGATAGCTCGCATAAATTAAGGAACCGATTAAAACAATAGGAAGTAGAATGAAAAATGTTATAGATAGCTCGTCAAATGCTATGCCAGATTCTATGCGCTGTTTTTCATCATGAGATAAAGGTTTTATGTCAAAGTTTGTATTCATTTATTTTTATCTTTTAAATCAATATACGTCCTCTATGTCAATTTATATTTATGAAAACAGTTAAAACTGCTTACTCCTATTGTTTTTTTAATGAAACACAACGTTGACTGGATGAAGCTGTAAGCGATTTGAAAAGCCAAACCGACCAAAAACCCACTAAGCCAATATTTTTATTTTTGTTAAACTTAACGCTTTCTGAACATAAATAAAAATTTTGGCGGATTTCAAACAACCTACAAAACCTCCAAATTACTGCTGACGCTTATGCTTTATGCCAGATTGTTGTGTGGCGTTATTACATTTTTCTTGTTCCTAATATTTGTTCTTTTTCTGTGTCTATTACAATTCCAACATCCTTCTTGTACGTACAGTTTGGGTCATTCCAAAATAAATTAAATCCAAGAAGAGCAACTATACTTTCTGATTCTATAATTGCTTCATCAAAGTGTATACGGAATTGTTTCGATTCTAGAGGCTTGAATAAAATACAATATTTGTTATTACACTTTTCTTTTGTCAACTCATAAAGCCTTTGGTTTAAATCGTCAGTTATATTCGTAGTATTAATAATATGCCGTGCACAACTTTTACTGTAGACGGTTTTTTTAGCGAAACTCTTGTCGTTATTAGTCGTTAGTCCAAAATAATCAGGTATCGGAATCATTAATTCTTTTTCATACGGATTTGCTACTTCAAACTGAACTGTTAACATATATCCGTCTTTCTTTTCTGGAACAGAATAAGTATCAGCCTTAATTGAAAAGGCTTTTTTGACATTAGTCTTAACTAATCCACTTACTCGCATCTTAATAATGTATTCACTGTCCTTAAGGTGATATTTTATAATTCCTAAAGAATCCATTGAGTTTAAGTAAGCAGTCTTGTTGTACTCTTCAATTTTTGTTTCGTAGTAACTCTTCTTTTTTCTTTCAGACTTACAAGAAATCAAGAGTAGCACTGGTAATATTAGGATCAAATATTTCATTTCTGATACTTTTTTATGTATAAATCTTTAGGTGTGCCTGATTTTAATGCCACACAACGTGTGGCTATGTGTAGTAGGGCATTTAGAAATCATTTTCCTTTTTGACCGCCACTTAGCCAAATCAGAGATTTTACTGTGAACTTTCTAATTCAGACACTGTCAAATCTCTGATTTGGCGTGCTGCTAGAAACTGCCGAAGAACAAATGACAGCCTTGCTTGCCCTATTACATATAGGTGATGTTGTGTGCTGTAATTAATTCATTCTAAATCTTCTAGTATATCCCAAAAATCATATTCGTGTATAATTACGATGCTTTTCCCTTTTTTTCTTAAATTTATAGCGGTCTCAACTTTTCGACCATAGCAGGCAAAAGCCCAACAAGGATTATCATTATTCCCAACTATTAAATAATCAGTATTGCCTGATACTGTATTTTTAAAGATACCTCCTTGGTTTGTAATTCTTTCACCAATTTCTTTTCTTGTTCCTCTTTTTGATAGACCAGTTAAGCAAAACGTTTTACCGTCAAAATCAATTTCAGGGTCAGAAGTACAAACACCCTGAATAGGAACTCCAATTATCTCATCTTCGACCTTTTTTGCAATTTTTTCGTCAGAGATATTTACGAATTCATTAAAATATGCAAAAAGTCTCTTTCTTTCATCGTCATCTATTATGCCATCAGCAAGGATTGATAAGATTAAGCTCTTTATCTCATCATATGGGTAATAAGATGTTAAATGAGTATGTGCATCTAACCATTTAGACAATTCAAAAACTTCTTTATCCTCTATTATTCCATCAGCTAGAATTCCGTGACAAATGCCTTGGAGTATTTGCAGCTCTGAAGTGACAGCGTTGTAGTAGATGTTATCATTTTCATATTTTTGGCATAACCACGTTAAATCTTCAATTAGCTCAAGTCTATTTTCAGGCTCTTTAATCGCGCCTTGAATAGTAATTATAAATTCTTTGAAATGATTTCGTCGAATTAAATTGTTATGCTTTTTGCACCAATGGTCGAGTTCTTTTAACTCATCATCATCTACAATTCCATCAATTGCAATTCCAATAAGTAATCCTTTAAGTGAATTTATTGCCTTATCAGCTTCACTTTTAGCTGTAAATCTTTGATAACTTAAATCTTCCATCTTTGTGTTTTTTTATGTCTGATTACGTGTTTTTGTTTTATAGCACACAACGTTTGGCTATGAAGCGAAAGTGAGATTTTAATAGTTCTCACTTCCAAACTTAACAAAGCCAAAGCGTTGTATTTGTTTTTATTTTTCATTTTAAAAGCCAAATCAACGAGTTGGCGCTACTCGCCGAAGTTGCGAACCAACCAAAACGAGTTGGCTCACTTATGCTTTATTAGCCATTGTTGTGTGTCGGTACTTTATAAGATTGACTATAAATATTGCATTCATCCTTAACCTTAAAGAGGTAAGAAATGTTATTCATAATATTCTCATCTTCGATTCTGTCACAATTAGGGTATAAGAGATAATGCTTTTTATATCTTGCTCCTCCTTTGACAGGATTCATTATTTCTATCATTAAGCATTTTTTAGTGTTTAAATTTTCAATTTCAATCTTATTGATTCTTGAACAACTATCGAAAGGTTGTGACAGTTGACCATTTATCAAGAATCCATCGAATGTAATTCTTATATTTGGCTTTACTGTGTTATAATAAACATTCTTAAGAATTTTGAATTTCATCATACTAGAAACTACTATAGGAACGGAAAAAGAAAAGATCAGAAATATTATACCATAAAATATATCATAAGCATAAAAATAAACGTAGCATATAAACGAGACTATACCCAAGTATACTAATGCATATGTTTTATAAATCTTCTTTTTTTTCCTTTTTACAATTTCGAGAGCATAGGGTAACCACTGTTCGTATGAATAGAACCATTCTAATAATGGCTTCTTGTTATTCTTTATAAGTTGCATCTTGGTTGTCTTTTCTATTCGCATAAACTTAGTCATATAGACAACACAAGCTATCAATATCAAAAATGAGAAGATATACGCAATAATATTGTCTGTATTGATATTATTACTATTACCAAAGAATTGAAATGTTAGCACTATACAAAAACCTGATGATATACTAAAAAATAGTATCCATATAAATATCTTTAAATTATTCATATTAGTTATATACTGTGTACTAGGTTATATATATTCCTTTTATAATGTATCATTACAGGGCAGTTAATTTTTGTATGACACCCAACGGCCACTTATAAGCGTAGTGCGGGTTTCAACGCACTTTCCTTTCAATTTACCGCTATATTTGTTTATTTCACTTTCGTTTAAATTACTCACTTCGTCCCGCATTACGTTTATAATTTGTTGGCACCAGTAGTTTTATATGTTATGGTCTTTAGGTAAAATCATCAGTTTTGGAATTCTAACATGATCTGGTTGATTTATTATAAACCTAACTGTATCCACAATATCCATAACAGTCAGTGGTTCATGAATATTCATACTCTCTTTTGGATGAACTTTCCATTCATTATGAAGTTCTGTCATAACCAATCCTGGCTCAATACAACTAATCTTAATATTAGTACCAGTCAACTCCATTCTTAGAGCTTCTGATAATGCTTCCATTGCAAATTTTGTCGCAGCATATCCACCTGCTGTGGGTCTAACTTTTGTCCCGAGCACACTTGAAATATTTACTATGTGACCAAAACCCTGTTTTTTAAATAGCTTTAAAAGCTTATATGTCAATCGAAATGTTGACTCAACGTTTAATCGAATCATTGAGGTCAATTTATCAATATCAATATCCTCAATAGTTCCAACCTCTAATGTTCCTGCACAGTTGAATAAGAAATCACATTTTCCATACTTATCAAAAGTATAATCCACAATTGAATCTTGAAATTCTGGAGAATTTAAATCTCCTGCAAATAAGTCATTTGAATCTAAACCTAATTCTGTAAGTTTATCCAATCTACGAGCTGTTGCAATTACTCTATAATTATCGTTATGCAATGCTCTCGCAATAGCATACCCAATCCCACTACTTGCTCCTGTAATTAGACAAATCTTTTTGTTATCAATCATATATGTCGTGTCTTTCTTCTATTGGTGCCAACGGTTATGCGTAAATGGCGTTGTGCGCAAAATTACCACTTCCCCATTTTTTGCACACCAAACTTAACAAAATACATTTTAACTTCAAATACCAATCTGAGCACTATGCCATTTGTACGCTGTGTTGGGCTTTCGTTATTTCTTTTTCTAGCCCTCATTTGAAATTCCTTTCCAACATTAATTCCTTATGAGTGGCAACATTTGGTCTGACTGAGATTAATGCAAAACTTTCTAGTCCATAAATTCAAAACCCAAAAGGTCTAGTTACAAGTCCGAAAAAGTCAGTCCATATTTTGTCAGTCAAAATAACCAAGCTGTAAATAATTAAATCATGGTTAGAAGGAGAAGTCATGAAAGTCCAGCACTAAGAAACACTACATCATAAATTTCTTGTTGTTTTCTGTAAGTTTCCTTGATTCCTAAATGTAAATGAAGCAAAGTAAGATTTTTAAAAAATTGTCAGAACATTATTTTCCTGTTTTTAAAGACGTAAAGTACGTTTGGAAATTCTGACGAAATAAGTAATGAAGCCCAACGGCTCGAATAAGTAACCGTGTCTTTGTTTTTATATGCTTGTATATTCTTTTATTTGTTTGTTTATCAACAATTTACAATTAATTTTATTTTGATATACTTGTATGTTTTAATACATTTGAAGTATAAAAGTATGGCAAATTTTATGGTACATGTTTTGGCGAACCTTACCATAAATAATTGCCATACGAAATTAGATGTATAACCAAAACAAGTTTCAGTTATGGATAGTAAAGTTAGCACAGCAATCGTGCTTTTCAAAAAAAGAAAGAAAAAAAATGGGAAGTACCCAGCTAAACTGCGATTAACACACAATCGCAAACAGATGTATTATAATATCGATAGCAAAAATCGAGTTTATGAATTTACTTCTGATGAATTTGCTAAAATAGTAGCTTCAAAACCTCGTGGTGTATATAAAGACATCCAACTTGAATTTTCATTAATTGAAGAGAAGGCTCGTAAAATTATTCTAATGATGAGTGATTTTACATTTGACCTATTCAAAGTACACTTTGGCATAACGGGAAGCAATATGCGTAATATATATCATTACCTAGACATCAAGATTATCGCTTATAAGAAAAATGGGTATGGTGATAAAGCGGCTAGTCCAATGAAGAAAGCGCTCCAATTATTCTTTAATCGTGAGTTCAATCTTGAATTTAAGGAACTAACTGTAAAAAAGCTTAAGGAGCTTGAACTCTTCATGAAAGAACGTGGGGTAAAGCAAACCACGTACTATAGATATATTACTACACTTAAATCAGCATTCCGCATGGCGCAAAAAGATGGTGTGATTCCCCTAGATTTGTTTCCTTTTGGAAGAGATCAGTATAGTGTACCTAGATGTATTACCGTTAAGAGAGCCCTCAAGATTAGTGAAATAGAGAAGATTTACAAATATGAACCAGAGCCTTTTTCTAATGAAGATGAAGCAAAAGATTTTTGGATACTCTCCTATTTGTGTAACGGTATAAACATGACCGATCTGTACAAACTCAAATATGCTAATATTAACAATGACTTCATTTCCTTTATTCGTCAAAAAACTGAACATTCATCAGGCGTTCAAAAACCTATATTAATTCCAATAACGGATGATATACAAAGGATTATTGATAAAAGAGGTAATCCTGATAAATCACCAAATAACTATGTATTTCCATTATTAAGTGATGATCTTAGTTTTAAGGATAAGAAGTATAAAATTGCCTGGCGTGTTCGCAAATTCAATGTGTGTATGCAGCAGGTGGGTAAAAAACTTGGTATCGAAAAGCACATAACTACCTATACGGCTAGGCATAGTTTCGCTACAGTATTGAAACGTTCAGGAATATCGACCGAATTTATTAGCGAAAGTCTTGGTCATAGCAATGTCAAAATTACAGAATCATACCTTGATAGCTTTGAAAACAATCAAAAGAAAGAAGTTGCTAAGTTTCTCACATCGTTCTAGTATGTATTAATATATATTATGTATTTAAGTGTTTAATTAACATATCAAAATTTGTCCTTCCTTGTTTGTATGTGAACACATATTATAAATTAATAACCTAAATTTTAGTCTGATGTTAGAACAAGGAAACGACAATTTTGAAAAAGATTGTCTTGCAGTATTTGAAAAACTACTGCAAGGCTATAAACGTGCCAAAGAATCAAATGTTTGGGAAGCAAATATTGATAAACTCATTGATAAGATAACCCAAATTCCAACTGAACCTTTCTCCAAAAGATTAATGGGTATTTTCGATTACGATTATCTAGTTAAGTCAGAAAGCATTGAGAGTATCATTGAAAAGTCTTTGCTTATTCGGGAACAGATGGAACATACACAAAGGTTTGTAAGAGTTAACGAGAAATACTTTTCTCTACCATTTGTACCAGCCAAAACACATCGCAAAAAGCTTGAGGTTTATAATAACAAGGGAGAATTGTGCTATACAGAAGTGGGTAAAGTACATATTAATATTAAGCAACTCATACTATGGATTTTCTTCAAAAACAGTGATTTTAAATTGCAGGATATTTTTAATATTGAGCAGAGTACTAAAGAATTCAAAACCTTAGAAATCTATTTCTATTCTGAGCACATTAACCTATCAACAACAGATCATAAAGCCTACTATACCTTCTTTTGTGACTACTATGGCAAACACAAGTTTCTTAAATACCTTAGTACTAATCAGGATGCTAGTGAGGATAAACCTAAAGCAACTGGTATTAAAGCTATCACTGAGTTGAGTAAAGTTCGCCAAGTGATATGGGCAAACTTCATATTTAATCATATCGGATTAAAGCTTCGTGAAAACCTTGACACTAGCTCTTTGACGAAGTTTTTACTCCTATTAAATAAGAACAATCTTGATGATTACAAGAATTCGTACTTCTATAAATTGGCTGGGAAACTGCATGAATTAGATTCTAGAAAATATCTCAGAGACTTAGAATATATGAGAAATCTCTTCCTGGATCAGAACCTTTCAACGAGAGATATTGATCGTGAAATAAAAAAGATGAAGAGAAAATAGGTAGACAGTTATCAATTCTTGTAAATGTTGCTATTTATTTGGGTAAAAACTATCCGACAGAATTGATAAAACTATCCGACACCCTCAAAAACCACAATCATAACTCCCTATATACGTGAGTAATGAAATTTATTTTAAAAATATCGGATAGTCCGACGTTGGAAAAATATACAATCACGGCTTAAACTTGTCAGCATCAATCACAATTTAAAAATTGATTATGACCGCACAAGAAAAACTCTTTCCGGAGATGCAAAAAAGCCTCGACAAATTGAATAATCAAATGTCGGAATTAATAAGACTCCAGCGTAGAAGTACTACAGGATATGATTATGTCAATGTAACCGAACTAGCTCAACTATTGGGTGAAAGTATTCACACTGTATACTCCAGGGTACACCTGAAGCAGATACCTTACTATAAGCCTGGGGGCAAAGCCTTATTATTCAAAATGTGCGAAATACATGATTGGATAATAGCAGGTCGCCACACCCCTATCGATGAACTTATAGAAAATATATAATCGTTAGTAACCGTAAATTTTCATGAACCTGGAAACTGATAAGAATAGGCTAAAAGACAAGCCTATAAAACAAGGTATCAAGTTCTATTTTATCAAAAACCTGATTAAAAACGATTCTGAGAATCTAAGCATTCCGGAGCACCTTGTTTGTAAACACAAAAACATTAGAAATTAAGAAGTATGAAAAGAATATACATCTGTGGAAACGATGCTATGGTAAACGACAGCCAACATTCAGTGGAAACCAACAAGGTGAAGAAAAAGTTGGAGTCTATGAGGTGCTCTGTAATCAATCCCCCTGAGATACAATACATCGATTTGGGGTGGACAGATATAATGGAAACTAGAATTAAGCAATTAAAGAAGTGCCAGGCTGTCTATGTATTTCCTGATTGGAGAAGCAATATAATGGCTCGAATAGAACTGACTGTTGCGATGGATTTAAAGTTGCAAACCATTTTTCATCCATCAAGCAACAAAGAGATCAGACAAATTATAACCTCCCTTGGTAATTAGCTAGGTTTCGGCAGAGTGGTTCAAGGGCTGCTCTGCCATTTTTAACAATACAACGAACGATTATGAAAGCGAAAACTAAAACAGTTGCTAAAATTAACGATGTAAGTATCATGCTTATTGATGGAGCTGAAAAACTTGTTCCCATAAAACCTATTTGCGAAGCATTAGGTATTGACCCCAAAAACCAAAGGTCAAAGATTAAGAATGATGAAATCTTAAATCCTATTGGGGTGCTGAGCACCTCAACTGGTAGTGATGGCAAAAAATACGAAATGTTCTGTTTACCGTATATGTATGCTTTAGGATGGCTCTTCACCATCAATGCCAAAAACGTTAAGCCAGAGTCCCGAGAAACTATCTTAAAGTATAAGATGGAATGCTATACTGCCTTATTCAATCATTTCTCAGACTATTCGCAGTTTTTAGAACAGAAACAAATCGCCCTCGAGAAACAATTGGAGGCGGTTGAGCGTGTAAATTCCGATTATAGCAGAACTAAGAAAGAGCTGAATAGTGCAAGAAAAACACTCAATGAGGTTAAAGAAATGACCTTTGACCAATGGCTACTTAACAAACGACAACTTACTATTGATTTTGAAAACTAATTCTATGACAGCTTTATCCCCCAATACAGTTTCAAAACTGTATTACTTTGATAGTCGAATCAAAAGCTTTTATGAGAAGAACGGCTATACTTCCCTACCCTTTGATGGCGAAAAAGTTCAAGAGATGATTGATGATTCGCGATTAGAATTGAATGCACTCTTCTATAAAATATGGGGTTCAACAATGGGCTTCCATCTCTTAAGTAAGTTCTATAGTTCAAATGGAAACATATACGAGCTCTTTATGAGTCTCGATCCAGAGAACAAAGAAAAATTTACAACGATAAATTGGTAACTCACATGGATGTAAACAGAGTTGTAGAACAAATAAACGACAATACTCTTATCGTTGTAGAAAATTTCATCAAAGTGAAAAAGGCAGGAAGCAATTACAAAGCTTGCTGTCCTTTTCACAATGAAAAAACAGCTTCGTTTAGCGTTAACCCAGCAAAGGGTATCTATAAATGCTTTGGTTGTGATAAGGGTGGTAATGCCATTGAATTCATTAAGGAGCATGAAGGTGTTGACTTTAAAGAAGCAGTTGAAATTGGTGCAAAGATTCTAAATATCAGCTTTGGATGGAAAAAGAGCACCAACTTCGATGAAGCGAAATTCAAACATGAAGAAAGCCTAAAGATAGCTTGTAGCCATATTGAGAAATTCTTCTTGGAACAAGTTAACAACAAGGAAGCTCAAGCGTATATAAAAGAGCGTAAGCTTGCAATTCCTGAGCATGGCAGCTTTAATATTGGTTATGCTCCAAATGGAAATGCTTTACTCTCCCATGTTCGAGAACAAGGCTTAAAAACAGAAATCCTTGAAGAAATTGGCGTATTAATGAGTTCAGATAAAGGTTTGTATGATTTCTTCAGAAATAGACTCGTATTTCCCATATCAAATTCAAAAGGTCAAACTATTGCATTTGCTGGGCGTAACTTGAAAGAAAACCCGAAGGTTAAATACATGAATACTCCAGAGAGTTGTATTTATACCAAAGGAAATGAGTTATACGCTTTAAACGTGGCTCGTTTTGCGATACAAAAACAGGATCAGGCATTTTTAGTAGAAGGCTATTCCGATGTGCTGCGGATGCATGATATAGGTATAGAAAACACGGTTGCTACTTGTGGTACTGCTCTAACTCAAGCACAAGCAAAACTCCTGAAACGCTACACCAACAAAGTAACTTTAATATTTGATGGTGATGCTGCAGGTTTACTAGCTACTGATAGAAATGCAGAGATATTAATCAAGAATGAATTTCATGTATCAGTAGTTTTATTGCCCGAAAAGCAAGACCCGGACTCCACTTTTACAACCAAAGAAGCATTTCTTCAGTACACCGAAAAGCAATCGGATTATGTGGTATATAAAACAGAATCGTATAGCGAGAAATTTGCAAACGATCCGCTTAAAAAGTCCGAAGCCATTAAACGTATAGCTTCACTAATTTCTAGCTACGATAGAACAAACCAAGAAGTATATCTTGATTTTGTATCGGAACTAATTAAACCAAAGAAAGCTTGGCAAGATGCACTAAAGGAATACAGTCAGCCTATCGAGAAAAAAGCAAAGAAAAAGGAGAATATCAGCGAAATCATTAAGCTGAAAAAGGAACAACAGGAGAACCTTCTGGAGAATCAGTTTTATGAAGAAAATGGGGCTTACTATACTGTGGAGGGAAAAAACCCAAAGCAAATATCCAATTTTACTTTTGAGGCCTTATTTTGTGTTTTTCACAAAGACCCACTAGGTAGATTGGATTTGAAATATGTATTACGCTTGAATAGTCAATACGGAAGAAAACGTCTGGCCATTATCACATCTGATGACTTTTGTACACCTGCATCGTTTAAAAAACAAGTACACCGCAGGCATGGTTTCTTTTGGTATGGCAACGACAGCCAGCTGGATAATATTAAGAATGTGAAACTATTGGGCATACCAGAAGCCAAAGAATTGAAACGTGTTGGCTACAACGAAACTAATAACTTTTGGGTGTTTGCTAACGGATTATACTATAATAAGAATTTCCATCCTATCGATGAGTACGGCATCACTACCCATGCTACTCAAATAAACAATTTGGATGAGTTTGATCAAATACCACCCGAAAGCCAAATACGCATTAATGATACCTTTCATGTATTGAATACCACTGCCGAATTTATTGGTAGATATGGTAAAAAGAAACTGGAGCAATCTATTACTAAAGGGCAAGTTCATCTGCTTCATTTCTTTTATTTGCCTTATGGTAAATCTTTAAAAATTGGCAGTTCTGATGGTGGTAATCCTTTTAAGGAAAACTCTAAGTATGTGCATCCAATAAAAGGTAGCAATTGGAACTTTGATAGATGGGCATCTTCCATGACAAAGGTTTATCCTGGGAATGCTGAACTTCTAATAGCTTATTACATTGCCACCATATTCAGTGATTTAATCTACAAAGCCAACTTTGGATATTTCCCTATTTTGTTTCTTTTTGGAAAACGCCAATCGGGTAAAAGTACCGCTGCACGTAGCATCATGTACATGTTTGGTAAACCTCCCATGGAAGATGGAATCAACTTAGCATCTGGTAGTACAAGCACGGGTATGCAGCGTAGTATGGATTCTACCACCAACCATCCGTTTTGGGGTAACGAGTACAAGAATAGTATACACAAAAACACCATTGAGGCTTTAAAAGGTATTGCCGATCGTAACGGTAAGCTTACAGGAGTTAAATCAGGCGGTAACGAAACAAAAATTGCAAGGCCCAGAGGTTCTGGTATCATTAGCGGTCAGGATTTACCAACGCAAGACCCTGCACTAAGTAGTCGTAGTTTATTGGGCGAGTTTGACGATACTAACCGAGGCAACTATGCTGACTTGAAATTATTTAAAGCAGCCGAAGAGAGCTTACAGTTTACCAACATTACTTGCTCTGTATTCGATTACCGATATTTGATTGAAGAACACTATTCTAAACTTGAACCTGATATTAGTTCAGAACTTATGGATGAATTGATAAGCGAGTATGGTAACGTTGATCGCAGAACAGTACTTAATATCTCATCTGTTCTTACACCTATGAAAATACTGATGGAGCAATCGGATTTAAGTTTTCCCTTTGAATTTGTAGCTGCAAAAAATGCCTTAACACGCTCTGCAAGGTTAACCATATCAGTACAAAACCAGAGCGATGAAGTAGAACAGTATTTCCATGTACTCCAATCTCTGCTTAACTTATATAAGCTATCTGATAATACCCACTATAAAATTGTAGCAGCCGAGAATAACGAAAAGCATCTTTATCTACGAGTTGGTGCGATTCATGGTTTATACCGTGAGCAAGCACGGAAAGAAGGAATAACAGTATTAGACCAGGCTGTTATTGGTGAGTACTTAAAGAAGCACCGCTCATTTATCGACTACCGTAAGAAGAATGTCAAGTTTGGCAGTAACAGAACAAGTGCCTACATCATGAACTATGATACGCTAAAAGATCAGGGCATAGAATTGGAACGCTTTAGCTTATAACTACAGTAAAATATATTTTTAAGCCTTAATTATGGTAGTAATGCAAAAATCGTCCTCATTTCCTCACTTAGTAGTTAAGAATATAATAACATATTGATATATAATGCATTATTACTTAAACCTATTAAAATAAGTGAGGACGAGTGAGGAAAAAGGCAAAAATATGAGGGACAAGTGAGGAATTATTTATGTTTTTCCTCACTCCTCCTCATCGTCCTCATTTTACATTACTAATTATCAACACTATAACTCCAAAGTGAGGAATGAGGACGCTTTTTTAGAAATACCATAGGTCGTACAAAACCACTTTTAAAAAAAAGCAAAATATCAATTTTAAAAAATAGTATTCAATGAAGACCAAATATAAAGTACAGAAAAACAACAACATACACGACAACTTCTTTAAGAGTATGTTTTCAGTAAAAGAGAACCTTGTTGACCTACTACATGGCTCATTACCAAATGATATAATACAGCGTTTGAAAATTGATAGTTTAGAATACGACCCAACAGAGTATGTCGACCATGAACTTGCTCCATATTTTAAAGATATTTCATGCAATATGGAGTATGATAATACTGATATTAAAGTTTCATTGCTTTACGAACACAAGAGCTATCCGGATAAAAACATACACTTGCAATTGTTAAGGTATATTTTAAATGTTTGGGAGAATCAAGCTAGCAATAAGCAAAAATTGACGCCTGTAATTACTATGGTATTTTATCATGGCAAACGCAGATGGGTAGATAAAGGATTTGTTGAAGTTCCCCAAGAGCTCAAGCGATTTGTGCCCTTATTTGACTATGCCCTATTCGATACAAAGGATATTGAAGACCATGCAATAATACGTCATTTCAAACGCCCTAGCGTGAAAGTAGCGGTATGGTTTATGAAACGAAGTGATAACCTTATCCAGTTTATTAGAAGTAATCCTGAGTTAGCACGAGAGATGTTTAGCCAGTTGCAGGAAATTGATGAAACTATCTTTCAGAAAATAGCCTTATATTTGTATAAGGTTTCTGATATGGAATCGGATAAAATTGATGAGATTATGGAAACAATTTCAGTACAAACAAAAGATGCTTTTGCAGAAGCTAGACGTGATTTAGAATTCTCGGCTGTTAAACGTATTGCTATTAATATGATTAATGAAGCTGCAAGTGATGCCTACATCTGTAAAATGACAGGATTAAAACCTAATCAGGTACAGCAATTACGTAAAGAGAATACGCATTAAAAATATTATAAGATGATAGTAACCCGTTATCAGTTATGGTATCGGGTTTTTATTTTTGCTGTCTAGCTTGGAACCCTGTTGTTTAAAAATGTTTCATTAAAATCATTAGATAAATGAAGAACAATAAGGGCTTCTACTTTTTCTTTGCTATAATGAATAGATAATCTTTCAACCATCCAACATTCACCTTCTTCAATTTCTCTCATCCTTTTTAGGTCATCTTCGTCTTCAATATAGTCTTCCCAATCACAGCTGAAAATTTCTCCATGAGTGGGAAATACAGCAGGGTCTTCAATTCGAATATTTCTAAAATGTCCGTAATCAAATGCCACAACTAAACTTTTCTTCATTTTTCGGGTCTTTTATTTCTATCACCAATATACTCTGATTATTTCTATTTACTAATACTAAGCAAATTTTACAGATTAGATATTTTCCTTATATTTAACAAGCTAATTACCAAGGGTGTAATATCTTAATTTATGCCCAAAATAAGTCGTATATCATTAAAAATAAGCCTTGTAACGAGGCTTTTGTTGTTTAAGGATGTTCCATTTATTTGCATTTGTTACTATATGCTTTGTTTTATTAGTAGCAATATTCAAACAACATATCAGTATGTTATATCTATTGGTAAGCTCCATCAAATAATTGCCAAATATTCACTCTTTTTATTAGATGCCAGCTTAAATTCGAATCACTTTCTAAGCTGCAGACAGCATTTTCTTGTTTTTGGATCAATGCTCTTGAATTATAGTCTTCAAAAAGTAGATTATTCAGCAATGCAGCCTGAACAATGTCTGAATATAAGCTCAGACTGTCTTAGTGTTCAAAAAAGCTTTAAAAAGCAGTCTCAAGCACTTAAAATATACACTACAACACTGCTTTTAGTATTATTTCAAGCACGTTACTGTTCTTCTTTCAACCTAAACACAGCATTATGATAGTACAACGAACCATATTAAAACAGGATATAGTAAGAAAGTTATATCCAAACAGTAACTCAATTCGTTCAGCCTTGCAGCAGCTAAGAAATGAAATTGACTTTTGCCCTGAACTCAAAAAACAGATCGAACTGGCTGGTAATACAAGACGACACTATTATACCAAACAGCAGCTCCTTTTAATTCTAGAACACTTTTGTATAACACTCGAAGAATTTGAAGAACTATGAACTATTTTAATGGTATCACAGATTTAGAACAAGCCAAACAACGCTATCGAACATTAGCAAAGCAATTGCATCCTGATAAAGGAGGAACTACTTATGAGTTCCAAAGAATGCAAGCTGAATATAAAGAGCTTCTTTTAGGTATTAAGCACAAACGCAATATCGTTATAAACACACATCAACCATCTCCCGAAAATGAACTATTAAGTGAATTAGGGAATCTTGCTAGAGTATTACTAAAAAAGCAAGTGCCTCAAGATTATTTAAGGAAGAAGATGCATGCAACAGATTCTCTATTGAAGAAAGGTTTGATTGGTGATATTGTGGATTTGTTAGATAACTTGTAAAAAACCAAATATGAGATTTATATCATAAGATAAGAGATAATTAATCGAAATTTTATAGTTTAGTAGCTGAAATATTTAATTTCGAATGAATAAAAAAAGGACCCTAATTCAATATGATCAATATTGCTGAAATTAAATATAAACTCGATAATAATAAAGCCTTAAAATTTAACCTTGATTTGCTAGTAGATTATAGTATTTCAAGTAAAACTTTGATTTTCAATCAGGATATTGACGGAATCGCATTCGAAAAACTTTCAGAATATCAGATTATTAAACTTCAATCTAATAAATATCATTTGATTGATTTTGAAGTTTTTGGCTTCTGTATTTATAACTTATACAAAAGAAAAAGTAAGATAAAGCTCACTTGTGATTTTAATACCTTCGTATCGTTGCTAAAAGAAATTGAAGCTGATTATAAATCAAGTAAATTTACTAGAAACCTTACAACTTTAATGAATCAACTTTGGGCTATCGCTATTCTAGATTCGAATCAAAACTTTAATATTGACTGTACTGTTTATCTTAGATCATTAGACACTAAAGCAAATAGAGACGATTTATTCTCCTTTAATGAGGGGTATAGCAGTGTATTGCCTTTACTAAATATCAAAGTTGCTGAGTTCTATCAAAATGGCATTCGGTTAATAAATTGTACAAAAAGTGATGTCAATTATAATATGCCCCTTGGTAGTATAATAAAGGGTATACGCAATAAAATAAATCAAAACGTAGAATGGGGACTTAGATGCTTTGAGCATTCAATAACGCAGCCTGATTTGGAGATTAACTTCTTAATACCAATAATTACAGGTTTGTATGATGAATTGAGATCATCCTTTTACAGGAAATATCTTGAAGATAAAATTTTTACCAACACCTTAGATGTCTCAATTATATGTGGTTTGTCTAGTGTTCAATATATAAAGGACGAAGAATGTGAATTATTCTTTGAAATATTTAACCAAGTTGATAAAGGCAATACCCATGTATTAGTGAATCTTCCGAAATTACTTTTTGCTATTATAAGGTCAAAGGAAGTAGGCCTAGATAAAAAGCATATAAAGAAATCTTTTGAACTTTTGGCAGATCTATTAGAAATTGACAATACTAATTTGATATGCCACATCTTAAGTGAAAATGAATTTCAGGACGACCATCCAAAATTAAGGCAAAGATTAATAATTAACTTCATTAGGAAGCGTCATTTCAAACAAGAATACTTAAATTTTATTAATCACTTTCTTTGGAAGCTTAACGACGTAATATATCTCGAAAAAGTGTTATATGCCATAGCTGAAGTATTACCTTTTAAATCAATTTCAAAAAATATTTCATCATCACTTAATGAAGTTCGTTCTAAGCACACAATGGAGTTTGATAAGATAATAGTTCATCTATTAATTAAAGATATTGCGTATTTCAGGTTTTTAGCTACAGATATTATTAATGATTTATACTCATCAAACTATAGCTTTGCTTATAATATACTCGAACTAAACTCCTTAGATCAATATAAGCTTTGGGTTTCACTGTTTCAAATAAATCGAGAGCCTAAGTACTTACTGCCCTGTCTTCTTCCATTACTAAAATCTAAATCTGAGTTAGTTAAGGAATCTTTCGTATGTAAGTTAGAGGAATATACTGAAAGCTATGGAAGTTCTGTTACTAAAATTCTTAAACAGAAGCTTGATTTCAACGATAATGATTTAAAAGCTGTTTTTAAAAGAGTACAAAACCACACTGATGAATTTTATAAGAAGAATGTACTAGTAAAAAATGGAATAAAAGAATTAAACCCATCATTCTCTCAAAATAAATTATTTGTTGACTATAATAAAAACCACTCAAGACGTTTTAGTCTTCAAATAAAAAAAAGTAGCGAAAACGATAATTCTTTTATGAATTTAATATCTAAAGTAGTGTTGTTAAAAGGTGGTGGATGGAAAATGGATGGAAGAGATGAAATTTCAAAATTGGGTAATTTTGGAACTAGTTTTTCTTTACCAAGAAAGTACTTTATTAATCCTGAATTATTTGATTATGAATTCCATAAAGAAACCAGAGGTGATTGGGATAAGAATAGCTTTAAAGAAATTAAACGGTGTTTAGATAATGAATAGTAATAGTATCATAGTACAAGAATATCTAGGTAGTCTGAAAGAGGATAAAGAATTAGACTACTTGTTTCCTATTTTATTAAATGTTATGGGATTCCGTATTGTTCAAACTGCTCTTGAATCAAAAGGGCAATCTCAATATGGTAAGGATATTATTGCTATTGGGAATGATCAAAATGGAATTAGGTATCGATGGTACTTTGAATTGAAAGGTTTTAAAGACAGGAATATTACAGATAAAAACTTCTCAATACCTGATGGTATCAGAGAATCTATTATTGAAGCAAAAGATACTGCTTTTAACGATAGCTCAATACCAGAATTTAACTCACTCCCCGTAAAGATAGTAATAGTACATAATGGTGTAATAAAAACTAATATAAGACCCACATTTGATGGTTTTATATCTAGGGAATTTAGTCCTGGTGAATTTGAACGTTGGGATATTTATTACTTGACAGATTTATTTAGCAAATATTTGTTTAGCGAATATCTATTATCTGATTCAGAGAGTAATAGATTATTAAAAAGGACCTTGGCATTTTTGGATTCTCCAGATAACGATTTCATGGACTTTAAGCAATTAGTCGAAATACAGGTCGATAAAATAGATTCAATTAAGGGACGTACTTTTAAAAAGTTCTTTGCCACAATTAATCTTTTATCCTCAATCGTCTTCCATTATAGTATTGAGAATACAAACCTTATTGCTGCTAAAGAGTGTTCAGATTATATCGTTTTAAGAGTTTGGTCTTGGATTTTGAAACAAGGCTTAGAAGAAAAACAGGCTGTTTTAAAAGAGTTCCGAAAGTTGCTGAAAATACAATATGATATATTAAATTTATATTTTAAGAAAACGTTTAAAATTGCTTGTTTAGAGAATGGCTTGTATGCGGAAAATGGTACTTTCTTTGAATCAATTGGTTACCCTTTAAGGTGTTTTGATTATATAAATGACTTGATCTACTATTGCGAACTTAAATGCTATTATCCTGACTTTCGGAAAGTATCTAATCAACAACAACTACGCAATCTTCAGAAGGATAAAATCATCAAGTTAATAAAAAACAATAGTGGTGCGTATCGCCCAATAATTGATAACCATTCTATAACAATATTAAATACACTTCGTTTTTTTTCAGAGAAATCAGATATAAGACAAAAAGATGTTGACTTTTTGGCGTCGTATATTTTTGGTGTTATAAATGGATTGCTTTTAATTAAAGTTAATAGCAAACGCCTTCCTGATGGTTACAACAGGATAAATTTAGTTTCTGAATTTGTCGCTACGGGAGAAAAACCAGAAGAGTATACGGATGAATCATCTATGTTAATAGCCGTTCTGTATGAACTATTGGTTTTATTTGATGCTGAGGATACTTATCTAAATTTAAAAATGCATCTTGACGATAAAGTAAATCTTCAAATCGCTCATCCAAATATTAAAGAATTTAATATTGAAGAATCATTGTTTGAAAGACACATGGATACAGAGTACTACATTGATAGTTTTCAAACTGTTCCTGAAAATTTCGAAGAATTTAAGAAAAAAGTTAAAGAGAAAGAATATGAAGAAATTAAATATAGAACCGATAAAGCAGGATTTCCATACTTAAGAACACTAGCGCATAAGTACTTTAAAAATGAAATATTCCCTGATGAATGGAGAAGATTAATAACTAGGGATTAGTTAATTTATTAAGTCGGCACTCCACCGACTTTTTTTATACTTCAAAGTAAGAAACAGCCAATTCTAT
>NZ_LYBV02000052.1 GCF_001660705.2 Saccharicrinis aurantiacus
GGCTTCATTATGTAAAATGTAAATCTACAACACGTACTTTACAGCTTTTAAGTCAGGAAAATAATAGAAATAAAACGTTAAGAATTTGACCTTTCAGACTGCAAATATGGAATCCCATAAACTTCAGAATGACCAATGAAATTCGCTTATTTTAAGATTTAAAATTTGGTGTTTTTTGTATTGAGCTTCATTATGAAAAAACGTAAATCTACAATACGTACTTTACAGCTTTCAAAGCTGGAAAATAATTGAGATAAAACGTTAAAAATTAGATTTTTCAGCTTGCAAATATGGAATCCTATAAAATTACAGAATGACTATTGAAATTTAAAACTTGGTGCTTTTCGTGCTAGACTTTCATGACTTCTCTTTTTGAACGTGATTTAAATATTTACATCTTGGTTATTTTGACTGACAAATCTGGACTGACTTATGGGGACTTGAATTCGCTTTATTTCGTTTGGAATTAGCTTTGAATAGAGAATTTGACTTTATCTCAGTCAGACCAAATATTGCCACTCATAAGGAATTAAAGTTGGAAGGACTTAAAAATGAGGTTCAGAAAAAGAAATAACGAAAGCCCAACACTACGTAAAAAGCATTGTGCGTCATTAGGTTTTTGAAGTTCAAAGTATTTTGTTAAGTTTGGTTCGGCTTAGGAAATTAGGTTGTAATTATTTTGCACAACGCTTCTTACGCTAAACGTTACCAACTATTAAAATACAGCTCGCTCAAAAATAAATACAGAAAACAGTAATGACATGAATCTGAATCAAATCAAGAATATCTGTTTAATATTGTTTTTACTAACTCTGACAACCAGTTTTAAAAAAGCAGAAGAGAAAAAGGACACTTTATCCCATATTGTAATAGGACATAAGTGCTTATTCGACGGAACAATCACAGAGAGGTTT
This sequence comes from Saccharicrinis aurantiacus, assembly GCF_001660705.2. Classification (GTDB taxonomy): domain Bacteria; phylum Bacteroidota; class Bacteroidia; order Bacteroidales; family Marinilabiliaceae; genus Saccharicrinis; species Saccharicrinis aurantiacus. The sequence continues at coordinate 915 of NZ_LYBV02000052.1, forward strand.
GAAATAAACTATCAAAAAAATAATTTGTACCGTTTGACAATTCACGCAAATTATTTACACATAAAAGGAGAAAAGTACAGATATAAGATAAAGACTTCTAAAAATGAGTGGCTTCAATTAAATAGACTAACTAGGGAATTGATTTCAGTTTGTAAGGAAGATACAATTCAGGAAGAAAAAGATACTTATTTTATTTCAACGTATACAGGCGGACAATTAGGAACAAAACTCAATTATTCAGACAGTAATGTACCAAAGGAATTAAAGGAAATTCTAAAGTTTATTAGAGAAGGAATAACAGTTGGTAACAAAAAATAAAGGTCATAGGCTGTGAGTATAGTTTTGGAATTTTTGTTTGTTTAATAAAATCGCCGAAACTTTTGTTTCGGCTAGTGAAAAGTATAAATTTATATCCTAAACAAAATTTCGGCTCTGCTGGGTTTTGGTTGTTTTGTTTTTTCAAATTCAGCCTACATCCTTTATTCGAGCCGTTAGCGTTTATTATAAAGAACCACATATGAGAAAAGAATATATCCTTTTAATAATTTTAACTTTACCTTTCTCTGCTAATTCTCAAAACTGTGATTTAGAAGAGTACAATTATCCATACAATCAATCAGACACTTTGATTATTGAAAATGGATTCGAAAAAGTAGAAGCCGATTTACTTATTAAGAACATGGTTCGATACAGAGAAAGCGGTTTATTTTTGCACTCATATTCTAAATACCAAGACAAAGAATTACTTTGCTTAATAATGGACGAAGGAGAAAGTGTTTCCCTTATGCTTTACGTAATAAAATCTTGTAAAGTACTAGACTCAAAAGCTCTATATTCAATATCGGAATGGGAGCATGGAATTCGAAAAGGAAAGGCTTATGTAAATCAAAATAGAATCGTTTGTTCTTTATATTTAGCATCACGGGACTGGGGAGACTATACAAAATGGAAATATGGAACTGAACATGCTGAATATCTAATTAATGCAGAAGGAAAGATAATAAATAACAAACGCTAACAATAAATAAAAGGCATAGGCTGTCAGCATAAATTTGCGAGTTTAGCTCTTTGAATAAGTTCGCCGAAGCTTTTGCTTCGGCTAGTTAAAAGAATAAATTTACAACCAAAACAAAAGCTTCGGCTCAGTGGTATTTTGGGAGTTTAGTTTTTCAAATCAGCCTACGACCTCTTATTCGAACCGTTGTTGTTTTTATATTTGGGGTGTAATAGATTGATAAATAACTTATTGTGTGAACGCTCATTAAGTAGAGGACATACAGATTGCCATACAAATGATTAAAGAAAACCTATATAATATGCTAGAAAATGTGTTAATAACTTTGAGTTTTTTTTATATAAATTTTATATCTCCTGTTTTTTTATTTCCTCCCACGAAAATGTATAAGTCTTAACGAAAAAGATTAATCTATAAGCATCCTCCTTAAAGTCTGGCAATTGCTTCAATTGTCATTTTTCCCATAATACTGTCCATATTTAAGTCTCCATCAAAGAATTGGTTTAACTCTTGCTACACATACACCGTTATTAACGTATAAATCAAAAATGATTTTTTATAAGGAACCATAAGATTTCATCAATTTTAAACCTTATGTAAAAGGCCTGCTCATAAAAATCCTTTACAAGCTGTTTCAATTGAGGAACATTAATCTTAAAGTTCCAAGGTATTTTTCCATAGGTTTCTTTGTAGGCATCAATGTTTTGCCATCCTTTCCAATAATAGAAAACTTATCTTCCCTAAAAAGTATACGTACTTCCCTAATTTATATACATACGAAAAAGCCGCTATACCGAAATTTGCATTGTAATCTTAAAACGAAGAATCATGGCAAATTCAAGACTTGGTATACTATTAAACCTATTTCTCCCACAGCGAAGAAATCCAAATCCCAAATATGCAATCCCCGAAAAGGATAAAAATCTAGAGGATAAAACTATAGTTTTTACCGGGGGAACTGACGGCATGGGACGTGTGGCAGTAGAGATGCTTTACAATATGGGAGCTCATGTTGTAGTGCTTGGGCGTAATAAAGCAAAAACAGAAAATGTAATTAGTGAAATCAGCAAAACCGAAGGTACTGGTTCACTGAGTCTACAAATTTGCGATTTGGCTTCTATGGATAGCGTTAAAAGATGTGCCGATAGAATCTTAGCTGAGTATAGCAGAATTGATGTATTAATTAATAATGCCGGCATCAATATAACTAAACCAACATTTACATCTGATGGTTTTGAGACCAACTGGTCAATCAATTATTTAGGGTCTTATCTATTAACCAATCTTTTACTTCCAAGAATTCAACAGTCATCACCATCGCGTATTGTGAATCTTACCACCAATACTGCTTTTATTGACCAGATTAATTTTAATGATATTGAATCAAAACCAAATTTTGATACTTCAGATACATATACACAAGCAAAACTATCGATGAACATGTTCTCTATCGATTTGGCTAAAAAGCTTGCAGGAAAAGGAGTAACAGTAAATTACTTGTATCCTGGATATATAAAGTCGAACCTACTAAGCAACCTCGAAGGAACAGCGAAAATGATGCAGTTTTTTATGAATGTAATGGCATCACCTACAGAAGTTGGTGCAGACCGAATTGTTCGCTTGGCAATATCTAGTGAGTATGCTGACACAACAGGTGCTTATATATCTGAAGATAAAATTCAAGCTCCACACAAAGAAGCTCAAATTGAGTCGAAACGAAATCACTTGAAAAGGATAAGCGATAAGGCACTAAAACAGTGGTTGTAGGGTAGAATCAAAGTAATCCGGAAAAAGTATTCATCCTTCCTTAAAATATATACATACAAACCACTCAAATTCAGGAAATTTGCAGTGTAAGTAATTTCAAAATATAGCAAAGTGAAAAATCAAGAAGAAACATTAATAACAGAAAAGTACATTAGAAAGAATGTAAATTTTAAAAGTGTTGGTTCTACTATTGTTGGACATCTATATTTTCCAAAAGATACCGACTTTAGTAAAAAGTACCCCGCCATTGTAGCAGGTGGACCAATGGCTACCATTAAAGAGCAATCTCCTGGAGTATTTGCTAAAGCATTAGCCGAAAGAGGTTTTATTGCACTGGCTTTCGATTACAGAACATTTGGTGAAAGCGAAGGTGAACCAAGGCAGTATGAAGACCCGGCATCTAAAACAGAAGATATACAAAACGCCATTAGCTTTCTAGTTTCACATAAAAATGTCGATAGCAACCGTATTGGTGCTTTGGGAATCTGCAATAGCTCGTCATACATAGCCGATGCTTTACAAAGTGATATTCGCGTAAAGGCATTTGGTACTGTAAGTGGTCATTTCAGCTTACGTGAAGCTACCGTTACAAATCCCTTAGTACCTGAAGAAATGAGAAAAGCTATGTATGCTAAGTCAATTGAGTCAAGACAGCATTACTTTGAAACAGGAGTTGCCGAACCTGATGATATGCTTATGCCCGATATGAATGAAGCACCACCTGCTGAAGCTGGCGTTTTTATTTGTGAGCAGTACGATTACTACTTCCGAAGAAGAGAAGCTGAATGGCCAACATACACCAACCACCTTGTACCTTTCTCATTTGGACAAATTGCACGCTCACATGGCCTTGATTATGCTGGACAAATAGCTATTCCTTATTTAGGAGTTGTAGGAGAGAAAGCCTTTACTCGTGAATTTACAGAGCGTTTTATTAAAGCGAAAACGCAAGGTTCGGCTGAAATTAAAATTATTAAAGACGGTACTCATTTTAGTACTTATGACAGAACTGAATATGTAGCAGAAGGAGCGGATGCTTTAAGTGAATTCTTCAATAAACATTTAGTTTAAGTAATTCCGGAAAAAGTATTCACCCTTCCTTAAAATATATACATACAAACTACTCAAATTCAAGAAATTTGTAGTGTAATTAAAATAATAAAACATGGCAAAGTCAAAAGTAACATTCGAATTCTCTCATTTCTATCCAAGTTTTGAACCGCAAAAGTTTTGGGATTTTCATGTAGATCATGAGTGGTATACAAAGTCTGATATAATGATTGGCGAAATTTCATTGTTGAAAGAAGGTCAAGGTCACCCTTCTGGTTTGGGAGCACTGCGCAAACTAACCATCGGAAACATAAAGCTTGAGGAAGACATTGTTGGCTTTGATGCGCCTAATTATTTTAGTTATGCTGCTCGACCAGGTGGAATGCCGGTAAAAAACTATGTTGGAGAATTCTTTTTCACATCAAAAAACAATGGATTAGAATTAAGATATAAAGGAAGTTTCGACCCAAAACCCTTTGGAACAAACTGGCTCTTTAAATACATATTTAATTCGCGCATGCGAAAAATGGTTCCAATATGGGAGAAAGGTTATAAATCATATCATAATATAAAGTAATGAGTACAAACAGAAAAACAGTTTTAATAACAGGATGCAGCTCCGGATTTGGAAGATTAACTGCAAAACTATTTCAAAAACAAGGTTGGAACGTTGTTGCTACCGTTCTTCCGCACGAAGAGGAAACAGAACTTAACCAATTTAGCAACCTATTGGTTACCAAGCTTGATGTTACAAATCAGCAAAGTATTTCTGAAACGGTATCCGCTGCAGTAGAAAAATTTGGAAGTATCAATGTCTTAGTCAATAATGCAGGTATTGCCGGTTTTGGTGTTTTCGAACAATGGGAAGAAAAAGATATTAATGCTCAGTTTGAGGTAAATGTTATGGGAACAATGAGGGTGACCAAAGAAGTGCTTCCTTATATGCGAAAGCAAGGAGAAGGAGTAATCATCAACCTTTCTTCTTTGGCTGGTCTTTTTGGCTCTCCTTTTTCCTCGGTATATAGCGCTGCTAAATATGCTATAGAAGGTTTTACCGATTCATTGGCAATGGAATATGCTCCATTTAATATAAAAGTTAAGTGTATTGCCCCGGGTTCTTACAACACCAATCTGGTTAGTTCTATCAACCTCAAAAATCTTGAGAATGGAGATGAGCAAATACGCAAGTATAGCCTAAAAATGAGTGAGAAGATGAATGAAAATATCGAAAATCTGCGCTCACAAGGAAATGGAGAATCAGATCCTCAAGAGGTGGCTAATAAGATCTATTTATGCGCAACTGAAGAAACTCCTGTACACAATGTATCGGGAGACGATGCCGAAGCGATGAGAAACATGTTAAAAACAATGCCTGAAAACGAATTCATGAAAATGATATCAGACATGATAGTTCCTGAAATTTAAGAACATCAACAAATGAAATCAATATTAAATCTTGCGAGCTTAATGCTCCTTTTATTAACAGTAAGTCCATCATGGGCACAAAACGAAAACAAAATGGAAAATTCACAAAATCAATTAAACGAGAATAAAGCAGTTGTAAAAGCAGTATTTCAAGCTATTACTGATGGTAACTGGAGTTATGTAACAGAAACATTTGCAGATGATGCAAAGATTTGGGTGGCTGGCGATATGCCTATTTCTGGGAATCACACCAAAGATTTTGTACGAGGTTTAGAAGCAGGAAACCCAGCCATGTTCCCAAATGGAATGTCGCTTACTCCAACGGCTATGACTGCCGAGGGTGATCGTGTTGCTGTTGAAGCTGAAACATTTGGTAAGCATGTAAGCGGTAAAACATATAACAACTTCTTTCATTTTATGTTAGTTATACGTGATGGTAAAATACATGAATGGAAAGAGTATATGGATACTAAACATGCTAGCTTTACATTCTTTGGAGAATAAAACAAATTAATCATCAGGTAGCTATACACTTTGTGTGATAGTTACCTGATACAAAACTATTTTCAATGAAAAAGCCTACAAGAAAAATGTATGAACCTCAGCTGCAACAATTTTATTATCCCATGCGATTATTTGCTCGATTTGCCCGTCGTAAATGGGCTGTCAAACTTCTGAATAGTATGGAAAAGCGAGCTAAAGGTAAAGATGTGGATGGTCTGGATTGTGTGCAACGTTATATTCCAAGCAAAAATGGCGGGCCAGATATTCGAGTGCGAGTGTATCGTCCAATAAATAACAATGAAACATTACCTTGCATGGTTCATTTTCATGGTGGTGGTTATATGATGAGTTCTCCCGAGGCTTTTTCTGGGTTTATCAAAAACATTATTGATACTCGCACCTGTGTGGTTATAACGCCAGACTATCGCTTATCGGTTGACAATCCTTTTCCTGATGGTTTTAATGACTGTTACGATACAGTTTTGTGGGCAAAAGAAAATGCTAATGAATTGAAAATAGATGCTTCAAAATTTATACTAGCCGGACATAGCGCTGGTGGCGGTTTAACTGCAGCAGTTACATTAAAAGCCCGAGATACAAAGGATTTTAATATTGCATTTCAAATGCCTATCTACCCAATGATAGATCACAGGCAGCAAACTGAATCGGCAAAAACGATGACTACGGCACCTGTTTGGGATACAAAAACCAATAAGTTCGCTTGGGAACTATATCTCAGAAATATAAAAGGCGAAGTTCCAAGTTATGCATCTCCCTCCTTAAATACAGACTTCAAAAATATGCCGCCTACAATAAGCTTTGTTGGCGATTTAGAACCCTTTAAAGATGAGACCTTGAATTATGTAGAAGCATTGAAAAAAGAAAGGATTCCTGTAAACTTTAAACTCTTTAAGGGAGCGTTTCATGGCTTTGAGGTACTTCATAAATATGCCAATGTTTCTGATGAAGCCAACCGTTTTCAGATTCAAGCTTTTGCTGAATACTATGATGCCTACTTTTAATTTTATTCTTCTATTAAAAATATGAAAAGCAGAAAATTAGACAGTTTATAAAATATGAAAAGTACACTTATAAAATGAAGAAAATGGTTTTAATAATATTAGGTATTACATTAATAGTTATAGCAATAGTAACATGGAGACGTAATGTAACAGTTATTGATAATGGTGTAATTATGACTAATAAAAGTTGTAAAGAACTTACACCTTATCAAGGACAGAAAAAAGTAACAGGAAACTCATACCATCCTTATCTGATGCGTACAAATATTGATGATGCTATAAACAGCTCTTTAGAAAAAGCAGGGCCAGGATATGATATGCTCATAAATGCTACATTAAAAGTAAACTATTATTATATGATTGTTTACTTTTCAAATTATATTACGGTGGAAGGCACTGCTGTTAATTCTGCTGAGCTGAAAGCTGAAATGGGTGAACAAGAATACTTTAAATGGCTTTCTAGTAAAGATATCCTCCAACGAAACAATCTTAATAAGGATGATTAGTATGTCAAAATCGTTGGTAATATACTACTCATTGCAAGGCCATACTAAACGTGTAGCAGAAATGATTTCAAGTAAAACAAGTGCAGATGTTTTCAGGATTGAATTGGAAGAAGATTACAATTTAGGAACTGTGTTGGATGTTAGTAAACAACACATTAAGAACCAATACAAGCCTATTTTAAAATCATCCAACTTAAATTTTGATGACTACGACCATATAATAATAGGAACGCCAGTGTGGTGGTATACATATGTAGCGCCTATTCGTTCATTTCTACAAAACCATAGTTTAAAAGGAAAAACAGTACGTTTCTTTAGTACTCATGCCGGAGCAAATGGCAGCACATTTACTGACCTTGAAGAATTGACTATAGGTGCTAAGATCCGTGAACCAAGAGGCTTTTATACATATGAAAATTTTAGTTGGGACACCATTGAAAACGAGGTAAACAATTGGCTTGATGAATAACTAATCGGGAAAATGTATTCATCTTTTACTAAAATGTATACATATTAAGCATCAATATTATAGTACTTTGTGGTATAAATAAATTCTATCAAAATGAATATAAAAAAAACGATGGTAATAGCTTTTTTAATAATAGCCACAATAGTATTAGGTGTAGCAATATTTATGCGCACTCCTCGGTTTGGGAAACACCCTTCTGGTGCACGTCTTGCCCTTATAGAGCAATCTCCGAACTACGAAAACGGTCAATTTAAAAACCTAACCCCCACACCAATGCTTGCAGAGGGGGTAAATTATTGGACTGTTTTAAAAGAGTTTCTATTTTCGGGCACTCCTAAAGAACCACAACATATTCCAACAAAGAAAACGGATTTAAAATCACTAAATCCTTCCGAAAATGTAACCGTATGGATGGGACATTCATCGTACTTTATGCAATTGGATGGTAAAAAGATACTGGTTGATCCTGTAATGAGTGGCAATGCATCGCCGGTTTCGTTTACTACAAAAGCTTACAAAGGCAGCGATGTGTATACAACAGATGATATACCTGAGATTGATTATCTTTTTATAACTCACGACCATTGGGATCATTTGGATTACAAGACCATTCTTGAATTAAAACCTAAAATTAAAACGGTTATTTGTGGACTTGGTGTTGGTGCACACTTCGAACATTGGGGTTTTGAACCTTCTATTATTAAGGAGGGTGATTGGTATGAATCGGTTCCACTAGCTGAAGGTTTTGTTGCGCATATTACTCCAACACGTCATTTTTCAGGACGAGGTTTTAAACGCAACCAAACATTGTGGGCTTCATTTGCATTCTTTACGCCATCATCTAAAATATTTATTGGTGGCGACGGAGGTTATGACGAGCATTTTGCAAATATTGGAGAAAAGTATGGGCCATTTGATGTAGCAATTCTTGAAAATGGGCAATATGATAGTAAATGGAAATACATACACATGATTCCCAACGAACCAATACAGGCAAGCGCAGACTTAAAAGCAAAAGCTCTTCTACCTGTTCATTCTGGAAAATTTACCTTAGCGAATCACGATTGGGACGAACCTCTAACAAAAATAACTTCAGGTTCAAACTCAAACCTACGTATTATCACACCTATGATAGGCGAGCAAGTAAACTTAAACGACACAACGCAGCTGTATACACAATGGTGGAAAGATGTAAAATAAGTCTTAATTTTATTAACCACGGATCAATAGCAAATTATGAAAGATATAATCAACATTAATAAAATTTCGGAAGTACATAAGGTGTTAGATCTTCAAAGTCCGACACACCCACTCATTTCCGTTTTTTCAACAAAAGACAATCCTAACTTCATAGTTCACAAAGGTAAATACAGAATAAACCTGTATATGATTAGTCTAAAAACCACCAATAATTGCGAAATGGTATACGGACGCAATTCGTATGATTTCCAAGAAGGATCAATGCTATATACCTCACCAGGGCAAGTTATTTCATTCGAAGCTGATCAGGAAAACTCAGTACTGACTGATGAAGGTTGGACTATCGTTTTTCATCCAGACTTAATAAGAAATGCTACGCTGGCAAATACAATTTCAGAATATTCATTTTTCGATTATGAGGTGAATGAAGCCTTACATGTATCTGAAAAGGAAAAGCAGATTCTGCTTGATATTGTGAATAATATAAAAAGGGAAATTAGCGACAATATTGATAAGCACTCCCAAGAAATAATCAATATTAACCTGGAGAGCTTATTAAAATACAGTAACCGCTATTATGATCGTCAGTTTTACACCCGTACCAACCTAAATAAAGGTTACCTGATTCGGTTTGAAAAGTACTTGAAAGAATATTTTACTTCGGAACAAATTGTAAACAAAGGACTACCTACAGTGCAGCAATGTGGTGAAGCGCTTAATATGTCGGGTTACTATTTGAGCGACTTGTTGAAACTGGAAACTGGAAAAAGTACCAAAGAACACATTACTTTATATATGATTGAGCAGGCTAAAACAAAGCTTTTGGGATCAAACTCATCTGTTAGTGAAATTGCCTTCGATTTTGGCTTTGAATATCCACAGCATTTCAGCAAACTGTTTAAATCAAAAACAGGATACAGTCCGTCGGAATATAGAACTTTAAACTAAAAACACATGAAAGCAATAATAACAGGATCAACAGGAATGTTAGGTAAAGGGGTTTTACTGGAGTGCATTGATGACCCTACAGTAGAACAAATATTACTTATTAATAGAAAATCCCTAGGCATATCACACCCTAAAGTAAAGGAAATTGCACATGCTGATTTCACAGATTTTAGCACAATAAAAAAACAATTTGAAGGCTACGACGCCTGTTTTCATTGCATGGGAGTGTCAAGTGCCAGTATGAGTGAAGAAGAATTTACTGAAATTACATACACCATATCAAAAGCTTTGGCTACCACTTTATATAGCATAAATCCTAATATGGTTTTTAATTATATATCGGGTTCGGGCACTGATAGTGAAGAAAAAAGCAGCACAATGTGGGCACGTGTAAAAGGTAAAACTGAGAATATGATTTTGAATATGGGATTTAAAGATGCCTATATGTTTCGCCCTGGTGCAATTATACCAGAACGAGGCACAAAATCGAAGACAAAACTGTACAATACCCTATATGTGCTTACCCGTCCATTATTCCCATTAATGAAACGAATGAAATCGGTAACTACTACTGTTAAAATCGGAAGGGCAATGATTAATTTATACCATCAGCCACAATCGTTAAAACATTTAGAGGGGGCAGATATTAACAAGGTTGCATAAATACAGTAAAATCTTGTTGGGCTGAATATCGGGAAAGGCTTTTTAGGATATTTATTTCTCAAACTCTATCTTTCCAATCCGTTTCAACCAACCTTCCAGAAACAAATGGTTTTTCCTTTTTTTAGAGATTTTATGGTAATAGCGAATTCTCGCCTTTTTAAGCTCCCAAAACAAATCTTTAGGTTCTTGAATATTGATAGCTGTTAAGGTGTTGAATCCAATAATACCATCTATCTTTAGGTCTTCATCAAAGAATTGGTTTAGGACACGCTGCACACCTTTTGCTCCCCAATGACCGCAAGGTCGTGAAAGTTCGAGTCTTTTCCAGGGCACACAAAAACTCCCGACTGATTCTTTTCGGTCGGGAGTTTTTTGTTTTACATAAATCTCTTGATTATATCTAATCAATTGCTTAGATTTGTATTATGATTTATTTTTATGGCTAGAACTAAAAAATACAAAGAGGACGAAGTAATTGAGAAAGCTATGAACCTTTTCTGGCGAAACGGTTTTGAAGCTACCTCTACCCGAATGCTTGAGAAAGAAATGGGTATCAATCAATTTTCAATTTATTCTAGCTTTGGTAATAAAGAAGGTGTGTTTTTAGAAAGCATGAAATGTTATAACCAAAAAATCAACACCATAGTTAAAAAGCTTGAAAACAGAGAAGGAGGAATAGAAAGTATTAAAGGCTACTTTTATGATTTCCTTGATTTTTCAAAAGAAAACAACATAGCTAAAGGCTGTTTATTGGCAAATACAATGACTGAATTAGGTGCGGATTCTGATTTAGTTATTAAGGCTAAGGTTCATAATTTTACTGCAAATTTACTGATTTTGTTTACTGAAAAACTATCTGTAAATACGAATTGTGACACCAATACGATTGCGAAGCAAGCTAATTACCTACTGGTTTCTATGATGGGATTGAGTCAGGTTTCTAAAGTTTTTGATAGATTACAAATTGATAATTACATTGAAACAACATTTGAAAATCTTAAACCAATGATGTGAACTAAATATCCAAGAAAGCGAACTTTTTGTCCATAACCAGATGAAAAATGCTACATATATTTGTATTGTAATTGAATAGGTCAAGAAATCACGACTTATTTTTTTGAGTTCAAACTAAGCGATAGATTAGTTTAATTTAATTTTATTAAAATGAGAAACATAGGCAGAAAAGAGGATTTTAGAGTTGACTACTCAAAGTTAGATTTGAACCAGAAGAGTGCTTTTGATTCTTATCAGAACAGAATTAAACAAACTAAAGGTGTTCCAACAAAAAGAGATGTTGAAACCTTTTTGAGTGCTGGATTTACTCGAAAACAAGCAGTCGGTGTGCTTAGTGAGCTGGGAAGTAAATTTATTATTACGCACATGGATTTTCCAATTCGGCTTAGGCTCATTCAGTCAATAATCATAAATAATATGCAGTAGCTATTTTTTTAATCAATAACTAAGCAAAAGCTTAGATAAAAATAAATACAATGAAAATTCAGGAAGGACAATATGCAAGAGACTTTACTGTAGTTGACATTGATGGTAAAGAAGTAAAGTTAAGTGACTTTAAAGGCAAGAAAATGATCTTAGGATTTTACAGAAACGTAAACTGCCCATTTTGTAACAGAAGGGTACATCAGCTAATGGGTATGAACTATAAATTAAAACAATCAGGTGTGCAGATGTTATTTTTCTTCGAGAGTTCTAACGAAAAAATATCATCAAGCGTTTTCCATCAAGGTGTTAATCCTTGGCCTGTAATTGGAGACCCCGAAAAGAATATATATAAGCTTTATGGTGTTGAAAATTCAGTGATTAAGCTGATGCGAACCTTTATTGCAACCGATGCTTTTAAAGCGAAAAAAGATGTTGCAGAACTTAATCTACCTGAAGATAAGGATGCTAGTCAAACACTTATTCCGGCAGACTTCTTTATCGATGAAAACTTTAAAGTTGTAATGGCAAAATATGGTAAGCATGTAGATGACCATGTGGGCATGGATGAGTTAAAAAAGTTTGCAGGAATTGAAAGTGTATTTGCTAAAGTATAATCAAAAAGTCTAAATATATGAAGATACTAATAATTTATCACACAAAAACCGGGCATACACAAGAGGCGATAACCCCTATGATAGAAGGTTTAAAAGCAAAAGGAACTAAAGTAGATGTTAGTTTGGCAAAAGATTTTAATGGCTCAATGTTATCAGACTATGATGCTTTAATAGTTGGGACTCCCTGTTGGGCTGGAAGTAGTGGGATTGCAGGTGTAGCTTCTCCAGTGATAAAGGCAATTAAGAGTATTCCTGAAAATGAGTTACAGGGAAAATTATGTGGTGGTGTTGCGGTTCATGCGAAGTATGGTGGTGAATCGACATTAAGACACTTAGAAAAGTTACTATCTCAAAAAGGTTGCGAAAGTTTATTAACTGCACCAGTTGTAAAGGCGGGTACGTTAATGAGCATCCTTAAAGGACCCTCTGTAACAAAAGAAGCGGAAGAGGAACTAAGAAAATTTGGAGAAGGTTTTGCTTCACAACTTTTGAACTAATAGTCCAAAAGAGTGAGCTTATTATCCTGTATTAAATATTTAGCTCAATATACTTTTGTAGTGTAAAAAATTTTAAACAGTAACTAAGCAGATGCTTTGTTTTAAAAAGAATAACATGAATAAATTTCAAATTCACACAATTGAGACTGCTCCGGCAGAAAGTAAAGAATCATTAGAACAATCGTTAAAATATTTTGGAATGATACCAAATTTGCATGGTGTTTTAGCTGAGTCTCCACAATTATTAGAAGCATATAAAAAACTTCATGATTGGTTTGCGAACTCATCATTTAATGCTGACGAATTAACTGTTGTTTGGCAAAGTATTAATGCAGAACACGAATGTCACTATTGTGTTCCTGCACATACCGGAATTGCTAAAATGATGAAAGTAGATGATGAAATAATTGAAGCCTTAAGGAATGAGACAGTTCTTCCTAGTGAAAAGCTTGAGGTACTTCGAGAAACAACCTTATCAATAGTTAGAAACAGAGGTAGGTTAGCTGATGAGCAAGCTCAACGTTTTTATGCTGTTGGATACGAAAACAGACATATGCTTGATATCATTCTTGGTTTATCTCAAAAAGTAATTAGCAACTATGTAAACCATCTTGCAGCTACTCCAGTTGATAAACCATTTGAAAAGTACAAATGGGAGAAAGTAACAGAATCAGTAATCTAATTTTTAAATTAAATATCATGAGTATTTCAATAAAAAACAGAGTTGCTCTTGTCACAGGAGCGAACAGAGGAATTGGTAAAGCAATTGTAGAAACATTTATTGCAGAAGGGGCAAAAAAAGTTTATTTAGCCGTACGCAATGTAGCGTCAACTAAAGAGTTGGAAGAAAAATATGGCGATAAAGTACAGACTGTTCAGCTAGATGTTAGCAATACGGAATCCGTTAATAAAGCAGCTGAATTAGCCCAGGATGTTGAAATTTTAGTCAACAATGCTGGTATAGGAACACCACATGGAACCCTAGGAGAAACTGCTGAAGCGGATTTTATGAATCAATTAAATATTAATGCATTTGGTTTAATACGAGTAGCTAATGCTTTTGCAGGCTCACTTGTGAAATCTAAAGGTGCGATTGTTCAGATGAATTCAGTTGCTTCTATTAAAAACTTCCCACCACTTTCTACTTACTCAGCTTCTAAAGCAGCAGCTTATTCTTTAACTCAAGGTTTAAGAGTGGAGTGTGGAGCTAAAGGTGTTCACGTATTAAGTGTTCACCCTGGTCCAATAGAAACAGAAATGGCAAAAACAGCTGGGTTTCCGGAAATGTCTCCAACTTCGGTTGTTTCAGAAGGGATTGTAAAAGCTTTGGCGAATGGAGAATTCCATTTATTTCCTGATGAAATGGCTAAAATGTTTGAAGGAGCCTACCAGAGTTTTTCTGAAAATATAGTAATGGCAGATATGCAAGGTTAAGGCATATAAATTATAGTGTAGGGGTTTGTTAAACAGAAACAAACTCTTACCTATACTAAATGTTGAATTATGAACAATTATAGGAAAATTGGAGCAATCGGCTTTATCATAGCTGGACTTTTAAACGTTTTCAGAATTTTTCCAATTCTGTTTACACCAGGTGTTACTCCCGAACAAATTCCACCACACACTTTGGTTGATACGGTAATAATTTCGCAAACTTCAGCGTATTTGATTTCGCATATTATGGCTCTATTTGCCACGCCATTAATTCTAATTGGTTTTTATTCTTTGTTTAAAGACATTAAACCCAGTGAAAATAGTAAAGCAGTACAAGTAGGACTATTGGGTTTGATAGGCTTGTTCATTGGACAACTATTTTATTCTATCGGTTTGTTGATTGATGGATTTACCTTACCCACACTCACAAGCGAATATATTGCATCTGGTGCAAATGAAACAAGCCCAATAGCAACCGTAATTAATGGCATTCACCATTTGGCTATGGGATTTGCTGGTCCTGGATTCTTTACACTAGTAATATCTACAGGTATTTTAGGGTATGCGTTGTTTAAGTCAGGTTTCAACAAACCCTTTGCAATCGGGGCTATTGTAATTGGTATATTAGGTATAGTTGGCTATAGTATTGGCATTTTGGATATTTTAATTGGGGGAAGCTTTGAACTTACCTATGGACTATTAACCATGATGTACATATTCTTTTTAAGTATTGGAATATATCAATTTAGAAGCTAAAAGTGTTATTAGTTTATTTGGACAAAAAATCCATTTCCTTGAACTTATACTCCACATTGCTTATCATGCTTAGGCCTATTTTTGTACTAGTAAAAATTTAAAAGACAAAAAAATGAAGAAGTCAGTAAAAATACTATCAGGAGTTTTAGGGTTTATAATGCTAGTGCCAGGCTTAGCTAAATTTAGAGAACCGTTTAAAACGTTTATTTATCAGCATCTTGAAATAATTGGATTCCCGTTTCCTGAAATTATGCAACATGCTGTTAAGTTTGGTGAAATTGGAATTGGTTTGACACTTCTTTTTTTAGCCTTTAAAAGCGAAAATCTTAATGAAGTATTAAGGAGAAGGGTTTTTATTTTAGCAAACCTTGCTGTTATTGTCACCATGATAGTTGGTATTTACACTCACCTTCACCCAGATGTGCCTGCCGAAATTTTACCTTTGGAATATAAGCCTCCTGTGATGGGCTTTTCGTACATTGCTTTAGCATTAACAAACTTGAATTTAAACAGAAAGAAATGAAGGCTGTATTCTTTGATATGAACGAAACCTTATTGAATTTAAGTGTATTAAAAAAACAATTCGATAAGCATTTTGAGGATAAGTATGTGTTAAAGTACTGGTTCACTAAGTTATTACACAACTCAACTGTAATGGGAATAGTTGGTGAATATAAAAACTTTGGTGAATTAGCGGAGGCTGCATTAGAAAACTTGTTTTATGAAAATTCTAAAGCTCTATCTCAAGAAACAAAATCAGAAATATTAGGTGCATTTAAGAAGTTACCTGCTTATGATGATGTTCGTCCGGCCTTAGAACTATTAAAAGAAAATGATGTAAGAGCTATTGCGGTTTCTAACTCATCATTAGCTATGATAGAAGAACAGCTTTCAAATGCGGGTATTATAGAATTATTTGATGCTTGGTATTCTGTAGATGCAGTTTCTCGTTACAAACCTTTCAATGACATATATCAATATGCAGCTCAACAAGCATCCCTACATGTTAGAGATATTGCAATGGTTGCAACGCATGATTGGGATTTATTTGGAGCTAAAAAAGCCGGATTAACTACAGCATATATCTCACGAAAAAAAGAATTATTTCACCCTTTGTATTCAAAGGCTGATTATTACGATTCAAACTTATCTGAACTATTATTACAAATTATTTAAACAAACAACAATGGATAAATTAAATATACTTTGGACAACTACCAATAGAGATACCATTAGCAAAATGATTGTAATGTATGCTTCCAATGCAATACCAAATGGATGGTGGAAGGAAGTTAATGTAATTATTTGGGGCGCATCGGCTCAACTAGTAGGAGAAAATTCAGAAGTACAAAAAGAAGTGCTCCAGATGATGGAAGCCGGCGTTCATGTAGAGGCATGCCAAGCATGTGCAGAACAATTTGGAGTAGCGGATAAAATTAAGGATTTAGGAGTAGATGTTCTGTATATGGGTGAACCACTTACACAATACCTAAAAAACAATGAAAAAGTGCTTACCCTGTAAAATTGAAGTTTCATGCTTGTAGATACAAAAACTGAGAATTATAAGTTCACTCAGCACAAACAGTGCGAGTTTTTTCCATGTCATAAAGTGAAGAATGTAGAAGAATTTAACTGCCTTTTTTGCTATTGTCCCCTATATATGCTTAAAGATGAATGTGGAGGTAATTTTAAATACACTAACGGCGTAAAGGATTGTAGCGAATGTACGATTACACATTCTAAACAACATGGCTACGATCATGTTATGAGTAAGATGGGTTTGGTTTCTAAAATTGGTAGTGAACGGTAAAATTCTTAATTGTATGATTGTAAATCGACAAAACTTTGAATACAAAGGAAGAGTCCTTATTTCTAAAGCAAAGGTAACGGCTCCATTTCGAAAAGAAGGTATTTTTAATAATGAAGGATGCTTTCTTTATTTCAGAGAAGCAGGCTTCAAAATGCAATCCTATAATGTAAAAAATATACCGATTAAATCTAACGAGGCTGTTCTCTTACAATGTGGTACGTATTACTTTGATTTAGTTTCAAGTATGGAGAGTGAAATGGTAGATGTATTTGCTATTCATCTCATACCGGAACACCTTAAAACTATTTATGGCGATGACTTACCTTTGATTATTGAAAAGAGCCAAAAAGCAAAAAAAGAGCAGATAATAGGCTCAAGCAGTATAATAGCAAGATTTATCGATTCCTTGGAGTTTTATTTCGAAAATCCTGAAGTTGTAACCGATGATATTTTAGAATTAAAGGTTAAAGAGTTGATATTGTTACTAATAAAGACGGAAAACATAAACTCCATAGCCGACCTAATATCCGATTTATATGCTCCACAAACAACGCAATTGCGTATAGTGGTTGATACCCACCTCTATTCAAATTTATCAGTTGATGAGTTGGCAAAGTTGAGTAATCTAAGTTTATCATCCTTTAAGCGGGAGTTTAAAAAAGCCTATAATGATTCACCGCAACATTATATAAATAGCAAAAGACTAGAAAAAGCACAACATTTATTAAAAACTACAGCTTTGTCCATTAGCGATATAGCTTATGATACAGGATTTAACGACCCTCAATACTTTACAAGGTTATTTACCAAAAACATAGGAGCTTCACCAAGTGAATTCCGTAATTCAAAACAAATTTGAGCTAAAAATCCAAACTACTGAACCTATTTTCCACATCTAATACACTATGCTGCTGTACTTTTGTATTGTAATTAGTTAATGATAACAATTTAAAAAGTATAGCAATGGGAAAAGTAGGAAACACCTTATTGAAAGGTATTACACAAGAAGAAATTAATAAAGAGTTAGTCGCATTATATGCACAAGAAACAATTAATGCATATGCCTCAAAAGTGGCTTTAATAAAGGTAAGTGGCAAAGCAGAGTTATTAATTAAAAGCCGAATAGAATTTTTAAAATCAAGTTTTGGTGGGTTTGCCGATAAAATTGAGAGCCGAATAATTGCTATGGGTGGACAAATCCCTGATAAACTTTCTGACTATGAAAACCTTAGTGCTACTGAACTAAGTTTTTTTCCAGAACCCAATAATATATCGGAATTTTTTGCAGCCGTTTTGGAGCGTTTTAGAGTGTTAATTCCAATATATGCTTCAGTAATGGAGTCTGTAAAAGACAAAGATCCTTTCACCTATTTTATGTTACTTCCGATTCTTGAGTTTTATGTAGACCATGAGGAGGAACTAGAAAATGGGGAAGGCATTATCCAATAACCTCTTCAATAGAATAAACTAAGGTCTTGGTATAATTTATCAAGACCTTTTTTATTTTAAAATTGAACTAAATCTCCACATAAGAGAGCCGTGAGTCCACATGCAACCCGTCTGCATTCTGTACATTTGTAATGTAATTATTAGTAAATATTTAAATAATAAAGCGATGCATATTAAAACAGAAAGTCAGAAGAATTGGGAAAAGAGTTTTTATGGTGGAGAAGGTCTTGTTAAAGGACGCGCCGCAATAGGTTTCGGTCTTCCTCGTCCTGATGGAAGTCCAATTAATACTACAGTTAACTTAACAGTACCTGTTGGAGCATCAGTAGGTGAGCATATACATCCTAATCAAGATGAGATTTACTTTGTAATAGCTGGTGGTGGTAAGCACAATACTGAAGGTAAAGAATATCCTATTTCGCAAGGCGATGTAATTGTTACACCCAAAGGAGTTAAACACTCATTCAAGAATACAGGTAGCGAACCAATGATATTGCAAGCAACCTTAATTGATAATAAGTGAATAAGATAGCTTAGAACAACATGATACGCTTGTGTTGTTCTATTTTTTCAATTTCAAGAATAAAACCTGATATAAATGAAATCTCTATCACGAATAAAATCAAACCTTATAAAGTTTGCTCCTTTGCCTTTTATAATGGCAATTATAACCGGGATATTTACCTTGCTAAAAATGTCTTCTGGAGAAAGTTTTATTAGTAAGTGGTTGCTATATTACGGATTAGCTCTACTAATTGTTATTCCTATAGCAATAATTATAATTGACAACATTAATCATCTTATTGATAAGACCTTAAGGAATAAGCATGTGATTACTCAAGGATTAGCATTTGGAATTCCTTTTGCTGCAATCATTGGCACATTGATGACAGGTATTGCCGTGTATTCATTCAACGAACTTAACTCAATTGTGCAATTTACTGATGCATGGGGAGCTGAACTTCAAAAGAGCCTTCCAATTTTTCTAACTGTAGGGCTTATTATAGGAGGGGTTATTAAGCCTCTATTATCCATCAAAAGAAGTAAACAAAACTAAGTTCGCATATATTTATTCGAACTAATCCGCTTCAACCAACCTTCAAGGAATAAATAATTTTTGCCTTTCTTGGCAATCTTGTGGTAATAGCGGATTCGTGCTTTCTTGATTTCCCAAAACAGTTCCTTTGGTTGGCAATTTGCAATTGCAGCAAGTGTCATTTTTCCAATAATACCATCCATTTTTAAATCAGCTTCAAAGAATTGGTTTAACACACGTTGAACGCCTCTGGCTCCCCATACTCCACTATTAACGCACCAATCAAAAATGATTTCTTGTAGTGAACCATCGGAGATTTCATCAATTTTAAACCTTTTGTAAAAGGTCTGCTCATAAAAATCCTTTACAAGCTGAGTCAATTGAGGAACATCAATTTTAAAGTTCCAAGCTATTTTTCCATAGGTTTCCTTGTAGGCATCAATGTATTGCCAACCTTCCCAATTGGGATGCAAATTCCGGGCAACACCCATATAGGTTTCTCCACCTCGGTCGCCCTCGACATTGGCATAATATCCTTCGTGCTTGATAACTCCATCAAAGAGTTCGTCAAATGTTTTAGTATGTTTCATGATTTTGGTTTTATGATCGTTTAGATTTCAGTTTTACATCATTTACCCCACTTATTGAACCTCCGAAAAGGAAGTCGATTATCGTGCTTAGTTTAGTGGATATTCCTCCGTTGATACTGCTGATAAAGGCAATTTGCCAATCTTGTAATTCAATGGTTTGAAACACGAAATAGTTAAGCATCACGAATGTTAAAGCACACCATGCAACTAGGAAAAAGATTGCAAAGGTCTTTTGTAACCAGTTGTCTTTGGCATACATGTTTCGTGCTGATTCTCGGTCTGAAACAGCCATTTTGAAGAGCTCCATTTTACCCTGGAGCTTTTCCTCCTTGGTGGTAAAAATTTCATCTATCAGCTTTGTTCCTTCTTTAAGTGTACTTGCAACTCCTGCGTTGCTTAGCTTTGAAAATAGTTTTCTCATCGTTCTACAAATTTTAGTATGGTATCTAGCTTTTCGTTAAGCTGTTTAATGGTTTGATGGAATAGCTCCTTACTCACGTATATTTCCTTGGAGCTATCCCTTAAATCGGATATGCGTTTGTGCAATACGGCGAACTTTCCTTCGCATAAATTCAGTTCCTTTGCCAAGTGTTTTATGTCCTTTTCAAGCAGGTCTGTTTTGGCTTCCACCGTTTCTTTGGTCGCATTTTTTGCCAGTGCATTTCGGATGATGTAAGACAAAACACCCACTATTAATGAGCTAAAGGCAGCAATGACTACCCAATAGAATTTAATGGTCATTTCTTCCATGATTAGAATATTTTAATGGTTTCGTTACTGCCGTGTGGAAAACGGTTTTTCTCCATGGTGGCTGATTGATTTTCGATGTGCATAATGGCATCGCAATCATGCTCCCAGTCGCTTCCGCCTTTTGATGTACCATCACGATTGGCTTTAAATACAAGTACAAATGATGTATTGGGGAATTGTCGCTTCAATGCTTTAAAATCATCAGGTTTAATACCTATGGTTTGGGTACTATCAAAGAATACCACATCGTATGCTCTGAATTGCTTCGGATTATAATCTTCCACAAAATCGATGGGCTGCGTGATATTTAAACGTAATAACTTCTCCTGAAGCGAGGCTTTTACACCTTCTTCGTTGGAGATATAAAGTACTTTTAGCTTACTTTTTACTAAAACATTGGCCAGCAACATGGCTACGGAACTTTTGCCATTGAATCGCTTACCATAAATCATCAGGTAAAATGGACTGTAAGGTTGCCCGAGCAGTTTACCAAACTTACCGCCAATGCGTAAAGTAGAAAACTTCATTTGAGCCAATTCACTAGCTGATACCACTTGATCTGGCGAAACTGAGATAGACTTATTTACTGCCCTTGTACTTGTACCACTACTTTTGGGCGATGGAGTAGTGGTGTTTACTTTCCCAATCCAGCTATTCCTTTTAGGCCATTGAGTTGAACGCTTGTGACTAGCAATTTATCACTTTCCAGGTAATCGTTTAAATGCTTTTGTACCTTCTTAATCTGATCGTACTCCTTTTCAGATTGCTTTACTTTTCCATTCTTCAGGGAATTGGTAATTGTTGTCAACAAACGTTGTGCTTTCTCTTTAGTAATATTGCCGTACAGGTTGATAAAACGTTTTATGAGTGCAACAGCTGGAGTAACACCATAATCGTCTACTATTCCCTTAAGTTTACTATATATTGAAGATGGAACTTCAAACTTACAGGTAGCATTCATCTCCTTATAGGTCTTAATCAAATCATTGCTGATACTTTTAATCTCGGAGGCGTACTTACTTGTTTTTCGGATGGTTTTCTCAGTAGCTGCCTTTTGTATGACCTTGTATAAAAGAGATACTTGCCGTTCGGTAACGCTCTTGTTATGAAAATTCAGGTAACGCCTGATTACCTTTATCTCCATGGGCATTAAATCCACTTCAATGGCTTTTCGTTGGGCTTGTTTGGGCTGCCGAGTCGTTTTACCTGCTGTTGTCTTTTTCTTTGGTGCTTTAGGTTTTGTGCTAACCTTTTTTGCAGGCGCTTTCTTTGAGGATGTACTCTTCTTAGGAGCATCTTTTAGATAAGGCTCCACAATCTTAAAGTGATTATCCAACATCTCTTTGATATCCTTATCCTCATTGTAGAAATCGGCAAATGAATCAAACTCCTTATGGGCTTCCTGAGCTACCTCTGGTAATTTCTTAAAATCAATTCCTTTAGTGGCTTCTTTGTAGTTCTTTATTGTAAGTTTCATATCTATCTGTATTACGTTTTAGTAGACTATTAATTATTCGCTTCATTTGATAAGGACTTGTTTTTGCTTTATGCGGATGGCTTTGGCTCTTATCTTAGCAAGAGCTAATTTTCGATCTTTACCTACAATCACACCCTTGTTTACACTACCTTTCTCCGTCAAATCGATGTATTCATCTGCTCTTTGTTTGGTGAATGGCATAAAGGACTTTAGCTTAAATTGCGCCTTTGCCGCTTCTATCAAATTGTCAAAACACTTATTGATGTAGGTACGCTCTTTTCCTTGGGGGTAAACTGGATGGGCAAACATTCCTCCTGATACCAGGTAATTATTCTCTCGATTCTTTTCTTTCAGTTTATCATAGATGTAGCATTCAAAGCTTCTGGCAAATAGTTCAGCCATATTCTTCCAATATGAGCCTTGTTGTTTTGAATAGTGATATAAGTAGCTATCTGTCGATTTTTTCTCATGGCTTTGTGCATCCGTAAAACTTATCAATGATTTGTCTTCATGATTGTATCCAAAACGTAACATACTCACCAGTGCTGCCATGCTTTGGTGGAATGGTGTTTGGGTGACTCCGGTTTCTATTACATATGCCATTGTGCTTATGAAATAGGCCTTACGAAATGATTTCTTTGAGTTATTCAGGTAAGTTCTATTTCGACCAAATTTCTCTAGTATTAAATCATAAGTGGTTTCCGATAATAGTGATAACCTACTCAAGCCAAATTCATTCAAAAAGTGATCGAAAAAGTGTCCCCATTCGTGCGCCACAGAACCATCTCCATTGCGTTTGGTGAGATTAATCAATTGCCGAATTGGATAATAGGTTGCCATCGCTTTACCTCCTCGTCCAAATGCTCCAAAACCGATGGCTAGTTTCTTATTTATACTTAAATCAATATCCAATATCTCGCATAAATCAACGATGGATGCCACAAAATGACGAATGTGCTCCTGGGCTTCATTATCCTTGACGTAGTTTCCCAGAGTTATCGATTTAAAATGCAGTTTATGAATGACAGTCTGTTCATCTGCTTGCTCAATAAATAAACCACCAGTGCGCTTAATATAGCTAAGCGGTATGGCTGCTATTTTTGGCTTTGTATTACCTTCTGATTTAGTGGATCTTTTGGTATCTGACCATGACCAATCGGGTTTGAATTCTTTGTATGGGAAAAGCTCCTTTTTGGTATCAAATTCCCTTTTGTAATCATTGATAAATCGAGTACAAACCGACTCCACATACTTCACGTATTCTGGAATGCTATTCATACTAGAAAGCATACCACCTCTAAAAGTCAGATCGCTGTATTTATGACTGCGTAAATCTGCCGATGAGATAATCTGTTTTGCTGAATCAATGCACTTTTGTTGTTTTTCAATGAGCTTATCGTAATAGGTTTTTAGGTTCTTGTAAAGAGGTGCAGCCGTTTCTTTACTTACACCTGAATACTGACGAGCCTCAGTAAGTGTTTTCTTTGCCACACCAACACCACTCGAATAGCCATAAATCACACTCACGATATTCCTTAACTTTTTACCAAAAAGCATTGTAAAATCAGTTCTTGGAACAATTTGTTCGTTTGTTGCTATGGTATATAGCTTCTTCAAATCATCAATAACAATGGCCTCACTTAAAACTTCATGGATTGCTTCTGCCATTTTCACGTACTGTGCTCTCGATTCTTTGGTATTCAAATATGGCTTTGCTGGATATGCCTGGCGAATCTTCGATTTTAAAAATGCACAGCCTGAGTCTATTCCATTTTCTTTCTCCAATTGAGCATCAACCTTAGGGAAAACCTTATCCTTTTTGATTAATTCAATGGCAGTTGCTTCATCCTGTTCTATGTTATTTAAATCCTTACTGCCTATGAGTTTGCTGTACATGGCTTGCTCTTTACGAGAGCCATGCACACGCTTTCCAGCATCTTTATAAGCACGATTCTTTTGCTTGTCTTGCAAGGCTTTTTCCACATCATCATCGATGCCCTTGAGCTCAGTAAAACGATCTGTGCGTAAGGTTATTTTTGTAGTTCGGCTCATAGTAGTGTCTTAATTTTAGGATGCATACCAAGTCCAGCTACATTGCTCATTTGCTTCTGCATAATCAGAATGGCTTTAGCCCGAAGCTTCACAAGCTTCAATTGCTTTCCAGTATCAAGCTTTACCTTTTTGCCTTTAGTTGCTGATTGTTTTTGTTTGGCCAGCTTTTGTGGGAAGGCTTTTTTATCCGTTTCAAACATTTGCATGGCCTCTTTGGTAAGGCTATCGATACTATCGCTTCGTTTTGAGCTACTTTTCAGAAACTCCTCAAAATAATGGCGAGGTACTTTTACTGATAGGCTGAATCGTTCTCCCAATAACTTGATCAGTTTGGGCATCTTTTCTGTGCTCACTGATGCCTTCATATTACCTGAAATCATCTCAAAACCATCTCGTGTGTTCTGTAATAGCTTCAGTACTTCCTTATCTGTATAGATCGGTATATGACTCTTTGTTTTGGGCATGATGATCTTGAAAGTATCATCGAAATGGCGAGTAATCGTAATCTTATTTTCTGTGGTGATACTTGCGCTACTTCTAAGGCTTAGAATGTGCTTTTGAAGCTTGGCTATTGGTGCAACTACATAACTATTGGCTTTGTTATCGGCATTCTCTGGTGACCATGCTTCTGACATTAAAATGCCTTTTTGAACACCTTTGCCTTTTGTGGTAAAGCTCACGAGCTTACCCGAAAAATCAGCTGAACCTTGCAGTATATTTCCTGTTACGATGTATCTGATCTGTCGGTCCAGGGTAAAGTCTTTTATCGCTTCATCCCATCTATCAATTAGATTTTCCTTTTGGGAAGTCGATAACTGAAAACTGCGTGCCTGGATCCGTTCAATTTCCTTGGCCGTATCTCCTGAACAGGCCAATACAATGTATTTACGACTATCAGCTATGGCAAAACGAAGCTTTACAGCTGATGGTGCATAAGGGTTATTTCGCTTGCTATTGATATCAAAACCCAAGAAAATACAATAGGAATTATCGCTACTATCGCTTTCGAAACTAAGCGCTGGATAAAAATATCCATGCCCGACTTGAAAGAAGCGGAAGAATCCATTTAGATATGATTTTCGGTTCTCACTTTGTGTTTGGATTCGGGTAGTCTCTAGACTTTTGGCTTGTATAATTTCATCTTCTCTGTCGGTGATATATTGCATGCGCTGATGCTTTTCAAAGACAGGTATTTTCTGATATCCTTTTTCTTCAGAAATGCCATTCAGCAAATCATCATATTTACTATTTAAGTCCTTTAAATCCTTGGCTAATTTACTTGCTATGTAATTCTCATGAGCTTCAATAATATTATTGGTAATGCTATCTGGATGCTTGTTACCAAGTTGCTTCTTAATCAGCTTATCAAGCTCTGTTTTGGTGTATGGTTTCTTCAATACATTACACTCACACTTTTCTAAAAAGGTATCATTACCAAAAACAGAGCGTCCTCCCTTACCAGCAATCACCACACTTTTGTCTTTGGATGCGGCCTTTAGGTTCAACACCTCGACTTCTAAATCGTATTCATCCGATTGTTTGAGGTAGTCGATATAATCATTATAGCGCTCTATCACTTCGCCATAGAACTTCTCTTGTTCTTTAACTGAAAGCACAGCCACACGTCCCGTTACTTTAGAAGCATCGCCTTCTGTGGGTGTTTCATCACTCTCTTTGCCTTCAAATTTGAGTGGATTATCTAGGGCTTTATTGAGCTGCGGATTCTCCATCATATATTGGCGTACCACCTTATCGCCATATTTATTGAGAAAATCATCCGATTCCAATTGTGACTTACTGCTCTTTTGGTTGGATGTGGTATTGGCATCCAATGATTTCAGCTTCTTTTTAAGCATCATCATAAAACGCTTTTGAGCAGGGATGGATGAAATAATATAATCGTAGATAGGCTTGAGTATTTGCCCAGTTCGGTTAATACGACCTCGTTTCTGGATCTCTGTATTGATGTTGAGCTCTGGTTGTAGAATCACCATCACACGTTGCTTAACCTTTTCTGCAGGCACTTTATCTGTAACAATAGCATGCGCAGAAGCCCCTGTTGATCCACTCTGATTGATCAATAGACAATCAATCTCATTATCGTTGTATTGACGAAACAAATCGGCTGTATTCTCCTTTTTTCGTTTGAGTACAAGGGCAGTTGTATTCTTGGCTTTAGTGGAATTGTATTGAACCGACAGCTTACGTCCTGTGACTTCGCCAACTGTAAATCCCGCCTCTTTAATCTTTTGGATAATCAGGTCGAGCGGACTTATGGTAATGCCTGTGGAAGCCAGTTCAATACGTTTGATGATATCGCGATAAGCTAACTGAGCATCCTCAGAAAGATCAGATACATTAAAGGTTTTACCTTCTGTTTCTCCATCAATATCTTTCTCGGTGTAGCGCAATACAGAATCCAACCCTTTCTCTAGTACCGTTGAAAAATCACCATTAATCACATCATCAGGCTTCGCCATAGCTTCCAGGAAACTTCCCATGGTAGAGGCAAATGCAATAATAGGTTTCTTACCTTCTTTTAATCGTTTAATGGCATGATCGGCCACATCGGAGGCATTCAAACTAAACAGCAATTGGTTGATTACATTGAATACCTTTGAGAAATAAGGTATGTTATCTACGCCTGCTTTACTGGTTCCCTTTCGGGTTTCCACTTCCTTTCCCTCGGCAGCAGCAATTTGATCCAATTCATTCACCTGTTTGTTGATGTACTTCTCCTGAAAACCGATTATATCTCGAATGATAGAAGTTACCTTATCGGCAATATCAGCCTGTTCTTTGGCTTTTTCCTTGAGCTCAATGTAATTGACCTCTACACCTTCGAAAGAGCGTTCTCGCCTGATCATTTGTCCCTCAGATACCAACTGAGCTGCTAGTACTTCTTGCAGTGCCACACCGCCTTTTGTAATGGCTTCTACCAAGTCCTCCTTGCTCATATTGGCATCACTCATGGATGTCTTTTGAGCATAGATGGGCATGTTATCTGGTCGTTTGGCAAAGGTGGCAGACAGGAAGCAAACGCCTTTGGTTTGGCGCAATACATCTTGCATAAACTCGCCAGTATTGGAGCTGCCCGAAGCATTGTGGGCTTCATCCATTATGATGATATTATTCTTGGCTGCTGCGTATAAAAACTGCTGCTTGGCGGGTTTCTTGGGTTGATTAAATTGAGAATAAGTCGCACAAACAAAATTGTAGTTTTTCGGGATGCTTTTATCCTTGATAATGCGCTCCTGTGTTGGTTTTTCAGGGGCTTTATAAATGATATCACCATTCTTATTCTTGATATTGGTTTTACTTTCCTTGGCATTGACGATAAATGGAACTAATGCGGAACTTCCTATGTCAGATAGATCACGATATAAATCGGTAAATAGATTGGGTTTTTCAGATAGGAATATGGGTTGCAATCCAGCTTTCACGCCATAGCGTATTAAAGCTGCTGCCGTTCTTCCTTTTCCGATTCCTGTTTGATCGCCCACGATGATCCCTTGCTTGCGACTTTCGATATTATAGATGGCTAAGGATACTGCATCGATCTGTTCACACGAAAGAGATTTAACCAAATCCTCATTCTCGTAATTCAGCTTCTCAGCTACAAAATCAAAGAGTGGCATACCTATGCTTTTTTTGATTTTGCGGATGGCAATGTGCATTTCATGTCCCATGGAATCCGGAACAGTAGTATCCAAGATAAAGCCTTTCTCCGCTGCTGGAATATAAGCCATACCCAAACCTTGAATACCTAACATACCTTGCAAGTACTCATGTTCGTTTTGAGCGAGCTTTTGAGTACGGATAAAAGTCTTGTTGTCCTTAGTCTTAAAACCCAATTCCAGTAGTCGTGATTCGACGTGATTTTTCGGCTTACTGGTGAAGCGAACAGTGATGCTATTCTTAGTGAATTTTATGCTTGATTTCATAGAGCGTTATTTTGAAATGGTTTTAGAAGTCGAGGATAGCGTTCATGTAAAAGGTGAAAAATGTGTTTCACCATGTCGGTATTCGGAAGTGATTGTTGACCTATTTCTGGTATAAAAATCGACTTGTTATTCCATGTAATTACAAAGCGTGCTGTTTCAAAATTCCATTGATCCTCTCGTGCATATTTCAGTGAGAAATGAGAAACCACATCCCCATGTTTATTGGGGCTCTCAAACAGATTCTTCACATCATAGACTCCTTTTAGACTATTTAAATGGGTCAAAACGTCAAAATGCAGCACTTCGTAGCTTTGGGGTTCAAGTAACTGATTCAATTGTTTTTGTTTAATGCGAATGGCTTTCTTTTTAGCCAGGACAATACTCTTCTTATTTGTTTTGGAGGCTTGAGGAGACTTCTGAAGCTTTACTCTTTCCCAAAGTTCTTCGTGGCTATTTACTATAGTATTATGCAACTCATTTTTGAGTGGAGCTGCACCTCCAGGTTTCAATTTTGCACCATCAACAAGTATCAATCTGGTGTTAAAAGACGTCCCCTGTCGAGAGTATAATTTTTTACCATTGATCGGAATAATGTCCTCCACATTGTAAAAATGATAGAGGTAATTTAGGAAGATGCGATTGTTGCCTGCAGACACTCTGCCTTGTTTGTCCCATGAGGTATGACCACCAATAATGATGGCTGCTTTTCCATCATCTTTCATGCATCTGAGGGCATTTAAAGCCATGGCATGTTCCAAGCGTTTGATCTTAAATTTGCCAATAAGCATGGCTTCTGAAAGCGTTCCAAAAGGAGGATTAGTTATCACACCTTCAAACTTTTTATTATACGTAAAAGGCGGTTTTAAGGCATCCCAATTACTTACTTTGGCAAAGGGTTGTTCCTTTAAATTAGCCAAACGAATATCATCCAATTCATTCACAAAAGTCTTGCGATATGGAAGTGCAATGGTCAATAATCCATTACCTGCTGATGGATCTAAATACAGTGCTTCTTGTTTCGGATTTCGCACATAACTTGATGCCAAGAAGGATATTGGTGCAGGTGTGGAATATTGCTGCATCAACACGCTCATGCTGGTACGCATGGATAGGTTAACTTGTGATTGGTAAAGAGCTACAATAGCAAGATATTTTTCGTAGGTATTGAGCGAAGCATCATGGGCGATCTCTCTTGCATTAAGAACTATGGCCAACTCGGTATATTCTTTCACCAAATTTTTATTGGTGATACCAAAACCCTTGGCAATCTTCTCAATAGTGGTTTTAGAGTGCTTATGTGCATTGCGTAAATCCTTACGAATCCTTGATATGTAGCCCTTTTTAGTCTTCATCTTTAGAATTATTTTTTTTGCCTAACCGAAGAACTGTTCCATCTTCTATGATCTCAAAATGCGTAACTCCATCACTCTCTAGGGCTTGTATAAAGGCTACTAACACCTCAGGTATATTTGTTAGATTGCTATCCCAATCTGCGCCAGCAGTGGCATTTTCTTCAATGCCAGATAACTTGTTTTCATCAGTTTCGGGATAAGAACGTTTTGCTGTATTTGCTTCAATGGCAGTAGCTTGATCTTCTGATATAGTTGTTGGTTTATTACTCACATTTTCATTCCAATCTGCACCTACAGTCGCATTTTCTTCAATACCTGAAAGCTTATCTTTATCTATTTGTGGATAGCTATTCTTTTGACTGTTGCTTTCTATTGCAGCAGCTTGTTCTGGGCTTATGGTTAGAGGCTTATTCTGTAAATTTGTTTCCCAATCAGCACCAGCAGTGGCGTTTTCTTCAATACTAGATAATTTGTTTTCATCTGTTTCGGGATAAGTACGCTTTGCCGTATTGGCCTCAATTGCTGTAGCTTGATCCTCAGATATGGTAGTTGGTTTATTGCTCACATTCGCCTGCCAATCAGCTCCAACAGTGGCATTTTCTTCGATACCAGATAACTTGTTTTCATCAGTTTGAGGATAAGTACGCTTTGCCGTATTAGCCTCAATAGCTGTAGCTTGATCTTCTGATATGGTAGTGGGTTTATTACTCAAATTGGAATTCCAGTCCGCTCCAGCAGTCGCATTTTCTTCAATACCAGAAAGCTTGTCTTCATCCGTTTGTGGATAACTGCGCTTAGCTGTATTCGACTCTATTGCTGCAGCTTGCTCTTCGGATATGGTAGTTGGTTTATTGCTCACATTCTCCTGCCAGTCTGCTCCAACAGTGGCGTTTTCTTCAATGCCTGAAAGCTTATCTTGATCTGCTTGTGGGTAGCTATTCTTTTGAGAATTACTTTCTATCGCAGCAGCTTGTTCTGGGCTTATGGTTACAGGTTTGTTCTGTAAATTTGTGTCCCAATCAGCTCCAGCAGTTGCATTTTCTTCTATGCCAGAGAGTTTATCTTCATCCGTTTGAGGATAACTACGTTTGGCTGTATTCGCCTCAATTGCTGTGGCTTGATCCTCAGATATGGTAGTTGGTTTATTGCTCACATTCGCCTGCCAATCCGCACCAACAGTGGCATTTTCATCAATGCCTGAAAGCTTATCTTCATCAGTTTGAGGATAAGTACGTTTGGCCGTATTTGCCTCAATAGCTGTAGCTTGCTCTTCTGATATGGTAGTTGGTTTATTACTCACATTAACCTGCCAATCCGCACCTTTAGTAGCATCAGATGGGGCATGGTCAGCCTGACTATGTTCATAGGCTGCTTTACCATGGTCGCCTCGATGTGCTGTCGTTTCAGATTCTCCCAATTCAAGTGCATTTCCTACGAAAATATATTCTGAACCACTCCAACGATAGGTTTTATTCTTTTCCTTATCGAGATATATTTTGCCTGTTTCTCCACTTTCGGGGAAATCAGTGAGTGTTGCAAACTCCAAAACATCGTCAACATAGGATGGTAATTGTGCAGATGGTATTTGCCCATCAACCAAGTCGGCTTTATAGGCTAAATCAGGCTTATCTGCAAGATCATTATAGCTAATACCTGTAACAGAACCACTAATACTATCGGCAAAAGTGGTACGTATCTCGATACCTCCATGCTCGTTTGATGTTGGGCTCGTTTGTAAAGCATCTTCTCCAGCTGGCTTAATGTTATTTGCATTACCAATAATGATAATACCGCCTTTCAGAAGTCCAGCTGCTGTGCGTGGTGCATAAGCAGCGTCTGAAAGCTGTGGATTAACCAAATTAGCTGTAGTTCCCGATTCTATCACATCAAAGATACTCCCTGCATTGTTGGCTTCCATCTTGAATGATGGTTTAACTACCACAATTCGGTTCAATCCCAAATCTTTAAATACAATATCTCCTGCAGTAACATCTTGTTTGGCCTCAAAACCACACTCGGTAAGCGTAGCTGAGCTATTAAAGAGTTCCAAAGCTCCTTTTGAAGCAGGGTACTGAAAATTGATTAGCTCAAAATTGACGTTACTGTTATTAATCAAGAAAGCGTTGTCTATATTGAATAGCACGTTATTGTCGGCTGCCAAGGGCTTTAGGTTGATGGTATATGCAAAATCACGAAATGCAATTCTAGCACCTGTATCATCCATGTAAGGACTATCTTCAAACAATAGATTAATACTGGTTGCATCATCATCGTTATACTTCAAAGCCTTGGGCAATGAGTTGATTAAGTCAACAATCTGTGAAAAAGGCGTATCTTTTTTTATGATAAAACCTTTCTGTTCAGGTTCAAAATCAAAACCTGAAACCGACTGAGATTCACTTAAATCAAAAATGCCCTGGAACACCTTGTACTCATCAAAGGGCATACCCAGATAAGCGTAATTACCATTGGTTGCCCACTCGCCATTTCTTAGTGTTGGAGGAATGCCTCCCTTGAATTTCTTTATAGTACTCATTTGTAAATCTTATAAGTTTCTAAATCATTGAATAAGCTTGCTCAAAGAGTTGTGGAGAGATATAATTCTTCCCATTTTCCACTTTTGCCATTGAGAAAACCAAAAGACGAAGTGTATTTTTTGTGGGTAGCAACTTTGTTTGAGGCTGCACCTTTAAATCTTTGCAAACCGTATTGATGTATGCTTTTGTATTGTTCTCAAAGCTTGGAGCGTATCTGTGTACAATCTTTTCTACTGTGTTAAATCCTTTGCCCATGTAGTTTCGGAAAAGTTTAATCATGGCTCTTACACCATACTCAGGAGCAGTAAACATCTCGAACCTTCTGTCTTTGTTCTGGTCCTTTGAGAGCTTACCATGCCACTTGCTTTTGCTTTGAATGATATTACCCGGATTGTTATTGCGAATACCTCTAGGCATAGAGGAAAGGTAAGTACTTCCACCATTCCAATTCTTGAAATTAGGAGGGAGGGCATTGTTATTTGTGCTTAGAATATTGGCAGGGCTTTTTTCATAACCACCTGAGGGCAATAGCTCACGATTGCGTTTGTTTCTTCTGCGAATCAAAACAATTGCGGTCACTATTGCCCCGGTGGTTAATACCCCTCCCGAAATAAATAATATCTTTTTGTTCATCTGCTCAATCGTTTAGTTTATAGCTCATGCTTGAATAATTATTTCAGGCATGGCCTGTTAGAGAGGGATTCCCCAAGCATCGAACTTGGGTTTGATTTTGGCAATCTCTTTGTCGTCTAATTCAAAGCGAAGCCAACCAATCAGATTATGATTCTGTCCTAAAAGAGCAGCTCGACCACCCAATAAGTACATCTTTAATCCAAAGGCTTTAATGACAAGCAACATGTCATCCTTAGTTCTAACTTTGGCTATAGTGCTATAGATCGTTTTCTCATCTGTACCAAAATCAAGCATTGCACCATAGAGTGTGTTGGCAAATAAGGCAGCATCCGATGGCGATATAGTCAGGTTTTGTTGCTTTATCTCCATCTTTTTTATAGAAGGAGCTGCGATAGCTGATGTGCCGTCAGGATTCCTACTTTTTTTGATGGTACGATAAATCAGTAATCCACCAATGCCAAGAGCTAGCAATGGAATGCCTACACGAATACCTGTGCCAATGAGTGCTGATTTACTTGCCTTATTCAACTCCATAGCTTAATTTTTAGATGTATCGTAATGCTGTTTTCACAATCGTTGGATTCTTCGCCACCTTGGTCAGTAGCTTAATAATATCCTCTTGTTCCACCTTATCAACAGCGTTTTGTATAAGGTTTCCAACTTGCTTAACTGTTTCTGTCGTATTGGCTTCAATGGTAATTCCTACTTTGAACTTTCTCATAATCGTATGTTTTTTAGTTATCTAATTCTTCGTTGTCTAAATCGGTTTTCGGGTGCGAAACCCCATTCATTGCTTGATTTAAGAACATGAGGGTCTTGTTAATGAGTTCTGCTTTGTCCAGGCAAAGCCCAACGATGTTGGCTATTTTAGCCACCTCTTGCAGTTCCCATGTTCTAAGGGCATCAGATAAGTTTTTGATAATCTCCGCTTTCTTTTGGTCTTCGGGAGAGCTTGTAGAACCCATGTCTGTGACTTCGACATTAGTGTCGGGAATATTGACAGACTCTTCCGAATTATCATCAACCATCCCTAAAGCCCCTTTGAGTTCATCTGCTGATAAACCCAATAGCTCGG
Organism: Saccharicrinis aurantiacus; assembly: GCF_001660705.2. Taxonomy (GTDB): domain Bacteria; phylum Bacteroidota; class Bacteroidia; order Bacteroidales; family Marinilabiliaceae; genus Saccharicrinis; species Saccharicrinis aurantiacus. Next base: position 34,930 of record NZ_LYBV02000052.1, read on the forward strand.
CTGTTTTCGGACTATTGGTAAGAATACGAGAACCAATACCCACTAAAGCACCTGTAGCAACACGCTTCATTACTTCGTTGGGAGCATATCCAGCCAAACGATTTTCAAGGTCTGTCTTCTCGGTTTTTAGCTCTTTATTTTCGCCATAGTAGCGGTCTTTTTCGGCACGTAACTCTGCATTCTCGTTACGTAGGCGTTCAAACCTTTCTTCCAGGTTTGTATATCGTGTTTCAAACTTGAAATCGTCAAGCTGCTTTTGATAGCTGATTCTTTCTACTTCTTTGTTGTTACCAGACAAGGCATTAAACAGCCCAAATAAGCTTTGAACCTTACCCTTTGCTTGTTCATTTTCTCCTGTAATCAAACCCAACAAACCATTGATTTCGCCTAAGTCATCTGTCTTGTTTTGGATTTGTTGTTTCTCAACTTCCTGCTGCACAATAGTCTGAATATCTCCACGTTCCAAAGGCTGTTTTGGAGGATTCAATAGTCCACTAATATTGATAGTGTAATCATTCAGGTGCTTGGCATTATGGCTTTTACCACCATATACATTTACTCGTAATGTACCGTGAGCTTGTTTTGCCTTTTCAATGGCTTTTTCAATATCGTTATTGAACATTTCCGTTCCAGCAGTTCTTGAAGTTAATGCCGTTTCGTCCATGCCCGTTACCAGGTATATTTCATAAGCGTAGGGGTATTTTTGTTCTACCTCTGAACGCTTGATAAACTCATATATGCTCTGTATTTGTTCTCTATAGTCTAACATTTTATTAGTATCAAGTAGTTAGTATCAAGACTATTTATAGCTTGTAAAATCTTGATGTATAAATCCCAATTCTCAACTCACGTTTTATGTGCGATGGGGGATAACCTTCACAAATTCCAAGCGGTAAGGCTTGAATGTTTCTGCAATGCTTTTGATGTCGATGTAATCTGTAAATACACGGAATCGGAACTCATCCATAAAGTCGTATTCCTCTGGAGTAGCCGTGAAAACATTATCGCTGCTAATCATTTCAATTTCTTCGATTGAACTTGGCAGAGACTTAGTATTCAGAATCCACATATCATTATTCAAGTCGATGCTGTGATTTGCCGATGTTATCATTATCATCACAGGCTTTAATTGATAGCTGTCTATCGTACGAAGCCCTTCAATGCGGTCTTTGGCAATGGTGTGTAGGAGTTCACTAGTGTTCATCATAACTCAGCCTCCTGTTTTTGGGGTTCAAGCTCTGCCAATGGCTCTTTAAAATCTTCGTACTGAATGTAAATGCGAATATTAAGCGGTTCAGTACCACTTTTCATATTGCTTTTATAAACCGTATGAATGCTGCTATTCACATCAAGTGGTTCGCTGAATGGGATCACTTCTTTGGATAGGTATTTGATGTTTCGGTTTGCCGTAAGCGTATAATCACGAAGTAAGAAACTGTTTCCATTAACCAGGAGACTTAAGCTGCCACATTCATATGCAGCGGGACGTAGATACTTTTGTACAGGACGCACAAAAAGACCATTCCTATTTTGATAGATAAACGAAAGCGTTTCTTGTGCGATAAGCTCAGTAAAGGCAAGACTTTCCATACCTTTTCCTTTCTCGAAAACACTCACTTTCGCAAACAGATAGTGTGCAAGCCCTTGTGTTTCCGCTTGTTCATAGGCTAGTTTATCTAGTTGTAATTGCGCAAGCTCACGGTCATAATCCTGCATAATGGAGTTCCCATACGTATTAATGCTTTTAGAAACCGTTGAATAGCTTTCTAGATATTCATTGCTACGTATTTTGTAATACACGATGCTTGTTATCTGGTATAGCGCATTGCTTCGTATAGAAGTAGAAGCGTTAAAAAGTAAGTCTAAATCATACGCTTCCAAATCGGTTTCAGGATCAAAACCAAACGCTCCATAAGTACTTAATAGGAATGCAAATAAATGCGCTTTGTATTCAGTTTTCAGGTCGGTAAAACGCCCATCCCAATCTATTTCAGCTTGGTCGCTACCACCCATGAGCAATTCATTTAGCTTGGAGCTAAAAGTTATCTGCTCTGAATCACTTAGAGAAGGATAATTAATGCCATCAAGCAATACCTTGACCATTTCAGGCAGAATATCGCTTTCAAAAAACGCCTTGCTTTCATCCAAAGTAGGACGTGTTCGCATGTATGAATAGAACAGATGAGCCACTTGGTCAGATGCCAACAAACGAGTAATTAAACCTTGCGGAAATGCTAATGCACTTAAACCATCAACAGCTTCGGCTTCTTTCTTTACGTTAGTAGTTACTGCAATCCCTGTTATGATTTTACAAGATGCAGGGAGCAAGTCCTGGTCGTTCAGATGCTCATTATTAGCAGATAGCTTTTTTATGACGTGGTATCGTTTCATATCAGGAGTATTTGGGGTTTACTTCTTTATATCTTGTATGGCCAGTAGGTACACACGCACGTTGTAGCTGTCGTCTGCTGCAAGGTTCTCGCTATCGTCTTTATAGATGATGCGAACAGGACTATTCTTTGCCTTTTCATCCACAGGGAATGTGACATCAGGAATACTCATATCGGTGTTGTGGTGCGCAATGGCTACCTCTGTATCATCCGGAATAACTTCTACATCATCGAGCCACATTCGGAATGTTGAACCAGGTAATGCTTCAGTATTGGATAGACGAACAAAGAAACCTGTAATGCGGTCATGTTCGGTTTTAGTATTTCCGTTAAACTCAAAGGTTTCACCTTTCTTTACTTCAAATTTGATGACCTGAAGCTTGCGTACTTTATTGTCTTGTTTTTCCATGATTGCATGTTAAAAAAAGGGGGGAAGTAAACTGAGTAAACCCGAAGTAAACCACCCCCAACGATTATGGTATATCAAAAATGAAAGACTATGCCTTTTCTGTGATAGTTCCCAATAGTGTCACCTTAACAGCAGGGTTATAAACCTTGTCGCCTGATACCGATTTCGGCATGTTCAGTTTTGGTGTAATATCCATTGATGGTTTCAACCACTTTGGATTAGAAAGCTTGTATTGGAACTTACGTTTTGTGGTATCAGTATCATCAAAAATTGCACATGAGATTTCAGGAACAATAACCTTTGTACCTAATGTCATCTCGAAGGTACCGTTCAAGATTGCAGGCGGTAATGCAAACTGACCAAAAGCAAAATCTGCTGGGTCATTATCTTCCTCCGATGCTCCGTGAGCGTACTCAAGTACTATATCAGTTAGAAGTAAATACTTACCCGAATCCAATTGAGCACGATTCAGGTTGGTACGTCCAGCCTTCTTATCATCCGATGCCTCCATCAAATCAATATCCGATTTATCTTTAATCGACTTAACGGTGTAGATTGCCGTATCAACCGTTTGCATGCGTGCATCTTTCAATGCCTTTTGAATCTCTGGTGGAAGCTGCTGTCTGCGTAACTCAAACTGGCCTTTTGAAGTCAAGTTTTTAGTAAGCCCGGTTTTTACAGCGGTGCTTCTTTGTCCTGCATTGTATGACCTACGCACAGCACGCTTTCTGCTTGTTCTTCTACGTCCTCTGCGACCTCTACGTCTGCTTCTACGACGTGAGCGTCCTAAGTCGCCAATACCCTCGACAGTATCGTCTTGGTCTTCTTCTTTTTCTAAAGCATTCTCTTCATTTTCAAGAATTGCTTCCTCTAAACCCTCTATTTCTTCCATCGAAGGGTACAAATCATTTTGCTCATTAATCTCTGCCATAAGAATTTGTTTTTCGGCTTAATAGCCTATTTTTAATTAAATTAATAGTTGCTTTTTGTAGATTGTGTAATACTTGTCTGCACTAGGATGCCATCATGTCTCCGGCAAACACGTCAAAGTCCATGCTATCAGGATCAATTTCTTTAATCTTCCCAACAGGTTCATCATCGGAATAATCCATTGCGCCAATGGGTTCATCGCTCATGGCATAATCCGTTGCTGCATTACCGATAGGATCATCACCCATTGAAAAGTCAGATGCTGCTCCAGATACAGAAGCTTGTATTTCTCGCTCGATGTCAATATCGGCTGCTGGTAAAGCTTGCGTGATAGGATTCAGCGCTTGTAATCCGTCCATTTCATCTAAATCATTATCACCGATAATGCCCTCTAATCCTTGAAGAATGGTTTTACCTGTGGCTTTTTTGATGATGGATTCGACACCAGCGCCAGCTGCACCTACTAAGCCCAACTTTACGTATTCGTTTTTGGTAAACTGAGTTCCGATAAGACTGCCCATTGTAACGGCTGCTGGGACGATGTAAGTTTTCATGTCGTTACCCAATAATCCGCTTACAGTTTGGCTCTTTTCTAACTTCTTTAAAGCGTACTTACCAACTGCAAACCCTGCCACGGCAGCAATAGGCTTGCCTATGTTGTTGGTAGCTTTCATAAAGTCAATTTTGGTGGCTCTGACACCACCACCTGACGTTGTTCTTTTAACTGCCATGTTTAAAATTTTAATTAATGATTATCTATTGTTTATTGAAGTGCAATACTTCCTAAATCCTGTTTTGAACTAGCTTTTGATGTGCGTTTTTTGGGCTTATCATCCTTTTTGCGGAAAGCGAAATATGCGCCTGTACCAAGGAGTGCTGCAACACCTAATCCGATTCCTATTTTTGCGCCTTTACTTATGCCTTTCTTTGGAGCTGTAACCAATGGAGTAGGAGCTATTGTTTGTGGTGTATAATTCCTTGATTTTAGTATTGGCTGTGGAATGGCATAATTAGATTGGGGCATTATACTATCGGTCTGTGGAATATAAGCTGATGTGTCTGATACCTGTTGCTGGTTAGACTGCACTGGAGCAGGAAGGGCAGGGGCTTTCTTCTTAAATTTGCTTTTAACCTTTGAAAAGAGATTCTTGATAGGCTTTAACCAGCCTCCAATTTTAGCCAAAACGCCACTTGCAGCTGTTACTGATGCTGCGGTAGCAACTGCACCTAAAGTTCCCAACTCTGCCAATTCTCCCATAGATTCAATGGTTTGTAAGTCACCCAACAAACCATCCATGCCTTTTAGAGAGAAGTCAGTGCTTTTCTGTTTAGCTCCTTTGATAATGGCATTTCTCAGGTTCTTTTCTTTCCCTTGTAAGCCTCTAAATAGCTTAATTACCCTAGCATGTACCTTTTTAATTTTTATAAGTTTGGTGTGGTCTATGTTGTATTTGCTTGCAAGGTTGGTAGGTAAATAAGCATATTGTAATTTCTTGGCAATACCGAACATATTTAATCGCAGCGCAGCTAATAAACCACCTCTAATGGCAATTGTTAAGGGATTAAACCTAACGATTGCTTTAACTACTTTCTTGGCTACTTTACCGACCTTTTTACCAGCTCTTTTAATGCCTTTACCAATCTTCTTTCCAATTCTTTTTATGGAACGAAAGAACCCACCACGTCTTTTCCCTTTTTTACGTTTGAAAAAACCAAGGTCACCCACTTCTTCAAAAATGACTCCATCTACTTCTTCTTCAATGGTATCTAGTTCTGCTAAACCTTGCAGAGCTTCACTATCATATTGCATCAAACCTGTTTGTGCAAGCTTTTCTTCAATATCTGATAACTTTTCTAATACGGCATCACGCTTTGGTGTATTCCAAAACTTAATGGCCTGATCTAACATGGAAATGAACTGTGTTGGATTTTGAATATGAGCCATCCGAGCTCTATTGTCTTCTTTCTTTAAAAAGTTTCGGGTGCGCACTAAATAGCGATAAGTCGCATCATCCGCATCGCCTAATCCATTTACAGCTTCATCAAAGTCAACACCTGAAACAATGGCAATAAGTTCCTCATGATCGGCTTGCGCCTGATGACCACCAGTTAAATCAATACCTGATAGTACAGAAATGGGTAAACCTAAAGCGCTAGAACCTGTTAAGCCATCGATACCTCGAAGTCCTGCCAATTGCAAAGGAGACATATCAAAGTCTGACCTTTCAAAGCTGTATGGTTTTTGGTAATCGAATTTTGATAATACAGGGTCAATGACTATTTCATCCTCTGAATCACCAAGGGCAGGAACAATAACATAGATATGCTGAAAGTTCTTTTTACCATCGTATTTAGTAATCCGGAGTTTGAAAGGAATACCCAAACATTTTAACAGTGAACCTACAAAAATGCTGTAGTCATCACAGTCAATCCCTGCGTTCTTTCTACCTTTTTGTTTGAACTTAATTTGACCATCTAACCAAGATCGGGAAGGAGTTCGAAGCTGTTCCGTTCCATCATCGTCTTTATGGTATTGCAAATAGGTATATGAAAAGTTGAAGATGTTACGACAAGTTTCTTTTAACGTATCACCTTTAAGCAAGCTTGCTAGTTCTTCTACCTCTCTAAAATGTGAACCAATTGTATCTATACAGCTTTCAACTGTCTCAAGAACGTTACCGTTTTTGATAAATGTGTCCTGTCCGTTTGCCTTTTTTATAAGGTGGTTGAAACGTTTACCGTTTTGGGTGTTTCGTGGGCCGGATACAATGCCCAATTCGCCCAATGCTAATCCGTTCATATTTTGTTCCTCTGATAATGATTGCGTGGTAGTAAGAGTTTCGCCATTAACGCTGATGGTCATGGTGAAAGTCATATCAGCTTTTAGCTTTTCAGTATTGGAAAGCACGGTGAGAGTAAGACCTTTGCCCATAAGATTCAGGTATGGCACTTGAAAAACGATTTCTGGCTCTTGTGTTTTGCCAGCACCAATGGTAAGTCCTTTAATATCGGGAGTAGAATAAGCGACTGCCGAACCTTTGTAATTTGCAACTACCTGGTTAACTGCTAACTTAATGGGTGCTTTGGTGGGATTGTAGCAGCGAAGCTTTACAGCAAACTGAACTTCCTGTAAGTTCATCTTGTGGATGCGGAATCCTAAGAGGGCAAAGTTCATTTTTGCCCCGGCTAGAAGCTTTTTGCCTTTCTTAATGAGGTAGAAACCTCCACCAACGGCTGCAACAGCAGCTAATGTGCCTAGTATTTTCTTTGTGCTTGCTTCCATAATGGAAACAAACATATAGTAGTGTTAAGTTGGGAATTGGCTGTGTTTGGCTATAGTAAGCCGGAATTGTTTAGAATTGGG
>NZ_LYBV02000053.1 GCF_001660705.2 Saccharicrinis aurantiacus
AAGCCAAACAGTGTCGCCATCAAACTAAACTTGTATTTCGGTTTGACTATTGCTGGCTTTAAAAATCTCTATATTGCTGTGCATTTATTTAATTATCAATGTTCAATTACGAGTTATCAATTACGAATGATCAATGTACAATTATCAATTACGAATGATCAATGTACAATTATCAATTGCTAATTAGGAATGATTAATTCGTAATTAGCAATTGATAATTTGTAATTAAATCTTAAGCTGTGCGTCCGTAAAACTCGTTCATATATTCTTTTACCACCATTGCATTAATGGCTTTGCTTTTGGCAGCATCAATGGCGAGATGGTGTTTGGTTTTAAATTGTTGAATCACTAGGCGGAGTATCATTTTCTCCACATAGTTTTCATTCTCCAGTACTTTTGATTTTTGTTCTATTTGTGCATCAACTTCTTTTTTAAGGCCTTGCAGCACTTCGAAAAGTTTAGATTCACTATCTGTTAAGGGATCTTTTTCCATTAACCTTTTGTGCAAACGTGCGTATTTTTCGTCGTTGTTATATTTGGCGCGAAGTAAGAGGTTTTTTCGCTCTAATTCACGTGCCTGGTTGTATATTTTTTCGAGTTCGGCAATATTGGCTTCCATCTCTTCTTTTGAGACTTCGTTTAAGTTTTTCTTCTTAAAAAGACGTTCTAATTCCTCTTTTAGCGAGATAAACTCAGGGTCTTTTGGGTCGAAATTACCGCCCAGGGCTTCACGTGTTTTTTGCAGCGTATCTTTGAGTTGATCGGCCAGAATCATTTCTTCCTCCTTTACTTTGGTAAAGGCAAAAATAACGTCTTCTAAGGCTATGTTTAGTAGGTTACTTGTATCGACACTATTTTCGAGACGTTCTTTGGTATTAATGATGGCCAAACGGTTATTGGCATCACGTGATAGAACGGTTAACTTTTTAAAGTCGAGTTTCTGTAGCAATTCGTAATTACCCGAAAGACGTATTAAGTTATACAAGGCCTTGGCGTTATTTAGTGCCTTGGTAATTTGTAACATGGTGGCCCTGTCGTTTATTTGACTGATTTGTTGGGTAAACACCTCGCCATTTTCAGTATCGAATTGAAATAGTAGATCTTTTATTTCAGCAATTTCCGTTTTGATCTCTTCATCTGATTTAAAGAGATTGGTGTAGTGTTGCATTTCGTCGCCCAACTCGGATTGTAACTCGTTGAAATAATCGCGATTGGTTTTATCAAACTCCTTTTGTATATCGGCAAAATCGACTACATATCCGTACTGAAATGTTTTATAGGTACGGTTTACTCTAGTGAGTGTTTGAAGCAGGTTATGCGCTTTAATAACACGACCGATGTACAATTTTTTGAGGCGTTTGGCATCGAATCCAGTGAGTAGCATGTTAAATACAAAGAGGAAATCTATTTTTCCTTTTTTGAAATCTTCGACTAGGTCTTTACGCTCTTGCTTGGTTCCGATGTCGTGCAGAATAACTGCAGCTGTTTTAACGCTGCTATCTTGTTTCTTTTGTGCTCCATAACTTACTTTGGAGTCGGCAGCCATAAGCAGTGCATCGTCAATGGGCTGCGCATATTTGTTTTGGAATATTTCGTACATCTGCTTGGCCTGTTTGGCCGAGTCGCATACTACCATACCACCAATTGAGTTGTCGTTATTGGCAATACGTGCTTTCTCAAAATCCATCACAATATAATCGAGCATAGGCTCTACAAACTTATGATGGGCATATATTTCTGTTTTATCGGCATTCCCTTTTAGTATCTCAATTTCTTCGAGGGTTTGCTGCAGCGTAAGCTTGTATTGTGTTTCTATTTCTTCGCGAATTAAACGCAAGGTATAGCCATCTTTTATGGATGCATTGTAATAGTATTTGTGAATATAGTTCCCAAATAAGGATTTGGAATTGTACTCGCTACCTAACAAGGGTGTGCCTGTTAATCCAATCTTTATGGCCTTACTATCGGCTTGCTCCAAGTTTGCTAAGAAACTTCCTTTGGGATTGTAACTACGATGTACCTCATCCAGGAAGAAAACACGTTGTACGTTTACTTGATAATCTCCGTTTTTGATCACACTAGGATCGTCTTGAAATTTTTGGATGTTAACCACGGTAATTTCAGCCTTACCTGCACTGTTATGAATTACGGCTGTGGATTTGATATCACGAGCAAAGGCATCGCGAGAATCTATTTCGTGTACCACCAAACCACGTGCTCTAAATTCTTTACTTGCCTGTATGAGTAGGTCGAGTCTATCGACAATGAAATAAAATTTTGGCACCACACTATTTTTGTGAAAATATGCTGTGAGGTGTTTTACGTTGTAAAAGGCTAGTGCTGTTTTACCACTGCCTTGGGTATGCCAGATGATTCCTTTTTTAATGCCCTCATCGAGCTTTTTAGTGATGGCTTTGGTTGCAAATATTTGCGGATATCGCATCACGTGTTTTTCTAGTCCACCATGTTCTTTGACGTAAGCAATGGCAAATTGTAGCAAGAATGCCAATCGGTCTTTTTGAAAGAGCGAGGTGCAAATACGATTTGTTGGCGTATTGGGGCTTTTATTGGTAACAAATTCTTTGGAGCTTTTAATACTTAAGAGATTGTTGTCTTTTAAAACCGATGTTTCCGTGGCGTCATCAACAGTGCCAAGTAAGGTTTCTAAATTAAAGGTTTCTTCTTCTCGGAAGTAGTTAAAGGGTGGCTTTACATATGAAGTAGTAGCATAAAAAGCACCTTCGATGGGTTCTGGCGAATTATCGTCGTACTCCATATTATTGGAGAATACCATGAGTTGGGTGATGTTTACGAACTTACGAAACTTCTTATTTTTAAAACGACGCTCTATTCTATTGTGCTCGGCTATCACACCATCGCGGTTATTGGGTTTTTTAACTTCAATAAAGGCTAAGGGCAATCCGTTAATTAGCAATATTATGTCGGGACGGAATTCTTCATCGTCTTTTTTGTAGGTTAACTCGGTAACTACATTAAAGGTATTGTTGCTGAAATTCTCAAAGTCGATGAGGCGTGTTCCCGATTGGTCTATTAATTTCTCGTAAAAGGCTTTCCCTAAGTCTTCGTTTTCTAAACACAGTGCTACTTCGTCGTAGGTACGTGAAATGTCGAAGTCATTTAATGTTGGGTTTAAACGTTTGACACTTTCTTTAAATATATTGGTTGACGCGTCCCATGATTGATCGTTTAAAGATAAATAGGTATATCCCAGACGAATGAGATGTAGTATGGTTGGTATTTTTACTCTTGAGTCTTCGTTGAATATCATTTCTAGTTAGTTTGCCTTGGCTTTAGAATTACTAAATTGCTTGCTAATTTTTGGGATGTGTAAGATAGAAAAAAATATGGGTTTTGTTTGGGAGGGATTTAGTGTGGGGGATTTAGTTTTGAGGCTGAAGACTGAAGTGATTTACAGTTTTGTTTAGTATCAGGTATCAAGATACAAGTATCAAGATTATTTGCAGCGGTTTGTAAATGATAAGTTATCAGTGTTAAGTTATAAACGGTATTTGCAGCTTAGCCGTTTGGGCGAACACGTGAGGACACGTGCACGAGTATTGGATGCGAAAACAAATTACTTTCTTTTATCCGGTGCATCTTTTGGAAAGGTGATTACATTCATCATTTCGCGCATGCGGCTTCGGACACGTTGGCCGTAAAGTTTTTCTATGTCCTGGGCATTGAGGTTGGTGGTGGCGTGTGTGATGAGGCGATTATTGATAAAGAGGTCGTAACGACTAAGTAAGACTTCGGCCAATACATTGCACTCGGTGCCAAAATGTTTTATGTTGGATTCGGCTCCCAGGTCATCTAAACAGAATGTTTTGGGTATTCTGCTGCCTTGTTTTATGGTGAAGCTTTTTTTGCTGTATCTATGAATGGATTCGAAGCCGTCTTTTTGGAATTCGAAGGTTATATCGCGACATGCCTTAAGGGCATAGCGTTGGTGTGTTTGAAGGATGGTTTGCATGAGTTTCATCAATGCGGTTTTGCCACAGCCTACGGGACCGATGAGGAGGATTCCCTTGCGAGGATCCATTTTATGTTGTTGACATCCGTTGGCATCGTTAATGAAATAGACGAATAGTTTTTTGATGATGTGCATGTCTTCATCGTACAAGCGGAAGTGCGAACCGTAAGTGAGCTTGCCTTGCTTGGTGATGTAGTCGAGGGACTTTTGGAAGTCGTAGATGATGGTGTTGTTTTGGATGGTATAAAATTTCATTTTAGTGATAAGTGTTAAATGATAAGTTATAAATGGGATTTGCAGCTTGGTGTTTTAGTTTTTAGGCTGAAGGCTGAAGTGATTTACAGCTTCGTTTAGTATCAGGTATCAAGACACAAGTATCAAGATGACTTACAGTTATTTGATAATTATTAATGGTTAATTATAAATTGTTAATGCATGGCGTGGCGCCTTGAGATTGCTGCTGCGCGCAATGACGCAATATCTTGGTATTTGCGGCTAATAATAGCAATAGCGTGAGGACACGTGCACGAGCTGTACCTTCAAAGGGGTTCATCGTAGTTGTTGGATGAGGGCGGTGGTGATATAGGTCGGAGTTTGACTTTTTGAGTGTTATTTGGGGCTTTATTTTGGTTTTGGAAGCGCTGTTGTGATACTTCCTTTGCCTTGGTTGTAAACTTTTGAATATTGAGTATCCAATTGCGTGCGGATGCTTTCCAATCTTTCATGGGTGATTTGCCACCAACTAACCAGCCGTTACTTTCGTAATGATTGAAGAAGCGTTCGGCTTCGGAATCGGATTGTGATTTTTGTTGGAAATAGATTTTGATGTATTCGATGGGTGGTGGAGTGAATTGTTGTTTTTTCATATCGGTATTTTCTTGTGATACTATTTCTTCTGAGAAAGAATTTTCTTCTTCTTTAATAGAGAGTGTATTGTTTATATGTTTATTAAAAGGTATCACTTTTGATACAGGTGGTGTACAGGTACCTGTATCAAAAGTGTACATGTCAACTTTACTTCCTTGATTAGGATCAAAGGATGGATGATAACGTATGAAACCGTATAATTCGAGCGCTTTAAGTGCTTTTGAATAGGTATTTGGGGAGCCAATCTTAGACATTTTCATAATTTCCATACGTGTAATTATTATGGGGTTCACAAATCGACAACGATTCCATATTCTAAACAAGGCTAGATAAAGACTAATGTGCAATGGTTTTACCTTAGCATTTGCATCCATCAAGGCGAAAACAGTTGTTTGATGCTTGATGTAGTTCATACCTTAGTATGATTGTTTGTTTTTCTGTAATAGGTCATTTATCTCACCGTTATCATAGTAAATAGTGCCACCTATTTTGGTAAAAGGCAGGGCACCACTTACTCTCATATGCTGCAAAGTGCCAGGAGAGATGTTGAGTAATTCTCGTACCTCATAGGATTTGAGCCATCGTTTTTCGGCTGAGTTGTTATTTTGCTTTAGGAGCTTTTGGATGTCTTCTAAAAGCTCAATTTTAAATTCTCTTAGATCGTCTGTTGTTAATACTTCTAGTGCCATAATATTTGATTGATATTGATTTGACACAAAGGAAAGTAGAAAAACAATACGAAAACAGTGGCAGGGGGTGGTACCACCCCCTAACCACCCCATGATTATCAATCACTTATAGGTGCTATTTATTTTTTCAGCTTGTTTGCATTGAACGATTTGTACAGATTTAATATCATATTTTTTACGACTTCTGCGGAATTTTTATCAATATTATAGTACTTCTTGTAGAGACTATTTCCTGACACTTGTGAACTTGAAGTTGAATTGAGTATTTGTGAAAATATTTGAAGGGTGTCTTTTTTTGTTTTACCCTGTACAATTTTGGCCTCAATGAATTACCGTAAAAGACATGCTAATTGAGGAACTGATAGGTTCGTATCAACTTTTTGAAATGATGGTTGGTCTATTATATTATTGGGTTCTTCTGTTATTGAATAATTACAAAAAAGAATTTCCTTTTCAAGCCAATTAAGTATATTTTTCTTTAAAGACTTATGCTTATTGGTATATCGATATTTCTTATTCTCTATTAATTGAGAGATGTTTTTCTGGAATAATGATAATTTATTAGGGTCAAGTTGCTCATTATCAAATTTTGCTTTATCCTCAATATAGGAGATTACATAATTGTATGCTGATATAGAATTGAAATTATTGGTAATAAATAACGAAACCATATTATAAGTAAGAGTATCGTTATCACTCTTTGAATGCATTACCTTTGCAATTTTAGTTACTAGTTGTTCGAGATAGTGGAGCTGGGTGAAATTATAATTGTTCTTATTTGCTTTAAGCAAATGGTACAGCGCTCGTTCTAGACCGTATATCTGCTTACATTTTTGAATTACTAGGTTTAATTGTCTAGAAATATTTATCATCTTTTTGTCGAAGTAAATACCTGGAACAACAGATTTATAGTCGAAGTATTTAGGAAATTGTCGTTCTAAAAACCCCAAAAGGTTAACGAATATTTCAATATACTCTTCATGGATTAATTTATTACATGTAGCCATTGATTGGCATAATTCATGAGTTCTATAGAAATAGTTTAAGATACGTATGGTTCTTTTTTGAAGAGCCCGTATCTGTGTTTTCAGTTTCTTTGGTTCTGCTCCAGAACTAACCAGTTGAAATAGTTCGTTATTTGCTGAGATTTGGATTTCGTGCATTTCGTCATGGTGGTTAACTCCAAGTGTCAATAAATAAAACACACAGCTTGAAGACCTAGCTTGTTTTTTGGCTAGGTCTTCCATTTGGTTGATAAGATTTAACATGTAGATGTAGATTTATTAGAATTTCATATTGAATATAATAAATAAGGGATCCACATTAAAATGAGAGTTAGTGTTTTATGACACGCTTGTATTAATACATGAGTTCGTATCAGCTTTATTGCCTCTGTTTAGTTCTAATTTTTCATTTAGTGCAGACATATCAGCTCCAATTTTATCATTAAGTACTTTGGCGTATATCTGGGTTGTATTAAGGCTTGTATGGCCGAGTAATTTACTAACTGTTTCTATGGGTACTCCATTGGCAAGGGTTATGGTTGTTGCAAAGGTATGCCTAGCTAGGTGAAAGGTTAAGTTTTTTTTGATGCCACATATTTCAGCAATTTGTTTGAGGTAAAGATTTATGCGCTGATTAGTAATTGTAGGGAAAAGCCTACAAAACCGTTGTGCTTTTGGATGATCTGCATATTTTGCAAGCATTTCTTTTGCCTCTGGGAGCAAAGGAATATGAATAGCTACATTGGTTTTCTTACGTTTTGTACTGATCCATTGATTACCATCTATTCCTATGATTAAATTCTCCGGACGAAGTGTTATTAAATCAGAATAGGCAATGCCTGTATAGCAAGAGAATACAAATAAGTCTCTCACAAGTTCGTGTGAAGAGCTTGTAAAACAATATGTTTTAAGTTTTATAAGCTCTGTAGTGGAAAGAAATTCTCGCTCTGTTTTTGTATAAGTAACTTTATATGCTAAGAATGGATTTTTTTCTATCCACTCCATCTTTAATGCTAAATTTAACATCTTTCTTAATCTGATGAGATGTTTCATTACCACATTATGTGATAGCTTATTGGTTAGGGAGATTACTTCGTAAGAGCGTAGGAAGGCTTCGAATTCATTTACGAAGCGGTAGTCGATCTTCTTTAGGCTAATATTGTCTACTTGTCTTATTTTATCCAAAAATTCGAGTAGATATTTTTCTGTTGTTTTGTAATGTTTTAAGGTGCCTGAGCTTAATTGTGATGATTGAGTGTTGTAATGGTACTCAATAAGCGATTTTAGTGTGTTGCCCTGGTCTAAGATGCCAAAGAATTTATTCTTTAAAATAATAGGGGTTATAGGTTCTTTATCGAGTGTTAACTGTCGATAATTTTCAGTTATATTCGACCTGATATGATTGATGTACGAATTTGATTTCCTATAATCTTTGTAATGGTGCGTAATTGTTTCTTTCTTCTTATCCCAAGAATTTGTGGGTATCTTTTTTAATACACTAAATTCAATTCTTTTTGAGTTTACAGTAAGTCGACACGAGATGATACTATAGTCTGCATCTTTTTTTGTTAATCTAGCAATAAATCTAATTGCAAATGTTTGATTGTCTTTCATGATAATAAATGTTTGATTTTGATGTAAATTCTACGTTGGCACTAAAGAATTATCATCTTTATGATATCAATATCAATCAAACCTCATCATACAATAGAGATGCAAATGGCGCATAACCCCTTGTAAATGTTATTATTTCATTCTAATCGGGAGTAAAATACGAATATTTTATCACTCCCGAATAACTCCCGATTAATTCAATATATATTGGATTATATTGAATTGATAAAAAACAAAAAAGCCTGTAAATCATACGATTTACAGGCTTTTGATGTTTGTTATTAAATTAACAGTGATCCCGTTAGGATTACATCATCGCTTTGTAATAATCGTATAATTAGCTAGTTAACTGATTTAAAAAGTAAGCTACTCACTGATTACTCACCTAATAATTGATTTGTATTAACTTAATTAGTAGTCCTTTGACTTTTACAAAGATACAAAAAAGCATTGCTTTAGTAAACCAATTTAACACAAATTGTATGGGATGAAAATAGAAGTTTAGAGTAGCCAAATAGCATTATGCTTAATCGTTTAGGTATTCTTGCACCAGGCTATTTTGGATACCTGTGTAGTTCGCAAAATCATCAGTTGTAATAAACTGATGCTGCTCTTTACCCATATTGTCTTTAATCTTTTGCAAGAGTCTCCTACTTGCTTTTTCGCTTTTACCAGTGATGCGTTGTACATCCTTGGGATAAATGCACACTCGTGTCAATTTCATAATGCCATTATTACTATATCTATACTTTATCCATACTTAAAGTATACTTTATTACACTTTCTAATATACTAAATACAAGGTTTATTCTAGGCCTTTTGGGTCCAAAAATACGATAAATGGTCATATAGGACATCGAGATTTGAAAGGCTGAAAAACCACGCTTACATTGCTATTATTAATCCATTAAAAAAGGGAATTATGGCAAGGCAAAAAGGAATTATTAAGTTGGAAGGGCGTGTTGGAGATTTGTCTTTTTACAAAAGTGATGGTCAATACTTAGCACGAACTAAGGGAGGCGTAGATGCGGATCGTATTAAGAATGACCCGGCTTTTGTGCGTACTCGTGAAAATGGTGCTGAATTTGGCAGAGCTGGTAAGGCCAGTAAATTACTGCGTAATGTTTTTAAAGCTCCGCTAGCGGTAGCTTCAGATAAAAAAGTAGCGAGCAGATTAACTACTCAGATGTTAAAAGTAGCTCAATCGGATAGCTCTAACATTAGAGGGGAACGTACAGTAACCAAAGGTGATTTGGGTTTGTTACTGGGCTTTGAGTTTAATGTGAACACGAGTTTGGAGGATATCATGAAAGTGAGTTCTGCGGTTAGCTTCGATAGAGCAACTGGAGCTGCCACTGTAAGTACTGATTTTACCAACCCTAAATTGGAGTTGGCAGAGATTGAAGGTGCTGATGTGGCTCGCATGACCATTGGTGTGGCAGTGGTTGATTTTGAGAGTGCAGAATTTGAAGTAAATGTGGCACAGTCTGATGCTATTGATATTACTTCGAAGGATGCTTTAACTTCATCTGTATCAGCGAATATTTCTGCAGATAGTACGCTTCCTGTTTTTATTGTTTTAGGTATCGAGTATTACCAAAAGGTGAATGACGAATTGTACCTCATCAATAGTCAAGATAGTAGAGCACTTACTATTGTTGGCGTTGATACTGTATAGTTATTAGCCGTTAGGATGCTTCGCTTTAAGTGTTGGGTTTTACAGCTTAGATATTAGGGATTGGATATTAGAATAGGGAGATGGAGGATACGGCAATTTCACGGAATGGGAAAGCGGGATTTTTAGGAGGCACTTTTGTGAGTGTGTTGCATGGCGTTTCGATTGGGGGCATGGTGGAAACTATTGTGTATACCATTTTAGGAACTGTGGTGAGCTTTGGCGTATCGTGTTTTTTGAAATATATCGTTAAAAGGTATCTCAAGAGAGGGGCTTAAAGATTTGGTTGTTTGCTTAGGTTGATTCAGTGGTAATGACTACTGATGGTGTTTGGTGTAGCCCTTGGATTCTCAGTCCGGGGGCTTTTTTGTTCTATCTCTTAGGACGCTAGGCTTTAGGTGTTAGGTATGATTTTAGAGTTTTTAAGGTTTGATTATGAAGTTATTTGAGAGGATAAGTGCTTTGTTGGGTGATGGATTGGTGAAGGACGTTGGAGACCTTGTCGATAGGTTTGTGACAACGGGTGCTGAAAAGCAAGAGGCGAAAGCGTTGCTTTTGGAACTGCAGCACAAACAGGAAATGGAAGCTTTGAAACTATCCTTGGAAACGGAGCAGGAGTTTAATCAACGAATAAAAGATTTGGAGGGTACTGCGAGTGATTTAAGCCAATCGGGATGGATGGGAAAAGTAGTGCTTTTCTTACGTGGAGCACAGCGACCTGTGTGGGGTTACTTTGTGGCTTTTATGGATTATATGGTATTTGCCGGGCGTTGGAGTTTAAATGCTAATGAGCGATTGGAATCAGCTTTTTGGATAATTAATTTTTTGGTTCTGGGCTTTTTATTTGGTGAGCGTGCCGTGAAGAATGTGGGACCATTGGTGAGTAAGATGATGAAGAAGTAGGTGCTAGGACGCTGCGCTTTAGGTGTTAGGCTTTAGGTATTAGGATGCTTTACGGCTTGCCTTGAGATTGCTTTGCTGTGCGTGCAATGACGCAATACCGTGGGATTAGTAAAGAGTTAATAGGCTGAAGATTGAAGGCATAAGTGGATTGATAAAAAGGTGTGTTATGGAGTTAAAGGTTTTAAGATATAGTGATTCTAAGGGGAGTACATTGGGGCTTTTGTTTATTGATGGTTTGTTTGCTTGTTATACTTTGGAGGATGAGTATAAAGCAATTAAAGAATACGGCAAAACAAGGATAACTGCAGGCAGGTATCCAATACGATTACGTTGTTTTGGTGGGCATCATTGGAAATACTTGAAACGTTTTGGAGCAGCATTTCATAAAGGAATGCTGCAAGTAATGAATGTACCATTATTCTCTGATATCCTGATCCACATTGGTAATGATGCAGATGATACGGCAGGCTGCTTGCTCTTGGGCAACGTAGCCAACAATAACCAGGTTAAGAATGGTTTTATTGGTAGCAGCACTATTGCTTATTTACGTATCTATGCAATGGTTAGGGATGCTTTATTGAGAGGTGAGGAAGTATTTATTACTTATGCTAATGAGTTGCATTTGTAAATCTAGTGAACTATCTCTGGGCAAGCCCAGAGCCATCATTTAAAAAAGAACAGCTTCGCTATTCACTTTACAACAGTATGAACGTAGCAAACCTAAAGAATTAAACCCATGTTAGGTTAATATAACAAGCCCTAGTATTACTCTATAAAATATATTCTACTTCCGCTAATGGGGTATACCTTAAAATTAGTCGCTCAAAGCTAAAATAGTATGCGATGGTTTTATACTTGATTACACTTTAAATATTCAATAAGTAACGACTAACTGGACTACCTTACCTGTCCGCTCATTATAAGGTTCACCTTTTAATTTAGCTTGCCCATTTAAAGCTTGACTTAAATATTCAACTTCTTCTTCTTTTAATGGCTCTGTATCTAGTCTGCTTAAAATATTTTTTGCCAATAAATAACGATAATAATAAATGCGTATTTGTCGTGGTGTTGCAGAATTCATTCTCTTTATTGCCTTATCCAATACCTCTTTTTCATATATACTTAACTCAAAGGACTCATTGTTTGCTTTATTAGGAGATTCAGTACTATTCAGTGATTTATCCGTTATTTCTATTAAATTGGGAGTATTACCACTATCACTAACTTCCATCTTAGTATTCTTTTCTCTATTGGAATCCAAATCTACAATTCCCTTTTTCACTTTGCCTTCACTCACAAAATCATTTTGAGATTCTAGCTCCTTTGTCTCAACCCTATCTTTTGTTAATGCTCCAAAATAGTCCATCCGTTCTTTAGAACTTAATGTAGATAATTGAATGCCCGAAATGAAAAGTTTATCCATATATTCCTTCTCAAGTTGGACTAACTTATCTTCAAGTTTATTATCTTTTAAAATGTTGTTTAGATTATCAAAATACTTGTTTTTAATTGCAAATTTTAGTTTATCTTGATCAACAGCAACTAATATTAACATTCGTTTAATAATAGTTTGCTCCTCAAGCATCACTCGCAAAGCATCAATGACGTGTACCATCTTATCAACCCCACAACGATCTAGGTCATCAACAAATAGCAATACCCTTGGAGGTTTACTAAAGAATCGCCTTAATATGAAATTATCATATTTATAATACCAGGCGTTCAACAAGAACACAATTTCATTTTGTATTTCAGCTTGTAAACCGAGAGTCTCTTTAAAACTTACTCCTTGAGTATAACGTTTAATAATAGTGGTGGCTTTTAGTCCATATTTATTGTAGATATACATTAATGTTAAACCAAATGTTCCCAATAACGCACTCAACAATTCGGGGATTATCTCAGTCACTTCACTTGGAACTACTTCATACTTATATAATAGATATAAACATGGAATAATAACGAATAACGCAAATACTAAAGTTATAAATGTATTAGGGATATGGCGAATTGACTGTAACCAAATTGTATTTAGTATTCTACCAAAATAATTACTGCCTAAATACTTACTGGATAAACACTCATAAAGGTAAGCCCATACAGCCTCAGTATCCTGATACTTCCAAGCATGGAATTTTACAAAATGAAATGGTTTGTCTTTTTTCTTCTTATCAAGTTTTTTACCCGTATCATAATTAATATTAAACAAGCTGCACAAGTATTTTATAAAATATGTTTTACCTCGGCCCCATTGCCCAAATACACCAACCATTTGACCTTCCTCTCTTTGCATACTCTCTAACAGCCTCGCAAACTCCTTAGCAATAACAGGAACGTTAAATACAGGTTCTATTTTATCACTTCTAAAATAATTAAACCCATGAAAGAGTTCTGCAAAATTTAGCTCTTCCTCTGCTTCTTCTGCTTCTTTATTCTCCTCTTTAAGTTCACCAGCTGATTCTGAGGAATCTGAAGCCAGTGTTTTATTGCGTCTTCCATGAGGACTCCCCTCATAAGAACTAGAATCTGAATACTCATGCCACAACTCTTCACCATAATCAATAATATTTGCACCTTTCGGCATTTTTTGAATAAGGAAGCTGTGCATTTTTGATATAGGTGTTTTATTACCAAAATTAGCCCCCCTATTATTTGACAAGTAAACAAGAGCGTTTCTGGAGTATATGCTCAATACATTATCTGGAGCATAAATAAAAGCGATTTTCCACTTAACAAATTGATGTATACGAATCTTATCAATTTCTTCTAATTGATTTGACTTAGCTTTATTAATAATCTCTTTTATTAGCATACTTACTGTAAGCATGGCTTCCTGCGGAGAATTACCGTTACTTAAATACCCTAACCATGAGTATTCTTTATCGTGCTTATACTTCTTCGATACTGCTTTAGGCCCTTTTCTTTTATATATACCAAATTTAAAAGAACTACCCCCACGAATGCCACCTAAATCAGAATAACCTACTTCTAAATCATAACAAAAGTATTCGGGATATTCTTTAGAGCCACAGTACATATCGAGTTTCATATTTTGAACGACTTCTTCTGGCCACTTTTCTTTAAAGTCTTTTAACCTAGCTGCTTTATCACTTTCAATGTAATTAGTGGTGGTATTTATGTTTGAAACCTCACTTGATGCAAGGTATTCAAGATATTTTGAAACAGAACCAAGTTCTAAAATTTGCAATCCCTTTTTTGTTATAGTATACCTGTGAGAATTCTCTTCTTTTAGATATCCTTCTTTTGCAGCAAACTCAACAGCCGATTTTTTTTCTATAGGTTCATCTTTTCCGGGTGGGGCATAAAAACCACGTTCATTACATTCTGTCAGGATTTGAAATATTATATTATCTTGTTTATTGGTCATGGTTTAATAAATTAAAGAATCATAGAATGAGGTAACTTATTTTATATTGGAGATGTTGTTCATTTCTTATGAGTCATTGTATCTATCTGCTTTTTAATACCCTAGGTGTATTTTGTGAAATTATAATTATAAAAATAATTAACAATAAAAGTATGAATATTTCATTAATAATCAGTTGTATGTAGGACGTTAAGTTGATTTTATCTAAATATAATTTTGAGCTTAAAGGCTTAAACAACCCCTTTTTACAAGTTGATAAATGAAGTCAAGGTTGGAGGTGCTATTTTTTGATGCCCTAACAGGGGTTAGTGCTTAGATGTTGGCTATTAGGGGTTTTACAGTTTGCTTTTAAAAAGTTGCCGATGGCATCAATAAAATGGGAACTGCACCCGCAGGGCTTGACCTTTACTATTTATCGGCTTGGGAGAATTTTGTGAGAGGATTTGAGTTTAATTGTTAGGTGTTAGTTTTTAGGACGCTACGCTTTGGTTGCTAGTTGCTAGTAGGTTGATTTAGGTTTAAGGCTGAAGACTGAGGGCTGAAGTGTTTTACTGCTTGGTTGTTAGCTATTGGGGATTTAGATTTAATACAACTGTTTGTTTGCAGAGCTGCCCGGTAGGGCCAGGTGCCTACAGCTAGCGATAGGAATGGAAGCGCAATGAATGGAGCGCAGCGGAATGGGTTGCGGTGGAATTGTGCGTCGAGCCGACTGCGAGTGGAGCAAGGGTGGCAGATTGGAAGTGAACGTAGTGAATGGGAAATGGCATATGTTGCCGCATTAGTTGGCGTGTGTTTTTGTTTGAATAGGTGTTGGTTGGGAGTTATTTGCTATTAGGAATTTACAGCTTGCTTATTGCAATAGGCTTTCTACACAAAAACCATGACAACTAATGCGAGCCACACGAGGGGTGCAATAGTTTGAAATACAATGGAGGCTAATGGAGCTGCTCAAAATTTAAAAAAGTGTGTTTTTACACGCTTTTGTTTTGGGATGCTGAAAGCTGCTGAGAATAAGTGAAACGTAGTGGTAATTGTACTTGCGATAGCAAAGTACAATTATCATGGAGTGGAATGTTTTGAAGCGACTTGAGGCATGTACAGTGGAATAGCAGGAATGTATTTTAAACTATTGTGCCACGAAGCCCGCAGCGACTAGCAGGCGAGCCTATATGGGGTAGCGATAAACTGGAGGCTTTTGTTTTGGGAGTTTATGGACAAAGCAAGTGCCTACTGGATAGAGTTAGCTACCCGTGAGGAAGACCGTGGGAACGCAAAAGGCATGACAGGCTAGAATTTTAGTGCTTAGTTTGAAGGCAGAAGCCAGTAGTCTGATTTATTGCCTACTTATATGAATATACTACTTTAGTGAGCAGCTTTATTTAAGTGCCTTTGGGTATAAACTTTTTAAATAATGCTGCGATAGCCTGGCGTGATCTTTTGCTGACGAGGGATGACGAACACCGATGGACCTCTACTCTATTTTTGTTATTCATAATTTGTTATGAATGTAGAAATATTTGTATATTGCATACAGGTTAGGTTTGGTTAAAGATTGAAAAGCTGCTATCGTTCTCGCGATAGTGGCTTTTTTTATTTATAGAACACATTATGAATAAAAGTTGACTTGTTCCTTTTATTAAAAGGCATATATAATCTTAAACACAATTGCTTAGCTATACTGGAGGGATTATAAGTATAACAAGACTGCTTAATTTTAAAATAGGATTTTCTAGTTATCTTTATACATTAGATTTAAATCTATCCAATATAAAAGCCAATGACATTACCTAGAGAAACTTACACTAATGAGATAAGAGACCGCTTAGAAAAAATTTCGGGAGAGATTAAATCGCGCTATAACGGTGGCGATAGTACCATTGCTTGGTTGGCAGAACTGCATATACAAGAATTGCTTAATATCATTTTTGAAGACGAGTATAAGTTTTTTAACCTGAACTACAAAAGGAAGAACTATCCGTCTGTTGATTTGGCAGATGTGGATAAAGGTATTGCCTGGCAAATTACGGTTACTAATAATAGAGAAGGTATTAAGGCGAAGATAAGACACACCATAGAGAGTTTTTATAAAAATTTTGATAATGAACGCTACATAGAGCTTTCTAAAATCAAAAAGATTAAAATATTTATCGCCACCGGTATTGAGAGTACTTTAAGTCCCAGAGACATACCAGGATGCATTGAAACTAAAAATGGTGTTGTGACCATTAGTGATGAGCTAATGAATCAAAATGATATTTGGGACTTTAGGCGTTTGATAGATGAGATATGCAAGGTTACAGATATATCGAGATTAGATAAAATACATAAGGCAGTTATAGGGGTTGTAAAACGACCTAAGAGGGTTGTTTTTGAGTATGACAGATCTTATATAAAAAGAACTATTAGTTCAAGTGAAAATTCAAAAGTACAGTTTCATAAGGATCTTTTTAATAGGGAACGAAAGCATATATTGTTATTAGCAAATGCTGCAGAAGGGAAAAGTACTTATGTTGATATAGTCTGTAGTGAATTAAGTAAGGATGGTAATGTGTTTTGTATTAAAGTGCCCTTGATTGGCTATGCTAGTAATTTAGAGAATAGCATTGAGGCTGTATGCCAATATTGGCGTAACTATTTTAAGCAACAACAGCTGATTATATTATTTGATGGTTTAGATGAGGTTAAGGGTGATTTGGTAGATATTGTCTTTAAGGAGATTGAAGAGTTTATCGCATTACACCCTAATACTTATGTAATAACTACCTGCCGTATGAATTATTCTCCTATCGGGGATCAGTCAAGTCAAGTTTTTAAAGCCGTTCCTTTCTTTCTAGATCCCATTACTTATAAAGAATCTATAGTATTTAGTAAGAAAACACTAGGGGATAATCTTGATAAATTTGAGTATGAGATTAAGGCATATGACTATAGCAAGCTTATCACTAATCCTTTCTTTCTGAATGAGCTTATTGGATTTTATCAAAATGAAGGAGCATTGCCACAAACAAAATCAGCATTGATGGCAGGTATTGTACAAAGACGTTTTGAGTTTGAAGAGGTAAAAGTAGGTGAAGTAAAAAGTTTCGTAAGCAGAAATAGATATGAGATATTAAAGAACTTACGCTTATTGTCATTGACCATGCAACTCTCAGGAGAGAATAAAGTGACAGAGATAGAGCTACAACAAACTATCCAAGATAGTAGCATGTGTACAATGGTGAATCGCTTATTCTTAAAACCTATCAAAAATGATAGAAAAGAATGGCGTTTTGAGCATAATAACTTCATGGAGTATTTTGCTGCACAATGTCTGGTTAATTTGGAATGGAGTTCAATTAAAAAGCTTATTGAAGTGCCTGGAACAAATAAATTAAAACCTAGATGGTTAAATACACTATCATTCTATATTGACATAGCCAATGATGAAGCGGATGAGGATGTTTACCGGAAAGTTATTGATTGGCTAGCCGAATATAATCAAGAATCCTTTGTGAAATTTGAGGCCGACAAGGTTCCGTTTATACAAAGATCTGAGATAGTAAAAGGAATATTTAAAGAAAAGAATAAGGATCAGGCTAGAGTTTGGGGAGAGGGTTATGATGTTACAGATCTAGCCAAATTTTCGGATATCGAAAATAATGATAGATTGGTTCTTGACTTATTGGAAAAGCTTAAACAGAAATTCTATTGTGATTCCATTACCAGAGATATTATTGATTTTATTAATCATAGAGTAAATATTTTATCGGTCAAATCAGCTATTACAAAAGTTTATTTAGAAATCTATCCAAGTTATTATAAGTTATCTATTGGCTCAAGTATTATTGATGGTTTAGATCAATGGCGTATTTATGATAAAAGCGTTGTAGAGGCACTGATTAAAGATGGCTCTATCCTAGAGGATGTAGATAGCTTGTTTACAGCATTCAATTATTTATCTGATTCTGGATATCCAATTAATGCTATTTTGTTACAAAAGGCATTTTTAGCAAGTTACAATAGCAAGAAACAAAGTCATACCTACCCAAGCTTTAGTGGTTTGGTTCGTTTAATTCAATCAGGCGATGTGCTTCTTTCGTTTATTACATTTATTAGCAACCTGAATGATCATCATTACTGGGATAATGATGTGTTTTTAACAGATTTATTTAAAGCCATTAATAACAAAAGTATTGAATTACTAGGAGGAAGATTTGAAGATTATAAAACTTATTGCACAAGTGTTAACCGATTGGCTAAGCTTGGCTATTCACCTGAGCGTACTAAAACAATACCGTATTTAATTCCATTTTTGGCAAACTGCCCAAAAAAGGATATTATTTTTAAACAATACTTTTTGCACGATGCTATAAAAAATAAGGGTTTTGTTGGGCTATTTTGTATGGCAGCACTTCTCTATTCTCCTGATATGAATGAATATATTTTCAATTGCATTGACTCAGGAAAGATTACCGATGACAGAGTACATAGTTTCATAAATGCATTGGCCCTATATAATAGAGGTTTATTAGATTGTTTTGAGTTGGCATTAGCAGAACGATATACTGAACGCTTTATGCAAGAACCTAATCCATGGGAAGTTAATAGGAAGGATACTAATGCAATATTGCTAGAGGCTTTGCTCGATAAAACAAAGTTTATAGAGGTTATACAAGTTGGGTTGAAAGCATTTAAAAATGTGATTAACTATGATGATTTAACACATCATAAATACTATCATGTAGACAATATCAATACGCCCGAAATTAATATTACTCTTAAACTATTAAGATGGTTGATTGGTAACGGCAAGCATAAAACTCATAATGAAATTCTCGAATGGTTTAACAATGACGAAGCTTGGGAATGGTTTGTACTTAATCAGCATTTAAGAAGTACCAATAAAAATATACTACCAGAAAGAAACAAACAATGGTGCAGAAACTGGTGCTTGAAGGTTGAGAGAGATATTGATTTTGAAGATGCTATAAAGTATAACGCCATTGAGGGTAAATATAATGTAAACAATTTATTTAATGCTTACATTAGTATTGCACTTACCGTAAATGTTAAACCCATACGAGAGAATGCTATAAAGCTTGTTAAATATGGCGGATTCTTTGATGATGGAAGTTACATTAATGGAGAAAGAAAAGTTAACTACGATGGGTGGATAATCAGTACTATAGGAAGAGAGGGGCTAAACAGAGAGTTTTGTAGCATATTAAAAAGAGGTAATATTGAAGGTTCATTGCTTTTGCAAGGCATCGCTAGATACTTAGAGAATTACTCTTTAAAAGAGTGTACTGAATATTTACCAAAGTATATTATTAACCCTGATATACAGTACTATATTCGAAACCGATTTTTTGATATTTTTATTTCTTTAGATGGTATGTTTACCGATGCGCTTATTGCCTATTTGGATTTGATTGAGAACAATGAGCAAGTAAATTGGTCGATTTTGAAATATCTATATGCAAATGCCCCTGAAGCATGTTCGGTATGGATAAAGAAAAACTACAAAGGAAAAGAATTAAGTGTAGAAGCAAGCTGTGTCTTATTGGTAGATCAACATACTGAAGATGCTATGAAGATGTACTTAAATGAGCTCAAAGAGAGAAAACAACAACTGAGTGATATGTTCTATGACCATGGCAATTTTTTAGAGCTATTAAGTAAAAAGAATGTTGAGCATATAAAGCTAAAGCAGTTTTATTTTGTTGTGTTAGCTAGCTATGCAGATAAAGATTTTAACTATGTAGAACGTGGAAATGCACTTACCTACGTATTCAATGGTCTGCAAAAATTAATTGGAGAGATTACTGATGGTCAGTCTGTTTTTAATGAAACAGAAGCTTTTGTTGATACTCTTTGTCAAGCTCCTTATCACCCTGAATTTAAAGATCAAATTTATTACAGCAATATGAAATTTAAGACAGAGGTAATTGCGGCTTTGGACAAAGGGACGCGTTATAGGAAAGCTTTAAGAGAGGCTGAAAAGGTCATATCTGAGTAATTGTTTTATTTGATCTTATTTGTGGCAATTGAATACCAATTTTCCAGAAATCTTCGAATTGAGGGATGCGCTCTTCTTTTAATGATCTGTTGAGGAAGTTAGGTTTTGCTTCAAGGTTTGGGTAGATGATGCAGCAGGGCAGTAACTCATTGGGAGATGCGTTTAGTTTTTTTCTGATTTTGCTATCTCTGGCATATCCGCTAATTTGGCGTATGTTTTCTATTTCGTAGCGCTGATCATTGTATAGTAGTTTATACTTTGTGTCGATAACTAGTTTTTCATCTAGTTTGAGGAAGTCAGCACTGCCGTATTTTCCTTTAGCCTGGTATTGAATGTTATTGTCATATTCTTCTCTAAGCTTTCCGTATACGTATATCTCGAATAATAGTGACATGTCAATCCAATAGGGCGGTGTTTTCAGCTTATTAGTGGTGGTTGTCTGTGACATGGTATAGGCAAAGCGTTTTAGTATCATTCTGGCCAGCTTTAAGGCTTCTGCATATTCTCTATATATTGGGTTTATACGAACGCTTTTTATTAATACAGCATCTACTTCACTTGAAACATTTTCGAAGGCAGCTAAACAAAAGTTTATTGTACTGCGAATATTTTTGTTGTTTTTGCCATTGTAATACCGATTCAGGTATGAAGCTACAAAGAGTAAAGTCTTTTTTAGCAGCTTATTTTCGAGGCAATTGACAGAATATTCCTGGTAGTTGCAATAGTTTTTGTGGTAACGTGCTTTGGCGATATTGTGGTTGAAGTGTCTAGAGAACTTTATTTTGCCTTTTATTTTTGAGGCCAAGTTCTCTTCTTCCCTTATGTAATCTTTCTTTAAACCTTTTGATACTATTTGCTTTAGTACACTCAGATAATGTATCAGGAGCATAGGCGTGATATCAAAAGCTGCATTGTTTATTTCAATGGGAGTGCTATCTAAATCGATATGGTAAATCTCGCTAAGTATATTGTGTAAGGCTGGCGAATGCAGGCATTCCTGAAACATGGACATCACATCAAGACCTTTAATTTTGGGGTCTACCTTTATGGCAAAGTCTCCTTCCTTGAGCCAATCTACCCCAATAAAATAGCTTGTACATAAACAGGGATCTAAACATAAAAACTTAACTTGACCTTCTACTATAGAGAAATCAAGATTTAGCTCTTTTATCTTTTCTTTAATAGATGGTTCGAAAGAACGGTGTTCAATAGTTTCAAAAACTTCCATTAGCACTTTAAGTTGTCAAGCAGGTTGTCTACCTCTTCCATCCTAACAGTTAGGATGCCGTCTTTAATATACTCTACTAATAAGGGCTTTATTTCATATTCTAACTTTAGGTTTAATTCATCGTATGACGATGCCATAAAGTAGCTATGTCCAACCATGACATCTTTGCATTGGAATTCAGGTGAAGTGTTTGCTTTTACTATATTCTTTACTTCATTGTATAGTTTAACAGCACTTTCAGATAAGTCATCAGAATTCTCAATTAGACCATTATAATATTCGGAAATATGCTCTACTTTGGATTCTAAAGAAATAAACCCAAATCTACGACGAACTGCATAATCAATGTGACCTAAACTACGGTCAGTTGTATTCATGGTTCCTATGATGTATAAGTTATTAGGAATGCTGAATTCGTCATTTGAATATGGTAAGCTGCATTTTACCTCATTTATTTGGCCCATGCGTTTATCAGCTTCAAGAAGGGTGATTAATTCGCCAAATATTTTGGATATGTTGCCACGGTTGATTTCGTCGATGATGAGGACGTAGTTTTTATCTGAATTATCCTGGAGATTGTGGTCTGTTAGCTGAAAATCTTTTTTGAGGTGATTTAAAATTCCCCAAACGTATGATTTATTGTATATGCCATCTGATTCTCCTCGGTATAGTTTTTCGATATTTTCAATACTTGCAGGAAAGTCCTGCCCCTCTTTAGCCTGACTTTTAAGTGACCTTACTCTAAAAGTGATACCTCCTCTATATGTGACAGTAAACTTGCCCTTTTCAATCGTCTCCAATACAATATCATCCGTTACATTTACACATTGCTCCTTGAATTTTTCAATAGCTGCCTGCAGCTCTTTTAAGGAATCTTTTTGAATGGCTTTTTTACAGATTTTCTTAAAAATACCTGGGACAATATCGTAGGTTATATCTTTGCCTTCCTGAATTGGTTTAATCCCCTCTATGAATTCTTCGTAGTCCAATGATTGATGAAAGGTTGTAAATACGATTTGTCCTTCATCTACTGCTTTCTGGTAACTTTTCATTAACTCCTTTCTGTTGGAAGAATCAATATTGTTATTGTTGATTATCCTTAATGCTAATTCTGCAGTAGCATAGGTTTTACCAGTTCCTGGAGCTCCTTGAAGAATGATTTGTTTTTTGAGATGGAGGATTTGTTTAATTTGTTCACTTTTCATGCGATTAATATTTTCTATACTTAGAGCATTATAAAGGTCTGTAGTAGCATCAATTTCTTCTATCTTATTGATCCCATATGAGAAGTTTACACCTTTTACTGTTCCCATTTGACCTGAACCAGGGAGCATATTTTCTTGTAAACCATGGTAAGATATTCCAATTTCAGCGGATTGTTGGTCATAGAAGTGCCATTCTTTAACTTTAGCTCTTAAATTCCATTCCCTATGATTAGACTGAAATCGTTTTAGGCATTCACCATAGGCAACTAGCTGTCTATTATATTTTAATAACAGAATATCTCCTTTGTAAATACTATCATATACACCTTTTTGAGTGGTGTCTTCATGTAAAACAAAAGCATTATCTTTTACTATACGTTTTAAATTATCTTTTACATAATCCTTTCCGAGCTCTCCTACACTGCAGACGAAAAAATTTCTCATTAGTTTTTCTATTTTGCTACTTAATAGCGCAGCTATATAATAAATTTATAATTTTACTGATCCTAAAAATGAACTACTATTACTTTATGTTTTATTTTAATGCCAAGTATATTGTATTTAAATCATTACATATTGTGGTATACCATAATTTAATTCTCTAAAAAATTCTACCTCTATTTTCTGTTCTAAAATTGAGCTCATCAATACCATTTGATTTACACCATTTTATTATTGAATTGATTAAGCCATCAATTGAATTAACAAACTCGCCATGACTAACTAATGCCTTAGCAGTAGGTTTTCTCAACTCTATCTTGCGATAAGCGCTGTAGGTAACATTCTCTTGTCGTGCTTCAAAAAGACATAAATTTGATTCTCTTAAATAATCAGTTTCTTTAAAATCAAATGTAGTATGGTTAGTAAAACAGTTCATTTGATCTACAATTGATTTAGGCATTAAGGGATTTTCAATAAACTTTGCTAATTGAAAAGGGCTAAGCGTTAAATCTACCATTAGAACTTTTGTATTCTTATCGTATTTAATTTCGCCTTTTTTACAAAGTTTGTGATATCCAAATATACTCCTCTTGTGATAAGAAGAATTTACATTTAATGTTTCACTATTTCTTTGATAGTTCAAGTGATACATATCAAAGGAACACTTATTTAAATGTTCTATAAGGTTTAGAACCGTATCTAATTGTCTTTTTTTAAGTTCTCCTGGTAATAGCTTTTTGTACACTAAGAATGCAATAATTAATGTTCCCATGCCAATTGCAATCTGGAATATATTGACTATGTTTATATTAAGGAATTCGTACATGATTTATAATCATCAATTGCTTTAGTCATTATTGGTTTTCTTATTATTTATATACTTCTCTGTTACCCAGAATAGAAGAGGGATTGTAGCAATTAATAATGCCATGCCAATTAGTTGTATGCCTGTTAATTCATTTATACCTAAAGAAAGAGAATATAAAACAAATGATGCAATCCCCATCATTACTGGTTGTACGGCTTCATCGGGCCCAGGGGTAAAAAGCATATATCCAAGCTCTACAGCTGTTGCAGCTGCTAAGCCTATTGATACCATCTGCAGAATGGGCATTTCTGTATATTTAACAACAAAGTTCCAATCGCAATTAGGCCACATAAATAACTCCTGAAATAGTTCATATCCTATAATGCAAATCACACCCGCTCCTATGAGGTATTGAAATATATTCTTTACCACCCTTGCCCAAAGCACGAATTTAGTTTCATTATCTTTTTGTTCTTCTTGCTTTAGGAATTTAATAAACTCTTTACCTTCCATTTCTACTTTTTTTTTACTTGCTTTTTCTTCCTCGTCCCATTCGAAATCAACCACTGGATAAAAACACTGTGGTTTCATTAATGGAATAAATGATTCAGGAAGGTTATTTATTAGGTTATAATCACTAATCAATTTACGATTGTCAATGTTACTATATTCCCACTTTCTACCTAAAGCTGTTAATGAGTTTATGAATAGTAAAGCTTGCTCGTAGTTAGACATTTGTGCTCGAATAGTCTTTATATAATCATATTTGTCATTTTTTGATAGCAACCAAGATGGTTGACGGTCTATATATTTTACTGTTTGGTAAAAATGTCTAAAATAATGTCCTAAATGATATTGGTGTCCTCCAAAGAATTTAATCTTAGGTAATGATTTTGAACATTTCCAAACTTCATTAAGTGGGGCTTTTTTGCTATAGACTATTTTAGATTTTAAGTTTTTAAGATAATTCTCTTTCTTACCTTCACATTCATAAACAGCTACTATTTTAGGTGCTTCATTAAGAATGGCCCTTGTTCCTTTATCTATAAGAACTTTTTGTGTATACTTTCTTAGTTCATCATCTATATCCAAAGGAATTCCCCAGTAAACTAGCATATAAGCCAGTTCATTAATTACATATCTTTTTTTCCATTCTGATTCATCAAGATGAAGGTTCTTTTTAATAACCGAGTTAGGTATATCGATAGTCTTAAAATATTTCTCATTTTGATTTATTACTTCAAGAACGAGTTTTTGAGCAACCTTATACTGCTCAAAGATCGTTTTTATTACTCTTCTTCCAGAAACAAATTCTTCATCCGATTCTCTAGTGTTACTTTTATAGTAAAATGGATTCCTAAAACGCATCTCTGAAATATTCTCACGGTAATATTTTACCATTTCAAAGAATTTTGCTTCTACTTGTTGACGACGAAAAGCTCGGATTTGAAAAAGTAAAGTTACGGCTAATAAAAACGAGCCTATAAACGAACCAAATTGTCCCCAAAGAACAGGCTCGATATTAATTGTAAGACCTGCCCCTGCTCTTATGAACTGGATAATAATTAATACTATCGCTATGACAAATAAGGCTAAGACAATATACCAATAGTTTATTCTAGTAGTTTTTTTATTTTTCATACTTAATTACTCCTCACTCCAATTATTGGCCAATACCTCAGCTTGTTTTAAAACTAAATCAATGGCTTCCTGGCTGTATTCTTTATTAGAGTCAAAGTCGTTAGGTAAGTAATTGTCGTGGTTCTCATCTTTTAGGTTTTCTTCAAGTTGAACTCTACGTTTTTGAAAAGCATCACTGACATATTGTACAAAGATGAGGTCTAATACGGCATGTTTGTATTCTGCATCTGAAGGTCTGGAGCGTAGATTATCAGCTGAAGTCCATAGTTTTTTATCTAATTCGTTTAAGAATTGTTGTTCGTGTTGTGATGTCATATGGTGTATTATTTTTTTCCTAAATATGCTATCATTAAAAAGTTACTTGCTATAAATAGAATGGATATGATGTGATAAAACCAAAATTTTGTTTTTTTCACTTCAAGTCCCATATTCTTTTCATAGGGAATTTGAATTCGTATATGCCATTTATAAAACCCTAATAATGAAAGAAAGGATCCAAAGAATAAAGCAATGACAAATAGACCAGTTGTTTTTTTTGTATAGTGCCATTTATCATTCACACCTTCTTGAGCATTTAACATGAGATCTTTATTCATTACTATATCAGCTTTCAATTTCTGAAAATTGAAGTGTATTTCTTGAGATTGATCTGTAAAGTTGGTTTCCAGCTTTTTTTTTGCGACTTCAATTGAGGTACTATCTTCTTTACTTAAAGTAAAGGCATACTGTATCATTTGTATTGAGTCTTGTTTAATCTTATTGCTAAAAGTAATGGAATCTCTTAGGTAAGCGTTTTTTACTTCGCGGTATTTCACAAACTGACTAACAGCTAAGTTGCCACTAAATAAATAGATCAATATACCTGAAATAGCAATGAATTTATATAGATTATCGGTTGGGGGCATGTTGTTTATTTTATTGGAAGGTTAAAGATAATTAAAAGTGGTATAGATTGGTGTGATTTGTAGGGGATATATCGAAGTTGTTTAAAGTTGTATTGAAAATCTGCGAGTAACACCCTGGTTTCATTGATTTTTTCTAATTTTAATTCCGTAGCATAAGGCTATGCAATTAAAAATTGAACCTTGTCACTGAAAATCAAATTGTAACTCTCGAAATTCCCTTATAACCTTAAATAACTTCATTGTGAGTTTGTTGTTAATGGATTTAAATAGAGAGGTTTTGAGACAATTTGATAAAAAAACTCCCGCTTGATTTCGCAGGCGGGAGTTTATTAGATTATTTTATTTCAATTAAGATTTGCTTATCTATTGAATCAGCATTAGAAATAGGAACCCTTGCAACTATTTGGTATTTGTTTTGCAAGTGGTATGGGTTAGTTAATGTAACGGATGCTGCATTATTTTCCGTAATTGCATATGCAGGTAAATCAGGGTATTCTAACAGTGGTGCATTAGGATCGAAAAAGAATCGCACCTTTTGCCCTTGCGTAATAACGCCATTCTCTTTGAATAACTCTGCTCTTAAAGTTATTTGCCCTAATGTATCTGTACTGTATGGATCGGCTTTCAAAATGAAATCTTCAGCATAAGAAGTAGTGAACTGAATTACGGTATCAATACTGTAATTTGCAACCATTGCTGTTAGTAAGACTTTAGATGGTGAATCAGGGTGTAATAAGAATAAGTGTGCTTCACCAATAGTGTTTATAGTTGTAGCAATTGTGTCGAATCCATTTTCAAAGAGACCAAAGTTTCTTTTAAATGTTACCTGATTGACAGTTGTATTAGGATCTGTTTTAACTTTTATAATTGACTTCGAGTAATGATCTGCGATTGAATCATTATCGATGATTACTTCACTAAAACGAATGATCTGATTAAGCTTATCCTCGTTTATTTGATAATAATCTTTCTCTGTTTCGCAAGCCCATATAAACATTAAGGTAATTATTAAAATATATCTCATGTGTTTAATTTTTTTATTTTTCATTAGCATATACTGTAGGTTTGGCAACCATTTTTTTAAATCTTATACATGATTACATATAAGGCATGATATCTAATAAACCTACTTTAGTTTTACTTTAATTCAATCATTTTCTATGGCAATATTATAATTGCCATAGGTGTCTACCGTACTGCCATTAACCTTTAATTCGACTTTTATGACAATGTTGGTTGGTGAAATAGAACTCGGAACACGAATTGTTGATTTGAATGATTTATATGTTTTTGATAATGTTACATCTTGAGGATTTGTACTCGCATATTCAATACCTGAAGGAGATAATATTTTTGTATTAATCGAAGCTGATTCACTATTGTTTTCTCCTCTTGCTTTTAAATCAATTTCAATTGTAAGTACTTGCCCTTGCTTTTTTATTGCAGGTTTTGGTGAATGATCTTCTATTTTAATTGTGTATAACATATCGTTTTGTTTTAAGGAGTTGGTGTTAATAATTTCTTAAATGTTTTTGCAACATCTATATCAATACTAGCATTGACAAAAGGAGAGGCGTATAATTGATAATCTTCAATTGACGGGTTTTTATTAGCGCGTTCGAACAAAAGTACACCACCACCAATTTTGAGAAATGGGAGTACTTTGTAACCAAGACCAGCAAATACTCCTTTATCATTAATTATCCCACGACTTTTTCCCTCATTAATGAGTGAAGAAAGAGTTATACCAAAGAATAAGTTCGTACGAACCCAGAACTTATCACACTTCTTATAATCTGATAAGGGAACTGATTTATTAATGGGTCTGAATGAGAGAGAGATTGACAGAGTTGGTAACAATTCATTTAAATATGGACTGTATAGGTAACCCAGGTCTGCGGTATAGTAATAACTGGCACGTTTAGTAAAACTACTACTAAATGTAGGTGATGCTGAAGTTATTTTTGTGGTGTTTTCAATCAATGTATTCGTGAGGAATGTTTGTAAATAGTTATCTAACTCCTTATCTGCATCTGTACTTGATTTGTTGTATTTGTCTATGGATTTCTTTAGATCTTTCAGCTCTTTTTTAAGTTCCTTTTTAAAAAAAGATTTATCTTCTGAATCCATGGTAATAGTACTCGTATCAATATCAGAAAAGGCAGGAAGATTTTTCTCAGGAGAAAATTTTCCTAGGCTATCTAAATATTTTAAAAATTTTGAGGTATCAATCTTTGACTGATCCTTAGAAAGAATTAACATGTCTTCAATATTATAACCATCAATCATTTTAAGTAAAATGATACCGCTTTTTTGAATATTCACTGTAAGATTGTTTATATCTGACATGCTTTGATTTAGCTTGTCAACATTCTGTTTGAGATCAAGATATAGATCATTTTTAAATGAATATTTAACTGAGTTACTATTATTTATTTCTTTTGAAACTGTTTGGAAAAGATCCGAGAAATATTCAGAAAACTTTCTGGTATCTTGACTTTTCCCATTTTTTGATTGCGTTCTTTCAAAATAATTACGTTTCAAATATGGTTTATCTATTTTAGCACTAACTGCCGCTTTTAAATGAGCTTTGTCTGCGTTGTCTAAAGATTCCTGGTATTCACTTGTAATCTCAATGTAATAGTTTGTGCTATGATGCAAGTGGAAAGGAAAACCAATATTCTTATCCACTCCTACATCTATAGCGGAAACCTCATATATTGGTTTTCTCTTGGTGGCAAAACCTTTCATTTCTTCCAAGGTGTATTTTGTACTGTCCCTATTGTTTCTGAGGATGGGATAAAATGTAATTTTAAGAGCATCTATGCTTGTACTATCAGGAACGTCCTTAAGTTTGATGTTAAATGGTTGATCAAAGGGAAGAGTAGTGTCAGCCTTTGCAGTGGGATAGCTTAAGCCAATTTCGGGAACTTGGGCATAAGCATTAATGTTAAATACCAGTAATAAGTTGATAACTAATAAATGGATGCATTTTGTTTTATACATATTTTTTGAATTAATAGGTAAGTCTTCTGTTCAAAAATGAAGTGGAGCACTCTACTTCATTAACAATTCAATGTACATAGGGAAATGGTCGCTATAGGTTGCACGCCACTTTTTAAAGCCTTCATCAGATCTGTCTGGCGGCAAGTACATGGTCGCTTTAGCTTCACGGATATTATCATGTAGTTGTTTTTTAACCAGAATGTGGTCTATGATACTATTGAAGTTTTTGCTCATTCGAGTGGATTCGAAGGATTGATCAACATAGTCTTTATAGCCCTTAAGTTCCATGTAGTTGTATAATGTTTGGATAAAAGCTGGTTCCCCATTTGATTTTAATTGATGAGGGTTATCATTGAAGTCTCCTAAGATAATACGGTCTTGTTCTCTGTTTGAGATGTGGTTTTGTCCCATGTAGTAGCTTAGATTTTGTTCAACCATAACCATTGCTGCAAGGTGGTTTTCGTCGTTATCTTTTCCGGAGGCTAAATGTAAATTGACAATTACGAAACCTGGGTTCTTCACTTTGCTATTTGTTGATTTAAAATAGCCCACTAGTGGAACACGATCGAATAAGGACTTAGGACCAACATTATAATCTGGTACAGGCATTTCAAATACCGAGGCGAGCTCTACTTTTGCGGTGTTATAGATAAATGCATTCTGCATATCAGGTTCTCTTATTTTAGGATCGACAGATGCTAGATAATAATTCCAATCGTCTCCGAGTGCTTGAGTGATTTGATATAACTCATTTGAATATGATTTGCCGTTATAAGTTTTACTTAGTGATACTTCTTGAATAGCAACTATGTCAAGATTAAGCGTGTCCTTTATAAGGCTTGCTATAGCATTTAGTTGCTCATCTGTTCGCATGGGAAATTGATTGTATATTTCCGGGAAGCCTCGACCAGCATCTCCTAGATGTTCTATATTCCAGGTAGAAACTTTGAGTTTTTGCTTTTGGGCATTAAGGTTACAGAAAGTAATAAGTATGTAGGTTAAACTGAGTAAAAACGAGATTTTCATAATGTCGAATCAGGGCGTTATAGAATTATTTACATTTATTGACTTGTTAAGCTCATCTTGTAATTTCATATTATCTTCAAAAAGCTTTAATAATAATTCATCCTTTTCATAATTTACAAATACACTTGGATTTAATTGGTTGGTTGGTATCTTATCTAAGCTAAATACCCATGGAAGAATATCTGTTGAGTAACTAGATTTTACTGCTGCGAAATAATCAACAACCTCCTTATTGATCGGATATTGAGCGTTAATTGCATCAAAAGTATTTTTGAATAAAGTTATGTTCGCTGTATTATCTGTATCAATTGCATTGTTAGTCAAGAACATTAAAGTTCTGCATGCAATATCAATATCATTCTGGTTTAGAAGCCTTGAATTTTGTGCAAATAAATTTACAGAGGTGAAAAGTAGAAATATGATTACTTTCATAATATATTATTTTATGGAATTGTTGGTTTCTTGGATTTATCTAGTACTTGAGGAACTGGAGGTTTCTTAGATTTGTCTAATACTTGTTCTATATTTTGATAATTAGAACCATATACTGGAAATACATCTTTACTATCAATGGATTTGATTATTAAAATAGATCCTATTATTAATGCGACTATACCCGGTGAAGCGGTTGCAATTTGCGCACTAATGCCTGCTGATTCGGCTTTAATTTTGGTAATATCTTTCATGGTAAAGAAAGAAACTCCTAGACCTAAAAACATTATTGCGAAACCTGAGAATAAGCCAATTGACCTTTTAATCATGCTCAAGTGAAGATGATAAGCATAGAAGCGATAGTTTGGGTCATTTATTTCTCTAATAGATTCATCAAATACACTATCCTTAAACCATTGTATATTTAGAACAAGTGTAATCCCAATTATAACAAGAACTATAGAGCTTGCTATAGTTAAGAACCAGGGCACAAAACTATTCCAATTATTGATTCCGTCATCTTTCATATGCAATTCACTATTTTTGGGTTTATTAGATTAAAACAAGATTTCTATTTGTATAATACGGTTGAACTTTACACAAGTCTTGTTATTAGTTCAGCTAGCAATAATATAACGTTATATTTATAAAGTCAATAAAACGGGCAAATTAACTTTCATTTATTTGATGGTTCAATAGGTAAGTAGTGATTCAATAAGCCAATTCACTTATGAGCTACGATTGATTTTGATGGTGACGGCAATAGCCGTTGGCATTATTGGTTTTAGATTTGCAGCGGTGACCAGTGCTCTTGGCAGTTCCTTTGCACTGATTGCTACTTACTGCTGGTTTTACATTATTAGGAGCTGATTTTGTTGAGGTACGAGACCAGTCGTTGATATTTCCTTTTTGGCTTTCTAGTTTAGCTTCTAGCTGATCATCTACTTGTGAAAAGAAATTGATACCTGTTAAGGATTCGATGCTGTCTACAGGTAATATAAATTCAGATAATGCTTTCTCTGATTTTTCGTTTGGTAGCACAAAGCCAATCAT
The DNA here is from genome assembly GCF_001660705.2 of Saccharicrinis aurantiacus. Classification (GTDB taxonomy): domain Bacteria; phylum Bacteroidota; class Bacteroidia; order Bacteroidales; family Marinilabiliaceae; genus Saccharicrinis; species Saccharicrinis aurantiacus. Next base: position 31,875 of record NZ_LYBV02000053.1, read on the forward strand.
AAGCTGTGATGAGGGTTGGTAAATTACCTTATAATAAGAACCAGGTACAGTTACTTTGTTACTGCCAATTGCTCCCATATTATCTTTAAATATAGGACCAGTTACTACATGGGTTTCTGTGCTCCATCCCCACTCACGTACTAAAGCTTCTAGGTTTTTCCAAATGCCTCTATTGAAATTAGGCTTTTGAGGGCTCATGTTTGACATGTAGAAGGTTTGGCTCATGGCGGTATGATTTACTTTCATAGCTGCAGCTGGACATAAATGGCCACGGTCGTATCCAGAACCTTTGTAGTCTTCCAGGGAAGCAGAGCTTGTGGATACTTTTGGGTCGGGACGGAAATCATCTGTACGCTTAGCATTGCCAGCATTTATGGTGTAATAGACCCACTCAGCTTGTTCGTGGTCTTCAATATAGGATAGTGAATAGTAAGCATGTTCAACCAACTCGCCATTTATGGTTGGTTGGTATTGGGCGAATACCAATAATGAGGATAGGCTTAGGGTGATGGATAGAATGTACTTCTTTAAGGGCATAACTAGAACTTTTTAGCAATTAAAACTGCATGTGTTATTGATAAATTTTAGGGGCTGCGAAAGTAGTGCTCACTTGAGTGATCGACAATGATAAATGTGAGGTTTAGTATGAAGATTATTGGATGAACGCAGAGACACGGGGGCACGGGGTTTCATTTTAAATATCAAGAGAATTTACTATCATTTGATAAAGGTTAATCCTGCCTCACGACAAACAGGTATTGTTATTAGTTTGCATTGCAGCCTTTAGGAGTGATAAGCTATAAACGTGATTTACTTCTTTTAATTAAGCATGAAGCCTAAGATTGCTTTGCTATGCGCGCAACGACGCAATATCGTGAATTGGCAGCTTGGAGAACAGCCAGGGTCAATTGCACGAGGGTTGAGTGCAAATTTTGCACATACCACATCTATTTTAGTAAACATTAATCATCTCCTTTTATCTAGTGAATCTTTTGGAAATGAGATTACATTCATCATTTCACGCATCCGGCTGCGGACTCGTTGGCCGTAAAGTTTTTCGATGTCCTGGGCATTGAGGTTGGTGGTGGCGTGGGTGATGAGACGGTTGTTGATGAAGAGGTCGTAACGACTGAGTAAGACTTCTGCCAATACATTGCACTCGGTGCCAAAATGTTTGATGTTGGATTCGGCTCCTAGATCGTCGAGGCATATGGTTTTGGGTATTCTTCGCCCAGGAACATTGGTGAAGCTTTTTTTGCTGTATCGGTGAATGGCTTCGAAGCCGTCTTTTTGGAATTCGAAGGTGATATCGCGGCAAGCCTTGAGGGCATAGCGTTGGTGGGTTTGTAGGATGATTTGCATCAATTTCATCAAAGCGGTTTTGCCACAGCCTACTGGTCCGATGAGGAGAATGCCCTTTCGGGGATCCATATTGTGTTGTAGACATCCACTATGGTCGTTGATGAAATAAACGAATAGCTTTTTGATGATGTGCATGTCTTCATCGTACAAACGAAAATGTGAACCGTAGGTGAGCTTGCCTTGATTGGTAATGTGATCAAGAGACTTATGGAAGTCGTAGATGATGGTGTTGTTTTGGATGGTATAAAATTTCATTTTAGTGATAAGTGTTAAATGATAAGTTATAAATGGGATTTGCAGCTTTTGTTTTAGTATCAAGTATTAAGATGATTTTTAGCTTTAATTGATCGTGTCGCCTTGAGATTGCTACTGCGTGCAATGACGCAATGGCGTGGGATTGTGGCTCAGAACAGCTGTAGCTAACACGTGGGGACACGTGCACGAGCATTATAGCATTTATCAGAGGGGTTCATCGTAGTTGTTGGATGAGGGCGGTGGTGATATGGGTCGGAGTTTTGTTTTTTGTGTTCCGTTTGGGTTTTTATTTTGGTTTAAAAAGCGTTGTTGTGATATTTCCTTTGCCTTGGTGGTGAACTTTTGAATATTGAGTATCCAATTACGTGCAGATGCTTTCCAGTCTTTCATGGGTGACTTCCCTCCCACTAACCACCCGTTACTTTCGTAGTGATTGAAGAAGCGTTCGGCCTCGGAATCGGATTGTGCTTTTTGTTGGAAATAGATTTTGATGTGCTCAATGGGAGGTGGAGTGAATTGTGTATTTTTCATATCGGTATTTTCTTTTGGCTTTAATTCTTCTGATAAAAAGTTTTCATCCTCTTTAATAGAGAGTGTTGTTTGTATGTTTATAGAAGGTATCATTTTTGATACTGAAGGTGTACAGGATATAGTATCAAATCTGTACAGGATAATGAGGCTTCCTTTTGTTTTATCGTAGGATGGATCGTAACGAATAAATTGGTGTTTGTGCAAATCTTTTAATGCTTGCACATAAGTATTTGGAGAGCCTATTCGTGATAGGTTCATGGTTTCACTCCTGGATATACTTATGGGATTTTTAAACCGATTGGTATTCCACATTCTAAAAAGTACTAGGTACAAACTGATATGATAAGCCTTGAGGCTCTTTATCTGATCCATCAAAGCGAAAACATTAGTTTGATGCTTGATGTAGTTCATACTTTAGTATGATTGTTTGTTTTTCTGCAAGAGTTCATTTATCTCACCGTGATCGTAGTAGATGGTACCTCCTATTTTAGTAAAAGGCAGTGTACCGCTTACTCGCATATGCTGCAAAGTACCAGGAGAGATGTTAAGTAACTCTCGCACTTCATAGGATTTGAGCCATCGTTTTTCTGGAGTATTGGAGTTTCGATTTAAAAGCTTTTGAATGTCTTCTAAAAGCTCGATTTTGAATTCTCTTAGATCGTCTGTTGTTAATACTTCTAGTGCCATAATATTTGATTGATATTGATTTGACACAAAGGAAAGTAGAAAAACAATACGAAAACAGTGGAAAAGGGTGGATTCACCCCTCTCCACCCACTGATATTCAACTCGTTACAAGGGTGAAATTTATTAAAATTACCGTATTTAGACCATTAGATAATCATTTTTGACACTACGTTAAGTTAAATAGATTGATATAACTTTTGGAATAGTTCTTTGGTTATTCTTTTGGATCTTTCATCAGGATCATTACAATTATTGTAGAGACTTTTCTTAGAAATATTGCTACTCTTTTTTGAGGTGAAAGATTTTGAGAATAGCTCAAGTAAGTCTGGCATGTACTTTTTATCAATTAAAGTAACTTCAGTCAATTGGCGAATAAAGCAAGCCATTTGCCCCACTGTGAAATTGGTTTCAATTTTTGGGAGCTTTTGATCGGGTTCAATGTGTATGGCTTGTGTGTTGCCATGTTCCTTAAAATGTGTAATCTCGTTGTTTAACCAATTTAGGATATTTTGCTTTAAAGAATCATGCTTGTCTGTATATTTGAATAGCTTGTTTTCTATTATTTGAGCAATATTTTTTTTGAAGCTAATTAGTACATCTATTTCTTTGCTCCTCTCATGGTGGGATAAGGAACTATCTTTAATGTAATCTACAATAAAAGCATAGGCCGATGATGAATTGTGATTGTATGTTATTAATAAAGAGATGAGACTATAAACATTGACCGTAGATTCATTTGCGGCATTAATAACCTGCACCATCTTTTGTAATAGTGATTGAAAATATTTGATTTCATTAAAGTTATGGGTACTATACTCATTACTGAGAAACCCAGTAAAGGGTTTAAGAACTAAGTTGAAGTTAGTGATATGCCTTGTGCTATCAATAACCTTTTTTATGTGCTCAGAAATAACTTGTTTCTTTCTGCTGGCGTAAATATGTGGTGCGATTGCTTTACCATCGAAGTATCGGGAAAACTGACGTTCCAAGAATACTAAAAGGTTAAACACCATATCCACTAGTCTTTCGTGAAATATTAACTTACAGTTCTTATGATGTTGGCATCGTAGGTTGACTGAATAAAAGCAATCGAGTATCAGGATCAGTCTTTTTTGTAAGGTGCGAATTTGAGTTTTTAAGGCTTTGGGTGATTCCTTGGTAGCTACAAATTGAAAGAGTTCATTTTTAGCTTTGGTCTGAATATTATTTATTTTAAGTGAGGTATTCAGTTCGTTGGACAATAAAACAAATAAGCAATTTGAAGACTCGGTGTCTTTACAAACCAAGTCTTCAATTTGAGTAACAAGACTAAACATATGGTTGTGATTAGTTTATATTCAATATTGAATATAATAATAAATCTTATTAAACAGTGATTTTAAATTACTATTGTGTCTGAATTGGAACCCTTCTGTCTTTGACTAAGTACCTGTTCTAAGTTTGACATATCACTACCAATTTTATCTTGAAGTACTTTGGCATAAACCTGTGTTGTTGTTAGGGTTGTGTGGCCAAGTAATTTACTTACCGTCTCGATAGGCATACCATTTGCTAGTGTTATAGTAGTAGCAAAAGTATGTCGCGCTAGGTGGAAAGTCATGTGTTTGTCAATTCTACATAATTTTGCAACTTGTTTAAGATAAATGTTCACCCTTTGGTTTGTAATAGGAGGAAATAAACGACAAGCTCTAAGGGCTTTGGGATGATGGGAGTAGGCATTGAGAATTCTAATTGCTTCTGGTAACAAGGGAATTTGTAAGGTAATATTTGTTTTTTTACGTTTGGTATGAATCCATTGTTTACCATCAATACCTATAACAACATTCTCGGGGCGAAGCGAAATAAGATCTGTATAAGATATTCCGGTATAACATGAAAAGATGAATAAATCACGAACTAAAGTATGATATTGAGTGGTGAACTTACATTGGCTCAATGTTGCTAATTCTTTAGTTGTGAGGAATCCACGTTCTACTTTAGTATAGGTGACTTTATAGTTCTCAAAAGGGTTTTTATCTATCCATTCTAATTTTACGGCAAGGTTCAATATTTTTCTTAATCGAATGAGGTGCTTCATAATTACATTATGAGATAGATTATTGGTTACCGAGTTAACCTCATATAATCGCAAGAAAGCCTCAAATTCATTAACAAACTTGTAGTCTATTCGCTTAATAAAAAAGTCTTCAGTTCCTTTCTTGTTTTTTAGGAATTCAAGTAGATATCTTTCTGTTGTTTTGTAGTGTTTTAAAGTTCCTTCGCTTAATTGAGAAGATTGTGTTTGGTAATGGTAGCTTATTAGCGATTTTAATGTTTCGCCTTGTTCTGCAATTCCTAAAAAGCGATTCTTAAGTATCATAGGAGAAATGAGTTCTTCATTCAATACAGTCGCCCGATGTAAATCGTATATTTTAGACTTAACTCGCTGAATATGTAAATTACATTTTCGAAACTCGGAATAGTTGGCTGTTAACTTTTCTTTAGAAGAGTTCCATGAATTAAGGGGTACATCTTTAAAAATGGAGAACTCGGCTCTTTTGCTATTTACAGATATCCTACAGTAAATAGATACTTGCTCTTTATTACTTTTGTTTATTCGAGTAATAAAGGAAACGGAAAATGATGTTTTGTTGGTCATGACTTTTGTATTTGATTGTTTTTAAATGCACTAGTTCTCTTGTATGGCTGCAAAAGACTTTGCTACTAATTCAATCAATATCAATCAAAAAATATGACCTAAATAAGAAGGCGCGCTCACTCACCTAAATTACTGTCTGTCAGCCCCTAACAATATTACGGTGAGTAAAACACTCTATTTACTCACCAAAAATTGATATTACCAGGCTTACATAGAGCAGATTTTGGAGCTTTATAAAAGTTCGAATCCACTACCTAAATGTATAAAATTAATTTTACTCACTGATTACTCACTGCAAATTCAATATATATTGCTTTATATTGAATTGATAAAAAACAAAAAAGCCTGTAAATCATACGATTTACAGGCTTTTGATGTTTGCTATTTTCATTAACAGTGATCCCGTTAGGATTCGAACCTAAGACCCTCTCCTTAGAAGGGAGATGCTCTATCCAGCTGAGCTACGGGACCATCCTTTTTATTACATTCATTAATATGTGATCCCGTTAGGATTCGAACCTAAGACCCTCTCCTTAGAAGGGAGATGCTCTATCCAGCTGAGCTACGGGACCATCATTATTTTTGATGTTTGCCTTTCTTTTAAAGCGCTGCAAAGATAAACAATTATTATTCGTTAAAACAAATAATCAACAATAAAAAATAGATGTTTTTTTAAGCGCATTTGATACAATATTGTATATCATATATTTGACATAAGCGATTGTGTGTTTTTATTAATTTTACGACCCAAATTATAAACTAAAAATGATAAACCCTTTATAATTTCTAGGATATCTGTAGTTGAGCACAAAATTGAGTTAAACTATAACATTATAGTACCTTAGTCACTATTTTTTGTTGGAGTGATAAAAAGAATGTCCTATTTTTGAAAGAATTTTAAATCTCGAATAAATAACTTTTATACTTAAATAATTATTATGAATAAGTGGATAATAGGCATACTTGCAGTTGGCACACTATCATTTACCTCTTGCAAATCGTTACAAAAAACAGGTTCCTCTAGCTTTGATGATAGCGAATCACCCTATGTTGAAGAAGAGCCTGTAGTAAAAGAAACAGAACCCAAATCGGATGCCAAACCAATTATAGTTAAAGAGGAAAAGGTTAAAGTTATTGAAGAAAAAAATACAGAATCCTTTAAGTATTATGTAATTATTGGTTCTTTTAAGGTTTTAGAAAATGCTAGAAATTACAAAACCGATTTAACCCAACAAGGTTTTACTCCGGTTATACTTGAAAATACAGAAGGTTTATATCGTGTTTCTGTTTCAGCATACAATAAAGAAACTAGTGCACGAAACAAGATTGCCAATATTCGTCATCAATACGAAAAGTATAGTGATACATGGCTTTTAAAAGCAAAACAATAAAGTAAGCATAGTAATATTTAAAACTAAAACTTTATTTTTGGCATCATATTACCTAAATAAAATAGATAACATCATATAAAATGTACAAACCAGTTAATTTATCAACCGATATATACTATGTTGGTGTAAACGACAGAAAAACTAGTCTTTTTGAGAATATGTGGCCTTTAGATAAAGGGGTTTCATATAATTCGTATGTAATTGCCGATGAAAAGGTAGCCATAATTGATACTGTTGAAGCAGGACAATTTGAAAAATGGTTGGCCAAAGTTAGAGCAATTCTGAATGGAAGAAATGTAGATTATCTTGTGGTTAACCATATGGAACCAGACCACTCTGGCGCTATTCGAATTCTTACTGAGCTATATCCAGAAATGGAAATAATTGGTAATAAAAAAACAATCCCTATGATTGAGGGATATTATGGTATAACTGAGAACTGCAAGCTTGTAAAAGAGGGTGATTCAATTGAACTAGGAAATAATAAACTTTCGTTCTATCAAGTACCAATGGTACATTGGCCAGAGTCGATGGTTTGCTTTGAAGAAAATAATCAAATTCTTTTTTCATCCGATGCCTTTGGTAGTTTTGGTACTTTAGACGGTGGAATTTTTGATGATGAATTAGACTTTGATTCATATATTGATGAGATGCGTCGTTACTACTCTAACATAGTTGGTAAATATGGTAACCCTGTACAAAAAGCTTTACAAAAGTTAGGTGGTTTAAATATCAAGATGATTGCTCCCTCACATGGTCCTATCTATCGCGAGAATATAGAGCGAATGATAAAAATGTACGACCAATGGAGTAAATATGAAGGAGAAGAAGGCGTAGTTATTGCCTATGCCTCAATGTATGGAAATACAGAGGAAATGGCAGAAGTAACAGCAAGAGCCATTGCCGAAGAAGGTATTAAAAATATCAAAGTATATGATGTTAGCAAAACGCATCCATCGTATATAATATCAGATATTTTTAAATATAAAGGACTTATTTTAGGTAGCCCTACTTATAGCAACGAGCTTCATCCAAACATGGAGTCACTAGCACTTAAAATACAACACATGGGCATTAGCAACCATTATTACGGTGTTCTGGGTTCGTTTACTTGGGCAGGAGCCGCTGCTAAAAAATTAAATGTAGTTGCCGAAACATTAAAATGGGAGGTTGTTGCTGAAGCGGTTGAAGAAAAACATGCTTTAAAGGCTGATAAATATGAAGCTTGTAGAGAACTTGGTAAGGCTATGGCCGAAAAGTTAAAAGCTTAATTCTAGATAAAGAAAAATCCCCGTTTGAACTTAGCTCAAACGGGGATTTTTTATGCAATAAAAATAGCTTTCAGCCCACACTGTATTTTATCATGGCAAATACAATACTGCCTACTTGGTGTAAAACAAAAAATGAATAGCTATTATATCACCAACTCAGATAAATCCCTTATTTTTGCAAAAAAGTAATTATGGCAAACAAAGATTATGACCAACTAAAGGCAAAGTTGGAAGAAAACAAAATATGGCCCTTATTATACATGTTTAAATTTATTGCTCCTAATGAAGATGGCAAAGTAAAACAAGTGGAATCTTTACTACCTAAAGGTGGAGAGATATCGCATAAACATACGAAGAACTTAAAATACGTATCGGTTAGTTGTAAGGTTAAAATGCCTAATGCTCAAAGTATTGTTGATGTAATGGAGCGCATTACTAAAATTGAAGGTATCATCAGCTTATAACTATCAAATCGACATCATTTAACACTTAAAACCTCTAATTTAACACAATTAGAGGTTTTTTGCATTGAAATTACCATATCTTTACGTTCTCTGGCGAGCATTAATCATTACAATAATCTTATAAATGAATGGTTATGAAAGAAACAAAGTTTTGGCAAGATCAAGAAAAGGATTGGAAATTCTATTTTGATGAAGGTAAAAGCTATTTAAAAACTTGTAATAAACTCATTAATAAAAAAGGAGTATTTGATAATGAGTTTATCTATAATTTAGCGGTTTTAGCGGGCGAACGAATAACGCTAGGCATGCTCTTAAGCTATAACTATATTCCGGCATCTACAAGTTTATCGGGCATGCTAAAAGAGGGTAAAGAATTATATCCATTGGCAACCGAACTTATTGTTGGGGCAAGAATTATTAATCGTTTTCAAGCATTTTGCTCACTTGATGTTGTACCACTAACAGCACCAAAAGATGATGAACTTATTGAAGTGGTAAAGTACATAAACTCTGTTGATGCATTTTGCTCAGAACATCTGAATCAAGAAGTTTCAGTGATATAAAATTTTTATTACACCCCAAATTGCACATAAATAATCTCTCGATAGTCCTATTGAGGGATTGTTTTTATATTGAAGGCTACTCCCCTATTGCAATCATTACTTCCCTTTAATTACAATTACCCCGAAACTACCATAACTTAATAGCTCCACACATTTATTATCAAGTTCTCATTACTTATTTAGGATACTCC
>NZ_LYBV02000054.1 GCF_001660705.2 Saccharicrinis aurantiacus
ATAGGTAGCTGTCATATTTTCCATTCCGTGATGATCTACTCTATTCGTGAAATAACCTTTTCTGAAAAAAATGTTTTCAGGAAGTTTGTAGATTAGACTATTGATAATATTTTAGATAAAACAGTTGCTGCCACTATTTGCAGTTACATATGTGAAGGTTTTGTGTTATATTCAAAAATGATTGAATAAGAACGCCCTAAAATAAATAAAGTGGATTGGCTGTCAGTATAAAACTGGTGTTCTTGCTTTTCAAATCAGGCAACACCTTTTATTAAAAACGTTCAATGATAACGAATGAAAGAACTCAGGTTCATATTAATAATTGTATGTAGTAAAATAATCTGTAGTTGCGATTATAATCGTGAAAAAGTAGTGTATTCATACACAAGAAATCAGACTGTAGAAATTATCAGATATGATTTTGAGAGGAATCCTATGGGAATAGATACTTCTTTTTTGGAAATATTAGCGAATAAGGATAGTGTTTTGTTTAAATATAAAGTGTCAGAGGATCCTAAAGACAAGACTACTTATGAATACTGTAAATATTATTATAATAGAGATACAGTTTTATATTTTCAGGGCAAACTTTGTCCTTTAATTGTGACCAAAGAATTTATTATAAATGAGAATAGACTGAGCTTAAAAAAGTTCTATTATGACGAAGAATTATCTAATGATGACGAGACAACAATATATTTCAATGACTCAATTGGAATTTTAAGTCTTTATAATGATGGTTGGATGTCAATAATAGGAACTTTTCAAAGTGGCTATTACTCAAAAAAGTTAAACGAATTATTATTGAAAGACACGACAGGATTTTTCCCTCAAGGATTAGACTGTTTGCCTCCACCTTTTCTTATTGAATCAGGTGAAGCAATATTCGAAGAGAAAAACTAACACTAAAAATTAGAAATACAAGTGGCCGGTACTAGCTGTTGATGAGTTCCAGTTAAGCTATATCCTAATTTGTCTAAGCTCTTATCGAGGTTTTATTGCATAAAAAAAGGTTGTAGTTAAAAGTATGTGAAATACTCATTCTACAACCTTATATATTTTACCCTAATGTAGGGGGAGACTTTTCAGTGTCCATGTTTAAATATTGCGCTTTTAAATTTTAAGCTTAAGTAAGCTTACATAAATCTTAACCCTATGCCAATCATGAAGTTATTTAAAGTCATATCAAAGTTCTCTTCTGACATATTCATTAAACCTCTCTCGTAGCGAAAGTCTACATGGAATTTTCTTATTTCATAACCAAGACCAGCCTGTAATGTATAGTTAAGGGTTTTAAAATCATTTTCAGTGGCATCCTTAAGTAAATCTTCAGTATTAGGGTTGCTCGTAGTTCCAAAGTTTGTACCGTAAGTTTCTTTACTACTTGTTAAAAAAGAAAAGTTAGGTCCTGCCATTCCATAAATTTTGCCGGCAAATGTAAAATCAAAGATAGTTGCATTAAGCAATAATGGAACATCTACAAAATGCATTACATCATTCTTAGCAAATTTTAAAGGAATTGAGCCTTCAACCACTGTAATGGTTTCTTTCATCGATTTTTGAGAGTAATATACCTCAGGTTGAAAATATAGAGGCCCAGTTAAAAAAACCTTTGCAAATATCCCAATGTTGTACCCAGGTAGGGTCTCTTGGGTATAACTATCAAAGTTAGGTATTTGATTTTTTGTTAAAAGTTCTGTATCATAACTAAAAAAACTAGCCCCACCTTTTACTCCAAACGAAAAAGCTTCTTGAGCATTTGCATTAGCGGCTATTAATAAAACTGATATAATCAATAAAAAATTCTTCATAATTAGTGTTTAAAAATTAAGCATGTTTAAATATTGACACAATATTACTTAATAATTGCGAAATTTGGCTTTTATTGTTTTAAAAACTTGTCTGCACTATAATTATTTCAAACAACGATCTTATTTTATTACTTTTGCGCAATACCAATAATAGAGTACAACGAAGTGATATATCCTGAGTTTTTTGAAGAGAAGATCCGTTTTGATAAAGTTCGTAATTTAATAAAAGAACAGTGCTTAAGTAGCATGGGGAAAGAGCGTGTTGGTGAGATGCGTTTTGTAACCTTGCACGATGTAATTAACCGCTGGGTTAATCAAACTAATGAGTTTAAGCAAATTTGCGTTTCTGAGTCCACATTTCCAACAAGTTATTATATTGATGTGCGAGGCCCTTTGGGCAGAATAAAGGTTGAAGGCCTTTACTTAGAGGAGAGAGAATTGTATGATTTACGAAGATCGTTATCTGCCGTTAAAGATATTGTACGATTTTTTAAGAATAAGGAAGAATCTAATCAATACCCATTTCTAAGAGAGATTGCTTCAAAAGTAATGGTATATCCATATATTTTTGATCGTATTGATGGTATCTTAAATAAATTTGGGAAGATAAAGGATAACGCCTCTCCTGAATTGGCTCAAATACGTAATGATAAGTTTAAAAAACAAGCCGGAGTATCTCGCAAAATGGCAAGCATATTGGCCAATGCGCGTAAAGCTGGTTTGGTTGATGCAGATACAAATGTTGCTATTCGCGATGGTAGAGCAGTAATTCCGGTTCCTGCAGGTAATAAGCGTAAGCTAAACGGTATTATTCATGATGAATCTGCTACGGGTAAAACATCGTTTATTGAGCCAACCGAGATTGTTGAAGTAAATAATGAAATACGTGAGTTAGAGTATGCCGAGAAGCGTGAGATGATTCGTATTTTGGTAAACTTTTCAGATAGTATCCGACCTTACCTTGATGATTTAATATTCTCGTATGAATTTTTGGGTATCATGGACTTTATTAGAGCAAAAGCAAAGTTTGCGCTTCAAATAAATGCCTGTTTGCCTAAAATGGTAAATCATCCCGAGGTAAATTGGGAAGATTCAGTACATCCATTATTATACCTTCAGCATAAGGCTGAAGAAAAAGAAGTTGTTCCGCTAACCATTAAGTTAGATACCGAGCAGCGCATTGTGCTTATATCCGGACCAAATGCTGGTGGTAAGTCGGTATGTTTGCAAACGGTTGGCTTGTTACAATATATGTTTCAGTGCGGTTTGTTAGTGCCAATGGATGCCAGAAGCACAATGGGTGTTTACAATCAAATATTTATTGATATTGGTGATCAGCAGTCCATCGAAAATGATTTGAGTACCTATAGTTCTCACTTGTTAAATATGAAGCATTTTCTGCGTTATGGAACTCCTGAAACTTTAATCTTGGTGGATGAGTTTGGTACGGGAACAGAACCTGCTTTAGGTGGAGCCATTGCTGAAGCGGTTTTAAAGCGCTTTAACGAGATGAAATTGAATGGTGTAATTACAACGCACTATACCAATTTAAAACATTACGCTTCGGGTATTAACGGAATAGAGAATGGCGCGATGCAGTTTGATACGCATCAAATTAAGCCATTGTTTAAGTTATTGATCGGACAGCCCGGTAGTTCATTTGCATTCGAAATTGCGCGTAAAATTGGTTTGCCAGAGGATTTATTGGATGGAGCCAAATCGCAAATAGGAGAAGATCATATTAACTTTGATAAGCACTTGCGTGAGATTGCTCGTGATAAACGCTATTGGGAGCAGAAGCGTGATAATATTCGCAGAAAAGATAAGCAGCTTGAAGAGTTATCTGCAAAATACTTATCAGAACTTGAACGAAGTAAGAAAGAGCGCAATCTCATAATTGAAAAGGCGCGTAAAGAAGCTGAAGAATTGGTAGGAACAGCGAATAAGCGCATTGAACGTACCATTCGTGAGATTAAGGAAAGCCAGGCTGAAAAAGAAAAAACTAAAAAGGCTCGTGTCGGTTTAAATGAATTTAAGGAGCGATTAGAGCAAACCGATGATAAGCAAAAAGCCAGAATAGATAAAGAAATTGAGCGCATCAAGAATCGCCAGCAGCGTAAGAAAAATAAAGATGAAGCTGGGCCTGACGAGGTGTTGGATGAGCAAGTTGAACAAAAGGTTCAAGCCCCCAAAAAACTCAAGAAAAAAGCCAAGCCAGAGGATGATGGCATAATTAGAGAGGGTGATAAGGTAAAACTAGAAGGACAGTCGCTTCCTGGTGAAGTGATGAGCATTAAAGGCAATAATGCTTCAGTTGCATTTGGTCATATGGTAACCTCAGTAAAGGTATCTCGACTAGAGAAAATTAGTAATAAGCAATTAAAGCAGACTATGCGCAGTATGAACCAACAGAGTTTTGGCTCAGGTATTGCTGAAAAAGTACGTACTAAGAAATTAAGTTTTAAACCTGATTTGGATGTGCGCGGGCATAGAGGAGAAGAAGCCATTGCTATTGTTATGAATCATATTGATGATGCCATAATGTGCGAAGTAAGTGAAGTGAAGATTCTTCATGGAAAAGGAAATGGGATTTTGCGCACCATGATTAGAGAAATGCTGAATACCATGCCACATGTGAAAAGTTGCAAGGATGCACATATTCAAGAAGGAGGTAGCGGCATAACTATAGTTGATTTAGATTTATAAATACTACAATAATATTGATATGGAGTGCAATATCTAACGATGTTGCACTTTTTTTTATTTGTACTGAACAATTATCTCATTTGGTGATTTAACAGAGGCACAAAACACAGAGTTAATGAGCCACATTATAAATGAAGAATTGATTACCACTACGTCTCAGCTTGCTTTTTCAGATGCACTATTGCGTAATGCTTTTCGGTCTTTTTTAAGTAAGGATTCTGATTATAAGAATCAGTATTTACAAAAATGTTACAACAGAGCTTTTGATGGTTATTCTTATATGGGTCAAGCCGATAGTTTAAATCAATATCCATCAGATATGTTGCATACTTTTGTATTGTCTGATTTCGCTAGTTCATCTGATTTTCCTATAGAATTTAAAGAATTCTTTGATTTGGAATGGAAGAAAATAAAAAAGCTTATCTCAACAATTGAATTAGAAATTATTGAGCAAATAGGAGATGAGAAACTTAGCGAATTTTATAAAGAATCGGTAGGGCATATGGTTTCATGTAATTACTATCCTAAAGTAAATAACAGGAGTAAAAATGCTATTGATAATAAGCGTTTGTCGGACCATTCTGATGTCTCCTTACTTACAACTTTTCCCTTAGGGGTAGAGGACGGCTTGGCATATGTACAGAATGATCAATCCTTTAAAGTGGGAAAGAAACAGAATGTTTTTGCGTTTAATGGTTATTTAATGCAATATATCACAGCCGGAAAACAAACTGCACTGCTACACCACGTTGAGCTGCCAAATATTGATGAAGAAAGATACTCATTCGCTTTTTTTTCTTTAGTTAAACCTGATGCAAAAATACCATTACAAAATACCCAAGTGGATGCGTCAGATTATTTTCGCGATTATTTAAAATTATTTTAATATCAAGCAATAAATGGATTTAGTTTTAGAGATAACAGCTGTTATATTAGGTTTTGCCTATCTATACTTTATAATAAAAGAGAATAAAATATGTTGGTTTTTTGGGATTGCATCTTCCTTGGTAAGTATCTGGCTTTTCTATAGATCAACCTTGTATGCCGAGTCAATTTTGTATGTATACTATGTGATAATTGGTGTTTACGGTTATGTTTTATGGAATAAAAGTCCGGAAGAGCAACTTAAGGTTACCGATGTAAAAGCATCTAGTCATTTACTGATTATATCAGTAGGAATTCTTTTGTCGTATGCTTTGGGTTATGTATTCTCTAATTATACCGATGCCAAAAGCCCATTTCTGGATTCGACTACAACCATATTTAGTTTTATTGCCAGCTATCTTGAAGCTAAAAAGAAATTGAGTGGATGGATTTATTGGGTGGTAATTAATTTGAGCACTATATTTTTATACCACAACAGGTCTTTAGATTATTATGCTGGCTTAACCGTGGTTTATACCGTGTTTTCAGTAGTTGGTTACATACAGTGGAAAAAGCATCTAAATAAAGAAAATGAGCCGTATAATATTGCGCATTAACTTGTGTAAATATTGATTGAGGGAGCCTTGTAAACGAGAATTTATAAGGCTCCTTTTTTAAATAATTCAATTAACTCGCCGGCAATACTTCTGGTGTTCGGATGATCGGGTAGTTCGTCTCTTGAGTACCAATCGGCAGCTACAATCTCCTTATTATCTAGTTCAAGCACAGCATCGTCATCAGCTTCGGCAATAAAGCCCAGCATAAGTGAGCTTGAATACGACCAAGGCTGACTTTTATAGTAACGTATGTTTTTTACTTTAATTCCAACTTCCTCCATAGCTTCGCGCTGTATGCATTGCTCAACAGTTTCGCCTACATCAACAAATCCGGCAATAATAGAGTAGAAGCCTTCAGGAAAATTGGCATTATGAGCCATTAATAATTTATCGCCCTTTAAAATAGCCACTATCACAGCAGGTGCAATATTTGGGTATATAATATTACCACAGTTGCTGCACTCTATGCATCGCTCAGTTGTTTTTGCATGAGTTTCAGATCCGCACTTTCCACAATACTTGTGCTGTAAATACCAATTGCGTAGTTGTAATGCAACAATACTTGCCCAATCAATTTCAGGAGCAGCTATTACATTCGGAAATCGTATTTCCTGATATATAAAGTTGTTTTCTTCTTTAACTATAAAATCCAGAACTAAGTAACAGTGTACCTCATTTAGGGAGAATAAAAAACATCCGGTAGAAGGACAGTTTTCTATATCCTTCTTACGAGGTAAGGAAACGGTAGTAGCATTCTGAATAAGTAAAAGGGCATTATCCTTAAATAGAAATATGTTATCGTTTGCTTCAATGTTTTCTTTACTAACAAAGGTGTTACTGAAGAGGTGTGGATGAATATCTTGTATCATAGAGGTGTTTTGTAGGATTAATTTACACGTGAGCGTGATGTTTTTAAACTGCGCAAACTTTCGAGTATTACAGATAATAGTACGATGCAGCCGCCAATAATTGAATTACTATCAGGCAATTCGTTTAAGAAAATAATGGCAAGTACTATTCCATAAACGGGCTGTATGCAACTCATAATACTTGTGGATGTAACCGAGAATTTCTTAAGGCTGTATAAAAATAAGGTATGCCCAATAGCAGTGGTTATAATACCAAGTGCCAAATTCGCCGGAAGCTGGGCCATAATATCAATATTTTCTTCGATGAAGAAGAAAGGAGATAGTATAATCACTATGGTGAACATCTGATACATCATTAATATAGAGCCATTATAATTACTCGTTTTTGATTTTACGATGATGTTTCTGAGCGAATACACAAACGCAGATAATACGCCATAAGCTAAAGCTTTGGTGTAATCGTGTTCAAAACTGAACTCAGGAACCAGAAAGTAAATGCCAACTAAAACCAACAATCCCAATAACAGGTGAATGCGTTGAAATGGGGTTTTTAATAAAAGCGGTTCTAAAAACGAAGTGATGATAGGGAAAGTAAATAATGAAATCATACCAACAGCTACATTCGATAATCGTAGGGCTTCAAAATAAGTAAGCCAATGCAAACCCATAAGTATTCCGCTTAGGGCAAGCATAGGCAAATCTTGTTTCTTTATTTTTAAATTGAAGCCTTTCCAAATGCAAAAAGCAAAAAGTAATATGCCTGCAATTATGGCTCTTGTTACAATGGTAATGGTTAAAGGGAGTTCAATATATCGGGCTAAAACCCCCGATGTTGCCATAAAAATTAAGGCGATATTAAGCTCAATGATGTATTTAAATTGAGGATGCTTTGTCATTAGTTGTAGTATTGAAGTGCAAACTTAGCGTTTTATGAGATATAAGTGATGTTTTATAAGTTATAAACGCCATATTCAATTCTACTTTAACACTTATTACCATATGGCTTAATTGCCATTTAGGAATAAGTATGAAGCAACCTTTTGTATACAAGTAATTGATAAGAAAGAGTAAAGGCTTATAAAAGAATCATTTGCTCAGTTTCTTCAATAAGCTCGTTAATAGCATCCTGATTGTAAGCATCGGCATGTGCTCTTGCAAATTCGCCATTATCGTTATCGTAGTATTTACCCGTTAAGCCTTGGTATTGTTTTCCAAGCGTTAAATCGTATAATATATCCGATCCTTTTTCAGCCGGCGACCAGTGTTGTCCGTAAGCTTCATTTGCCATCTTGGTGTTTAAAAGTGAGCCTGGATTTACTGCTATAACACTTATGTCATCTTGCTTATTGGCTAAATAAAAACTCCACATGGTTAATGCCAATTTACTTTGTGCATAAGCTTCGTTAACAGAAATAGCCCTTGTTCCTTTTGCAGCATCAATTGCAACAGGTGCTTGTGCGGCCGAACTTAAATTAACAATGCGTGCGTGATCTGCCTTTTTAAGTAATGGCATTACTTCCTTGGTGAGCAAATATGGAGCTAAGTAGTTTACGGTAAAACGTAATTCATAACCTGATTTTGTGCTTGCCGAACTTTTAAAAATACCAGCATTATTTACTAAGGCATCTAGTTGGGGAATACTTTTGTTTATTTGATCGGCCATGTCTTTAACAGCAGCTAAATCCGACAAATCGGCAATAAAGCCTTTAACATTATTGTTGTTGCTAGTATTAACTATTTCATTAACAACAGCCTTTACCTTTTCTTGATTGCGTCCATGTATATAAACGTGGTGTCCTTCGTTGGCCAATTCAAGCGCTAATATTTTGCCTATTCCGTCAGTACTTCCTGTTATTAATATATGTTTACTCATAATATTTTAATTTTTAATGCACAGATAGTTGTATGGTTCTAGCTACTATCTATGCATCCAATTAATTGAATTCTAATTAAATAAATCGTAGTATTTCGTCTACTTCTTTACGTTTAGTAGGAGCGGTGGCGCCTTCCTCGTAACCGTAAACAATTAAAGCAGCAACAGTTTCTTCTTCTGGTAAGTTTATTATTTCAGCAACAGATACATCGCTTATTACTCCCATAACACAGGTTCCTACACCCTTGGCATGTGCAGCTAAGCAGAATGTTTGACACGCAATACCAGCATCAAAAACTTCCCAAACATTGGCTTTAGATGTAGCGTAGTCATCACCTTCGAGCTTTCCACTTTTGCCTTTTACAAAGCTTAATACAGCTACACCTTTAGCTTCTTTAAGGGTATTAATGTTGTACACAAAACCATTAACACCATCGGTTGCAAGTTTTTGTATGGTTTCATCGTCATCAATAATAGTATATCGCGCAACTTGAAAATTTCCCCATGATGGAGCCCATCGGCTTACAGAAATAATGTCTTTCATTACTTTGCGGTCTACCTTTTCATTTTTGAATTTTCGTACGCTTCTACGTCCTTCTATTAATTCTATTGCATCCATAACTTATCTATTATTTATGTTAATACTACTTACTTTTCGAATTCAGAATAATTGAGAAATATTAGGCAATGTGCGACATTTCATGCACAATAAATTCTTCAACAGTGCCCTCTGTATTTTTTATATAATCAGCTAAGTGCTGGTTGCCCATGTGTTTTTGCCACAACTCACGATTTTCCCAGTTCTCGAAGAATAAAAAGAAGTTTGGATTCTCATTATCCTGATGTAAATCATAATTAATACACCCTTCCTCAGCTCGTGTTATGTCTATTAGTTTTAATAGTTCTGATTTTACAAAATCAGCTTTTCCTTCTTTTACTGTAATTCTTGCAACAATTGTTAATTTTTGACTTGACATCCTGTTAAAGTTTAAATGATTATTTTTATTAGTGCTCATTAATTTACCAATAAGCTAGTTCATTATCAATATTCACTTGTGTTTATATCAAAGTGAACAATACAAAGATAGGCTATACTCTAATTAATACTATGTAAATATATGAGGTATTATTGTATTAATATTGGAGATGTTATTTGTTATAGTATCCTATAATGCAATATAGAAGTACTTTAATTATTAAATGTCGTATATTTGCACAGTAGTACCAATAAATATACAATGATTACAAAGTCGATAAATAAGCTATTTGAAATTCATATTGAAGAGTTTGAAGTTTGGGATAAGCGACCCTATAAGAATAATTTCTTCGAGATTGTTTATGTAGAAAAGGGTAAAGGAACTCAGTGTATTAATCAGCATGAATTTAGTTTTCAGGAGGGTAATGTTTTTTTGTTACCGCCATTAGATTGTCATTCTTTTAAAATTGATGAAGCTTCACGTTTTTATTTTATACGTTTTACCGATCATTATTTTTTAAATAAAGATGCTTTAACAGATTACCATGTTTGGTTTGATAAAATAGCTTACATATTGGCTAATTATAATAAAGCTCCCGGAGATATTATTGAAACAGAGCGTGAGCGCGACTTTATAATAAACAATATTAAAACTATTTATCAGGAGCATTTAGTGGCCGATAGTTTTTCGCAATCGATTATGACAGGGGCTTTGGCTTCTATTTTAAATATTTTGGCACGCAGTATCGAAAAGAGATATGTTGATCAGGCAAATGATATAGACAATAGGTTTGGTGAGATTGTACGCTACGTTAATACCAATATTTTGGATAAGGCCAAAATACGCGTTCCTGTTTTGGCAGATAAGTTTGGAATTTCAAAGCTGTACTTCTCAGAGTATTTTAAGAAGCAAGCTGGTTTAAGTTTAGCGGATTATATACTAAAATCGAAATTAAAGATTGTAGAAACAAAAGTGTTGCATACTGATTTATCGGTTAAGGAAATAGCCTTTCAGCTAAATTTTACCGATAGTAGCCATTTGGCACGTTCTTTTAAAAAGACTTATGGTATGACTATTAAAGAGTTTAAGAATAGCGGACAAATGTGTTGTGCTTAATAAATATAATTTAAGACATTATTTATGACTGATATAGAATATATTATTGATTTTCACTTAGGAGGAAAAAGACAAGGGCCAGGAAGCGATAAAGAAACTCTAAAGGCATTGAGCTTTATTGATATTGCTAATAATAAGGATTTAAGTGTAGCTGATGTTGGATCCGGTACAGGTGCTCAAACAATTTCTATTGCAAATAATATAGATGGTAGGGTTTTGGCTGTAGATTTATTTCCGCAGTTTTTAGATAAGGTAAATGAAAATGCCAATAAGCTAGGACTACAAGATAAGGTATTAACTATGGAGGCTTCAATGGATAAACTTCCGTTTATTACTAACGAATTTGACATTTTATGGTCGGAAGGAGCTATTTATAACATAGGTTTTGAAAATGGACTTAGGAAATGGAAGCCGTTTATAAAAGAAGGAGGTTATGTTGCAGTTACTGAAATATCTTGGTTAAGTAATAACAGACCTAGTGAAGTACATGAATTTTGGACGAATGCTTACCCTGAAATTGATACCATTTCTAATAAAACTAAGGTGATTGAAGAAAATGGATATTCGCCGGTAGCACATTTTATCTTACCTAATAATTGCTGGTTAGATAATTATTATAATCCGATGGAAGAAAGATTTTCATCTTTCTTAGAAAAGCATGCTAACAGTAAAGCCGCAAAAGCCATTATAGATGGTGAGCAGAAAGAGATTGAGCTATATAAAAAGTATGGAACTCATTATGGCTACGTGTTTTATATAGCCAAGCGTATATAATGTTTAGTACATTATTATAATCATCTTTTACAATATAGGATCTACTAACTATTGATGTGGGTTAGTAGATCATTTTATTGCTTTGATTTAGATGTATTCCTTAAAAAACATTACTCCCTCCAAAGGGATTACCTTGCTCCAATGGACTTTGAAACATCCCACCTTTAGGCTTATTACTTGGATGGTCAGGGTGATCTGGATTTCCTGCCCATGGCGGGATGCCGTCACCAGGATTCCATCCAGGAGGATCAGAAGGTGCCATCATAACAATTTCTTGATCTATTTTTATTTCTTCTATTCTTGGCGTGTGATATATCTTACCCATAACTAATAAATATTAATGTTTGTGTAAGTAGTGTTGTGCTATTTGAAAATCAACTACTATGCCAATTATTTAAATAGAATCTATATGGGCGTGTTAAATATTGTGTAACCCTTATTTTTAAAGGGGTGTGAGGAGCTTTATTAAAGGATATAATTATAGTAGGTATGGTGGGTTTTATAGAAAAAGCCAATAGTTTTGTATTCTATTGGCTTGATATTTATTAAGATAAAGTAAACTTTAATCAGTCTAATGTATAAATTTCCATTATTTGTTCAAGCTCTTTATCAAAGTCAATTTTTAGGTCTTTTAATTTACCAGTTTCTAGGTCAAATACCATCCCGTGCACTGATGCTTTACGATCTTTATAAGCCTTTTGATAATCAGCTGTTTTAATAACATTGATACATTGCTCCTGAATATTTAACTCAACTAATCTTCTGTAACGTTCAGATTCATCTTCAATAGCCATTAGTTGTTCCCTATGCAATCTGTAAACGTCTCTAATATTTCTTAACCATGGATTGAGAATTCCTAGATCAGACGAATCCATGGCAGCCTTCACACCTCCGCAACCATAGTGACCACATACTACAATATGCTGTACTTTTAAAATACTAACGGCATAGTTTATTACCGACATGGAACTTAGATCAGTATTAGGTACCATATTGGCAATATTTCTATGTACAAATACTTCACCAGGCTGCGCACCCATAAGTTCTTCTGCTGTTACTCTACTATCTGAACAACCTATATATAAAATGGTAGGTTTTTGATCGCTCGAAAGCTTTTTAAGAAAGTCAGGATCTTGTTTTAATTTGGTATTTATCCACTCTTGATTATTGCTGAAAAGTTGTTTTATTTTCATAGTACAAAATATTTTGTTTCGATTAATTAATCAGCTGTCAAATATAAAAACAATATAAATATATTAATGTTTAGTGCGGCCCGTTAGAACACCGAAGTTTCTCAAAAATTAGCCTTTTTTATGGGCAATTTTATTAACAATTACAGCAATTGCACCGTCGCCAGTTACATTAGTTGCTGTTCCAAAGCTATCCATGGCAATGTAAAGGGCAATCATTAGGCCTTGCAGCTCGGCGCTAAAGCCAAGCATACTTTCTAATATACCTAAAGCAGCCATTATGGCTCCACCTGGAACCCCAGGGGCTGCCACCATAGCAATACCTAACATTAAAATAAAACCAGCAAGTGCACCAAATGTAACGGGCATACCCGATAACATCATAATTGCCATGGCACACGCAACTATTTTCATGGTGCTACCTGATAAGTGGATAGTGGCACAAAGGGGTACTACAAAACCAGCCAAATCTTCATCTACGCCGTTTTTAATGGTTTGCTCTAATGTTACAGGTATTGTGGCGGCTGATGATTGTGTGCCGAGTGCTGTCATATAAGCTGGAAACATGTTTTTAAGTAATTTCCAAGCATTTTGTTTGCTTACCCATGCAGCAATAGTAAACTGAATAAATAAAAGAACAACGGTTAAGAAGAATATGATAAGGATAACTTTTATAAAAACACTTAAAACGGGCAGTACTTGTCCGGAAGCCGTCATTTTTAGAAAGATACCAAATATGTAAAGCGGAAGTAAGGGGATTATGGCAACAGAAATAATCTTTTCTACCACTTCTTTAAAATCTTCAAAGGCATTTTTTAGTGTAGTTCCTTTTATTGAAGCCATTCCAAGGCCTAAAGCAAATGCAGCAACCAATGCCGACATAACACCCATAAGTGGGGGCATTTCAACTGTAAAGAAAGGAGTGAGTGTATCTACAGTTTCTTCGATGTGTATTTGATCGCTGGTTGTTAGTAGCTTAGGTAAAGCAAACTGACTAACACTGAAAGTGAAAAAGCCAGAGAAAATAGTAAATCCATAGGCTATTAATGCAGTTATGCCAAGTAGTTTACCTGCACCTTTACCCAAATCGGCAATACCTGGCGCAACAAAACCGAGTATGATAAGAGGAATTACAAATCCTAAGAAATTGCCAAATAAGTCGTTGAAGGTAACAAAGGCTCTAACCATACCATCAGGAGAAATTAGTCCGATACCAATACCTAAGATAATGGCTATTATAATTCGTGGCAAAAGCCCAATTTTTGATAAACGCATACTTAAACTTTTAAATTTATAGCTTAATTACAACAAGTGTTTAGTCTTCCTTGTCTTTAATTTATTGACCTTGTAAAGGTAGTTTTTATGATCACATGAAACATAATGATTTTTTTACAATCAGTCGTTAAATATAAAAAAGCCTATGCCGCTTGGATCCATTAATGAGATGTTATCTACCAAGTTTTCCGTATTAAATGCAGTAATATTCTCATAAACAGAGATATTTTTAGTTTTAATATGATCAATAATATTAAGATTGTCCTTGCCGTTAAAATAGTTGAGTGCCGGGTTATTAAATAAATGTGGACAAGAGAACGGTTTCATCAAACTAATGTAGAAATCATCTTTAGTTTTAAGCTGAATGAAACCCTGTTCCTCATTTTCCATTTGCAATTTGAAACCTAACAAAATAAGGAGGTCTTTTGTATGTTGCATATGTGCAGTTTCGATACTAACACCGAAATTTGTACCTAAAATCGATTGGTTTGAACCGTCTGCTGTTGTGAAGTCCTCTTCAGTAATGTAATACCAAAGGCCATTTCTATCCACTGCAATAGAATCATCATCTTGATTAAGTAAGATAGTATGCGAACTCAGCTTATTTATTAGTTTGGCTTTATTGGAGGTGCTAATTTTAAAGCCCTTCCTATATTTTTTACTATCAGAAAGTTCAATAGTAATTTTAGCATCACTAACTAGATATGATGTGCCAGAGCTTTCTACCTTAAAGTTTAGTTTTTTATAGAACTCTAGGCTTTCTGTAAGGTTTGGAGTTGGAGTAATTATTTTAACTGACATAAGTAAATATTTATACCAAAAACATCATCAAATAATTCAATTTCTTATCAATCATTCAATAATGCATTTGGTATTATTTATGAAGTTGTTTAAAGTTGTATCGAAAATCTGCGAGTAACACCTTGATTTCATTAGTAAAACTCAATCCGCCACTCTCGTAATTGCCCTACAACCTTAAATAACTTCTATATAAAAAAAGCGACCTGTTTAAGTAACAAGTCGCTTTTAATTAATGTTTTGATAGAAATTAAATCCTATTGATCAATACCTTCTAGCATAAACATAAAGCTGTACTCCAAAGCGGTTTCTTTGTAACGTTTAAAACGTCCGGAAGCACCGCCGTGACCGGCCTCCATGTTTGTATGCATAATTAATAAATTATTATCAGTCTTCGTATCTCGTAATTTAGCAAGCCACTTAGCTGGTTCCCAATATTGTACTTGCGAATCAAATAAACCTGTTGTGATTAGTAAGTTAGGATATTCCTGCGCTTTTACCTGATCGTATGGAGAGTAAGTAAGCATATACTTATAAGCAGCTTCTTCTTTCGGATTTCCCCATTCATCAAACTCATTTGTGGTTAACGGAATTGTTTCATCTAACATAGTAGAAACCACATCCACAAACGGCACGGCAGCTATAACTCCGTTAAATAAATCGGGCTGCATATTTATTACAGCACCCATTAATAAACCACCGGCACTGCCGCCCATTGCATATAAATGGTCTGCCGACGTATAGTTTGCTTTAATTAAATGCTTGGCACAATCAATATAATCGTTGAAGGTGTTCATCTTATTCATCATTTTACCATCATCGTACCACTCGCGTCCCATTGCCTGACCACCGCGGATGTGCGCTATGGCAAAAACAAATCCTCTATCTAATAAGCTTAAACGTGTTGAGCTAAAATACGGATCAATTGTATTACCGTATGAACCGTAGGCATATAAAAGGAGAGGGGTTTCCTTATTAAGCTCAGTACCTTTTTTATATACTATAGACATAGGTACTTTCTTACCATCGCGAGCTACTGCCCATTGGCGTTCTGAAACATATTCACTTGGCTCATGACCACCAATTACTTCTTGCACCTTTTTCACCTCTTTTTGCTTGGTGCGCATGTTGTAATCAATGGTAGAATTTGGAGTAGTTAAAGAACTGTATCCATAACGAAGAATTTCAGTATCAAACTCTGGATTAATGCTGATATATGATAAATATACTGGCTCACCAAAATCAAGATAATGCTCTTCTTTGTTTTTTTGATTGATGATGCGAAGATGAGGTAAGGCATTACTACGCTCACTTACTACCAAATAATCATTAAATACTTCTATACCATTTAATAAAACATCTTTGCGATGAGGTAATACTTCTTTCCAATTACTCATATCAGTAGCATTAACCGATGTTTCCATCAGTCTGAAGTTTTGCGCTTTATCATTGGTAACAATATAAAACTTGTCTTTATAGTGACTGATTGAGTACTCGTGATCCGTTCCTCGTGGGGTAAACTGTTTAAATTTACCAGTAGGATTATTGGCATCTAATATCTGATAGTCGCTCACTAAAGTACTGCTGTTGTAAATGATGATGTATTGATCAGATTTTGATTTGTAAACACCAATGTAGTACGATGGATCTTTCTCGTGATAAACCATAACATCAGCCTTATTAGCTGTGCCTAGTTTATGGCGCCATATTTTTTCACTTAAAAGTGAGGTTAAGTTTTTAGATGTGTAAAAATAGGTTTTGTTATCGTTAGCCCATGCACCTCCTGCTTCAACATTAGGTATAACATCGCTATAGAATTCGCCTGTTTCTATGTTTTTAAAACGGATGGTGTAAATTCTACGACTTGCAGTATCCTCAGCAAAAGCCAATGTTTTATTGTCAGGACTCACTTTTAAACCATAGGCTGCGTAATATTCATGTCCTACGGCTAATTCATTTATATCTAAAAGTATCTGTTCTTTCTCTTCTAAAGAACCCTTTTTACGACAGTGAATGGCGTACTCTTTACCTTCTTCGTAACGCACATAATACCAATATCCATTTGAGAAATAAGGTACTGATGCATCGTCTTTTTTAATGCGACCAACAATTTCATCAAATAACTTTTCTTGTAATGGTTCCGTGTTTTTAAGTGCTGTTTCTGTATAGCTATTTTCAGCATTTAAATAATCAAGTACTTTTTGAGTTTGAACATCGGGTGTTTCTGCTACTTTTTGTTCATCAGTTAAACGCATCCAAAAATAAGGGTCGATACGTGTATCGTTATGAATGGTTAATACAGAATCCTTTTTCTCCGCAATAGGAGCATCAGGCAGATTTGTTGGCATCATACTTTGTTTTTTTGCAGATGGATTACAGGCCGTAAAAAGTAATGCTGTAATCATCAGTAAATTAAATGTTCTGTTCATATATTATTGTTTTAGGTTGTAAGCCCAAATGTAGTAATAATTTGTTGTTATTGATAAGTAGAATTGCTAG
The DNA here is from genome assembly GCF_001660705.2 of Saccharicrinis aurantiacus. Taxonomy (GTDB): domain Bacteria; phylum Bacteroidota; class Bacteroidia; order Bacteroidales; family Marinilabiliaceae; genus Saccharicrinis; species Saccharicrinis aurantiacus. Next base: position 17,370 of record NZ_LYBV02000054.1, read on the forward strand.
TTGCTTTGCTACTAATTATTTGACGCTGTTTAGGTATACCGAATATATAGTTTCGTTTTAAAACTGTTTTTGTATAATGAATTGGTCATTTATAGCTCAGTCTAGCGTATGAAAATAAATCAAAGACACCATATCGTAATTATAAGATAGGCGGGTCTTCATTTTATCAATAATTATGAAAGTATTTTCTAGTATTGAAAGACGGGCAGAAGTAATGGAAGATGGTATTCAGTATGCCTTTAAGAGGATAGTATAAACCCGCATTTATATTAGATCTATCTAGTATTAATGCGGGTTTAATATTTGAAGTAATATTTCTAAAAACCAAATCGATACTGTAAACCAGTCATAAAGAACTTTTGATCGGCTCTATAACCTAATTCGGCTCTATACATCCAATGATCTGAAATTTCATAGTTAAACCCTAACTGAGTACTCCAGTTATCAATAATTTCTTTTTTTATGCTGTAGTTAATTGCATTGGATTCTTCAACTCTCCCTAGCGCATAATCAAGACGTTGTTCACGAGCGTATAGTTCGATTAGTTTTTCTTCTTTACCAGGAGTTCTGTCAGGCAAACTTTCCCAAAGGTCAATTTGCTCATTGTTTATGGTATTTAAAACACCAATTGCCTGAGTCATGGCTTCATCAAGCTCAGGCACTCCTAGGGAACCTGTATTGTTTTCTCTATTTACAAAGTCGCGATACATGGCACCAATATATACCGACAATTTCATTTTATTTCGGAATACAACTCTTCTTCCAATTCGACCTGATCCAACAAAGAATGTTACTGTTTCTGCCAATAAATCAGATGTAGTCCATGTAATATTTCCATCTACACTAACAAAGTAATCGTCCCATCCATAAACTGCAGTTGAACCAATTCCGAACGAATTAGTGGAGAAATTTACTTTTGGTACATCTATCGGTTTTACCGGAGTTGTTATTTGCTTTAAATTTCCATTGGGCCCTAATCCTGTTTCAACCATTTGTGGTTGAAAAGATACTTTTGTTGAACCTTGATTTCTCGAATAGAGGCCATACACATTAAGTAGTGGTAATATCCAAGCATCTGCTCTTACATTAACTCCATTTGATGTAGCAACCGTTTCTGTAAAATTTAAGGATTCAGGATTGATGATATCATCTAAGTTTTCGCCATCGTAAAAATTCATACTAAATTCGGTTAACTCAAGCGACATTTGGTTAAATACATAATTCACGTTAAAACCAAAAGGTAATTGTAGGTCAATATTTCTATCCACAACCTCTTGCCCCCATATGGGTAAAACATAAGGATATTCTTTTTTAACAGATGTTGAATCACTTTTAGGAAACTGAATACCACTTTGTGCTTTAACACTTGGTAAAGCAAGTAGTAGCAAAAAGAGTAATGAAGAGTAGCTGAGTGTTTTGTTTTTCATAATGTATAGGTTTTTATTGAGATAAAGGAAACAAATTAGATTTTGTTCTAATCATATGCATCTTCATTTACTTTTTCTCAATTGCACATGTACTTTAAGTGTGTAGATGATACTTTTTTACTTAAGGTATGAAATTTTATTAATATCAGCTCTTTCCAAATGCTTTAAGGATTGTGGGTGATTTCTCCACATTGCAGCACATGTTGTAAACCCTAGTTTAATTTTGGCGCCTTGAATTATTGTAAGTGAAAGCAGTATCAAGTTCACTTGGTAAGTTTGTTATCGTTTAATGGTTCCATAATAATAAATCACCTTATCTGTTTTTAGAGGTACTTCGTACGAAATCTCTAAACCATTGGGCATGGGCGAAATATGTGCCACTAGTTTAAACTCGCTTTGCTTTGTAAATACTATATCATATGGAGCATTTACACTGAAATTATTTATGGTATAGAATACCTTTTTTGCCTCTCCACTTTTAAAGGATAGGGTGGCTATTTCGTCCTCTCCAAATTCTATTTTGTATAAATAATTAGCACTAATGCTATCGTTCATCAATAGTGGGTTTGTACTAATAAAACCTGATTCAAAGGGCTTACCAACCATTTGCATGGGTCTTAGGTATAAATTCCAGTTTCCTTCAAATTCGCTTTCTAAGCTTGGGAATGAAGCCTCTTCTGCATCGCCAAGTAAGTAGTTTCTAACAACTTCATTTTGGATAGTTAGTTGTGTAATTTCTTCATTTGATTTTTTAAGAGCCAACTCAAGCGAGTCTCTAACAATTGATAATGATAGCGAGTTGTTTTTGAGCTTCTGTATGCTTTTAGTAATAGATAGCGTACCTTGTTGTACGGGTTCTTCTTGATTTTGATTACTGAGTAGTTCTTTTTTAATTTTACTATAAAAGATAGAATAATCATTAAGTAAGGCATTTAGTTCTTTATTCTTAGTTAGCAATTCTGATTGTTTTATTAATACCGCATCTAGTTCTTCTTGAACTTCTTTTTTAGATTGGGCGCTAATATAGTTTATGGAGGATTGAAGCACTAGTAAAAGAATAACTGCCTTTGTAAGTTGAGTGAGTTTCATAAGCTTAATTTAAATTAGTTAGAAGCAATAATTTAATGAATAGTATTCATAAAGTCTAGGGTTGGGTACTATAATTTTACACCAAATACTATGTTTAGTTGATGAACGAAATTATATCCATGAAAATTACAATCTCAAATTGTTTTGCTTATTCAAGTTTATACTAATTCGCATCAATGTGAATACAACTTTCTTCTGTTATTATAAACATTTAATTAAGGGATGAGAAGACTATGCTTAATATTAGAATGTTTTTGACTTGTATAGATATTGTTCTGTAAGGGTTTGTATATGAATCCCTATGTGTGTATTGTATAGTTTTATTCTAGTTGTAATTATTACTTGTATAGTTATACGATAAGAATAGCTTAGTGTAAAGAAGGCGATGCGCTCTACATTTGCTATTGAATAGGAATTCGCAAAAGTAAATGAAATCATTCGCTACTTTTAGTTTTCTAATACAACTTAAAATAACTTTATATAAACACAATTAAATTGTAGCCAAAAAAAAATATTCTATGCAAAAAATCAAGTTATTATGCACGCTTTTGTTAGTCGTATTATTGATCTCTTGTAATACAGAAAAACAAACGATTAGTTTAAATGGCAATTGGTATTTTTTAGCCTCTAATAGTCTTACAGAAGCAGAAGTGTTTAAAACCCATTTCTCAGAGTGGGATACACTCTCGGTACCTGGTAACTGGGATACTAGTGATAAATACGCTGAGTTTGTTGGTAAAGGATATTACCAGCGCACAATTAATGTACCTTCTAATTGGGACAATAAGCAAATTCGCTTAAAATTTGACGCCGTATATCAAACGGCCAAAGTGTGGCTCAATGGCGAATTATTAGGTACGCACGTTGGTGGATATACACCATTTGAGTTTAATATCACCAAGTTGGTAGATGCCGGTAATGCCTATCAATTGGTAGTGCAGGCCGATAATACTTATAAACGTGGTGCTTGGTGGGCATGGGGTGGTATAAGTCGTAATGTTGCCCTAGTAGCCAATAATGATGTTCGCATAATGTATCAGCATATTGATGCTATTCCTGATTTTGAGAATAACAGCCTTACCATTAATGTCAAGTATAAGCTTGAGAATAACGCAACGGAAGTTCAAAATGTATCTATACTGTCCTCTGTTAATGATGGGGGCAATAGTAAAGAAGAGTATCAAAAGGAGATTTCAATAAAAGGGAATTCAACAGCATTTCATCAATATGTTATTCAGGCAAAATTATCCGATTATCAGTTATGGGAATTAGACCATCCGTATTTGTATCGCTTATCAAGTAAAATAAAGCATAATGGAACAGTGCTTGATTATAAAGATGATAAGTTTGGTGTTAGAAAGATTGAAGCCATTGGGGAACAATTGTTTTTTAATAATCGTCCCATTAAAATGGATGGTATAAATAGAGTGCACGATCATCCTGAATATGGAAATACAGAGCCTGATATATTGGTAAAAAGTGATATTATGGATATGAAAGCCTTAGGGACAAGTTTCTCAAGAATGATGCATGCTCCTTTAGCGCCTAATCTTTTGAATTTTTGCGATAGTGTTGGTTATCTCATTATTGAAGAAATCCCTGTTTGGGGTGATGATGATCCACAATCATTTCCTAACAATCCTCAAACCAAAAAATGGATGCAAGAGTTAATTACCCGCGATTATAATCATCCCTGCGTTGTGGGATGGAGTGTGGGCAATGAACTACGAGATTCTATTGCGCCATGGGGAGCCAAAAGCTTAACCACTGAACAGTATGGATACGTTAACTCAATGCTCGATTATGTTGGGTCTTTAGATAGCACTCGATTGAAAACATATGTATCAATCACAGCCTATGGAAAGCATACCGATATGAGTAATGAACCCTACGATAAGCTCGATTTAATTTGTATTAATAGCTATGGTGATGCCATTCGTAACACAGAACTTACGCACGAGAAGTTTCCTAACAAACCCATTTTCTTATCAGAAATAGGATTAAAACAGATAGGTGGAGGGGCAGATGCCGAATTGGATGAGAAGCTAATCAACTACATTAAAACCATTAAAGAATACCCTTACGTTGTGGGTTTATCCTTATGGTGCTATAACGACTACAGAAGCAATTACAAAGGTACACCAGAATCAGGTTTTAGAGAGTGGGGTGTAGTAGACGAATTGCGAAATAAAAAGAAAGCTTATTGGCAATTAAAAGAAGTATTTGCCAGAGATTGATTTACCCAAATTAGGGGAGGTATTCATAAAAACGAAGAGGTAAAAGAATATACACTACATAATTAGATGAATATCTTCCCCCAATGGGGGTGTTCCTATTCTATATTTGAGTTTGTATTAAAAATAATCAGCAAACTCTTATTATGAATAAAACAACTACTACTAGAATAGTATTTCTATTTGTTGCCTCAATGCTTTTGTTTGGTAACGGATACTCAAAAGATTATTACGTTACTAAAGCGGGTAATGATGATAATGAAGGAACTGTAGATGCCCCGTTTTTAACAATAGCTAAGGCAGCATCATTGGCCATGGCCGGAGATATGGTTTATATAGGCGAAGGTACCTACGAAGAAACCATTAAACCTGCTAACTCAGGTACAGAAGCTAGTCCTATTACTTTTCAAGCTATTGAGGGAGAAAAAGTAATTATTTCGGCAATGCAGGCCATAAGTGGATGGACATCAGATGGTGGACAACGTTACAAGGCTCAGCTCGATTGGGATTTGGGACAAAGAAACTTTGTGATGAATGGAGAAACCGTACTTGATTTAGCACGTTGGCCAAACAACGATGATGGCGATAGATTTACTTTGAACTCTTTGCGAGCTGAAGGCGGAAGTGATTCAGAAACAAGTGTTAATGCTTACCTCGAGAATAGCGAAATTCCGAATTGGGACTGGTCAAACGGTGGTTCAATCTTCTTTTTTGGCGATAAGTCTGGCTCTGGTTGGTTAGCTTGGAAAGAATGGATTAAAGATTCATCGGCAGGAAAAGTCATTTTTGATGCCATAAAAGATCCTGCGTGGATTCTTAGTGCACATGCACCAGGCGATGGCGGTGATTTTTATCTGGAAGGTATTAAAGAAGCTCTGGATTATAAAAACGAATGGTACTTTGACAGTAGTACTAAAATGCTATATGTAATTTTACCCGATGGTGCTCAACCAGAGGATGGAGCTATTGCAATGGCGCGAAGAGAGACAGCGGTCGATTTAAAAAGTCGCCATCATATTCATATTAAAAACTTAGCCATTTTTGGAGGTAGCATACTAATTGATGGAACTGGGAATACAATTAATGGAGTCACTAGTTTGTATGGCGGAATGACCAGGGGTATTACCAAAAGCTTTCATACAGGCGTAAGGTCGATTGATATTAGCTGGAACTCTGTTAATACTACCATTGATAAGTGTGAGATTGGTTATGGCGATGGTTCTGGAATTTGGGATTCTGGCTCAGAAACTACCGTTAACAACTCACTTATTCACAACTTTAATATGGTTGGTAGCTACGATGCACCTTTAATGATTCGCGGTCAGCGAAATGCAAAAATTACCCACAATAAAGTAACTCGTGGAGGTAGAGATGCATTACAAATTATTTCTAAAGGTTCTGAGGTGGCGTATAACGATTTTTCGCAGAGTAATTTAATTGCTCACGATTGCGCTTTGTTATACACTATCGGGCGTGACTTAAACATGGATATTCACCACAACTGGTTTCACGATGCTATTTGTAGAGATGGCCTATACAAAGCTGCGGGCATTTATCTGGATAACAATTCGGGCGATGTAAGAGTTTATCGAAATGTAGTTTGGAATGTGCAATGGACAAATCTTCAGATTAACTGGAAAGGACTGAATTTGGATATCTTCAATAACACCTTCTGCAAAGCTGATGGAGGAACCATGGGCGCATGGATAAGAGCGAACGAGGACGATAAATTTGAGAATGTGCATATGTGGAACAATCTCTCAGATCAGGCCTCATCAGATGCAGATGGGAATAAAGATACGGGTGAAAACTGGCTGGCACATGTTGAAGGAAATGACCTGCAGAATAACTTAGGCAATTCGACTTCGTTTACTAGTTATTCTGGTAACGATTTTACTCTTAAAGCAGGTACGCCTGCTATTGATGCGGGTAGAGTAATAGATGGTTATACCGATGGCTACGTTGGCGATGCTCCTGATGTTGGTGCTTATGAGTTAGGCGATGATTGGGTGCCAGGTATCGATTGGGATGTTCATCAAGGACCTGCAGGAAATGGATGTTACGGTTTACCCGGAGAGGCTTGTGGTAATGATGATGATGATAATAGCGTAAAACCTATTGAGAAAGAAGACGGTATTACGGTATCTCCAAATCCCTTCGATAATCATATACTAATAAATGCATTGCCCTCAATTAAAGTTGCACGAGCCGACCTGTATAATATGTCAGCAACTAAGGTACATGCCTGGAGTGTAACAGAGAGTACCCAACAATTGTTAGTGCCAAGTCATATTAAAAGCGGAATTTATGTATTGGTACTTACTTCAGAGCAAAATAAACAATACGCAATTAAAGTTGTGAAGAGATAATTTAATACAACTTAAACAACTTCTATATAAAGCATCCTCAATGGCACATCTGCTATTGAGGATTTTTTTTGATATTCATGTGAAGTATCAAACTTGCATTTTGCCTTTGGAATAAGCACAAGGTGAATCAAAAATTCCATTTATGTAGAATCTATACATGATTTATAATAATTATTCAAATATTTAGCACCAATGTTGTCCTAAATAATATTACGTATTGGGCTGTTTGCCCAAACCTGCCTCCGTCAGGTAGGCCCAACTTCATCCTGAAACAATTAAGAATACTCAATTCTTAATCGTCCCGATGCCTTGAAGCAAGAAACAGAACCTGCCTGCCGGCAAAGGCAGGGCAAAGAAATTACTTTATGATTTTTGCTACACTCAACAATATTCAAGTGAACTTGATATTGTATTCGCTAAACGCAAAAATTCAAGGCTGCTTTACAAAAAACTTTCTTATTTATTTGAAGCTTAAGTGCGGCTGGCGGATCTAAGAGCAAAGCTCTCAGCTAGCCAGTCTTACTAAAGCTTCAAACAAAACAAAAGCCTTGTGTAAAGAGGCCAGCCTGACAAGGCGCTTAAATGCAATCCTACGAAAAAACACATTTCAATAACAAACTATTCATTAGTGACTTAGCCTTAAACTTAAAAATCTATTAGGACGCTATTGATTTAGCACAAAAGGTACCGGTATAGTTTATCAATAGTTATAAAATTGAATTGTTGAGTTAATGTTTAGATTTATTATTGCTATAGCGGCCACTATTATTAAAATTTGAAAGATCTAAATAGAACTTAATAAACTATGAAAAAATCAACAGGTATATTTAAAAACATCATATCTATTGTAATGGTGTTTTTTGGTGTTCATGTGAGTGCTCAACAACAACCTAATATCTTATGGATTATAACCGACGACCACCGGGCAGATGCTTTGGCTTGTTATAATAAAGCAACAAGCGGAAAAGCAGAGAATCAATTGGGTTATGTAATGTCTCCTGAAATTGATGCCTTAGCTAACGAAGGCACCTTATTTGTCAATGCCTTTTGTAATTCACCCATGTGCACACCTTCTCGCAGTTCAATGCAATACGGTAGGTATCCATTTCGTAGTGGGCATTATAAATTCAAATCGCACCAGAAAGCCGATTTTGTAAGTAAAACGGTTTCGCAAGTATTGCGTGATAATGGTTATGGTACAGCAGTATTCGGAAAAACGGGTTGGGGCATACAACATAAAGATGGCGATATTGCTTTTTACGATCATACCATTAACTTTTCGCGTGACCTTCAGCATAAAGGATTTGGCGATATTTTTAATTCAGGAACAAAAGCAGAATTTCCTGAAGGTATTTTAAGCATTGTTCATGCCAAAGAAACCTGTATTTATCCTAACGGCGATAAATTAACCTACGTAACACAAACGCTCGATAACGAAATTGCTACCGAAGAAAAAGAAAAACAAGCCAAGGTAGATGCTGAATTTGATATTTTACGAAGTTATACACGCATCAATAAATCATTAATTTTAGGTGGTGTAAACCCTCAACCAGCCGGTAAAACAATTGATGCCTATATTGTTAAGGAGTTTAAGAATTATTTAGAGAATAAAAATGCCAATTTTAAAACCTTAGCAGGTAAAGATGCCAAGGGAGCTGATTCTACTAAACCACTTATGGTTAATTTAGGCTTTCATTTACCACATACACCCATACTGCCTCCTAAAGCATATAGAGATATATTTAAAAAGAAAAAATATAATATACCCGCCTTTAGTACCGATGAACTCTCTAACTTTCCTCCGCAGTTGGTAACACTTTATAATGAGTGCAAAACAGATCAGTTAACTGATAAAGAGAAACTGCAAGCGGTACGAGATTATTATGCTTTTTGTGCCTATGGAGATGCATTAATAGGCGAATCGGTTGCTGCCTTTAAGGAATATTGCCAAGCAAATAGTCAGGATTATCTTATTATTTTTACCGTTGGCGATCATGGTTGGCACCTGGGTGAGCAAGGTATAATGGCTAAGTTTGGCCCTTGGAAACAATCGATACATGATGCTGCAATTGTTGTAGCTTCAGATAAAACAAAGTTCCCTCCGGGTAAGGTGGTGAATAGTATGATTGAGTTTGTTGATTTTACACCCACTATGTTAGCAGCATCAGGAGTAGATATTAGCGCGCCTGAATTCAACTATTTAGATGGCTATAACTTAGCCGATGTTGTTGCTAAACCAAATCAATTTAATCGCGATTACATTATAGGCGAAGTAAATGTGGTTTGTGGGCACCGCGCTTACCTGCGCTCAAAAGATTTTGCTTTTTCAATGCGTACGCGTGATAGATGGGATGTGGCCACTGCTGAAAATGTTAACAACGATATTCGTTGGGCTTTACTATGCGATAGACCAAAAGCTGATATGGCTTTATATGATTTGCGAACAGATTCACTTGAAAAAGTAAATGTTGCAAACACTCCGGAATATAGGGCTTTGGCAGATTGGTTTAGAAATAAACTGGGCAATATTGTTCTTGGCGATGGGAGAGTAGAATGTGATTGGAATAAAGACAATAGCTATGCAATTAGTAATTTTTCAAAAGGAAGTGATGATAAGCGCTTAAATATACCCTTACAGTTAATCCCTAATAAGTAATAATACCAAATGCATTATTGAATTATTGATATTTTATGAAGGGCTTTAGCAAAAGAAAAAATGCTGGTGACACAGTTTATTGAATAGACCCTGCAAATCCGCCGCAAAGTTGCAGGAAGCTTGCGTCAGTGACGCAAATCGCTGCACGGTTGCAGGAAGCTTGCATCAGCGATGCAAATCCGCTGCACGGTTGCAGGAAGCTTGCATCAGCGATGCAAATCCGCT
>NZ_LYBV02000055.1 GCF_001660705.2 Saccharicrinis aurantiacus
GCTATAAATAATAGAATTGATCATTAAAAAAGATAACAATGAAGACAATTAATATAATCACATTACTTCTTGCAGTTTTATGGGTAGGATGTAATAACACGCAAAGCGAAACACAAGTAAATAATAACACAACTGAAATAATCAAGGAGGAAAGCCCAAGAGAAGAACCAATACCTGTTATTTCAGAACTTAAGCCCATCCATTGTACTGGAATTATAGATATACTGCCACAACATACTGCTACAGTAACCGCTACAGTGGGAGGCTTTGTTGAAACCATTAACGTGAACATGGGGCAGTGGGTAGAAAAAGGAACACTTTTAAGTACATTAAAGCATCCTGATTATATAGATATGCAAATGGAATACTTGAGTTTATCGAGTGAGTTTGAATATCTTAAAACAGAGTATACACGTCAAGAAACTTTGCATAAAGAGAAAGCAATATCTGAAAAGACCTATCAGCTAACCAAATCAAATTTCAATACAGTAAAAGCGCAAAAAGCGGGACTTTCTGCCAAGCTAGAGATGTTGGGAATTAATCCGGCTAGCATCACAGCTAGCAACATAAATTCAACAATAAAAATACTCGCTCCAATAAGTGGTTATGTCGATCATATTGATATAGTACCAGGTAAAATGATTACTTCCGAAAACGATATGTTTGATATTATTAATGTGCGTAAAAATATAATTAGACTGAATGTTTTTGCGCAGTATAGTGGTTTGTTACAAACAGGCCAAGAAGTACTTTATTCATTAAACGATGATGAAACATTTAAGGCTACCATAAGCTATATCGATAAATCGGTGGAGCAAGAAAGTAATACCCTACAAGTATTGGCAAAACCAATAAACCAAAGCAAAGAGTTTGCTATCGGGACCTATATTGATGCCCAAATTATTCTATAGTCATTGCGGTTTTAAATGCCGCTTAATGTATAAAAAAACGTAGGTTTATTTTTTGAAGTTTTATATAGTAAAATATGCCAAAAGAACACGGGAATTACCATGTAGTAAACTGTTCTTTTGGTATTAATAATATTGCAAAAGTAGATTGTAAGCAACGAAACAATGCTTACAAATAACTCACATTCTCCACATTGTAAATCGAAATGGGCTGATAGTCTTTTTTATCAGGCGTGGTATTAAAGGCCAAGAAATCAAAAAGCTTCTTAAAGGTTTTTTCGGCTTGCTCAATGGGGCGTTGACCAATAAGGTAATTAATCACACCATCTTTTAAGTACTTAATATTATTATCAAACACTTCGTAGCCCACCAAAAATAATTCCGATCGCTTACTTTCTTTTAAGTACTGGGCCACTGCATAGGTACGCGAACTAGTTACCACAATACCCTTAATGTTTGTGTGCGTGGCAAATATCGGGTCTAATACATTTTTTATATCGTCAATGGCATCGCTGGGTATTTCTACGTTTATCTTTTGTCCGGTATTGGTATTCTCATCCTCAAAATAACTCAAAAAGCCTTTCTGTCGACTATTTAGATGACCCACATTCTGAACGTTACGAGCAATGTTAACCAATAAAATATCCGCCTCCTTTTCAATGCCTAAATCAACTACGCTAGCGGCAACTCTGCCTCCCTTGTAGGCATCTTCACCTACAAATGAAATACTATTGGTATCATCAATAAACGAATCGATAAAGGCATAGGGTATTTTAAGCGAATCAAACTGCATACACAAGGTTTGCGATTCCTTTTTCAGAATAGGAGCAAGGATAACACCATTGGGCTGCCAGCTTAAAATAAGTGCCGCATTTCTATTAAAATCATCCTCGTTGTGCATTTCGTATAAAAAGAATTGCATATCAACCGTAAAGGGATAAATAGACTCTAAGCTATTGTTAAAACCAATGGGGTGCTTACTCCAATATTGATTGTTACCCAAGGCTTTGGGCAGCATAATAGCAATTTTATATGAGGTCGATGATTTTAAAACACGTGCAGCAATATTGGGTTTGTAATTCAGCTTTTCGGCAATTTTTAGCACCTTTTTTTTAGTAGCTTCCTTTACTTCACCTCTTTTGTGCAGCACTCTATCAACTGTTCCGATGGATACACCGGCTTCTTTGGCTATGTCTTTAATTCTTACTTTGCTCATGCGGTTTGCAAATATAAGTGGCTTTTTTGTTTTGTTAGTTATAAAGACAAAAGTATAAAACTGTAATCTATTAGATTCTTAGCTTACGATCTTTATACTTCTGTCTTTTATCTTTTGTATCAATTAAAATCCAAACACTTCGGGTAGCAATAAGCTTATTTTAGGTATGTACGTAACCATTAATAGTACTACTACCATGGCTAAAAACATAGGCAGTAGTGGTTTAATTACCTTATCAATTTTTACATTGGCCACACTACAGCCAATAAATAGTACCGATCCCACCGGAGGCGTACATAAGCCAACGCTAAGGTTAAGTACCATAATAATTCCAAAATGCGTAGCATCAACACCCATACTTGTTACAATAGGCAAAAATATTGGCGTAAAGATGAGTACAGCAGGCGTCATATCCATAAATACTCCTACCACTAATAATATTAGATTGATGATGAGTAAAATGATAATTGGGTTATCACTGATACCCAATAAGCCATCGCTTACATTTTGCGGAATGTTTTCATAGGCCATAATCCACGAAAGTCCGATACATGTAGCTATTAATAATAAAACAATAGCCGTGGTTTTAACCGAATGTAATAGGATAGAGGGTAAGTCGCTTACTTTTATTTCGCGATACGCAAGTGATAAAATAAATGCATATAAAACAGCTATGGCCGATGCTTCTGTTGCCGTAAAGAACCCCCCAACAATACCACCTATAACTACTATCAGTAAAAATAAACTAGGTACCGCTTGCCATAAAACATTAAGTCCTCGCTTTACCGAAGCAGGTCTTCTAACTATAAATCGAACGATAAAGAACAATAGGCTAGCCAATAAAATACCACAAATTACTTGATGCGTAATAGGCGAACTTCCTTTAATTACGGAAAGACCATAAATGGCAGATCCAATAGCGGTTAAACCGAGTATTACTTTAGTTATAGCTATAGCCGATGCGGAAAAGCCTTTTTTATAGTAGATAATTAAGGCCATTGAAGTGAGCATAATCGATAATCCTGTTAACAAACCAGGTAAATATCCTGCTAAGAATAAGGCGGTAATAGAAACCCCACCGCTAGCTAAAGAATATACGATTAAGATGTTACTTGGCGGAATCGATAGTCCTGTTGTGGCCGATGCAATATTAACGGCAGCACTAAAATTCTCATCATAACCGTCTTTTTTCATTTCGGGTCCCATAATTGAGCCAATGGCTGAAGCCGATGCTGCTGCCGATCCGGAAATGGCGCCAAATAACATATTGGCAAAAACATTCACAAAGGCCAATCCAGCAGGCCATCGGCCCACTAATAATTTGGCTAGGTTAATCAGCCGTATGGCAATACCACCTCGGTTCATAATGTTACCAGCCAATATAAAAAACGGAATGGCTAATAGAGCAAAGCTATCTAAGCCAGTGGCCATACGTTGTGCAAAAGTTGTAAATGCAGGTAAAGAGTCGATACTCACTAACATGGTAAGTATTCCCGATATTCCTATACTAAAAGCAATGGGTACACCAATTACTAGCAGAAATAAGAATGAAAATATTAATACTAAAATTCCTGTATAATCCATTACGATAGAGATTCTGAAGGGTTAATAATGTAATAAATAGAATAGTAAATGGTTAGTAAGCCGCTTATTGGCATTAGCAGATAAACATAGCCCAAAGGTATTTTCAATGCTGCCGACATCACGTTAAACTGAAAGCGTGTAATGCTTAACCATGCACCACCAATAACCATAACGGTTAAGGCAAAAAATACAACGCAGATATTGATGAAGATTGACATTTTAACTTGCGTTGATGGCTTTACTTTTTGCAATAGCAAATCAATGGCCAAGTGCTGGCGCTGGCCTACTACATAAGCAGCTCCGAGTATACCTACCCACATTAATAAAAAGCCTGCGAGCTCATCGGTAAATGAGCTTGGCGATGCAAAGATGTAACGACTAAAAACTTGCCATAGTACATCTAATATTAATAGGCCCATTAAAGTAACAAGCACATATTCTAATATTTTATCTATTTGTTTTTTTAAGATCATAACAAGGCTATTTAGTGTTTCTGATGCGTTGAATTAGGTCGTATATCTCAGGTTGACATTTATAGGCCTCATAAACAGGTTCTACCATTTTCATAAATGGTTCTTTATCTGGAATAATAATCTCCATGCCGGCATCTTTCACAATTTCTAAGGCATGTTCTTCGGCTTGGCGCCATAGCTCGCGCTCTTTGCTCACTGATTTTTCGGCTGCGGCCTTTAACCATTTTTGTTCCTGCTCACTCAACTTGTTCCAAACAACAGTACTTATAATAATCACATCGGGTACGCAGGTGTGTTCATTTAAGGTGTAGTACTTACATACCTCGTAATGGCGCGATGTATGTAAACTTGGCGGATTGTTTTCAGCACCATCTACCACGCCACTCTGCAGGGCTGTGTACAACTCGCCCCACGAAATTGGAGTAGGGGAGCCACCCATGGCTTTAACCATATTCATGGCTGTAATACTTTTTTGAACACGGATTTTTAATCCCTTTAAGTCTTCTTGATTATTAATGGGTTTGTTTACTGAATAGAAACTACGAAATCCAGCATCGTAAAAACACAATCCTTTTATATTGAATTGTTCTGTTGAGTTTAGGAATTCTTCACCAATAGGGCCATCCATCACATTAAAATGATGTTCTCTTGATCGGAATACATACGGTAAACCCAATACTTGGTAGTTGGGCGTAAAGCTCTCAAGCACCGCTGCTGATACTTTGGTAATGGCTAAACTACCAATTTGAAGTAGCTCAACGCATTGTTGTTCGCCACCTAACTGACCGCTAGGGTAAATTTCAATATTCATTTTACCACCCGATTCCTTTTCAAGTTCCTCGGCCATATAAACCATGGCTTTATGTACTGGGTGCGATGGATCTAGTCCGTGGGCTAGTTTTAGGGTGGTTGTATCTTTTTTTTGCTTACATCCTGCAAAGAGGATGGTAAAAACAAGTAGTGTTAATTTTGTATAGGTAGACAGTTTCATTGTTTATTAGATTATTTGGAATTAGTTAGTATAAAGTCAAAAGTATAAAGACATAAGATTTAACTAGTTGATCAAAATTATATCTTTGAAGATCTAGAGAAATCTATGCGAATTACCTTATCAGTGCATAATAATATATTAGTCCAATTTGCACTTAATACTTAAACACCAAGTAATCTTCATACTTATGTCTTGATACTTTATACTATTTATGTTTATATATTCAAACTTCGGCGTATGCCTAATTCTAAGCCTCTAATTTCGGCTAAGCCTTTCATTCTACCATATAATGAATATCCAGGGTTGTTATCCTGACCAATATCACCAAGCATTTGGTTTCCATGATCCGGACGTACTGGTATTGAAATATCTGTTCTTCCTTGCGCTTTGCGTTTCTCTTCTTCGGTAATAATCGATTTTAGTACCGAGTAAATATCCACATCACCTTCAAAAAGGTAATCTTCGCGGAAGTTATAATCTGTATCGCGCTGCACATTTCTTAGGTGAGCAAAATTAATACGTGGTGCAAGTTCTTCTGCCATTATTGCCAAATCGTTAAAGTGCCCAGCACCCCACGATCCTGTGCATAGTGTAACCCCATTAGAAATGGAATCAACTGTTGCAATTATTGCTTTGGCATCCTCCAAAGTACTTACTACTCTAGGTAAACCAAGTAATCCCCATGGTGGATCATCAGGGTGAATTGCCATACGAACGCCTGCTTCAATAGCTACAGGGATAATAGCTCTTAAGAATTCCTGTAAGTGGTCTCTTAACTTTTCATCATTGATACCAGCATATTCATCTAGTACTGCCTGAAATTGCTCTAGAGTATAGCTTTCTTCAGCACCAGGGAGGCCTTTAATAACCGTATTGGTTAAGGTTTCTATCCCATCAGCATCTAAACTGTTGAAGTAGGCTTTAGCTTCTTTTTTTATTTTTTCAGAGTAGTCGTTTTCTGCACCTTTACGTTTTAATACAAACATATCAAAGGCAGCAAATACCTTTTGTTGGTATATTAAAGCAAGTGAGCCATCGTTAAACTCAAAGTTTAAATTGGTTCTCGACCAATCTAAAACAGGCATAAAGTTGTAACAAATGGTTTCTATACCGCATTTGCCAAGGTTGGCAATGGATGTTTTGTAGTTTTCGGTATAGGTTTTCCAATTACCGCTTTGCTTTTTAATGTCTTCGTGTACCGGAACGCTTTCCACAACCGACCAAGAAAGGCCTGCTTTCTCAATCATTGTTTTACGTTTGGTAATTTCTTCTACGGTCCATATTTCACCATTTGGGATGTGGTGTAAGGCCGTAACAATACCGGTAGCTCCGGTTTGTTTAATATCGTTAAGCGTAATACGGTCGTTAGGTCCGTACCATCGCCATGTTTGTTCTATAGCCATTTTAGTTTTTTTAGAATGTATTTGTTTTCCAATAACAAGGGCATTTGTTAATTCAGGAACTCAAAACGAAATTTCAGTGTGTTTTACACACCACTATAAGCACTAAAGCCGCCGTCAATCGGAATAACAACTCCGGTAACAAATCTGGCCCAGTCAGATAATAAATACATCACAGTTCCGCTCAATTCTTCTGGCTCACCGTAACGTTCCATTGGCGTACCATTAATAATTTTTTGTCCGCGTGGTGTAGCTTCACCAGTCTTTTCATCTACCAATAAAAAACGATTCTGATTGGTTAATAAAAATCCGGGAGCAATGGCATTTACTCTAATACCAGTTTTAGCCATGTGCACAGCCAACCATTGTGTAAAGTTGTTAATAGCCGATTTTGCTGCCGAGTAGGCTGGTATTTTAGTTAAGGGACGGAAAGCGTTCATTGAAGAAACGTTAATGATAGAACCATCCTTTTTGCCTAACATATCCTTAGAAAATACCATTGAAGGCAATAAAGTACCTTGGAAGTTAAGGGCAAAAACCTTATCAAAACCATCCATTTCTAAACCGTAGAAAGTATCTTCTAGGCTATCCATTTCGTTTTCGGTAATTTCTTCAGCCTTTGTAGTTGCTGAAGCAGCATTACCACCTGCACCATTTACCAAATAATCAATGCTACCCAATTCCTTGTTAATAGTAGCTTTTGCCGTTTCTAAAGAGGCCTTGTCTAATACATTAGCCGATAAGCCAATGGATTTAACCCCATACTCAGCAGTAATCTCTTGAGCCACCTTTTCGGCAGCCTCTAAGTTAAGGTCTAATATTGCTGTTACTATTCCCTCAGCTGCCATGTTACGTGCAATGGTGGAGCACAAAACTCCACCACCCCCAGTTATAACAGCAACTTTATCTTTTAAATTCAGTTGAAGCATATTACTATTTTTTAACCGACTCAATATTTGCCATCAAGTCTTTTACCATTTCAGTCATTTTAGCCCAATCGCCTTGTGCCATTACTTCTTTAGGGAATAATTTAGATCCCATTCCAACGCAAGTAACACCGGCATCAAACCACATTTTTAAGTTTTCTTTACTAGTATCTACACCGCCTGTTGGCATAATATCTGTCCAAGGCATTGGTGCTTTTACCGCTTTTACAAACGAAGGACCACCTACTTCTGAAGCCGGGAATACCTTTACCACCTCAGCACCTAATTCTTGTGCTTTGTTAATTTCAGAAATAGTTCCGCAACCTGGCGACCACATTACTTTGCGACGGTTACAGATTTTAGCCATGTTTTCGTTCAATAGTGGAGATACAATAAAGTTAGCACCCAATTGCATATATAAAGCTGTTGTTGCTTCCTCTACTAACGAACCTGCTCCTAAAATCATTCCAGGTAGTTCGGCCAAAGCGTATTTGTTTAATTCATCAAATAACTGATGTGCAAAGTCGCCTCTGTTTACAAACTCAAATACGCGAATACCGCCATCGTAACACGATTTTAATACTGCTTTACAAACCTCAATATCTTCGTGATAAAAAACAGGAACAACTCCTGTTTCCTTCATTGCATTAAATACTTCTATACGTGAATATTTTGCCATTTTATATTTATTATCGGCAATAACCGAATTGTTATTGTTAATTATGATTATTCTCTTTTGCGAATGTCAAATCATTCGATATTGCGTCATCGTGATGCAAGAAGCGATCTCAAGGCATAATGTGAAATTGGTGCCTTGGTATGGTCGTGTTCCTCACCATAACGAGGTGCAAAGTAATTCGCAAATCAGATGTAATATATCATTTTTGTCTCTGTTAAAAGATGCTCTTTAATACGTTTGAACAGCAAGTATACTTCAAAATACTGGTTCGTTAACCAATATCGTTCAGCGCATTAAAAAGACACCTTTTAAACTCTGTCAAAATTGATATAAATATTTTATCTTGATACTCTACCCGAAGCATCACCATCCATTAGTTTTTCAACTTCAGCAATGCTTGCTAAGTTGTAGTCACCATGAATTGTATGCTTTAAACATGATGCTGCAGTAGCAAAGTTTAAAGCTTTTTGATCGTCTCCTTCGTAGGCTAAAAGTCCGTATATCAAACCACCCATAAATGAGTCGCCACCACCAACTCTGTCTACAATATGCGTGATTTGATATGTTGGAGCTTCGTATAATGTTTTTCCATCGTATAATACACCAGACCATGAGTTATGGTTTGCGTTTATCGATCCTCTTAAAGTTGTAATTACCTTTTTAACTCTTGGGAATTTTGCCATAATTTTTTGAGATACACCTCTGTAAGCTTCGGCCTCAACGTGTCCTCCAGTAACATCAACACCATCAGGGTGAATGTCAAGCATCATAGCTGCATCTTCTTCGTTACCTAAAACAATATCGCAACCTGCTACTAACTCAGGCATTATTTCAGCACCTGTCTTTCCGTATTTCCAAAGGTTTTTGCGGTAGTTAAGATCGGTAGTAACCGTAACTCCTAATTTGTTGGCCACTTTGATAGCCTCTAAACAAGCATCGGCAGCACCTTGAGAAACGGCAGGAGTAATACCTGTCCAGTGAAATGCATCCGCACCTTCTAATACTTCTTCCCAATTAACCATACCTGGCTTAATTTCAGAGAAAGCCGAGTGTGCTCTATCATACACAACTTTACTAGCTCTGGCTACAGAACCTGTTTCAAGGTAATAGGTACCTATTCTATCACCACCTTTAACTATTTTTTTTGTGTCTACATTATGCTTGCGTAATTCCATAATACATGCATCTGCAATTTCGTTTTCTGGTAAACGAGTAACAAATGATACATCAACGCCATAATTAGCTAATGAAACAGCAACGTTGGCCTCGCCACCGCCATAAGACGCGTTATACGAAGTTGCTTGTGAAAAACGTTGGTACTGTGGAGTTACAAAGCGTAACATAATTTCCCCGAAAGTGACTACTTTTTTTGCCATAATTGATATGCCCTTAAAAATTTTACTATGATTAAATTAGAATCCTAAAAATGCTTTTGCATTATTATATGATAAACCTTCAACCAATAGTTGAAGAATATTTTCGTCGTTTGGTATTAAGCCTTTTTCAACCTGATCGCCAATGTAATTACAAGCAATTCTTCTGAAATACTCGTGGCGAGGATAGGATAAAAAGCTTCTTGAATCGGTTACCATTCCTATAAATCGGCTTAGTAAACTTAAAGCAGATAAATCTTCTAGGTGGCGTTCCATTCCTGTTTTCTGATCTAAAAACCACCAAGCAGCACCATAAGATACTTTGCCAGCAGTTGTTCCATCGGCAAAATTGCCACACATTGTTAGGAACATCTCATTATCTGCTGGATTTAAATTGTACAGAATGGTTTTTGCCAATTGATCGGTACTATCTAGATAGTTTAAAAATTGAGAAGCTTTTAAACTCGGTTGAGAATCGCCGATGGAATCAAAACCAGTATCAGCACCCAAATGGTTAAACATGCGTGTGTTGTTATTTCTAATGGCTCCAACATGGAACTGTTGCGTCCAACCACGTTTGTGGTTCATATGACTTAAGGCTGCCATTACAGCTGTCATATATTTTTCTTTCTCTTCTGTAGTAATGGTTTTGCCATCAATAGCTTTATCGAAGATGCTTTTTACTTCATCCATATTATAGGCAGCAAAGAAAAAGCGATCAGGTCCGCTATCCGAAATTCTACAGCCTAAATCGTGGAAGAATTGATGTCTTTTATTCAAAGCTTCTACTAAAGTGTCGAACGAGCTAATGTTGATATTTGCACTTTCGCCAAGCTTTTCTAGGTAAGCCGTAAAAACAATCGCGTTATCAATGTTAAACACTTTATCAGCTCTAAACGATGGTAGTACCTTAGTTTCGAAACCTTGTTCTTTTAATCTGATATGGTGCTCTAAGCTATCGGCAGGATCGTCAGTGGTGCCAATCATCTCAACATTCATTTTTTTGATGAGGCTTTGTGCACTAAACTCAGGTGTACTCAACATTTCTTTTGTTGAGTTATATATTTTATCCGCATTAGCGGGAGAAAGTAACTCGTAAATATCGAAATAACGAGCCAATTCTAAATGTGTCCAATGGTATAGAGGGTTTGCTGCAGTATAGGGAACTGTCTCGGCCCATTTCATGAATTTTTCTTTATCAGAAACATTTCCGGTACAGTATTTTTCGTCAATGCCGTTAATACGCATGGCTCTCCATTTATAATGATCGCCTCCTAACCACATATCTCCTAAGTTGTCGTAATTGTAATTGTCTGCAATTACTTTCGCATCAAGGTGACAGTGATAGTCTATAATTGGTTTATTACTTGCGTACTTATGGTAAATCTCTTGTGCTACTTTTGACTGTAATACAAAATTGGGATTTATGAATGTTGACATATTTTCAGTTCTTTTATTTCCGTTAACGAACACGAAAATACACGAAAATGCACAATTTCCAAAATGTAATGATTTTGTAGGAAGGGAATTGTAAACTATTAATTGCTTTCAAAGCTTTTATTAGTAAGGATAGTGCTCAGTTGTTGGAAAAATAAACTTTTCATTATTTATATTAAATATAAATAATGAATGTGTGTGATTTATGTTTTCGTTAACGGAATGTAAAAGAGACGATATATTGGATAATGATTAAGGGAGGAATGACGTAATCATCTTATTTTAAGCTTTTTTATACAACTATGGACTGATAATTGCGTTTAAGAATAAGAAATAATTCAATTATTGGTGTATGAAATTTAAAATTGTTGCGTTTTTAGCCATCCTCATCATACTTGTTTGTGTTGATTTATTGAGTTTTTTAATCTTTAAAAAAGAAGTTAAACAAACTTCTATAACTAAAAACTTAGCCCGTCTGTTCTTTGGGATTGTCCCTTTGGTTTTCGGGATTGCTTACTTTTATCTAACGATACAAATTAGAGAAATATCATCGCCCGATTTTTATCATTATTTTATGGTAATAAATGGAGCCTTTCTTCTTTTATACATGCCCAAATTCTTTTATTTGCTTTATTATGGTCTATTTATGTTAATAGATTGGGCGTTCTCACATTATAAAGTAAAGAAGGCCTCGTTGGAGCAGACCACCATTCGATATCCACGAATTAGTAGAAAGAAATTTGTGAGTCAGGTGGGAATTATATTTGCCACCGCACCTTTTATATCTGTACTATTCGGTATGGTAAAAGGGAGGTTTTCTTTTTTTACCAAGCATCAAAAAATTAAGTACCCCAATTTGCCAAACAATTTCAGTGGTTTTAAGATCATTCATATTTCAGATATTCACTTGGGTAGTTTTGCTTCAAATTATCAAAAGCTAGAAGGTATTGTAGATATAATCAATAAAGAAAATGCCGACGTGATATTTTTTACGGGCGATTTGGTAAATAATTTTGCAGAAGAAACACATGGTTGGGAAAGTATGTTTCAACAATTAAAAGCCAAATCAGGTAAGTTTTCTGTGTTAGGAAATCATGATTATGGTGATTACAGCAACTGGCCATCAGAAGCAGCTAAACAAGAAAATTTTCAAGGTATATTGGATGCTCATAAAAAGTTTGGATTTAGATTGTTGAAAGATGAATCGGTAGCTCTAAGTATCGGAGATCAGGAAATTGCGATCACTGGAGTTGAGAATTGGGGACAAGCACCATTTCCGCAATACGGAGATTTACAACAAGCTAAAAAAGGGACTGAGCATTTCGATTTTAAAATCTTACTTTCTCATGACCCTGATCATTGGGAAGCTGAGGTTGTTGGGCAAACGTCTTATGATTTAACCTTAGCAGGTCATACCCATGGAATGCAGTTTGGTATTAATTGGAAGGGCTTTAAGTGGTCTCCCGCAAAATACAAGTTCAAGCATTGGGATGGTTTATACAAAAACAAAGATCAATATTTGTATGTAAATCGGGGTTTGGGTTATTTGGGCATGCCAGCACGTATAGGTATGGCTCCTGAGATTACAGTTATCGAGTTAAATAGCTAATATGATATACATATAAAAAGAGCTTTTCTAGTTGTAGAAAAGCTCTTTTTATATGTGGTTTTTGATTAAAACATCTTTTTAAAACACCTCTTACGCTTATGCTGAATGTGGTCAAATGATTTCCACATTTGAATGGCTACATTGTTGTCTTCTAACATGCCTGTTGTTTCAACAAATTTAACACCATCATTATTTGCGGTATTCCATAGCTCATTGGTAAGTAACGCAGCAAGTCCTAATTTCTGAAATTCAGGACGAACTCCTGTCAACATAAGGTCCATTTCAGATGGATTGTCAATAGCTTTTTTCAAGTGGTACCATCCAAACGGTAATAGTTTCCCTTTTGCTTTTTGTAATGCTTTTGATAAAGATGGAAGCGCGATAATGAAACCTGCTAGCTCATTTTCTTTATCTAATATTACTTTTACATATCTTGGGTTTAAAGCAGGGAAGAATTTATCGATATAATATTTTATCATTCTATCAGGTAACCTGAAGGTTCCGAATAAACCAGAAAATGCATCGTTAAAAACCTTGAATATTTTTTCTTTATATGGCTCAAGTTCTTTTTTTGAGGTAAAGTTAACCGGAGTAAGTCCATATCGTTTTTTAATCATATTGGCCACTTTAACCGATTTTTCTGGCAAAGCATCAGGGAAAGTAATCCTAAACTCTAACCAGTCACGCTCTTTGGTGTAGCCATTATCTTCAATATGCTTTTTATAATAAGCAAAGTGGTAATCAGATGCCATAACAGGCATGTGGTCTTGTCCTTCTATTAGTATACCAGAGTGGTCAAGGTTAGAGAATCCTAAAGGTCCCATAACTCCAACCATGCCTTTAGTTTTTAAATAATCTTCTGCAGTTTGAATTAATAATTTAAAGACTTCGGCATCGTCAATGGCTTCAATACGAGTTATACGTCCGATCTTTTCTCCAATCTTTTCAATCCAAAGATCATTAACAATTGCACCAATTCGGCCCACAACTTCAGAGCCTTTCAAGGCAATCCAGAATTTGGCCTCACAGAAATCGAAAGCTGGGTTTTTCTCAACATCAAGAGCGCTATACTCATCGCCTTTTAGAGCTGGAAGCCAAAATTTGTTGTTTTTATATAGTTGATATGGAAATTCAACAAATTGCTTAATTTGTTTTTTTGAGCTTACCTCTACTATTTGAATACTCATATTTTTAGATTGACTAAGTAAATTGCACCCATTGTGTGGGTTTTTCTGAAAGCCCAAAAATAAAGAAATTATTCAATAATGGGTTTAACCTTTCAATTCAATTTTCAATTAGTTAATTAGGAGTCCAAATATTTATTAGTTAACCTTCTAGCCAGATTTTAAATCCTTTTATTCTTTCGCGTGAAACTATATACTCGTCATCAATACAGTCTTTTAATTTTACTTTTATCCTTGAAGGTCCAAGGGTTTGCACTTCTGATATTGCCGATATTCTAATAATTTGCTTGCGGTTAATACGGTAAAATTCTTTGGGGTTAAGGAGCTCTGATAGTTTATCTAATGTGTAATCAATTAGATAATTAAATTTGTTTTGGGTGAGGATATACGTACCTTTTTCGAAACTATAAAAACAGGTAACTTCAGTTGTGGGAACCATTTTTATTCGTATACCAACTTTTACAACAAACCTCTCTTTGTAACTCTCTTGTTTGTTTTGTATTGCATTAATTAGTGAGTCTATATTTAATTGTGATGGCTTGGGATTTTCTAATTTGTGGTAGTTTCTGAACTTTAAGATTGCTTCAGTAAGTTTATTGATGCTTAATGGTTTTAATAAATAATCGATACTATTTACACTAAAAGCTTGTAATGCATATTTATCATATGCTGTTGTAAAAATGATGAAGGACTCTATTTTAACAGAACTGAAAATTTCAAAAGAAATACCATCACCTAAGTGGATATCCATAAATACTAAAGGTGGATGTTCATTTTGGTTAAACCATTTAATTGAAGATTCTACAGAATCCAAGATGGCTAGTATCTTAGTGTCAGGATTAACTTTATGAAGCATTTTGCATAAATGTTCTGCTGCTAATGGTTCGTCTTCTATAATGAGTACATTCATTTTTTATAATTCTAATCAAAAGTTAATAGGGGAACATTTACTATAAATTGCTCCTCAGTTTTTATAAGTTCAAACGGAGAGTTGCTTAAATATTTATAGCGTTCCTTTAGATTGCTTAAACCTAATTTTTCTCCATCAATAGGTTTGTTGTACGGCTTAATATTATTTGTGATTTTTATGTACTTATCTGTTGTTTGTATTTTTATTGTTAACGGGTTATCCTTACTGATTTGGTTGTGTTTTATGGCATTCTCAACTAACATTTGAATGGTCATAGGTATTACTTGGTATAATTCTGAATTATCAATATTTATCTTAACCTCTATATTATTTCCGAATCGTTCTTTTTGTAGCGCGATGTATTGATTTACAAATAATATTTCATCCTTTAGCGAGATTATATCTTTTCCTCTATAGGATAGTAAATCTCTATAAAATGAAGATAATTTATTAACGTACGATTGGGCTCTTTCTGTATCGATATTAATTAATGAGCTTAAGGTATTGAGGCTATTGAATAAAAAATGCGGATTAACCTGATTGCTCAAAACCTTATATTGTAGCTCAAGTGCATGCTGCTTTAATTGCTGCTCGCTAATTATTAGTGTTCTCCACTCGTTGAAAAATGCACGGGCAAACATGAATAGTGTAATGATATAGAGTACGATGTATTCTGATATAATAATATTAATTACAAAGGCCTTAAAAGCACTCAAAGAAAGTTTCATAATTACGATGAACCATAAATAGTTAACTCCCCAAATTATTATGCTCGAATAAATGGTTGTGATAGAGAATGCAATAATTAGTGATCTGACAGGATGTTTGGTCCACGATAACCAATGGTTTTCAATTGAGTTGAAAATATATCCATTAGCAAATAAACCAACT
>NZ_LYBV02000056.1 GCF_001660705.2 Saccharicrinis aurantiacus
AATGAATCAAAACTACCAAAACTCCGCTGAGCCAAATCTTTTATTTGTTTTTATCTTCTCATTTCTAAAGCCAAATCAAAGATTTGGCGCTGGTCGATTACCCAATTTATACTCCCAATAATCACGAACGCCATATGCTTTATACTAGCGTGTTATGCGTTGTTATTATTCAATTAGCGAAACTTCTATAATGTCTTTGCCGTTTTTTATCTTAACTATTGTAACCTTATCAATCAGTTTGACAGATAATTCTGATACTTTGTATAAAGGCGCTACATCTCCAGCTATTTTTAGTTCATATTCCTCAACTAAAAGGTCATAGCTTATCGCATTATACCATAACAGGTTTAATTGCTTTTCTTGCATTAAATTATTGAAACAAGTAAGGGTGTAATCCTTTGTATAAATAATTACGGCACCATATGGACTATTAGGATATTTTCTTAATGCTTCTGTCTTCTTAACAACTGTTAAATATGCAATTTCATCTGGTGATATAGTTTTAATAAATTCAATTCCATTTTCGGTTCTTTGCCCATCAACAAAACACGAAATCATTTTATCATCAGGGTAAATTATGTCAGAATTGTAATAAATATTAATATCGTCTGATTCTTTAGGATCTAAATTTGTGAATTTCCATTTTATCTGATTTTCCACTATTGTATAATTTTGAGGACTAATATTGGAAAGGGAGTCAGTTGGAATATCAACTAAGTTGACAATAATTTCTGCCTTACCAATAGTACCTCTCCAGCCTGTTCCAGTATTTAGTAAATACTTAAAAAATCTCTGATTATTCCTTTTTTTACGACCATATGGCAAGGTGTATTCCACTTCAATAATTTTTGATTCATTATGCTTGAATTGACTAGACCATAAATACCAATCTAAATGACTCTTAACAGGAGGATATTTACCACTTAAACGGTCTTCTAATGAGGGTTTAATAGTATCACTTTTAATATTTGCACAATTAACATGATCTATAATTGAATTTAAAGACTTACCATTTTCTTTCACCTTAAATTTTGAGATGTCTTCAATACTGCTTATTCGGTGATAATAAAAATTCATATCTGGAAACCCAATATTTATACTCTCATCTTCACCTAAATTCTTCATGTAAAATATGCACTTTACTACAGAACTATCATTATAGAGGTCTATTGTGACTTTCTCTTCTACCATTCTTATAGAAGTTGAAATTGGTGTACTAATTGATTTGGCTTTTATTGGATGAGGAGCAATATCTGCATAGATATTTGCAGAAGTTAGCAATAAAAGAACCAAGAATATTTTTACCTTCATACTATAATTCATTTAAGGTTATCTCTACATTAATAACGCATAACGTTTGGCTAGATGAAGTGTTTGGCGATTTAATTATACAAACCTTCCAAAACTCCACTGAGCCAAATCTTTTATTTGTATTTACCTTTTCATTTTTTAAAGCCAAATCAAAGATTTGGCGGTGTTCAATTCCCAGACTTAACCTCCAAATGTTCACAAACGCCAAATGCTTTATACTAGCGTGTTGTGGCTAGTTTGTTTTATTCAAATTCAACTAAAAATTCTGTCGAAAGGAAGTCTTTTAATTGATAAATTGCTTCATTCATTCCTTCCGCATTGATTGTTTTCAAATTTTCAACAAGCTTATCTAGGTCCTTCTTCGTTTTAATCATTTCAAGTTTCCCAATTGTTATTTTCCGAGTCTGAAAATCCATAGAATGTAAAGCTTGAATAAAACCTTTGGTGTTTTCAACTGCTACCTTAGGAAAAACTCTATAAAAGTATTCTGAGTATTCAGCATTCCTATTGTTATGTCGATAAAGTATAGCCAACATTCTTATAGCATCTGTGTCTTCTAATGCAATTTCTTCAAGAGCATCTGTAAACTTGTAAAGTATAATCCCTTCACTGTTGCCGTTAGGGAAATAGCATCCTTTTTCATTGTTACTATTAACTTTGAATGCATTTTCAAACTGAGTAATATTAATGTAATCAACATTATTACTATTCAATACAGTATTAATGACTTTAAAAATATACTGAACATTTTCACAACTGTCTTTTGATGTATAGTTTACAGCAGTCGTTTCGGTTTCTATTTCTATTCTATGTGAGATAGAATCACTTTTCACAACTGTTTTCTCTTGCTGAATAGCCTTAGTTTGAACATTCTGACAACTCAATAAGGAGATAATGGTCAATATTAAAAAATAGTTTTTCATAATGCTGTAAAAAATTAGCCACAACGGTTAGTATAAGAATAGTAGCCGACTGCGTGGCACTTTCCTATCAAGTTACAAGAAAGTTGAAGCGGGCTACAACCCTTGAATTTACTACTGTCCAGGCTATTATTTTTATACATTGTTATGCGGTCACTTTTTTTGTTTTTATCTGTTTTTTCAATTCATCTGAAATGTTTGTCCAAGTCGTCCTATAAGTCAATATTAACTTACAATTACAGTCTGTCTCAATAATCTTGTTAATTTGCTTATACCAATCAAAATAATTCCACTCTCTTGGTTTAGGAGAATAAAGAAATTTTCCTTTTTCATCCCAGTGAACTTCAGTCGCTGTTCTGTAAATCAGAGTGAACTTTTCTCTCTTGGGCTTTATAAAGAGACGGTCATCAGAATCAATGCCGATTTCAACAATCTCGTCAACTTTAAATCCTTGTGTCTTTATTTTAATCTGGTCGAATATAAGTCTCCCTATATAGGTTTTGATTTTTGGGGATTTAAATCGATAATATTCATTCCAGTAGCTAATCATTCTACTTTCTGTTTGCTGCCAATATTTTGGATTTTCCAATGCATACCTTTTATAATTCTCTAATTGTGAGTCATCCAATTGATTATCCAACACTTCAAGAATTTCAAAAACATATTCACCTAGTAATTGAAAAGTAAATGGCGTAATCCAATAATAATTTAGTCCTTTTAGCTTCTCTAATCGCTTCTGCCTTAAATATCCGTTATGGTGTCTAAGATATATACAGTTTAAAATTGCTTGTTGCTTTTCAGTTAAAGACTTTTCCTTAGTAGAACTTAGCTCATTAAAATAAAGTCTAATAGGTATTTCTAATTCTTCTGAATCAAGTTTTGTAGTGTAAAAATTCTCATGAATCAAATTGCTAACCATATGATTATTTCCATCACATAGTTTAATCCTGTTTTCATCAAACGGAATTATATCAAGTACGACATTTAAATCACTCTCCAAACTTTTCGGGAAAGCTTTTTTTAGTCGCTCTTTATAGTCCACAAATTTATCTTTCTTAAACCAATTTTTCATATGTGTACTGCTGTCCTAAAGTGCCGCATAACGTTAACTGGATGAAGCTGTAAGCGATTTGAAAAACCAAACCAACCAAAATCCCACAAAGCCAACATTTTTATTTTTGTTTAAACTTAATGCTTTCTGAACATAAATGAAAATTTTGGCGGACTTCAAACAACCTCTAAAACTTTCAAATTAATACTGACGCTTATGCTTTATGCCAGATTGTTAGCAATAGTTATTTATCAAATTCATTAACTATTTTAATAGCTTTAGAGTTTAAACCTTCCCAATCCTTAGTTTCGATAAATTCAGTTAAGTGTGGGATATTCTGTTCAAATGATTTATATACTCTAGATAATTCCCAGTCAAAATCATATAGCAAACTTTGTAATTTAAACTCGAACACATCTTTATAATTCATAACATCGGGTCTAAAAACATTTTTCCATTGATTAAACAAACTTGTAACAATATTTATATCTGGACATTCTAATTGACGCTCTTTTTGTAATTCGCTGGAAGACCACAACTTTAGGGTATTGAACGTATTATTTGTTGATAATTCAATTAATTCTGGTTCCTCACTTGTAATGTTTGGTTTATAATTCTCTTGAGAGAGAACCAATGTCTCACAATTCTTACAAATCATTGCCTGAACAGGCATATTAGGTCCGAGTACTTTATATTCTCTTTCATTATTTGGTTGGAAATATAAATTCTGATAGGAGAATCCAACAAACAAAAATCCAAACATCGTCCCATGAATTCGAGCTGTTCCATGCACAATTATACCATTACAATTAGGACACTTTAAATTCATTGATTGGTTTTAAAATTTTGGTTAATTATTGCTAACGGCTCGAATATGCGGAGTGCGGGATTTCGAAGCACTTACTTATCAAACCGTTGCTATCTTTATTAATTGTACTCATGTTCAATTTATCACATCGCCCCGCATTACGTATATTTATTGTTACCAGCTGGGCTTTGTTACGATTTTAAAAATCCAACTATCTCATCCTGATGATTTTGTACTGCCTCCTTAAATCCATGAAGAAAGACTAAAACATTTCCATTTTCTGACCTTATCGGTTCTTTATTTATAAAATTCTCTCTTTTGTAGCCTTTTAATGGACTCTCCTTAACGAATGCTTTAGCTAGAAAGATATAACCATCATTTGTTTCAGGAAAATCAATAATTCTGTGGTCATCTGTCCAATAATCTTTTCCGTAATAAGTAATTATAACAATCCGTTTATTTTCACCATGTATCCGATTTACCCTTTCCATTAGTTGATTCAAATACAAATCACCGAGACCATACCCAACAATCAATAATCCTTTATTTTTAAATAATGATTTTTGGAAATTATACAAATAATGAATGTATGGGTAAGTATTTAATTTCTCAACTTTTCGAAGTCCAGTTATAATAGGGCCAATAATTGTTTCTTCAGACGCTTGAGTGCGATTCGTACTTCTACCAAACCAAGTTTGTCTAGCGTCTTTATAATTTTTGAGCTTATAAATATCCTCATGTGTATCTTCGTAGGCATACTTGTTACGAATATTTCTTGGATATCCAAAATTGATACAACCATGTAAGTGAGCAAGCGTTGATTTTTTCGGATTTTCCAATTTCAAAGGATTAAAACGAAAATAGTTATCCCCTGAATCTTCAAATCCATCCTCATAAACATTATCCAATGAATACTCTACAGTGGTATCGTAGTTTAGAGTAGTTATATCCCATGTCAAATCTGATTTTTTCCAGAAGTCTTTATACCAATCGTACTTTTTATGTTTTCTAAATTTTAAATCATACCTATTAACTTCATCTGCAATCGTATAAATTATGTCTTGTTTAGCTACTAACAGTCCTATACCATTGTCTTTAAAATACCGAGTAAATCTTGGTTTAATAAATGGAATAATCGGTGGTTTATACTTTATATTTCCAGGATTATTCCATCCATGTCTATATGTGTCCAACATTTCAACGGCATGAATTAAATGTTCAAAATTTATCTTATGAGGATGGTAATATTCTTTTAACTGATTGGAAATACTTTTAAGAATAGCAGATTTACCCTTGTAATGATGTTGTCTTTTCTTACATACCTTTTCAGTCAATTTATCTGTTGTAGGAGCATCTAAATCAAATGTTGCACCTGCTCCGATTAATACACTAATCCTATCCATATTGGTTGCTCATTTTTAGCACGATGTTTTTTTGCCTTGCTGG
>NZ_LYBV02000057.1 GCF_001660705.2 Saccharicrinis aurantiacus
ACTATAAATAATAGAATTGATCATTAAAAAAGTTAACAATGAAGACAATTAATATAATCACATTACTTCTTGCAGTTTTATGGGTAGGATGTAATAACAAGCAAAGCGAAACACAAGTAAATAACAACACAACAGAAATAATCAAGGAGGAAAGCCCAAGAGAAGAACCAATACCTGTTATTTCAGAACTTAAGCCCATCCATTGTACTGGAATTATAGATATACTGCCACAACATACAGCTACAGTAACCGCTACAGTGGGAGGCTTTGTTGAAACCATTAACGTGAACATGGGGCAATGGGTAGAAAAAGGAACACTTTTAAGTACATTGAAGCATCCTGATTATATCGATATGCAAATGGAATACTTGAGTTTATCGAGTGAGTTTGAATATCTAAAAACTGAGTATGTGCGTCAAGAAACGTTGCATAAAGAGAAGGCCATATCAGAAAAGACCTATCAGCTAACAAAATCAAATTTCAATACAGTAAAAGCGCAAAAAGCGGGACTTTCTGCCAAGCTAGAGATGTTGGGAATTAATCCGGCTAACATCACAGCTAGCAACATAAATTCAACAATAAAAATACTGGCTCCAATAAGTGGTTATGTCGATCATATTGATATTGTACCAGGTAAAATGATTACTTCCGAAAACGATATGTTTGATATTATTAATGTGCGAAAAAATATAGTTCGACTGAATGTTTTTGCACAGTACAGTGGTTTGTTAGAAACAGGCCAAGAGGTACTTTATTCATTAAACGACGATGAAACATTTAAGGCTACCATAAGCTATATCGATAAATCGGTGGAGCAAGAAAGTAATACCCTACAAGTATTGGCAAAACCAATAAACCAAAGCAAAGAGTTTGCTATCGGAACCTATATTGATGCCCAAATCATACAATAAGTACATAGTAATTTAAAATACTGCGTCTCAATCTTTATAAAGAAGGCTGAGGCGCTTTAAATTTTAAAATGCAGTTAAATGTTTAGCAACATCTCTTTTCATGTCATCTTCAAAACTATCTAAATATAGCTCGGTAGTTTTTAAGTCATTATGACCAAGACTTTCACCAATAAACTCGGTAGAGATACCAGATCGTTTTAAAACCGTTGAAAAACTATGCCGTGCAGTATAAGTGGTAATATGTTTGTCAATACCAATTTCGTTTGCAATATTCTTGATATGTCGGTTGATGCGTTTGATGCAATTATTTAAAGCACATCTAGTTTGATATGGAGATAGATCATGTTTCAAAATATCGAATATGTAATTGCTTGGTGAGCGATCTTTATTACCCCATTTTTCAATTAACCTGCGTAATTCTTCAGTGTATGGTACACTTATAGGTTTAGCATTTT
The DNA here is from genome assembly GCF_001660705.2 of Saccharicrinis aurantiacus. Classification (GTDB taxonomy): domain Bacteria; phylum Bacteroidota; class Bacteroidia; order Bacteroidales; family Marinilabiliaceae; genus Saccharicrinis; species Saccharicrinis aurantiacus. Next base: position 1,367 of record NZ_LYBV02000057.1, read on the forward strand.
TGCTAGTCTTTAATGTTTTATGTCTAATAAAGATGATGAAATCTTTATTAATATTTTTGAATTTGAGTCTAGCAATATCGTTAATGTTGGCTCCATTTAACAAGTAACTAAACAGCCATAAATCTCTTGCTTTATCTTGATCTGATAGATATTCACATTCAAAATTATATATCTTTTCAATCTCATTTATCTTTAGAGCTTTCTTAATATTTTGACCTTGTGGTATTTTATATCCTTTTATCCCAAAAGGGTAGAGGTCTCTGGGAATAGTCCCATCGTTATGTGCGATTTTAAATATGGTACGAACAGGAACCATATAATTATGAACTGATGACATTGATAAATCTCTATCGAGCATCCATCTTTCATATTTTTCTAGTTCATTAACTGTTATCTCTCTAAAATCAAGTCGGGTAGTAGTATTAAAATATTTTTGTAGTGTTCTTTGTGCTGTCATATATTGACCTCTACTACACACTTGACCATTATCTTCAAATTCTTTAATCCTTCTTTTAAAGAAGAATAGTATGTTGCTGAGATCACCACCAGCAATACCAAACTTGGATTTGAACTGCTTAAATGAGAAATCATTCATAGATCCAATTATCTTTTGAGCTTTAGTTTCTATCATAGAAAATTCTAATTGAATATCTTTATTTAACCCTCTTGGTTTAGGAGTGCGTACTTTCTCAAAATCGCTTGGGGTAAATTCATAAATACGATCTTTTGTATCAATGCTATAATACATTTGTTTGCGGTTATAGGTAATTCTTAGCTTTGCCGGATGTTTACCATTTTTTTTCGTTTGACTCTTGTAAAGAACTATTGATGTACTTACTTTATTTCCCATACAATATGTTTTTTATTTATTACTATATTGTATGATCTTGAAATTTTAAGGATTTACGATTATATACTATATATACATTCTATCATACAAATACTATCCAAATATAGTATTATATGGTACTATATCAAACAAAATAAAATCGCAAAATACTGTAATAGAGTTAAATAGTACTATATGGTAATAAATAGAATATATAGTATAATGAATATAGGTTATAGGGCAGAAAGTGCTATTTGAAAGTTTGGCTTATTGTTGAAACACCGCCGAAGCTTTTGCTTCGGCTAAATAAAAACTATAAATTTATAACCAAAACAAAAGCTTCGGCTATATGGTAGCTGGATAGGTTTGTATTTCAAACTTGCCCTACAACCCATATTCGTCAACGTTAGCACTAATGGCACCAAAACCCAACAGTTAACAAATATTTACAGCTGGACAAAAAGAGGTGCAATTAGAAATTCTGTGAATTTAATTATTTGAACTATTATATGACTTTAAGGGAAATAGAAAGGTTAACATGATTGCCCTTTACAATATAGATTTTTAATGAAATATGATGTTTTATATGAGGTAGAGTTTGGTACTTTAAATTGGCCTATAATTCTAATACCGTTATGCTTGATTTTAATTGGACTCTATGCAATAAAGATGATTAAAAAGTATGGTTATGAACATCCAATGCAAAAGTATGGAGTATTGTCTGTTATAAACTATGTTTGGGTGGCCAAGTTCTTTTCATTTACAATTACACTATTTGGGTTCATATCTTTGATTGGAATTATTGTAATGATTCCTAGTAAGATAATAGAAAGAAAAAATATTGAGCGGATTTTACATACGCAGAGCTTTAACGTGGTTGAAGGCTATGTTGAAAACTTCTTGCCCTCAGATAGTTTAAGGCGGAATGATGAAAGCTTTGAAATAAATGGCGTCAAATTTAGATATTCCGAAACTGATGAATTTTATGGATACTCCAAAACTGGTTCGAATGGTGGTATTATAAATTCAAATGGAGAGTATTACAAAGTAAGTTATTATGCGAAGCGTGACAATAATATAATTATTAAGATTGAGGGACATAGAAACCACTAGTGCTAACAAAAGCTAATACGTAATGCGGAGTCTGCTGTATTTTGGTTGGCTTGCAGGCTGTTTGGGGGCGCCAAATTTTCGTTACGAAAATTTTGTATGTTTAAGGTGAATTTTAAAACGCAAATTTGGCTATGTGGTTATTTGATAAGGTAGTTCTTCGAATCTCCGCACTACGCATAGCAAAACCGTTAGGCAAAATAGAAAAAACCATAACCTAGATAAAAGCAAAAATATTATGAAACAAGTTTTTACATCATTTCTAATACTAATAAGCATAATTGCATTTGGGCAAGACTCCCAAGTTGACAATTTATGGAAATTATATAATTCTCAGAAATATAATATAGCTATAGAAAGAGCAAAAATATTTCTTGAAAATGAGCCAAATAATATCGACTTAAATTTAATTATTGGACGTTCATATGCAGACATCGGAGAATTTAAAAATGCGCTCACTTTTCTTGAGACTGTTGTAACTAAGGACAAAAACAATTCATGGAGAAAAGCATGGGCACTAAGTTATCTTGGGACTTGCTATTTTATGGAGCAAGATTATAATGATTCTGAATCTTCGCTTAATCAATGTATAAAACTGAATGCAACAAAAAATGCCACTAATAATGCTTACGGGCAAGCTCTGCTTTTTGGGTTTAATGAATTTTATAAAACTTGGAAAATTGTTGAAACTGATAACTTTAGATTCCACTTTCAGAACATGACTGATAATGATATTAAAAGATATGTCTCAACAAGACAGGAAGCATTTCTAAACATTAATGATTTTTTTGATAGTGAAATTCCTAAAAAGATTGACTTTTTCGTTTGGGACTCAAGAGATGATGCAAAAAGGTTGCTAAGAGCTAATTTAGGATTTGCCAAGCCAAGATTTTGTGTTTTACATTCGCATTTTCAGCAAACAAAAGGACATGAAATGACACATATAATTTCAAACTATTCTACTAAGATGGTTAATAAGACTGGATTGATAAATGAAGGTACGGCTGTTTGTTTTGACCAAACTAATCAAGATAAAGAGAAAATTGTAAAAGATTGGTTGAAAAACAATAACAAATCAGTTTCAATTAAGGACATTTGGACAGACTGGAAAGGTTATCCAGCGGAACTGACATATCCATTGTCTGGGTTATTTGTGAAAGAGTTGATTGATAATTTTGGTAGAGAAAAATACATTGAGTTTTTTGGTAACCAGACATATGATAATGCTAAATTGGTGTTTGGAGAAAAACTTGACAAAGTGATTAAAGACTTTGAAAATAAGATGAATACCTAAATAACTACTTTGCCTAACAATAAATATACGTAATGCGGGACGATTTAGTGAATTTGAACATTAAATCATTTAATAAACAAAATATCGGTTTGATAGTGAAGTGCCTTGAAATCCCGCACTACGCACATTCGAGCCGTTAGGCTTCATTATTCACGGCGCTTAAATACAAATTGTATTTTACATCCTTAGAATCAGGAATATGAAGGAATTTAATTTTCCTAAAAACTGAATTTATTGCATGCAGAATCTTACAAGAAACCAAGACTTTACAGGTTGGAAAAGTAAGGCGCTTATTGTGTAGACTTTCATGACTTCGTTTTCTTGACGTGTTTTAAAATTTTACATCTTGGTTTGTTTGACTGACAAATATGGACTGACTTTGGTTGACTTGTAATTTGACCATTTGGGTTTTGAATATGCGGACTAGAAAGGAATTATCAAAACTCGGTCAGACCAAATATTGTCACTCATAAGGAAATAAAGTTGGAAGGAATCTCAAATAAAGTCCAGAAAAAGAAATAACGAAAGCCTAACAATCTGGCATAAAGCATAAGCGTTTGCAGTAGTTTTGAATTTTGCAAGTTGTTTGAGTTCCGCCAAAATTTTTATTTATGTTCAGAAAGTATTAAGTTTAACAAAAATAAAAATATTGGCTTAGTGGGGTTTTGGTCGTTTGGTTTTTTCAAATCGCTTACAGCTTCATCCAGTCAAC
>NZ_LYBV02000058.1 GCF_001660705.2 Saccharicrinis aurantiacus
CCCAAAGACACACGTTTATAGTGTGAGTCCTACTCTTGTGCCTGTTTAGGCAAGCCTTATCTTAAAACCTCGAAAGGTGCAACTTTTGAGGTTTTTTTTTATAAAAATATTGTTCTGTGCAAGTAACAAAAAAAATCCTTTTGCTCACATATTTTGAGCAGAAAATTAAAAGATTTCTTTTAGTTTTTAGTGTAGTTTTTTGTTAGTTCTAATCTACTTCTTCCCTTATGTCTACTTTGCTAACTCTTTCTTAATAGCATTGATAAGGTATCCTTTAGGGTTGGCTTTGTTTTTGCTTTTAATTCTCATTTGACTTAAGAAAAGCATTAAATCAAACTTGTTTTGAGCCTTTACAAAAAGCTCCATATTATTGATTATTTCTTTAGTATCAAAGATGTAATTTTCTTTCAGGTAATTTATGATCATACGATCAAGTTCCCAAGAGGGTGATATCTTCTTTTTTAACTGTCTTTCTTCAACTTCGCCATCCCTGTTTTCTGGAATATAAACAGGATAGAATTTAATGGATGTTATTTTTCGCCCTTCTTTAATTGGTTTATACTCGAAACTGTATGGACTGTTTTTATCTAGTTCTTTTTTTGCGGGGTCTATAACCCTTTTAAAAAAGTCATTTACTTGTTTGTACTTGCCTTCAATCTTAAACATTATTTTAAGCTTATCAATGCTGTATGTTATAGGTGTTTTTTTCTCGCTAAAGAGTTCATAAAAGCGCATTGCATAAGTGCTTTCGAAGCTCATTGCAGTAACAAGCTCAAATTTTCTAAACCCTTTAGAAAAATCTAGAATCGCATGATAGATCTTTGGGTGCACCCGAAACTCTACAAAGTCGTGATATTTCTCTATTGCAGGACTCTCTATGATAGAAATTAATTCCCATCGCTTGGAATCTTCATATTCGAATGTTTTATCTCGTAGATCTCGAAGAGCTTGTTTTACTTGGTGGTGGTTTTTGTCATTTTCATCTTTTAAGAATGAAGAAATAGGAATTTTAACCCAGTAGCCATTAAATAAGTCTTTATTTATCTCAAACCTGTGATCAAGCTTTTGTCCTTCTATTTGAGGTTGACAAAGCTCCACAAGCCTGTATAGTATTCGTTTTTCATATACTGAATAATCATACTTAGCACTGGTTAGAAGGTAGCTTTGTATTACATCCTTGTTTGTGATTTTCATAGACTTACGCTTTAACTACGACAAGTTTAATACTTTATTACGACATTAACAAGTAGTAAGTCTTTGAATGTATTATAAAAGTCGTAGTTAAGGGGGTTTAAAGTATTATAAAAGTCGTATTAAGTATTATAAAAGTCGTAGTTAGAGAAATTAAAAACCTTTGTATCTCTTTTGTGTCGGGGTGTATGTGAATTTAATAACAGATTTGGTAAGCATATGGTAGGCTAATGCTTATAGTAAGAAGTATAGATTTTTACCCTTCGGGTGAAGAATTATTGCTCAAAAAAAGACATAAGGGAAAAAAAGGAAAAAAAGAAAATGTGGAAAAAAAGGTACCGCATGTGAATTTGCAAGATGTGCATAAATGTGTATCTTTGATACAGCAAGAGGGAATCAGGCAGAGCCGTGATTCTTCTTGTTCTGCGAAGCTAACAATCTGACAAGCAGATTGTTATGTAAAAATAGTTATAAAACTATTTTATAATATTTTATAAACTTTCGTTTAAAACACTAGTAATCAGAGTTATTTTTTATAATTATTATAATAAATATATTTTATAATGGCAAGAAAGAGCATAGGAATAAGTGAAGCAACAGCAGATGATTTAGCAAGAGAAGCTAATAAACACGGGGTTTCCAGAGATAAAGTAGTATCAAAAATGTTGGATTTCTTCCGTATCTACGGGATAGATCCATTCAACTATGATGCTCCAGCTGATGAAATGCAAAAGATAATCAAGCGAATGGATAGTGTGATTGCATTTCAAAAGCAACAAGAGAAAACTATTTTGATTCCAACATTAACAAGGCTTGCAAGCAAGGAGGATATCTCAAGCGTCAAAGAATCAAATGTTTCAAATGCAAACGAATTACTTATGATTTTAAGAGCTGAGCTTGCAGAGCTTAAAAAGGAAAACAAAAACCTGAATCTGCAATTAAAGCAAGCTAGAGAAGAAGATCGAGGAGAGCATTCAGAAATACTTAACAGGACTATTTCTGATGTGTCAAAGATGCTTCAAGAGGTTACTAGCACATTAGGGATGTCAGGACAGAAGAAGGATGTCACAATCTCAAGACTCAAAGAGTATGAACGTTAAAATACAAGGCGGTGGCGGTGGTGTCTATGGGAATACAGGCAGCTCTTATGGAGCAATGGAATATTTAAACCATGAGAACGATAAGCAAAAAGCAAAAACAGGGCAAATAGAACCTTTTTTTGACCATAAAGGGGAAAAGGTGGACTTTGCTACCGCTATAACTGAATTGGACCAAAATAAAGCTAAATTATGCGCTAAGGATGCTAAGTTTTTCGCAATTACTATTTCCCCTTCAGAAAAAGAACTATCTGTAATGGGGCGTACTGAAGAGGAGAGAAGCAAAGCAATGAAAGTCTATACACGCCAAACTATGGACGAATACGCTAAGAACTTTGGTAAGGGATTAAGGGGGGAGGATTTGCTTTATTACGCCAAGATACACCACAACAGGGGAGAAAAAGAAGGAATGCACGCTCATGTAATTGTTAGCCGGAAAGACCGAAATAATAAGATTCGTCTAAGTCCAAAAACGAACCACCGGAAAAAGTCCGGAAAGATAAATGGTTTTGATAGAACTAACTTTTTCAAGAGTTGCGAGGATGAATTTGATAAGAAATTCAATCATACAAGAGCTTATGAGCACTCCTTTATCTATCAGAACGCTATGAAAAATGGTACATTCCAAGAGAAAGAAGCTGCTGTAAAGCAATCCAAGAAAACACCAAATAAAATGCTTCTATTAGAATTGAGACAAGAACAACTTAGGCAGGAGCAGAGAATTAAAAAGGAACAAAGCCTGGAGAAACCTCAGGTTAAAAAAGAAGTTGCCCAGGAACAAAAAACAATAATAGAACGAGGGAATAAAAGAAGTGGAGGAATTGGAATATAAAATTGAAAAGTATTTACATACTTTTCCTTGAAGACTCCCAAGTTAAGGAACTATCTTTCTGTTATTTTCTTGTGTGCATGGGGAAGAATAACGCTCCAAAGCTTTTTAGGTAGAGTTTCATCACGCGCACACAATATGTTCTTTTTTTCTTACTTGTCTTCTTACTCATTAAATATCAATGAATTGAGGTTGATTTATTGGTGTTCTGAAAGTAGTAAAAAGTGTTGATAAAAAATACTTTTTGGACAACTTTTTATTTTTTCAAAAAACATAATTGTCAAGTAGTGAGGGTTTAAGCATTTTATTTTGGACAACTTTATGTACTGTTTAAAAGTATTCTTTGTATCGGTAATAACTCTTCTGTATTTTTACAAGTGATAATTAATCAAATACCATTGGGTAATATTTGTTATTGAACGTTTCGAAGGGATTGTGGTATAATACATCTTTCATCTGTACATATACCCATTTGCTTTTAAGGAGGGTTTAAATTGAGTTTTTTTTAAACTATTTTTAAATATTTGAACTATAATAAGAGAGTACTATACCCAACGGGGTGAAAATAAATGACAAAAAAAGGATGTTGCTCGAACAACATCCTATAATTCTAATTTTTTATGAAAATGGTAATGACTGCAGAGTTACTACTGAATATCATCCAGTGTCTGTTGATGATAATCGGTATTGTAGTAGGGACTAAGAAAGCTAACTAGGTTAGTTTTT
>NZ_LYBV02000059.1 GCF_001660705.2 Saccharicrinis aurantiacus
ACCATTCATGCAAAAAAAAGCAACTTCCTAAATCAAATAAGAAATGAAAAACCTTGAAATTAAAACACCATCGGAATTCTACAGAATGAGACGACCTGAATATTTTTCAGACTCTAAAGTTACTTATGATGTTGTTTTAACGAGAGAGGTTTTAGCATATGAGCTGGAAAAAATTTCAACGAATCAAAAACAAGACTTATTTGAGGGGTTTTGCCGAAGGATTGCAGAGAAAGTAATTGCTCCAAACTTAATCCCTCAAACGGGACCTACAGGTGGTGGTGATGGGAAAACTGATGCCGAAACCTTTCCTGTCTCTGAGGAAATATCAGATAGATGGTTCATTCCTGAAAATGGTTGGAATAAAGACGAAAAGTGGGCTTTCGCGATTAGCGCAAAGAAAGTTTGGAAGCCCAAAGCTGAAAGCGATATTAAAAACATTTTATTAACAGAGAGGGAATATACTCGGGTATATTTTATGTCTAACCAGACAATTTCAAGCAAGCAAAGAAAGGATGCTCAGGATAAGTTTATTGAAAAGTATGAAGTAGACATTGTAATTTTAGATGGAGTTTGGTTATTGGAGGAGGTATTCAAAAACAACTTTATTGACATAGCAGTGGATTCGCTAAATTTATCCAATGTTTACAAAAATAGAACTGTAGTTAATGGAGCAAATGATATTCAAAGAATTAATCTCCTTGAAGAATTAGAAGAGAAAATTCAAAACCCTAATCGATATAGTGAATTTGACTACCAAAAGGTTGAGGATGCTTTAGAAGCTGCAATTTTGGCAAGGAAAATTGAAAGACCGAGAGAAGAAGTAGAGGGAAAGTTTGACAGAGCCACACGATTTTGTAAAAAATTAAATTTTAATCGACATTGGATAAGACTCCATTACCAAAAAGCTTGGACATATTTATACTATTATGATGATTACTCATCTTTTATAGATGAATTTAAAAGTTTTAAAGAATACATTTCTGAAAAGTCATCATCAGATGAAATAGAATTATATACTAACCTGTTCAGCTCATTAAGAGGTTTTTGTGCTTCAAATTGCAAGCTTGAAGATTACCAAATAAGCCTAGATGATGAAAAAAAGGAATTATACTCAATATTAGAAAAGGTTACTCTTGATAAAACTAGACCAAATACAGCGTTAAAAGCTGAAATTGATTTATCTATCCAAACTTTAATGGATTCTTGTAGGGTTGAAAGTAGTACGGATAAATTATTTCAGAAGCTTCAAGTAGATTTGGCTAAGACAGTCGGAATGATAGAGTTTCCTTTTGAAAGTTATAATCAAATATTTGAAGAATTGGGAAATTTATTTCCTAATAGTTCAGAGTATGATAAATTACTTGATTTAATTGCATCTATTGCAGAGAAACGTTCATCTGAGTTATCTTCAGGAAAAATATTTCTACAAAGAGGTGGTCAAAAATACACGAAGAACTACATAAAGGAAAGCTTAGTTTATTTTGGGAAAGCAGTTCTTAAACTTGCTAAAGATGAAACAGAGTATGAGTTAAGCTTAGCTCTTCGTAGTTTAGGTTATGCATTTAATAATTTAGGTTTATTTTGGGCTTCAAATAACTGTTTTGTATCTGCAAACTTTATAGCATTTAAATTGTGGCACCAACAAGGGAAATTGGATTATCACACATTCGAATGTACGAAGCAGTTAGCAGTAAATGAATTGCTTATAGGTAGAATTCCTGCATTCTTGACATGGTACGAATTATTAAGTGTAATAAGCAGTCAAATTGAGATTGATGAATCGAAAGAAGAAATTCCGACTTTTGAAATGCTGGATGCGTTTTTATCTGTTCGATTGTCAAATATTGATAAAGGTGAAAAATCTCTTTCGTTTTTACCTGATGTACTAGAACAACATAACTTATGGCTCTCTCAAAATGCATTACTATTTAAACTTGGTTATGCAGACAATATTTTAGATGATTATAAACAAATAAATATCAATTCATTATCCGATTTACATAAGCATTTTGAAATAGTAGCAAATCAACCATTTAGGAATCAAATGATTCATGAAACGGACTTTGTTTCAGAATCCGAGATTTCTATTCAATCTAAAGTACTCGGCTGTTCATTTAAATATATCATGGAAAGAGATGTTGAATTATTATTAGCTGCAGAAACTTTTGCTGCTTTCTTTGAGAACTATCTATCAACATCAATCATGGAGCTACTTCCAAATACAGAAGAAATAGTTATTAAGCTAGTAAAAAATAATGGAGTTAAATTATTTGATTTTACAGCTAGTGATTCAGGTTCAGAGTATATCATTGAAATAAATAAATTTTCTTTTCCAAGAGAAAGCTTTAGTGGATTATGGGAAAAGATGGTAGATTTTAGTAGTCGTATTATTTCCAACAATTTTTTTTCCAATGATATAATGGGGCATTTAGACAACTTATTTAAACATGAAGAAATTCATGAAAGATTATCTTTTGTATATGAGCACCGAAATTTCACTAAAAATGTTTTAGGAGATAATCCAAAACTATTTTTTAATGAATGGTCAAGTAACAAAAAAGAATACCCATTAAAAGGGCAAGAATTAGTTAAGTTTAAAATTGAGGAAAGAGAAAAGAACAATTCGGAGATTAACGAAAGCTCATTAAACCTATCTCGTCATGATGAGAATAAGATTGTTTCAATAATCCAAGTTAAATTTTGGGACCAAGCAAAATGGAAAGGATTTGGACCATTTTATGCTCCTCATATTGGGTTTGGTATATTTCTAGCATTTGAAAATGGCATTGCGGGTAAATCAATCTTTGATGAATGGATAAAACGGTATGGAAAAGAAGATATAAATGATATAATCAAAATCACTATTGTTAAAGGAGTTAATAAAAACAATCCATATTGGTATAAGGTACATATTTCAGCAAATGTCCATACTCAGTCTTTAAAATCGAGAGAAAGGTATATGTCAGTGGCTGCTCGTTTTCATCAAATGACTCCTAATAACTCTGAGAACATGCAGAAAATAGAGCAGATGGTTAGTTTAAAAAAGAAGTTCCTGTTTTGTCCTGCGGAAATTGCAAATAATGGGAAAATAGAGCCTTATTTTGATAGAGCTATTACTAAAAGTAGTATTGAAATTAGAAATGCTTGGGAATTAGAAATTAATGACCCTGAAAGCGTTGTTATATTAAAAGAAGATGACCCAATTATACCACCTGAAATTGTAAATGCTCCAGTTCTTGAAATTCTAAAAAAAAAGAAACAATAAATAAAGCACGAAATGGTAACAATGGCTCATACGCAATATGCCTGCCGCAGGCGCAACACAGGCACACTGCGCATAGCCTGCCCGTTACACACTAGCCAATATTTCGTGTCTGAATTTAGGAGTATTTTTGGTAAGTTTTTCAAATGAATAATTTGCGCAGCCCTCTGCCTTCGCACTCTTATAAACAATATTTTTCTTTCGCCTTTTTTAGTCTTGGTTCGGTTCGATTTTTTGGGTTTCATACTTTTCCTAGTTTATCTATTTTCTGTCGTTTCTTTGGAGTATTGGATTTTAAGGTATCTTTTTTCTAGTTGGCGTTTTCTGTTTGTGATTCTATTTATTTTGGCTGTATTTTCAGGTGCTTTTTCTGGCTAAGACTCCTCACACTTGCCACCCAATTGGCAAATTTTGGTAGTATTTTGATCAGTTTATTTTACTTAATAATAGAGTAGGGGTTCTCCCAAAAATTGGTTCAAGGTGTTTCTATTTGGTATTTTATCTCGTCAGTTATTCTAAAAAGAACCTTTGTATAAGTTTAGTTTTCCTGTATGGTATTGGCACTGAAA
>NZ_LYBV02000006.1 GCF_001660705.2 Saccharicrinis aurantiacus
CTTTATACTTACTACTTTATACTTGAAACAAAATATTAAGGTGGTTATAGCGTAGGGGTTCCACCTCTTCCCATTCCGAACAGAGAAGTTAAGCCCTATAGCGCCGATGGTACTGCAGAAATGTGGGAGAGTAGGTCGCCGCCGACCTTTAAAGAAGAGCAATTACATTTATTTGTAGTTGCTCTTTTTATAAAAAAGATGAGTCAAAGGACTCGTAAAAAGAGATTGTAATAATACAAAGATATATTGCGGGATGGAGCAGTTGGTAGCTCGTTGGGCTCATAACCCAAAGGTCATCAGTTCGAGTCTGGTTCCCGCTACTCAGAAAGCCGAAAGATTAAGTTCTTTCGGTTTTTTTTGTTTATCCAAATAGTTAATATTTTATTAAGATCTTGATAGTCTAAGATTTTTGGATTACCTTTAATGGTGATCTGATTAACTTAACTATTAATCTTATGAACTCTTCACAAATCCCTACCAATGTTACTTTTAATTTTTTAAAGGATTCTCCAGAATTTCTAAACTTAGTTTTAGATAATATAACTACCGTAGTTATGTTGTTAAATAATAAAATGGAATTGGTGGCTTTTAATGAAACTATTAAAACTGTTTTTCCTTATAGTAAGCATAAAGACTTAAAGTATGTTGATTGTGGCAGAGCTTTAGGGTGTCTGCCAAATATAGATCAGCATAAGGGTTGTGGTAATAATGTTGGTTGTAGTAACTGTGAGTTGAGATTATGTGCTATAAATTCGTATTTAGAGAATAAACCCACACATAGAAAAAGGATTACTAAAGAGGTATATTCTGATGATAGAACTACAAAGCAAATCGAATTAGTTTACTCGACTAGAACATTTGTTTTTAGAGGTGAAAAATATCTTCTCTTATTGATAGATCCTGTTAATTAAAAATTTGGATCTACCTGAAGGGTGATTGTTTTTTGTGTTCGGGGATGCTTGAACTTTATATATTCAGCGTGTAGGCATAATCGTTTACTGCGAGTTCCGTATAAATCATCTCCTATAATTGGAGTATTTAATCCATTAGAATGTGAAGCATGAACTCTTAATTGATGGGTTCTACCTGTTAATGGATAAAAATGAATACGTGTTTTATCTTCTTCTATACCGATAATTTCCCATTTTGTAACAGCAGGCTTTCCATGATCATAGCAAACTAATTGATGCGGCCTATTATCTAAATCAACTCTTAACGGCAGTTTAATATAACCACGAGATTGTTCTATTACACCATCTAGAAGTGCTACGTATCTTTTTTTTATGCTTCTATCTAAAAACTGTTTCTGTATGTGCTCATGAGCATCTTTGTTTTTTGCAATTATTAATAAACCAGATGTAGACATATCTAACCTATGTATTATCACAGGGCCTGTGATTGTAGGATACATTTTAATTATTCTGTTTGCAACACAGTCGTTTTCTGTTTTCCCTGGAACAGATAATAAGTTTTCGGGTTTATTAACCACTACAATATCATCATCATCATAAATAACTTCTAGATCTTCAGTATGCTTTGGAATAAGTAATAGAGGATTAATATCTAATTCAACCCCTTCAAGCATATGTCCTAATATGGGTTTACACTTACTTTTACACGAAGGGTAGTAATATTTGTGTTTTCGAATTTCGGAACTAGGAGATTGCCCCCACCAAAATTCACACATACATATTGGTTGAAGCTGATTTTTGAATGCGTATTGCAATAGTTTTGGAGCAGCACATTCTCCTGCTCCTGCTGGAGGAACCTTTTGTGGTGTATTTTTGAATATCTCTGCTACGGATAGCTTCTGACCTTTGATATTTAAAAATTGGTATTGATTGAATAGTTGTTGTTGTAAATCTGCTGATTTTTCTTTTCGTTTACTTTTTAAAGTATCAATCTCATTTTCAAATTTCTCAAGTTCAACTTCAATAAGGTGTAACTCATCATTTAGGTTCTTATTTAGTACTTTATAATCGTATTGATGTTTTAAACTTTCGTTTTTTAGTTCTTCTTTTAAGATTTCAAATTGCTCTTCAGATAAGTGAGCCTGGGCATCCTGTCTTTTTTGTTTGCGTACTTTCTTAGCAAGTTTCATCTCTTGTCTAAATGACTTGAGTTGCGACTCTGCGTTACTTTTTTGGTTAAATAACTTTTCTTTTATCTGAATATATTCAGGTGCTTCTTCTAAGTTTTTAATGGTTTCATTAATTAGGCTAAGTTCATCTTCACCAACTCTAAAGAAACTACCTTCTTTTTGAAGGTCAAATATCGGGGGAACAAAATGAGGGAGTTGATTTTTGCCAGCTAGCTTGCCCGAAAACGCAGATAAATAACCAAGTTGATCATTTTGGTTTTTTACTACCAAAACACCAAACATCTTTCCTACATTGCTTTTATTAACTCTTTCTTGAATTCCAAAATCATGTTGCCAGTCATTCTGGGATAGTAAATGCTCTTGTAACTCTTGAGCTGCTATCTCTGCTAAAAGATGCGGTTCGTAATTAAAGGGAAATGTAAAATTACAAGGTAACTCTATATTTGATATTTGTGTTTTGAATGTTGTAAACAATGATTCTTGCATATGATGTTTGAAACTAGAGATGCAAAAATACAAAGCTTTAGCTAATTAACTAGAGCTTTATAGAATCTAAAGAAAGTGTTTTAAACAGACAATAAACATTTGTACCAGTTTGGATCGATAAAATTCCGAGAGATGCTTTACTTACTTCACAAATTAGGGGGAAGCCGCAATCTACTAGGCATAAGGTTCGAGGGGCATCTTCATAAATATTTGTTACAATTCCTTTAATTTGGTTCCTGAATGATGTGTTTTTAACAGCTTCTGTCGCTATAACAATATCATCTGGTTTAAGAAACACTCTAACTTGATCGTTTACATTATAGTTTTGCTTATTTGGCTCAAATAGTATGTTAATTTTATTGCCATTGTTCATTCCATTTAACTGGATAATTCCTTGTTCATTCTCTATTGATTTTACTTGCAAATCGATAATATTTATAACTCCAGGGAATAAGTTTTTCAAGTGTTTGTTTTGTATGATATTTTGTAAACTATCCGACGAAGTTATCTTCCCATTTTCAATAATGCATAATCTATTGGTTAGTTTGAGGATGTCAGGAAGATCGTGACTTACCAGTAGAATTGGTATTTGAAGTTTTTTTGCAGCAGTAGCTATGTATGGAATTATTTGTATTCTAAGCTGTTGATCTAACGCACTAAAGGGTTCATCAAGTAATAACACTTCAGGATTTGTGAGCAATGCTCTTCCTAGAGCTACGCGTTGTCTTTGTCCTCCTGAAATATTTTTAGGTAAATGATCTTGTAAATCTCTTAATTCTAATAGACTAATTATTTCTTCGTAGTTTAATTTAGAGTTGGCGTTGCTAGTAAATCTTTGTCCGTATAAAAGGTTCTTTTTAACGTTAAGGTGAGGAAATAGTCTCCCCTCTTGAAAAACATATGCTACCCTACGTTTATGAGTTGGAACAAAAATCTTTTTGTTAGAGGAAGAAAGAATGCGGGTCCCAACTTTTATTTCACCCTCATATCTCAGTCCAACCCCACTGATGCATTGTAATAGCGTAGTCTTTCCCGCACCACTTTTGCCAAATATACCTGTGATTCCGGGTGGGAAACTATTTTTCATCTTAAAATCGAATGTGCCAACTTTTAAGGATATGTCAATTTCTAAACTCTGCATAGTTTATTTTGTTAGGTTTTTCTTTTTCTGATAGAAATATTCCGAGCCAATTATTGCAGCAAAAGATATTATTACTGAAACCCCGACTAAATAGAATGTCTGATGTTCTTGTCCAGGAACTTGCATCTTTGCATATATTGCTAGAGGTAATGTTCTTGTTTCACCAGCAATATTTCCTGCAAAAGTTATTGTAGCTCCAAATTCACCTAAGCTTCTGGCAAATGCTAGAACAAATCCTCCAAGTATTCCGGGTGTAGCTAATGGTAAGGTTATATAAACGAAGGTTTGTAAAGGCGATGCACCTAGTGTTTTTGATGCCTGTTCTAAGTTTGAGTCTACCATTTCCATGGCTACCTTTACAGATCTCATGATTAATGGAAAAGAAACAATTGCACTCGCAATTACAGCCGCTTCAAATGTAAATGCTATTTTTATGTCAAATGTATTTTTAAGGAATGTACCTAACAAACTATTTGACCCTAATAGGATCAATAGCAAATAACCAGTTGTTACAGGTGGCATTACCATTGGCAAATGAAGAACTGCTTCAATAATTGATTTGCCTCTAAAGTTTCTGCGTGCCAAAAAATACCCTATTATAATCGCAATTGGCAATGCTATTATAGAGGTATAAAGGGCTACTTTTAGTGATAACCAAATAGATAAATAATCGTTTGATGTCATATTTAGGTTGTTTTTCAATTTATCACTAAAGTGATGCCATAAATATTTAAAGAATGTAATAACCAAAATCTAGATCTACTAAAAAACTCATTCATAATCAATAATAGCACTTATATTAATTTCGTTTTTATAAGAAAAATAATAACGGTTTTTCATTCAAGGGTATTTACTACATAATTGTAAGTTAATAGTAAATGCGAAAATACATTTTTAGCACTTTCTGTACATATATTATTAGTCAATGGTATAATTTAATTTGTACATCTCAACGTTTTGTTGAATAAATCCATTTGTTCATGTAATAATAACTATAGTTAATCACTAAGTTTTAACATTTGTAAGCTATAATAAGTAAAAATAATTGTATTAATAAAAGTTAAATTTTTAGGAACTCATATTGATACGACCAATTTAATCCCTTAATATAAGCTTATGCATCAAACAAAGCGTAAAAAATTACTTTTAGTAGATGACATGGATGTCATTTTAGACGTAATTATTATCCACCTCGATGAATTTGAGCAAAATTTTGAGTATGTGCGTGCTAGTAATGGCAGGGAGGCTTGCAAACTTGCGTTGTTAGAACAACCCGACCTTATATTAATGGATTGGGAAATGCCGGTTATGAATGGAATAGAGGCTCTCGGGATTCTTAAAAAGAATGCAAGAACAAAAGATATTCCAGTTGTTATACTTTCAGGTTTTACTGAATCCGATAATGTTAAGGTAGCTCTTGAAACAGGTGCTTTAGATTATATTAGGAAACCAATTGATTCTGTTGAATTGATAGCTCGTGTCAGATCTGTTCTGGCATTAAATTCTGCCTTTGAAGCCCTCAAAAAAAAATCTCGGGAACTCGTAATTGAAAGAGAAAAAGTTGAAAAAATACTCCGAGGAGTTATTCCTTCTCAGGTTATAAATGAGATTAAGGATTCAGGACAAATAAAACCCAAGCGATATAAACATGCCTCAGTTATGTTTGCCGACTTAGTTGGTTTTACTCAAAAAACCAATAAGATGTCACCAAAAAGGTTGATTGATGAGCTAAATGATATCTTTTCGGCTTTTGATAGAATAGTTGCTAATAATAATTGTACTAGAATAAAAACAATTGGCGATGCATATCTAGCTGTTGCAGGTTTACCCATAGAAGATGATGATCATGCGAAGAACCTTGTAAATGCAGCAATAGAATTCAGAAGATTTATTGCCCAAAGAAATAAAACTAAAAATATAGAGTGGGATTTAACTGTGGGAGTTAATAGTGGAAGCATAATTGGGAGTTTAATTGGCCACGAAAACTTTTTGTTTGATATTTTTGGAGATAGTGTAAATGTTGCTGCCAGGTTACAAGGTCAATGCTTACCAATGCGAATTGCAATTAGTGAGAGTACGTATTATGGAGTATACAAGTATTATAATTGCAGTTTGAAAGGTAACGTTGAAATGAAAGGCGTTGGAAGTATGAATGTTTATAATATTATAGATGACTATAGTCAGTCTAGGATCGATTTAATTGATTTTGCTAAGGACGATTTTTTTTATAATATTTTTTAAGATATATGAAGAGCTTAGCCTAAGTATCCTAACTTTCATAAATAAAGATTTTCTAGACAAAATGATAATTATTGTTATTAATCTTATGTGATTTTGTTATTATAATTAAAAACGATTATCTAATTACTTATAGCTTCATTTTTTAACTTTTGGATAAAAATATAAATAAGGTTTTTAAAGCTGCTATTATTTCGTGTACCTTGTTATATGTCATGATTTCGATAATCTTTAATATCTATTTTTGATTAAATTAAACTTAAAATATAACTATCATGGAGGCACAAATAAAGGAGTTCATGGATGGTGTTAGGATGAAGAACCCTGGCGAAGATGAATTTTTACAAGCAGTAGAAGAAGTAGTTGAAACAGTCTGGGATTTTTATCAAGAAAACCCTCATTATAAAAAGGCCAAAATTCTTGAAAGAATGACAGAGCCTGAGCGTGTGATCATGTTTCGTGTTCCATGGGTTGATGATAATGGTGAAGTTCATGTAAACAGAGGCTTTAGAGTTGAGTTCAATAGCGCAATAGGCCCCTATAAAGGAGGTTTACGTTTTCACCCAAGTGTTACATTAAGCGGATTAAAGTTTTTAGGCTTCGAGCAAACCTTTAAAAATAGTCTTACGAGTCTCCCAATGGGTGGTGGAAAAGGAGGATCAGATTTTAACCCAAAAGGTAAAACTGATTTTGAAATTATGCGCTTTTGTCAAGCCTTTATGAGCGAGTTGTACCGTCATATAGGACCAAATACAGATGTGCCTGCCGGAGATATTGGTGTTGGCGGAAGAGAAATAGGTTACCTATTCGGGCAATACAAAAAATTACGTAACGAATTTACTGGTGTATTAACTGGTAAAGGAATTGAATATGGAGGAAGTCTTATTAGACCTGAGGCTACTGGTTATGGAGCCATTTATTTTGTGCGCGAGATGTTGGCAGAAAAGGATGATTCTTTAAAAGGTAAAACTGTAGCTTTATCTGGGTTTGGTAATGTTGCTTGGGGCGCGGCTACAAAAGCTGTAGAGCTAGGAGCAAAAGTGGTTACATTATCAGGACCAGATGGATATATTTATGATGCTGAAGGAGTAAGTGGAGATAAAATTGATTTCCTATTGGAGCTTAGAGCTTCAAACCAAGATATTATTAAACCATATGCTGATCAATTTGGTGTTGAGTTTTTTGAAGGCAAGAAACCTTGGGATCAAAAAGTAGATATTGCAATTCCATGCGCTATTCAGAACGAACTCAATAAAGAGGATTGTGAATTGTTAATTGCCAATGGTTGTACTTTAATTGCTGAGGCTTCAAATATGGGTTGTACAGCTGAAGCTGCTTTTTTAGCATCAGAGAAAATTAGCTTTGCTCCAGGAAAAGCAGTTAATGCCGGAGGAGTTGCTGTTTCAGGATTGGAAATGAGCCAGAATAGTATGCGAATTAATTGGAGTGAAGAAGAAGTTGATCAAAAACTCAATCAAATTATGACTAATATTCATAAGGTTTGCGTTGAGTATGGAACTGGATTTGATGGTTCTGTAAATTATATAAAAGGTGCTAATATTGGTGGTTTTGTAAAAGTAGCCGATGCGATGATGGCACAAGGAATAGTATAAAGACATAAATCTTTTGAAATATAAATAGCCTCGAAGAAACACTCTTCGAGGCTTTGTTATAATAGTTAGGATATACAATAATGTTAGAATAATTAATAATTTTGCAAATTAGGTTAGTATGTCTGTCTTTAAACAGTTCAGTGCTGTTGTTGGTTATTCTATTGTAAAGATTCTAATACTAATTATTATACAAAGAATTTAAAGTAAATTACTACTATTATGATTATTGATACGCATTCACATATCTATTCAGAACAATTTGATGAAGATAGAGATGCAATGATCCAAAGAGCTTTTGAAAGCGAAACTCAAGTTATTTTAATGCCGAATGTTGATGTAGCTTCAATTGAACCCATGCTTCAAATAGAGGCTAAGTATCCTAATAATTGTTTTTCAATGATGGGTCTTCACCCTACATCTGTAAATAAAGATTATCAGTTGCAGCTAGATGAAATGTATAAAGCTCTTTCTCAACATAAATATATTGCAGTTGGAGAAATTGGTATTGATTTATATTGGGATAAAACTTTTGTTAATCAACAAATAGATGCATTTAAGCAACAGATTACTTGGGCTAAAGAATTTGATTTACCGATAGTGATTCATGCTCGAGATGCTTTTGACGAAGTTTTTCAAGTTATGGATGATGTGGGAGTGCGTGATATCAAAGGAGTCTTCCATAGCTTTACAGGTAATTATGATCAGGCTATTAAAGCACTAAGTTACGATGGATTTAAGTTGGCGATCAATGGAGTGGTTACCTTTAAAAATTCTGGATTAGATAAAGTAGTGGAGCAATTATCATTAAACGACTTAGTATTGGAGACTGATGCGCCATATCTAACACCTACTCCTCACAGAGGAAAAAGAAATGAACCTAAATACATCAACTTAGTTGCAAAAAAAGTTGGAGAGATATTTGATGTATCAACTCAAGAGGTTGCAACGATTACAACACAAAATGCAAGAGCTTTATTTGCTTTGCCAGCATAAGAATTATGCAAAGTAGAATTCTATTATCAATTTTAAATACCCTAGATAAGTGAAGAGAAGAGTACTAATTATATATACAGGTGGAACAATTGGGATGGTTAACGATCCTGAAACAAACTCTTTGGTGCCGTTTGACTTTGAGTTAATAGAAGAGAAGGTTCCTGAATTAAAACGATTTGATTTTGTTGTCGATTCTACAACGTTTAATCCCATAATAGACTCTTCTGATATGAACCCTGAGGTATGGGGGAAAATTGGTGTTTTATTAGAAGAAAACTATGATCTATATGATGGTTTTGTTGTATTGCACGGAACAGATACGATGGCATATACGGCAAGTGCGCTTAGCTTTATGGCGTATAACCTTCGAAAACCTATTGTTTTTACGGGGAGTCAGTTACCAATGGGAACCCTTCGTACTGATGGGAAAGAGAATCTAATTACGGCTTTAGATATCGCCTCAACTTATCAGGATGGATTACCGATGGTACCTGAGGTATGTATCTTTTTTCAAGATAAGCTATTTAGAGCAAATAGAACTACCAAATATAATGCAGAGCATTTTAGAGCCTTTAGGTCTGATAATTACCCACCTCTTGCTGAAGTTGGAATACACATAAAATATAATCATCCTTATATACTTAATACCGAAGAAAAGGGTGAATTTTTTGTGGCTAAAAAAATGAATACTAATGTTGGGTTGTTAAAGGTATTTCCGGGTATGGACAGGAGTTTTTTAGAAGCAGTTTTAAATGCCCCTGGTTTAGAAGCGGTTGTTCTTGAGACATTTGGATCTGGTAATGCACCTACTAAGAAGTGGTTTTTAGAAGCTATTGAAAAAGCTGTCCAAAACGGATTAATAGTTCTAAATGTAACACAATGTTTAGCTGGTCACGTTGAAATGTCAAGATATGAAACGGGCGTTCATTTATTAGAAGCAGGAGTATTTAGCGGCTATGACATCACCACAGAGAGTGCTATTACAAAATTGATGTATTTGCTAGGTAATTGTGAAAGTAAAGAAGAAATTAAAGTAAAGTTAAATAAATCATTAAAAGGCGAAATATATATTTAGGCTTTGTATTTGCCGATTTTTTTGTATTTTGCGCATCTGAAAAATTCAGGATTTCAATTATTAACTTGTTTATTGCGAATAAGAAGGGATTTATAGCATTAAACTACAGTATTAACAAACTAATACAAACAAAAATTTTTTACAGACTATGAAAAAGCTATTTGCGTTTTTTGCAGTTTTCGGGATGCTAACATTAGGTGCATCAACAATTTATGCTCAAGATGAAACTGGGGCAGAAGTAGAAACTGTTGCTGAAGAAGGAGCTACTGAAGAGGTAGCAGTTGAAGAGGTTGCTGAAGAAGCTGCTACTGAGGTAGAAGCTGAAGCACCTAAGGGTATTCACAAACAAATTAAAGCGAAATTCATCGAAGGTGGTGCTGGTTTTATGAGTTTTGTAGTATTAGCATTGATTTTTGGTTTAGCGCTTTGTATTGAGCGTATTATTTACCTAAATCTTGCATCTACAAACACTAAAAAACTTCTTCAAAACATTGAAGACGCTTTAAATGAAGGCGGTGTAGAAGCTGCAAAAGAGGTATGTCGTAACACACGTGGCCCTGTTGCATCTATCTTTTACCAAGGTTTAGATCGTTTCGACGAAGGTATCGATGTTGTTGAAAAGTCAGTTGTTTCTTACGGATCTGTTCAAATGGGTCTTTTAGAGAAAAACCTTACTTGGATTTCATTATTTATCGCTCTTGCTCCTATGTTAGGATTTATGGGTACGGTAATTGGTATGATTGACGCGTTCGATAAAATCCAATCTATGGGTGATGTTTCTGCAACAGCAGTAGCAGGAGGTATTAAAGTTGCACTTATTACAACTGTAACAGGTTTGATCGTTGCAATGATTCTTCAAATTTTTTACAACTACATCGTTTCTAAAATTGATGGTATTGTAAATAATATGGAAGATGCTTCTATCTCTTTATTAGATATTTTATTAAAGTACAACATGAAAAAATAAGTTAAACATGAGTAAACTTGCAAAAATAATAACTTATATACTATTTGCGCTAATTGCTGTTTCTGCTGTTTTCGTTGTTATGCTCTTTACGGGTGGCGAAGTTGTAGGAGAAACATACTATACTCCTGTTTATACTGATAATTTTTTGAATTGGGCTAAGTTTTTAGCAGCAGGTGCTGCAGTCCTAACTTTATTATTTGAAGTGTATCATGTTATAGTAAGTCCAAAAAATGCTGCACGTAGTTTAATTTCTATTGCGATATTAGCAGTTATTGCATTAGTATCATACAGCTTAGCTGATGATACTGCATTACAGCTTGGTGGATATGAAGGAACAGATAATGTACCTTCAATGTTAAAAATGACTGGTGGTTTTATGTATAGTACATATATCCTTTTAGGGGGTGTAATTGTATCTATCATTGTAGCTGAGGTTTCAAAAATGGTTAAATAGTAGTTAATTATGGGAAAAAGATCTGTACCAGAAGTGAATGCCGGGTCAATGGCCGATATTGCATTCCTTCTACTCATATTCTTCCTTGTTACAACTACCATGGATACCGATTCAGGTTTATCACGACGTCTTCCTCCTCCAGTGGAGCAAGAGGAAACAGATACTCCTCCTATTAAAGAAAGAAACGTTTTTACGGTTCTTTTGAATAGTAAAAATCAACTTCTAGTAGAAGGGAAACCCATGCGAGTTGAAGAACTCAAGGATGCTACGAAGGAATTTATTTTGAATGAGGGTCGAGATGAAAAATTACCAGAGTTTAATCAGGTAGAAATTGATTATTTCGGCTTATATGAAGTTTCAAAAGGAATTATCTCGTTGCAAAATGATAACGGAACTCAATATGCAAAATATCTAATGGTTCAAAATGAACTTCAGAGAGCATATAGTGAGTTGAGAAATGAGTTAGCTCGAAGAAAATTCAGGAAGGATTATGCCGACATCGAAGATGAGGAACAAAAGGCAATTAGAAAAATCTATCCACAAAGAATTTCTGAGGCAGAACCTAAAAATATTGGTAAAAATTAATTGGTATGGCAAAGTTTAGAAAGAAAAAAAGTGGAGAGCAACAAGCGATCAACACAGCTTCTTTGCCTGATATCGTATTTATGCTACTTTTCTTTTTCATGGTTTCAACAACTATGAAAGAGGTAACTTTAAAAGTTAGTATACAAGCTCCAGAAGCGACTGAGTTAGCTAAGTTGGAAAAAAAGAGTTTGGTAACTTACATTTATGTTGGTGTGCCTACAAAGCAATACCAATCTATGTATGGTACTGAGCCTAGAGTACAACTGAATGATCAGTTTGCAACTGTGGCAGATATTCAAAGTTACATTGCACAAGAGCGTGATGCTATGAAAGAGAATGATCGTCCAAAGATGACTACCTCAATCAAAGCGGATTATGATTGTCCAATGGGTATTATTACTGAAATTAAACAGGCACTGCGTAAGGCACAAGCTTTAAAAATTAACTATTCAGCTCGACAAAAAGTTGAGTATAATTAGTAGTTAATTATGAAATATAAAAAAAGGGATTCGTAAGAATCCCTTTTTTTGTGCTCTATATTTTATAATACGCTTTCCCCGTGTTCCGTTGTATCTGTAATATCAGCCTCTTCAAAACTAGTCATGTCATTTATCATGGCAATTGCACCTTCAATTATTGGATACGCCAATGCCGCACCTGTGCCTTCACCTAATCTTAAATCAAGGTCAAGTATTGGATTTCCTTTCAGAAAGTTTATCATTAAACTATGACCGCCTTCTTTTGATTCGTGTGAATGAATTACATAATCAATTACATTATTATTGATCGCATGTGCAGCTAGTAAGGCTGAGGTTATAATAAAACCATCATTGATAATTAGCATATTAAGCTCCGCAGCTTTTAACATACCGCCTGTTATAGTGGCAATCTCGAGTCCTCCAAATTGGCTTAGAATATCGATAGCGTCGTTTGAACTTAGGTTATTCTCTATGGCAGTGTTTAGTACTTTAAATTTGTGTTTTATGCCATCTGTATTAAGCCCACTTCCTGCACCTACACATTCTTTAAGTGGAATATCAGCATATAAACTTAAAAGTATTGAAGCAGGTGATGTATTTCCAATACCCATTTCACCAAAAGCAACTACATTGCATCCTTTTTTGTGAATATCAGCAACTATTTTAGCGCCATTTTCTATTGCCTGAATGCATTCTTTTCTTGTCATAGCTGATCCTTTCAGGAAGTTGCCTGACCCTTTTTTTACTTTAGCATTTATTATTGAAGTTGATTCGTTAAAATCATAATCTACCCCAGCATCTACAATACTTAACTCTATATTGTATTGTTTAGCTAAAAGTCCTATACCACCGCCGCCTTGTGAAAAATTAATCATTTGTTGCCATGTGATTTCTTGAGGACATGGACTAACACCTTCTTCGCAAATATTATGGTCTGAACCAACAACTACAATATGAGGTTTGCTTAGTTTTGGTTGAAGTGTCTTTTGTATTCTAGCAACTTGAAAAGCTATTTTTTCGAGTTTACCTAATGACCCAAGTGGTTTAGTTTTGTGATCAATCTTGTACTTTATCTTATTATCGAGATCTGTACAAATTGGATTTATTTTGAAGTTTATCATTATTCTTGATTTAAGCTTATTTGTTCAATTATAAATATGTTTTGCCTGGAGATGTGATTAATACCATTTTATTCAGCTCATAAAATTAGTATTTTTGATAAATATCAACTGAATAATATATGGAAAGCGATAATAAAGTTCAACCATTAGGTTTTTTTGCAGAAACGGCTTTTAGCAACCTGATGCAGAATCGGATTCAAACTGTATTACTTATATGTAGTAGTTATGATGCTTTCTTATTGGAAGAGGATGGTAGAATAGAAGAACAAATATTTAATGAGTATGTATCGTTAAATCTTAGATATCCACCAAAGTTTATTAGAGTAAGCTCTTCTGAGGAGGCTTTAAAGCATTTAGAAACTCATTCCATTGATTTAATTATATCGATGTTAAGTATTGGCGGGATGGATCCTTTTATTTTAACGCAAACTATTAAAAGTCAGTATGAGGATATTCCTATTGTAGTATTAACTCCTTTTTCCCGTGAAGTTACACTAACCCTTAGCCGAGAAGATACCAGTGCGATCGATTATATTTTTTGTTGGCTTGGTAATGCCGACATCCTTTTGGCTATTATTAAGCTCATCGAGGATGAAATGAATGCCGATCATGACGTAAATCAAATTGGTGTACAATGTATTATTCTTGTTGAGGATTCTGTACGTTTTTATTCTTCTTATTTGCCAACAATTTACAAGATTGTATTTAATCAGTCTAAAAAGTTTATGACTGAAGGTTTAAATGAACACCAAAAGATGCTCAGAATGCGTGGGCGTCCGAAAATATTAATGGCTAGGGATTATGAAGAGGCAGTTAATTTATATGAGAAGTATAAGTCAAATGTTCTAGGTATTATTTCTGATGTGTCATTTAATAAAGAGGGAGTAAAATTCGAAAAAGCCGGTGTTGCATTAGCGAAAATGGTGAAGCGTGAGAACCCTTTTATGCCGTTTTTATTGCAATCTTCAGATAAAGAAATTGGATTAATTGCACGAGAGATAAAGGTTGGGTTTCTGCATAAATATGCGAAGAACTTATTGCACGAACTCAAACATTTCTTGAAAGTATATTTAGCTTTTGGAGATTTTGTTTTTGTTGACCCGGTTAGTTTAAAAGAGGTCGCACGTGTTAGTAATCTAAAGAGTTTACAAGAAAAGTTAAGTACTATTCCAGATGACTCATTGCGTTATCATTTCGAGCGTGATCATGTTTCTAAATGGCTTAATGCAAGAGCTCTATTTCCAGTGGCAGAAGTTGTTAAAAGCCTAAAAGTTGAAGATTTTGATTCTCTTGAGCTGACAAAAAGGTTCTTAATCGAAACGATTTCCAATTATAGAATTTCAAAAAATAAGGGTGTAATAGCTAAGTTTTATCCTGATAAATATGATAGTTATGTTAGGTTTGCTCGTATAGGTAACGGCTCAATAGGTGGTAAAGCGCGTGGTTTGGCTTTTCTTAATAATATGATTAAGAAGCATAGCGAGGAATTGTATTTTGATAATGTTGATATTTCAATACCACGAACAGTTGTAATCGGAACTGATGTTTTTGAGTTATTCATGGAGTACAATAATCTTTATGAAATTGCATTATCTGATTTACCTGATGATGTAATACTAAAAAGATTTGTAGAGGCCAAGTTACCAAGCATGTCTAAACTATATTTAGAAAAGTTTATCACTGTAATAAAAAATCCTATAGCCATACGTTCGTCTAGCGTTTTAGAGGATAGCCACTATCAGCCTTTTGCAGGTATTTATTCTACCTATATGGTAAGTAATACCGATTCGGAGGAGGTGGTTATGAAACAAATCGGTGACGCCATTAAATGTGTATATGCTTCTGTCTATTTTAAGGCAAGTAAGGCTTATATGGAGGCAACAATGAATATTATTGATGAAGAGAAAATGGGAATAGTTCTACAAGAAGTCGTAGGTCAAACCCATGGAAATAGATTTTATCCTACAATATCAGGCGTTGCTAGATCTGTCAACTTCTACCCTATACCTCCAGAGCAATCGAGTGATGGTATTGTAAATGTGGCGCTTGGTTTGGGAAAACAGATAGTTGAAGGTGGAGTTTCTTTGCGTTTTTCTCCAAAATTCCCACAAAAGTCACTGCAGTTGTCTACGCCTGAGTTTACGATTCGTGAAACGCAAAAGAAATTCTTTGCCTTAGATATGGATAATACTAGTTTTGTGCCATCAACAGATGACGCTGTTAACTTACTTCATCTGGATATCAAAAAGGCAAAGGAGGATGGAGCATTACGATGGTTAGGATCAGTATATGATTATCAGAATAATATTATTCGTGATGGACTGCATGCAAAAGGAATTCCATTAGTAACTTTTTCAAATATTCTAAAACATGATGCATTTCCACTTGCAGAAGTAGTTGAGCGAGTGATGAAACTTGGCCAGAAAAAGATGAATCAGCCGGTAGAAATTGAGTTCGCTGTTGATTTGCAAGCGAAAGGAGGTCGTCATACATTTTATCCTTTGCAAATTCGTCCTATTGTTGATGATGATGAATCGATAAAAGAGGATTTAGAATTGTGTGATGTCAATAATGAGTTATTGTTTTCAAGCTCAGCTCTTGGTAATGGTGTTATTAGCGATGTTTGCGATATTGTATATGTTAAGTCTGTTAAGTTTGATGCATCTCGTACCATAGATATGGTTCCTACAGTCGAAAAAATAAATAGAGTTTTACGAGATGAGAATAAGAATTATTTGCTCATCGGACCGGGAAGATGGGGTTCGCAAGATCCATGGTTGGGTATTCCTGTAAAGTGGCCACAAATATCTGCGGCTAGAGTTATTGTTGAAACATCTCTTGATGGTTTTGCTGTTGATCCTAGTCAGGGGACTCATTTTTTTCAGAACCTTACATCTCTTAGAGTTGGGTATTTAACTTTAGGGAAAGATGAAGATAAGTTTGATGAGTCGTATTTAAATGAACTACCTGCGGTATTTGAAGATGAATTTATCAGGCATGTTCAAGTATTAAATCCAATATCAATGAGAATTGATGGAAAAAAAGGAATAGCTGCCATATCATACCCCAAATAGCTCATGATTTTCAATTGTTTGAGAGTTTCGATTTAATTTTCTCAATTAAGGTATCAGGTTGGAATGGTTTACTCATATAGTCATCCATTCCAGCATCTAAACAGCGCTGTTTATCCTCAGGAAATGCATTTGCAGTTATTGCAATAATTGGGGTGTGGCTATTGGTGCTTTGTTCAATCTCACGAATCTTTCTGGTTGCTTTTAAGCCATCCATAATTGGCATTTGCACATCCATAAGAATTACATCAAACTTTGCGTTTCCGAATTTATTTAATGCTTCTTTACCGTTGTTAGCAACTTCTATCTTTTTTACCATATTTTTTAGGTAGAGGAGGATAATTTGCTGATTGCTTATATTATCTTCCACAAGAAGGAGTGTAGCATCCTTCATTTCTATTGGTTCCTTATACAGCTTCGTGTCGGTGTCCAATCTCTTTTTTATTTGTAAAACAGAGCTGCTGTATTTATTTTCTTTAAAAGTTATACCAAATTCAATGCACGTTTCATCAACTTTGGGTGTTATAATTAAGGTATGACCATCTTGCTCTATTAATTTCTTAGTCAATTCCAACTCTAAGAATTGAATGTATTTTGTACTATTTAGCCTAAATATTTCTTGTTCTTGTATTAAGCCATTTGAACTAAATTCTTTAGGAAAGGGAATGTGGCCGTGGGTAATTATTTTAAACATCAGATTAATATCACCAGGCATGCTATTCGTTTTAGCTACCTCAATTTTAAGGGTTTGGTCTTCACTAATATTATATTTTGCTATGCTATTTAAGATATT
Source organism: Saccharicrinis aurantiacus (assembly GCF_001660705.2). Lineage (GTDB taxonomy): Bacteria > Bacteroidota > Bacteroidia > Bacteroidales > Marinilabiliaceae > Saccharicrinis > Saccharicrinis aurantiacus. The sequence goes on from NZ_LYBV02000006.1 coordinate 17,118, forward strand.
TAAAAATATCTGTTTTGTTTTAATTGAATTACCAATTAATGAGTTAGGAATATCAGCAGAAAATGAAAGGCTAAACTTTTGTTTGGCGTTATTATTTGAAAATATTCTAATAGTATTGGTAAGGGTAGAGTAGAGGTTAAAACTAATTTTTTCTTCCGGAATTGGGTTTATATTAACCGATGAATCTGTTACAAGGTTAGTAACAACACTAACTAAGTTATTTGCAGATGCGTGAATTGTATTAATATAGTCGCGCTGATCTTCAGTTAATTCTGTTTTGTCAAGGATATCAAGAATTCCAGTAATGTTACTTAAAGGGGTTCTTATCTGTCTTGATAAGTTAGAGATTTGTTCATCCTTAGAGTTTTTGCTGTTCTGAGTATTAATCACATCCTGTTCTTTTGAAAGCATTACCTCAGCATATATAAATTTTAAAGTGTACGCTATGATAAATGCAAAACAGAAATAGATTGAAAATAACACCATAAGATTTATGGAGTATTGAGTTGCATTCGGTATTATTTTAGAAAAGAGAGTAAAGTCTAAAATCATAAATGCTAGAATAAATAAAGAATGATAGGCTCCTTTTTTTCTGCCAAATAAATTAATGACTATAAAAGGGAATATTCCTACCCAAATTATATTTATTCCGGAAGTACCAGAAAAGACTATGAAAAAGATGAAAGTAATACTTACAAATGCGAATAAAATCTCTTTGTAATAAGTGGTAGACTTACCACTACGCCCCATTACCAAGTAGTTTGTAGCATATAAAATACTGAATAGTAATAATGGTCCGGCAAAGAATAAATCCTCTTCCAATAATGAAACAATTCCTTCAGAAAAAACGATTACAAATAAAAAGAAGTTAACAACGTTAGCAAATAGTATATTTGTTTTCGATTCTACTTCAATATTTTCATCTTGATCGGTAGAAAAGTGCATTAAGAATCGGTTGATTAATCTCATCGTATTTTTGTATTTAAGTTAGTGGCCATTATAACACTTTTTAAAAATAATGTTGTTAAAAAGTAACCTTTAACTATATTTTTCGAAAGAGCTATTGACTGCATTATTTAAAAGTAGCATCATTATTTTATTAATCTATTTTTTTAGTAAAAAAGTACCTCAAAAAAAAGAAAAAGCGATATGAAACAAATTTTATCAACTATAGTTGTATGCTTATTTTGTTTAAGTGGAATAAGTCAGAAGCTTTCAACAGAAAAGGATTATAAAGATTTTTTTGATACTAAAACCTATGTTGTGAAAGATGAAAATCCAATGTCGGATTTTAACTTTATGATTCAAAAGGTGATGCCTAATGTATGGGATGTTACAGATTACGAAATTATTTCAATTAAAGAGTTTGAGGAGAAAAGACGTGATCCTTCATATTCATTTATTGTGACTTCTACGGTAACTTTTAATAAGGATAAAACAAAAGCCAGATATACTTTTTTAAGTTTACTGATGGGGGCTGATGTTGCCAATATATCACAAATGCCTGACTTGTGTTCAATTCCATTGTCGTATGTTCGAGTTGAGGATGATAGTTACGCTTATAAAATGGAAGGTTTTATTCGTTTTATTCAAGATCATGTTAAGTTGGTATCTAGCAATCCAAGCATGATAAACTCAAATATTTTTAAATATTACAATAAAAATATTCAAAGTTTAAAGGATAAAACTTTATTGTTGGTAAAAGATGATTTAACATCAGAAACCAATTCAATTAGTAAAATTAAAAGTATGTATCCATATAATGTAAAAATTGTTTCACAAAAAGAAGTAGAAGACGCTATTGCGGCAGAAGATGATAATGTAGTTTTTTTACATAAAGTAGGTCCTGAAGGTACCAAGTATAAAGCACGTTGTTATAAAATTGTTATTGGAGCTGCTGATTCAAAGTTTTATTATTTTGATTATCATATGGTAACTCCGAAAAAACGTGATGGAATGTTACTGAAGGATTTTAAAACAATGGGAAAAAAATAAACTAATAAGTAATATAATAGGAAAGCTCAACTGAATTGTCGGTTGAGCTTTTTTTGTGATCAATTTTAGTTAAATTCGCAGTTCAAATTAATAATAAAAATTTACACTTTTATGTCTGACGATAAGAAGGTTATATTCTCTATGGTTGGGGTGAGCAAAGTTGTGCCGCCACAAAAAAAAATACTTAATAATATATATTTGTCTTTCTTCTATGGGGCAAAAATTGGTATCATTGGTTTGAATGGTTCTGGTAAGTCTACACTAATGAAAATTATTGCCGGTGTTGACAAAAACTTTCAAGGTGAGGTAGTTTTTTCTGCAGGTTATTCAATTGGCATGTTAGAACAAGAGCCGCTTCTTGATGATGCCAAAACAGTGAAGCAAGTTGTTGAAGAAGGAGTGCAAGAAGTAGTTGATGTATTGGCAGCTTACAATGCTGTTAACGAAAAATTTGCAGATCCAGAGGTATTGGAAGATCCTGACAAGATGCAAGCTTTAATGGATGAGCAGGCTAAATTGCAAGAAAAAATCGATCAACATGATGCTTGGAATTTAGATACAAAGTTGAATAGAGCGATGGATGCTTTACGTTGTCCTGACGAAGATAAGTTGGTTAAGCACCTTTCAGGAGGAGAAAAGCGTCGTGTGGCATTGTGTAGATTATTGCTTCAAGAGCCTGATGTTTTATTATTGGATGAGCCAACTAACCACCTTGATGCAGAATCTGTACAATGGTTAGAAATGCATTTGCAGCAATATAAAGGAACTGTTATATCAGTAACGCACGATCGTTACTTCTTAGATAATGTAGCAGGTTGGATTCTTGAGCTTGATCGAGGTGAAGGTATTCCTTGGAAAGGAAATTATTCTTCATGGTTAGATCAAAAGACCAAAAGAATGGAGCAGGAAGAGAAAACCGTTTCTAAACGCAGAAAAACATTAGAGCGTGAGTTAGAGTGGGTACGAATGGCTCCGAAAGCACGTCAAGCTAAATCTAAGGCGCGTTTATCTTCATACGATAAATTATTAGATGAAGATGTGAAGCAGAAGGAAGAAAAGTTAGAGATTTTTATTCCAAACGGACCTCGATTGGGTGATAAGGTTATAGAGTCGCATAAAGTAGCCAAGGCTTTTGATCAGCAATTGCTTTTTGAAGATCTTGAGTTCGTTTTGCCTAAGAATGGTATCGTAGGGGTTATTGGTCCTAATGGTGCTGGTAAAACAACTTTATTCCGCATGATAATGGGATTAGAGGATGTTGATTCTGGTACTTTTGAGGTTGGTGAAACTGTTAAAGTTGGCTATGTGGATCAGACTCATGAATCCATGGATGAAGAAAAAACAGTTTATCAAGTTGTAGCCGACGGACAAGAAACCATAAAAATAGGAGGACGTGAACTTAACTCTCGTGCTTATTTAGGTCGTTTTAACTTTACAGGAGGAGATCAAGAAAAGAAATGTGGTGTTCTTTCAGGAGGTGAGCGAAATCGTCTGCATTTGGCAATGACATTAAAAGAAGAGGCAAACGTTCTTCTTCTTGATGAGCCTACCAATGATATTGATGTAAATACCTTGCGTGCCTTAGAGGAAGGTTTAGATGATTTTGCTGGATGTGCTGTTGTTATATCACATGATCGTTGGTTCTTGGATCGCGTAGCTACGCATATTCTTGCTTTTGAGGGAGATTCTGTTGTATATTATTTCGAAGGATCGTTTTCTGAATATGAGGAAAATAAGAAAAGAAGACTTGGAGATGTTGGACCGAAGCGTATTAGATATAAGAAGTTAGTGAAATAATTCTAACTAAAATATAAAGGCTATTCATTTAATGAATAGCCTTTTTCAATTGATTAATCTATTTGTTTTAGCGGCAGTTCAAAGTAGAACTTAGACCCGATGTTAAGTTCTGATTCCACCCAAATTTCGCCATTCATCATATGAACTAGGTTTTTACATATGGATAGACCTAAACCAGTACCTTTTTCTTTCTTTAAATCGCTATTGCTGATTTGTGTAAATCGATTAAAAATATGCTCTATATCGTTTGGGTGTATTCCGATACCACTATCTTTTACGGCAAATAAAACACTATCATTACTGCTCTTTGCTATTACCTCAACAGTTCCTTCCTTGGTGAATTTAAGCGCATTATTTATTAGGTTAGTTAAAACTTGTTGTATTTTATATTTATCGCCATTATATGTGCTAGAGCTGAGTTCATCTAGTGTAAATATGATCTTATTTTGATTGAGTAGAGCAATTGAATTAAAGAAATTTCTTAACTCATTAAACAACTCATGAATATTAAATGGTCCATTCTCAAGTATTACTTGTCCAGTTTCAATTTTCGAAATTTCTAATAAGTCATTAATTATTCCCAAAAGTTGCTGACCATTATTGAGTATCAAATTTAAATATTCTTGGCGGGTGCTTGGATTAATAGTTGGATTTTTAAGTAGTTCTGTAAATCCTATAATGCCATTCATTGGAGTGCGAATTTCATGGCTCATATTCGCTAAGAACGCTGATTTTAAACGATCGCTTTCTTCTGCTTTTTCTTTAGCTAATATTAATTCTTCATTGGTTCTTAATAGGTCATTTTTAACTTTGTTTCGTTCTCTTAAATCGCGAATAATTGTTAAATAGTAACTTTGATCTGGTTTTGTCGAATTCATCTCAATCGGAATTCGTTCTCCATTTTTTGAAATAATATAACGTTCTAGGATGATGGTGCCGCCTTTATCTAGGGTATCAAATTGCAATGGTGAATTAGTTAAAGTTTCCTTATCAAATATTTTTGAGATGTGTTGGTTGATAATTTCATCTTTTTGATAGCCAACCATATTTAGGAAGCCATGGTTTACATCTATTATTTCACCTTTAAGGTTACCTATTAAAATGCCATCGCCAGCATGTTCAACAACGCTCCTATACTTTTTTTCGCTTGCTTTAAGTTTTTCTGCTACTTTTAGCTGCTCGGTAATATCTCTTAAAATTACTACTCTAGATTTCGTATTCTCATTAAGTAGGTAGTTTTTACCTCGAACTTCAGCAATGAAAGATGAGTCATCTTTTCTCACTACAGCAACATTGTAGGGTTCTTCTGATCCACTAATCATCATATTGTAAGCCAATTCCTTATATTCTGGTAAAATTACATCAATGGCATACATTCCAATTATTTCATCAAGTTTATATCCTAACATATCACAGCCACTATGATTTGCATCTACACAATATCCATTTTGAGTAATAAATATGCCTTCAAAAGTAGCCTCTGAGAGAGCTTTATATCGAGATTCTTTTTCTATGTATTCATTTATTAATGCTGATTTTTCGGCATCACTTAATGTGTTAAAATCATTATTAGAATATGGTTTATTATATCTTCCCATTTTAATAAATTCAAAAGTATAAGCAAATTGATTAGGTATTATCAAACATGTATATCTCAAGTTATGTAAAAAAATAATAGTACTCTAAATAATAGAATACCTTTATGGTGTGAATTAAAATCTTTACGATGGATGTATTGATTTTTTAGATGAAAAATAAGACTTTACGTTATAAAACTAACTGGATCACTTACTTACTTACCTATGTAAAATTGCTGTTGATCATTATTTTTAAGTGAATATACCTTGGAGTTGGTGTAATTTTCTACTTTTGTGTTAGTTAAGCATTATTGCGAATAGGTAGATGGGGAAAAATAAAAAGAAATCAGATTCAAAAAAGGAAACAACTGCGTTAACACCTAGTGCTTTGCGCAGGACTAGGAAGGCTACATTTATGCTTAATGAGAAGGAGGAAGCTGCTATAGATGCTTATTGCAAGAAAAACAGAATCAAAAATAAATCGAAATTCATGCGAGAAGTGTTAATGCGTACCGTTATGGATCACTTTATGGAGGATTATCCAACCCTTTTTGATAAAAAGGATATGGATAGAATTATTGTTTAAAATTTTAGTGTTTTAACCCACTCAGTTAATCTATAATCCGTTAAGTCGGGCTCATTATCTTCATCTAAGGCAAGACCAACAAATTCACCATCTACAACAGCTATTGACTCTGAAAAATCGTACTCATCAATTGGCCAGCTACCTATAAAGTTAGATCCTTTATCTTTTATTAGTTCAAAAAGTTTACCCATCCCGTTACAATAAGTATCAGGGTATGTAAATTGATCTCCGAGGCCAAATAATGCAATGGTTTTGCCATTTAGGTTGCAGGTTACAAGTGTATCCACAAAACTTTCAAAATCATCTTGTAAATTTCCAACTCCCCAAGTTGATGTACCTAAAATAAGGATGTCAAACGATTCTATTATTTCTTGAGATGCTTTTTCAACCGGAGTTAGTATCGAATTTGGTATTAAATCAGCGAGTTTTTCTGCAACAAATCGAGTATTCCCGACAGATGATCCGTAAAATATTCCAATTTTTTTCATAGAATAACTGCTTTTAGTTGTTAGTGATTAGGTAACAGAACGTGATGTGCTGCAAAATGTTTATTTATTTCTTCTTGATAACAAAAATGCCATCCCTAAAAGGGAAAATAACTTTTTCTACTCTGTTATCATTTTTAACCATTTTATTAAAATCTAAAATCCCTTTGGTGTATTTATCATTGGGGTCTAGTTTCTGAATGACCTTTCCATCCCAAAGAATATTGTCTGCTAATATGTAACCACCAGGATTTAAGAGTTGATAGCAAATCTCATAATAATCGGGATATTGCCTTTTATCACCATCCATAAAAATTAGATCGTACTTTTTGTTTAGTTTTGGCATAATATCCATGGCATCGCCAATATGCATTTTTATCTTATCGGCATAGCCTGATTTTTGAAAAAAACTTTCTGTAAATGGTTTTATTTCATCATCAATATCAATGGTATCTATAAACCCATTTGGTGGTAAAGTTTGGGCCATGCAAATGCACGAATAGCCAGTAAATGTGCCAATTTCTAATATATTAGTTGGCTGCACCATGTTGCAAATCATTTTAAGGATTTGTCCTTGTAGGTGGCCCGATAACATACGAGGGCGAAGAATTTTCAGATGCGTTTGTCTATTTAGCTCATATAGCAGTTTATCTTCGTCGTTAATATGGTCTAGTATATAATTTTCGAGTTCAATGTCTGTTTTGAACATACTGGTATTAATTATAGGTAAACAAGTTGTGAAAATTGGTCGGGATTAAAGGTTTGGTTTGCAATTTCCATTAAATCGGATGCACTTATGGCATCAATTTTTTCATAAATATATTCTAAAGAATCTACCTTGTTATAAAGCAAATAGCTTTTAGCAATGTTAAGCATTAAGCTTTCTTTATTTTCAGATGAAATGGCAATTTGACCTTTTAATTGACGTTTGGCCTTGTGCAATTGCATTGCGCCCAATTTATTATTTCTGAGATCGGCGAGTTCTTTATGAACTATTCGAATACTCTTATCGATATTCTTTTTATCGGTGCCTAAATAGATAGAGAAAACTCCTGTGCCATAAAATGGGGTATAAGTAGATTCAATGTTATAAGCAATTCCTCTTTTTTCTCGGAGTGACATATTCAATCTACTATTCATCCCCGGACCACCCAATAAGTTATTTAGTAGGTGCAAGCCTAATCGGTTAGGGTGTTTATAGTCAAATGCAGTACCTCCAATTATAATATGGCTTTGATAGGTGTCTTTATCAATTGTGATATTTTGTGGAGATGTTTTAATAATAGAATCGCGCTTGTTAATTCTTGGATTTGATTGAATATGACCAAAATATTTTTCAGCCAAGCGTACCACTCGTTTAAAATCTTCGCTACCAACAGAACAAAATACCATTTGATCAGTATGGTAGTTGTTCTTCATAAATGTAAATATATCTTCTCGGGTAAAGCTTTTAAGCATTTCAGGAGTGCCCAAGATGTTTCTGCCTATGGCATGGTTGGGGTAAAGTAGTTCTTCAAAATCATCGAAGATTAATTCAGCCGGAGAATCTTTATACGAGTTGATTTCATCAACAATTACTTCTTTCTCTTTTATTAATTCTTTTTCAGGAAATATAGAATGGAAAGTAATATCAGCAATCAAATCCATCGATCGCTCATAATCATCTTTCAAGTAGGTAGCATAAATACATGTCTCTTCTTTAGTAGTGTAGGCATTTAATTCTCCGCCTACATCATCAAGCCTGCTCAGTACATGATATGCTCGCCTCTTTTTAGTTCCTTTAAAAACTACATGCTCAATAAAATGCGCCATCCCATGCTCATGCTCCTCTTCGTCTCTCGACCCTGCATTTATTATCATGCCACAATACCCTACTTCCGATTTTTCGGGTTTGTGTATGATGCGTATTCCGTTTTCTAAAGTATGTGTATAAAATTCCATAAAAAAATATTGGAGTGCAAAAGTACTAAAGTACAGCGTATTTCAATACCTATAGCAATAAAAATAATAGAGAAACTTTAAAAAGAATTTTGAGGTATAAAATCTTTGTGTATATTTGCACCGCCTTAAACAAAAGGCCTACCTGCAGAACGATGCAGGATGAATGAAATAACAGTTGGTGCCATAGCTCAGTAGGTAGAGCAATGGACTGAAAATCCATGTGTCCCTGGTTCGATCCCAGGTGGCACCACCAACAAAAATGTGGTTCTGTTTTGCAGAAAACCTCAGTTGAAAAGTGAGGTGCCATAGCTCAGTAGGTAGAGCAATGGACTGAAAATCCATGTGTCCCTGGTTCGATCCCAGGTGGCACCACATTTAAAGAAACCCTGATAGATTTTTAATCTGTCAGGGTTTTTTGTTTTATAAAACTTAGGCTAATTATAATAGAATTATCTTATTTAAGGCAGGGTGTTCTATGCTGTCTATAATTTCCAATAGATATGTATTGTGATCATTCTCTTCTAAGAAGATCCCATCTATTAACACATCTAATATATTTTTGAGTTCATTTGCAGCAAGGCTAGTTAGAGTGCTTTCTGCTTCAGATGATGAGTTTAATATAGCTATGAGAATGAATGTGTATTTTTCCTCAAGAGCCCTTTGAATACTTAATTCGTGTTCTGTTTCCTTCTGTTTCCAAATTGAATTAGTAACCCATGAAAAGTACTCTGAAAGAGACGGGAAGTATTTGTCCTTTTCAACCTGATTTAAAGTCGCGATTGACATTGCATGATCAAGATTATATAGAGTAATTTCTTTCATTTAGTTTTAGGGCAATTGATATTTAATGCTTTGTAAAACTAATATACTTTTTTTATTTTCAAAAATTAATCGAACATAATAGTTGTTTGGTCACTAAAAATAGCTGTTTAATCAAAAATATAAATCACATAATTGTATCTTATTCCTTACGTGGTTTGTACAATAGCTCAGGATTTAGAACTAAATATTGATCATAAATTTATTTTTAATTTATACTTATTTAAAAGGCCAATTACCTCAGGAATATCGAATTGTGCACCTTTCATTATGTTTAATTCAGGGTTAATCGTATAGTTCTTGGCTTCAGAAAAATTAGCTTTTTCGAGATTGCATCCTTCAAAAATGGCAAATAGTAAATCGCAGGCCTTAAAATTTGCAGACTTTAATTGACAATTACTGAAGTCAACTTCTTTTAATTGGCAAGATGAAAAATGTGTATTGTTCAGTTTTTGAGAGTAAAAAACCGAATGGTTTAAAATGCAATTACTAAAGTTTAATGATAAGGCAAAAGGATTGCATGTGTCAAATTGCAAACCGAGCATCTTGCAATTATTAAATTTAATATTCTGAAAGGATGTTGACATGATGGCGCAAGAGCTAAAATCACAGTCGGTAAAATCACAATCAATGAACTTGAAATTGGAAATATCGCAATTGGCAAAATTGCAGTTAATAAAAGAGCAGTACTCGTAGTCGCCTTGTGTTAGTGCAGATTCGAAGAAGTTTTCATTCTCGAAATTCGTATCATTTATATAGTGCATTGTAATTAAATAGGATGCGTGTTATAGTACTTGTTTAGGTTTAATAGCTTTTAGGTAAATAATTAATCCATACACAAAAATTGGAAAGGCAATGTATAAGTGCCTGCCCGTATAATTTCCTAAATAGCTATTGCATAAGAACCGACTCTCTATTGTCATGGTATAGGTCAGAATAGCTAAGAACATTGTTACGGAAGCTTTTCTGCCAGAATGTTTTATTTGATATAAAAGAATATTTACTCCAAATATTAAGTAAAAGAGATAACCTAAAAGGCCGGATTTTAAAATGGCATTCTCAGGATCTGTTCCTGCGACCTCCTCTATCTTTATAGGAATATTTAAAAACCAAAAACCTTCTATTGTTAGGTGGTTTGATATGCTTATTCCGAATAGTGACGAAAAAGCAAACCCCAAAAATAGAGGTAGCCAAAATTTAATATTGTGTTGCATATCTTTTTGTTTACTTGAAAGTATACTCTTATTAACGTGCTAATGTTTCTTTAATTGTGAGTATTATTCGTATTCACGAATGGAATGCCTTAACTGTTATTCGTGGAGGATCAATTACTTTAAGTGATAGAAATTTAGGAAGGTGCTTGTTTATCACCTTCCGTTTTAGTTTTTATAATTTATAGGATAGATAACCTGATAAAGTTTTGACAAACTCATTGAGTTTTTCGTAATTGATTTTGTCAGCAGTATCGTTGTGTGTATGGTAATCGGGGTGTAAGCCTGTGGTAAAAATGGTAAAGTTTGCTTTTTCAGCAAAGCTTGCCTGATCGGATGCAATCCTAAATATTAAACGAGTAAATGAAATTCCATTATTCTGTAGTTTAAGTGAGCTCTTTGAATCTTTTAAATATTTCTTGTAGCTCTTGTCAAAAGCCCTTCCTTTTTCTCCTTTTGATATTGCTAGAATGAGATTTTTGTTTTTTTTCTTGTTCTTTTTATCTCGACCAATCATGTCTGCATTAATCACAAAATCAACATTCTCATTCAACTGCTCAGCTAAATATTCAGACCCCACTAGTCCTATTTCTTCGGCATCGAATAAGCAAAAGTAAATATCCTGCTTTGGTAATATTTTATTGCTTTTCAGATTTTTTGCAATTTCTATTACCGCAGTTGTACCAGAAGCATTGTCATCGGCACCCGGGTAATAATTTGTTTCGGCTGCAACTTTTGTTTTTCTAGAGTAGAGAGAATCAATATGGTCGTAATGCGCACAAATAATCAGAGGTTTCAGATTAGGGTTACTTCCTTTCATTGTGCCTATCACGTTCTGGTATTGTTTGGTGTAAACCGAATCGGGTTCTTCGCTTATGCTAAAACTGGTTTTATTCGCAATAAAATCTTTGTTTGCCAAATAAATGTTTAAGCCATTAATACGCTCTTTAAGTGCATTAAATTCTTCCTTATCTCGCATATAGTCAGAGGAGCCATATTTGTAACAAATTTTAGCCTCGTGGTATTTATTTGTAGCGTTAAGGTTTTTCATTTTAACACGTACGCCTTTTTTCTTACTATCCTTTAGTAGAAATATGAAGTTATGAATGCCTTCTTTTTCTTTTAATACCACAGCCTCTTCAAAAGCTTGTTTCATTTTAGCCACTTCAATTGGGTAAAATAAAGTACTGTCTTGATCTGCATCTTTACTAATTAAAAATTCGGATTCATTTAATATAAACTCGTGTTTATTGATATTGTAAATTTCGCTAGTGTCATTATTCTTAATTAAATAACTGGGCTTATGTGTTGTGTATTCCTTTACAAAAAACTGAAAGTATTCTGTAGAATCGGTGTAGGGGCTTATGTCATTCTGTCTAAATTGATCAGCAATGTATTCTGCAGCTTTATATCCTTCGGGAGTTCCGGATATTCTTCCATTTAATTCTATAGATGTGAGGTATTCAATGTGTTTTTTTAAGGTATCCACATTTGTGTTTTGCCCCTCACTATTAAGCGCAATTAATAGTAAGGAGATAATCATTAAGTTTCTCATTGTTTAAGGTATTAGTTTATTTATTGATCAAAAGTAGTTAATCATAATAATACCTGCGCTAAAAATTCTGTTAAACAATCTTATTTTTAATCATCTATAAATCAATGTATGATATGGTATAGGGTTTACCATGAGCCTTATTCACAACTCCCTCTTGCACCATTAAGTCAAAGTTTGATATAATAAGTTTGTTATCATACACTATTAAATCGGCGGGTTGATCTATTTGTCCGTTGGAACCATCGTTATCGGGATATTCAGCAAGTATGCTTACTTTTTGTTTGGTATCTATCTTAAAAATTTGGTTTTGTAAAAAACCAGCCACATATAAATTTCCTTGGTCATCAATGTTTATGCCATCGGGTCCGGCTGTAATAGGCAATTGTGCATATACTTCTTCGTGAGTCACCTTGTTATCTTTCAATGTTAATTTATAGATGCGAGCATCACCTAAATTACCTACAAATAAGTGCCCCGCTTTATTAAATACTAAGCCGTCTAATCCAAATTGTCTTTTTGGGTTTTCGGTTTTTGAGGTATAAATTAGGTTCTCATCCGAGGCATCGTTGTTTACTTTAATATTTCTATCAGCAATATTAAAACAGTATACGCCACTCGTTAGGTGCTTGGTTTTAAATTTGGGTAATGCAGTTTGAGTTACATACACTGAATTATTGTGATGCCTAATTCCGTTAATGCTTTTAAATCCGTATGCTACGGTTTCAGAATCGATTATTTTATTGTTTTCAATGCTTAGGCATAAGAGTCTACCTTGTTCTTTATTCTGATTATCGCAAACAAATAATTTACCATTAGGGGCGTATGCAATTCCCATGGGTTTAGCTCTCCCGGTTTGTTCCAAAACAGGGACCTCTCCTATGGTGCTAACAGTTCCGTTTTTATCAATGCGCATTAAAATGCCGGGTTTGCTAGCATCGGCATAGTTAGGGCATGAGAGCGTTAAGCTGCCATCAGGAGCGATATCAAAAGCATCGGGAGTTGGGCATTTATCGGGCAGCTCAGCGAATAGTTTGGCTGGCTGTAGAGGATTTGATTGTGATTTGTTTTGAGCAAGTACGCTGTTCGAAATAATAGTAGTTGCCACGAATATGGCAAAAGTAAGTTGTAATGTTTTCATAGACTTTGTTTTTGCTTACTAACGTTCGTTTTGAGGATATGTTTTTAGCTATCAGTCTATTATTCTGGTGCCTTAATAAAAAGTATTTTATACAGTGGCACGCTATTAACCATTGTTAGCACGCAATTATCAAAATTAATTATTGTTAGCATCAACAATGTAGTATCAATTATAGAGTGAGAATTATTCACTATATTGAGAAACCCCTTAAATTGATATTCATTATGAAAGAGTCTCACTACATACACTTACTCAAGCGTGCTCAGTTGGGCGTGTCACCAAATCAATTGCAAAATATCCCAAAATCAAGAAAGACTGCTGTTGATAACTTATTTAATAAGGCTGAAATTAAGTCGCTCAGTATCGATTATTCCGATATATCTTTCACAAACATGCAAAAGCTTAGTCCGCAAGAGCGCATGAAGTGGCAAAAGATGAATCGTGAAAAACTTCAGGAGTTTAATTTAGTGTGGTTTAACCGTATGGCCAGTGATCATCAAAATATTCAAGAGCGAATGGTCTTATTTTGGGCCAATCATTTTGTGGCCAGTAGCAAAAATATAAAGCATGCCGTTCAGTATAACAACTTGTTACGCGAGCATGCCCTGGGTAATTTTCGCGAGTTTGTTTTGGCGGTATCCAAGGATGCGGCTATGATTCAATATCTGGATAATAATAAAAATAAAAAGGAAGCACCCAACGAGAATTACGCTCGCGAGTTGATGGAATTATTTACGCTAGGGCGCGATGTTTTATATACCGAGTCGGATATAAAGCAAGCTGCTCGCGCCTTTACAGGGTGGAAGGCTACGCCTGATGGAAGGTTTTTAGTTGCAAAACGTCAGCACGATGAGGGTGAAAAAGTATTTTTGGGTAAGAGGGGGAATTTTAGTGGAGAGGATATCGTAAATATCATACTCGAAAATAAAGAATGTGCACAGTTTATATGTACCAAAGTTTACAAAGAGTTTGTGAGTGAAAATGTGGATGCTGCTCGCGTTAAAGAATTATCAGAAGTGCTTTATGCGAACTACGATATAGAAGAATTAATGCGCTATTTGTTTAGTGCAAAGTGGTTTTATAACGAAGCTAATATCGCATCAAAAATAAAATCGCCGCTCGAAGCTATGGTAAGCATGTATGCATTAATGCCCTATCAAATTAAAAAATCAAAGCAGTTAATGAGCATGCAGCGTGTTATGGGTCAGGTATTACTTAATCCGCCAAATGTTGCCGGTTGGCCCGGCGGACAAAGTTGGATTGATAGTAACACTCTGATGTACCGTATGCGTATGGCATCTATCTTGTATCAAGGTGGTGTTATTGATTCAGATAGTGATATGGCTTCAATGGAGCGATCAAAAGGAAGAGAAAAAGTAACAGTTTCTGTTGATTGGAGTTATTTAGATCAGCTGTTTCAATTGAGCAATCGGCAACAAGCCATTTTGTTATTTGGGAAACAATTAAGCGATGAGGTGTATGCCCTGGTTAACGATACTAAGCCAAAAGATAAGTTAGTTAAGATGTTATCGGTTCCCGATTTTCAAATGTGTTAATCAAGCACCCATAATTTATTCTTTTCAATGTAAAATTAAGTCGATAAATATGAAGCGCAGGACATTTCTTAAATCAGGTTTAGTGGCGAGTAGCGCTGCATTTATGCCTCAGTTTCTAAACGGAGCCTCAGCTAATTTGCAATCTGCAAACGGAAACAAACTTGTGGTTATACAATTAGCAGGAGGTAACGACGGATTAAACACCCTCGTTCCTTACCAAAACGATATATATTATAAAAGCCGACCTAATATTGCCATTCCTAAAAATCAAGTATTAAAACTTAACCATGATTTAGGGTTTAATCCGTCCTTAAAAAGCATGGCTCAGTTTTTCGAAAATGGCGAAATGAGTGTGTACAATCAGGTTGGATATCCCAATCAGAATAAATCACACTTCCGGGCAACCGATATTTGGTTAACCGCCAGCGATGCCAATCAGTATTTAAGCACAGGGTGGTTGGGTAAATACCTCGATTCAGATTGTCAGAAACCTCACCATGCCATTGAAATAGGCACCAGCTTATCCTTGGCCCTTAAGGGAGATAAGGGTTACGGTATGGCTTTCGATCATCCTTACACGCTAATGCGAGCGGGTAACACTGATTTTTTTAAGCAGCTCCGAAACCTATCAGCTACTGATTCAAAATCAGAATACCTTTATAAAACCTTTGTGCAAACGCAGCAAAGTACCGATTATATATTCGATAAATTCCGCACCTATAAATCCACCATCACCTATCCGAACAGTGCAAATGGGCGGTCATTAAAAACCATAGCCCAGCTTATTGGAGCAGGAGTGGATACCTCTATTTATTACCATTCTATAGGTGGATTTGATACGCATGGTGCACAGTTGGGCCGACAAAAACAGCTTCATCAAAACTTAGATACTGCCCTTAGTGCTTTTGTGAACGACCTCAAGCAAAGTAATAATTGGAATAGCACACGCATTCTTATTTTCTCGGAGTTTGGTCGCCGCATTAAAGAAAACGGAAGCAAAGGAACCGATCATGGCAAAGCCAGTAATGTATATGTGTTGGGTGGGGGAATAGATACGCCCGGTTTTCAGAATGGCAGTACCGATCTTACTAAATCAGAAAATAATGATTTGTTGCACACCATAGATTTTAGGAGTATTTACGCACACCTGCTTAAAAATTGGTTAAACTCTGAAGTAGGTTTGCCATCAAGCGGGTTTACCACATAAAATCATCGTAATTATTAGGGCAAAATACGGGCTTTCCATTATACCAAAGCTCTGCCTTTGCTCACATTGCCATCTGCCTTACGTGGGCTTCCTCTGGTCGCCTCCGTAGTCAGGGCAAAGTGGCAAAAGCAAATCTTTGCTGCCACTTCAATCCCTTTTGCAGTCTCCATAAGTTAGGAGTTCGGTGCATTCATTCGCTATTGCAAGCTACCATAACTTTCCTCAGGCTGTAAAGCAATTAATAATTAACAATTACCAATTGATAATTATTTTATCTTTGCGCTATAATAATAAGGTAGAATGAAGAAAGATATAGCATTACGCTTAACGCCCGAACAGGCGTCTGATGAGAAGAATTATAAATCACTGGTGGCTAAAAAGATGAAAGTTAGCCCCGATAAGATCACTGCGATACGAATTCGCAAAAGATCGATAGATGCACGTCAGCGTAATGTAATGGTTCAATTGTACCTCGATGTTTATGCCAACACTACGCCTCCCGAACAAAAATTTCCAGAGTTTGAGTATAAAGATGTTTCATCAAAGCCCGAGGTTATTGTAGTAGGAGCAGGCCCTGGTGGTTTGTTTGCTGCATTGCGTTTAATAGAGTTGGGTTTTAAGCCCATCGTATTAGAGCGTGGTAAAGATGTAAACGAGCGTAAAGTAGATATTGCACAACTGAATAGAAACCAAGGCGTAAATCCCGAGTCCAACTACTCGTTTGGCGAGGGTGGAGCAGGAACCTATTCTGATGGGAAGCTTTACACACGAAGCACCAAGCGTGGCGATTTTAAAAAGATATTAAACGTACTACATTTTCATGGAGCGCAAACCGATATATTAATCGATTCGCACCCACACATCGGAACCGATCGTTTGCCTTCGGTAATCAAAGCCATGCGCGAGTCTATTCGATCAGCTGGTGGAGAAGTGTTATTTAATACCGCAGTTAAAGATTTGGTTTTAGCCGATGCTAAAGTAAAAGGTGTGGTTTGTGCCGATGGAACAAAACTAATGGCCGAAGCTGTTATATTGGCTACCGGACATAGTGCCCGCGATATATACACCATGCTTAATAACCTATCTATTCAGCTCGAAGCCAAAACATGGGCTATGGGCGTTAGGGTTGAGCATGCACAAGAGTTGATTGATCAAATTCAGTACCATTCGCCAGATGGAAGAGGGGATTATTTGCCTGCTGCTTCCTATAGTTTTTCGTGCCAAGCGCAAGAGCGTGGGGTTTACTCATTTTGTATGTGTCCTGGCGGATTTATAGTACCAGCAATGACGGGCGAAAACGAAATGGTAGTGAATGGTATGTCGCCATCTAAACGTAACTCGCCCTATGCTAACTCAGGAATGGTAGTTGAGGTAAAGCCCGAAGATATCCCTGATGAGTTTAAAAAGCATGGCGTTTTGGCTGGTTTAGAGTATCAGAAAGAAGTAGAGCGTTTGTGCTACATTAATGGAGGTAACGGCATTGTTGCGCCGGCACAGCGATTAACCGATTTTGTAGATTCTCGATTGTCTTTTGATTTACCCGACACCTCGTATGTACCTGGTACAATTGCTTCGCCCTTACATTTTGTATTGCCGCAAGGTATTACTTCGCGTTTGCAAGAGGGCTTCTCTCAGTTTGGCAAATGGGCCAAGGGTTTCCTCACGGAAGATGCCGTGGTATTAGGAACGGAATCGCGCACATCATCGCCAGTTCGTATTCCTCGTAGCCCGTATACATTCCAACATCCGCAAATAGAAGGTTTATTCCCATGTGGTGAGGGAGCTGGTTATGCCGGAGGTATTGCTTCATCAGCCATTGATGGAGAAAAGTGTGCCGATGCTGTGGCCGAGATGTTAAAATCCTTAAGTTAGTTCACAGAAAAGAATCTTATTTCAATTCAGATTAGGCTTGCCCAAAATCGGCAGGGCATATTTC
>NZ_LYBV02000060.1 GCF_001660705.2 Saccharicrinis aurantiacus
TTAAAACGAAGTATAAAGGCTGAAGAACTTGGTAAAAACATTAAAAAGGGGCTTTCTGAGAGTCTTAAAGCTATTGGAGGTGTGAATATGGCATCTAAGCTAAAAAACGAACTAAAAGAGCTTAAGGATGATCTTCAGGAGCAGGAAAAAAAGACTGAAGATATTTATGAATATGCTAAAGGAGTAACTGAAGAGAGAAATAAGCTTAGGGAGCATCATGAAACAGCCAAACGAGCAGTGAAAGAAAATAAGGTTTTAAAAACTGAAAACAATGCTCAAAAGATTAAAATAGAGGAATATAAGGAGCGAATGGAGATGCAGCATACTGCATGGAAGAAAGAGAAGAAAATGGCAAGTTCATGGGCAAATCTTACTGTAAAAATGACAAAAGAAGTATTGAGTGGTAATGTTGGTTATGTGAAGGAGGTTCATGAAATGCTATTGAGAAAAGGGATAATAGAGGATAATGGCAGGAATAATAGTATTAAAAGATGATGTCTGTAATCATATATCAAAGGGTATGGGTATAATTCTTAAAGATTCCAACTGTTGGAATCTAAAATATTCAAAATGATGATAAATATATTAGAATGGACAATCTTTTGATTTTTCGTAAAGCGTAATAGTTTGATATATATATGTTTAATATCCAAAAGTGGACAATTTTGTTAAGTGTTTAAAAGTTTATCTTGCCAAATACTGCTGCCTTCAATACCTTTGATTAACTGTAATTAGAACTATGTTTCTTTTGGGGAATCACTATATGAATGTTGGCTATTTAGGGAAGTAAGCTATTTAGTGGTTGTTTTAACCACAAATGCTGTAGTTATACATTGTTAAGTTTAAAAATACAACTAGATTTAATGTACAATTTGATTATTTACAAAAGCCTTATTTTTAGGTTTTTACAAGTAAAAAGTTAGTATTTTTGTTAGGTGTGTAATAAAAAAAAATAAACTTTTTTTCATTTTTTTACAAGAAAGAGTATGTAGTTAGTATTTATAAAAAAAGAAGGTGTGTTTGTGGTGATTTTAACTCAAATGACCTTTGTGTTTTCGAGAATACTTAACGAAGTATTTACAGATAAATAAGAAGAAGGATATTTGACATCCTTCTTCTAAATTTTTTTTTAATAATGTTGTTAGAAATAATAGTGCTTATGGTACAGTTGACAGCTGCCATAGTCACTTTAATCACGGTGCTAAAGAAGTCAAACTAAGTTTGGCTTCATAGGAATCACAGATATTATAAATCTGTTCGAAATGATCCAGGAAAAAAAGACTGGAGATCTTTTTTTCCATTCTAACAATCAAGGTCTTGTGGGTTTTATATCCTCAAGGCTTTGATTTTTTTAGCTACATACAAAGATACAATGCAATGTGATGAAAGTATAACAAAATGATATAAAATGTATCAAAAGTTGCGTTTTATGTAGACTTTTTAGCTGGTGCAGGAGGTGTATCTATAGATAGAAGAAGTTTTTTAGGTAAAGTCTTATAAGCCTGTATATATAAGGCTTTTTGTTTTTTCCCTTATGTCTTTCCATACTTATTTCATTAGATTTTACTTCTCGATTTACATTCTTTAAACCTTAATTCAAATAGCTTATTATCACTGTGTTTTTGTGATGCACTCATGAAAAAATTGAAAGCTTGCGGAGTTGTTTTGCTCTTCTCTCTTAATCCCTTAATATCTTTGTATCTCTGATTACAAAATCGATCGCCCTCATTTGTACAAGCTCCAGTTATCTCTATTGCTTTTTCACTGGTAGCTCCGAGGCAATACTGCAAAAACTTTAATATTTCATTAAATAGTTCAAAGGCTACTCCTTTACGAAGCTGCTCTAATCGTTCATTGTTTGATTTGTATCTTGAATGTATTTTGAACTTGATATAGTCGTGTTTTCTTCCATTATCTCCACTAGAATAAGTTGAATATTCAAACCAAATATCAGACTTCTGATTATTGTACATTTCGTCTTTAGCAGGGTCTAATATTCTCCTTTTTAATTCTATTGTTTTAGGATATCTATCTAAAACATCTAACATCTCCTTTAATTCTATAATACTCTTATTTACGCCGCCCTTACTCTTCCAGCTAGCTAGAAATTTATATAATCTTTTTGTGTGTCCCCCTTTTAGTGAAAGGGCTGATTTCTTATTGAAGTATGTAATTCCTTTGTCTATGTACGTAAGCCAAGGGATAGCGAATTTATTGATATGTATCTCGATATCACTATCTTTCTTGAGGATTGTAGTAAATATGGAACCAAATACCTCTACGTTTTTGCCATCTTGCGGAGAGGTGTACTCATAACCAAATTCTCTTTTTTGCATTCCTCTAAGTCTTGCAAATGTCTTATTAGGTTTATTGTTTTCGTCAATTTCATTGAGGTTAATACGAAATACAGGTTCTCCCCACAGATCCTCATAGCTTAATTTCTCTCCAGTCATATGTTGTCTTAGAGCATCAATAACAAGCGTAAACATATTTTCTTCTATGCCATTTGTAGCGTAGCGCATTTCCGTAACTTTGTTGGGCTGTGGAATAGTCTCTGTATGTAGCTTTTGGAATTGTATTTGTATTTCATCCATGTCTCAAATATATACAAAGGTGTACAAAAATACAAATGTTCACTTTTAATTCTTACATGGGGGCAACTTGTACACCTTTGAGGGGGCAACTTGTACACCTTTATTTCAAAATAGGGGGCAACTTGTACACCTTTCCATCTTGTATCCTTTACTATATCTAACATGCAGGAGGGCTACAATAAGAGTACTCTTCAATAAGAAAACAATAAGAAGGGGCTTCGCCTCAAAAAAGGTCTTTATTGAAAGTAAAAATGTTAAGGATAACTTGAAGAGTACTTGACGCAAAAAGGCATAAGGGAAGAAGGAGATATGTTGTGAAAAATTAAAAAGTAGGAAAAAGATTTGCAGTGTGTGAGGAATAACTGTATTTTTCTTGCAGTTATAGCTCACTATAACTAGGGGCATTCTGCTTACCCTAGTTGTGAGCTCTTCGAGGATGCTCCGCAGGCTCTGCGAGGCATTGCAATACCTTAAATGAATGGTATTGCAGAAATTTATGATAATAAATTTATTTACTATGCACACTAAATCATCTATAAACGTTAAGCCAGTCACACCTAATTCTGAAGCACACAACCTTAGATCCGGAAAGAAATTGGATTATGTCCGGGAGGACTTATCTCATAAAAATAGAACCTGGAGTAACGAGAAGATCCATGATGCCAGGATGAGATTAGAAGAGAACGCTAAAAGACTAACGGGCCGAAAAATGCAAAAAAAAGCCACTCCAATTCGAGAAGGTGTAGTGAATCTTGGCAAAAGTCAAAAGATGGATGATCTTAAAAAAATGTGTGTTCGTATTGAAGATCGTTTTAAGATAAGGCCTTTACAAATTCATATACATGAGGATGAAGGGCATTATAAAATTAAGACTGAGGAATGGAAACAAAATAGACATGCTCATATTGTATTTCAATGGCAGGATGAAAGTACTGGGAAATCCATCAAAATGAATAAGGCGGATATGGCCGAACTTCAGACCATTGTTTCTGAAGAGTTAGGTATGGATCGAGGGCAGAGCAGTGACCGAAAGCATCAGCATGCAATGCAATACAAATTAGAGCAAATGGAAAAGGATGCATTGAAGCTTGAAAAGGAGTTGAAGGAA
>NZ_LYBV02000061.1 GCF_001660705.2 Saccharicrinis aurantiacus
ATTTAATTTAACAGAAATACTATTGTACTCTCAATATCTTTAAGTTGGTTTACAGCGCTTAAATACTCAAACTTCACTGCTATGGCCTGTTCAATAGCTTGTATAAACTCAATGTAAGCTATTTCACCATTTTGATACAGTAAATTGGCATTGCGTTGCATCTCATTGGCATTGGGCAATGCCGAATCGTTATAAAACTTCACATTAATAAGTAAATTATTATACTGATTCATCAAATTCTGAAGCTGTGTGTTTAACTCATCTTTTTGCAATTGATATTCAATCTCAGCTTGCTCGTAAGATAGTTTTGCCACTTTAGTTTTTTGCCTAGCGGGTCTAAACCACAAAGGAATGGCTATTCCACCTTGTATGCCCTCGAAGCCTTTTACACCATCAATTTGTTGGTTAAAATAACCTAGATATAACTCCGGTAAAAAGCCACTTCGCTGCATTCTGATGTTTTGCTTTGCCAATGCGGTTTCTTGTTTTTGAAGACGCAAATTGGTGCTATTTTCCACATTAGTTGTATCGAATAAACGTTGATTAACCTGATCGTTTTCGATATCTGCAACTTGAGGTAAATAAGCCTCACCCCCATTTAATAAGAAGTTAAACTGATTGGCCAAGTTCTCGGCCTCATACTTTTCTCTATCCAATTGAACTTTAGCCGCATTCGCACTATTCTTTAGCGTCATCGACTCCAACAAATTGGTTTCTCCCGTTTGTTGTCGGAGTGCTGCAATCTTTGCAAGTTCAGTATAGCCATCATTTATTTGTTCCATCAACATGGCCCTACTATTCTGGTGTTGCCACGAAAAGTAAATGTGCGACACCTGAAGTCTTAATTCTTTCATGCGTAACTCCTGATTTACCTTTTGCTGATCGACCTGTATACCTGCATATTTGATATTCGAGGCCATCTGAAAAAGGTTTCCGAAGTCTTGTTTTACCTCGACAGCGTAATCTTTATACGTTGAATTAATTTGACCATACTGCGACTCAATTTCTGTTAAACCCAAGTTAAACTCTGCCTTTTTATTATGTATGGCTTGTTGTACTTGTAATGCCCCACTTTTAATATTCAGGTTATTGTTTTCGGCAATAGTAAAAGCTTCGGTTAAGGAAATGTTCTGCTGTGCCAATGATTCTGCGCTGCATAAAAACACAAATCCAATTATTAAAATAGTGGCAATAGAACTTTTAGGCATCTTCACTTTACTTCCATTTTCGCTATAACTATATAATATTGGGATAATTGCCATGGTTAAAATAGCTGCTACAATTAATCCGCCAATCACAACAGTTGCCAACGGACGTTGCACTTCGGCTCCTGCCTGAGATGATATGGCCATGGGAATAAATCCTAATGATGCCACCAAAGTGGTTAAACTTACAGGACGTACAACTATTTTTACCGCTTTGCGGATACGTTCATCCACATCGGTAATACCGTTTGATTTTAATAAATTAAGCTGGTTGATTAGTACAATTCCATTAAGCACTGCCACACCAAATAAAGCGATAAAACCAATACCTGCTGAAATACTAAAAGGCATGCCTCGCAGCCATAATCCGGCTATACCGCCAATAATAGATAAAGGGATAGTACCATAAATAATGAATGCTTGTTTTAACGATCCGAAAGTGAAAAACAAAAGAATAAATATTAAACCCAAGGCAATGGGTAAAACAATTAACAATCGTTGTGATGCCGTTTGTAGGTTTTCGAATTCTCCACCGTAGGTGATATTGTATCCTGGAGGCAATTTAAGAGAGGCCGTTAAAGTAGACTCTATTTCTGAAACCAAGCTTTTTACATCTCTATTTCTAACATTAATACCAATGGTAATACGTCTACGAGTATCGTCTCTGGATATCTGCATTGGCCCTTCTTTATAGTTAATATGCACCAATTCTGACAAAGGAACACGTGTGCCCATTGGCGTATCAATAAACAGTCGCTTTATATTGTCGATGTTATCACGATATTGCTCTTCTAGGCGCACAACAAGGTCGAAACGACGCTCGCCTTCAAAAATAATGCCTGCCATTTCTCCTGCAAAAGCAGTTCTGATAACCGTATTTATATCCCTAGCATTTAAACCATAACGAGCCAATTTGGTACGATTAAAGGTAAATGTAGCCTGAGGCAATCCTTCTATTTGCTCCACACGAATATCGGCAGCTCCTTGTATGTCTTTTATCAAATGCTCTACCTTATTGGCATTATCGAATAATACATCCAAATCTTCGCCAAATATTTTAATAACAACATCGGATTTAGCCCCTGTAATCAACTCATTAAATCGCAGCTGAATAGGCTGTGTAAAATCAAATTCGGCACCCGATATCGATTCTACTTCCTTTTTCATCAAACCAATCAGCTCTTCTCTATCTTTGGTAGTTGTCCATTCGTTTCTATCCTTCATTACAATCATCACATCCGCCTCTTCAATTGCCATTGGATCGGTAGGGACTTCAGCCGTTCCAATCTTAGACACTACACTCTTCACTTCAGGGAACTTATCCAATAACTTTTTCTCTGCTGCTGTGGCTAGTTTTATGCTTTGGTTTAACGAACTTCCGGGAGGGAGAACCATTTGCATGGCTAAATCGCCTTCCTCTAAATTAGGAATAAAAACCGCTCCCAACTGACCAAACAATAGCAAGCTTGATAGAAACAAGCCAATGGAAACACCCAATACTAAAAGCTTATTCTTAAGAGAATAATTGACCAAAGGGTTAAAAAACGAAGTGATTGCAGCGACTATTTTATCAGAAAAATTAGTTCCGTGTACATTATCCTTTTTAAGGATGAGAGAGGCCATAACGGGTACGTATGTTAACGATAATATAAGCGCTCCAATTAAGGCAAATGCAATGGTGATGGCCATTGGTTTAAACATTTTACCTTCAATACCAGTGAGGGATAAAATAGGGAAATACACAATCAGAATAATAGCAATTCCAAAGGCTGCCGATTTACCAACACTACCTGCCGATTTTGCTATAATAGTATCAAACTCTTGCTGGTTCAGTTTTTTACCCAATGTTTTGCTGTGCAGATAAAATAGAATCCCTTCAATAATGATGATTGTTCCATCCACAATTAATCCAAAATCAATAGCGCCAAGTGACATGATGGAAGCCGTTACGCCAAACATATTCATCAGCGAAAAGGCAAATAATAAAGATAATGGAATAACTGAGGCCGTTAGTATACCCGCTCTTAGGTTACCCAGTAATAATACCAACACGATTAATACAATTATGGCGGCTTCGGTTAAATTAGTGGCAATGGTTTTTATAACTCTACC
>NZ_LYBV02000062.1 GCF_001660705.2 Saccharicrinis aurantiacus
TTGATACGGCTACCATTGAGCGTGACTCTTTTTATTGCGAGCGTGACTCTCGGGGAGTCATGCGTGACTGTTTGGGACTCTTTATTGATGCGGCTACCATTAAACGTGTCTCTTTTTATAGCGAGCGTGACCCACTCAGCGAAGCGTCTCGCTTCAGTGTTTTCATTAGATCTATGGCCTGCTAAATAAAAATGCTACAATATAAGTTTTGTACAAAACAAAGGCTAGAAGCCTTGCCTAATACGACATAGCGAGACGCTATGCCGAACGTGCAAATTGTTACTGCGGTGCTGCGCTGAGCGGAGGATTAAATTCCCTCTTAAAATATTTTCTCTAAATTATAAATCTTCAGGATAGGTATTGTGCTCGCTTAAGTAGGTTTGTAGGCTACGCATATTCTCTATGTGTTGTGTATTGGTAATATCAATAGGATGCTCAAACTGAATTATTTCTAATGTTTCATTGGCTAACTCCTTAATACTATAAAATGGAGCTTGCAACAATTGCTCCTTGGTGTGCCATTTCCCATAAACTGATTTGG
The DNA here is from genome assembly GCF_001660705.2 of Saccharicrinis aurantiacus. Taxonomy (GTDB): domain Bacteria; phylum Bacteroidota; class Bacteroidia; order Bacteroidales; family Marinilabiliaceae; genus Saccharicrinis; species Saccharicrinis aurantiacus. The sequence goes on from NZ_LYBV02000062.1 coordinate 542, forward strand.
GAGTTAAACATCGGTAACAAAAGTCTTCTTCTAAAAAAGGGTCTGTGTAAAAATTTATATCCATTAAATCATTCTCACGATAAAATTTTCTTTTAGATGCTACCCCTACAAAGCTCTTATAGAATATCTTACTATCTAAGGATTGATAAATATTATAGAAGAATTGCTCGTAATAATGAAACTGTTCGAGTGTGAAATTTGGTTCTTCACATACAAACTGAACATAAAGTTGTTCATCATTTATGTGTTTCATTAACAAAGCATGTTTACTATGTTCACCTAATTTTCGTTCACTATAAATAAAACTATCTTCTTCTTCAATATTATTAATAAATCCATTAATTGCGTCTTCAAATATCTGGTAATCTTTTGTATCATCAGGAAATGATGAACTCCAAACAAAGATTTCTGTCCAATTAATATTAAAGTTTTTAATTGAATTTAAAATATCTCTTATCGACTCCTTAGTAGGCATCGCAACTGTAAACTGTATTTCTATATTGTCTATCATTCTGTTACTACTTTAATACGTTGTTTTGCTTTATCAGTTATCAGATTTGAACCTTTAACTGCCTTCTGAATCTTAGCAGCCTGTGTTGCCACATCTCCTTTTCCACCATCGAGCACAATATAACGAAATTCGACGTTATCTAGAGCGGAGGCTGGTATATTTTTGCTTTCAAGAAATTGTGAGAGGGCTTTTCCTTTTTCTGATTTAAATTGAACCAGCGCATCCATTATTTTACCATAATCGAGCAATTGGTCTTTATCGAAACTACTTCCCACCTTAACATCAACAATTATTAGTTTATCGTTATTGGCATAAATCCAGAAATTATCGGGAGTACGATTTTTTAATAGGCCTAATTGATCTGATATGCTTTGACTAAGGCTAAACTTAATATGCGAAGTAGAACCTACCCCGCTC
>NZ_LYBV02000063.1 GCF_001660705.2 Saccharicrinis aurantiacus
TAAATACAGTAATCAATAAACGGCTTAAGAGTTTCTCAAGAATTAACAAAGTCATCTCCATTAGAAAAAGTATTTCGTATAAGTGACTTTGTAGAACTGCTTAAACTAGCTAGGCTGTAACTCTAAGTCTTACCTCGCTCAGCGAAGCGTCTCGCTTCGTTGCTGTCATAAGGCCTCTGGCCTACTTAATAAAAATGCTGAAATACCTGATGTACATAAAAATAAGGCTAGAAGCCTTGCCAAATACGACATAGCGAGACGCTATGCCGAGCCTATACTTTGGTATTATGTTGCTACGCTGAGCGAGGGCTTATTCGTAAGAAAAAGCCAGGGCTTTCATCCAGACTTTAATATTATTTCGAGTATTCTGGCACTCGCCGTTCTATTTCTCCCATTAAGCTCAAAAGCTTTTGTTTATTTGCTTCTTGCTTTTCTGCACTAATTGGTATTTCTCTAGTCAAAATTAAATATTTCCCAGTTTCCGTATGTTCATATTCTATCCCCTCCAAATCATCTGGGATAGCTATTTCATAATCATTTGAAAAATACGTAAGCCATCCTAAGGGGGCTTTGTAGCCTCTCGCAACCTTATTGATATCTTTATCGAAAATTTTAATCACCGAATAATCAACAAGAAAAGACTCTTTGGTTGTGTCCAAAAAGAACTTAGCCTTTTCAAAGGAATCAAAGCAAATTGGATTTGTAACGATATTACCTATTTTCGATTTGAAATTATCTGAATGTTGAAAGCTGAAATTCAAAGTTATTAATGTTTCCTCATGAATTTTTGTTTGTAATCCAATTTATATAATAGATTCATCCATTGTAAAATCAAAGTTCGGATTTTCGACTTTATCCATTTTCCGAATTTCTTCGGTATTCTGATGCAAAATTTCTTCAGCTAATTGCTGTTCAGCATTATCAGTATCAACTTTTATATGTTGATTCAAAGCTTTTTTCTCAGAAACCACATTTAACTGACTATAATTTTCATCAAACAAGACCATGTTTTTATAAAAGCTAATAATCTGCTCTGCAATCTGAGCAATAGATAGTTTCTCTCTTCTTAGAGTTATCAATGGCACTAACTTGGCAAGCTTCATATTTAATTTATAATTGTTTGTTGAACTACATGAATTACCCCGCTACCGCACGAGTCCTCTCGTGTGGTTTTACTTTACTACCACCACATCTTCTAACATCCCAAGTTCTCCACTATAATCCCTTGCACTACTGTATACATAATCTTCTGGTTGAAATACCAAGCCCTCTTCTACCGGATTATTATGGATATAGTTTATTTTCT
>NZ_LYBV02000064.1 GCF_001660705.2 Saccharicrinis aurantiacus
GGTTTCATGCAAAGAGAGACACAGCTAACGCACATTTGGCACATTTACAAGCTCCAACACACAGGCTGATTCTTCAGCTTGTAAAAGAGCCAAATTTTTGCCGACACACAGATACTATTAAGACAAGATGGATTTAAACGAAATATATCAAGAAATACAGGACAGACTTCGAAAGCAACTTGCTTTAATAATCGGAACTGGAAGTTCAATTTCGGTTGACTTTGATTTTGGTATGGGAGCTTTGGAATCTCATCTAAAATCAGTTATCCCAGTGGTTGTCAAAGGCGACAAGAAAGCAGAGAGTGAATGGAAATTAGTTTTGGAAAGCCTAGATAGGAAGGTTGATTTTGAGAACTCTTTAAATGTTGTAAAGTCTGATTTTTTACTTGAAAGTATTATTGTAGAAACTGGAAAACATGTTGCGAAGGTTAATTATAAAAATATATCCAAGATTTCTATTGGTAACATTCCGATAATAGCTCTTTTCGAGCGGCTTAAAAATGCATTATCTTATACCAACCCAATAATTGATATTATTACACCAAATTATGACTTGATAATTGAGAATGCTTTATCACATTGTGAAATAGATTATAATGATGGATTTTATGGTGGAATACAAAAGAGATTCGATTGGGGAGAATCAGAACAATTATTCAATAGATTAGAAAATAACAGTAAAACTGGCAAAGTTTATTCTAAGGTTTATCCACATATTAGATTACACAAGGTGCATGGTTCCCTTAACTATTTTGTAAAAAATGAAAATGTCTATCGGAATGATAGTTTATCTTATTTTGAAAGTATCGATGATTACGAAAGGTTTATTATAACCCCAGGAGAAACAAAGCATAAAAGAATTGTTGAGAATAGGCACTTCTATCGTGAAATGGATAATGCGATAGATAAGGCTCATACATATTTATTCATAGGGTATGGCTTTAATGACATAGATATTGACAAAAAAATATGCCAAAATATTAATCAAGTGAATCGCAGAGCTATAATTGTGACTAAAGATTTAATAGGAAATGCAAAAACAATACTCGATAAAAATCCAGAGATAATTGCAATAAGTGACAATTATAATGGAGGTGCTACAATTAGATACAAAGGAACTGAATTAGAACATAACAAACCGATTTGGCAGATTGACGAATTTGCAAATGAAATATTATAAATAATGGCGAAGCTCTTTGATTTTAATGATGAAACAGATTACGTAGGAAAAGTTGTATATGTTGACACAACTAAATTAAGTTTAGATGTAAAACCTAAGGAACTAAAACTTGCCAGAGTCGGTCGTTTGGTTGCTGTGAAAATTTCATCCGCAGTAGAAGAATGGGCAATTGCAATTGTAGAACGCGTAATTAAAAACCCATCAACTGAACAGTTGAAAAATATCGTCCAACCTAATGAAGAGGAAGAAGCTAATCCTGTAAGTGCAGATTCTATTCTTGAAAGAGTATCAAATATTGTAACAATAGCTATTGTTGCTACATTTAAAGGTAAGAAAGGAATTGAAACCAACTACTTTTCTCGTTCAATTCAAGAAATTCCTGATATTGATGCCGAAGCTTTTTCAATTGAAAGTGATAACTTGGAAAAATTCATGGGCTTGCTTTCTGCAAAATCCAAATCTGACGTTTCTCTTGATTTAGGTAAATACTCTTTAAGTGAAAAAGCTCGTGCACAATTAAATGGAGATAAGTTTTTTCAGCGTCATGCAGCAATATTAGGAAGTACAGGTTCTGGTAAATCTTGGACTGTTGCTTCTATATTAGAAAAGGCTTCAGAATTGCCAACCACTAAAATGATTGTATTTGACTTGCATGGAGAGTATTCGACGCTCAAATTTGCAAAACAATTAAGAGTTGCTGGCCCAGACGATTTGGATTCCAAAGATGAAGAAGTATTGTTCTTGCCTTATTGGTTGCTTAATTCAGAGGAAATGCAGGCAATGTTTATTGACCGTTCTGAATTTTCTGCTCATAATCAAGTTATGATGTTTCAAAAAATTGTTGGTGATGAAAAATTAAAGCATCTGAATGATAACGATAAACAGGAGGTTATAGATTCATTCACAATTGATAGCCCAGTATCTTATTGTTTAAACTCTGTAGTGGAAGAACTAAGTCGATTAAATGAGGAAATGGTGCCAGGTGCAAATGGTAAGCCAAAGAAAGGCGATTATAACGGAAGTTTTGGACGACTTTTAACTCGACTTAGCGTGAAGTTGACTGATAAAAGATATGGTTTTCTTTTTCAGCATCCAGACCAGCTTAATGATTATGATGCCTTAACCAAAATAATACAACAGCTAATAGAATTTGAAGGTGATGAGTCAGGAATAAAAGTGATAGACTTTTCAGAAGTACCAACGGATATTATGCCTATAATAATAGGCTTGGTTGCTCGGATTTTATACAATATTCAATTCTGGACAGAAAAAGAGGAAAGACATCCCCTTGCTTTAGTGTGTGATGAAGCTCATTTATATCTACCAAAGAAAGGAGAGAATAATCCGAATGAAAAAAGAGCTTTGGAAAACTTTGAAAAGATTGCTAAAGAAGGTAGAAAATATGGAGTGAGTTTATTAGTTGTAAGTCAAAGACCGTCGGATGTGAGTGAGACAATTTTGAGTCAATGTAATAATATCATGTCTCTGAGATTGTCAAATAAACAAGACCAAAGCACGGTGAAATCTTTCATGTCGGATAATCTTACTGTTTTTGCAGATATTCTTCCAACCTTAGATGTAGGTGAAACTATAGTGTTGGGTGATGCTGTTCTGTTACCATCAAGAATAATGCTTGATATGCCAAAAGAAGAAAATAGACCGTTAAGTAGCACGATTGATTTTTGGACTGAGTGGAATGAAGAAGAGAAGAAAACTGACTATAATAAAGCTGTAGAAAACTATAGAAAACAAAGTAGGAAATAGCCACCCTTCGCAACCATACACATTGCCAAGTCGCGCAAAGAAGCAAACGCACGACCAAAACTTGTCAAAGAGTATGGCTGCCCCATCACACAGGCAGACTGCGGAGAATAAAGCACGAAAACCTAACAATGTGTCATAAGTAATGCGGGGAACGTAGTGTTTATGAGGGTTTGTGCGGTTTTTAAGCCCCGCCAAATCTACGATTTGACAGGCTAATAAAAATTTGAAAGTTAACTGTAAAATCGTAGTTTTGGCTACTTAGTTATTTGAGACAGTAGTGGGTTAAATCCCGCACTACTCATACACGAAA
>NZ_LYBV02000065.1 GCF_001660705.2 Saccharicrinis aurantiacus
AAAGTATACGATAAGTATGGTATCAAAATGATTCACGAAAGCTATGCCATTCAAAGCTCGCTTTCTGAATCGTTAAACGAAGATATGGCACGACCAGAAATGCTGGTTCACATTGAAAAACTCCCCGGTGTGGGCGATGCTTTTGGTGCATTAGGCACTGCACAAAGTCGGTTTAGTACTGCCGAGCTTAATTACAAAGTAGAGCGATCGAAATTTGATGAGAAAGAAAGTGCTACTAGTATTAAGAAAGTTGTATGTGATATTATTAATAAAGATGTGGTGTTGTATTTGGGTGCCATGGCTAAATCGAACAAAGCCGTATACGGTAATTTGGCTTTAACCATTGATAAAATTATTGATACCAATAATGCTGCCGTAAAAAACAGACGCAAAACTAAAGTTGAGGCTTAATATATGGCTATGAGGGGTGTTTTAATCGCCCCTCATTATTTCTATATAACTACATAAAAGCAATTACTAATGAACAAGCTAATACAATTTACGAAAGAAAATAAAACAATAATTATTGTAACAATTTTCATAATCGCGTATCTAATATACAATAGAACAGATTTTATTAATGGATTTATGGAAGGTTACAACAGTGCCCGAAGATGAAAATAAACCGATGCAAATACATAAAAAACTAGTACTCGCAATCCCAGCCGTATGGGCAAGTATTTTTGATTCTGTTATTACCATTGTTCATCAACCAAGTGAATATTGGGCTGGTAATTTAAATAAAGCTAACGAGGCAAACCCAATCGGTAATTTTATGATGCATTATCATACCTCAGGTATATTTATACTGTGCGGATTATGGATTATCGCGATAGCATTACTAGGGCGATATTTACCCCTGAAGATAGCACGCGTTTTTCTGCTTTTTACCTTAATGGCCCATAGCTACGGAGCTTCAACTTGGTTAACTATGCATTATGGCTTTGGGTCGGCAATGCTTTTTATCTTATTCAATGCCATTTTATTTTATAAAATCCAGGATTTAAGCAGTAACACCAAAAACAATTAATTTTTAAAAACATTAAATACTCTAATATGAAAATAGCGTCAATAATTCTCGCCCTTATTGCTCTAATACAATTAATTATATGCTTTCTATTTTTCCAATAGTTATAAGCGCAAGTTTGAGCAAACAAAATAAAAGCAGTATAGCCAACAAGAACTGGCTTATTACTTTGACATTGATACTAAACCTGATTTTTAAATAGATGAAGAAAAAATGGAAAAGGAAAATACTATTTCTATTAGTTACAGCAATAGTATTTTCTTTAATAAGCCTTCAATGCTGCGAAGTAAAGGAAGAACCTAAGTTTGATTTCCCATATGATATTGATGTTATCAAGTAAATAATCTCATAAGAGGATGAGTTATTACCCCTGCTCTTAAAAATGTATGAAATGAATAAAACACTCCTAATTCCTATTACAATTCTGCTACTATTAGCTGCTGCTTTTAGCATTTACAGGCTACCCAACATAGTGTTAGACTCTCCTATTACAGTATCAAAAGAAAATAATTCTGATACAGATGTACTAAACTATTTGAAAAAAATAGAACAACACAAATTACCAAATCCCACAGGAGAAGTGTTTAACTGCAAAACAGATAATGAATTTCTGTTTTTTTCAATGATAACACACCGAAATTCTTTTGCCATAACAAAACCATTTACCAAAACTATCTATATCGCACCTAGCAATATAAATACAAATATTACTCGTGCCCGACAGGGAGGTGAAAGAGTATACACTTCAGTACTTTACCATGAGCTTACCCACTTATCTCTCAATAAAAAATACGGCTTACTCAAAACATTACTTACCCCGAAATGGAAAATTGAAGGTATCTGCGAATTTATAGCCAATGATTCTTCTTTTGACATCGAAGAAGGTATGAGGCTAATAAAAAACAACACACCAGACTCATCCTACTCATTTAAATATTTTACTTATCGCATTGCTATAGATTATTT
>NZ_LYBV02000066.1 GCF_001660705.2 Saccharicrinis aurantiacus
GCCAAACGTTGGGCTCCATTACGCAGATAAAAAACTTTATGAATCAAAATTTATTTAAAAGAAGTAGGTTTAAACTTTTACAAAGCAATGACGTAAAAATAAAGATTGTAAAGTCTAAAGGATTTCTTTGGACTGTTCCGATTTATGCTTCTGTTTTCTATGCATTTTATGCTGGCACTGAATGGTCAGATAATTACATATTAATGATAATTCAAATAGTTTTTATTTCAGTAATACCTATTTTAGTCTTCCTAGGATTATTAAATATTCTTGTATATAAGTTAGAAATTAATGAGTTCGACATAACGAAACGTGAAGTAGCTTTTCCATTCAAAATAAAGACTTATAGGTGGACAAATAATCAGATTCAAGCGATCCTTATAGAGAAATCATTATATAAAGACAAAAAAAGGAAAAACTATAGCATAACATTAAATTTAGGTTATTGTAATTCTGATTTAATTATATTTAATGAGCAAAAGGACGGCATGAACACTGATAAGCTAAAGCAAATTGGAGAAGAGATTGCTGACATAATTGACAAACCACTTCATGATAACATGGGAAAAACAACGGAGCCCAACAAAAAATAAAGTTCATAGGCTGTGAGTATAGATTCGCGGGCTAAGTTCGTTTAATAAAATCGCCGAAACTTTTGTTTCGGCTAGTGAAAAGAATAAATTTATAACCTAAACAAAATTTCGGCTCTGTGGATTTTGGTTGGTTTGGCTTTTCAAATCAGCCAACGCACTTTATTAAAGCCGTTGTAGCCAATTAAAATGAGCAAAATAGACGAATTATATAAGGTTAGAGATGTTTTGCACAAAGTTGATTATAGTACTTTGTGTGGCATACTTGATTCATACCTACCAAGGATTCCAATAAGCATTAAAGACTTTAAGAATGAACGATTTGAACTAAAGCAAAAGACTGGTGGAGGTTCTAATCTGCTTTTTCGTGCAAGAATATTGAACTCTGATACAAGCTATAAAACCCTTAGTGAAATTTCATATATAACTGAGAAAGATAAACACTTGATTAAAGATTATGGTAGAGTGAATAGACCATCTGAGTCAATGTTTTATGCTTCATCAGATATACTAACTGCATGTGTTGAAACTTTTTCAAAGGGAGAAAATATGGAAAGGTTCCTCGCTAAAGGTAACTTAGTCCTAGTTGTCGGTGTCTGGAAGATTAATAAACCAATGTCTTTTGCCCAAATGGTAAGTCCAGAATCTCATTTTGAAGAGTTTATAAAAGACTTTCAATTCAGTCAGAACAAAGTTAATATAGATTCAGTCAGAAAATATAATTCGTGGCTCAAGAGAGCACTAAATGATGAAGAACAATTTAAAATACTTGAGTTTTTTTCAGAAGAATTTGCAAAAACTGATATTAAGAATGGTAATGATTATATGCTTACAAATTATTATAAAGACAGAGTTTTAAACAGAAATTCTAAATACAAGCTAGCCGAAGAATTAGATGGAATATGGTATCAAAGTGTTGTATCATCGTATCAAGAGACTAACGTGGCTATACCGCCGAATGTGGTTGATGAAAAGCTTGAATTTTTATGGGCAGATACACTTTGGTGTATTCACGAGGCAAAGAGTAAAAGAATAAGTTTAAATCCAATGCAACAGAGAGCCCACGTTGGAGATGAAAATATTTTAAATTGGAAATAGTAATAACTGGCTACAACACGCTAGTATAAAGCATATGGCGTTCGTAGTTTCTTGGGAGTTAAATTAGGGTATTGAACACCGCCAAACCTTTGATTTGGCTTTAGAAAGGAAAAGGTAAAAACAAATAAAAGATTTGGCTCAGTGGAGTTTTGGATGGCGATTTCGTT
>NZ_LYBV02000067.1 GCF_001660705.2 Saccharicrinis aurantiacus
GCCAAACGTTGTGTGCAAGCCAAACGGACTGCAAAACATGAACTAAAAGATTATGATTAAGCTGATTTTTAAATATCTAATAATTTTTGCATCGATTTTCTTGTTGACTCAATGTGATTATCGTACTTCAAGTCAAAAGAGATTTTCAAGGACACTTGATATTAAAATCCCCAAAGACGTAGAAGTAATAAAGGATGAGTATCAGGATATGTGGCAAGATTTTGCAATTGTTTATGAGATAAAGTTGACAAGAGAAGAAATGTCTGACCTGATTAAAAGTATAAAAGACTCGAAATTTTATAATGACAGTGCATTTGTCAAAGATTACGTGACACAAGAAATGTTTATCGAGCAAGGTGATATGAAAGCTGTTTGGGCAAAAATGGATTCTGGTTACATATTTCAAAATGATTTTGACAGAGATGCATATTCGGCTCAAATTGATACTATAAATTTAGTAGCTAAATTCGATGAATCACATGATTAATATGAAAAAGACTGTTTTCTATATTTTGATTTCAATCTTAACGATTAGTATTCCTGTTCTGATTTTTGGAATAATAAATACAATGGTTAGCATAAAATACGAGACAGATAATCCTGGCGATTGCATTTCGACAATTAGTGGAATTGATTTATGTTCAACAATAAACCGATGTCAGATTATTATAATCGTCAATGTCATATTGATTATTGGATTGATAATATTTAGAAAGAAATTGATAAAGAAATAATAAAGGCCAGCACACAACAATGTATAAAAATAATAGCCGAGACAGTAGTAAATTTAAGGGTTGTAGCCCGCTTCAACTTTTGTGTATTTTGACAGGAAAGAAGCTCGCAATCGGCTACTATTCTTATACGAGCCGTTATGCCCAAGTAAAAAAAAGACAAAAAAACAAGCACCACCAACGAGAATAAAACAACTCCACCCTCACCTTTTCGATAGATAATCTCATTCCGACAACGCATTAATTTACGATACGAGAGTGCGAGAGCAAAGAGGTTTCGTTCTGATTACGCCACTTCATTTTGATAACTGGAAAAATTTATCGCAGGTCAACTCAATCCATTCCGGTACGAGCGCAGCTCGATTTTTAGAAAACGCTGTGTTTTAGGCAAAAATCTACTTTCGCAACGTCGCCACGATTAGAGGGGCAAATTTCATTCTGACAGCTTATTACCAAACCAATACGCTTGCCACACACTCGTTTCGGAGGATTGGCTAACGCACGGTCAACAGGATTTAAAAGGCCTTTCGCTATGATTAAAGATTAGATACATTTCATTCACGCCCAAACCTCAGTTCAGTTCGATAAGTGGAAACGCTCGGAGGATTTAAACAAAGAGGACGATATCGTTTCAATCACAACGGCGTTCAGCTAGAAAACAGAGCGCACGGAGGAGAAACACGATACGCCAACAGATTATCACACACTGGCAACCTTTCCGTTAGCCAAGCTTTGTACCGATGTAAGTTGATTGTCGATTACGGACTGACTCCCGCCCTCTCCGATCCAAACTCTGCTCTCGGGGATTAAAACACAAACGGATTTTTTTAGGACTTTTGTTCCAGCCAGACCAAAATCGTCAATCATTCAGATGAGTAGATAGAAAGACAAACCAGAAGACACCAGGGCATAACAATACATATAGCTCATAAGGCGGCCTTTGCTCTCTTAGATGCGTTCTATTTTACCGCCAACACCGCCATAAGCATTTGCTTTGACGCGTATAAATCTTAATTTAGTGGGCAAACCAAACGTTAAGGCTCATGGGCAACTTGATTACTTATTTACCAATTTCACCGCCTTACAAGCCATATGCGAGCCATTAC
>NZ_LYBV02000068.1 GCF_001660705.2 Saccharicrinis aurantiacus
CTTCAGTTCCAATAACCAACAGGAAAACTAAACTTATACAAAGGTTCTTCTTTAGAATAACTGACGAGATAAAATACCTGAGAGAAACATCTTGAACCAATTTTTGGGAGAACCCCTACTCCATTATTAAGTAAAATAAACTGATCAAAGTACTACAAAAATTTGCCAATTGGGTGGCAAGTGTGAGGAGTCTTAGCCAGAAAAGAACTTAAAAACACAGCCGAAATAAATAGAATCACAAACTGAAAACGCCAACTAGAAAAAAGAGACCTTAAATCCAATACTCCAAAGAAACGACAGAAAATAGATAAACTAGGAAAGTATGAAACCCAAAAAATCGAACCGAACCAAGACTAAAGATGCGAAAGAAAAATATAGTTTATAAGAGCGCGAAAGCAGAGGGCTGCGCAAATTATTAATTTAAACAACTAACCAAAAATACGCCTAAATTCAGACACGAAATATTGGCTAGTGTGTAACGGCTCGAATAAAGGTTCGTAGGCTGATTTGAAAAACCAAACCCTCAAAATCACACCAAGCCGAAACTTTTGTTTTGGTTATAAATTTATTCTTTTCACTAGCCGAAACAAAAGTTTCGGCGATTTTATTAAAACAGCTAAACTCCCAAACTTATTCTGACAGCCTATGACCTTTATTTTTTGTTGCCAACCGTTTTTTTCTTTCTAATGAACATCAAGTCCACTGAAATAAATTTCTGAAATTGCTACATCATCATATTTTAATCCTTCGTATACTTCTAATATTTCAAATTTCAAAGTCCAATCTGGTTTCATTTTTAGAGCATCTATATCAGTTCTATTGCTATTACCAATTGGCTCAATCTTAAAACTCTGAGAACACCGCATATCTTTTAAACTTAGAATAGCATATGGTTTATTATCAATATAAACTTTTAGTTTTTTAACTCTTGAATTATTTTCCCAAGCAGCTTTACTCTTTACGTATCCGTTAATTACGATTATTTCATTAATTCTTGGAGATGCCCCTTCAAAAGTATATAAAAGATATTCCCCAATTCCATATCCGTCTACACCTTCAATCCACGCATTCTTATAATTTAAATCATGGGCATTTTTAGGGTCATAACTATTTGTTCCTTGTGATTTTAAATAACTTGATGCTGATACTTCCTTAGGTCCACCACCACAATACCAGCTACAACCGCTTCCTTCAATCTGCCAAATATTGTCTTTTGTCTCGTCACAATAAAATAATATTTTTTGTTCTTCTAATGTATAATCATTAGTTCCACTTCTTCCCTCTCTATCAATTTTCTTAAAAAGTTCTCTGCAATCTTTAAATGCTGCGTCAGATTGAAATTTTGAAACTGATTCATTATTAAAATCTAATTCAAATCCCAATACTGGTTCAAGTATTGGGATATCTTGGCTCTTTATAAAGCCAATTTCAAAGAAAACTAAAAAGATTGTTGCTATTATCTGTTTCATAAAAATACTTCTGTTGTTTTTCAAATGGTTGGC
>NZ_LYBV02000069.1 GCF_001660705.2 Saccharicrinis aurantiacus
TCAATGTAGAAAGTTGGGTCTATAAAAGTCTAAGCATATATTTTGGTCAATCTGTAAAGGAAAAATCTTACATCTATTACGCCCCTGAATTGTCTTCTAAAGTCTTTTATTTTAGCATTAAATGATTCTGCTGCAGCATTAGTACTTCTGTTATTATAATAGTTAGAGATGTTATCATAGTAATTGAAGAAAGTATTAGCAATTGTATTGAATGATTTAAAAGTGCTTTGACGTACTTTTTCTGCCCAATGAGCCAGCTTTAACCAACCTACTTCTTTCTGGCAGTGATGATTGTAAGCTTCTTTCAATTCCATCGCTAAATCATAAGCTTGTGCAATTCTTGGATATATATGAAACAATATTCTTGCTCTCTCTGCTTGAGATGAAGTCCATGCATTGGGGGATTTAAATAGCAAATATCTGCTTCGGGCAAGCAGTTGTTTAGGACTATCTCCATTATTTAGTATCTCTGGATTATACTCTGAATCTGTTTCACGAGCATATTTAATTTTATCATTTTCTTGTTCTATGGCTTCCCAACGGTATTCTATTCTAATTTGTTGCACAGCATCATAAGCTAACCTTTGCACATGAAATCTATCAGCTACTCGTTTGGCATTCGCAAAGCAACTCTTAGCAATGGCGTTCATGGTTGGAGATAAGTCTAAAGTAATTTCTTCAACTTGACGTAAGAGCTTCTTAGGAATATGTTCTCGTATTTTACTTATGATGGAGTAAGCTTCAACGCCCCTAAAGATGCCTATGATAGTACCTTTCTTTCCTGAAGCACTTTTATTTGTAAGGATAGTATATAGTTCTCCATTAGAAAGAGAAGTTTCGTCAATGGAAAGAAACTTGCCCATATTCTTAGGAAAAACAAGGTAGTCTGAGGCATGAGCATATTGATCCCAAGAACGGTAATCACTTAACTTATTTTTATATTGCCGGCTGAATAGTGCTGAATTAATGCCAAAATATAAGCCTAGGCTTTTTATACTTACAGCATTACAATCCACCAATTGCTTTTAAAAAAGAAGCATACTCAGGATCTAACCTGGTGCCTTTAGCTACGCTTTCCCAATCACGACTTACTTTTTTTTGCTTACCATCTATCTCAACATCCCAACGTCTGCGCTTCACATTTAAGGTAACTAAATTTCGACGTATAGGACAGTCTCGTATTTCCTTAGGGTTCATAAAACCACTGGCTTTGTGCTTATAAGGAGAGTATTCCTGTGGGATTTCTTGCTTTTCTTCTAAATAGATAGTTAAGTGTTTTGTATACAACTCCTGACCGCTCTTTTCTTGCTTGAAGTCGGTAATTATAAAATAATCAAGTATTCCTTCCGGTAGGATAAGTTCTAATAATTGTGTGCTTAATTCGGACATACTACAAAATTATGTACTTTTTACTTCAGACCCAACTTTTGCAGGTGATCC
>NZ_LYBV02000007.1 GCF_001660705.2 Saccharicrinis aurantiacus
TAAAATCAGCAAGGCCCATTTCGGTTTCGATGAAGCTTGAAAAAAAAATAAATCCTACCAAAACCTCCAATTACCTTACTAATTCACTACTTTTTTGTAGAAAATAGACCAATGCCCTCCTTATTTTCTTGGTTTTTATTAAAAAAGTATAAAACAAAAAGCCTCACTCTGCATTTGTTGCTGTTTTTAAATTACAAAAGTTATTTTTAAGAAATTAAATTCTTGTACCACCCAAGGGTTGATTTGCAGATAAGAGGTATGTCTTATCATTTTATTTTGTGAATATATTGGGGAGTTAAGCTACGTTATGTTTATTAGGGTCGAGTTTGTGTAAATCATAAATGCAGACTCTAACTGTTGCGTATAGCATTCAAGCCGTCTGGGCTTATTTAGAACACCTTAATTTTATTTAATCTAAATAGTTTATTAATTTTGCAAGCGCATGTTAAACGCGTGCATTTCTAACAATTGAACTCTAATAAGTTTTGCTTGTTAGAAGGTAGAATTTATAGTAGAAAATTATGGCAGAAGACCAAGATAAGATATTAGAAGAAGTAACGGGTAGTGAATATAAATATGGGTTTTCTAGTGATATAGAAACCGAAACAATACCCAAGGGCCTTACCGAAGATGTAGTGCGCTTAATCTCGGCAAAAAAAGAAGAGCCAGAATGGATGCTTGAATTCCGTTTAAAAGCGTTTGCCCATTGGCAACAAATGGAAACGCCTGATTGGGCTCAATTAAATATTCCTGAAATAGATTTTCAAGATATCATATATTACGCCGCGCCTAAGCAAAAACCACAGCTTGAGAGCATGGATGATGTTGATCCGGAGCTAAAAGCTACCTTCGATAAATTAGGGATTCCCTTAGAAGAGCAAAAAGTACTTTCAGGAGTAGCGGTTGATGCAGTGATCGATAGTGTATCTGTGAAAACTACTTACAAAGAAACTTTAGCAGAGAAGGGCATTATATTCTGTAGCTTCAGCGAAGCATTGCAGGAGTATCCTGACTTGGTAAAAAAATACGTAGGCTCAGTTGTGCCTTATACCGATAATTATTTTGCCGCATTAAACTGTGCTGTTTTCAGCGATGGATCATTCGTATATATCCCCAAGGGCGTTCGTTGTCCTATGGAGCTATCTACTTACTTTAGAATTAACGCCATCAACACAGGTCAGTTTGAGCGTACCTTAATTGTTGCCGATGATGACAGTTATGTAAGTTACCTCGAAGGATGTACGGCACCGCAGCGCGACGAGAATCAATTACACGCCGCAATTGTTGAAATTGTTACCATGGAACGTGCCGAAGTGAAATATTCAACGGTACAAAACTGGTATCCTGGCGATAAAAATGGTAAAGGCGGTATTTATAACTTTGTTACCAAAAGAGCACTTTGTAAGGGCGATTACTCAAAAGTAATGTGGACTCAAGTAGAAACAGGTTCAGCCATTACATGGAAATACCCAAGTTGTATTTTAATGGGCGACCACTCCAACGGAGAGTTCTACTCAGTGGCAGTAACCAACAACCATCAGCAAGCCGATACAGGTACAAAAATGATTCACATTGGTAAAAACACCCGAAGCTTAATTGTTTCAAAAGGGGTTTCTGCTGGTAAAAGTCAAAATAGCTACCGTGGTTTGGTTCGTGTGAATAAGAACGCTGAGAATGCGCGTAACTTTAGTCAGTGTGATTCATTATTAATGGGCGATAAGTGTGGCGCACACACATTCCCATATCTCGAAATCAATAATAGTTCAGCTGTTGTTGAGCATGAGGCTACCACTTCAAAAATTGGAGAAGATCAAATATTCTATTGTAATACCAGAGGTTTATCAACCGAAGATGCAGTAGGATTAATTGTGAACGGTTACGTTAAAGATGTAATCAATCAGTTACCAATGGAGTTTGCAGTAGAAGCACAAAAATTATTACAAATTAGTTTAGAAGGAAGTGTTGGATAAGACACAAGTAGCAAGTATCAATAGTTAAGAAGGATACTTGACAACACTAAAAAACTATTATATAAACAACATCAAATTCAAGAACAGATCAAACAGATAGTTTTACTACTTGTGTCTTGATACTTGATACTAATTTTAGAAAAATGTTAGAGATAAAAGACTTACACGCCAAAATAGACGATAAAGAAATACTAAGAGGAATTAACCTTACGGTTAAACCAGGAGAAGTACACGCCATAATGGGACCCAATGGTTCTGGTAAAAGTACCTTATCATCGGTTCTTGCCGGTAGCGAGGTGTTTGATGTATCAGCCGGAGAGGTTAACTTTTATGGTAAAGACTTATTAGACTTACCTGCTGAAGATAGAGCCCGCGAAGGATTATTCTATAGCTTCCAGTATCCTGTTGAAATTCCGGGAGTTAGTATGGTTAACTTTATGCGTACTGCCCTTAACGAGCACAAAAAATACAACGACGAAAAGCCACTTTCAGCAAGTGAGTTTTTAAAGTTAATGCGCGAAAAGAAAAAGGTAGTTGAAATTGACTCTAACCTAACAAACCGTTCTGTAAACGAAGGTTTCTCGGGTGGTGAGAAAAAGAAAAACGAGATTTTCCAAATGGCAATGCTTGAGCCTAAACTATCTATCTTGGATGAAACAGATTCGGGTTTAGATATTGATGCCTTACGTATTGTAGCTAATGGTGTAAACAAGCTAAAGTCGAAAGACAATGCAACTATTGTAATTACGCACTATCAACGTTTGTTAGATCATATTGTACCCGACTTTGTTCACGTATTATATAAAGGACGTATTGTAATGTCGGCTGGTAAAGAGTTGGCTTTAGAGTTAGAAGAAAAAGGTTACGATTGGATTAAGAAGCAATTCGAAGATTAAGAACCCGTAACGGAGTATCAACTATTTAAAACTTTGAGCCATGAGTAGCACGGGTATAGATAAAACAGAACAAATATATGTTGACCTGTATGAGAATAATACAACACTATTAAATAGAGTTGTTTCTGATGCAGTTTCGCAACAGCGAGATAAAGCCATTGAATTATTTAAAAGCAATGGTATTCCCCGAAGAGGAAACGAAAATTACAAGTACTCTAAATTAGAACCTTACTTTAAAGAAGAATATAAAACTGATTTTCAACACGAAGTTTTTAATCAGAATTTAGATGACGTTTTTAAATGCGAAGTTCACGATTTAGATGCCACCACTATTTATTTAATAAATGGATGGTATTACCGCAAAAATAAGTTGCCAGCATCTTTACCAAAAGGTGTGGTTATCGGAAGTTTTGCTGAAATCTCAAAATCACATCCTGAGATTGTTGAAGCACACTATAATAAGTATGCTAAGAATGATGAGGATAGCTTAGTAGCACTGAATACTGCTTTTGCGCAGGATGGATTCTTAATTTATGTGCCTAAAGGTGTTGTAATTGAGAAGCCTATTCAGATAGTGAATATCATGCACTCTTCTGAAGACTTGTTGGCATTTCCACGTAACTTGGTTGTGATTGAAGAAAATGCGCAGGCTAAAATATTGTTATGTGAGCACACTTTAACCGAAAGTAAATATTTGGTGAATGCAGTAACAGAAGCTTATGTGGCTAAAAATGCTATTTTCGATATTTATAATATTCAAAATCAGCATAACTTAACCACTTGCGTTAACTCTATTTTTGTACACCAAAAAGAACACTCAAGTGCCTTAACACATAATCTTACATTGCATACGGGTACAACGCGTAATAATGTATATGTTGATATGGCTGAGGAGCATTGCGAATCGCATGTATATGGTTTATATATCACAGATAAAAACCAACATGTTGATAACTTTTCATTCATCGATCATGCCAAGCCTAATTGTTATAGCGAAGAGCTTTTCAAGGGTGTTTTGGATGATAAATCAACGGGTGCTTTTGCAGGTAAAATTATGGTTCGCCCCGATGCGCAGAAAACAAGTGCATTCCAACGCAACGATAATTTACTATTAACTGATACAGCTAAAATGAATACCAAGCCAATGCTTGAGATTTATGCTGATGATGTGAAATGTTCGCACGGTGCAACAGTAGGACAGTTAGATGAAAAGTCGATGTTTTATCTACGCTCACGCGGTATTGGTAAAGATGAGGCTCGTATTCTATTAATGTATGCCTTCGCTTACGAAGCTGTTGAAAAAATTAGAGTTCCCGCTTTACGCGATGAAATAAAAGAATTGGTTGAGAATACTTTCAGAGGCGAATTAGACAAGTGTAACTCTTGTGTGCTTTGCGGATCTGAAGCAAGTTCTCAATACACTTGCATGTAATTAATGGTTCTCATAAATGAGAACCACTCAGTATAAAGTATAAAGACGAAAGTATAAAGATTTGAATAGGTTAATTGTAGAATAATCCACGTTTGGGTTTTCTCTTTATACTTAAGTCTTTATACTTTTGTCTTATTTCCCAATAAACAGACAACTTATGAGTATTAACATTGAAGAAGTAAGAAAGCAATTTCCAATTCTAGAAACACAGGTTTACAATAAGCCCTTGGTTTATTTCGATAGTGCTGCTACTACTCATAAGCCACAGCGTGTAATTGATAAGATTGATGAAGTGTATAAAACTTTGAATAGTAATATTCATCGCGGCGTACATTACTTGAGTAATCAAGCAACATTGGCTTACGAAGAAGCACGAAATAAAGTACAAGGCTTTATTAATGCCGAGCATAGCCATCAGGTTATATTTACCTCTGGCGCTACTGCAGCTATTAACTTAGTGGCAAATTCGTTTGGCGAAACTTTTATTAACGAAGGAGATGAGATTGTTGTTTCTACCATGGAGCATCATTCTAATATTGTGCCTTGGCAATTGCTTTGTCAGCGCAAAAAAGCGGTTTTAAAGGTGATTCCAATTAATCAGGATGGTGATCTTGAAATGGAAGCATACAAATCTTTATTATCTGATAAAACAAAAATTGTTGCCGTAACACATGTATCCAATGCTTTGGGAACCGTGAATCCTATTCAGGATGTAATTGATTTGGCGCACGAAAAGAATATTCCAGTAATGGTAGATGCTTCTCAATCGGTACAACATATCGGTATTGATGTGCAAAAAATGGATTGCGATTTATTGGTATTCTCAGGTCATAAAATATATGGTCCAACAGGTACTGGCGTTTGTTATGGTAAAGAGGATTTATTAAATCAGATGGTTCCATGGCAAGGAGGTGGCGAAATGATTCATAAAGTATCGTTTACAGAGACTACCTATAATGAATTGCCCTTTAAGTTCGAAGCCGGAACGCCAAATATAGCAGGAGCCATTGGCTTGGGAGAAGCCATTGATTTTGTATCGGAGTTAGGTGTGGATAATATTGCTGCCTACGAGGATGAATTGCTTCAATACGCCACTAATAAATTGATGTCTATCGAGGGCATGCGAATTATAGGAACGGCTAAAAAGAAATCGAGTGTAATCTCATTTTTAATTAATGATATTCATCCCTTTGATATAGGAACATTGTTAGATAGAATGGGTATTGCCGTTCGTACTGGTCATCATTGTGCACAGCCTATTATGGATCTTTATGAAATACCAGGCACGCTACGAGCTTCTATTGCGGTTTATAATACCAAAGAAGAAATAGATCAGTTGGTAGCTGCATTAACTAAGGTTGCAGTGATGTTTGCATAGTACTCTTTTGTGAGAATAAAATTATAACATTCATTATAAATGGTTTTTAGTATAATTCCCCATATTTGTAATGCCAAAAGAATATCAGTCGCAGCCTAATGTTCTTTTGGTATAAAATAATTATACGAGAGTTATGACAATTAACGAGATACAAGAAGAGATAATTGAAGAATTCGCCACTTTTGATGAGTGGATGGATAAGTATGGCTATTTAATTGAATTAGGTAACGATTTAGAGCCTTATGATGATACCTACAGAGTAGATCAGAATATATTAGATGGCTGTCAGTCTAAAGTATGGTTACATGCATGGATGGAAGATGGTAAAGTATATTTTATGGGCGATAGCGATGCCATCATAGTAAAAGGAATTGTAGCTTTAATGATTCGTGTTCTATCGGGTCAATCGCCAGACGATATCCTTAGCTCAGAGCTTAAATTTGTAGAAGAAGTAGGCCTTAAAGATCATTTATCTCCAACGCGCTCTAACGGTTTAGTCGCAATGATTAAGCAGATGCGATTATTTGCTTTGGCCTTTAAGGCTAAGCAAGCATAATTATAAGGTGATAGAAAAAGCTGAACAAATTGATTTGTTTAAGTCTTTTACTATTGACTTTATAAGTAGTTGACTTTATAAATTATATAAAAGATGTCGAACGAATTTTTATCAATAGAAGAGGAAATTGTTACTGAATTGAAAACAATTTTCGACCCGGAGATACCGGTTAACATTTACGACTTAGGTCTTATTTACGAAGTAAATGTAGGCGAAGGTGGTAAAACACAAGTTGTAATGACGCTAACATCACCAAACTGTCCGGTTGCTGAATCAATGCCCGAAGAGGTTTTTGATAAGGTAAGTGGCGTTGAAGGTGTAACACATGTTGATGTGAATCTTACATTTGATCCACCATGGACTAAGGATATGCTTTCAGAGGAAGCAATGCTTGAGCTCGGATTATTGTAATAGAATAATAATATTTCTATAAATGATAAAAGGCCATCTCAATTATTTGAGATGGCCTTTTTATATACTGTATTTGTATACTTCTATTCTTCAGTTGCAGTTTCTTCTGCAGGAGCTGATGGGAAATTAGGAACAGCAGTTTCAGGCTGTGCAATTTGCTCTAATTTATCATCTAAAGCGTTACTTGAAGCTTCAGGTCTTTCTAGAACCATTACGGCAACAAATGAAAGTACTAATAATCCACCTGCTAAATACCATGTGGCTTTTCCTAAAAAGTCGGTTGTTTTTCTAACACCCATTACTTGATTCGAGGCTGAAAAATTAGATGCTAATCCACCACCTTTAGAATCTTGAACTAAAACAATAAGCGTTAATAAAACACTCACAATTATTACTAGTACCGAAACAACTTGATACATATCTTTTCTTTATTTAATTAATTTTCCTTTAACTCACTAATTCGACGTGCAAAGTAAGCATTTTTTTCAGGATATTTCAAGCGTAATTTTTCTAATATTGAAATAGCCTTATTATTATGTCCTTGCTTCACAAAAATATTGGCCAATGTTTCACTCATTATATCCTCAGAAACTTTGTTATGACTCTCTGATAGGTCAATTTCCTTTTTAGGTTTGCTAGGGTTTGGCGTAATTTTAGGGTCAGTGCTTAAGAAGTTCTCTATCAAATCCATCTTTTTATTAACCTCTTTTACTTTCTTAGCTTTGGCCTTTTTATTTTTCATCATAAACAACCAATCCGAAAATGAATGATTGCTACTATCTGGTTTCTCGTTTAGTTCCTCTAGTTCATTTAAAGAGTAAGCCGGCGTAATACTTCTTTCATAATCCAGTAAATCAGCTGCTGGAAGCACAATTTCGTCTAAGGCTTTATTTTCTTTAGTCTCACTCTGAGGATTATTTATTTTTAACGATAAGCCAATATCATCACTTAGCTCATCAGATGCGTTTAAGTAATTGTCAGTTAATGTAATTTGCTTTTGCTTCTTTTCATCTGGCTCTGGCGCAACTATATCTGTTTGTGGAGCCACATTAACTTCTTCAGTAGGCTCTTTTTCTACGTGCTCTAAAGTTTCAATTTTATGAAGAAGAAAAAATAGTTTACTTCTATCGGCTATATAAGCAGCCGAATGTTTTAGCTCACTATTAAATTTAATATGGTCAAGCTGATGCAAGTTTTTAAGCATAAGCATTCTACCCATTTGAAAAAATGGGTATTCCTCAATGACTTCTTTTAGCTGTGCTAAAGACTTTTCATCAAGTTTGCTTGGGTTGTTAATTAACTGACTGAATGTTTGCTTATTCACTATGTTTTATGCCTAAATATGATCTACCAATCAGAGAATGCTTTATTAAATATATCTTCAGTAATTTGCTCAAGCATTAATCCGGTTAACTCAGATTCAATCTCTGTGATATTCTTTTCGCTCGAGAAATCTTGGTAAGCGGTAAACGACGATTCCCAGTTATCTTGCGGATTTTTAAAGTTACGATACCTTATTTTAACCGTCATGGATAAACGAGTTTCTGCTGATATTGCATCTGCCTGAATTGCCATCGGGCGAACAGAGTATGCTGTAATTTCTCCAGAGAAATCAATATCCGCATCCCTTTCAATCAATATTAATCTTGATTCGTTGGTAACACGATCTTTTAAGGCTTCGGTAGTTTCCTGACTTAATGTAGGGTTAATTAGTGGAGCTCTGTTTTCAATGTATTGAACACTAAAAGTTTTGAGTCCCTCTGGCACCGAAGCTCCATTCATGGTTAGTTTAATTGAGCATGAAGCAACAATGCAAAACAGGAATATATATCCGAATATTTGTTTCATTTATTTTTAACTTTTGATATTTTATAATTAGTTGGTAATCTGATATTCTTTAATTTTTCGATACAATGTTCTCTCAGAAATACCCAAATCTTTAGCTGCATATTTACGTTTGCCATTGTATTTATCAAGTGCTTTCTTGATCAATTCAATTTCTTTCTCTTCTAGAGATAACGATTCTTCAATAAACTCTTCGGTATCTTCAATATGATGTTGAGGAGCTGAATGTACATTATCAACAATTACTGACGCAGGATTAGAACCTGCTGTAGGTTGAAATACTTCACCATCCTGATTGCTATATAGTTTCTGAATAATCTGCGCATGTTCTCCACTTAGGTTTGGAGATCCATCTTGCTTCATTAAATCAAGTACTAGCTTTTTTAGGTCGCCCATATCCTTTTTCATATCAAAAAGAACTTTGTAAAGAATCTCTCGTTCATTCGAAAAAGAGGTTTCGCTACTAGAGCTGCCTTCCATTACAGCAGGTAAATTAACCCCTCTATCATATGGAATGTATTGACGTATTCTTTCTGCATTTATTTCTCGCGTACCTTCAATAACAGACATCTGCTCGGTAATATTTTTCAACTGTCTAATATTACCTGGCCAACGGTATCCTGTGAGTAATTCTGTGGCTTCTTTTTCCAATTTTATCGAGGGCATTCTATAGCGCTCAGCAAAATCGTTAGCAAACTTTCTAAAAAGAAGGTGAATATCTTCGGTTCTATCTCTTAAAGGAGGAACAGATATGGGTACACTGCTTAATCTGTAATATAAATCTTCACGAAACTTTCCTTCGTTGGTAGCTTTATCCATTTTAACATTTGTGGCAGCAACAACCCGTACGTTTGTTTTGTGAACTTTAGAAGATCCTACTTTAATAAACTCTCCGGCTTCAAGTACACGTAATAATCTTACTTGCGTAGATAAAGGTAATTCCCCAATTTCATCTAAAAATATGGTACCATTATTTGCCTCTTCAAAATATCCCTTTCTATCCGATAGTGCTCCTGTAAAAGCACCTTTTTCATGACCAAATAGTTCGGAGTCAATTGTTCCTTCAGGAATGGCACCACAGTTAACCGCGATATATGGTCCGTGTTTACGAGCACTATATTGATGAATTATTTTTGGAAACACCTCTTTACCGGTACCGCTTTCTCCACTAATAAGTACGGATAAGTCGGTGGGAGCAACTTGTACAGCAACATCAATAGCTCTATTTAATCCAAATGAATTACCAATAATACCAAATCGTTGTTTTATCTGTTGTAAGTCTTTCATGTTAAAATATTTAATAAGATCTTTTAATGGCGTTCAAACTGAACTTAAAGGAAAACTTCAACTTAACTGCTAAAGTTGCAGGTAAGACTGACAAAATTACAATTTTTATCAGAATTAGATTAATAAAAACTTAAATAATCCTGTGTTTTCTGATATTTAAAGAGTGTGTTATTTTATGTTATTTTTTTAACAAGAAATGGTTCATTTATAGGAATAGTTTATAATTTAAGGTTCTTAAAATTTATGAACCTATGAATACTCCTGAGATTGTAAAAACTGACCCCTGGCTTGCTCCGTTTGAAGGTGCTATTAATAATAGAATTAGTCATTATCATCATACTAAAACACAATTAGAACAATACTTTGATACGCTTGATAATTTAGCAAGTGCCTATAAGTATTTTGGTGTTCAGAATGAGGATGACGAGCAGGTATATAGAGAATGGGCACCCAATGCTGAAGAGGTTTATTTAGTAGGTGCTTTCTGCAACTGGGAAAAAAATAATGATTATAAGTTTACACCTCTGAGCAATGGAGTGTGGGAGTTGAGGTTGAAAGAGCGTAAGCTCAAGCATGGCGATTTATTTAAGTTACACATCTTTTGGGAAGGTGGTGATGGAATGCGATTGCCCGCTTATGCAAGAAGAGTGATACAAGATGAAGTAACTAAGGGATTTGATGCACAGTTATGGATGCCTCGTGATAATTTTACTTGGACAGATGATAAATTTAAACCAAGTGTAACACCTCTCTTGATATACGAAGCCCATATTGGGATGTCATCAGAGAAAGAGGAAGTGAGTTCTTTTATCGACTTTAAGAATAATATACTGCCTAGAATTGTTAAAGCGGGTTATAACTGTATACAATTTATGGCTATTCAAGAACATCCGTATTACGGGAGTTTTGGCTATCATGTATCTAACTTTTTCGCTGTTTCCTCACGTTTTGGAACTCCCGAAGAATTAAAAGAACTTATTAACGAAGCACATAATAATGGGATAACCGTTATTATGGATATCGTTCATTCGCATGCAGTGAAAAATGAGTTAGAAGGTATTGCGAAGCTTGATGGAACGAGTTATCAATATTTTCACGATGGAGGAAAAGGCGATCATCCGGCATGGGATAGTAAGTGCTTTAATTATGGTAAAAATGAGGTAATGCAGTTTTTACTATCTAATTGTAAATTTTGGCTCGAAGAATTCCATTTTGATGGATACCGATTTGATGGTGTAACAAGCATGTTGTATACCCACCATGGTTTGGAGTATAGTTTTTCATCGTATGGTGATTATTATAATGGCACTGAAGATATAGATGCGATGACTTACTTGACTCTTGCCAACGAGATAATTCATCAGGTGAAACCCGAAGCAATTACTGTTGCTGAAGATATGAGTGGTTTACCAGGATTAGCAGCACCAATAAAAGATGGAGGAATAGGGTTTGATTATCGCCTATCGATGGGCGTACCTGATTTTTGGATAAAACTTATTAAAGAGCACAGTGATGAAAACTGGAATGTAGCTCAAATATTCCACGAATTATCTCAGCATAGAGCAGGAGAAAAAGTGGTGTCTTATGCCGAGTCTCATGATCAAGCCTTGGTAGGGGATAAAACCATATTATTTAGGCTTGTGGATAAGGAGATGTACGATAAAATGGATTTGGCTTCTCAAAGCTTAATTATTGACAGAGGTATTGCTTTGCATAAAATGATTCGTTTGGCAACAATGACTACTTCTTCAGGGGGCTATTTAAATTTTATGGGAAATGAATTTGGGCATCCAGAATGGATTGATTTTCCAAGAGAAGGAAATAATTGGTCGTTTAAACATGCTCGCCGACAATGGAATTTAATGGATCATAAAGATTTAAAATTCCAATGGTTATCAAACTTTGATAAAGCAATGATTGATCTTGCCAATAAGGCTTTTTCTGTACCTGATGAGCCATGTTATAGTGTGATGGCAAATGAGGTAGATCAGGTTATGTGTTATAAGAGGGGGAATTACTATATGATATTTAATTTCTCACCTAGCAATTCTTATACAGATTATGGTATTTCAGTGGTGCCTGGTAAATACAATGTTGTGCTAAGTTCAGATAATAAGAAATTTGGAGGTTACGGAAATATAGATGAGGATTATTTGCATTTAGCTGAGAAAGTGCCATTTCAAGATAATCATTATCAAATAAAGTTATATATACCTAGCCGAACTGCCATGGTATTAAAACACAGCGCACCAAAGCGAGTTTACTAAATTTATTAAATCAAGTAAAAAAGCCGTCTCAATTATATTTTTGAGACGGCTTTTTTGTTAATTAGATCCATTTAATACATGAAATATCTTGCTGATAAACCATGTCTTCATTCTGAGGGAGTATCCTTATACCAAAGTCATAAACACCAGGTATATTTAGTGTATGGCTTAATGTATAAAAACGTTTGGAATCTTGTGTTCGTTCAAGAACAAATTCTTGAATCTTAATAATTTTAGCTTCGCCATTATCTTTAACATCCGCAAAAACAGCTTCAACTAATAAATTAGTATCAGCAAGCGTTTTCATATCAATTATTAAATTAATATCGTAAGTGTCTCCAATATCTAACTGTTGACTATAAATATCTGGCAGTTCTACATTTACAACTTCAATATCATTCCAGTTGGCTTTTACTCTTCTTTTCCAGTGTGTTAATTCTTTTGCTTTTTGGTAATCGTTACTTGTAAGCGTCTTCAAGCGTTGATCCATTTTGCGATAAAAGCGAATAAGATAATCATCAATCATTCGTTTGGTAGTATATGTAGGAGCTATTTCAGAAATAGAATTTTTCATATATTTTACCCAACCAGAAGGAATCCCCTTTTCATTTTGATTATAAAATAAAGGAATTATTTCGTTTTCAAATATGCTGTAAATATTTGCAGCATCTAATTGGTTTTGTACTTCTTGGTCGTTGTATGTTTTTACATCACTCAAGCACCAACCTGCTTCTTCTTTATAACCTTCGTACCACCAACCATCAAGTACACTAAAATTGAGCACACCGTTAAGTTCAGCCTTTTCACCACTAGTTCCTGAGGCTTCAAGCGGGCGTGTTGGAGTATTAAGCCAAACGTCAACACCACTCACTAAACTTTTAGCAAGTTCCATATCATAGTTCTCTAAGAAGATAATCTTCCCTAAGAATTCTGGTTTTTTAGATATTTGTACTATTTGTTTGATAAGGGCCTGTCCTCCGCCATCAGCTGGGTGGGCTTTACCAGCAAATATAAATTGAACTGGTTTATTTGGGTTATTCACAATGGCAGATAAACGTGCCTCGTCGGTAAATAATAAGTGTGCTCTTTTGTAGGTTGCAAATCTTCGAGCAAAGCCTATAGTAAGTGCGTTATTCTTAATAAGGTCTTTTACTTCTATTACCTCAGAAGGAGCAGCATGGCTATTTACCATATTATCTTGAATACGCTTTTTTACAAACTTGAGTAATTTTTTTCGCAGTTTAGTTCTTGTTGCCCAAATGTCTTCATCTTCAACTTCGTGTATTTTGCGCCATAATTCATTGTTTGATAAATCGGTTTTAAACCTAGGATCAAATACCTTATCATATAATTTCTGAATATCAGGAGAAGTCCAAGTGCCGTAATGTACACCATTGGTGACATAATATATTGGTGATTCTTCAGGAAAGAACCCTTTCCATAAACCTTCAAACATTTGACGAGAAACTTTACCATGTAAACAACTAACCCCATTTATTTCTTGAGAGGTTTTTGCAGCCAATACACTCATTGAGAATTTCTCAGAATGGTCATCGCCATTTTCTCTTCCCAATGCCATAAATTCATTCCAAGAAATGTTAAGTTTTTCCGGAATATTTCTGAAGTATACGCGTATTAAATCTTCATCGAACTTATCATGACCGGCAGGAACAGGAGTGTGTGTTGTAAATAAAGAACTGGCTCTCACTAGTTCAAGAGCTTCGTTAAAAGAAAAGTTTTGGTCAACTAGCTTTTTAAGCCTTGATACATTAATTAAAGCAGCATGTCCCTCATTACAGTGGTATAGATTTGTTTTGATGTTTAATTTGTCTAGAAGCTTAATGCCTCCCATACCTAACAAAATTTCCTGTTTCAGCCTGTTTTCCCAATCTCCGCCATATAAGGAATGCGTAATTAGTTTATCACTATCGCTATTTTGCTCAACGTCGGTATCTAATAAATATAATGGTACTCTACCGACATCGGCTTTCCATACTTTGGCAAAAACATTTCTACCAGGAGCATTAAGCTCAAGTATGTGAGGAGAGTTATCTTCATTTTTGATTAAGGTAAGTGGTAAGTTTGAGAATTCTTGCTTGTCAAAATTTGCTTGTTGGTCTCCATTTGGCCCTAAGGATTGACGGAAATATCCATGACGATACAATAAACCGACTGCTGTAATATTTACGTTGGAGTCACTGGCTTCTTTTAAGTAATCGCCAGCAAGAACACCTAATCCACCCGAATAAATCTTTAGGATATCATTTAAACCATATTCCATGCTGAAGTAGGCAATACTAGGATCCTCTATTTTTGGACGATCCATATAGTTACGGAACTTCTTATGAACAAATATAAATCTGTTATAAAAATCATCTTGTTCAGAAAGCTCTACAAGATGATCATAGTTCACAAGTTCAAGGAGTTTAATAGGACTTTTATTTTGCTTAATCCATAACTTAGGATCAATAGATTCAAATAAATCATAAGCTTCATAGTTCCATGTCCACCATAGGTTATGTGCTATTTCCTGTAAGCCATTTAATTTTTCTGGGAGTTTAGATTTTACACTTAATCTTTTCCATATTGGAAAAGAGGAGCTCTCAGGTGTGAGATGTATTCTTTTTTCTCGTTTTATAGTACTGAAAGAATCTTTGCGATCTTCAACCTTCGTAAGAGCAGTATCATAGGCTTTATAATAATTGCCAATCATAAGATTCCACTGCAATTTTGAAGAAAGTTGGAATGCTTTAACTTTTATAAGTTCCAACTCTACAGGTGACTTATGAGCAAAATCTATGATTACATCTACTATGGCTTTGCTTGCGTTATCGTAGTTTTTATCATTCCGTTCTATAACAGCAACGCCGTCGTCAATATCCTCGCATTGTCCTTTCGCCCAAGTACCAAATCCAGCTAACGATGTGGTTATTGTTGGTATAGAGTACGCTAAACTTTCAAGTGGAGTATAACCCCATGGTTCATAATACGAAGGAAATATACTAATATCCATTCCTATCAATAAATCATAGTAATGCATATTAAAGATTCCATCATTACCATCTAAATAGGATGGGACAAAGATTAGTTTAATGGTATCTGTTAGGTCGTTATTTAAATGGATATCTTGAATTTTATTTAAGATTGGGTCGTATCCTAAATCATTTAACCCATGAGTTAAAAACGGGTTATCTAATTTAGAGGTATTGGTACCATTAAGTTTTCCTACCAAGTCTTCACGTGCACCAAAGTTATTGGCAGGAATTAATACGAAAACAATTGTTTCTCTGTCGTAACTTTCTGTTTCATTTAGCTTCTTTAAGCTATCAAGAAGTATGTCAGTTCCTTTGTTTCGGAACTCATATCTTCCACTATTGGCAATAAATAAAGCGTTATCAGATATTGGGTAGCCCAATAGAGCTTCGCTAATTTCTTTTAGTTTAAGTCTAGTGTCTTTTCTTTTTTTAGCGAAATCTGGTTTGTTCGGTATTATAAGATTATTAAATCCATTGGGTGCAACAACGTCTACCTTTCGGTCAATAAATCTTTCGCACTCAACAGCCGTTATTTCAGATACTGTTGTAAAGCAATCTGCATTTATGGCACT
The DNA here is from genome assembly GCF_001660705.2 of Saccharicrinis aurantiacus. GTDB lineage: Bacteria > Bacteroidota > Bacteroidia > Bacteroidales > Marinilabiliaceae > Saccharicrinis > Saccharicrinis aurantiacus. Next base: position 15,650 of record NZ_LYBV02000007.1, read on the forward strand.
TTTTTTCTCAAGGGAATGTTTTGAAACGACTCCAATCTCTTGAGCAACAACATCTATATTGATAGGATCAGTATCGTTGTAAAGTGCACCACCATTTCCAGCTATGGAACGTCCCATTACAGTGGCGTGTGCTGTAAAAATGGTAGCAATCTGGGGGAGCGTGTTTTTAAGGTAGAGGATACCGCTACCAGTCATCCACTCATTAAAGTGGGCTACTACTTTATTAGTTTGATTTAAATAACATTTATAAAAACTTTCGATAGTCTTAGCAATAGCATATCCGAAAATAACACTTTCTACATAGTCCCAATTTCCAGATATTGAGTCTAGTTGGTACGTTTCCCAGAACCGAGAAAGAATTTCATTCTTTTGAGGGATAAACGAACTGAAGTCAACTAATAAAACGATTGGTGTACCTTCAATATTCCACCTCCCAATTTTTACTCGTAGCCCTTCTTTAAGTAATTGATTTCTCCATTCAGGAAAAAGTGACGCATCATCAGAAAACTCTTTCTGTGATGAGGTATTATCTAAAATATCAGGACCAATAAATATAATTTGGTCATGGAAAGTGTTAACTAATGTAGATGCTTTGCTAGCTAGTACAGTATGGATACCACCAATTTTGTTACATACTTCCCAACTCGATTCGAAGATATAATCGGGGCTTTTATAATCTGTTGTCATGGATTTTGTTATTTGGGATTTGGAAAAAAGAGCATCCTATAAGCATTAGTAATGCTCTTTCATAAGAAAACTATAAATGCAGAACGCAGTTTTGCTCAATACTATCTACTCCATTATTGATAAATTCATCAGCTTCTTGATCGTTGATCCATAGTGAGTTATTTACTAAGTAGCGAAATTGAACTTTATCACCGCTTGATAGATTGATTGTTTGTGTAAAACCACCTGTTTTTAGAGGTTTCATAGGTTCTGCATTCACATCCCAGTTGTTAAAGTCACCAATTACTTGAACTTTTTCAGGGCTTAAATCTTCCGACTTTTCGAATTTAAAAGTCACTTTACATTCAGGTTTACTTTTTAAAAATTGCTTTTTGATACTCATGCTTTTTAGATTTTAATATTTGTAAAATAGGTTAATAAAGAAAAAACTTAAATCAACAAATGGTTATTTATGTGTTGCTGTAGTGTCAGCGGCTTGAGTTATCAGGCGAGTATATAAATTAAGAGAAATTACTTTATATACCCGCAAAAAGAAGTTATTTAACAGTTTCAAATGCCTTAAGTGCACTTTCTAGCTTAGCAATTTTAGCATCTTTATCTTTTATAATTCTAGTAACATCAGGTTCGTTACTAATATTAGGAACTGCAATGTTTAATCGTAATGAAAAGTCGCTTAAAACATTCATGTAGTTAATGAATGCCTGATAAGGTGATTCGTATGGATTAAAGTATGCATGCACATCGCCATCAGAAAAATATTTTGTACACATATAATAAAAATGATCACTTGTTTGAAGGTATGCCCAATCTTCAAGGAGCTTTTCATCTGTACATTTTTTTATTTTTGGTAATAATGCATATAGTTTATTAAAAGCTTCTTCTTGCATTTCGTTACCAAGCCATGCTGTTAAATCCCTTTCTTCATCGGCCCATGATATTGGATGTGGAACATTGATAGCAGAAATTGGTTGTAGGTTGTTGGCTACTTCAGATGGGGTAGAAAAAGTAAATTCATCATGTTTTAATATTTCTTTAGGGAGTTTCTCTAGAAATTTAAAGATACCAGTTTCTTTCCATTGATGTTCTCCAAAGGTTTCGTAATCCATGAATAAGTTCACTACTTCGTTACCTATATCAAGGTCTTTAAGCCACTGTGTATATTTTTTAGGCGTTAAAGGGTACTCGCTCCAACCTTGATTTCCGAATCTAAATGCTATATCATCGCTTAAAATATGATTTTTGAGTAATATCTTAAGTTTTGGATTAATTGAACTACAGTATAAGTAATTCGGACTCTTCCATCCTAGAACGTGCTTAGCACCTTCGGTTAGCATTGCTTTGTAGCCGAGTTGATGCACCATTTCTCCCATTTCATCAGAGTAGATTAACTCTGTGTTTCTGAAGACAGTAGGTTTCTGGTTAAATAAATCTTCGATGAGTTTACTATGTTTTTCAACTTGAAGTTTAAACTCTTCAGGATCCTTTAAAGCGACCAATGAGTGACTATATGTTTCTGATAAAAATTCAACATGGCCAGTAGCGGCCAATTTCTGAAAACTCTCGATAACCTCAGGGGCATATAATTGAAATTGTTTTATTGCAACACCAGATAGGGAAAAGGCTATTTTAAATTTTCCTTTATTTGCGTCTATTAATTTTAATAATAAAGCATTTGCAGGGAGATAGCATTTTTGTGCAATTTTTAATAGTATGCTTTCATTGGTATAATCGTCGTAATAATAATGATCATTTCCAATATCGAAAAAACGATATCTTCTGAAGCGAAATGGTTGATGTACTTGGAAATAAAGACATATAGTTTTTTTCATTTTGTAGTTTTTTATACGGTTTTTTAAGGGTTTTATATCACAGAGTCGTAAACGTTTTTAACTCTGAGCGCTGAGTCTTCCCATTTAAGGGATTCAACTTCACTTTTCCCATGTTTTATAAACATATTTGAGAGTGAAGGATATTTTAGTACACCATACATAGCATCAGCCATTGCATCAATGTCCCAAAAGTTAGTCTTTATAGCATGATCTAATATTTCGGCAACTCCTGATTGGTAAGATATAAGTACAGGTACGTTACTTTGCATAGCTTCAAGTGGTGAAATTCCAAAAGGTTCAGATACTGAAGGCATTACATACAGATCGCTAATTCGTAACATAGAAAACACTTCTTCGCCTTTTAAAAAACCTGTAAAGTGAAATCTATCTGTAATTTTTAGTTCGGCAGCTCTACGAATCATTTTCTCCATCATATCTCCACTACCAGCCATTACAAATCTTACATTATCCATTTTTTGCAAAACCTTATGCGCTGCTTCAATGAAATATTCAGGCCCTTTTTGCATTGTAATTCTTCCAAGGAATGTTACAATTTTTTCATCGGTACCTTTCTTTATTGGTAGTGAGGTAGTAGCCACTTTAGGGTCGAGTGCATTGTACACTGTAACTACTTTTGCAGCAGGAATACCATATTTCTCAATAACAATGTTACGAGTTAAATTACTTACGGTAATGACTTTATCCGCAGCTTCTAACCCCCGTTTTTCAATCTCGTATACTGTAGGATTAACGCTACCTCCACTTCGATCGAAATCGGTTGCATGAACATGTACAACAAGGGGTTTGCCCGATGCTTCTTTAGCAGCAATTCCTGCAGGATACGCCAACCAATCATGTGCATGGATTACATCAAAGTCATTATCTTGTGCAATAATATTGGCTACAAGCCCGTAATTGGCGATCTCTTCTAGAAGGTTAGCCCCATATTTACCTGAGAAGTCAATTTTACCTTCGTCGTTGGTATGTACAATCTTCTTTTCACCATCTATCTTTTTTCTGGTGAGTTTCCAATAGTCTTCAGGATCTACATAAGGAATGATATGTGTATCTACCTCAATGTATTCCATTTCTTTTTTAAACTTATTAAAGTCAATCTTACGTTGTCGAATGGATATATTATTGGCTCCAACGAGTTCCATTGCTTCCTGGTCTTCATCGCCATAAGCTTTAGGAACAACAAATAATACATCCAAATCCTCTACATGAGATAATCCTCTAGTTAAACCGTAGCAAGCGGTTCCGAGTCCTCCTGTAATATGAGGAGGAAACTCCCATCCAAACATTAATACCCTCATATTTAACTGTAATTTTCGATTAGTTTTAAAATTTTTAATACTCCAGCTACATTCCAAGCCATACTTACAGCACCTTTTCCTTTATAAGGAGGGTTCCCATCAAAATATTCAGGTAATGTACCCAAACAGTGGTCGCCTAATTCCTTTTTAAAGTCTTGTGCTATATTTTTTATGTGTGAAATTCCACTTGTTTTATGTAATTTGAGATAGCCTTCTGCGTAAAATGACATCAACCATGGCCAAACTGTTCCTTGGTGTAGCTGTTTCTCTCTTAAATATTCAGGTCCTGAAATTATTCCTTCATAGAACCCATCCTGAGGAGAAAGTGTTCTTAATCCTTTAGGGGTTAATAATTCTCTTCTAACCGTGTCTACAACCTTCTTCTTTTGGCTCTTATCTAGGGGTGAAAACTCGAAAGCTGTTGCAAAAATCTGATTTGGTCTTATTGAAGTATCCATGCCGTTATTGTGAACAACATCGTATAAGCATTCGTCTGCTTTATTCCAGAATGTTTCAACAAATGAGCTATCAAGTTTATCAATTATAGATTGAGCTGATTCAATAAATGCTTTATCAGTAAAGTGCTGATCTAATGAAGTTACGAATTTTAGTGCATTATACCATAATGCATTTACTTCAACACAAACTCCATTTCTATGAGTTACGGCTTCTTGATTAGAAATTGAGTTCATCCAAGTAAGCGGTTTGTCACTGTCATTATTTTTTAAAAGGCCATTATCTAATAGTATAATATTATCAAATTTATCATATAAGAAGGCTTGTATTAATTTGGAGAAAGTATCTGAGTGGTTAGATAATAGATTCTCTAACACTTTCTTATCCCAGCATTGTTGTAACATCCAAAATAACCATAAAGGAGTATCTGCTTCCGGAGCATTGCAGACTTTGTCATTTAAATATACTTTTGAAATCTCTGTTATTGCTGAGTTACTAACTTCTAGCAAAAGATCGTTATTATTCAATGCCTGTGTTAAAAGAGGAAGCGATATTAATGTATCTCTTAAACGTTTTTTATACCAATGATAACCTGCTATCATTGAAGTTGTATTTTTTTCAGTTACGAAAAACTGAGAGGCAGCATTTAATAAGTCATTTTTAAAACTATCCCGAGGAATTCTTTTGTTTACTTCTTTTGTAAATCGAGTTTTAAAACCGGATGTTTTGAATGCTTTTGTACTTGCCGAAACAATTACACTTTCTCCCTTTTTGATATCAAATTCAAAATAGCCTGGTACAAATAAGTCTTCTTTGTATTCATAGCCTCTTTTTTGTTCTTTTATATACTCAATGCCATTATACCAATCAGGACTAGCTACAAATTCACTGTTTTTAGAGACTTGAATATTGATGCCTGGTATTTCATCGTACATCTTAAGTTGTATGCCGTTCTCAATATGGTTATACTTTGTATTTGCATTGAGGTTTGCGTATGTTAGTTCATGTACACTCCTATTGGCAAAAAAAGGCTTTAATTTAAGTTTTGTGTCTGAATTAGCTTCAAGTAATGTGTATTTGAGTAATACTTGTTCCTCTTTTTCTGAAAGAATAGTTTCAACAGAAAGTAATACACCACCAACTTGGTAAATTGTTTGAGGTATTACGTCAAAACCAAATTGTTTAACATATTTGTGTCCTTTCGGTTCATAGTGGTTACCACTGTATTTGTGTAAACCTAAGTTAAATTCTTTTTCATGTTGTATCACCGTAATATCTAATGAACTTAATAACACATGCCGCATCATATCCAAATTTGGAATTGGGCATACTAATAAGCCATGGTATTTTCGCGTATTACAACCAATTATACTAGAGCTGCAATAGGACCCGGCCCTATTGGTTCGCAGTATCTCCTTAAACAGAGAGTACTCAAGGTTAACTAGTTTGTGTTTTTCTAGTGATAAGTACGCCATAGATTTATTTAGTTTTTTAAGTTGCTTATGTAAGGATATATTAATTTAAAGTTATATTTACTTTTAGATTAGCTGTTAATCAAATGTATTAATATTAATTTATAATGTAAATGCTTATTTGACTACAAAATTGTTATTTACGTATAGATAACATGTGTTCACAAAATTTCACTTTTTATTTTTGATAACTCTTTGGATATATTAACATTAGGGTATTTTATTTTTAATTGATTTAGTTTTTGTAATACTTTTTTTAAGAAATCTTGATGTTGTGGTGAGCTAATATTAAATGGTCTGTGATTTAATGATTTACTTAGTTTTTGAAATTCGTTTTGATATACTAGTGCTTCTTGTGATAAAAAGTGAGATTCAAACTTTTTCCAGATATAATCAACCGCTACATCGTTAGGGTGAATCATGTCTTTATCATAGAATCGGTAATCTCTTAAATCATCAATGATAAATTCATAGGCAGGAAAATAACTGCAGCTTTCAAATGTATCAACCAATTGTTCAATAGCTAAAAGTAAGGTAGCCTTACTTATTTGATTTCCATGGGCTCCATCTTTCCAATGACGTACAGGGCTTACTGTAAAAATAATGTTTAAGGTTGGGTTAAATACAAGTAATTCGGTGATAATGGTTTTGTATATATCTATTATCTCACTTATATTTAAAATATACCTATTAAAGGATTTATTAGGGTATTTATGGCAATTTGAAACAACTTGGTTGTTTTCAATAAATTGATAAACCCACGCGGTACCAAAGGTGATAAAAAGGAAGTCTGCTTCCTTTAAAAACAAATGTGCATCCTCATTATTTTTGTTTACCTGTTTAAGGTATTGTTCTTTATCTGAGTTATTAAAAGAACTATGATGAGAAAATGTGTGCCAAAGGTTGTTCTCATACCTTAAATCCTTTTCAGAGAATTGATATTTATCTATGATAAATTTTAATGTATTCTTAACACTAATTGGATTGTATATTGTCCCATATGGGTTAATCATGCACGGAATTTTAGCTTCCTCGCATTTAGAACCAATATTATTGGCAAAGCATGAGCCAATAAATAAAACACTTGAATTGTATTCTATTTGTTTATTGTGTGGTTGTGTTATTATTTCAGTTCGAAAGTTATTCATGCTTTAAATATGATTTTTAATCCAATTATTTATGTTGTGTAATATTTTCATATTGTCATCCTCCAAATGTATTTCATGGAAGGCACTGTTTAATAAAAGTAATTGAGCATCGCCACTTTGCTTATCTATAAAAGTCTTGGTTTGACTGGCAGAGGTTACCTGATCCGCTTTACCATGTATTGCTAAAATAGGCACTTCCATTTGAGGAATACTTTTAGCAAGCCTTTTTGTTGCTGCACTGATACTGTGTAACAGGCGTAGAGAAATGCGTTTATGAACATAGGGATCTTCCTTGGCAATAAGTTGATTGTTTGATTTACTTCTTAGCTTTGCAGAACTTACACCTGTTTTCACCCTGTATTTGGGCATTAAATAAACAAGTAAGTTTATTAATGAGTTGAAAATAGGCGCAGGAGGATTACTTAATTTGAACCATGGTGCAGCTATAATAGCAGCGCTTAAATTACCTCCAAACTCAAGTGTATACAAGGTAGCTAAAAGTCCTCCCATACTACTGCCGTAAATAAACAATGGCAAGTCTTTATATTTGGTGGTATTGATGTGTAATCTTATAGCATCAATATCTTGTAATAAAACATCAATATTTTTAGCATCGCCTTGTTTTCCGGCAGATTGGCCGTGTCCCCTTAGGTCGATTGCAAAAATGCCAAAATTAGATTTGCATAAACCTTGAGCCCAGTCGTCATATCGTAAGCCATGCCCTCCCAGTCCATGTACTAATATTAGTAAACATGTAGGTGTTCTAAATGGTAACCAAGAGTGACCTTTTAGTTGAGTCCTATCTGTTGAGAGTAGGTTAAAGTGGCTATATTCGAAGTTGGGTTTCAAAATGCTAGTTTAATTTGTTGGTACTCTGTTAAAGTTAGTACTATCAAATTAAAATACAAGCCTTATAAATCGCTTTTTAAATCTAAAAAGTCAATATTTCTTCTTAACCCAGCAAACTTAGCTCTTTTAACAGCTGATTTTTTGAAGTAAATTGGGAATTGTTCTGAAGATAGGTTTTGCCAATCGCTTTTACTAAGTTTTAGTAGGTGCTCGTTTGGTTGAAATGCATCATTTTTGTTGGGGCGCGACTTCCAGGTCCACGGACAAGCTTCTTGGCAGATATCACATCCGAAAACACGATTTTCCATTTGTCCGGTAAACTGATCAGATATTTCTCCTTTATTTTCAATGGTTAAATAAGATATACATTTGTTAGAATCTAGCTTGTGCACCTCTAATGCACCTGTAGGGCAAGCATCAATACATCTTGTACATCCGCCACAAGCGTCTTTTACATTATCCCCCTCAGGTAAAATAAGGTTGCTAATGATTTCTGAAATAAACACGTAGCTTCCTAATCTTTTATGGATGAGGTGGGTGTTTTTGCCAATCCAACCCAAACCTGCTTTTGCAGCTAGAGAACGCTCTAAAACAGGAGCGGAGTCAACAAAGCATCTCCCATCAAGAGACGGATCAATCTCTTCCTTGATAAAATTATATAAGTTATGAAGCCGCTTTTTAATGATGTCGTGATAGTCTTGTCCATATGCATATCGAGCAATTATAGGGGCATCTGCATTGAGGGGTTTTTCGCTAGGTGTATAATTGGTTAGCATCACCATAACCGACTTTGCTCCTTCCACCAAAAATGATGGATTGGTTCTTTTTTCAAAGTGATTGGCCATGTATTGCATGCCCGCGTGCATATTGTTATCAAGCCACTCTTTTAAGTAGGCTTTATCATCAGTTAATTCTAGCGCATTTGTAAAACCTATATCATCAAAACCTAACTCTTTGGCCTTATTTTTAATTAGAGTTATATGTTCTTCTGAGATTGTGAGCATTAAAGAATATTTAAGTCTTATTTTGAATTAGAATGGTACGCGATAGACACTCTGTTAGTTCCTATTTAAAAAGATCTATTGTTAGTTGAGTTTAATGTTTTTTTCTTTGGCAATGCCAATAATAGCAGTTTTCAATTCTAATACAGATGCATCATTCATTCGTCCATAATCCAACTCAATTAGCTTTGGCATTAAAAAGCGTATTGAAGCCACTTTTATTTGAACTTCTTTGATGTCTACCCAGTTTATGGTCCACGATTTTTTGAAGATTGAGGGTTTAACTTCAATCTTCTCTTTATCAATTTTTATATAGGCCTTTCCGAATAGTGAGATGGGATTGATGCCTAAACCAATTATGATGTAGGCTATTCCAGCAATTATAAATACCGGTATATAAGAATTTAATAGGCTCTCTAGTTGGCTAGGGTAGAATAGAGTATATCCTGAAAAGGCTAACATAGCAAAGCCGAGTGCAATTCTTAAAAAGTTTTGCTTGTATTGAATTATTAAATTGATGTATATACTATTCATAATATCTTAAAATATTCTCAAAGATAGAACTGATTTTTAATTTTAGCATTATTGTATATTAACTTAATTTCAATAACTTTGATATAAAATAGTCATACAAAGATGGTTAAACTAGTATGTCTGTAACTATCTATTTTGAAAGGTTTATGCAGAATGCAAAAATCTTACTATGTTAATTAGAAGAGTTATTTATAATCTCTAAAATCTTAATCTAAATACAATGAAGAATCTAATCTCTATTATTATTGACACTCAGAGCCTTATTGATTTTTTTAAAAAAGCGCCATCGTGGGGTACATCAGATAAGCCATATAAGGCTGATTCGTTTTGCACCGTTGATGCTCCGAATTTATTGTGGAGAGGTGGACGAATATTGACATTAGAACCTAGTTCTAGTTATGAAATTGAATTATTATCAAAATCAATTAAAACTGATGTAAAGCATTTAAAGGAGGATTGTGCTGAAGTTATATTTACAGCTATAACGGATGACCTTGTAACTATTGAGGATTGGAAAAATATCTTTATTTTGGATAATAAAGATTGTTATACTTATGATAAATTTAGAAATGAGTTAACTATAAAACAAGAGTTGGGTAAAGCATTGATGGTGCAAACTGCACCAGATTATTCTCCAAAGTTTAATTTGCAATACGCAATATATTTTGAGATTAAGGAAACAGGTAAAATTGGCGTAATTGATCCATATATTGGGAATACCTCGTCAGAACCTGATGAAAAATAACCTTAAATACTTTAGATGTTATTTCCTTTTTTTTCTACTCTTTCACCTAACATATACTTCTTCACAGATTAATATTGATAGCTTAAAGAAAGTAGCAGAAGGTGATTGTGTAGAATTAGAGAGGATAAACTCACTTTTATGTTTATCCAAGTACGAAACTCCGATTCAAGCATTAATATATGCAGAAAGAGCCCGTGAGCTATCCCATGTTAATAAATATTACGAGAAAGAAGGTTTAGCATTGGAATATATTAGCCTTTGCAATAGGCGAATGGGTAATTATACCAGTGCGATTAAAGCATCATTGGATGCTTTACAGATCTATGATAGAATTGGAGCGATTGATAAGAAAGCTTCGTTGCAACTCCAAATAGGATCACATCTTTCAAATGAAGGTAATTATAAATTATCGAAAACCTACATTGAGTCTTCGTTATCGTCTTTTCAGATACGGAAAGATACGCTTAATATGATGTATGCTTTAATAAACTTGGGTGAAACTTACCGTCGTTTATTCGCTTATGATAGCGCGAAAATTTGCTTTAAATATTGCATTGAATTAAATAGAAGTGCCAAAAATAGACTTGTTGAAGGGTATGCACTAGGGAATATTGGCTTAACTTACCTTAGTGAGGATAGTACGTTATTAGCAGAAAATAACTTATTAAAGTCAATAAATATTCTTAGTAATTTAAGTGATGTTTATTCTTTAGCGTGTTATAAGTCGAAACTAGCTCAGTTTTATTTATCCAAAGGCATGGATGAAAAAGGAGAATCAATGCTTTTGGAGTGTTTGAAAATATCCAAAAGAGAGAATCTAAAAGAACAAATAAGAGATATAAGTCTTGATCTATCACAGTTTTATGAAGTGCAGGGGGATTATAGTTTAGCATTAAATTATAGAAAGAACTATGAGTTTTATAATGATAGCATAAAGAATCTCGAGAATGTTAGGAATATTGAGCAATTGAGAAGTCAATATTATTTAAAGAAAAAGGAGGATGATATTTTATTTCTTGAGCAGGAAAATAAGAATAAGAATATACAAATTCTGCTTAGCTTGTTTGGGGTGACTCTTACAATTCTATTATCAGCCTTTTTATATTACGCATTACACTCTCGGAAAGTAGCATATGTTAAGTTACTAGATCAGAAAAAAATAATAGAAAAGAAAAAGGAAGAGATAGAATTGCTTTATAGAGAACTCAATCATCGAATTAAGAATAATTTACAAATGATTGCTAGTATATTTAGTTTGCAAGCTGGTAGGTATTGTACTAGAGAAACCTCTGAATCTTTAGCTATTGCTAAGTTGCGTGTTGAGTCATTAACGCTAATTCATCAAAAACTTGTTCCTTCGTCATCTAATGTTTATTTGTTGTTAAATGATTATATAACTGATCTTGCAGAGAACCTTATTTTTAGTTTAGGGATTGATGTTGATTTGCAACTAAAGTTAGATAAAGTCAGGCTGCATGTGGATGATGCTATTCCTTTAGGAATTGTATTAAATGAACTATTGACAAACTCATTAAAATATGCAGTTCCAATAACAGCAAAAGCTCGTTTGATGATTTCGTTACTAAAGAAGCATGATGGATTTATGATTATTATACGAGATAACGGTCCAGGCTTAATTGAAAAGGTTAAGGCTTCTAAGTCTCGCTCAATTGGCCTTAAACTAGTAAAATCCTTATTGAAACAAATAAAAGGTGAAATTATTCAGACCAATGATAATGGGTGTGTTTGGTCGATCTATTTAAAGGATTCAGAATTAAAAAATCTAAAATTATGAATATACATATTGTAGAAGATGAAATTTTGATTGCTGAGGATATGGCATTTCGTCTTACGGAATTGGGTTATAATGTGGTTAAAATCAATGATAATGTTGAGGACGCAATTGATACATTAAATAATTTAATGGTTGATTTAGTTTTAATTGATATTAATTTAAAGGGAAAAAAAAACGGGATTGATTTGGCAAATATAGTGTCTGACCACTATGGTATTCCCTTTATATTTTTAACATCATTAGCTAGTGATAGTGTTATTAATAAGGTGATACAAGTTAAGCCTACAGCTTTTTTATTAAAGCCATTTAATGATAAGCAAGTACAAGTAGCAATTGAATTGGCTAAACAAAATATGAGTGCTAGTATATCTGAAAAGAATATTGATAAATCAGACCTTGAATCGAAAAAGATTGACTTACAGGAGCAAGATTTTATATTTTTAAAAAAACAAAATGCTTATGTAAAGGTAAGGTTAGATGATATACTCTGGCTTGAAGCGGAAGGGAACTATACAACTATTTATACAAAAGATGATAGTTTTATATACTCAGTTGTATTGCATAAAATTGAAGAGCAATTACCTAAAGATTTATTTAAAAGAATACACCGGTCTTTTGTTGTAAATATTAAAAATGTAACTGGTATTAAAGGGAATATGTTGATAATTGGAGATAAGCAAATTCCGGTAAGTAAAACAAATCGTGATGATGTTTCTCGTTTGTTTCAGGTTATTTAAAATCTTACAATCAAGGGACTCAATTCGAATGTTGTATTGAGTCTCTTGATGAAAGTTTACTATAATGATGAAATTATACGCGTATTATGCAGGTTGCTGATCCGCTGTCATCTCAAATTCTTCATTCATAAGTTCCATTTTTTTGTTATGAAGAGTTGTATTGTGGCGAGTTCCTGAAAGTGTTTTGTTAAAAACAGTTTTATGAATAAAAGACTTTTTGGCTTCAACCTTTAGATGAAATGATAGTAATGAGTCCGTACAATTCCATTCAGATATCGTAATTGTAATCTTAACACCACTTACGGTAGTGGATTCCTTCTTATTTCCATCAATTGTTAATGATTGACTCCCGCTTCCTTTATTGCTATCAATGGTTGCAAGAACAGGGAATTTACTTGTTCCATCATCGTATACCTTGATATCTACAGAACCTTTAATAATGCCCATAATTGAGAATGATTCACTCTCATTAATAATAATTGGTAATCCATTTTCTAGAGTTTTCATAACGTTTTTCTTTAATGTTAATAAATATGATTTGTGTTATTTGGATTTAATATCTGGGTCAACAATTGTCTACTTTTAACTTTATGTATTATTTGGGATGCCTAATTCATTGGTTTTTGTGAGTCTTCTAGGGTTTGGCCTTTGGTAGTAATATTTATAGTGGGTAAGCAAAGTTTTATGCTTAGTTTATTTGTGGAATATTTTCTTGAATATGATTGTTGATTTTTATTATGTCTACAGATAAAGTTAATCTGATTAAGGTGTCTATCTGATCTATTAGATAGATCATTATTTGCTTTGAAGGCTGTTTTGAGAGCCATTTTATTACTCGCAATTGTTATTATATGTAAGATGGTATTTCTTGCTAATATCAAGAGAGAAGAATAGCAGATTTTTCCATTTTTGAGCTTACTATAAGGATCTTGAGTGTAGATTAATTCAGTTTGCATAGCGAAAATCTTAAATGATTTGATCACAATCTACACTCAATCTTTTATCTAAAAAAAAACGATATATAAACAGTTCATATTTCTTAGTGGGAGGGATATTCTAATGAGTAAGTTAAAGTTGGTTATTTTTTAGTGTTGTTATCGAATTCCTTTATTTCTGGCAATTGCTACTTCTGAGAAATGTATTTTAGCCTGGAATAAAGAGTATAAAAAAAGCTGCACCTTTTTAGGATGCAGCTTATTATAACTATGAGGTGAAAACTTATTATTTACTTGTATATCCAAACTCGCTCAAGTGATCCCAATATTTAGGATATGATTTGGAAACCACGGCTGGATCTTCAATTTTCATATCTTTTATAATGCTAACTGCAGGAGCAAAAGCCATGGCCATTCTATGATCGTGATAAGTGGCAATGCTAGGCGTTTCATCTTTTTCACAAGTAGTGCCATCCCAAACCAAATTATCAATGTTGTTTGAGCTTAGTACAAAGCCCATTTTCTTTAATTCATCAATGAGCGCATTGATGCGATCTGTTTCTTTAATCTTTAAGGTTTGAAGACCCGTAAAGTTAAAAGGAACACCTAGGCAGCAGCAAGTAACTGCAAAGGTTTGAGCCAAATCAGGTTGCTCAATAAAATTGTAATTAAATTGTTTATATAGCTCGCCTGTATTTTTCAGTGTTAATCCATTTTTATTGAATTTATAAGAAACACCCAGTTGCTTAAACAATTCTGCTACCTTCGAGTCGCCTTGCTCGCTATAGCGTTTTAGTCCTTTTAAAGTAACTTCGCTCCCTTTATTTAGCGCTACTATTTCAAACCAGTATGATGCTGCACTCCAATCTGCTTCTACAGTAAACTCAGTAGGGTTGTAATTAGCAGAAGGAACAGTGATTACATTGTCTTTCCAATGACATTTTACACCAAAGGTTTCCATCATCTTAAGAGTTAATAAAATGTATGGGCGCGAAATAATTTCGCCTGTTAATGTAAGGCGTAATCCATTTTTCATGGTGGGGCCTATCATTAATAAAGCTGAGATATACTGACTGCTTACATCGCCAGCCAATTCAAGATCGCCACCTTCTAAAGCACTACCAAAAATGCGAAGTGGAGGATAGCCCTCTTTTTCAGTATATTCAATTTTAGCACCCAATTCGTTAAGTGCTTCAACCAATATTTTAATCGGACGCTGCTTCATTCTATCAGAACCTGTAATGGTCCATTCGCCTACAATTTTTGATAAAAAGGCAGTTAAAAAGCGCATAGTAGTGCCAGCAGCACCTACATCAAAATTACGGCTATCAGAATTAAGAGCCTTTATGAGTAATGCAGTATCGTCACTATCGCTTAAGTTTTTAATAGGAATAGAACTATATGAAACTGCGTTAAGAATAAGTGCTCTGTTGCTAATACTTTTTGAAGTAGGTAAATCTACAGTGTATTTATCTATTTGTTTTGGTGCTGAAACAGTATATGTCATTGTATCTGATGTTATGTTCTTGAGTTTGTTATTACTTATGGTAATGTAATTTGTTTTAATCTTACTATAAGTCTAAATAAAACTCAATGGCTTCGTAAATTTCTTCTTTTGTACAAATTTGATTAATCTTGATTTCTCCAATTGTACTTAAGAGTGTAAAGTTAATTTGATTCTTTTCATTTTTCTTATCGTGCGTCATCAAATAAAATAGGTCATTAAAATCATCCATAGTAATATCTAATTTACCATAGATTTTTTCAATTACACTGTTTATTTCTTTAATTGTTTCCATTGGGAAACCACACTTTTTATATCCTAAATATAGTTCGGCTAACATTCCGTAAGCAACAGCATAACCATGTAAAATGGCTTTGTTATTTTTCATGCAGAAACTCTCAAAAGCATGGCCAATGGTATGTCCGAAGTTTAACGATTTACGAACGTTCTGTTCAGTAGGGTCGGCCTTAACAAAACTCTCTTTAATATTGATACTACGTATTACCAGAGGTTTTAGTGCTTTCAAATCTACATCAATAATAGGAAAGGATTTGATGTCGTTCCAGGTATCTTCAGAATAGATTAAGGCATGCTTAATCATTTCAGCAAAACCTGATGAGATATTTTCTTGATCTTGTGTTTTTGTAAAATCAGTATCAACAAGAACCGCGGTGGCGTGTTGGAAAACGCCAATTTCATTTTTTAGGCTATGAAAATTAATACCCGTTTTACCACCAACACTAGCATCAACTTGGCTAAGCAATGTTGTAGGAATATTAATAAAATCAATACCTCTTTTAAAAGTAGAAGCAGCAAAACCACCTAAATCACATGGCATACCACCCGCTAAATTTATTAAGAGCGATTTCCTATCGGCACCATTAGTGCTTAAAAAGTGCCATACTTTACTAATGGCATCAATGGTTTTGTTTTGATCCCCTTCCTCAATGCAAATGATGTTATTTTCATCAATAGCTTCGAGTCCTTTAACTTTAGGATAACAATGTTTATAGGAACCAGTGTCGCACAGTAGAAATACTTTTCCGCGACTATATTTTTTGATTAGATCAGTAAGGTCTTGTTTTAAATCTTCGGCACCATACACCTTCGATTCGCTCTCTTCAATTACCTGCATTCTCCCGTAATTTGTGGTAGTTATTATTTTGGCATCAAAAATAGGTAAAAAACAGATTTGTAAGTCATGTTTTTGAATAAATTATAATTCGTAAACAAATAAGGTCTTCTATTTACTCTATTGTAAATTGCAATTGTCGATGATATCTAGTTTATGAAGGATGTTCTAAGGGTTAATCTAAATAAAAACAGTAAATATCTGGGATGGTTTTTCATTGGTCTTGGATTGAACCTGCAATGCACTCTTTTTATTGCTTTAATGGTTTTATAGGATCAGTAAACGTATAATGAAATACCAATGTAGTCCCAATCTAGACTATGAGAATTCCATTAAAATTCGATTTTTATCAAAATTTGAATTGAAGCCTTTATGGGCTATTTATTTTGGTCTGATTCTTTATATTTGTGCAGACTAATTATAGTGAAGTTGTTTAAAGTTGCACTGAAACTTTGCGAGTAATGCCTTAATTTTAGTGGTTTTGGCCAATCTCCACGCTGTGGAAATAATACTGATAATCAGTTTGTTGTTATCATAATTTCTCAACAAATATAGCACAACTTTAATTTAAAAATAGCATAGATGAATAATAGAAAGACCGCAGGGAAGATTCAATTAATACTTACTTTGGTAATCATCGCTTTATTGGCTTTGTGGATTTGCTCCATAACAATGCAAGCATTGGCCTTTATTGAAAATTTACAATCGGTTTCTATGCTGTTGTTAATAGTTGTGGTGTTGTACTTTCTTTTTGGTGGGTTTTACTATGTTGAACTAGAACAAGAAGAAGATGTTATTAATGTGAAGTTTTATAATTCATTCCCTTTTTCGCGAGAGTTTAAGATGTACCGTATTCCAGTATCTGCACTAATTAGTTATGAGATAACAGGGAATGCCTTCTTTCAGCAAAAGTTAGTATTGTTTCAGATGACTTCTAATCAAGCTTCGAAATATCCACCAATTTATATAACTGCAATGTCAGCAAAGGATAAGGCCAAATTATTTGCTTTTCTAAATGAATTGGTAAAATAACGACTTTTGCGTAAAAAGAGCATTCCAACTTTATGGAGTTGGTGCAAATGATGACTCATCCTATTGCAAAGTGCGTATAGAATAGCTATAAGCTAATATTCAGGAACGAATATTTTCCAATTGTAGGTAATAGCATTAATGCGTTAATAGTTATTGAGTTTAACTTAATTTAGAAAGGTCAGTTGGCTTCTTAGTATATGCGATTTCCTAACAAACCATACTTAAAAAATAGATTCTTTTATTATTTTTGTTCGTACCTAAACGAATGAAACCTTGCAAAATCAACTATTATATAAAATAGCATTAGCTCATATAAAGGGGGTGGGTCCTAAATTATGCCGAAATATTATCGCATATCTAGGAAGTGTTGAGGCTGTATTTAGTGAAAGTTCTCAGGCTTTATCTAAGATTCCAGGAGTTGGCATAAAAACAGCGGAAGCTATTACAGACCCAAATGTAATGCACCTAGCCCAAAAGGAACTCGATTTTATTGTTAATAAAGATATTACTACAAGTTTTTATTTAGACTCTAATTATCCTTCCCGATTAAAGCAGTGTGAAGATGCTCCTATAATTCTTTATTCAAAAGGAAATCATAATTTATCAGATAATAAAGTCATCTCCATTGTTGGTACCCGCAAGGTTACTGAGTATGGCAAAGAAAATTGTGTAAAGCTCATAAAAGAAATTAGTGAGCAATTTTCTAATGTTACCATAGTGAGTGGTTTGGCGTATGGAGTTGATATTTGTGCGCATCGGGCAGCCTTAGAATTTGGTCTACCAACCATTGCCGTTATGGCACATGGATTGGATCGTATTTATCCCAGTGTTCATAAAAAAACAGCAACAGATATACTAAGTACTGGTGCTTTACTCACAGAGTTTACAAGTGGTACTAATCCGGATAGGCAAAACTTTGTAAAGCGTAATCGTATTGTTGCTGGTATTGCGGATGCTACCATAGTTATTGAGTCGGCATCTAAAGGTGGAGCCTTAATAACTGCAGGTATTGCACAATCTTATAATAGAGATGTTTTGGCTTATCCTGGTAGGGTAGGCGATGAATTCTCAATGGGATGTAATCACCTCATAAAATCTAATGTAGCTGCAATGATTGAAGGGGCTAAAGATTTAGCATATGCCTTAAATTGGGAAGTAGATTATGAGAATAATAAACAGCTTAGTATGTTTAATGCTCCTGTTGGAGAGGAAGGGCTAATTTATGAGTTGTTATTAAGTAATAAAGAAATGTCAATTAACGCCCTATCTGCTCAAACAAGTATTACAGTCAGTAAGTTAGCTTCCTTGTTACTAAAAATGGAGTTTGATGGTTTGGTGAAAAACTTACCGGGTAATCTCTATCGTTGTCTGCAATAATAAATAACATATTCATTATTAAATTTAATAAGGTAAAAATGTGTATTTTTTTACGAATATATGTTTTATTTAGACAAACCTTTTAAAATTATTGACGTAGAAAAGTTTAGTTCCTTTTGTTAGGACTCGAAAATAATATAAGTATGACTAAACTATATATGCGTTTAACAAACCTAATAACTATTTCTAGTTTAAGAATTTGTTTAATTTTATTTTTCGCTTTCGCAGTTAGTTCTGTATTTGCGCAAACAATGTCTTCATGTGGGTTAACTACATTAAATGGGGGTGATATTTTAGCAGAAGCATCTCCTGCCCCAATTTCTGGCCATGTTAACAATGGTTTTTGGGCAGATTTAGGTGGGTTAACACTTAATGATAATGGAACTGCAAGTAAAGCTGATGATGATGAGTTATCTGGCTTTGTGGTAGGTAGTTCATATACCGTTATTTGGGAGCATACAGGAGGCACCCAATATGCAGTTGTTATAACAGCAACTCCAGAAGTTGTTGTTAACAAATGGGAATCTTATGGTTTTGACCCTTGTATAACGCCTTATAAGTTGAATATTGATTATGAATTTGAAGGAACAGGTAAGTTTGAATTGGAATATTCTCATCCCTTATATGGTACGAGTCTACTTGCAGAAAGAGATGGAATAGGTCAGATATTCAATTCGGATGATCTTACGGCCTCTAGCTCAGCAACTCTTTTAAAACTTACCGATGCAAATGGTTGTGAAGCGGCAGTTGTAGGACAGACTGCAGATTTTACCTTAAGTGCAAATCCGATTGATCAAACCATAAATTGGGGGTCTGACTGTACGGCTACTCCCACTTCTATTCAAATGTCTTCTAGTGAAGTAGGTGTTGATTATATATTAAAAATGGGATCAACGATTATTGAAGGTCCAGTTACAGGAAATGGCGCAGCAATTACATTCTCAGACCAAAATATAGCTGGAACATATGGTGTTTATGCTTTAAACAGCTGTTCTGGTGGCTCAGAGGTTTTAATGAGTTCGATTCATACAGTTTATGATAATCCAATAGCTCAAAATATTAGTATTGCAGAAGCAGCACCATATTGTTCTGGTAATACCTATACCATAGGTTTAAATAATTCAGAAAGTGGAGTGGTTTATACATTATATAATCCGTCTAATACTTCTGTAAGTACAGTGACGGGTAATGGAAACCCAATTTCTTTCAACCCAGTAGTTCTTACATCAGGAACTTATAAAGTTACCGCAAAGGGTGGAACTTGCCCTGATGTTAATATGCTTAATGACGTAGAGATAGGAACTGTTCCGGTAGTTTACAATGTAACAGGTAATACAGTTTGTGAAGGATCTAACCTAGTTGTCGGGCTGAGTAATAGTCAGGTTAGTGTTAACTATACGCTAAAATATGATAATGGAAGTTCTGTAATTGATCAGCAAATATTGTCAGGAACTAATTCATCCTTATCATTTAATAGTGTCACAGGTGTTGGAAGTTATTGGGTAGAAGCTGAAGATGTATCAGGATCATTGCCTGGTTGTACCTCAACTATGAACGGTACGGCATCAATTAATGCTTTACCCGAAGACCTACCTCTAATAAATCAAGGAGTTGTATGCCCTAGTGGAGAGGTAAAGTTGGGTAGTAGTACAAACCCTACAGATCCATTAGTCACTTATACTTTGTTGCGTGATAATATATCGGTTCTAACTCTAAGCGGAAATGGTGGAGAGTTAACCTTTGGGGCCCAAACAACCACAGGAATATATACGGTTAATGCATCGTCAGGTGGCTGTACTAAATTGATGACAGGTTCGTTGCAGGTTTTAAGTAATCCCACACCACAAAGTTTAACTACTAATAAAGATAAATATTGTAGCTCAGATGCTACTACAGGCGTTGTTTTTTCTTTAGGACCGGTTGAGAGTATTGTAGATTATCAGCTCGAACAATATGATGGTGTTAATTGGATACCTGTAGGATCGGTAAAAAAAGGTAATGATGGGGATATAATCACTTGGTCGGATATGCCTGAAGGTATATATAGAGTGATGGGTAGTAATGCAGGTGGATGTTCTCAAGAAATGAGCGGTCAATTAACGATTACTGTTACAAATCCACCTACAGCAGATGTTGTAGCACAATTACCTGATAGAAGATGTGAAAACGTACCGGGTGATTTTAAAATTGAAGTTGTATTAACGGGAAACCCACCTTATAATTTTACTATAAAAGATGACAAGGGAGCAACGATTTCAACAGTAACTAATCACCCATCTAATAATTATACTATCGTAGTAAATCCTTCTGATGCTGTAACAACCTACAGTATTATAGATCTTACGGATGCAGGAGGATGTAGTCCGGTTACTGGAACTACTACAGGTACAGTTTATGTAGATCCTGTGCCTATTATTACTTTCGACCCAGCTAACCCGTCTGTTTGCGAAGGTTCAACAGTTAGTATTACCGCTTACGGAGCAGACACAGGAGGTACATATACTTGGAGTGATGGTTTGGGTGTTAGTCAAACTATAACAGTAGGTCCAAACCCTCCAGGTAAAGATTATACAGTTATTGCTACAACTACTCATGGTTGTACTAGTAATGAGTTAGTTAATGTAGTAGTTAACTCATTACCAGTAGTAGATTTTTCGCCTCCTTCAGGTACAAATAGTATTGAATATTGTGAGAATAATGGAGTAGTTCAGCTTACAGGAACTCCAGTAGGAGGTTCTTTTGTAGGGAGTGGTATTTTTGGAGATCAATTTGATCCTGCTGCTGCTAATATTGGAAGTAATTTTATTACCTATAATTTTACAAGTGTAGAGGGATGTACAAACTCAATAACTAAAGAAATTGTAGTAAATGAACTGCCTGTTGTTCGAATTGATAATTTGCAAACAACATATTGTTCTGATGCCGGTACAGTTACCGTTAATGGAGTGCCTGATGGCACAGCATCAGGTTCGATTGGTGAGTTTGAAGTTATTGGCTATCCAACAGATAAAGGCTCATGGTGGGATTCAACAGATGGTACAGCAACCTTAAATGTAGGGGCAGCGATTACCGCTTTAGGATCACCTAAAACATTAACGTTCCGTTACACTTATACAGATCCTAAAGGGTGTACAACTTATGTTGATGAAACGACAACTTTACTAGAGCCCGTTAATGATAATATTTATTTTACAGGACTCGCAGCATCATGTGAGCAAGATCCTGCTGTTACTTTAGTAGCCTATTCAAGAAATCCCGCACAAGCTCTTGGTAGTGGAAGCTTTACAGGTCCTGGTATCTCAGATAATGGAGATGGAACGGCTATTTTTACTCCTTCTGATGCGGGAAGTGGTACGCATACTATAACCTTGAGCTACACTGATGCAAATGGTTGTGAAGGATCATATTCAGAGACTTTAACTATTGGTGTACCTATTGATATCTCAGGTTTAGCAACTGAATATTGCTCCTCAGATAATGGACAATATCTACTGGAAGGAAGTGTAAATGGAAATGCTCCAGACCATACTGACGGTACAACTTTTGACGTTTATTATGTAGAGGGAGGAGTTAATGTAGAGGTAACTAAAAATGCAGGCAATGGAACTTATTACTTTAAACCTTCAACATTATCTAACTCACCTAGTTTAGGATTAGGGGATTATGAAGTTATTTATAGATATAATGCTTCAGGTTGTAATAATTCAACAACATCTGTTGTTAAAATTGTTGAGTCGGTTGATCCTACTTTCTTGATAGGAACAGAAACAATACCTTCAACAGGGCAAACAAATTTTTGCGAAAATAGTACAGCAGTTATACTTACTCCAAATGCAACTCTACCGAGTACTGCGGGTTCTAGTTTTTCTGGAAATGGAGTGGGAGGTAATTATTTTGTACCGAATGATGCAAGTGTTGTATTTAAACCAAATGCCAATACAATTACTCATACAGTAAGAAATATAGTAAATGGATTAACGTGTTTGACACAATCTACTAGAGATGTGTATGTTACTCCGGTAGATGTGGCCATAAGTGGATTGAGCGCTAACTATTGTACAAATAATATAGATCAACAGATTACAGTAAGTGGAGCAGATGCAAGTGATGGAATTGCTACATTTACAGCTACTTTAAATGGAAGTACTACACCGTTCTTAGTTGATAATACTAACAATACGGCTACAATTAAACCGTCAGTTGGAGCAGGTGTTTACGAAGTTACTATGCATTTCACTAAAACATCGGATGGTTGTGAAACAACAGTTGTTCAATTAGTTGAAGTTTATGCTTCCAATCCGGTTACTTTTTCAGGCTTGGCTGACGGAGATAAAATATGTCAATCATCATCGGCAATTACATTACGAGGTGATATGCCTAACGGAGGTGTTGGAAACTTTGTTGAAAATGTTGCAGGTATTAGTAACAGTGGGATTGATGATTTAGGTAATAATGTTGTTGCTGATGATGGTGTGGGAATTTTTACCCCGACATCTATGCCACTAACACCATACACCATTATTTATGAATATACTAATGCAGATGGCTGTAAAACATCTGCTGAAAAAACTGTTGATATTGTAGGAGATCCTTCTACTTTATATGATGTTATCGGTGGTGGCGCTTATTGTGATGATGCAACAACGAAAGGTGTTGTTGTGGGCTTAAGTGGTTCAAACACAGGTGTTACGTATGAATTATTATTAGGAGGATTAAGTTTAACGCCAAAGGTAACATTTGCTGGGAATGGTAATGCTTTCAATTTTACAGATACTGGAGATGATACCGGAAATGACCAACTATTTGTAATTGAAGGTTTTTATACTGTAAGTGCATTACAAAATGGATGTGATGCACTTATGAACGGAAGCGTTCTTATTGAACAGTATGAATTGGTTTTGCAGGAAGAATCTAAAACGGATATTACCTGTAATGGATATGAAGACGGTACTGTTACTTTAAAAACTACGGGCGGAAGTGGATCTTATGAATATTCAAAAGATGCAAGTAGTAAGTTAGATGCTAGTGCTACTTGGCAATCATCATCTAAATTTGAAGGTTTAGCAATTGGTGTGCATGAATTTTCTGTGAGAGATTTATCATCGGTTGCTTGTGAGAAGATAAAAACATTATCTGTAACAATTTCAGAACCAAGTGCCATTGTAGTTACCGATCTTATTGCTCAGAAAATTAAAGTCGGATGTACACCATGCACAGCAGGTGGAGATTGTGAAGGTAGTGCAACAATTACTATTACTGGTGGTAGTCCTGATTTTATAACATATCCAGGAGTAGGGTATAAAATATTATGGTCAACTGGTGGGACAGACCTAGTAGAAGTAGGTATGCCAGTTGGTATACATAGTGTAGTTGTTACTGATGGTAATAACTGTACACAATCTATTAATGTTGAGATTGAAGCAAACGACCCAATTTTATTTACAGAAGTATTAGCAAGTCATGTTGATAATATTTGTAATGGAAGTAGTGATGGTATTTTTGTTGTTAAGGCAGAAGGAGGATCAGGTTCATTCCAATTTAATTTAAATGATCCGGCAATTTCACCAACCACTTGGGTGGAGAGTAATTATGGAAGTACTGGTGATGAATATGAAGTTGTTAATTTACCATCTGGATTACATAATATTTGGGTAAGAGATAAAGACCCAATGTATAGTAGATGTATTACTCAAATTCCAACCCCAATAGAAATAACAGAACCAGTAGCTTTATCGGTTTTGGAGGAATCTCAAAAAGGAATTTCTTGTAACGCTGCTATTGATGGTTCATTTATAGTAAGAGCGTCAGGAGGTTCTGGTTCATATAATTTCACACAAGATAATCCTTCAATAATTCCCGTACCTGATTGGAAACCAGCTAATAATGGAATTGATGGCTTTGAAGTTAATGGAATTGGAGCCGGATCTTACTCAGTTTGGGTACAAGATATGAATGCAATAAATTGTGCAGTTGCAATGGTAGATGTGCAACTGTCTGATATACTTGCTCTTGATTTCGATTTGATAGATCATACTGATGTAGATTGTTTTTCAAGCAATAGTGGTAGGATAGAAGTTTTAGCCAAAGGAGGGAGTGGTAATTATGTTTACTCTTGGTTTGATGCTAGTATGGTGAAATTCTCTAGCGATTCTTATATTGAGAATCAATATGCTGGTACTTATACTCTAGAGATTTCTGATTTGCCAAATTCATGTGGTCCTGTCACACAAACTTTTACAATTAACCAACCCGCAGATTTGCCAGATGTTACTAATGTTATCATTACATCCACAGATTGTTCTACAGAATCAAAAGGTTCTATTAGTCTGAATGTAATAGGAGGAACAAAACCTTATACTAATATAACCTGGAGTAATGGAGAAACGAATGTTGAAAGAATTGAAAATCTTTCCGCAGGTTCGTACTCTATTAGTGTTGAAGATGCTAATGGTTGTATTTTTGAAAATTCGACGACACCATACACAGTTGGTAGTTTGCCCGATATTATTCTGGAGCGTGCTGTAACTTTGACGCATAATAATTGTTATGGTGATAATAGTGGAACTCTAAATCTAAAAGTTGATGGTGGTTCGGGTAACTATAAATTTAAATTAGATGGACCTGTTATTATAGATTGGACATCACCCGTTCCGGTTACTAATGATGAGCATACTTTTATAGATTTACCTTTTGGAAATTATACCCTCTTAGTTCAAGATGCTAATAATCCAGATTGTGAATATACTTTAGGTACTTATACTATTAATCAAGAAAATGAAATTCTGTTAACTACAATTAATGTTGATGATGTCGATTGTTACGGAAGTAGTAATGGTAGTATAGAAATACAAGCAAGTGGCGGTTCAGGCGATTATGATTACAGTTTAGATAATGGTGCAACTTGGTTAAATACAAAACTACCTGGCTTACATAAATTTACAGGTTTATATAAGGGAACATATTATATAAAAGTAAGAGATTATAATAACCCGTCTTGCGTTAGTGTAAACGTTTTAAATGAAGAAGTTTCTGAACCTCAGCTAATTGAAATTATAAAGGTGGATATTGAAGGTGCTTCGTGTTATTCATCTACTGATGGTAAGGTTACTGTTACAGCGCAAGGAGGAAGTGGTAATTATGATTACTACTGTGTAGAAACTTCAACATGGCAGGCGAGTAATATATTTACAGGTTTACCACTTGGTTCATATACATTTATTGTGCAAGAGCAAAGTTTACCAGGTTGTGCATCTGCAACTTCGTCAGCTGTAATTATGACTAGCCCTCTTGATTTTTCTACTACCTATAGTGAAACTCATGTTCAGTGTAATGGAGCCAACGATGGTATTATTGAATTTGAAACTGAGTATTCAAATGGAAGTGGTGGTGTTTTTGAGTATTCTATTGATAATGGAGTTTCTTGGTTTCCATCTCCGCTATCAGGACTGGCCCCTGACTTTTATAATGTATTAGTAAAGGATGTAAATAACGGATGTACTAAACTACTAAGTAATACAATTCAAATTACAGAGCCAACTCAACTGGTTTATATTGAGGATGTAAGAAAAGATATTTCATGTTTTGGAGATACAGACGGTGAAGTAAAAATTACAGTTTCTGGCGGAACTACTCCTTATGCTTATCAGTGGACAGGTGTTAGCGATGCTAATGGAGGAAAAACCAATCATATTACTAACTTGTCTGCTGGAGATTATGCTGTTTCAATTACTGATAATAATGGTTGTTTTATTTCACCACAACCAAAGTTCACGGTTGGAGACGTTTTAGAGATTGATGCGCAATTTACCAATACTCATATTGCCATTGGTGGTCAAAATACAGGTTCCATTGTTATAAATACAATTACTGGTGGCCCAAGTACAGATTATTCTGTTCTCTGGGATGATGGCTCCACGGGCATGTCACGTAATAATTTATTTGCTGGAACATATACATTTACAATTACAAGTGGAACTGCTCCTAACTTATGTACGAAAGACTATACAGTAAACTTAATTGATGAGTCTGCGACTTTAGATTTCGATTTGACTGCTACGGATGCTAAATGTTATGGTGATAATGGAAATATAGAAGTCAGTATTAAATCAGGTAATCCTAATTATGATATTATATGGTATAAGGCTGGTGTTGAATTAGGTACTTTGAGTACAGGTAATATTATCACAAATATTTCTGTATCAGCTGGAAATTATGAAGTAAAGGTTATTGATAATGCTGGTGGGGATATTACAAAAACAATTGCAGTTATTGAACCTCTAGAATTTAATTCTGTTCTTAATCTAACTAAAGATATTGAATGTTATGGATTAGATGGGACCTTGAGTGTTGTTGTAAGTGGAAGTGCTTGGGATATTGACCCAGATGCTACTAAGTATGAAGTAGCCTGGACTGATCCTGATGGGCTTGCTTTTGGTTATGGAACATTAGCGACTGAAGGTATCCAGACTGGTTTGCTAAAACCGGGTCCATATACAGTTTCTGTTTATCCGAGTGCTTATGTGGGTTGTAATCAGTTGCATACCATTGAGTTGTCAGATCCAGATCCTCTCGGTATTAATATTGATAAGGTTGAGTCAGTAAAGTGTTCTGGCGGTAGTGATGGCTCTATAAGTATTACTCCAACTGGGCGTCCTAGTGGTCATGGCTATACATACTCTTGGCGTACATCTATTGATGGAGGTACCAATTGGTCAGGTTTAACAGATAATACAGCTACAATTATTAATAAACCAGCTGGTTTATACGAAGTTACCATCCAATCTGTGAGTTCAGCATGTAGTTTTGTTTCGGGGATCATAGAAATAGGTGAGCCAGATCCAGTATCGGCCTTAATAACTAAAGAAGATATTATTACTTGTTATGGTGATAATTCTGGTTCAATTCAATTAACAAATATAACAGGTGGTAAACTCCCATATAATTACAATTTAAATGGAGTTAATAAGCAACTGGGTACTAATATTAATAATGAAAGTATTATAGGATTATTATCAGGGAATTATAGTATTTTAATTAAGGATGCTAACAACTGTGAAAGTGCTCTATATTCAGAAAATATAAGCGAACCGGCTGAGTTAGTGGTTAAAATTATAAATTCAACTATTGATTGTGACGACCCAACTACAGGTTCTATAATTTTCTCAATTGAAGGGGGAAGATTGAATGCATCTAATAATCAAACTTACGGAGTAACTGTAAGTCCAGATGGAAAGTCGGATATAGTAATTGGTACTGTTGTTAATAATATTGGGGGAGCTATTGTAGTAAATGATCCTTTATTACAAAGTTTAGAACCAAATCATTATGTTATAAAGGTAGTTGA
Organism: Saccharicrinis aurantiacus; assembly: GCF_001660705.2. Lineage (GTDB taxonomy): Bacteria > Bacteroidota > Bacteroidia > Bacteroidales > Marinilabiliaceae > Saccharicrinis > Saccharicrinis aurantiacus. Next base: position 43,542 of record NZ_LYBV02000007.1, read on the forward strand.
CCTTGAGTCAAATGCTGTTTCTAAATGTGAAGTGCTAAATGATGTAACTCTTGAGTTAATTGAAGCTACCGGCTCAATAAGTAATGCAACATGTTTGGGTATAAATAATGGATCTATTAGTAATGTTATCATAACAGGTACAAGTGGCAATTATGATTTTTCATGGAGATCTGATGACGGTGGTACAGGTTTTGATTCTGCAAATTTAAATCAATCCGGATTATCCGTAGGAACATATACATTATCTGTAACAGATAAAGATAGAGGATCTTGTATTGTTGAGTTTGATTTTATAATTGACTATGAGCATACTGTAACAATTGTTGGAGATATAAAAGATGTTGTTTGTAATAGCGAAGAAACAGGAGCTATTAACATTGATGTCCGTGATGGAGGTGTTAATACTTTGTATCAATGGTCTGGGCCTCCTTCGTTTACATTCGCAGATGCTACTTTAAAAGACCAAGGCAGTTTGATAGCAGGTACTTATGCTGTTACAATAGAGACCACTTTAAGTAGTGAGCAATGTAATGCAACACAGAGTTTTACAGTAAATGAACCAGGAGAAATTACTTTTAACTCATACTTCGAAGTTACTAATTGTGATCCTTATCAACGTACGCTTAAAGTTGATAATGAAAATGGTGGTTCTGGAGCATATGAATTTAAATGGACAGGCCCACCTTTCAACCCTGTAGTGCCAGTTGACCCGAAAAGTGTATTAATTACACAAGGGGGAGAATATAGTATTACATTAACTGATAAAAATTTATGTTCGGCGCAACAGGTAGTTTCTGTACCAGAAGAAATGAGTATTGCTCCTACAATTAATTCCGTTACTTGTAATGGGGGTGAAAATGGAAGTATTGTTTTAAACTTAAGCGGAGGTAATACTGTAAATGCATTCTCTTTCGCTTGGACAGGTCCTAATGGTTACACTTCTAGTAATAGAAATATCGATAAATTATTTGCTGGTGATTATACAATTGTTATTACAGATCTCAATGAGAAAGATGGCTTAGGTGCCTGCTCTCTAACAGAGGTTATTACGGTTGGTGAACCAAGTGAGATCGTCATAGACCCCACAATTGTAAATACATCATGTTTTGGCGAGTCAAATGGGCAAATTGAAATTGAGGTATCAGGAGGTACTGCACCCTATTTATATAACTGGAGTCCTGTTGTAGGTTCTAATTTAGCTACTAATAAAGACCAATTTAATCTACCAGCAGATTCTTACTCTGTTACTGTAACGGATGATGCGAAGTGTATAAGTACTGTTAATATTCAAGTTGAGCAAGATGAAGAAATTCAGTTATCTACAGTAGTAACTGAAACTCTTTGTGATGGTTCTGGCGGTGCAATAGACCTTACGGCAACAGGTGGATCTGGAAGTGGGTTTACTTATGATTGGAGTTCAGCAGACGGTAGTGGTTTAGTTCAAGGAAGTGAAGATCAGTCTAACCTTACCGGAGGAACATATACAGTTATTGTATCCGATACAGGAAACGGTCGTAGTTGTTCTGCTAGTATTTCAGAAACGATTACTCATAATATTTCGATCGTTAATGAGTCTCTTACTGATGTTACATGTTTAGGCAATAGTAATGGAGCAATAGCATTCGAGGTAATTGGAGGGGATGGTAATTATACTTATGAGTGGACTACTATATTAGGTGATGCTTCGCGTATAGTGGATGGTAATAGAGATCAAAATGGTTTAAGCGTAGGAACTTACCAGGTAACCATTACGGACGGACGAACAGACGTTAATACCGTTGATTGTTCTATTACAAAGCAATTTGAAATTGTACCAACAAATAGTTTATACGTTAGTGTTGCAGTATTTGATTCTGAGATGTGTTTTAACGAAGCAACGGGAAGTCTTGAGGCTACTGTTACTGGCGGGTCAGGAGATTATAAGTACTTTTGGAACGATGTAGAAGGTATTAATAAAATTGAAAATGCCACACAAGGAACCTATAAATTAGAGGTTATAGATAATGTACTAGGTTGTTCTTGGGTGAGTTCACATACAGTTAACGGTCCAACAGCACCTTTATTAATTGATAATATTGATGTTACTAATGTACTTTGTTTTGGTGAGGCTACTGGTGAAATACTAGTTTCTGTATCCGGCGGTACAAAGGGAACAATTGGTGATGGATACACTTACACATGGTCTGGAGCCTCTACTGCAATTGGCTCAAACCCTGTCGATTTAGTTTCAGGAACGTATAATTTAACAGTAACTGATAATAATGGTTGTGAAGTAAAATCGGGAGATATTGAAATTACTCAACCTTCTAATCATATAAGTATTACAAATCCTGTTATTACAGATGTCTCCGTTACTAACGGAACAGATGGCCAAATTCAGGTAGATATTACAGGAGGTATAAGTCCTTATAGCATTGAGTGGTTTGATGCTGCAAATAGTAGTGTAGGTGTTGTTAACCCATTAAGTGGTATTGGTTCAGGAACCTATCGTATTATTGCTACCGACAATAACGGATGCACCACCGAATTAACTAATCAGAAAGTAGTTGAACCAGGTGAGGATCTGGCATTTGAAAAAGTAGTTCATAATGTTAGTCCTTGTAATGGTGCAGATAATGGAGAAATACATATAAATCGTGTTTACGGAGGTTTTCCTATTGGAGGAACAGCATACCGTATTCAGGTAAACGGACCTGGGGTTAATGAAGATGTTAATGCAACTAACTTAAGTCTAACTAATCTTGTCCCTGGTGATTATATTATTACAATTACTGATAATGTACCTGTTACAATTACAGAAACCATCACAATTACTCAGCCATCACCTTTATCTATTGTAACTACTAAACTTAGTGATGTTGATTGTTTTAATAGCTCAACAGGAATAATTGAAGTGGAGGTATCAGGAGGTACACCTGATGGTGCAGCAAATTATATAGTAGAAATACAAAGTGATGAAGGTTATACAAGTTCAAATGCCACAGTAAAAGCAGATATTCCTTTTACCTTTTCAAATTTACCTGCAGGTAATTATACAATTACAGTTAAAGATCACGCAGATGATTTTGATACAAAATTACCAAATAGAGGAAGGTGTGAGGCCTCTGATTATAAGTTACTAACACAACCTCATGCTACTGTTGAACTATCGTCTATTGGAGGTATCAATACAATTTGTAGTGGTGATAGTTATCAAATGGCTTTAAGTACTTCAAATTGGGATTTTGCTAGTCAGGGCTCCTTTAAAGTTGCAGTATACGATGGTTTTACAACAGAAGAGTATGTTGTAGATCAAACACCTTTTATATTTTCGGTTACTCCTTCAACTTCTCGTAATTACGAAATTACAAAAGTGTTTGACGTCGCAGTTAGTACTTGTTTAAAAGGAGATTTTGTAAGCAATAAAGTTATTCTTACAGTGAACCAATTGCCAGAAGCAAGTTTATCTGGAACATCAGAAATTTGCGAAGATGGTGAAGTAATGCTTACAGCAACTCTATCAGGTACAAAACCATTTGATATTACTTGGGTTGATAATAATAATGGTACTTCAAATACAGTTGCAATTGATGATTATAAGTATTCGTTTACAGATAGGCCTAACGGAGATGCGCAATATCAAATTTTTAACATAACTGATGCTAATAGCTGTTCAAATGTGGGAAGTGGGATAGTTGATGTTGCTATTAACGATAAGCCTTTTGTTACATTATCAGGAAGTACTTCTATATGCGTCGGGAATAGTACAATATTAAATATTGATTTTGTTAACGGTACTGCACCGTACATAATTACATATACAGAAAACGGAACAGAAGGGACTGCTGTAATTGCTCAATCAAGCATAGTAGGTACTATTTATGCTTGGGTTGTTAATCCTCTTGAAACTACCGACTACGAAATTACTGCAATAACTGATGGTAATGGCTGCCAGATGGATATTACTACTCCTGTGCAAGCAAGTGTTGTTGTTAATCAGTTGCCAGAGCGCATAGCAGAAATTAATAGCAACACTGATCTTACAGGTGTTTGCCAAGGGCAGATTAGTGTTGATTATTCTATTGATGCAGTTACTTATGCAACTAATTACGTTTGGACTCCACCTGCTGGTATAAGTATCATATCAGGTAATGGAACCACAAGTATTATCACTGATATCGATAGAGATTTCACAGGTGGATATATACAAGTGTATGCAGAGAATGCTTGTGGTACAAGTTCATTAACTGAGAAATGGATTACAGCTAATTTATTACCAGACCCGATAACTATTGCACCAACAGGGCCAACTAATATTTGTGAGGCCGAGAAAGGTTTAATCTATAGTATTGATCCAGTTGCTAATGCAACAGCCTATGAATGGAGTTTACCAACAGGGCTATTATTGCAAGGAGACGGTACAGGAACTTCTATATTAGTTAATATTGATCCTAATGTTCCATCAACAACTGGCGTAATAAAGGTCAGACCTAAAAATGATTGTAGCAATACAGAACCGTGGTCGCCTGAACTTACTGTAGTTGTAACAGCTTTACCAATTGCTAATGCAGGTTCTGATGATAGAGTTTGTGAAACTATATACACTATGGATGCAGTTCCTCATTTAGGAGATGAAACTGGGGAATGGAAGATAATTAAAGGTTCGGCTCAATTTGTAAATAATGCCGACAAAGTATTGCCAAATGTTGCGATATACAATTTATCACAAGGTGAAAATACTTTGGTATGGACAGTTACCAATACAGTGAGTACTTGTACAAGCTCAGATACGGTTACCATAAATAATGATCAACTAACTGTTACTGCTCAGGTAGCACAATCACCTGTTTGTGGAGGAGAAGCTGAACTTATTGGAACACCTGTAAGTTCTTTGATAGAAGCAGAAAGTGGTGAATGGACTATTGTTACAGGTAGTGGAAGTATTGCAGATGCAACATCCGACCAAACAACAATCTCTAATTTAGCACAAGGGACTAATGTATTACGTTGGACTATTCGAAAGAAAGCTTGTGAGACTTTTGCTGAAGTAACCATTGTAAATGATAATCCTACAGAATCTATTATATATGATGCTTCTGATGCACGTGTTTCAATACAAGATTTAGTTTGTCAAACAACATCAACTACTCTTAGAGGAAGTACTCCATTAAGTGACGAAAGTGGTTATTGGAGAGTAGAATCGGGGCAAGTTAATATTGATAATTTAGATAGTCCTACTATAAGTATTACAAATATTCAAAAGGGAGATCATGTTTTAAGTTGGAATATCCTGCGAGGTGGATGTATATCTACTAGTCTTGTTATGATTAGAAATAATGCATTAGAAGTTGATGCTGGTATTGACAACTTTACTTGTGATGGAACTTATATTTTAGAAGGAACAGAGCCGAATAGTGCAAATGCTGAAACAGGTATGTGGACAACTAGTAATGGTGCAGCTTTTGATGATGCCTCATTATTTAATACGGCGGTTTCTAACATGGGTGATGGGAATAATGAATTTATATGGACATTAACACGTAATGGGTGTTCATCACCGGCCTCAGTAATTATTAGTAATGATAAACCGCAGGATGCTAAAATTGTTGGTGATGTAGGTGAAGAAGAAATATGTGGAGATTCAATATTAATGTATGCAGTTTCAGTATCTACAGATATGGGTATTGGATCTTGGAGTGTAATTAGTGGTTCAGGAAGCATAGATAATCCCTTAGATCCAAATACGCTGGTTACTGGTATTGGTCAAGGCGAAAATATATTTAGGTGGACTGTTTCTTTAAAGAGTTGTCAAAACTCAGTTGATTTTAAAGTAATAAATCAAATGGTTGATGCATACGCTGGTCCAGATCAATCAGTGTGTAGTAATATTGCTTATTTAGATGCCACGGAGCCAACGGTTGGCACCGGGGAGTGGAATGTTGTTAATGGTGAAGGAGCAACTGGTTTTCATCCTAATAAATGGGATCCAAAAGCAACAATAGATCCTTCAACAGGTATAAATAAATTAGTATGGACGGTAACAAATGGTACTTGTGTATCTAGAGATACTGTTGTAGTATCAGTTAATAAGCCGGGGCCAGTAAATGCAGGTGCCGACCTTGATGTTCCAGATGATTTTGCCCAATTAGATGCCGTTAATCCTGATATAGGTACCGGTACATGGTCAATAATTGAGGGGGCAGGTAATTTTAGCGACCCAAATATTATTAATCCGCAGGTTACTGGAGTCCGTCAGGGTAGCAATATTTACCGATGGACAGTAACGTACTTAGGCTGTTCCGAATATGATGAGGTGATTGTAACTAATGGAACAATACCACCAGCAGATGCAGGAGCTGATATTAGTACCTGTGATGATTTTACTACTCTAAATGCAAATGATCCATCTGTAGGTATTGGTGAATGGACAGTTAAAACGGGTAGTGGTTATTTCGAAGATTTGAGAAATCCTAAATCTAAGGTGCTAAACTTAGCCCAAGGAGATAATGTATTTGTTTGGACAATTTATTATACCAATGGATCTTCATCTGATGAAGTTATAGTATCAAGTACAAAGCCTTCAATTACAAATGCAGGTTTAGATGATAGGGTATGTTCAGATGAGGCATTATTAGATGGAACACAACCTAGTTTTGCTCATGAAGTAGCCACGTGGTCTATATTATCAGGTGGAGGTTTGTTTGATGATGTAAATGATGTTAAAACAACTGTAAGAGGTTTAGCTCCTGGTGAAAATATATTAAAGCTAGAAATAAATAATACCAATTGTTTACAAACGGATACAGTAAGAATATATAATGATACACCATCAATAGCTGATGCAGGAGCTGATCAAACTGTTTGTGCTGATTCTGTTGAGGTACGTCCTATATCTCCACAATATGGAGTGGGTAAATGGCGTGTAATAAAAGGCCAAGGAACAGGTAAAGATGGTGGTGAGATAACAGGGCGCTGGATTTATAATCTTGCACCTGGAGAGAATATATTTGAGTGGTATGTACAAGTTGAAGGAGCACAACCAAATTGTGAATCTACAGATCAGATAACGATCATCAACAATCAACCATCAGTATCTTATGCGGGTCAAAATAGAACTGTTTGTGTTGATAACGTAATGTTATCGGCAAGTGCTGCAATAGACGGTGTAGGTAGATGGGAGTTGTTAACGGGTGCTGGTACTATAGCTGATCCATCTAATAATCTTACCGAAGTAACAGGATTGGGTAAAGGAAAGAACCGATTCAAATGGATAATTGATAATAATGGTTGTACTTCAGAGTCAGAGGTTGAAATATCATTTGATCTAATAGAAGCTTTTGCAGGTTTTGAAATGTCACCAATTTGTGCCGATACAGCAGTATTAGCTGCCAACGAACCATACCCTGGAACAGGGTCGTGGTCAGTAGTTGGTGGCAGCGGATCTGCTCACTTTACAAATGACAATGGAAATTCGGATGTAAATAACCCATATGCTACAGTTAGAGATTTAGATAGAGGTCCTAATCAGTTGGTATGGACTATTGAGTATAATGGTTGTGTATCAACAGATGAAATCATCATTACCAATGATATGCCAAGTACTGCAATTGCAGGTGATAATGTTGCACTTTGTGATAATACAGTTACTCTTGGAGCTTCAGCTCCTAATATTGGTGATGGAGCTTGGACTACGCAAAATGGAGGTGGTGATTTTGTTGATATTAATTCTCCAACAACACAAGTTAATAATCTTAGGTTTGGAGATAACATATTCCGTTGGACAGTTACACATAATACATGTTCATCGTACTCAGATGTTGAGGTTTCTTATAATAAAATACAAGCTGATATTACTCAAAAATTTGTTGAGATTTGTTCTGATGAGACAATCTTAACAGGTAATAATGCAAGCCCAGGTAATGGAGAGTGGACTATATTGAGTGGTAATAGTCAGGCCAAATTTGATGATAATACAAATCCTACAACTAGAGTTTATGATTTAGCTAGAGGAACTAATAGGCTGCAATGGAAGATCTCGCATAAAGGATGTGATACTTTTGATGAAGTTGAAATAATTAATCACAATCCTAGTACAGCATATGCCGGAGCAACACAAGAACTGTGCGTAGAGAATACAACATTGATAGCAACAGCACCAGCCGTTGGAACAGGTACTTGGTCAATTCTATCAGGTATGGCTACTATAAGCGATGTAAATAGTAATGTGCCTAATGTTAGTAACTTATCTAAAGGTGAAAATAAATTCCTATGGACAGTGACAAGTGCGAATGGCATGTGTTCTAATCGCGATGAAGTGAGTATCTATAATAATGTGCCTTCAATGCCTTATGCTGGTGAGGATGGTGAGTTTTGTTCGCCAACAGTAACATTAAAAGCTGCGACTCCTGACTATGGAGATGGACTTTGGTCTATTATTGAAGGTGGGGGTAATTTTGATGATCCAACTTTACCCGGAGCTACTATTACTAATCTTCAAGAAGGGCATAATAAATTCTTATGGACAATTTCGGTGCGTAACATTAATGGAGATATTGGCTGTAGTGAAAGTGATGAAGTAATTATCACCAATAATACACCAACTCCTGCAAATGCAGGTCCTGATATTGAAGATTGTAAAGATTATGCCTTGCTCGATGCCAATTCGCCATCGCAAGGTACCGGTTCATGGTCTGTTATTTCTGGTAATGCAGTATTTACAGATGCTACCGATCCAAAAACAAGAGTAGATGGTTTAACCTTTGGTGAAAACGTATTACAGTGGAAAATAGAGAATGGTAATTGTACCTCAGTAGATGAGGTGATCATATTTAATCAAGTACCAACGCAAGCTGATGCGGGTGTGGATAAAACAACTTGTGATGATTATTACCCACTTAATGCAAATGAGCCAATATCAGGAACAGGAGTATGGACTGTTATAAGCGGAAAAGGATCTTTCGAGGATGTTAATGATCCAGCATCTGTTGTTACAGGACTAGGTTTAGGCGAGAATAAACTGAAATGGACAATCACCTACGGAGGTTGCTCTACTGAAGATGTAGTTATTATTGAAAGTAATAAGTCAACACCTTATGCAGGTGAGGATGCCATTAGTTATGAGTCAACATATGAAATGAAAGCATCTAATCCGGGAACGAGGAGTGCAGAGTGGTCAGTTGTTGCAGGTACTGGTGATTTTGAAGATAATACCTTCTATAATACAAAAGTGAATAACCTTACTGAGGGAATCAATACTTTTAAATGGACGATGAATGTAAATGGATGTGTTACTTCTGATGACGTTAGTATTGAGTACAGAGTAGTGCCAAATGCAAGTTTCAAATCAAGTCAGACTCATGGCTGTGTTCCATTAGATGTAGAGTTTACTAACTTATCAGTTGGCGGCTATTCTTTCATTTGGGATTTCGGACAAGGAGATGATGTAGCAGGAAATAACGTTACTACCCGAAATGCTGAATATACCTTTACTACACCGGGTACTTATACGGTAACGCTTACGGTTCAAGGTCCAGATGGGGAAGATGGTATATTTACTGAAGAACTTGTTATTCATGAGTTGCCAAAAGCTGATCTTAATTATGGGCCGGATATCGTATATACACCTAATGGAGCGCTTGATTGTAGAAGTTTAGCAGTAGGCGCTGAAAAGCATCTTTGGGACTTTGGTAATGGGGAAACTTCTGAAGAAGTAAACCCTCGATATAAGTACCCTGAAATAGGCGTATATTCTTTATCTCTATATGTAGAGAGTGAATTTGGTTGTGAACATGATACTACAATTATTGACGCTGTAGTAGTCAAGAAAGAGGGTTTTGTGTCTTTCCCAACGGCATTTACACCACGTGCTGATGGAGGTAATGGAAGTTCATCGGGAGGAGTACAGGATAATAGTGTATTTAAGCCGGTTTACAAAGATGTTGATCGCTATAAACTTCAAATTTTTAATAGATGGGGACAACTACTTTACGAAAGTACAGACATTGAAGAAGGATGGAGTGGATTTTTCAATAACCAATTGTCGCCACAGGCCGTATATGTTTGGAAAGCATCTGGAGTATATAATAGTGGTAGATCATTTAATGATGCAGGAAGCGTCTTGCTAGTACGATAATAAAACCAATTATCACAAATATTTTTGTGATTGAATAATTCAACTTAAACTATGATGATAAAACATCAGATAAAATATTTGATACTTCTTACGTTTAGCATTTGTTTGTTTACAAGCAATGCTATAGCGCAAGATGCCTCATTCTCTCAACATTACGCTTCACCTTTATACTTAAGTCCCTCTTTTACTGGGCTTACCGATGGTAGTAGGTTAGCAATGACTTACCGTGACCAGTATCCAGGAGTTTCAGGTGTATACAAAACAATGGCATTTTCATTTGACCATTACTTTGCGGATTATAATAGTGGTGTTGGTTTACTGTATTATCGCGATGATCAAGGTGGCGGTCAAATTATTGATCAGAATGTAGGACTTACATATGCTTATGAGGTTTATGTGTCGGATCAGATTATGATTCGTCCTGGTATTCAATTTAAATATGCACAGGTCGGAATTGACCCTTCAAATGCGAATCTAGGAGGGCAAATAGGTCCTGATGGAAACCCAGTGCCAGGAGCCGGTTTAGATGTTACATCTGAAATGCATAGCCATTTTGATGCGGCAGCTTCGTTAATGATATATAGTAGCTCATTTTGGGGAGGTGTAACGGTTGATCACTTAGTGAAACAAGATATTAGTTTTACAGATGAGGAATCGTTTAGAGGAATGAAGTATACTGTATTTGGTGGTGGAAAATGGATCTATAAAGAAGGTAGAAGAGGAGCTTCAGATCAAAGTGTTTCAATGGCCTTTAATTACCGTCAACAACATTCTTTTAAGCAGCTTGATATTGGGGCCTATTGGATGTATGATCCTATTGAATTAGGTTTATGGTACAGAGGTATTCCTGTGGCTAATGAAGAGTCTTTATCCAACAGAGATGCAATTGTGGCAATAATTGGGGTTAATGTAAGTAATATGCGTTTCGGTTATTCTTACGATTTAACCATATCCGATTTAGCATCAAGTACTGGAGGTGCTCACGAATTTTCAATCATGTATACTATACCTGCTAGTAATAAGCCACGAATGAATAGACGAGCAGTACCATGTTCACAACCCGGTTATGGAGGCGGTGGACCATCGAGGTCAAAATACAGATCGCGTTCACGAAGAATTTTCTAGTAATATTAGTTAATCTTTTGTTTAGTTATTGGTTCAATAGGAATTACCCAGGCAACTTATGTCTATTTTAACTGAAGAAAATCATAGAAATACCTGTCAAAACATTAATTAATGTATTGATATCGTAAATTCATTGTAAAATATTTTTAAAGTATCCTTAATAATATATATTTGTTGTCCTTATTGAGAAAAATACCTTTTGAGGATCAAAAGTGTTGGTTGAACAAATATTAGCTTAGAATCTATTGGTCTTAAATACGAGAGTATTAGACGCTATTTTTTAGGCAGATTAATGAAAAAAATAATTTTATGAAGAAACTATTACGAGTTGTAAATGTAATTGCTGTGTTAGGTTTAGTATTGGTATTATCTGTAGCGTGTAATAATACTCAATCATCATCAGGAACAGCAGCTAACACGAATGGAAGTTCTGTGGCTCAGTTAGGTTCTACATTCCCAATTGCATATATTGATACCGATAGCCTACTAAGGGCTTATGAATATGCAGTATTCTTACAAGAGGAATTGTTGAAAAAAGAAGAAAAGTCAAGAACTGATTTTAACGAGGAGGCTAAGAAATTACAATCTCAAATGAATGAATTTCAGCGTAAAGTTCAGAATAATGGATTTTTATCTAGAGAACGTGCTGAGCAGGAGCAAATGAAGTTAATGCAACGTGAGCAGGAGTTACAGGGCTTAAATAATAAGTTGTCTAACGAATTAATGGTGGAGCAAAATAGTCTTAATAGTGAATTAAGAGATAGTATCACATCATACCTTGCTGAGTTAAACAGCGATGGAAGATATAAGCTTATATTAAGTAATACATTACAAGATAATGTACTTTATAGTGTTGATGAGGTAAATATTACTCAATCCGTTATTAATGCATTAAATGGCCGTTACGCTGCAAGCAAAAAGTAATATTGTATAAAATATATTAGATTTAAGCAGATTCTTTTAGAGTCTGCTTTTTTTATGTCAATTTTATAAAAGGATTATATGATTACTCGATATAATAAATACCTCCAAAAGCATACTAGTCTAGCTCAAGGTTTAGAGATTAAACATGCAACTCGTGCTGATATTATTGTGGTTATTCCAGTTTATTTAGAAGATAATTTAGAGGCCACATTAAGCTCCTTGATAAATACCGGGCGTGCATCAATGCAATTAGCAGTCTATTTAGTTGTAAATGCAAAACAGGGCGCAAGCGAGGATGTCTTAAATCAACAAGAAGATACTTATAAATACTTACTAAAATTTGCAGCACAACATACAGGTATCACTTTTATTCCCATAAGAGCATTTGAATTATCTGCCAAGCATTTTGGGGCTGGTTTAGCACGTAAAATAGGAATGGATGAAGCCATACGCCATTTCAATGCGTTTAATAACGAAAATGGGGTAATACTATCCTTAGATGCGGATTCTTTAGTTGAGGAAAATTATTTTTCGAGTGTATCCAAGTTTTTTAAGGATGATAAGAAAATAGGATGTTCCATAAATTTTGAGCACCCCTTAAATGAAGAATTGTATGGAAGTGAGCTGGTAGAAGCCATTACTCAGTATGAATTGCACCTTCGTTATTATGTAGAGGCATTAAAGTATATAAACTTCCCTTATGCCTTTCATACAGTAGGTTCATGTTTTGCCGTTAAAGCTGATGCTTATGTAAAAGTGGGTGGAATGAATAGGCGCCAGGGAGGTGAGGAGTTTTACTTTATTCAGAAAATAGTACAAGTGGGCGAGTATGGTAATATAAATGATACTACAGTTTACCCTTCGCCTCGCATTTCTAATCGGGTACCTTTTGGTACAGGTCCAACAGTCAAACGAATTGTTGAGGATGAGGAAGAATACTTAAGTTACAACCTACAGGCGTTTATAGATCTTAAAGTCTTGTTTGATTCAAGTGAGAAGTACTATAAAATTGATGCAGATCAATATCAGGCAGAAATATTAAACTTGCCAGGCAGAGTCCGCAGCTACCTTTTAAATAGCGGCTTTTTTAGCGAGCTGGATAACTTAAATCGCAACTGCTCTAATGTAACTACGTTTACCAAAAGATTTTTTCAAATATTTAGTGCTTTTAGCATCGTTAAGTATATCAACTATACCCACGAACATTTTATTGAAAAGGTGCCAGTAAGTGATGCGGCTCTCGATTTATTGGAATTATTGGAGTACGATACAGGTGATATTTTTGATACTGATGAGATTCTTCATTTTTATAAAAAGCTTCATAAGGGTTTGGTTTAATAAAATACACCTTCCAAATAATGGACTATAAGCATTTATCTGGTTAACAATTACCAGATAAATGATCGTACTTTAGTATGCTTTTTATGTTTACCATATTGTGTATATTTGTTTTACCTAAAACAAATATGACAATTTATGAAAACGTACTTATCTCTATTAATTGGAGTAATAGTCCTATTATTCCCAGTAACTCTAATTAATGCTCAAAGTAAAACAATCACCGTAGATTATAAATATAACGATGATAGAAGTATTGATTTTACTTATACTAAGAGCAAGCCTGGAACCTATTACTTAACCTTTGAGTTTACCAAGTTAGAAAACTCATCTTCAAGCCATATAATTCAGCAGAAAGTTCAAGGGGCATCAGGAACGCTGTTTACCCTTACACCTATAGATGAACAAAAAGGAATTAGTTTTGGCTATAAGTTTCATTATATTTTAGGAGATCCATATGCTAGGATTGATAAAGAATTCCCTTATTGTTTACCGTTTAAAAGCGGTAAATCCCTCAAGGTGATGGAGTCTTCATTGATAAACGAGAAATATTTTGGCGCTAAGAAATCGAAAACCTGGAAATCTTATTCGGTTCGCAGACTAAAGCAGGATACGGTTTGTTGTATGCGAAAAGGAACAGTTATTGAAATAGTTGACGAGCACAGCCCCGATTTGAGTGTGAAAAAGTCGTATACCAGTAAGCGGAATCGCATCGTAGTAGAGCACAATGATGGAACTTATGCCTCCTATAAGGGATTTGAAAAAGGGGGTATTTTTGTAGAGCTTGGACAAGTCGTTTATCCGCAAACAGATCTGGGTATTTTGTCTAAGTTTACCGAAGACTATTGTTTATTGCATTTTGCAGTTTATTATTTAAGCGATGCCGATGAGGAATTTAAGGAAGATGTTAAAATGAGTGATACTCAAAGTAGGTATCATTATTTAACACCTTACTTTATTAGCGATCGGGGTACACTTCAATTAATAAATACACACAATTATTCAGTTGTTTTAAATAATGAGATTCTAACCAAAGAGTTTACACGCAGAGAAAAAAAGAAATATACTAAAGAGCCTGAATTATTTTTATAGGATAGTGTTAATCTCAGATATTTAGAGGTTTTAGTATCCCGAGATAGGGTAACTATCTAACACGATTGAGATATCGCAGAAATCAGTGGGCACTGGTATTGCTTTTTACGATGCTGAGCACTTTTTTATCAAGTTCGTAAATTACCCACCCGCCTATTAAACCAATAATACAACCAATAATATTATCAAATAATCTGTCTATCATGCTAGCCGAACTAATGCCAACATCGGTGGCATTAAAGTCGGTTAGTAAAATAGTTAATGGCGTTATAAACATTACAGCCAAGCCATAGTTACGCGGTATTAGGTTTCCAATAATAAACTGAAGCGACATAATACCTACTATAATGGCCATGGGCGAACTAACATATAAAGATAATACCCATGCTATACCAACTCCAATACTTGTGCCTAAAACTCTATGTATACTGCGTATTTTCATATGCGAAAAGTTCACTCCTTGTAAAACGGTTAAGCAAGCTATGGGTACCCAATAAGGTTTATTTAAGTCAAAGTAAAAGGCCACATATAGCGATATCGACATAAATAAACCAACCACTAAGGATTGTTTAGCATCAAAACTACTATCAAAAGCAATGTATACTTTTGAGGGGCTATCTTCTTTTGTTCTTGTAAGAATGCTATATATAAAGGCAATAATGCAAGTGCTTATGGTACCTAATGCTACTAAACCAACCATTAAAGGCATTGTATCTGCATTTATAGGTATGCACACCATTACCGATGCAGCCATTATAAAAAAGAAACTACGTGGGTAGTGTAGCTTGTAATAGTTCGATAACCAATGTACCGCCGAGGAGTATATCCCAAAAGAAAGCACAGCAGCAATACTGTTAAAACTAAAAAGTAGTCCAATTGCCACAGACACAATCATTGTAAATGAGCATAGAAACATGCATAACATTTTGTTGGCTGTTGATAACTTATTAGGGTAGTACAAGGCTACTAAGCTTGGCATAGTTGCCATTAATCCGTATTCAAACCGATCTATAAGTAAACAAATAAGTAATGGAGTACCTATGCAGATAGCATGAAATAATGGTAAGTGCCACTCTGATTGTGCCGGTTTTAATTCAACTAAGTTTAATAGAGTTTCTTTTTTTGTTAGCATTATTAGGTGTTTAGGGTCGTAGAATAAAGGTTTCTTCAAGGTTTTATCAAACGCAGTTTATTACCAACTTAACCACAATATTTAATATAACTTACTGTAGTTAAATTGGTATAAACCCGAATGTAAATAGATAGAACTAATTTTGTATGAGTATGGTCTATTTACTAGGTAAAACTATAAATTATAGTCTTCAAACTGTATGGCTTTCGATTGTAATACGGTGTTAATATTGTTGATATCAACGGCATTAGTATTTAAAAAATCAGAAGGTACTACTACTATTTTAAAAACTTCAGTTCTTGTAGGTGCAAGCTCTGCAATATTAAAGTTGCCCTCTAAAAAGAAAGTAACATCAAAAATATCATCAAGATCCCCATCGTAACTGCTGTTAAAAACATAGTTGTATATTAATATTCTTCCATCATCTAAAAAAGTGGTTCTTGGTAAAGGGCTCCAAATATCCTCACCATTACTATGGTTTTCTAGCCTATAAGCAAGTACAGCATCCGATTCAAAAGGTCTGAACCCATTTTCGGCAAAATCAAATACAAACGAATAGCCATTTTCTGGAGTAAATTGTCCTTCGGTTTCAAATGTTGTTCCAACAAAAACATTGTCATCATTACTCGGAGGAGCATCGATAGAATCGGAGCAGGAGCTCAGAATTAGCAAAAAGCCAATTAAAAAAGTACTAATTTTATGCATCATGTGTTATATTATCTATGTATGATTAACGCGTAAATTTTCTGAAACTTACATATAAATCGAGAGTTGCAGTAATGAGAACCCCAATAATCCAATAACCTTTATTTAAAAAAATGCCAATGGTAGCAGCCAATAGCGCCAAGGCACTTACCACTAAAATACTATGTAAGCGTCTGTTTTCAAATTTACCATTTAGCATATTGTATAATCTAACTCCTAAAAACGGAATTAAACCTAGTGCAAGTATATAGGCTGCATATTCAACATCGTTAAGCTGAAATAAAATGCCAATTACAATCAATGCCATGCCAATATAATAGCTAATGGTAAGTGTTTTTATTAAGTTCATTATATGATTAATTTATTTTTTTGAATCAAGGTAAGTCAGAGGTAAATTACTTTAGTTTACTTTTCAATAATCACGAAAATATCTTCGTTTTTCTTTTTCATTAAGTATTGCTCACGGGCAAATTTTTCAAGGCTTTTAGCATTCTCCTGAATCTCGTGTAGCTTTCGTTGGTTTTGCTCAATCTCCACTATATAATGCTCCTTTTGCTGCTCCAATTCAGCAATTCTTCTCGATAATTTATACTTGTGCAAAAGGTTATTTGCATCAAAAAAACCGAGCCACACAATAAATACCACAAAGCTAATTATGTATTTATTTCGCAGGTAAGGAGGAATATTTACTTTGGGTAATTGCATAAACTAAAATATGGCTCAAAGTTAATATTTTTGCAATACTATTTTCTAGCCTCGTAAAAAAAATAAGCGCCTACCTATCTGTTAGGTAAGCGCTACTTCTATTTCTTTAATGGTATCATTAACAATTGATAATTAACCATTCGTAATTATGCTACTATTCTTTATCCAAAAACGGGTATTTAAAATCGTGAGCAGGTACAAAAGTTTCTTTTATGGTACGCGGACTTACCCAACGCATTAAGTTACTTGCCGAACCGGCCTTATCGTTAGTTCCCGATCCACGTCCACCACCAAATGGTTGCTGACCAACAACAGCACCGGTAGGTTTATCGTTTATATAAAAGTTACCCGCAGCATTGCTCAATCTTTTGGTAGCCAATTCAGCAGCATATCTATCTTGCGAGAAAATTGCTCCTGTTAAAGCATACATTGATGTGCTATCCAATATGTCCATGGTTTCTTCAAATTTGTTATCCTCATAAACATACATGGTAACTACTGGGCCAAACAATTCTTCCTCCATGGTGGCATATCTTGGGTTGGTAGTAAGAATTACCGTTGGCTCAATGAAGTAACCTTTTGATTTATCGTAATTACCACCAGCAATTATTCGTGCTTCACTGCTAACTTTGGCGGCATCAATGGCAGCAGCTAATTTATCAAACGATGCTTCATCAATAACTGCATTTATAAAGTTGCCAAAATCGGTAGGATCACCCATTTTCATTTCGGCCATCTGCGCAAGCATAGGAGCAACAATCTCTTCACTTCTGCTTTCAGGAATATATACTCTTGAAGCGGCAGAACATTTCTGTCCTTGATACTCAAAACCACCTCTTACAATTCCGGTAGCAACCGCTAAGGCATCGCACGATTTGTGTGCAATAATAAAGTCTTTACCACCTGTTTCGCCAACAATACGCGGATACGATTTATAATTGTGGATATTCTCACCAATGGTTTTCCAAATGTTTTGAAATACCTTGGTTGAACCTGTAAAGTGTATGCCCGCAAAATCGGGGTGCGATAATACTTCTTGAGCCACAACTGGACCAGATGCGTAAACCAAGTTGATAACACCATCAGGAACACCTGCTTTTATAAAAATCTCCATTAAAACCTGCGCTGAATAAACTGCTGTTTTCGATGGTTTCCAAACTACAGTATTTCCCATTAGGGCAGGGGCCATAGGTAAGTTACCAGCAATTGAGGTAAAGTTGAATGGAGTAAGTGCAAAAACAAAACCTTCTAATGGACGATATTCCACACGGTTCCACATGCCCGGTGCCGATTCTGGTTGTTCAGCATAAATATCTGTCATGTACTGCACGTTAAATCTTAAAAAATCAGCATACTCACAAGCGGCATCAATCTCGGCTTGATAAGCATTTTTACTTTGACCTAACATGGTAGCTGCATTAATCTTAGCACGGTAAGGGCCTGCAACTAGGTCTGCAGCTTTTAAAAATATAGCCGCTCTATGTTCCCAACTTAATTTAGTCCAGGCGTCTTTTGCTTTCAGCGCAGCATCAATGGCCATGTGTACATGCGTTTCATCGCCTTGGTGATAATAACCTAAACAGTGGCTGTGTTTATGTGGTGGGTGAATTGATATTTTATTGTCAGTGCGTACTTCCTTGCCGCCAATATACATAGGTATATCTAACTCAACATTCATTAGTGTACCTAAAGCTTTTTTTAATTCAGCTCTTTCAGTAGTATCCGGAGCATAGCTTAAAACTGGTTCATTTTCGGCAATGGGTACATTAAAAATTCCTTTGGGCATAATTTTATGTTTTTAAGTTATTATTTGTTCTGTTGATATCAGTTAAAATCACATCTTCCAAATTTACAAGAAGATGGCTGCTTTTTGGCTGAAATTCGTCAGTGTTTTGATTGTTAGGAGTATGAGATAAATCAGATATTCGTTAAGATTTGTTTTAAATAAGCATTTTGTAATCTCACTTCTGAAAAAATAGGAGTGGGGTTTTATACTATTGTACTGCTATTTATTTATCAGAGCGGTAATAATAATTCTACTAGTGCTATAGGGTGAATGATTAAGCAATTATTTTTTCACACAGTAAGCTATGTTTAAAGTAAGATATGACTTGTTAATCTTATTTTAAAAGATATTCAACCCCTTTTTTTTAGTGTTAATTCAGAGTTGTGTTGTTGTTTTATTGTATTTGGGGTTGAAAAATGGGGTCTTGTTTTTTAAACTCCGAAAAAATAAGAGTGACGGTTTGTAATTTAGCATCCACAAATAATTCTTAATGGAGAGGGGTGTTGAAAATTATTTCCAATAGAATACACAAATATATATTTATATACAATCACCTAAATAAGGTGTAATTAATCACACAAATCAATATTATTTATTAAAACAAAACACTATGAAATTGAAAAATTATTTTAGAGCTGCTTTTATGGCAGTGGTTGTTATGGCCTCATTACAAAGTTGTAATAAAGAGGATGAGGTAAAACCCGAAAAAGAAGAAGCTACCTTTAGTGTAAGACCTGATTTTGCGACATTAGATACAAGGCCTAGTGATATAATATCTGCAAGTCAAGTTACTGGTGAATTTACAAAACCAGTTGAATTGAGTAATTTAAAAGGTACTGGTAAATACGCTTTAGTTATTGGTATATCAGATTATAATGGTAACTCTAGTGACCTTCAGTATTGTGATGATGATGCGGTTGATTGGTATTATCGTTTGCAAAAAGAGGGTTATTCAATTAGGTATTTGCTAGATGGTAACGCAACTTCTGAAAATATTCAAAGTGAAGTAAATTATTTAGCAAGTCTATCAAAATCTGGAAATGAAATTGCTTTCTGTTATTCAGGTCACGGTAGTGCTGGTAATATTATATCTTCTGATTTTGACTATATAAGTTATTCATGGTTTAAAAGAACTTTTGCTAACTCTACAAGTAGTAAAATGATGTTTTGTTTTGATGCTTGTCAAATTGGAGACATGAAGGCTTTAGATGCTTCCGGTCGAATTGTTGCTGTAGCATCAAACGAAAGTGTTTATGCATATGATGGTACTTCTGATATGAAAAATGGAGTGTTTACGTACTACATGATGAAGGGTTTTGATAGCAAAGGATACAAATACCTTGAAGAAGATTGTGAATATGCCATTGATAATATGGAAAAATGGGGATATAACAATGGTTTAACTGTAGTTCCATCTTATGTAGATTCATATTCAGGAAAATTTGATTTATAATAATAGAGTGAAGGAAAGATATAACTAATTGCTGGTTATATCTTTCTTTTTAAAAGCATTGTAGTAATGTGTATTGATTGAGGTTATGTCTTACTTTGTGTCTTCTATTTCAATAATATGGTTGATATCTCAGTCTTAATTATTGCCTTGAAAAGCTAAAGTTCTCTTCGGAATGCATTATTATATATTATTATAGGTTGATAAACCAATAATAATATATCCATCAGAAGTTTTTTTTAGAGTCATTTCTATAGATGAATTTAAATTCATGATTAATTACATTTATAATATCATCAAGGTATTTGTACATTGTATTACATAATACAAGTTGAGCCTCATTTAGTAAGCTGTATTATTATAATCTTTATTTCTGTTTTTTTTTAAAGTGAATTTTATAGTTAAGCTATTTTGCTTGCTCTATAATTGATTTAATTAAACTATTGCCCAATATGAATTTTTTACAAAGAAGTGCCTGTCTAGAACGTATGCATCAGTTAATACGATTGAATGCCACAGGAAACCCAAAGCAATTAGCCACAACTTTAGGGTTAAGTGAAAGTGCCCTTTACGATTTGCTAAAAATAGCAAAAGAATTAGGTGCAGATATTGAATTTTGCAATACACGAAATAGCTACATATATAAAGTACCCGTTGAACTCCAATTTGGTTATACTCTAGTTTAGATATTTTTTTACTACGGAAAAATCGGTATCCATTGTTGATAAAGGCTTCGTAGTTGCTAAGCTAGATGCACCTTTATTAAGTGCATTTGTAAATGTAACCTCCATGAGTAAAGATATGAGTGCACCTATTACATTGCGTACTTATGCTTTTCAGCTTGATAAAATAGTTGGTGCAATAACGATAGTAAAGCATTGGCAGGACATGAGGTCTATAACAAATGTTTAATGGTATATAGCCTAATGAAAAACGCTGCTAGCATGGGCCACCCTGAAGCCAAAGAAAAAGTGAATGAGTTAAAGAAGCGATTTCCTCATACATGATCATAAACATCTATAGTAGAATAAGCATATGATGTTTTTGGTATAAAAATTTTCTGGGTTATTGAAACAATAATCTAGCTCATAAACTCAAAAGTCTAATGATTTGTCAGGCCATTGTATCAAATTCATAGGGTGTTCTGGTAAAAAGGTAGTACGTTCTAGGTTCAACCAAGAGCTTTTGCTTAGAATCATAGAACAATGACTGATTGACCTGCATTAATTTATGCGAAACTGACAATGCTTAAGCTTTACAATAGAAAAACAGTCCTTAATATAGACTCCCTCAGAGTTGTTAGAGTTGATCTTTAAACTAAAAATATTGATATAAGTTAGCCTCTACTATAATACTTTTAATAATTGAGAAATCTAATTTATAATTACTTCAGTAAAAGATATGCTTTAAGCATTTTATGCTTGGAGAAACTGACGAAAGCAGAATTTTTAGCGTAAAACCAAACTGGGAAAAAGATCGAATATTCTTTTACACTCATGACAAATTGTTTACTCAAAAAAACTGCTTTTTCACGAATTGATAATTGCGATACATACATTTTGGTAGTTTGCCAAGTAGGATTTTCGGAAGATTTGTAATCTAATTTATTAAGAGGAGTAATCACAGACGAATTTAATAATAGGAGGTTTAGATATGGATTTACAAGATGCATTAAAAAAGATTCAATTTAGTGAGAAATTGACTAACAATTTCATACAAAACTCTAAAAAAATTCCTGTATATCAAGGACTTAATGGAGATGTTTATCCGTGTCATGTTTTATCGAATAAAGAATTTAAACTTGGAAATAGCTTAACTGATAAGTTGGAGCAAATAATTGATAGAGCAAGTATTAGTAAGTTTAGAACAAAATCAACAGAGATAGAACAATGTAGCTCTTGTCATTTTGTATTAACTTGTCACTCTGGATGTAGAGCAGACGCTTATTTTAATGAGAATACATTTAATAAGCCAGATAGTATGTGTGAAACTTTATTTAAATTTCAGGTAAATAACATTATACAAGGCCGAACAGGTAAGCGTGTACAGGATGTCAATTATGCGATTTAGTGTGTCTCTAAAAAATATGAGGAGTAATTTAAAGAGGTGATTGTATATTAGACTCATTTGAAGGAAGGTTTTTACCTTAATCTTACGATAAATTTTTTCACAAATCACCTTCCTTCAAATGAGTTTCTTTAATTCACTGTTGGCTTCAGTGAATTGGTTTGTCTGATGCCCACAATTCTATCGTAGTTATCACCAATGCCTCTATAATACATTATTATTAAATAATCGTTTTCCGTTTGGCCGTGCGACCCTTCAAATGGTGCTACAGTGGCACTTCTGCTATCGTTGGCTTTATAGGCAAACATGTAATTGTAAAAACCTTGTTTTAGCATCATGCGCAATTCGTATGTTTTCGTCATAAAGTTGTAGGTCATCTTACTGTTTTCGTTCATTTCCCAGTTACTCAAGCCACCAATCACATAAATGTCGCCACCTACCATGGGTTCACTGCGAGGTAGGTTAAAGTGTACCATTACATAGTCCGCTTCCAATTCAGGGTCGCGGTCTTCTTGCACTTCAACAACATACCTTCCGTTAAAATCGTTTCTAAAAAAATAAGAGGCATCGTATAATATAGGGTCCGGCACCATTTCAACATGATAAAACGGATCGTGAAAAGTAATATCCTTTATTCTATCGCTCTGAAAGCGTATACTTCTAATGTCGAGCCATCGGTATTCGTTGCCGCCCTCAAACATTAATTCACGATTGTAATTGTATACCAACTCATTGTTTTTAATAAACTGAGGTTGAATATTCTCCAAGGCATTATCGCTGCGCTGATTTTGCATAATGGTCATTTTTACCTCCTGCAGCGGATTCGAAATACCAAAGTTTGGATGCTGTACAGTAACACTAATTTCCTGCATTGCCTTACGCAATTCTGCATTTACAGCATACTTCACTTGTGGGAATATATCAACGCGTTGTTCAACAACCATAAAACGCCATGTAAGCACAGGATGCTCCACATCAAAATCTTCATATATTTTAATAATGTAGTTGCCCGAGTAGCGTATTTTAAAATCATCATTCGGGAATTTAAGATTGTAATGTACGTAGTCAATGGAGGTATTAAATGAAAACTGATAGTCTAAAACTGGGTTCTGATTATTGCCAATAATGTATTCAGATTCCATTAGCAGCGAAGGTTCCCAATTGGCATCGCACAGTTCAATAGAATAATTGTAGCTTTTGGTATCCGAATCTAATTCGTCAAACGATAGTTCAAGGTTTTCATTTTTGTTTAAAGTTAAGATGGGGTAAGAGTGTGCCCAACCTTCTTTATGCAATTGAACAGTTCTAATATTTGTATTAAAAGCTTTGTTAGTTGCAACCTGACCAAAAGAGCAAAGCGGTGCCATGCAAAGGCAGAATATTGTAAATATAAAGTGTCGTATCATCTTATTTGTGAGTATAGTTGTGTGTCGAAAAATGGGAAATATTAATCATAATGGTAAATAACTGGTATAAAAAGTTCAAGTTTACAGAAAAATTTCTCTAATAGATGATTAATCTCAAGGTTAAGTTATAATTTATTGTATTTTTGCATCAAAATTTAAAAAACTTTTTTTCAAACATGTCAGACATAATTAGAATAAAAAGAGGTCTCGATATTCGGCTTTTAGGTAAGGCCGAAAAAGTTTTCGGTCAGCCCGAAACACCGGAACTCTTTGCTGTCAGACCAACTGAATTTCCAGGATTGGTTCCTAAGTTGGCGGTAAAGCCTGGCGACAAAGTTAAAGCAGGAACGCCCTTGTTTTATGACAAGTATCGTACCGATGTTAAGTTTGTTTCTCCAGTAAGTGGAGAAGTTCAGGTAGTGAACCGTGGAGAGCGAAGACGCATTTTAGAGGTAGTTGTTAAAAGCGACAATGCTAATTCAGCTGAGGATTTTGGTACTATCAACGTAGCATCAGCTAAACGCGAAGAGATTATTGAGAAATTACTAGCTTCAGGTCTTTGGCCATTTGTAAAACAACGTCCTTACAACGTAATTGCAAATCCGTCGGATACACCTAAAGCTATTTTTGTTTCAGCATTCGACTCGTCTCCTTTGGCTCCAGATTACGACTTTATAGTTGAAGGTCAGGAAAAAGAATTTCAAGCAGGTATCGAAGCTTTATCAAAATTAACAGAAGGATCTGTTAATATTGGAGTAAACAACGAAGCAGCATCAAAAGTCTTTACTTCGGTAAAAGGCGCTAAAGTAACTGCATTCGAAGGTCCTCACCCAGCAGGTAATGTAGGTGTGCAAATTCATCATGTTAGTCCTATTAACAAAGGTGAAGTAGTTTGGACAGTTCAGCCACAAGAAGTCATTTCTATTGGTAAATTAGTATTAGAAGGTGTTTATGATGCTTCACGTGTTATTGCATTAACTGGTTCTGAGCTTGATAAAACTTGTTACATCAAAACTAAAGTTGGCGCTAACATCAAAAACTATGTTGATGGTAACGTTAAAGAAGGTAATCTTCGTTACATCAGTGGTAATGTATTAACTGGTGAAAACATTGGTGCTGATGGTTATTTAGGATCATATGCTTCTCAAATTACAGTAATCCCTGAAGGTGATGTAGCTGAGTTTATGGGATGGGCTGCTCCTGGATTAAACAAGTTTAGCGTTTCTCGTACTTTCTTTACTTGGTTATGCGGTAAAAAAGAGTTCCAACTCAACGCAAACTTAAACGGAGGTCGTAGAGCAATCATTATGTCTGGTCAATACGATAAAGTATTACCAATGGATATTCTTCCAGAATTCTTATTAAAAGCAATTCTTACTGAGGATATTGATAAGATGGAGCAATTAGGAATTTACGAATTAGCTGAAGAAGATTTAGCACTTTGTGAATTTGTTTGTACTTCAAAAACTGAAGTTCAAAAAATACTTCGTCAGGGTATTGGTTTGATGATTAAAGAAATGAGCTAGCTCATTTAATAGATTTGTAAAATATTAATAATCATAATGAAAGCATTAAGAAATTTTTTAGATAATATCAAACCCAACTTTGAAAAAGGTGGGAAGTTTGAAAAGTTACACTCTACATTCGATGCTTTTGAAACCTTATTATTTGTACCAGATCACACTTCAAAGAGTGGTACGCACATTCACGATGGTATTGATTCGAAAAGAACAATGGCAATGGTGGTATTGGCGTTAGTACCTGCTTTGTTGTTTGGTATATATAATACAGGATTTCAACATTTCTTAGCGTTAGGTACAGAAGCTTCCTTTTGGGAGATGATTGGTTATGGAGCATTAAAAGTGCTTCCGCTAGTTATTGTTTCTTACGGTGTAGGACTTGGAGTAGAGTTTATGTTTGCGCAAATTCGCGGACATGAGGTACAAGAGGGATTCCTGGTATCAGGTATGTTAATTCCTTTAATTGTACCAGCCGACATTCCTTTATGGATGGTGGCTGTAGCAACTGTTTTTGCAGTAGTAATTGGTAAAGAGGTTTTTGGTGGTACAGGTATGAATATCTGGAATCCTGCATTAATTGCTCGTGCCTTTTTATTCTTTGCATATCCGTCAAAAATGTCTGGTGACCTTATTTGGGTTTCAGGTATGAGTAAAGGCGAAGGTATTGTAGATGGTTTTTCTGGAGCAACTGCTTTAGGTGAAGCTGCAGTACTTAAGTCAGGAGAAGGTTTAGGAAGATTAGCAGATGGTGGCGCTTACGATCTTTGGAATAGTTTTATTGGACTAATACCAGGGTCAATTGGCGAAACTAGTACATTGGCTATTTTATTGGGTGCTGTAATATTATTAATTACAGGTATTGCCAACTGGAAAATTATGCTTAGCGTATTTGCTGGTGGTTACATCATGGCATTAGGGTTTAATGCTATTGGAGTTAACGAATTAATGAATGTACCTGCACTACACCAATTGTGTTTAGGTGGATTTGCTTTCGGTGCTGTATTTATGGCTACTGATCCTGTATCAGGAGCAAGAACAGAACAAGGTAAATGGATTTATGGATTCTTAATTGGAGTATTCGCAATTCTTATTCGCGTATTCAATCCAGCGTATCCAGAGGGTGTTATGTTAGCAATATTGTTAATGAATACTTTTGCTCCATTAATTGACCACGGGTTCGTTCAAAGTAATATTAAACGCCGTTTAAAAAGGGCTAAGGTTAACGCTTAATCAAATAATAAGATGAATAAACAAGGAAATACATATACATTTCTGTATGCATCGATTATGGTAATTGTTGTTGCCGCAGTATTAGCGTTTGTGTCGGAGACACTAAAGCCAATGCAGAACAAGAACGTTGAAGTTGCCAAAAAAATCGATATCCTAAAATCAGTAGGAATCGAGAGTGATGCAAAAACAGCAGAAGACTTATATGCCAAAAGTATTGTTGCTACTAAAGTAATTAATATGAGTGGCGAAGAGGTAAATGGCGTAGATGCTTTTACTGTAGACTTAAGCAAAGAGGTACGTAAAGAACCAAAAGATAGAAACTACCCACTTTATGTGTGTAAAACTACTGATGGTGAAAAAATGATTATTCCATTACGCGGTGTTGGTCTTTGGGGACCAGTTTGGGGATATATTTCTTTAGATAGCGATGGAAATACTGTTTACGGAGCTGTATTTGATCACAAAGGAGAAACACCAGGTTTAGGTGCTGAAATCTCTAAAGAGTTTTTTCAAACACCTTTTAAAGGCAAAACGATCTTTGATAAATCGGGTAGCTTTACTTCAATTAAAGTACTTAAGGGAACTAATTCTGAAGGTAATCCTCACGCAGTAGATGCAATATCAGGTGGTACTATTACAAGTAATGGTGTTTCTGATATGTTAGATGAATGCCTGAGAGGGTACGAAAAGTATTTAAAAAAATAAAACGGTTATATTATGAGCGATAAGGAACCTTTGTTTTCCGCTAAAAACCGAAAACTTATAACAAATCCATTAAATGCTCAAAACCCGATTACAATTCAGGTTTTAGGTATTTGTTCGGCTTTGGCAGTAACGGCTAAATTAGAGCCAGCTATTGTAATGTCTATTTCGGTAATGTTTGTGTTGGTATTTGCCAACCTTTTGATTTCTCTTTTACGTAACACTATTCCATCTCGAATTCGTATTATCGTTCAGTTGGTAGTTGTTGCTGCTCTTGTAATTTTAGTTGATCAAATACTAAAAGCTTTTGCTTACGAAGTAAGTAAGCAGTTATCGGTATTTGTAGGTCTTATTATTACAAACTGTATTATCATGGGTCGTTTAGAGGCTTTTGCTTTAGGTAACAAACCTTGGCAATCGGTTTTAGATGGTGTTGGTAATTCAGCTGGTTACGGTGTAATTTTAATTATTGTAGCTTTCTTCCGTGAGTTATTAGGCTCAGGTACTTTAACACTACCTGGATTAGGAACTTTACAGATTATTCCTGAAGCGTTTTACGAATTAGGATATGTTAACAATGGTTTTATGATTTTGCCTCCAATGGCTCTAATTACTGTTGGTATCATTATCTGGGTTCAGCGTTCACGTAATAACGATTTGATTGAATCAAATTAATTGTAAACCAGAAAAACAGATTTAAATGGATATTTTAAATACATTCATCAAGTCCATCTTTATTGATAATATGGTATTTGCTTACTTCCTAGGTATGTGTTCATACTTGGCAGTATCAAAAACTGTAAAAACATCTTTTGGACTTGGTTTAGCCGTAGTTTTCGTACTACTTATTACAGTTCCTGTAGATTGGCTTTTAGATAAGTATGTGCTTTCAGAAGGTGCTTTATCTTGGTTAGGTGAAGGATTTGCAAGCGTAGATCTTAGCTTCTTAAGCTTTATCATGTTTATTGCCATTATTGCATCCATGGTGCAGTTGGTTGAAATGATAGTTGAGAAATTTGCTCCCGCATTATATAGTCAGTTAGGTATATTCTTACCTCTTATTGCTGTAAACTGTGCAATCTTAGGTGGATCTTTATTTATGCAAGAGCGTCAATACGAAACATTATCAGAAGCTACAGCCTTCGGTTTAGGTTCAGGTATCGGTTGGTTATTGGCTATTGTGGGTATTGCTGCAATTCGCGAAAAATTAAAGTACTCTGATGTACCAGCTCCATTAAGAGGTTTGGGTATTACGTTTATCGTAACCGGACTAATGGGTATTGCATTCATGAGTTTTATGGGAATTAAGTTATAACCTGCAAACTAAAGAAATATAAAAATGAATATGATATTATTAGCTAGTCAGGGTACAGTAATTACTACCAGTGTGGTAGTATTCTTACTGGTTATTCTTCTGTTAGTGTCTATACTTTCGTATGTAAAACAAAAGTTGACACCTGCAGGAACCGTTACTATCGATATTAATGGTGGAGAGCAAGCCTTAGAGGTATCTCCCGGTCAAACATTATTATCTGCATTAGGTGACAATAAAATCTTCTTACCATCCGCTTGTGGTGGTGGTGGTACATGTGCTATGTGTCGCTGTCAGGTTACTGAAGGAGCAGGTTCTATTTTGCCAACTGAAACAGGATATTTTTCTCGTAAAGAGCAAGCCAATAATTGGCGTTTATCTTGTCAGGTAAAAGTAAAAGAAGATATGAAAATGGAAATCCCACAAGAAATTCTTGGTATCAAGAAGTGGGAGTGTACTGTTGTATCAAATGATAACGTTGCTACTTACATTAAGGAGTTTGTTGTTAAATTGCCTGATGGCGAAACATTAGACTTTAAATCGGGTGGATATATCCAAATTGATGTACCTAAAATCACAGTTGATTTTAAGGATATGATCATCGGTGAGGAATACAAAGCTGAGTACGAGCAGTATGGTATTTTCGACTTACAAATGGTGAACCCAGAGGAAACATTCCGTGCTTACTCTATGGCTAACCACCCTGCAGAGGGTAACATTGTAATGTTGAACATTCGTATTGCAACACCTCCTTTTGATAGAGTAAATGGCGGATTTATGAAAGTAAACCCTGGTGTTTGTTCTTCATATATCTTCTCGCGCAAGCCAGGTGATAAAGTAGTTGTTTCAGGTCCTTACGGAGAGTTCTTTATTAAGGAAACTGAGCGTGAGATGATGTTTATTGGTGGTGGTGCTGGTATGGCGCCAATGCGTTCACACATCTTCCACTTATTCCACACATTAGAAACTGGTCGTAAGGCTACATTCTGGTATGGTGCTCGTTCTAAGAAGGAGATTTTCTACCAAGATCAATTTGAAGCTATCGAGAAGAAATTCCCGAACTTTAAGTTTAAAATTGCTTTAAGTGATCCTCAACCAGAAGATAACTGGGAAGGTTCAACAGGCTTTATCCACCAGGTTATTAACGATGAGTATCTAAGTAAACATGAGGAGCCAGAAGATATCGAATATTATCTTTGTGGACCTCCAATGATGAATGATGCAGTTAATAAAATGCTTTATGATTTAGGGGTACCTGATGAAATGATTGCATTTGATGATTTCGGTTCTTAATTTGAAACAAATCATATAATATATAAGCCAGCTAGAAGCCATTCTAGCTGGCTTTTTCGTTTTATAAGGTAATGTATAGGTAATGCCTAGTTATGGCTTAATATCTAATGTATTGGCTAGGTTCGTTTGTGTTACCTCACAGTGTAAACTATTCTTTAAATAACACTGGTTATTACTGCTTCTATTAACTATGCGTAATTTGTAGTTATAATATACTTACGTATTTAATTGTGCTTTTATTAGATCTTATTATTTTTGCCTTTTTAAATAAATAAACATCGTGTTATGAAAATGAGAAAGTATTTGTTAAGTCTGATTGCTTTATTGGCATCAACTATAAGTTGTTTTGCGCACCCAGGGCACCATCACGAAGAATCGTTGATGTACTTAGTACAACATAATTTGGCAACTATTTTAATTCCTGTTGGAGTTGTAGTGGCAATTGGAGCCTATTTTTTATACAGAAAGACAAGAAAGGCAGAGTAAAATACATTATACTCTATTTTAAGCAGGTGTTAAACTATTAATATCTGCTTTTTTTATTTATACACTTCACTTCACAGGGGGTATGTTATTGTAAATGCATATTTTAATATTAAGTAATGTTAAAAACAGGGGGTTGTTTTAATAATTCTTGAATATTTGTTTGGTGGTTTAAATTAAGTACGTAGTTTTGTATACGTAAGTAATGAGTAAATAAACCACAAACATATATTATGAAAACATCAAGCTTATTTTTAACGGCAGCGCTTTTAAGTGCTAGCCTATGCTTACGGGCCGAAGAGGAGCCAAAAGTGAAATTCAATCAAGATCAAAGTCTACTTAAGAGTGCTGCTCCTGCTGCTTCTGTTGCTGTAGAGGAGGCTAAGGAGTCAGAGGAGGCTTTTAAACCATCTGTTTCGGTTGGTGGTATTATTCACATGTTTGCCAGTTCTCAACAAAAGGGTTACAATCCTTTTAGTGGATCTTCTGCTGTTGAAAATGGTAGCGATTGGAATAATGGTTTCCAAATATTACGGAGTAGAATTATGCTAGGGGCTCAGTTAACCGAAAAGGCAAACTTTTTTATGGAAACAGAAATTCCATTGGGTTCTTTGTCTGGCGTTCAGGGGCAAGACAAAAATATTCCTTCCATGCCTACTATTCTCGATTGTCAGTTTGAGTACGTGTTTAACCCTGCCTTTAGCGTTATAGCCGGACAACAATTGGTTGCACATAATCGCAATGGTTTACAGGGTGCTGCTGGTTTATTAGCCAACGATTTTACTTACTACCAGTATCCGCATAACATGTTTCAGTCTGATCCTCTGCAAAACTATTATGGTAGAGATTTAGGGGTAAACTTTAGAGGTATTGTATTAAACGATAAATTAGAGTATCGCTTGGGCTTCTTCGCAGGTCGTACTCAGTTCGAAGGTGAAGATTCGTCTCCTTTACGTACGGTTGGTCGTTTGGTATATAATATATTTGATGCCGATAAAAACTTCTACTATAACGGAACTAACCTTGGCGAAGGTAAAACTTTATCTATTGGTGCTGGGTTCGATACTCAAGGTACCTATAGTGCAATTGGTGCCGATGTATTTGCTGATATGCCAGCAGGCGATGCCGGTTCTTTTACGGTTAATGGTGCCTTTTCGCATATCACAGGCGGTAACGATCCTGAAGCTAAATATAGCTTTTCGGGAATGATACCTACGCAAAATACCCAATTACTTGAGGCCGGATATTACTTTAAGAAAACAAAACTACAACCTTACGTACGTTACGAGCGTCAGGCATATGCTTCAGAAGACAAGCAAGTATTAGATACAGAGTCTTTTGATAAATACAACTCAAACACAGTATTGGGCGCAGGTGTAAACTACTGGTTCAATAGTTATAATACCAACTTACGTGCTTCTTATACAACTACAAAAAGCGATTACTTAGTTGATGGTGCCGATAAGTCGGAAACTTATGGTCAGTTTTGGTTGCAAGTACAAATATTCATCTTTTAGATAAACCCTCACTTTAAAAATATATCATTATGAAATTATTATCAAAGAAAACAATTTCTGCTGTACTAGGTATGGCTACTATGGGCGCATTATTATTTACTAGTTGTGCGGGCGGTTCATCTTCTAAAAAAAGTGAATCGAGTGATGATGTGATTAAAATGGGAATATTACATTCCTTAAGTGGTACAATGGCTATTTCAGAGGTATCGCTAAAGGATGTTGCCATGATGGCCATCGACGAAATTAATGCTGATGGTGGTATTTTAGGAAAGCAAATAGAGCCTGTAATAGTTGATCCGGCATCGGATTGGGATATGTTTGCAGAGAAAGCAAAAGAGTTGTTAGCCAAAGATAAAGTAGATGTAACTTTTGGTTGTTGGACTTCAGTATCACGTAAGTCGGTATTGCCTGTTTACGAAGAGTACAAAGGTTTATTGTTTTACCAAGTTCAGTACGAAGGTCAAGAGCAATCGCCAAACATTATTTATACAGGAGCAACGCCAAATCAGCAATTGATTCCTGCTGCTGAGTACTTAATGAGTGAAGATGGTGGTGACTACAAGAAGTTTTATTTATTAGGAACTGATTATGTATTTCCGCGTACAGCCAACTTAATTTTAAAAAATTACTTATTGGCAATGGGCGTTCCTGCTGCTAATATTATTGAAGAATATACACCGTTCCATCACCAAGATTATCAAACTATTGTTTCTAAAATTAAAAAGTTTGCTGCTGAGGGTGATGCTTGTGTGTTAAGTACCATAAATGGCGATAGTAATGTGCCATTTTATAAAGAATTTGCCAACCAAGGTTTATCAGCATCAACTTGTCCTATTATGGCGTTCTCTGTTGCTGAGGATGAATTAAGAGCAATGGATACTGAGTTTTTAACAGGTCATTTAGCTGCTTGGAATTATTACGAGTCGATTAAAACACCTGAGAACTTCAAGTTTGTTGAGAAATTTAAAAAGTATTGCGAGTCTAAAGGTTTACCAGGAGGAATTGATAGAGTAACTGATGATCCTATTCACTGGACCTATACTGCGGTTTATTTGTATAAAAAAGCGGTTGAAAAAGCCGGAACTACAGATGTTGAAAAAGTGATTGAGGCTTTATCAGGATTAGAGTATCAATCGCCAGGAGGCTTAGTAAAAATGGATGCTGCTAATCATCACTTGGCAAAGCCTGTATTAATTGGTGAGATTAGAGCTGATGGTCAGTTTGATATCATCTCTGAAACGGAAGGATTAATTAATCCAGAGCCTTTTAGCCAATATGCAAAACAAGATATTGCGCAAAATTAAATAGGTAACATAAGGGAGAAGCTACTTTGATTTCTGGTAATAGTCAAAGTAGCTTCTTAAACCAAAAATCTTTAATTAATCCCCACTTCATTAAAAGGCATGCTCATGTTCTAGGTTTTGTTAGTGAATAAAGCCTAAAAACGAGTAAGCTGTATCAAGCCATTACACATCAAATAAATAAGCTATGCTAAAAAAAATATTACTCCTTTTTATGGTTATGTTGGCCTTTGTTAAGCCAATATTTTCGATGGAGCAAGATAGTTGCATTCAAATTATTTTGCAGAAGGATAAAGTAAGTTTTGATGAGGCAGCACATCAAATATGTGAACGAAAATCAATAGGCGATATTCGCTTTGCTGCCGCTATACTAGAAAAACGACTCTATAAAAGCCAAACCATAGCACTTACAAAATATAAAGGTAATGATGATTACGTTCCTGTATTCTCTACTACCTCAATTGGTTTTTCTAAAGATAGTATTCAAGAAGTAAAATTATCGCGCAAGCAACGCTTGGCATTTTCGTCACTAAGTAAATATTGTAATTTAATTAGTGCCAAACCCGAAGTACGCATCATGGGATATCAGCTATTAATTTCCAAAGGAGTGTTGAGTGATGCCCCCATTGTAAAGGCTTTTATAAAGGAGGAGTTAGATGAAAAAGTGCGCCTTAGTGCTCAATCTGCTTTGATGGGAATCATGCTGCGCAGTGAAGATTTAAAAGATCAGGATGAAGCTTTATTACAAATGGCAAAGTCCCGCTCGGGTATCTTTGTAAATGCTTTAAAAGATTATGCTGAGCTTAATGCAGAAGATGCAGGAAGGGCAGAAAAGGCCAATTCTATCATTAGATATATTCATAGAAAAGAGGTTTTTGTAAACTTTATCCAAAACTTGTTTAGTGGCATTAGTTTGGGTAGTATATTGTTATTGGTTGCACTCGG
Source organism: Saccharicrinis aurantiacus (assembly GCF_001660705.2). Taxonomy (GTDB): domain Bacteria; phylum Bacteroidota; class Bacteroidia; order Bacteroidales; family Marinilabiliaceae; genus Saccharicrinis; species Saccharicrinis aurantiacus. Next base: position 77,686 of record NZ_LYBV02000007.1, read on the forward strand.
TTTATCTATTATATATGGTTTAGGTGGTGTGATAAATATGAGCCATGGCGAGTTTGTTATGATTGGTGCCTACACTACCTTTTGTATGCAGCAAATTTTTATAGCAGCCTTTCCTCCGGCCTGGTTTGATTTCTTCTACATTATGTCCATCCCTTTTGCTTTTATTACATCAGGCCTTATGGGTTTGTTAATTGAACGACTTATAATAAAGCATCTTTATGACAGACCGCTAGAGAGTTTGTTGGCAACATGGGGTGTAAGTTTAATGCTTATTCAATTGTGTAGAACCATATTTGGAGATGTTACTGCTGTTAAGGCGCCTTCGTTTTTAAATGGTGGTATCGAAGTAATCGAAGGCTTAATGCTTCCTTACAATAGGTTGTTTATAATTGGATTAACCGCTTTTATGGTGGTGATAACTTATTTGGTTTTTAATAAATCGCGTTTAGGTTTAAAAATTAGATCAGTAACTCAAAATAGAAATATGAGCTCGTGCGTGGGAATCAATACCAAACAAATAGATTCACTTACGTTTATGTTGGGGTCGGGCTTGGCTGGTGTTGCAGGTTGTGCCATGACTTTAATAGGAAATGTGGTGCCCGATATGGGACAAACGTTTATTGTAGATTCCTTTTTAGTGGTTGTAACCGGAGGGGTTGGTAAACTCGTCGGAACCATTGTTTCTGCAATGGGCATTGGAGTGCTGTCTAAAATATTCGAATTCTTCTTTCAAGCCGTATATGGTAAGGTTGTTATGCTCGGCATCATTATTATTTTCCTTCAGTTTAAACCTAAGGGACTGTTTCCCGATAAGGGAAGACATAGTGATGATGATTAATTAAAAAGGTGCTGAATATTAAAAAGAGATATCATGATAAAAGATAATAAATACTATATACTGTTCTTCGTTGTTTTTATGATTTTACTGCCATTGGCCTATGTTGTTGGATTGGTAGATATAAATACAATAACGCTGTGGGGCCGCTATTTTTGTTTTGCCATAGCAGCTATTGGTGTTGATTTAATTTGGGGTTATACCGGCATATTGAGTATGACTCAAGCCTTATTTTTCTGTTTCGGAGCTTACGGAATGGGTATGTACTTAACTTTAAGTAATCTTCCGGCCGGAACAACTTTGCCTGCTTTTATGACTTGGAATCAGGTGAGTGAATTGCCTTTGTTTTGGCAGCCTTTTGAGTCCTTTCCAGCTGCAATGGCCTTGGCTTTATTTGTGCCAGCCGCTTTTGCTGCTGTTTTTGGTTTCTTTGTATTCCGAAGTCGCATCAAAGGAGTATATTTTGCCATTATCACTCAAGCATTAGCCTTGGCTATGTTCTTGGTTTTTTCGCGTAACGAAACCATGTTAGGTGGTACCAATGGATTAACTGATTTTAAAACGATTCTTGGTTTCGATTTACGCAGTAGTAATACCAAGTTGGCTTTATACATCATCAGCTTTGGCGTATTGTGTTTGGTTTTTGTGTATGCTAAAAACCTGGTAAAATCAAAATTCGGAAAGTCTTTAGTAGCCATCCGTGATAGCGAAAGTAGAATGCGTTTTACAGCGTATAAAGTAACCAATTATAACATTGTAATTTTTGTAATTGCAGCTGTTATAGCCGCCATAGGAGGTATTTTATATTTACCTCAAACAGGAATTATTACACCCGGTAGAATGAGTGTTCAGGCTTCCATTGAAATGGTTGTATGGGTTGCTCTCGGTGGGCGAGGGAGTGTTAAAGGTGCAGTAATTGGTGCCCTGTTGGTCAATTTAATGTATAGCATATTTACTTCTCTTATGCCAGGTGCATGGTTATATGTTCTGGGTGGTCTCTTCATTGTAACAGTTCTTTATCTCGATAAGGGAATAGTAGGCTTATTTGATCAATTAAAGCAGAAGTTTTACCCAGTAAAGTCAAATTCTTAAAACATCTAAAAAACAATATTATGCTAGTAGTTAATAATCTTTTTGTTTCGTTTGGTGGTGTAACAGCTCTGAATCTTGAACGTTTTTCAGTAAAAGAAAATGAACTTAGGGTAATTATTGGACCCAATGGTGCTGGTAAATCTACCTTTATGGATATTATTTGTGGTAAAACAAAAGCCCAAAAAGGATCTGTTCTTTTTAAAGGACAAGAGTTGATGGGGATGGCAGAAGTAGATATTGCTAAAATGGGCGTGGGACGTAAGTTTCAAAAGCCATCTATTTTTTCGGGCTTATCTGTTTTCGATAATTTATTGTTGGGTATTAAAACGCACAAAAATGTATTTTCTACCTACTTCTATAAGTTAAAGAGTCATCATAACGATAAAATATATGAGGTTGCTAAAATGGTTGGTCTTATTGATGATTTACAATCTTTGGCAGGCAGTCTTTCGCATGGTAAAAAGCAATGGTTAGAAATTGCCATTGTAATGTTGCAAGATGCGGATTTGATGTTGATTGATGAGCCCGCAGCCGGAATGTCGGATATTGAAGCCGAGAAAACTGGCGAGTTATTAGTGGAGGCCAGTAAAACACATAGTGTTATTGTTATTGAGCACGATATGAAATTTGTAGAGCAAATTGCCATTGATAAGGTAAATGTATTGGTGCGAGGCGAAATGTTAACCGAAGGTACTTTTGATGAGATTAAAAATAACAAAGATGTAATTGATTGTTATTTGGGAAGTCCTGATTCGGCGCAGGAAGCAAAGGTTGCATAGTAACACAGATTAAATTGATTTTATGACAAGGAGTATACATATGAAGGTTGAAGGTTTAGAGGCAGCCTATGGCGAAAGTCAGGTGCTGTGGGGAACCGATATATCTGTTGAAAAAGGAAAGATAACCACTATTATGGGCCGCAATGGCGTGGGGAAAACCACAACGATGCGTACCATAATGGGTTTACTTAAAAATAAAGGTGGATCAATAATATATAAGGGGCAAGATATTTCTAAAATGCCCACCTATAAAAGAAGCCGTATGGGTATTGGCTTTGTGCCTCAAGGTCGTGAGATTATCCCTAAATTAACTGTTTACGAGAATCTTCAAATTGGTTTGGAAGCCAACCCCGATAAAAAGGCCAAAGTGCCGGAGGAGGAAATTTATGCCATGTTTCCTATTCTGAAGGATTTTAGAAACCGACCAGGAGGGAACTTGAGTGGCGGGCAGCAGCAACAATTGGCCATTGGTAGAGCTTTGTGTGGAGACCCCGATATTTTGCTACTTGATGAGCCAACGGAGGGTATTCAGCCATCCATAACCTATGAAATTGGGAGTGTACTTCAAAAATTATCAAAAGAAAAAGAGATATCAGTGCTTTTGGTGGAGCAGAAATTTGATTTCGCGAAGCGTATCTCGGACTATTTTTATATTTTAGACCGCGGAAAGGTTATTCAAGAAGGTGGAGCGTTTTCTATCGATCAAGATCTTTTAAAAAGTAACTTAAGCTTATAAAATTCAGTAAACGATAATTCATGCATTTATCCCCAAAAGACATTGAAAAAATAATGCTGCACAATGCAGGTGTTATTGCTCAAAAGAGATACGCTCGTGGTATTTTATTAAATTATCCCGAAACCATTGCACTAATTTCTACACAGCTATTGGAATTTATTCGCGAGGGTGCTTCTGTGGCCGAGCTAATGGATAGGGGTAAAAAAATATTGGGTATTGATGATGTGATGGAAGGTGTTGAAAGTCTGGTTCACGAAGTTCAGGTAGAAGGTACTTTCCCCGATGGAACAAAGTTAGTTACGGTACATCAACCAATTTGCGATACTCAACTCAATAACAATTGGGCCTTGTATGGTTCCGGACTTACTAAAGCTGATGCTAAACTGCAAGTTGATAATGTTGTAAATGCTCAGCCTGGTAATATTATGGTTGCCGATGCGCCTATCATACTAAATGAAGATAGAAAGTTAATTACTATTGAAGTTTGTAATGTTGGTGATAGACCAATTCAGGTGGGATCGCACTATAATTTTATTGATACAAATGCTGCTTTAAAGTTTGATAGATTACAAACCTTAGGTTTCCGATTAAATATTCCGGCAGGTACTGCCATTCGTTTTGAGCCAGGTGAGAAAAAAATGGTAGAATTGGTTGAAGTGGCCGGTACCAAAGAAATATACGGAGGAAATAATGTGGTTGATGGAGCAATAGATTCAGTTTCTCACGATACCATTTCTGAGAGAGTAAAAAATATAATATAAGCACAACTTTACAATAAATATAAAACCTATGTCGCGCACAATAGATAGAAAAGCTTATGCTGATATGTATGGTATTACCACAGGGGATAAATTGACTTTGGGAGATACCAATTTAGTTATTGAGGTTGAAAAAGATTTTACCAGTTATGGTGATGAGTGTAAGTTTGGCGGAGGTAAAGTTTTGCGCGACGGAATGGGGCAGGCATCGGGTATAACCCGAAAAGATGCTTTGGATACGGTAATTACCAATGCTTTGGTAATTGATTATTCGGGTATATATAAAGCCGATATTGGACTAAAAGATGGACGCATTCATGCAATTGGTAAAGCGGGTAATCCGCACGTAATGCCAAATGTTGATCTGCAAATGATTGTAGGTGCTTCAACCGAGGTGATTGCTGGCGAGGGACATATTGTTACAGCCGGCGGTATCGATACGCACATTCATTATATCTGTCCGCAACAAGCCAACGAGGCTTTGGCTTCTGGAGTTACTACTTTTTTAGGTGGCGGAACAGGACCAGCAACAGGTACCAATGCTACAACATGTACGCCGGGCGCTTTTCATATTAAAAGTATGCTTAAGGCAACGGATCATATTCCTATGAATTTCGGGTTTTTAGGAAAAGGAAATACTTCGCATCCCGAGGCCATTATAGAACAAATAAAAGCTGGTGTGTGCGGATTAAAATTGCACGAAGATTGGGGTTCAACTCCTGCTGCCATAGATAATTGTTTATCCGTAGCCGATGATTACGATGTGCAGGTTTGTATCCATACCGATACACTTAACGAAAGCGGTTTTGTAGAATCGTCGCGAGCTGCTTTTAAAAATAGAACCATTCACACTTATCATACCGAGGGTGCTGGAGGTGGGCATGCGCCAGATATTATTAGTTTATGTGGCGATAAAAATGTGATTCCTTCATCCACCAATCCAACAAGACCTTTTACCAATAATACCATTCACGAGCATTTAGATATGTTGATGGTTTGTCATCATTTGGATAAAAATATTCCTGAAGATGTGGCCTTTGCCGAAAGTAGAATCCGCGAAGAAACCATTGCTGCCGAAGATATTCTACACGATATGGGCGCTTTATCTGTAATTGCTTCCGATTCTCAGGCCATGGGTAGAGTAGGAGAAGTAATTTGCCGCACTTGGCAAACAGCATCTAAAATGAAAGAGCAACGAGGTTTTTTGAATGAGGATGAGTATGCCGATAATTTTAGAGTAAAAAGATACATTGCAAAATACACGATTAATCCGGCCATAGCCCACGGATTTTCTCATGAAGTAGGATCAATAGAAGCCGGAAAATTGGCCGATTTAGTATTGTGGAAGCCGGCGTTTTTTGGAGCCAAACCTGAGATTATAGTTAAAGGAGGCGTTATAGTGCAGGCGCAGATGGGCGATCCCAATGCATCAATACCAACTCCGCAGCCCTCATTTTCGCGCGAAATGTTTGGCGCTTTGGGTAAGGAAGTGGGAAATACCTCATGCGTATTAATTTCTAAAGACTCTTTAGCTGAGGTGAAAAATTATGGCTTAAGTAAAACACCTTTGGTGGTGAAAAACTGTCGTAATATTTCAAAGTTAGATATGAAACTAAACGATACCTTACCAGAGATAACTGTGGATCCAGAAACCTATAAGGTAATTGCCGATGGTGAGCATTTAACATGCGATCCGGCCAATAAAGTACCTTTGGCTCAACTATACAATTTATTTTAAGCTACCAAAATGCACGCTTCTCTTTTAACACTATTTCATTTGGCCGACTCGGCCTTGCCTGTGGGTGGCTATGCCTATTCCAATGGCTTGGAGTATGCCGTTAAGTCGGGTTTAATTGCAAGTGTAAAAGAGTTGCAGCTATACCTAAAGGATTACACCGTGCAGGTATTGCATTATGAAATGCCTTATGTAAAATCAGCCTTTGAGGCTAATGATGCACAGCAATTGCTTCAGGTATCGGAACATTACAATGCTTCTTTATTAAATCCTCTGATTAAAAAAGCGGGTTTAATTTTGGGTAATAACTGGCTGCGCTTGTTGCGCGAACTCAATGCTTCTTTAATGGCTCCTGAAAAAATAGATCAGGATTTCCCTCTTGTATTTGGTTTTATGGCCAAGCAATTGAATTTATCGTTCAACGATTGCTGTCAGCTGTATGTTTTTATGGCTGTGCGCGATCAAATTAGTGCGCTCATTCGTTTGGGAACTGTAGGGCCTGTAAAAGCACATCAGATTCAAAACGAACTATTGGAGCATTTAAATAGTACGCTACAAATTAAAGAAATTGCAGATTATTCACAGGCCTATAAAAGTGCCTATCTGTTAGAGATGATGCAACTTTCACACAATTCATTATACACAAAACTATTTCAAAACTAAAAATATGTATTACTATAAAGGAGCTAACGCACATATGCAATTTCATAACGATTCATGGGAGAATCCTGGCTTTTACCAGAATCGCGAATTGGTACTTCAGGAGCGTGATTATAAAAAAAGAGCCTTTACGGTGGGAATTGGTGGTCCTGTAGGAACGGGCAAAACAGCCTTGTTATTACAGTTGTGCAATGCGCTTAAGGATAAAATGAATATTGCGGTGGTTACCAACGATATATTTACGCAGGAAGATGCCGAATTTTTAACAAAAAAAGGAGCGCTACCTGCTGATAAAATTATTGGTGTAGAGACAGGAGGTTGTCCGCATGCAGCCATTCGTGAAGATGTATCGCAAAATATTGCGGCCTTAGAAGAACTGATGACTAGACATGCAGATACTGAAATTTTATTTGTAGAAAGTGGTGGCGATAATTTGGCTGCACACTTTAGTCGCGAATTGGTCGATTTTTCTATTTATGTAATTGATGTTTCGGGTGGCGATAAAATACCACGTAAAGGTGGGCCAGGAATTACTCAGGCCGATTTATTGGTGATCAATAAAATAGATATTGCCCACCTTGTAAATGCTAGTTTAGAGGTGATGGACAGGGATACCAAAAAAATGCGTCAGGATGGACCATTTGTTTTTGCCCGTGCTTCTGATGGTCATAATTTAGATGTGATTATTGATCATGTTTTACATGCGCGTAAGCATGCCTTAGAAGACTAACACTCTAGTAAGACAAAAGAAAATAGAATAAGGTGCTAATTATTGGCACCTTTTTTTATGTTTAAAATTTCCTTTCGTAAGGATTAAATTCAAGAAGACTTTCGTGCTTAAAACAAACCCCCAACTCTTCCATTATATGCTTTAGTATGGTCAGTTCCTGGGCCGAAGCTCGCATAATAAAAACATCATCATTAATTCGTTCTCCACTAATCAATAACTTAGGTTTTTGTTCCTGTTTTTTAGTTCTAAGCTTATCAATAGTAGCAGATATCATCTGTTCAATTACCTCGATTCGTTTATCACTTTTTTGTCCAACAATAAAAAGGTTTATAAAAGAAGTATGGTGATGAAATAAGGCTGGCGAAGTACACTGCTGTTTGTCAGGTTGTATTTCAAAGCGATCTAGCACAACAGGTTTTGCACCTAGATATATTTCAGTTGATGAAGAGAAGGTTTTAAAATCCCATATTTCGCCAATATGAATCCTTCCGCCACCTATCCAATCGCAATAAACTAGCGCTGCACCATTGTTTAAATTAAAGATGCTTTGTTGGTTTAGGCTACTATCTTTCTGCAATATTAGCGGGTCGTTTAACTGTACAAATAAGCTTTTAGTATCAAGTTTTATATTTTGGGTAAGCGTACAACTATCTCCATTATCTGATTTGTATATTCTCGAATTAGCCTGTGTGCTAAATAAAGTTTTTGTGTTTGCTTCGCAGTTGATATCTAACTCCACAACATCTCCTTGTACCATTCCTCCTCCATAATTAGAGCTTACAATATGGCATGCTTTTGTATGGGTTTTGGGGTTCAGTATTTTAAGGGGTTTTTCGTTAATCAGACTGGTAATTCTACTCTTATTAGAAATGTTTTTAATACTAACAGATGTGCTCATATTTATTGGTCTACGTAAGTATTTTTCAAAATTAATTAATTATTTAATATCTGAGTGTTAACAGGAGGTTTGAATTGTAAATGTACTTAAAATAACCTTTTATTATACTGAATGAAGGGGGTGATGTGTTTATTGTTAAATTTTAGTAGTTTTGAGGACTTAATAATCACTTACGTATGTTTCAATTTCAGTCAGATAAAAAACACGTTTTAAGTCGCAGTCAGCATACCTTAAAATATTACCGTTACTCTTATCTTATTGCCTTGTTTTTTATTGCAGTACTAAGTATCGTTTCTCAGGTATTGGTGCAACGCCATTTAAGCAGACAAATAGATGACTCGCATCTTGTGAATTATGCAGCACGTCTCAGAACAAACAGTCAAACTCTTGTGAAGTTGGCTTTGGTGGTTGAGAGTGATAGAGAAAATAAATCGGCCGTAAAAGATTTTAAAACTACTTTAAGTCAACTTAAACGAACTCACGAAAGTCTGCGATATGGGAATGATTTTTTAGACTTGCCTGTCAATAGAAACGAAGACACCGAAGAGCTTTTCAATATCATTGATTCACCCTTTAAATCGATGCTTGAATTAGGCTATAATTTACAAATGGTGATGGATGTAAAAGGACCCATTAATAAAGAATTGCTTACAATTTATCTCGATCGATTTATGAAATACGAGAAGTCATACCTTCTAGGTATGGAGATGATTGTTTTTGATTATGACCGTAATTCACGCAAAAACATAGCAGTTCTAAAAACGATTGAATATACCTTGTTGGCTATTGTTTTGTTTGTATTATTTCTCGAAGCCCTATTTATTTTTGTGCCCTTATCAAGGCGTATCAAAGTTACCTTTAACGAACTGATAAAATCCAAGGATGAGGCCTCAGGTTTAGCCAAAAAGTTAAAGCGAGCCAACGAAGTGCTCATTAGTAATCATAGAGAAATTAACGATATAAATTACGCACTTGAAAAAGCAACCTTTCTGGTTAAAACAGATGCCAAGGGTAAAATTATTTATGCAAATGATAAGTACTGTCATCTAACCAAATACTCGCTTGCCGAATTAACTGGTAAACCCTTGTTTTATAATAAAAATTCTACTCAACGAAGTATTATTTACGAGCATATTAATGATGCCGATAACCGCGAAATTTGGCAAGGAGAAGTTTTTGATCATGCTTCTGACGATTCTGGTTTTTGGCTCGATGTTACTTTGATGCCCATTGTTAATCGTTCAAAAGAAATTTATCAATATTTGATGATTGGTGCTAATATTAGTGAGCGTAAAAAAACAGCTCAGAAGCTTCAAATACTGATGGAAGAAAAAATGAAGCGTCAGGAAGAAATGCAAAAAGTGCTTTCGTCATCTATGGTAGCCGGGCAAGAGAAAGAGCGAAAGCGTGTTGCAGCAGAAATACATGATGGTATCGGACAAATGTTAACATCGTTAAAAATGCGCATTGAAATGATTCATGAGCAAGGCGCATGTGATTCGTCAAACGTAAACGAAATTCATTCTTTAATATCATCTGTAATTACAGAAACACGCAGAATAATTGCTGAGTTATTACCAAGTGTGCTCGAAGATTTTGGTCTAGTTCCTGCCATACAAGACTTTATTGGAAAGATTGAGCAAAATCATAATATTACCGTTGAATCCAATATATTTTTGAGCGAAACTAAACTGCTAAAAAATGTAGAATTAGGCATTTATCGTATTTTGCAAGAATCAGTTAATAATGTACTAAAACACGCTGATGCAGATGTGATTAGTATTCATTTAGAAGAGGATGTAGAGTTTATAACATTGGAGGTCACCGATAACGGAAAGGGTTTTGTATTTAATAAACAAAGTACCTACGATACGCCTTTAGGTATAAATTCTCATGGCTTATCAAACATGAAAGAAAGGGCGAAGTTAATGGATGCCAATTTAGAGATTGATACCGCACCTGATAAGGGAACTGTATTGAGGCTTCAAATTCCATTGTAATGATGGCAGTATAAAATGACAATATTTTAAGAAATGAAAAATAATATATTAATAGTTGACGACCATGAAATATTCAGAAATGGAGTGCGTCAGTTGCTTGAGAAGGAAACCGATATTGAGGTGATAGGTGAAGCCGAAGATGGTGTTGAGGCTATAGAAAAGGCCAACTTGTTAAAACCTAACATTGTTTTGATGGATATATCAATGCCAAATCTATCAGGTATTGAAGCGGCTAAAAACATTTTAGCTGCACATCAGGATATCAAAGTTTTGCTACTTTCTTTATACGATAAAAAGGAATATGTGCTTAAAGCAATAAAAATGGGTGCCCATGGTTATATTTTAAAGGATGAGCCCAACAAAGTATTTTTAAAAGCAATACGAAAGGTAAGCAGTGGCGATTTTTACTATTCGGGAGATATCAGTCATGTAATTATTCAAAACCTGACTAGTTTAAGTTCGTCTTCAAATGTTAAGGAGGAAGAGGTAAAATATCACCTGTCAAAACGCGAAGTGCAGATATTAACAGAAATTGCAAGTGGAAATAGTAATAAAGTAATTTCAGAAAATTTTGGAGTGAGTATACGAACTATCGAGTCTCATCGACAAAACATTATGCGTAAACTGCGAGCCTCAAATATTGAAGATGCCATCAGTAGAGCTAAACTCGAAGATATTATTTCTTAGTTTATTAATTTAAATTAGAATAGAAATATTTAAATTCGCAGCATAAGTAGTTTGAATTTTGTTTATTCGTTACTGCTTATTTGATACTCAAAAAATACCCTATGTCCACAAAAAAGCTCATAAGAAATCTACTCTTTATAATAATAGGATTTATTCTTACCCTAGTTATTTTAGCCAATGTATTTAAAGATGCAGTGGTTGCTAAAGTACTTGAGCGAAGTGCAAGCTCATTTAATGTACCTCTTACCGTAGGTGATGTTGATTTAAGTTTGCTGAGAAAATTTCCTTTGGCAAGTATTGAGTTCAATGATATTTTACTAGTTGATAGTCTCGGTGATGCATCACCAGATACAATTTTATCGGTGAATAAATTATACGCCTCGGTTGATATAATGCAATTCATGGATGGTAACGTATTTGTAAAAAAGGTTGAAGTAGAAGGGGCGACCGCCAACTACACAATTGATAGTGCAGGGGTGTCAAACCTTGATTTTATTTTTGAAGCAATGGCCTATGATTCCTCAAAAGTAGAAGAGCCTGATACTAGTAAACTTCAAGGAATATTTGAGCTTGAAGATTTAATTTTAGAGGATATCACCTTAAAATATGCTGATGCAGGTTTGCACTTGTCATCAATTATTAATCTACCAGAAGTAAATGTAAGAGGAGAAGTTACTCCATCGGGCTATATGGCTGCAATAGATGGAAGCGCTAGACTTAATAATGCAAATTACGATACTTATCGTCTTGAAGATTTAAGTTCGAGCGTAATTAGTTTCGATTTATCTGCTATCAACGATTCAATACAGGTGAATGAATTAAAGGTGAATGCTCCACATACCAGTGCCTCGTTTAGTGGCCAAGTTATTAATGGTAAGTGGCCTTATCTCGACCTAAAATATGCCGGAGAGATTAGTAGCTTAAAGCATCTAATCAATTTATTACCACAAAAATTAATAAAAGAATACAAGATACATCGGTTAGATGGTGGAGTTGCTTTAAGCGGAACTGTAAAGGGTTTGTTAAGTGATACTTTATTGCCGCGTATAGATGCTAGTTATGCAATTGAAAATCTTACTTTAGAGTACGATACTTTACCAGTTATTGATCACTTAGCTCTAAAAGGTTCTTATACCAATGGTTTATTAGCATCCAACAGCACCACACAAATTTACATTGCCAATTTCGAGGCAAATACAATGAACAACAAATTTACAGCTAGTGGTGACATTAAGAATCTTGATGAGATTTTTTATAATCTGAAACTAGGAGCCAATGTTAATTTAAATGATTGGATAGCATATGTGCCGGATAATATGGTGCAAAAAATGAATGGTAAAGTATATGCTTCGTTGCAAACATCAGGGGTGTTACCCGATTCAATTACCGATGATTATATTGAGTATGCTATTGAAAGATCAGTATTACGATTAAATGCAAATAATATTAGTATCAAGATGGACTCGGTTCCAGAAATCAAAAATCTTTCTGGTAAGCTTAAATATATTAACCGTGATATTAAATTATCAGAACTAAAAGTAAAAGTTCCGGAATATAATGTTGATATAACTGATGGTGTATTGGGTACTAAATATAGAGGAAGCATTTACGATGTGGATAACATGACCTTTAATTTAGATACATTTAGACTAGAGCTAAATAATTCAAGTAATTTCGGGGGTTCAGGTTATTTAGCGAGTATAAATTCTGGTGAGTATTGGTTGAAAGCCTATACTGATTTAAATTTAAATGAAATTAAACCTATGATTCCGGATACCCTTGTTACCGAACTGGAAGGGCAGGTTGTTGCTTCATTTATTTCAGCAGGTAAATTTAATATAGATTCTATTGATGATCAAAGTGTTGATTTGCTATTGCGCGATAGTCGCTTATCTGTTAAAACGGAGAGTTTGACTGTTCATACTTTAGATAGTTTAGCAGGAATCGATAATTTAACAACTCAAGTTGAATATAATGATGATCTATTAAGCATTAACAAAACTTCGGGTACTTATAATTCTATTGATTTTGCAGTTGATTCAGCAAGTATCGCTAATTTGTATAACGCTTATTTCTTAAATAATGCAGATACCATCCTTGTAAAAGGGAATTATAATGCAGGTGATCTTGATTATGCATTCTTAACTGCATTTATGCCTGAAGAAGATTCTTCTGATACCAATGAATCGAGTGAGTCTGAAGAAGAGGAGCTATGGACTTATAAATTCCAAGGTAAGGTTGGGGTCAATAGCTTTAAATATGGCAAAGCTATATTCGAAGATATGAGCTCGAAAGTATTAGTAGAACCTGATTATTATGTGGCAGATGGATTTAAAGTAAGAGCTTTTGGCGGAGATATGGTTGCTTCTGCTAAATATGAGGTTGGGAGTGAAACATATTCTGTTGCTCAATATAAGTTGGATCTTAAAGGAATGGATATTCAGCAACTGTTCACTGATTTCGATGATTTTCACGAATATTTGGATGAAGGAGAAGAGCCCTTTATTACGAGTAAGCAAGTAACAGGAATTCTTTCGTCACACATGGATGGTCGAGTAATATTTGGGGAGGATTATGAAGTTAATTATGATTCTCTGCAAGTAAAAGGGAATCTTCATTTAGATAAGGGTTCTCTAATAAATGTGCAAGCAGTTAAGGATGTTGAAGATATTCCGATGATTGGATTGAAGGGGTTAGATAATCTTCAGTTTAGTACGCTAGATAGTAAGATCTTTATTTTTAAAAATAAATGGTACGTTCCATCTACTGAAATTAGGTCTTCCTCTTTTGATGCCAACTTTTTTGGGATGTCTAGTTTTAAAGAAGATTATTCCTATCATATTAGGGTTTTTCTAGGTGAAGTTTTAGCTAGTAAGTCTAAGAAAAACCTTGCAAAACAAGCCAAAGAAAATGGGTTTGAGCAGGATGATGCTACAAAAGGAAGAACATCTTTATATCTAGTTTCGCGTATGATCGAAGGTCGATCTAAGGCATGGTTTGATAAGAAAAAAGATAGGGATAAAATGAAAAAGACAATAAGAGCTCAGCAAGGTGCACTTAATTTTATATTTTTCCCTAAGCTAGTGAATTTTGAAACTGGGGTTGAGTAAAATGAATATGAGTAAAACGCATTTTATTTCGTACATCATATCATTTGTATTATTGACTTTGTTAGTATTAAAGCTTGTCACTTATTTTCAAGGTGAAAACCCGATGAAATTAAGCATTGATACTAAAATTACTCAAGAAGCTAATGATATTGTGTTTGGAAATAATGCTGCCGAAATAAGCATAATCATGTTTGGCAATTATAAATGTTCACATTGTATCTCGTTTTTTAAAGAAACATTACCAACATTGGTAGGAAATAAACACAACAAAAGTGATGTTAAAGTCGTTCTTAAGCTAGTGCCACTTTCTGAAAAAGTAAATGAGTTAAATGTATATAGCGACGCTTTATGTATATACAGGTATGGTGAATATGAGAAGTTTCATGAGATGCTTATCTATGATTTTAATCTGGTTAATACTATTGAGTATGACGATCTAATGCAGTATATTTCTCAACAAAATGAAGCAATAGCAAGTTGTAGAACCAATAATAATAACAAAGCGTATATTCATGCTAATAAGGAAATATTAAAGGAGTTGGGAGTCAAATCTACTCCAACTTTTATTATAGAGGATCGGGTTTATAAAGGGAATAAAACTTTAAAAGAATTTCAAGATATTCTTAATGAAGTATATTAAAATAGGTATTTTATTAGGAGAATAATAAATTGATGAGTTCAATAATCATAAAAAAAGACAAAATGAAGAAGGTTATTTTATTGCCAATTAGTTTAATGATGCTACTTGCCACTGTATTTGTAGCTTGTGAGAAAGATAGTGAAGATGTTTGCGAACGTTTTGATACGCCTACAACTTGTTCAATAGATGCAACTTATTGTGCTGACGATAGCTATGGTTACTATCTTTATAATGATAAAAAGTATACTTGTACTGATGATGATTGTGAAGATGCTATTAATCAAATATTGCAGGATGCTGAGTGTGTTGTTGCATCTACAAATAGTTTAAAATCAGCTACAATAAATGATACGAAGATATTTATGCAAGATGTTGCAAAGCGTGTAATGGCCGAAGCCCGCGCAGCAGCAGGTTGTAACTAACAAAGAAATATTACAAGATAAAAAACCGATACTATATTAATAGTATCGGTTTTTTGTTTTTAGTTTATCTTTGCGCAAGACTAAAAAGCAATACAATGAAGATTAAATTACTATTAGTTCCTATCATCTTATTATTTCTTTCTTGCCAGGAGCAAGCAAAAGAATATGTAAAGATAGAAGGAACTATATTTGGGACCTATTATCATATTATTTATCAGCCTACTCAGAATGCTGATTTACTTCAACCCATCAGTGAGGCATTAAATGCCGTCGATTGGTCCTTATCAACCTATAAAGATACCTCTACTATTAGTAGCTTCAATAAGAGTGCCAGCGGTATTGAAATTGATAGCCTCATGAAGGTTGTGTATTTAGCCGGAGAGGATGTTTATAAGCATTCAAACGGGGCTTTTGACATGACTGTGGGTGCATTGGTTAATGAGTGGGGTTTTGGCTTTAAAAAACGTGATAATATTACCGACGAAAAAATACAAGATTTATTAAGTCATGTTGGTATGCATCAAGTATCCTTAAAAGATAATTTTTTATCAAAAACAGATACAGCCATAAAGTTAGATGCCGCTGCTATAGCCAAGGGCTTCGGGGTTGATGTGGTTGCTAATGCATTAAAAGACTACGGAATTAGTAATTATATGGTAGAAATTGGCGGAGAGATTAGTGTTGGCGGTGTAAATACAAAAGGCGTAAAATGGAGGGTAGGCATTGATAAGCCAATAGACGATAAGTTGGCTTCAAGTCGTCCCTTACAGGATATAATCTCAATATCAGAAGTTGCTTTAGCCACATCAGGTAACTATCGTAACTTTTATATTGAAGATGGAAAAAAGTATGCACACACCATAAGTCCCTTTACAGGATACCCTGTGCAACATAGCCTTTTAAGCGCATCAATAATAGCTCCAAACTGTATGTTAGCAGATGCCTATGCAACCGCATGTATGGTTATGGGAGTGGAAGAAAGTATGCAAATGATTGAAAACCTATCAGACATAGAGGCTTATTTTATTTACGCTGATGCCGATGGAAATAACCAAGTAAAATATACCTCAGGGTTTGAAGAGTATATCGTAAAATAATAATAAACAAAGGGGAGTTAGAAATTTAACAATTTCTAACTCCCCTTTGTTTTATAAGATAATTAGTCTATTTCAGTGTTCGCTAAAACCTATTAACTAAAGACTAATTTATTAACAACTTAACGAATGGCTTTCTCCACTTTCGTCAAAATGAAGTGGCTTAACCTGAATATTCAGTTTGTTGTTTCTAGCTTGGCGATCTTGTGTTGTAGCACAAGAAATCCCTCTTTTTTGCATTTCCTTATTACTTCCTATATGCAAGTTTGGGAACTTACCATTCTTTTTAATTAATATCCCAATAGCCATTAAAACAAAAACAATGGCAATTAGTACAATGCTGGCTAATAATACTTTTATAAACATTTCGCTATATTTTATGAGTGCAAAACTACATATTATTTATCTATTTAATAAACAAAGCACCTTAATATATGTTTCAATCTATAGCGAAAAGGTACATGATAATAGTTAGCTTATTTAGAATTATTCTTATTAATTTTGTAGGTAAATTAAATGGGATTATAGACTTAAGTCTAGGTCTATTTTAAAAGTCTAAAAGAATGCTATCAAATACAGGAATTAGTTTTGATGAATTTAAGGTTGAGGTACTACACGACTATCATATCGGATACCTGAGTCGACACTTAAGCCTATTGGGCCGTAAAGAAGTGTTGGGAGGGAAAGCCAAATTTGGTATTTTCGGAGATGGTAAAGAAGTTGCCCAGATTGCCATGGCCAAACAATTTAAAAATGGAGATTGGCGTTCGGGGTATTATCGTGATCAAACCTTTATGTTAGCAGCAGGGATGACAACTCCCTTTGCTTTTTTCGCATCTTTATACGGCGAAACAGACGAGAGCATAAATCCAGATAATGGAGGACGCTCTTTTAACAATCATTTTGGAACACGTACCATAAACAGTGATGGTACATGGAAGAATATTGCAGATATTAAATGTACTTCATCAGATATTTCACCAACAGCTGGACAAATGCCACGTTTAGTTGGCCTTGGTTTTGCTTCAAAATTATACCGTAAAAGTCCGGCACTTAAAAATCATACTCAATTTAGTGATAAGGGTAACGAAGTGGCTTTCGGAACAATTGGTGATGCCAGTACTTCTGAAGGACATTTTTTTGAAACCATGAATGCGATGGCAGTGCATCAGTTGCCCATTGCAATGTCTGTTTGGGATGATGGTTATGGAATTTCGGTGCCTAAAAAAGTTCAGACAGTAAAAGCAAGTATCTCGGAGGCTTTAAAAGGTTTTGAGAAAGGAGCCAAAGATAAAAATGGAATCATCATCTATAAACTTAAAGGTTGGGATTATGCAGGTCTTTGCCAAGGATATGAAGAAGGCGTTGCACGTTGTAGAAAAGACCATATTCCTGTTTTGTTTCATGTTGATGAATTAACGCAACCCATTGGTCATTCAACATCGGGTTCACACGAGCGATATAAATCAGAAGAACGATTAGAGTGGGAAAAAGACTTTGATTGTTTGGTTAAAATGAAAGAGTGGATTCTGGATAGAGCAGTTGCTACCGAAGAGGAGTTAACTCAAATAGAAGAGAATGCTTTCAATGAAGCCAAGCAAGCTCAAAAGGATGCTCTGAAACAATTTAAATCTACTTTAAAAGCAGAACGCGACTCTTTATTACAAATAATTGATACCCGCGATTGTTCTTGCGTTGAGTTGAACAACAGTAATATAAAAAATATTATTGCAGAGCTTAAGAGCTCATTGGCTTTAAATAGAAAGGATATTCTTTCCTCTGCTCGTAAAATGCTTCGTGAGTCGTGTTTAGTATGCATGGCTGATGGTTCGTTAAAGAATAGATTACAAGCATGGATTGCTGATTACAGAGAGAGGGCCTATGAAATGTATAACGACAGGTTATATGCCGAAGATGAATTTGCAGCAATAAAAGTACCTGTTGTACCTGCTACTTATGAAGCTGACACTGAAAAGGTACCTGGGCGCGAAATTCTTAGAGAAAATTTTGATCATTTATTTGCATCAGTTCCTGAGTTAGTCACATTTGGTGAAGATACCGGTGTTCTTGGAGGGGTAAATCAATCGCTCGAAGGCATGCAGAAAAAGCATGGTAAATATCGAATTTGGGATGAAGGAATACGTGAAACAACCATAATCGGAACAGGTATTGGTATGGCCTTAAGGGGACTTCGTCCAATAGCAGAAATTCAATATTTCGATTACCTGCTTTATGGTTTGCAAACCATGAGTGATGATTTAGCAACACTTCGTTATCGTACAAAAGGAGGACAGAAGGCGCCTATGATTGTTCGTACACGAGGGCATCGTTTAGAAGGTATTTGGCATTCTGGTTCACCATTAAGTATGGTTATTAATTCCATTAGAGGGGTTTATGTTTGTGTGCCTCGCGATATGACCAGAGCAGCAGGTATGTACAATACACTGGTAAAATCTGATGACCCTGCGTTGGTAATTGAACCTTTAAATGGATATAGAATTAGAGAACCAAAACCAAATAATATTGGTGAGTTTAATGTTCCATTGGGCGTACCTGAAATTCTAAGTGAGGGAAGCGATGTTACTTTAGTTACCTATGGTTCGTGTGTTCGTATTGCACAAGAGGCAGTAGATCAGCTTAAAGAATCGGGCATATCTGTTGAGTTAATTGATGTACAAACCTTATTGCCATTTGATATTCATAAAATTATCTTAGAATCTATTAAAAAGACCAATAGAATTGTATTTTTTGATGAGGATGTACCTGGTGGCGCTACGGGTTATATGATGCAGCAAGTTGTTGAAAATCATGGCGCGTTTAGATATTTAGATGCAGCTCCTAAAACAGTAACTGCTAAGGATCATCGACCTGCTTTTGGTACCGATGGTGATTACTTCTCAAATCCTAGTGCAGAGGATGTTTACGAGGCTATTTATGAGATAATGGGGGAGGCTAATCCACAAAAATTTCCATCTATTTATTAAAAGATTAACGATTGAAAAATAATTGAAGTTATGCGTAACCTGATACTAGTATTGTTTGCATTTACATCTTTCTCTGCAATAGCGCAACTAAAAGAGAGTAACGACTACACGCAATTACTTGATCAGAAATATGGCGAAGCCGAACGAAATACTTTTGATATAATAATGCCACAGAGTACTAAACCTGTGGCATTAGTTATTTTTATACACGGTGGAGGTTTTCAGTTTGGTGATAAGAAAAAAGCCTACGACCGAAAGGATGAAATCCAATATTACTTGAGCAACAATACTGCATTTGCTACAATAAATTATAGTTTTTATAAATCAGATGATTCACTGGGTGTTCAAGTCTGTTTAGATGATGTACAAAGGGCGATTCAGTATTTTAAGTTTAATGCAGATCAGTATAATATTGATAAAACAAAAGTGGCCTGTTATGGGGTTTCTGCAGGAGCAGGAGCAAGCCTATATTTTGCTTTAAATGATGATTTAGCAGATGTGAATGCGCAAGGACTTAAAGCCGAGTCAACCAAAATTGTATGCGCGGGTGCTATACATACTCAAGCAACTTATAATGTATACAAGTGGAAAAAATTTATACCCTATTTAGGAGCGGTTCAAACCTTAAAGCATAAAATGTTTTATAATTATGCGGCTACTTTTTATGGATATCCTGATAAAAAAAGTATCAAGCCTTATAGAAAGGAGATTGCTGCAAAATACGATATGCTAACTATGGTTGATGTGAATGATCCGCCTATTTATCTCTTAAACCCCTTAAAAGGAAATTTCCCAAAGGATTTTAATATCATATTTCATCATAAAAAACATGCTAAGGTGATGGCAAAAGAATTGGAGAAAAAGAATGTGGAATATTACTGTTTCACTGATGCGCAGGAGAACGATAGTAAATATCCAATTCAACAATTTATTATTGATAAGTTAAGTTTGTAACAAAAAAAAGGAACCCATTTGGATTCCTTTCTTATATATCAATTGGAGTGTTTACTTAATTTGGTAAACCATATTTATCAACAACAAAATCAATATCCTTATCTCCTCTACCACTTAGGTTAACTAATATTGAAGATTGTGGATGCTTCTGCGCCAATTTAATTGCATAGGCAACGGCATGGGCACTTTCTAGTGCAGGAATAATACCTTCTAAACGACTTAATTCATAAAAAGCATCAATCGCTTCTTTATCATTAATAACATCGTAGTTTGCTTTGTTCAGGTCTTTAAGCATGCTATGCTCAGGTCCAACACCAGGATAATCAAGGCCACTAGCAACAGAATATACAGGTGCAGGCTCTCCTTTTTCATCCTGAAGGTTATAACATTTAAAACCATGAATCATTCCAGGTACACCTTTAGTCATGGTAGCGGCATGTTCTCCTAGTTCGAGAGAAAGACCACCTGGCTCAACGCCATACAATTTGGTTTCATCATCCTCTAAAAATGCCGAAAACATTCCAATAGCATTACTACCTCCTCCAACACAAGCAACTACTTTATCCGGTAACTCTCCTGTCATATCAACAAACTGCTCACGTGCTTCAATTCCAACTATACGCTGAAACTCGCGCACCATCATTGGGAAAGGGTGTGGACCAACTACAGAACCAATGCAATAAATTGAGTTAATCGGATCTTTAAGGTAGGCCTCAAAAGCAGAATCAACCGCTTCTTTAAGTGTTTTTAAACCATGTGTTACCGGAACTACAGTGGCACCTAATATTTTCATTCGAACTACATTAGGATGCTCTTTAGCAATATCAACTTCGCCCATGTGAATTTCACATTCTAAACCGAAGTAAGCTGCAGCAGTTGCTAATGCCACACCATGCTGCCCAGCACCAGTTTCTGCAATTAACTTCTTTTTACCAAGATGTTTTGCCAATAGAGCTTCGCCCATGCAATGGTTTAATTTATGGGCACCCGAGTGATTTAAATCCTCGCGCTTCATATAAATTCTGCCACCATATTTTTCGCTTAAGCGATTACAATAATATACCGGTGTCGGTCTTCCTTGATAATGTTTTCTGATGCTTCGTAATTCCGAGATAAAAGCGTGCGACTTGCTAATTGCAAAGTAGGCATCCGTAATTTTCTTCATTTCAGCCTCTAGAACAGGAGGTATAAAAGCACCACCATATTCTTTAAAGAAACCATCTTTATTGGGGTAGGTTTTGAAATAATTCTCAGCCATAATAGATCATTAAAGGTTGTTGTATTAATTTTTGATTGCTGAAAATAATAAAAAAAACTGGCATCCGAGTTTTTCAATGACTGTATGATAATCCTACTGATGTACTTGTTTTTGGTTAATAATGTGTATTCTCCCCATTTTAAAGAGATATATACAGTCCGTTACTGATTAAAATCATGATAAAACCTCAAAACTTATGAGTAGAATTGATGGTTGTAATTGGTTAATCAATAATTATAATTGAAATGTATAAAATAGAAAAAAGACCTTCGGGTTTTATTATAACCTTTTCAGGTTTTGTAGGAATTGATGAAATTAAAACTTGGAAAGAAGAGAGTGAGAATATCTTAAAGAATGATGTAAGTCCAAATTTTGGTGTTATTATTAATATGAATGGACTTAAACCATTGAGTGCGGATGCACAAAATATTTTAGTAGAGGGTCAGCAGTTATATAAAGATGGGGGAATGTACCGATCGGCTGTTATTTTGGATAGCCCTATACTTCAGATGCAATTTAAAAGGTTAGGAAAACGATCGGGTATTACAGATACAGAGCGATATATTGATGCAAGTTCAGTTATAAACCCGATTGATATTGCAATTAGTTGGGTTAAAGATGGAATTGATCCAGGTTTGTAGCTCACGGTATGGTAATAAGGTCGCTATTATAGCGGCCTTTTTGTTTATATAAAGTTAGCAGACGGAGCGTGAGGGATTGCAGTGGATACCCCAAAGCGAGGAACGAAGCGAGGAGTATGAACGGAAAGCCCGACCCTCAGGGCACGCCCTGAACTTATTGTTTGCGTATAATAACTAGTAAACCTAGGTAAGTAAACAACCCGTTCAGCATTAATTTTTCATATCCTAACGAAAATCCAAACCAATTAAGCGAATTAAATGCTAAAACCCAAGTGATAACAGGTGCTAATATTGCAATAAGTGGAACCCATTTTTCTTTAATTTGGAGTTTGTTAAATAAACCGAAAGCATATAAACCCAACAGTGGACCGTATGTATAGCCTGCTAAATCGAATATTGTACTAATAATGCTATCTGCCTTAAATATTCTGAATAAGATAATGGTTATGCCAAGTAAAATGGAGAACATGATGTGAACAGCTATTCGTGTTCGTTTTGTAATTTCTTTATTGTTATGATTGAGAATATCTACTGAAAAGGATGTGGTGAGCGATGTTAATGCCGAGTCGGCACTACTATAAGCAGCAGCAACTAATCCTAATATAAAAAATACACCAACGGCAGCAGGTAGCAGTCCACTATTTACTACCATCGGAAATAAATCGTCTGATCGTTCAGGTAAAGTAAGTCCGTGATGATTGGCAAATATATAAAGTAGTGCACCTAATGATAAAAATAAAATGTTAGTTGGTACAAAAGCAAAGCCGTACCAAACCATATTCTTTTTTGCATCCTTAATATTTTTGCACGATAGGTTTTTTTGCATCATATCCTGATCGAGACCAGTCATTACAATTGTGATAAACGCACCTGTAAAGAATTGCTTTACAAAATGTTGTTTTGAGCTCCAATCGTCAAAAACAAAAATGCGCGATAACTCACTATTATTAATGGTTTCAACCAGAGAACTAAATCCAAGGTTCATTGATTTTGCCATATATATAATGGTTATTATTACCGAGGTAAGCATAAAGATAGTTTGCAAGGTATCAGTCCATATAATGGTTTTAATACCACCACGAAAAGTATATAGCCATATCAGCAATATGGTAATGGCCACAGTTATGGCAAACGGAATTCCCAAAGCATTAAATAAACTTAGCTGCAATACGTTCGCCATTAAATACAAGCGGGCAGAGGCTCCTATGGTGCGCGAAATTAAAAATAAACTAGCTCCGGTTTTGTAGGTCCAAGTACCAAAGCGTTTTTCAAGATAAGTGTATATCGACGTAAGGTTTAATTTGTAATAAACAGGAAGTAAAACATGAGCAATTACTAAGTAGCCTAAAAAGTAACCTGCTACCATTTGAAGATAGGTGAATTGCGTGGCTCCAACCCATCCTGGTACAGAAATAAAAGTTACCCCAGATAAGCTGGCTCCAATCATTCCAATGGAAACAATATACCATGGCGATTGACGGTTGCCCAAGAAAAAAGTTTTGTTATCATTCTTCTTTCCTGTAACGAATGAAATAACCATCAATACTAAAAAATATAGTGCTACAATTAAACCTGTTTGTGCCGGACTCATGTGATATAAAATAATAGATTGCTTCGTATATAATTTATTACCATTAATTCACTTTAATTAGTGTTGAATTAAAACTCTATCCTTCAGTCTGAAATAGTATAAACTGTTGACTTCTGATAGAAAATTAATGAACTAATGATAAGCGTGCGTAAAGTTAAAAGTATTTATAACTTTGGGTGCTTTAAAAATAAAAATTAAGAGCTATGCACGCCGATAATTATCCTTCGCAAATATTTGAGAATGCCGTAAAGGAGCTTTCTTCCTTACCTGGTGTTGGCCGTAAAACTGCCCTGCGATTTGTACTTCATTTGTTGAAGCAAGATAAGGCAGATGTTTTTCGTTTTGCCGAGTCGTTACGCCAGCTTCGCGAGGAAATTGTGTACTGTAAAGAGTGCTTTAATATTTCCGATTTTGAAGTGTGCAATATCTGCGCAAGCGAAAAAAGAGACTATACAACTGTTTGTGTTGTTGAGAATGTGAAAGATGTAATGGCCATTGAAAATACCCAACAATACTTTGGTATTTACCATGTATTGGGAGGAATTATTTCACCAATGGATGGTATTGGACCAGATGATTTAACCATAAAGCCTTTAATTGAGAAGGTGGAAAAGGGAGAAGTGAAAGAATTAATTTTTGCATTGCCCACAACCATGGAAGGGGATACAACTAATTTTTATTTATATCGAAAGTTTAATGGTTTAGATGTAAAGATTACAACAATTGCACGTGGCGTTTCTATTGGCGATGAATTAGAATATACCGATGAGGTTACTTTAGGGCGCTCCTTAATTAATCGTTTACCTTTTGAGCAAACATTATAAGTTTACACAACAAACTTTCTCATCGCAATTAAAGCATAAGTAAATTCACTAACACATACATATTTAAATGAGCACACCTAAAAAACAACGAACTACACTTAACCTTATATATATTGCTATTATGTCGGCGCTTACGCTTATGGCTATTTTTGCCATGTATTTTGTAAGAGCTAACGGAGCTGTTGAGGCATTTTCGCCCGATAGTAATTATACCATTAAAACTATGGTAATTATGGCTTTATTAATTGGGATTCCCGTTAGTCACTTGTTTTATCATAAAAAGATAAAGCATATCTCACAGGAGTGGGAATTGAGCCGGAGGTTAACCCATTTTCGCACTGCGTTTATTGTGCGAATAGCTGTTTTAGAAGGTGTAGGTTTACTTTCAATAATCGCATACCTGTTAAATGCCGACAAATCATTTATGTATATGTTTGGTGTAATTTTTGTGCTATTTATTATACATGCTCCTACTAGAAATAGGATTGCAACCGACTTAGAGTTAAACGAAGAAGAACAAGCTAAGTTGTAATAAACTTTACCTATAAACACACTAATTATGATTATTGCAGTTGATTTTGATGGTACCATTGTTGAGCATAAGTTTCCTGCTATAGGAAAAGATATGCCTTTTGCTTTTGAAACTATGAGAGAAATGCAACGCCAAGGGCATTTGCTTATTTTATGGACATACAGGGCCGGCAAGGAATTAGATGCCGCGGTAGACTATTGCAAAAAAAAGGGCATTGAATTTTATGCCGTAAATAAAAGCTATCCTGAAGAGGTTTTTGAAGTAAATAAAGTCAGTCGTAAAGTAAATGCTGATTTATTTATTGATGATAGAAATGTAGGCGGTTTTTACGGTTGGGGCGAGATTTGGCAAGAGCTAGATTTAGGTGGCGATCAGGCCGAGATAAATAAGAAAATTGAACAAGCTCAAGGTGGTGCTTTTTGCAGATTCATAAAAAATATATTTTGTAGGTAATTTACCGTTAAAAATGATTTGAGGGATATTTGAAAGAGTATCCCTTTTTTTGTTTTACCAGTGCGCACAAGTTTTGTATTCACAACTTGCCGAGGTTTATTCAAAGGATAGATATTTGAGTAATCATTAAAAAAACTATCAAATGAAAAACTTGTATTTACTAGCTTTAGTGCTGCTTTTTTCTGCGTGTAATAATCCCAAAGAAACAGTTACTAAGCAAAAGCCAAAAACAGATAAACCAAACATTATTATTTTATTAACCGATGATTTGGGTTATGGTGAGCTCACTAGTTATGGGCAAGAGGTAATTAAAACCCCTTATATGGATCAATTAGCTGCTGGCGGAATGCGCTTTACTGATTTTTATGCAGGTACCTCAGTTTGTTCTCCGTCGCGTGCTGTATTAATGACGGGTATGCATACCGGACATGTTAATATTAGAGGAAATAAAGGTGATACCGAAGGTGGTAAGTGGGATAGAATCGCTCTTAAAAAATCGGAAATTACCATTGCAGAGATGCTTAAGGTTGCAGGTTACCAAACCGCTATGATTGGAAAATGGCACTTGGGTGTGCCTGAAGATATTTCTACATGGGCACATGGTCGTGGTTTCGATTATGCTGTTCAAGAGCAGTGGGGTAAAGGTGCCGATGGTAGAATGATTGATGAGCGAATGCATTGGATTAACGGCCAACAAGATTCTCTGTTTTACGATTATAACGAGCACTCTTGCTTAGATGATTTCAGAACAAACTTCGCCTTAGATTATCTTGATAATAAGGAGGAAGATAAGCCATTTTTCATGTACATGTCGTACCGCATACCTCATGCGCATGAGTTTTTCTTAAGCGAGACTGATTTATATAAGGAGCACCAGCAAGAGTGGCCTGAGATTGAGCGTCGTCATGCAGCGCGTATTACTATGCTTGATGGATTAATTGAGAAATTAATGAAGAAACTGGAGGCCAAAGGAGAGTTAGAGAATACCTTGATATTCTTTACAAGTGATAATGGTCCGCAGAACGAAAACCATCACGATTATCATTTCTTTAATAGTTCGGGTGGATTAAAAGGACATAAACGTGATGTATACGAAGGTGGTGTGCGTATTCCTGCCATTGCTTATTGGAAAGGAACTATTAAGCCATCGGTAAGTAATCATATGGCTGCTTTTTATGATTTGATGCCAACATTGGCAGAAGTGGCAGGTATCGAAGCTCCTGAGCAAACAGATGGTCTTTCATTTTTACCGTTATTAACGGGTAAAGAGCAGGCAAAACACGAGTTTTTATATTGGGAAATTCAAGAAGGACGTTCAGTAAAAGGCTTTCGTCAAGCAGTACGAATGGATGATTGGAAAGTAGTTCGCTATGGCGATAATTACAAAACAGAGTTGTATAATATGAAAGGCGATATTTACGAAGAGAACGATGTTGCGTCACAGCATCCAGATATTGTTGCAAAAGGAGAAGAAATTTTAAAACGCGAGAGTGTGAAAAATGCGCATTGGCCTTATTCGGGAGGTGTTTGGAAATAAAGTCGTTTAGGGTTTGTTAGGAGCTTGATACGATATTGTAATAAAAATAGACAATCCCTCAAGTAAATGCGTATAAGCTTTGTTTGGGGGATTTGTCTATATAAATTCTATACAATATTCACAATTTAAAATGGGTATACCCATCTAATTTTTATAAACACTCAACTCTTTGTGTATTACCGATGCTCTATATTTGGACTGTTAATATTTAAAGAGAAAACAATGTATATAGCTAAGTTTAAATTCTTATTAATAGCCTTTGTTAGTTGTTTGTCGGCAATGACTGCACAAAATAAGCCCAATATATTGTGGATAGTAACCGACGATCACCGTTCAGATGCACTTGAGTGCTTTAATAAGGCTACAACAGGCCAATCGGAAAGTAAGTTAGGTTACGTTTCGTCGCCCAATATTGATAAGTTGGCTAGCGAAGGTATTTTATTTACCAACGCTTATTGTAATTCTCCAGCTTGCGGCCCTTCTCGTGGTTCAATGGCAACAGGGAGATATCCGCACAGACAAGGACATTATTCATTTGAGCAATCTCATCAGAATCCTGATTTTGTGAAACCTACCTTCCCTCAAATTCTCCAGGAAGAAGGTTATTTTACCGCTGTATTTGGTAAGGGAGATGCTTATATTTATAAGTGGGGCCCAGGTCAAGGTTTTTACGATGCGGGTCATTATAATTATAAAATGCACTTTAAAAATGGCTTGCAGAAACATATGATTGGCGATTTTTGGAAGGCTCCGGTATTCGGAAAAGTTAATGGTAAAAGAGCCAATTTGGGCGACAAAGAATATGTTCTCTATCCAGATGGAGAATTGAAGGAGTATTATGTGAAAAATAAGTATGGCGATATAACTGCAGAGGAGATTCAAACTAAGCAAGAAGTTGAAGAGAAGTTTGATATTCTAAGATCGTATGCCCGACAAGGCATGAAGTCGCTTATTATTGGTGGGGTTAACCCGATGCCTGCCGGTGAAACTGTTGATGGAAAAGTGGTTCAAGAATTTAAAAACTTCTTATCTAACGAAAATACCACCTATAAAAACTCGTGGGGAGAAAATACCCAAGGAGTAAACCCTGAGAAGCCTGTGATGTTTAATTTAGGGTTTCACCTACCACATACACCAGTATTACCACCTAAAAAGTTCAGAGATCAGTTTAAAGATATTACCTATAAAGTTCCTGAGTTTGATGATGAGGAACTAAGCAAAATGCCTCCTTCTCTTGTGAAATTGCACGAGCGCCTCAGTATGACTGCTATGACGGCGAAGGAGAAGCAACAGGCTATACAAGATTATTATGCTTTTTGTGCTTATGGCGATGCTTTAATTGGTGATGCTGTGGATGCTTTTAAAGCCTATTGCGAAAAGAATAAGCAAGAATATTTAATAGTTTTTACTGTTGGCGATCATGGATGGCATCTTGGCGAGCAGGGTATTGAAGCTAAATTTGGTCCTTGGGAGAAATCTACGGCAGGAGCCATTATAATGGCTTCGTCGGATAAAAAGAAAGTGCCAGCCGGATTGATTAAAAAACAAATGGTAGAGTATGTAGATATAGCTCCAACCATCCTGTCGTCAGGAGGAGTTGATATTGCAGAAAAAGAGTTTACTTATTTGGATGGTATTAGTCTCTTCGAATTTGTGAATACCAAAAAGGAGAAGCGCGATTATATTTTAGGAGAAATACATTTGGTATCCTCACCAAGAGCCTATATGCACAGCAAGGATTTTGCATTCTCAATGCGCACTCGTCCAGGCAATAAGGCCGATTTGAACAAAAATGTAAAATGGGCTTTAAACTGTCCTGTTGAGAAAGCTGAACTAACATTGTACGATTTAAGAAATGATCCTTTAGAAAGAAATAATGTGGCCAATATACCAGAGTATAAAGAGCTAGCACAGTGGTTCCGAGAAAAATTAGGCAACATTGTACTTGGCGATGAGCGTGTAGAATGTGATTGGTCAAAAGCCAATACCTATAACATAAGCGATTTTGCCAAAGGAGCTAATGATAGAAAGCTGGATATCCCTAAAAACATAATCCCAAAGCTTTAAAAATATCAAAAATTCGTATTAGTTTTTAATTTAGAGCGTGCTGGCCTTTATGGTTGGTGCGCTTTTTTTGTTAAGGAATAGCAAAATCTACTTACCTCATACGACGTATAAAATTAGCTTCGCATAGTAATATTCTCTTTCGTGTACTGCAGAAGGTAATATATTTACCCATGGCAACAATTATTGAGATGAATTATAAGATTTTTATAGTGTTATAAATTAACATCTATTGAATAATGATAAAACCTATGCGAATTATTTCATTTGTAACGATGCTCTTATGCTTAAGTAGTTTAAGCGCACAACAAAGTCATCGAATTAAAGAATCGTTTAATAATAATTGGCTATTTACACTTGGCGATAGTGTAGATTATGCTGGCTATGATTTTGATGATTCAAATTGGCGCCCCTTAAGCTTACCACACGATTGGAGCATTGAGGCTGATTTTGATAAAGAATTATCGGGCAGAAATGCTTTTTTGCCGGGAGGTATTGCTTGGTATCGCAAACACTTTGTGCTTCCTGAACATTTTGAAGGCAAGCATATAGAGTTGCAGTTTGATGGGGTGTATAAAAATGCATCTATCTGGATTAACAACAACCCTGTGGGAACGCAGCACGATGGTTACACTAGTTTTTATTACGACGTTACCGAGTTGCTAAAGAATGGCGAAAGTAATACCATAGCGGTGCGAGTAGATAATGCTATACAGCCAAATTGCCGTTGGTATACCGGATCGGGTATTTACCGTAATGTTTGGTTAAGCGCCAGTAATAATACCCATGTGAGCAATTGGGGAACTTCCATTACAACTCCTGAGGTAAGTGAAAAATCAGCTACTATTAACATTACTACCGCCATCGAAAATTTAGATAAGGCAAAGCACTTAACCCTCGAAACCGTTATTTATAATAAGGATGGCGAAGAAGTAAGTAAAACAACTTCTGAGCTTGAGGTGGGGCGCTTCAGAACACAAGATGCTGCACAAACCTTAAAAGTAGATAACCCCGAATTATGGTCGGTAAATACGCCATACTTATATACAGCTCAATCCTTGCTTAAGCAAGATGGAAAACTACTTGATAAATACACCAGTACTTTTGGGATTAGAACACTGCGTTTTGATGCTGATAAAGGCTTTTTCCTCAATGGAGAAAATATGCGCATGAAAGGCGTTTGTTTGCATCATGATGCAGGTCCTTTAGGGGCAGCTGTACCAATTCAGGTATGGGAACGTCGTTTAAAAAATCTGAAAGAGATTGGTTGTAATGCCATTCGTACTGCACATAATCCGGCTTCGCCAGAGTTTTTAGATTTATGCGATAAAATGGGATTTCTGGTAATGGCTGAGTTTGTGGATAAGTGGGATAAAACCTACCGTAAAAAGGATGCACCCGGGTATTGGTTTTATAATATTCCAATGTGCGATCCAAACTTTAGTGTTGAGTGGAAAAGGAATTACGAACAAACCATTCGTCGTGATAGAAACCATCCTTCTATTGTAATTTGGAGTGTGGGTAACGAGAATCACTCTCCGGGTTCAGGTTCACAAAATAACGGACTCCGTAATTATGCTTCTTTTGTGCGTAGTATCGACCCTACAAGGCCAATTATTTCAGGTATGGAGCGCTCAAAGGATGGACCAGTGGATAAGAAGGTGAATGATATTATAGAAACCTGTAAGTACATGGATTTAATTGCGCTCAACTATGGCGAGCAATGGTGTAAAACCATCTACGAACAAAATCCGGGTAAACCCTATGTGAGTACCGAGAGCTATACCTATTTTAATAGCACACCCGAAAAACGCTTTGCCAATATTGAGCGAAGCCCATGGTTAGATGTGTTGGATAATCCACAAAACATGGGTCTTTTTCTATGGGTAGGAGCTGATTACTTAGGTGAATCAAAAAAGTTTCCGGAAACGGGTATTGATTGTGGATTGCTTGATATGGCTTCATTTCGTAAAGAGCAATCGTATTTGTACGAGGCATTCTGGAGCGATAAACCCATGGTGCATATTGAAGTTTATGAGGGCGATGCCGATGATTTTTCTACGTCGGGAAGGTGGTGGTGGCCGCCAATGAATGAGCACTGGAACTATAAGGATGGTGATAAATTGGATGTAGTTACCTATACCAATTGCGAATCGGTAAACTTGTATTTGAATAATAAGTTGATTGGCAATCAAAAGCTAGCTGATATTCCCAACTGGATTATGAAATGGCTAAAACTAAACTATCAATCGGGCACACTGAAAGCTGTTGGTTTGGTGGATGGAAAAGAGGTTTGCGAACATGTATTAAAAACAGCTCAAGAAGCGCGTCATATTAAAGTAGGTGTGGATCGTACTGTTTTAGAGGCAAACGATATTATTCATGTAGAATTACAGTTAGTAGATAAAAAAGGAAATCCCGTTAGGTATGCCGAAAAGGAGATCCATTTTGCCCTTGAGGGCGATGCTGAAATAATTGGTATACACAATGGCGACATGCGTTGTACAGTATCCAATACCAATAAATCTGATAGAGAGACTTACGAAGGACGTTGCTTGGCTATTATTAGAACCAATAGCGTAGCTCAGGAATTAAAATTGACCCTTAGCGGAGAAGGCCTAAAGACCAAAAAAGTGAAATGGTAGTATAGTGAGTCTATCTATTGTAAACACAAAAAGGAAGCCTCAACAGTGGCTTCCTTTTTATGTTTTGTGTTGTTTTGTATTTATAATTCAGTATCTAATTCTATATCAATAAACCTAAACCAACCGCACGGTACTTCTACTTCTACAGAACCAGATGAGGCTGAGAACGTTTCGTTATTTAAAATATCTGTCATGGCTACTGGAGTAACTGTATGAAAGTTTACCTTAATTTTTCTGTCGTTTGGATTAATGTAACCGGCATCCACTAGCGTTAAGCGTAATTGTTTTGGACCTACTTGCGCAACAACCCAGGCTACATTGTCACCAGATATGGTTAAAGGTAGCTTTTCAGCGCCCTTTTCAATTTCAGACTTCACAACTTCGTAATAGGTATCTGCCGAAGATAAGGTCGATCCAGTTTCGGATAAGTAATCAATACCATTTGTGATGTACTCATTCATTATATCCTTATAAATGGGATGAAGATTGTCTGCCATTTTTCCTCGTGGGGCATCGGCATCAGCCAAGGGACCATTTTGAACGGGCGTTATTAATACAGTACCATTGTGGTATTGCGGAATAAAGTTTTGGCGACGATCTTTGGCTCCAGAGGCGTAACTTGAGAAATCCCAAGGAGTAACAGGAGCGCCCATCCACGATCCATTTAAATGACTAAATACGGCCGGATGATTCTCTTCATACTCTTTGTCGTAAAAAGTATTCCACTTGTTATTTTCACCTTGATGAATATAGTGTTCATCGGGTTCATGTATGCTAATATGAACAGGCGAAATACTTAATATTTCATCTCTACGTGGCACATAAAGAGCACCTTTCCAAACTAACTCCCAAGCCAGAGTTTGATGCTCAGGATTAGCATAGGTAACATTTAAAAAGCTTGAACCATTGGCCATACTATATACCATTGTTCTTAAAAAGTGATTGTTTAATCTTTGGTACGAAAACTGGCGACTTCTGTCAAAGCTAGGGTTATCTCTAGAGCAGCGCATGCCCCAATTGTCAACCGAACCTGAAGCCCAAAGGCCCATTCGGCCCACAATACTCATATCTTGTGTTTTATCAGTAGTTTCTTCTAATCCGGTTGTAAAAACCGATGAATATTCGCCCGATACTAATCTAGACCATGCAGGAAGATATACGGCACCTTGCCAAAATATATCTTTATTACGAATAAAAATATTAGAGTTATTAGTGAGTGCGTGCTCAGCTAATGGATACAAATGATCATCCATAACTTGTATAAAGTCAGTGCTCGATCCATTCATTTCAGGATAAATCATCACTGTTTTTTTGCCATCATCAGCCGTTCCGTAATCCATTACTTTTTTTAAGGTTTCGGGGCCATAGTACAAAGGGTCGTTACCATGTCCTCCCCAGAAAGAAACGCCAGGATTTCCTGCGAAACCAGGTGTGATTAAATCAAGAATTTCCGACTCAGTAAGTACATAGTCTATACGTGCATCTCTTTTATTTAGGTAGGTTTCATTATCAGCATAAATGATGGCATGGTCCCAATCATCTTTATCTTGAGCCTGATTTTTATGCCAGTAATAATCTAAAAAAATAGGGTTGTCGTTGTTCTCACTGGCTTTAATTTTTTGGGCTACCGGGTCATCAGAACCTTCTAAACAATAAACGGTGTTACTATTTTTTTGATAAGATGGTTTTTCAAATGCAGCGAGGTTTGCACGGCATATGCCTTCGTTCTCATATATTTTAGCAATTTTACCCGGAGGTGATAATTTACTAAATTCATCTTTCCAGTTTTCATACTTTGTATCAATAATGTGTATGGCACTGCCGCCATCCTGACTACTGGCAAGAATAAGTCTATCTTCGCTATCCTTCCAAATATCATTGTAACAATGAAAACCAAATATTTTCTCTTCCTTACTCTCATCTAAATCAGAGGGTAATAGAACCATGTATGATCCTGTTAAAGTCAAGTATTGATAACTATCGCCATCAGGGATTGTGATACCTTGACTTACTCTATATGATGTCGTACCTATTTTGGTTAGTGTATGTCTGTGCGAATCTTCTGTTGATAAGTTTATGCGTGTTATGGATTGGCTCGAAAGCCCTGATGTACCCAATAACACTTCGTAATTACCATCCTTATCCGGATCTTCAACACGTACCTCACCAATTACTGTAGCAGCATTTACATCTGTTATAGATTTGTAAGGCATGGCGACTAAGGGTTTAAATAAGTATAAGTGACCATTATTTTGCATATGGTTATTGCTTGCATGCATCAACAAATCATCTGAGCCATCGGCTTGTGGAATAGGACGTAAAAAGTTGGCATAATGGTAATAGTTATCGGGGGCATTATTTCCCCAAGCTTTAATTTGTGAGTAATCGTTAGATGGCAAAGTTTGCACTAATTCTCCTGTGGCAGATAGGTAATAACAGTTGGTATCAAAATTTCCGCAAACAACATAGGGTGTTAATGCAGCATCTTTAACCACACAAACGGCATACATAGGCGTTAAATGTTGGGTGTCGTATGGTTTAAACTGCCATAATTCTTTACCCGAACTATTTAAACAATAAACCTTACCATTGGCACTGGCTACAAGTACCTCGTCTTTATTGTCGCCATTTATATCGGCACACCATATATCATGGTTCATTATACCATCTCCTACATTGTTCTTCCATAGAATGGCTCCGCTGTAATCTATTGCCAACACCGTACCGTCGTAATCTGTAGCTATAATAACTTCGGTGTCATCATAATCAGCGGTACGTACTTTCATAACAGTATGTAGTTCTGTATCTAAACTCAGAATTGCTTTTGATTCAAAAGTTAACTCGTCGCCAATTTTATAAGTTAAACTAAAGGAGCCATTATCATTTTTATCTGAAGTATGCGACCATAGGTTTGCATCCTTACTGCTCCATTGGTCCTCGTCGTTATCGAAGGTGTAACTATGTTTTACTTGTGCATTGGCAAAAAGCATACACACAGCAGCTAAAACAGTAAATATCGATTTTATATGTATTGTCATTTTTCTATTTTTTCTAAAAGAGTTGCTTATTTTCTTACTTAAATATAGTGTTAGCGCACATTAACTTTTTTAACAACGCTATCCTTATCTGATTTAACTTGAAGTAAATACATACCTTGTTTTAAATCGGATACATTGATGCGATGCCTTGTTGATGTGGTGCTTGTTGCTTTAAGTAACTGACCATGCAGGTTATACAGTTTAACAGATGCTTCTTGGTCTGACTCAATGCTTAATAAATCCCTTACCGGATTTGGATAAACCCTTACATTCAGCTTGGCAATGGTTTCGGTACTCAACGGTTCTTCATATTCAAACAATATCTCATCAATATAAAATGCGCCTTTTCCTCCTCCATAATCAGGATGATTACTTACAAAAACGGAAAAGGTAGCATTGTCAATATCCTTATCTACAATAAGCTCTTGAGTTAGTTCTGCCCACTGATTTGATTCAAGGTCTTTTATTTCCCATTCGTTTGTAAGCCATGGCTTATCAATTTGAGTGTAAAATTTAGAGATGCTTGTATTATCCTCAGTAAGTACTTTTACAGTCATGTTATAAACGCCTTGTGGCAAACTCAATTTAGCATCATCAATGGTTTTAATGCTCGAATTTAACGGCATATATTCTGGATCCACAATTTCTTCTCCTTCGCCCCAAATTTGTATTTCGTCAATATAAAATGTGCCTTTCCCTCCGTAATTAGTTTTTACCGATATTACAGATTCTGCATCAATAGCATCTTCAGTAAGCGTTAGTGTTTTGCTTACTTCTACCCATTCTTCTCTTTTTAAGGATGAAAGGTCAATTGTATGATTACTCCAGGGTTCTTTCAAGGCAAAATCAAAAGCCGTAACTTCAGCATTAGCCTCAATCCATACTTTCATTTTAAGAGTATAGGTACCCGCTTCTAAGCTTATGCTACTGCCATTTTTGCCACCGTGTGCTTTTTTCGGATCGGTAATGGCCGATTCACTGCTATATTTTAGCGAATAGATAGTGCCATCAGCCGCTCTTTCAGTGCTGATATTCCATTCGCTATGTTGTATCCAAAATGCGGTACCTCCATCCTCAAAACCATAAAAATCAGAGGAAAGAAAGTTGATTTGTGCTGCGTTCAATAAGCTTGAGGCTGCATGAAAAATAATAAAGAAGTAAATTTGTTTCATAAGATGTGTAAAGAGTGTTTTATCATGTAAAAATAGGTTTAACATTCGTTTGCATTTATCTCGTAAATAAATAGACTATACTTCACAGTAAATTCTTCAAATTGTTGTAGGTGTCTTTTCCTTTACTTAAGGGCATTGTGTCAGAGTTTGATGATGTATGCGGTAGGTGCATCTAGTAAAAGGTAAAACCATCTGTTTAGATTACTTGTTATTTAAGTTGATGAGCACAGTAAGGATGTGCTAAAAAAAACAAGTTTATGGGCAATTTTAAATTGAAAACAGACCCAAAAGTAGAAGCCGTTTATGCTAACTATCCTGATTTTGTTAGGGATAAAATGCAATACCTGCGCCAATTGGTAATAGAAACTGCTGAAGAAACAGCAGAGGTTTTGGTTTTAGAAGAAACTTTAAAATGGGGCGAGCCTAGTTTTGTTACTAAAAGCGGTAGTACTTTACGAATGGACTGGAAGGAAAAAACACCTGAGCAATATGCAATGTATTTTCAATGTACCAGTAGATTAGTGGATACATTTAGGTTAGTTTTTGATCGTACATTTCAATATGAAGGAAAGCGAGCTATTGTTTTTCAATTAAATCAGGACATACCAGCATTAGAATTGAAAGAATGTATTAAGGCTGCTCTCATCTATCACAAGGTAAAGGATTTGATTACATTAGGGATTCGATTGTAAAGGAACGATATTCATGTTAACATGAAGGAAAACAATGCCAATACAGTTAGTTGATTATTGGCATTTAGCATGAGCGATAACCAAAGCCAAAATGCCAATATGTTTATTAAAAATCCGCTTCTTAATTTTGTGGGTGCTGTAGGTTTTGTTTTACACCGTTTCGTTATGCTTTAATAGAATTAAACCATTTGCAAACCGAATAAGTGATTAACGAAACCACATACACCACCATTCCATACATGGTTGGTATCATGGATACTTTTATTCCGCCATACATCACCTTAGGTTCTACGCTGCCTACCTCGCCCAAGTAACTAAATGCCTGATGAAGACCAATTACTTGTCCCAGTATACCTATTGTAAGCGCTATTAGTCCGAATATTTTAATCAAACTTAGTTTTTCATCAACCTTATCTTGAGGTTTTAGTAGGAGCATATATGCACCTGCACCAATAATAATTAATAGCATAATAGTTAGGGCCGACATAAACAGTGTTCCTCCTGTAAAAAATAATTCTTTCATGTTTTAAAATTAAATGATTAATACTGAAACAAAGTAAGGCGATGTGTGTATTTTTAGCAATGTCGAAAACTGTTGTTCAGGTGTTGTATCCGTATTGTAGCCCTTTGTTTAAGCCATTTTATATATTTTAGCCCCAGAAATTAACAAAACAAACTATCAATGATTAAAAAAATTAAAGGCTTAAAATACCATATAATATTTTGGACCGTAGTTATTATTTCAATTTCCTTTTTGTTCGGACATTCGTGGGGAAATGTATTTGCCGCATTTTGTTATGTTGCCATTTTATCGCCAATAGTTATAGCGGTGGTATATTTCTTTAATTTTTATTTAGTGCCGCGTTATTTGCTTACCCGAAAATATCTTAAATTCTCGGTATACAGCACTGTTACCATTGCCATATCTTTGTTGTTAGAGTCATACCTTATTTTGTTTTCGTTTATTTGGTTGGCAAACTTCAACTTTCATAACATAGCGCCAAATGCTTCAGATACCATGCTATTGTTCGCAGTTTTGTATCTGTTTGTTTTTGCAGTTGCTTCATTTTTATTGTACAAGCAGCTATCCAATGCTACTAAAGTTATTGATCAACAAAAATCAGAGAAGAAAAAAGAGAGTAAGGCTTTAATAGAGATTGTTAGCAATAGAAAGAAGGTTAATGTGGCTTACGCCGATATCTTCTATATTGAAAGTTTGAGCGATTACATTGTTTTGCATACTAAAGGGGGGGAATTAAAAAGTAAGGAACGCATCAGTAAAATTGAAGCCCGTTTACCTAAGTTTTTTGTGCGTATTCATCGTGCCTTTATTGTAAATAATAATCATATAACTAAATATTCTTCTGACGAACTTATTGTTAATAATGATGCAGTATTGCCTATTGGCCGAAGTTTTAAACAGAATGTAAAGTCTCTTTTTGCAAGTTGATAATTAAGCTACTGCTAATAGAAGTTTTTTTCTAAAGAAATCCAGTAACCCTTTTTAGACAAAAAACTCTATATCTCGAGTAGGGAAGGCTCACCCTCGGTACGGACGGTTCCAACATAGTACGGATGTTCTTAAACCTTGTGCGGGTGGCTTTATCTCTGTATTTTACCCAATAACATTTAGTTTAGCATCAATATAAATAGAACATAAGCGCCTGAACATAAAATTAAATTAACTATTTTCATCGTCTAAAACCAACTACAGCCTTAAGTATATATTGACATTGCAGGTTTGTGTGCAGAACATATGGTAGTTTTGTTTAGGGAGGTAGTTATGAAAAATTACAAACTAAAATGAACATGAAAATTAGTATTTATTTGTCATTATATATGTTAGCGCTGTTTACATCTTGTAAGAAAGAAGCAAAAAAATTGCCTTTACCTGATGAAATTACTTTATCTCAGCACAATATTTCTTTGTTACCCAAAGATGATTTGCAATTAAATATTCTTAATTCGAATGATTACCCAGTCAATTGGAATATCAAAAAAGGAAAGGGATTAATTGATAATATGGGTAAATATACTGCGCCCGAAGATGTTAATGATCATACCTTAGTTGAGGTTTGGCTAAAGGATCACCCAAATATATATGATAGTTGTTGGATATCAACGGTAAAGAATAATGCCGACACTTATATAAAAGATTTAGATTTTATAAAACATAACTCTATTGATGGTGCATCTTCGTGTTTAATTGATGAAAATACAATCGCTTTTGCTCTATACGAACGAATGGGTTATTCATCTTTTAATATTTTTTTCCTTGATGAAAAGGCATCTTTTAAAAGGTCGCTAAATTTTGGATATGGATCTTGTAAGAAAATTAAATATGATGAAAATAAGATTATAGCTATCGGCGCTTCTGGTATTAGCCTTGATACAGCCATGATAATTAAAACAAGTGCTAAGGGAGAACTTAGTTGGCAGACTAAATTAAATGGTTTTGAACCAAATGATTTTGCAATCACTAAAGATAAAAAATACCTAGTGATTGTTGATAACAGCATCTTATTTAAGGTTAATGAGATGGGTGTAGTTGAATGGGAAAAGCAGTTTGAAGAACCAACGGTATATTATGCAAATTCATTTATACAAATAACAGAATCTGGAGATATATTAATAGTCCGTTGTGCCTGGTTAGATCATCAATACGAAACAAAATTATATAAGTTAAATTCTAAAGGAGAACGTCTTGGATATGATTTACTAACAAAAAATTTAGATTGTACCGATTTTAAAATAGACAGTAATGGTGACGTTTATTTAAGTGGACATGGGCTTGGATCTGAACATGGATGGAATTACTATTTACTAAAATTAGATTCAAATTTTAATACAGTATATGAGAAAAGTTACGGAATGTCGAGTTTTGATTCTTGCAGTGAAATGGTGTTTGTTAATGAGGAGCTAGTTTTAATTGGATGGACTGGCAGTGATAATGTTGCAATTTGCAAAGTTAAAAAGAATGGGGAACTAGTATACTGGAAAGAATATATTGAAGGGTACGCTCATTCTGCAGTAGTAACAAAAGAATTGAATATTCAGATGTTTTGTAATAATAGATCAGATGTTAGAGTTATAAGGACAGATATGTATGGTAATATTAAACCATAACATTGCATAACGCATAAATTTCCAAGTTTGGTTCATATTATTAATGTCGTCAAAACTTTTGTTTCGGCTAAACAAAAGAATAAATTTATAGTTTAAACAAAAGCTTCTGTTAATTTGGGTTTTAGAGCTCTAGCTTTTCAAATTCGCTTACGAACCGTTATAATCATTAACTAATATAAAACTAAAACTTTATGAAAAAATTGAATCAATTACTATTTGTAATTTTCATCTCAGTGTTAATTACATCTTGTCAATCTTCTAAAAAAGATAAAAAAGTATCAACTGAATCATCTCCAACAATTGTTACTGAGGATAATTTCCCGCAGGCATACACAAACATGCGTCTTGGCGCAGTTCTGAAAAAAGCAGGAGCAATCAATACTTTTTTCGAGATGCCTGTACCGCCAAGTATTCCTGAACAACAATTTGTTGTTAGAATGAATCGAGATACTTACTATTCAGTATCCGTTATAGATATGTCGAGTGATAGTGTTTTTGTTACTATTCCTGAAACTGACAAATATGTGTCTCTTCAAATTTGTGATGAGAATCACGAGACTCAGCCAATGATCTATGGCTCTGGTAGGCATAAAATCACCGCTAAAACTACTCACGCTTTTGTGATTGTTCGTGCTCTTGAAGATGCTGCAAGGCGCAATTTGATTATTGAAGCAGGCAGTGCTACTCCGTTTGTGGTAAAAGAATGGGATATGGAATCGTTTAAAAAAATAGACAAAGCTGGGAATCTAGACTTTAGTGATGGCTATGATCAATCTAAAGCATTTGGAAATGCTGAGAGTGGACAAACGGCCTACATGAACTACGTTGGATGTGCCGGAGGCTGGGGTGGCGCTATGGTTGAGGATAATATTTATCAAACGAGTCCATATTTCGAAGCCGATGGATGTTACGAAATGACTTTCGTTGATCCGAAAGATTTATCATTTTGGTCAGCTACAGTTTACAATGCCGATGGACGAATGTTCAATGATGTAGCGAATATCTCAAGTGAAATGAATCCAACTAAAAACGCAGACGGAACCATTACCTTGCGTTTTGGGTGTGATGGACAAGCCAATAATATTCCAATTAGAGAAGGAAATAAAACCGGAAAGTTTAACGTGTTAATGCGTCATTATAACCCGAGTAAGGAAGTGAGTAATAAAGAACCAGGTTATGATGCTACTAAATTT
Organism: Saccharicrinis aurantiacus; assembly: GCF_001660705.2. Classification (GTDB taxonomy): domain Bacteria; phylum Bacteroidota; class Bacteroidia; order Bacteroidales; family Marinilabiliaceae; genus Saccharicrinis; species Saccharicrinis aurantiacus. Next base: position 118,566 of record NZ_LYBV02000007.1, read on the forward strand.
ATTAAGCGAGTTAAATAAATAATCGTTGAGAATTTAATTAGTTGGGGTGATTTGCAGCTTTATCGAGTTATGTACACTTCTCAATTAGAATAAAGCCTCTAATGGTTAGTATAAAAGGTATACAAACGCCCTTTACACTAACCATTAGTATTTTTACACTTATCGATTAGCCAAAGGTTGGAAAATGGAAAAGATATTTCGAATCGATAAATAACCCTTTCAAAAGGAAACCTAAAAACTTGATTAGGTTTGTTGATAATGGGATTTAAACATTAGCATGTAAAAAAAGTATTTTTCAATTTAGACTCTAATTATAAGTAATGGAACAAGCAATAACACAAAACTCTAAAAAGTTCTTTAGGACTCTTTCACTAATACATTTAGCCATGCTAATAGGGCAAGTTGTTTTCTTAGTCATTGTCCTTAATTTAAAATTAACAAGCGGAAAAGTAAGTACAGGAGCCTTATCTGCACCATTTTCTTATATAGTTGCAGGCTTAACAGTTAGTTGTATAATCGTCTGCAAAATTGTTTATGCAGTTAAACTAAAACAAGCGCAATCTAAAGAAGCTATTACTGAGAAAATGGCCATTTTTCAAAGCGCCAATATTATTAGGTTTGCCTTGTATGAAGGCCCTTCATTATTTTCAATAGTAGTATTTCTTTTAACAGGAGAATTGTATTTTTTAATATTCACAAGTATACTTTTACTGTTTTTTATTTTTTCAAAACCATCTCGCCAGAAGACTATTGATGTTTTGGATTTAAATCAAGATGAAATTGTAATGATTTATAATGATGATGCAATAATATTTGAAGCGCAAACAGGTAAATAGGGATGCGATATATAGTAATACATACTCTGTAAAAAAACATCATGAAGCAAAAAACAGCTTTAATTCTTGAAGGAGGCGGAACGCGCGGTATGTTCACTGCCGGTATACTTGAATCCTTCTTGAATAAGAATATTAATTTCGATGCGGTTTATGGTGTTTCTGCAGGCGTTACCTATGGAGCATCGTTTGTATCGCAGCAAAAGAATCGTAACCTTAATATTAACCAATATATTGGCGATAAGCGATACAGTGGTTTAAAACACTTATTACTTTCGGGTTCTTATCTAGCTTGGGATTTTGTATTGGGTGAATTGGCACACGAAATTTATCCCTTCGATTACGAGGCATTTCGTAAATCTACAGATTTGTATGTGGGCATTAGTAACTGTAATAGTGGCAATGCTGAATTTGTTAAGACAAACCACCTGAGTAAACATGATATTCGTAAGGTGATACAAGCCAGTGTTTCTTTACCATTATTAACTCCAATAGTAACTTATCAAGGTCAGCCATATTTAGATGGTGGATTGGCCGATGCTATCCCTTTTGAACAAGCCTTAAAAGACGGCGCCTATAAACTTGTGGTAATTGTAACACAGCCCAAAGGTTACTTAAAGAAGGATATTCAGTTTAAAAAAATCTTCAAATGGAAATACAGGAAGTATCCCAAGGTATACGAAATGTTAGTCAGTAGAGCAAGCCGTTATAATCAATCCTTACAGCGACTAAATGAATTAGAGCAGCAAGGAAAAGCATTTGTTATTTATCCGAAGGAGGAATTAAATGTTAGCCGAATTGAAAAAGATCCAAACAAAACGGAAGCAATTTACCACGAGGCTATGCAATACAGTAAAGAGCTTTTGCCCCTTTTACAAGATTGGATGTAAATTACAATCCTGTAAAGAGAATAGGCTACTTACCATAAATAGAACATAAATTGTTTTACCAGTTGTGACACATCATTTACTAAAAGGCACGTCTTATCAGCTTTAATAATACAACTTCGAAGCTGAATAAACAGATCTATTATAAAATGATAAGAATACGAAATTTTCAGGTGCTTATATTGCTGATGTTTGCACATTTAGGGATTGCACAAGATTCAATTAGAGTAAAAGAAAGTTTTAACAACGATTGGTTATTTATGCTAGGGGATAGTGTAGATTATGCAGGCCATGATTTTGAAGATGCCAATTGGCGTAAACTTACCCTGCCGCACGATTGGAGTATTGAAGGAGCTTTTAGTGCCGATAACTCAGGCCGAAATGCTTTCTTGCCAGGTGGTATTGCATGGTATCGAAAGCACTTTATATTACCTAATACTTATAAAGGTAAGCACATTGAAATTCAATTTGATGGTGTTTATAAAAATGCTTCTATCTGGATTAATAACACCCCTGTGGGGACTCATCATGATGGTTATACCAGTTTTTATTACGATGTAACAGAACTTTTAAAACATGGCGAAAGTAATACAATAGCTGTTCGTGTTGATAATTCTATACAGCCAAACTGTCGTTGGTATACCGGTTCAGGAATTCATCGTAATGTGTGGTTAACAGTTACTAATAATACGCATGTGGCAAATTGGGGTACATACATCACAAGCCCCCAGGTTTCCAAAAATAAGGCAAGTATCCAAATTGAAACTTCACTCGAAAATATGGATGAGGGTAAAACATTTCAGTTAGAAACGGTTATTTACAATCCTCAAGGGGTTGAAGTATCACGTTCAAGTTCTGAAATTGAAATGGGGCGCTACTGTAAAAAGGATTTTACTCAGACTTTAAGTGTTGCTGTGCCTCAGTTATGGTCTGTTCAAAACCCTGTATTATATGCTGCAAAGTCTTTTATAAAGCAGAACGGAAATGTATTGGATGTGTACGAAAGTACCTTTGGAATTCGTACGCTTGTTTTCGATGCTGAAAAAGGATTCTTTTTAAACGGCGAAAACATTAAAATGAAGGGGGTTTGTTTACATCACGATGGTGGTCCATTGGGAGCTGTTGTTCCGGATGCGGTTTGGGAGCGTAGATTGCAAACACTAAAAGATATAGGTTGCAATGCAATTCGTACGGCGCATAATCCATCGTCATCTGAATTTCTTGATTTATGTGATAGAATGGGTTTTCTGGTAATGAATGAGTTTGTTGATAAATGGGATAAATTGTACCGCAAGAAATCCGATCCAGGATTTAAATTTTACAATGTGCCTATGGCAGATCCAAACTTTAGCTTAGAATGGAAAAGTCTTTTTGCAGAAACCATTCGTAGAGATAGAAATCATCCCTCTGTTATAATTTGGAGCGTAGGTAACGAGAATCATTCACCAGGCACCTTGGGTCAGAAAAACGGACTGCGTAATTATGCTTCTTTCGTAAGGTCGATGGATCCAACTCGCCCAGTTATTTCTGGTATGGAACGAGGTAAAGATTTGCCAGTAGTACAAAAGGTTTCTGATATTATAGAAACGTGTACTTATATGGATTTAATTGCACTGAATTACGGAGAACAGTGGTGTAAATTAATTGATGCACAAAAGCCAGGGAAGCCATATGTTAGCACGGAGAGTTATACGTATTTTAATAGTGAACTTGAGAAACGTTTTGCAAATATTGAGCGAAGCCCTTGGATTGATGTTTTAGAAAATAACAACAACATGGGTTTATTCCTTTGGGTAGGTATCGATTATTTAGGCGAATCGCGCACGTTTCCTAAAACAGGTTCCAACTCGGGTTTATTGGATATGGCAGGCTTCCGTAAAAATCCATCCTATTTATATGAGGCTTTTTGGAGCGATAAACCCATGGTGCATATTAAAGTTTACGAAGGTGATGCAGATGACTTCTCTACTTCCGGACGATGGGGCTGGCCTCCAATGAATGAGCATTGGAATTATAATGAGGGCGATAAACTAGATGTGGTTAACTATACCAATTGCGAATCTGTAAACTTATATCTGAACAACAAACTCATAGGCAATCAAAAGTTGGCAGATATTCCAAATTGGATTATGAAATGGCGTAAACTTAATTATCAATCAGGAACTCTTAAAGCTGTAGGTATCATTGATGGAAAAGAAGTTTGTGAGCATACTATAAAAACAGCAAAAGAGCCTCAACGAATAAATATTAAGCTGGATAAACAAAAATTAGTACCAGATGATATTATTCATGTGGAATTACAATTGACCGATAAAAAAGGGAATGCCGTAAGAAATTCTGAAAAAGACCTGCATTTTGCGGTATTGGGTGCCGGAGAAATAATTGGTATCCACAATGGAGATGTAGAATGTGTTGAGCCCAATAGTAATATTTCATCGCGATCTACTCATCTAGGGCGATGTTTATTAATTATTAAAACCAATAATAATTCAAATCAACTAGCAGTTGAAGTTAGTGGCGATGGTCTTAAGTCAAATTCAATAAAAATAGCAAAGTAGAGCATTAAATAGGATCAGGGTGCTGTTAATATAGTTAGGAGTTATTTTAAGTGAGATCAGACATTTTATCCCCTAAATAGTCAATATTTAATTACCTCTGTACTTTTTCATTTCAGTACCTTCGACCTTTGTTTTTTAATACAAAACCGATAAAAATAAAATAAATGAAACGCATTTTAAATCTTTTAAGTTTATTAGTTGTAGCCGCATTAGCCACAGCTCAAAACCCTTTTGTTACGCATAAATTTACGGCGGATCCTTCGGCACGTGTATTCAACGGTCGCTTGTATGTATACTCATCACATGATAGAGATGATGCCAAGTATTTTGATATGGAAGATTGGGCTTGTTTCTCAACTACCGATATGGTAAATTGGACAGATCATGGTAAAATATTCTCTTTAGATGATATTTCGTGGGCCGATAAATGGGCTTGGGCGCCAGATTGTATTGAGCGTAATGGTAAATATTATTTTTATTACCCAGTTGAACGCAAGAAAATAGGTGTGGCTGTTGCTGATAAGCCCGAAGGTCCTTTTAAAGATGCTCTTGGTAAGCCCTTAGTTGATGGTATTGCCGAACCTTTTGCAGGAGCTGAGCCAATTGATCCAACTATTTTAATAGATGATGATGGGCAAGCCTATATGTATTTTGGTTGCAGAGAGGCACGTGTAGTAAAGCTTAAAAAGAATATGATTAAGCGCGATGGTAAACTTCAGGAACTTAAAATATACGATAAGGAAGGAAACCGCTTATTATGGCGCGAACCCAAAGAAGGAGAGCCGAATATACAAGCTAGTAATGGTGGCGATGGTGTTTATGGCGAAGGACCTTGGATTCTGAAAAAAGACGGAAAATACCTTTTGATTTATGCAAACGGTTGGGCCAAGGATGCCACTATGGTTTACGCAAGTGCAGACAATCCAATGGGGCCATTTACCTACGAAGGAAAAGTAATGCAGTCGGTTAGTTCAGGTACATCACATGGTTCAATTGTGGAGTATAAAGGACAATGGTATGTGTTTTACCACACTAAAGATAATTCAGATAGTAATTTCAAACGTTCTATTTGTGTAGATAAATTAGAGTGGGATGAAAATGGAAAGATTATTCCTGTTTCGCCAACAAGAGAAGGAGTATCAAAAATTAACTAAATATATGGAGATAAAACGAATAGTATTCGTCGTAGCTGTAGTTATAGGAACTTGCTTAACAAGCATTGCCCAAATACTTACAGTGCCTGAAATGGAACCTGATAAACCAGCTGCAGGAAAGCGGGTAAAGGTTATTCCGCCAGAATATGAAAATACCGATGTATACTATTCTATTTATCTACCGTCAATTTATAAAGTGGGAAATCAGTATCCTGTTATAGTTGAATATACAGGAAACTATTTTCCACCAACAGCTTCAACAGGCGAAGTAAAAGATGCCAATTTGGCTTATGCTCTCGCTGAGGAGTTAGGTGCCATCTGGATAGTTTTACCTTATGTTGAGAAAGGTCAATCTATCCTAAAATGGTGGGGCAATGAAGAAGAAACTATTAATTATGCCCTAACAAATATACCACGTGTGTGTAAAGAATACGGTGGAAATGAGGATCAAATTTTTATTTGTGGGTTTTCACGTGGAGCTATAGCGGTTAACTACCTAGGTTTATACAATGATGAAATCGCAGAATTATGGTGTGGTTTCTTTTCTCATGATCATTATGATGGACAGCAAGAGTGGCGGGGTAAAGAATGGGGATCTCCATTAAAAGAATACCGTGCCCAAGCAAAAATGCGTATGAAGCGCATGAATGGACGCCCTGCTTTAATTAGTAGTAATGGTTTTGATAATGATACCCCATCTAAAGAAGAGCAATACATTATTGAAAATAATTTAGATCAATATGGAACACTATCTTTTATAAAAGTGCCCATTCCTCAGCTTGTTGATGATTTTCCCAATGAAGAAATTCCTCATGCTCATACCGATAAATGGATGCTTTATAATTCCTCTTATAAAGAGGAGGTTATTTCATGGTTTAAAAAGTATATCAAATAAGTCCTCTATATAGTTCACTAGCGTTATTAACATCCATTAAGAATTAGCCTAGATAATTAATATTCTTTCATTATGTTTGCGTTTCAACTCAATAAAAAATGCAATGAGGGATAAGTATTTTCTAGCCGCCTTATTAATCCTATCTTTTTCAATTCAGCTTATTGCCAAAACTAAAGAGCTGGTTCCAACAACCCAGCTTACCATTAGTAATGGCTTGTCGCACAATGGCGTTTCTTCTTTACTTGAAGACTCACGTGGCTTTATTTGGATTGGAACCTTCGAAGGCCTAAATAAGTACGATGGCTATAAATTTACTACCTATAAAAACACCATACATAATAAGTTATTAACAAGTAACCGAGTTAGAACCTTAGCCGAAGATGAACAAGGCAACATATTAATAGGGAGCGATGAAGGTTTAATGATGTTTGATTACGATACAAGTTCCTTTAAAAATATTTATACAAACAAGAAGAAGGGGAACAAATTAAACGGACCTATAATTCGAAGGATCATAATTAATCCAAATTCCGATCATATAATATGCACTACTGAAAAATCGGGGATATTACTTTTCGATAAATCGTATAATTTCATCAAGCAATATAGCCCCTTAGGAGTTGAAGATACCAAACAAGCATTGTTTCATAGTGGTATAGCATTAGATGCGGATAATTACGTAATCACCTGTAACAAGGGCTTGTTTTTATTTAATGTTAAAACCGAAAAGTTTACTCGAGTTCTAGGCGAGATTGTTCGGAATTCCTATGACTTAGTAAAATATGATAATAAGCTTATTGTAAGTTCAATGAGTGGGGTTTTTATTATGTCGTTTATTGAGGAATCTGGTTCCTATCAATTTAAATTTAAATCAAAGGCGTTTTCAGATTATCAATTGAACTTTTTATCTATTGATAAAGTTGGGAACTTATGGATGAGTGGATTAAGTCAGGGAATTATTCATGTTAAGAATTGCTCAAATTTCACGCAAGGCCTACCTTATCAGATATCACGCTTTAAGCCAAAAAATAGTTTGTTGCGGATGAGTCAAATATTGCCCAATACAAGTTATGGTTGTTGGGCTGCTTCGTATAATAAAGGATTGTATCGTTTTAATTTACAAGAGAATCCATTTCACCTATACAATACCGAAGTAAAAGATAAGTATGGACTAAAGGCCAATAATGTTACTAGTGTTGCTAGGTTGGATCAAAATAGAATCTTTTTAACAGCAAGTAGAGGAGGATTGGCCCTATTTAATGTAAAACGAAATCGTTTTGAACCATTACCTTTTGCCATTTCAGAAAAAGAAAGTAAAACCATAACCTCAGTTTACGTAGATTCAAGAAGGGATATTTGGCTTAAGTTTAACAATAAGCGAGGATTCTGCAGAGTAAGGCATAATAGTAAAGAATTAGAGCAAGTAAAGTGTAAAGATGGTAGTGTTATTCCATCAAGTTATAGGGTTTATGATTTTCAAGAGGACCGGAGAGGTCATATTTGGTTTGTATCAATGGAGGGTACTTTTCGAATATCAGTAAACCGAAAAGGAACCGTAATTGAGGTAGAAAGCATTAGTGATAATCCCGTATTTAAAGATGTAGATTTAGGCAGATCGCGTGCTTTATATATGGATCCGCATTATGATTTTTTATGGATAGGTACGCATACTAATGGAATTATTAGAGTGGATGTTTCTACACAGAGAAAGGTATCAAAACTGAAGATGAAGCAGTTTAAACCAGAGCCTAATAATCCAAATTCTTTAAGTAGTGCTTTTGTTTCTTCTTTTGTACGATTGCCCAACAAAGAATTTTGGGTAGGTACCGAAGGAGGTGGTGTTTGTAAAGTTATAGATAGTGAAACAGAGGCTACCTTTGTGCCTTACACCGAAAAAAATGGCTTATCAAACAACGTAGTAAAATCTATATTGTATGATGCCGAATACAACCTGTGGATTGCTACCAATATAGGCCTAAATAAGTTTGATACTAAAGATAGATACTTTCGCAAATTTAATGTTTCTGATGGATTGCCATTCGAAGATTTTTGGTATGCATCAGATGTACTTGATAACGGATTGATGTTATTCTCAGGTATGCAGGGTTTGTGTTATTTTAAGCCTTCCGAAATTCCGCAGGAAGATAATCTGCCCAAGCTAGAACTCACTAATATTAAAATATTAAACCAAGATATTCATCGTGGAGATACAATTAACGATAGAGTTTTATTTGACCAGCCTTTAAACAAGCTAAATACGATAGAATTAAAAGATAATGAGAACTTTTTTTCATTTGAATTTACATCGTTACACTTCTCAAATTTTGAGAATTATCATATAAAATACCAATTATCACCTGTAAACGATGAGTGGGTGGAGGTTCCGTCTAATCAACGTCAGATATCTTACAGTGCCTTGCCTGCTGGAGATTATATACTGCGAGTGTCTGCCTCAAATACAATGGGTTTATGGACAGATCCGATTGAATTAAATATAAAAGTATTGCCTCCGTTTTGGAAATCAAATTTGGCTTTAATGCTTTATTTTGTAGTGTTTACTTTAATATTTATTGTGGTTTTTGTTTATGCTAAAAGGCTTCAGTCGCTCAAACATAATCTTGAGCTAGAGCAGTTTGAAAAAGATAAGGTAAAAGAGGTGAATACCGCTAAATTGCAATTCTTCTCAAATATATCGCATGAAATTAAAACACCGCTTACCTTAATTTCGGGGCCGATAGATATTTTGGTGAAACGATTTCAAGGCAAGCAAGATATTGCTGATAAACTAGTTTTAGTGCAGCGTCAGGCCAAAAAGATTTCGCAGTTGGTTGATCAGGTGCATGATTTTCAGCGTTCTGATGCCAATCAGCTAATTATGAACTCTAAGAAATTTGAGTTTAATACATTTATCCATGGGGTGCTAAAAGACTTTGAGTTTATGGCCACAAGCAACCAAAAGGTGCTGAAAGCAAAAGGTCCTAAAAATGAAGTTACTGTATTTGCAGATCAGGATAAGCTGGAGAAAATTTTTAATAACCTACTAAATAACGCTTTTAAGTTTACTAAAAGCGAGGATGAAATAACCATCGAATATAGGGTAGAGGGTAAAAGATTAATAGTGGCGGTTACCGATACTGGTAAAGGAATACATGCGGATGATGTGCCATTTATTTTTGAGCGTTTTTTCCAATCTCGTAAAGAGAATTCTGAATATACCGGAGGCTCAGGTATAGGCTTAGCTTTTTCAAAGCGATTGGCAGCTATGCACTATGGCGATATCTCGGTAACCAGTACCTTAGGTGAAGGAACCTCCTTTGTAGTTGACTTGCCTATTGTGAGTGATGCACTTGAGCAGGGCTATTTAGAGGCTGAGGAAGAAATTATTTATGAGGATAAACAAGCAGAACTCAAGGAAAGTAAACTTGATTTGGTAGATGTTTCAAACATAAAATTAGAAGCAGATTTATCTGATATTACAGTATTTTTTGCTGAAGATAATGTTGATATGCGCGACTTTGTTGTAGATGTGTTATCGCATTTCTTTATTGTAAAAGGTTTTGAAAATGGTCAGGCCTGTTTAGATGCCATGAAGAGCGAGTGGCCTGATATTGTGGTTAGTGATGTGCTAATGCCCGAGATGAATGGTTTTGATTTATGTAAAAATATTAAGTCGGATATAAAAACGAGCCATATCCCGGTCATCCTGTTAACAGCAAGCACTGCCATGGAAGATCAAATAAAGGGGATTAAAAATGGAGCTGATTCGTACATTAAGAAACCATTTAATGCACAGCATTTAGTATCTCGCATCGAATCGTTATTAAAAAATAGGAAACAACTACGTGAGCGTTTTCAAATTGATTTTCCGCTTACGCTTAAAAAAGAAGAAGGTACCGATTCAAATGATCAAATATTTCTTGAGAAACTCTATGGCCTATTTGAAAAGAACTTGGATAATCAAGATTTGGATTTGAATTCGTTTGCCAAGGAGCTTTATCTGAATAGAACTCATTTTTACCAAAAGGTGAAGGCCTTAACAGATAGTACTCCGTTTGAGATGATGAAGAAATACAGGATTTCTAAAGCAGCAGAATTTTTGGTGCAACAAGGTTTATCGGTTAACGAGGTTTATATAATGACTGGCTTTAAAAGCCGTGCGCACTTTAGTAAATTATTTAAGGAACGTTATGGAGTAACTCCTGGTAAATATGCATCAGAAGCGGCTAAAAAGTATACTGATAATCCGGAGTAAAGAACAGTTTATCTTATAAAAAAGGCAGAGAGACGCTTCAAGTCTTTCTGCCTTTTTTGTTTAATTATAAGTTACTAACGCATCTCTGTATTATTACTTCTTGATAAACTTAAAACGATAAGCCTCACCTTCGTTATCAATTTGTGCAAAATATAGTCCGGTGGCTAGTTGGCTCACATCTACTTGTAGCCCACCATTAGCATACTGGACTTGTTGGTTGATGCTTACTTTATTTCCTGACACAGAATAAATGTGAAGTGCTGAAGCATCAAAATTAACTAAGGCATTTTTTATGTATAAAACATCTGATACCGGGTTAGGGTAAACTACAGTATTATCTCTAATGATGGGATTAACCGCATTGTCAGTATCGTCGTCTTCATCAGGTATAATTTCACTTACCTCTTTGTAGTTAGGTATTGTTAAAGTAGCACCTGCATTTAAAACACGATCGCCACCTTCTAAGGCACCACAATCGGGTGTAGCCGAATTGGTATAGCCACTTAATTCAGTACCTGAGGCCTTAGCTGCAGAGCCTGCTTTTAAAGTGAAATCTCCATTGGCAGCATCTATAAAGTTATTGGCAGCATCGTCAGAATCAAAAAACTGGTTGGTTTCCGGATTAAAATGATAGCCCCACTCTGCGCAATGTTCTACATATTCGTTAAAATCATGAGTTGATAAACTAGATCCGGCTGGAGCTTCTTCCCATGTTATTTTTCCTCCTGTACTGGTTAGTGTTTGTCTGTTGTACGATATTTTATAGCCAGGACCATTCATAAATATATTATTCACAAAATGACCATCGTCTATCATTCCTGTGTTATCAGCTTCTGGTATCCCTAACTCTTCCCAATTGGCAATTTCAATATTCCATATACCAATATTCTCATCCACATTCCAAATAGTATTGTTGTAATAGTTTACCGGAAGGTGCATGGCATTGTAACGCGGACCTAAGTACAAAAACTCACCAACAGGTTCAATTTCAAAGTCGTGTTCTACCGTGTGTTTAATATTATAAACCAAGTTATGGTGCGCCGTGTAGTTTTCTACATCCTCCATATAAAAAGCCGTTGCTTTAACTCTTTTATAGTTAAAACTCGATACAGGAACGCCAACTACATCATGAACTTTGTTATAGGCAATTTCGCTATCTTTTAGGTTGATGGTTGCTATTTTACCAGTGCTGGTAGCTTCTATTGGTCCGGCATCTTCCCCTAGTTTCATTGAGCCGTAAAAGTCGCAATCCATAATATTAACTTGTGCATCACCTCCGTCAATTCGAATTTGGAATCTACAAGCATCGCCAAAAGTACAGTTGTTGATGTTGGTTTTATCGCTGGTATTAACATGAACGCCCGAAGTAAAAATACCTACCCATCCAAAATCTTCGATAATACAATTTTGGAAACTATTATTTTGTCCATCTTTTAACGAGAACATATTACCCCACGAATGTGCTACATGTAAATCTTTGAAAGTATTGTTTGAGCTATTTCTAAGATAAATTCCTTTCGGGTCACTATCGCCCTGGCCGTAACCTTTGGGAATCCAAAGCGGATGTACATAACGGATGCTACCATTTTCGATAGTTGCACCTGTTACATTTTGTATATCCATATTACCTGCTACAAAATTTAGCCCTTTAATACTTACGCCTGATGTATTATTTAGTACCAAAACCTTCTCTCTTACCTGAATTTCAATACGCGTATCATCAAAGGATTCAGCATTACTAGGTAAATAGTATAGCTCATCACCATCAGCAAACCATTCTCCAGGGTAGTCAATTAGGTTTTTATGCATCACAAAACCCCAACTAAATTTGTGCTTGGTATTGTCGAAGCCAGCTTCAATTTTCCAATCACCATTATTCATTGCCTTAAAAGAAACCGTATTGCCATTCTTATTTGTAATGTCTCCGTATACATATTGACGCATTTTTCCGGTTAAACCGCGAAAAATACCAGCACTTAAGTCCACATCTGGCAAAGTAGTATCTTCAAAAGTAGCATGACCTGTCGCATTTACTCCAGCATCTTTATAAACATTGCTCAATGGTGCATACCCACTTTTTATATTCATGGGGTCCATCATATCACCCGTTGTATTGTTAGGGTGTCTGGCCATCATTTGTTTATTACCATCGGCAAAAAGTTGAGTGTAGTCCGTTTCAATATTGAAACTAGAAATGTCGGCTACTTTAACACCTTCGTGCATGCCTGTAGCATCATCCCAACCTTCAACTACTTCTGCGCCTGTAACAAGTACGTAATCGTTCTCGAAGCTTTTAATGGCAAGGTTATTTTTATTAACCACCACTTTTTCTCGATATATTCCCTCATGTACCCAAATAATATCTCCGGCACTTGCGGAGTTAATGGCTTCTGTAATAGAATATATCTTACCAGCCTCTTCAATGGGTGTTGTTTCGCTCCAAGGAATTTCGGTGGAATAAACATGGAGGTCTTGTTGTGCTAAGCTGCTTACCGTAATACTTAAAGCTAGTATTAGAAAGCTGAAGTGAATTGTAGATTTTTGCATATGAGTTTAATTAAACCTTATTAAGCTAATTGATGGTTTGAGTTTTAAAACACTCAAATTATAACATCCAATATTAGCCAATACCGAATGAATATAACATGTATGAATAATAGCAATATGGTGGACGTTTTGTTATTGTTAGTTGTATAGTAATCGGATTTAAGTTGGTTTTAGCGCTTAACCTTGCAGTTGGAGTAATTTGTTAATGATTATGATAGCTGAAAATGTATAAAATATTGCTCAGTACAAATAATCACACAAATGGATACTTATGAGCACATGTTATAAAAATACTCTTCAGTACTCTGTATTTGTGTTTGAGTTATTTTACGCCAAAGTACATTACATGAACTCATGGGGATAGCTGAACCACATTCTTTTAGTTGTTTTGTTATTAGAAAAAAACGGATCTTAGAGTTTTAACAATAAACTCACTAATTAAAAGAATAAAAATGAAGCAAATAGCAATAAAGGTATTGAGTGTTCTTAGCGTAGTTTTGTTGGTTCAATGTGCACCTCAACCCAAAGCAAAAACAGATCAAGCAAACCAACCCAATGTGATCTTATTTGTATCGGATGATCATGGTAAAGATGCTTTGGGGTGTTATGGGAACGATATTATTCAAACGCCTAACCTTGATCAGTTGGCAAAGGATGGTGTAATGTTTAACCAAGCCTACTGTACTAGTGCTAGTTGTGCTGCCAGTCGTTCGGTTATTCTAACGGGTAAGTTTGGTCATGCCACAGGTTCGTACGGACATACGCACGATTACCACCACTTTAGTACTTTTGATACTGTAAAATCGCTTCCTGTTTTATTAGAAGCAAACGGATATTATACCGCTCGCATCGGGAAATACCATTTGGCACCCGAATCGGTATATCATTTTAATACTGTGCTTGAAGCTGATGAACGCAATACCGTTGAAATGGCTGATAAGTGTGTTGATGTGATCAATTCAGAAGCCCCATTCTTTTTATATTTCTGTACTAGCGATCCGCACCGTGGTAATCCGTTTAAGCCTGAGCGTTGGGATATGCCTAATAATTTTGGTAATAAACCAGAGGGCTATCCGGGTGTTGAGACTGTGGTTTACGATCCTAAGGATGTTTATGTGCCAGAGTATTTGCCAGACAATAAAGAAACCCGTGAAGAGATTGCACAATACTACCAAAGTATTTCTCGTATCGATCAAGGTTTTGGTAAGTTAATGACTTACTTAAAAGAATCGGGCAAAGCGGATAATACCATAGTAATATATATATCAGATAATGGAATGGCTTTCCCAGGTGCTAAAACCACAGTTTATGAGCCGGGTATTTGCTTGCCATGTATTGTAAAAGATCCAACGCAAGATGCCAAGGGAATTGTGAACAATACCATGATATCGTGGGCCGATTTAACACCAACGATTTTAGATATGGCAGGTGCTAAAACCAGCGAATCGTTCCATGGCAGATCGTTTAAAAACATATTAACAGATACTGAAGCTGAGGGTTGGAATGAGATTTATGCTTCACATACCTTTCATGAAATTACCATGTATTACCCGATGCGTGCCTACCGTAAAGGCAATTTCAAATTAATTTGGAATACTGCGTGGCGTTTAGAATACCCATTTGCATCTGATTTATGGGCATCATCAACATGGCAATCAATCTATCGTAATGATATTGAGTATTTCGGAAAACGTAAAGTAGAAGATTACCTATTTAGAGCTGAATTTGAGTTGTATAATTTAGATAACGATCCATTGGAATCTGTTAATCTAGCTGATAATAAAGAATATGCTTTAGTGCTAAAAGATATGCAAGAATCACTAAAAGCATTTCAACTTAAAACACGCGATCCTTGGGTTATTATGTGGGATCACGATAATTCTATGCAAGGAACTGGAGTTAACCTATAGTGAGCTCCTAAAAAAAAAGGTTGAGCTACCTAAGCTGAAGGTATATCAACAGATTATTGAAGAAATAGAAAATAACAGACAAATGAATAAATTGAAATTTTTAATAAGTGTGGCAGTAATGCTTACTGTATTTGGTTTTACATCGGTGATGGCTACCGAAGTAATTAATATCAAACATAGTACTAAGGATATGACTCCCATAGTGCGTGCAGCCATAGAAAATGCCAAAGAGAAGGATATTAAATTGGTTTTCGAAAAGGGAGATTACAAATTTATGCCCGATTATGCATTCAGTAAATATTGTTTTATCACCAATCATGAGAACGGTTACAAACGTATTATTTTTCCGTTTTTTGATTTTAACTCTGTTGAGGTAGAAGGTAACGGATCAGAGTTTATATTTCACGGACAAGTTGCACCATTTGTATTTGAAAACTGCAATAGCGTTAAAGCACAAAACTTCACCATCGATTGGGATATCCCTTTCCTTTTTCAAGGGGAAGTAATGGCTGTTAATCCCAAAGAGGGTTGGAGAGATATTAAGCCTGCTACAGAAGGTTTTTCTTGGAAGTTACAACGTGGTAGAGTTACTTTTCCGAATATAGATGAGTTTAAGTTTTCATCATTAGGAAGTAATTTAGAGTTTGAAAAAGATCCAAAACGAGTGGCACATGGTGCTTACGATTTTTCAAGCAGACCTAGTAAAGTAGAGAAACGCCCGAACGGAGTTCTTCGTATTTACGAGCATAAAAACCAATTTCCAACAGTTGGTAACATCGAGAATTTTAAAGGACCAAAAGGTGAAAATAGATATGCTCCAGCATTCCACTGTAGCTCAAGTAACAACATTCACTTCGACCACATAACAATTCACCATGCTTTAGGAATGGGCTTTTTGTTAGAGCGTTGTGATACCGGAACCATTTCTAATAGCGGAATTTATGTGCGCGAAGGTTCAGAGCGCGTGGTATCTATTATTGCAGATGCAACGCACTTTTGTAACTGTAAAGGACATATTCTGGTAGAGAATTGTCGTTTTGAGCAAATGCTCGATGACGGAACAAACGTACATGGTACCTATGTTGAGGTGAATAAAGTGATAGACGAGTATACGCTTCGTTACCAGTTAAAGCACTTTCAGCAGTATGGGTTTAAATTTGCTGATAAAGGAGATGAGATGTGGTTTATTCACACGCCTAGTCCTGCTAAAAAGGAAGTAGACACAGTAGCATCAGTAAAAATTATCAACGACCATTTTGCTGATATTACTTTCGAGAATAAATTACCTGCGAACCTTAAAAAAGGCGATATCCTTGAGAATAAAACTTGGAACCCAACCTTCACATTAAAGGGTTGTACCATTCAAAACCACCGTGCGCGTAACATAGTACTTAAAACGCCATTGAAAACGGTGATTGAGGATAACTATTTTTCATCAATGATGTCGGCCATTTTATTCCGTGGCGAAACATTCTATTGGTACGAGTCGGGAATTGTAGAAGATGTTACCATCCGCAACAACCACTTTGATTATGTGGCCTATAGTGGAAGCGAGCATGCTGTAATGTACATTACACCGCGTTTGGGTAAGGCATTTGATCAGACAGAGTGTTACGACAGAAATATTGTTTTTGAAGATAACATTATTGAAACATTTGATAACCGTATTGTGTGGGCCGATAGAGCTGAAGGCTTAATCATCCGTAGCAACACCATTAAAAAGAATGGAACACAAGAGCAATTATACCCTGATGCACCCTTGTTTCAGTTAGATAATTGTAAAGATGTGCAAATCATCAAAAACAAGTACGAAGGCGATTACAAAGAAGCTGTTAAAGCAGATGAGAAATCGGCCAAAACCCTTAAAGTAAAGGGCAATAAAGGATTTAAGTAGAATCAAATCATAGTATTACACATTTTGTACCCCAAGTGATTCTGTCGCTTGGGGTTTTTTGTTGCATACACCCTTCTTCAAGATTATATGATAAACGTTTTATCGTATCTAACTTATACTATTTTGAATGTTTTTGGCTTAGGCAATTAAAAAAAGATTAAGCTTATTCAGGGTAACATTTTTATTACTCGAAAAACAAATTAGCGTGGAGCTTGTTAAATTCGCTGAGATACTGCCTTTGACATCATCGGAAGAATCAGAAAGTAAATGGAAAATAGTATACGTTTAGGTATTGAGAAAAGATCATCGAAGCTCAGCTATGTTGGCGTGTGATGCTCTCGGCTAAGCAAATCGTCTAGCGGCAGCTCAACTTCTCTTCAGTTGTTAGAATATATCAATTTGTACTAAAAACAACTTTGTACGTTTTAACACTTCCATCAGAGAAAATTTCTTTTATAATGCAAACTTGATTAGGGATTAACTTTGTAATTCTTTTTCCATTCAAATCAAATATTTGTTTAGAGGATATATATATATCTGAATTTGTATTTAAGTATTCTATTTCTGAAGATAAAATAGAGACTGCAGCGATTGTTCCTTTCCCATCCCATATAAAAGGCTCTGTGTAGAGATTGCTCTCCATTGAAGGAATACTACCATCAGTTGTATAAAAAATATTTGAACTTTCATTTATTGAAATAATTTCAACATTTATTCCATCATAATTGATTTTGATACGTGGAAATTCATATGGTAATAAATCAGATATTTCTTTATAAACTAATATGCTATCTATGGAAACTTCTGAATTTGTATAACCACTCTTCATTGCGACTGCTTTTATAATTCTACTATAATCAACTTCAATAGGGCTTGAATATTTTGAACTTAATGAAGATGGTATTGAACCGTCTATTGTGTAAAATATATCAACATCTTTAATTAAGGATGTTATTTCAAATTGATTACCAGTAATTTTTATAATTGGGTTAGATAAAGTGCCAATTTTGTTAGTTAAGTCTAATTTATTTATTATTTCACTGGCTATCATTATCATACCCAGATCTCCAGGATGACTAGCTACACCCCATGAAGATATTGTTGCAACTTCTCCATTGCTATCTATGTAAGTATTACCTATTGCACTTTGATACTGTTTACGACTATATTGAGATATATCAACTAATTTACACCCTTCTGTTTCTAATATTGCTGTTTTGATAAGTGGCATATTTGTCGACATTTGATACCATCCGTAAACCCAAATTATTTCAGCTTTTGGACACTTTGTAGCAAACCAATTAATTAATTTTACAGCATCATCCTTCAATGTTTTTTTTCTTTCATCAGTATTGACATTATCTCCTAATTGAATTACAATAAGATCTTCATCACCTGTGATACGTTTTGACACTGTATTGTTTAAAAAACTTAATCTTGTTGTAGTATTCCCCGTTTCCCAAGTTGTGCCGCTAAACCTATTCATTGATAAGTCATTATTATTTATTACTAGGGACTGTTGTACCCAATAATAATAATCAGTATTAATATCTGTTGATGCCATTCCATGTGTTCCAAAACCAAGAGTCAAGGAATTACCTAATACAAAAACTTTCTTGTACGAATTAGATTCAACTTGAGAGAAGAGATGAGTTGCAATAAATAGATTAAATATTGTGATGGCTATTATAGTCTTTTTCATTTTATCTTGCCTTATTGTGGGTAACGATTCTGTATCTCATGTTTTGTGACGAGATATCTATATGGTTTCTTTACGGCCGTAAAAATACAAAAAAAATACTACTTATGATAATTTAAGAAGGCGCTTTCCTGATCGCTATATACTTAATTAAACTAAGTGGATATGTAAGTTATAATAACCTTGCTTTTGCCTAGTGTTATATGTAGTATAGTTTTATTATAACATAAAAAAACACGTCCTCTGTGTCTAGTATGAGAAGTTTTGTGCATGTAAATATTGGGCAACAATATTTTTTTATGCAAGCCAAATTAATCTTGGGAACAGGCACAATTTTTTATGCAAGCTCTATTTGAGCTCAGAGAAGGGATTATTTTTTTATGCAAGTCAAATTGGCGCTCAGAGGCGATCTGCTTTTTTTATGCAAGCTCTATTTGAGATCAGAGAGGGAATTATTTTTTTATGCAAGCCAAATTGGCGTTCAGAGGTGACCTGCTTTTTTTATGCAAGCTCTATTTGAGCTCAGAGGAGGGATTATTTTTTTATGCAAGTCAAATTGACGTTCAAAGGTGACCTGCTTTTTTTATGCAAGGGATTTGCCTGCTTTTATTCTGTTTTATATTTAGTTGTTTAGCGCCCTGATAGGAGTGGTAGCCCTTTGTGCTTTGGTTATAGTGAAGCTTAGCTAGCGGCTGCGACCATAGGAGCACACGCATGGCTTAGCTAAACTTAAACCAAAGCATAAAGGCTTTAACGGATAGCAGGACTAGCGCCATATAAATTTGTAAATTGTTGCAATGGTTTAAAATTGAAAAAAACAGCAAACAATTAATTTATAGACCCACTATATTTACTATTAGGTACGTTGAATAGGCGCGAAATGAAAACATTTGCTTCTGAAAAAAAATAATCATTTACACAACTATTTATGAATTATATGAAAGTAAGTCTGTTTTTGTTAATTGGGATTTTGGCCTTTGGTTTTACCACCTTAGCACAAAATTTAGAGCAAGATGCAAAACAAAAAATCACCAAACTTGAGAAGCTTATAAAGAAAGCCGAAAAGAAGAAAATTGATGTGCAGAAAGAAAAAATGACGGTGCGTACTGCCGAGCTTTTTCTGAAATATGCCAAGTGGGATGAGGCCCATCCTGAAGAAAATATTGAACTGTTTAAACAAACATCAATCTATGAAGATTCGGCAGCGCAGTGTGCTAAAATGATTCCTGATTTTGAGCGTAGTGAGGTAAATATTATGCTTGATGAGGCTACGGCTTATATTGAAAAATTAATTTCGGGTAAGGTAAAACGTACGCCTAGTCCGCTTGTTGATTGGAGCAAGGCGCATGTTGAGGGTGATCAGATTACTTTTAATAATCGTCCGGTGTTTCTGGCCGATTATACATGGAAGCCGCGTACTCCGGAGTTAATGGAATACCATGGTCAGCAAGATGGTTATTTTTTAATGCCTCCGCATGTTGTTAAGGCCGATGGAACCATTCAGCCACGTGTAATGAAAGAGCTGAATGCTAAGCCTGATGGACAATTGGGTTTTATTTTCTACAATCATAAAAACTCACCTAAGTGGGCGGCAAAAAAATATGGCGAAGGATTTGTAATGCGTGAGGATACGTATACGGCTTACGATATTGACAATCCGGGTGCCCGCGAAATGTATGGTTATATAATTGATGCTACCGTACCAATAATGAAAGGTAAAAAGTATACAGAGCTGGGTTATATGCTTTGTAACGAGCCTCATTTTTATACTACGCGTACCGATAAAAAATTAGATTGGGCAAGTGGACCTGTATCGGAGTATACTTTTGCAAAATTCAGAAAGTATTTGAGCGAGAAACATGCTTCTATTGAAGATTTAAATGCTTTGTGGGAAAGCAATTTTACGAGTTTTGATGATGTTACCATTGATATTCCTATCAATATTAAAAAGCAAGGTACTCCTATGTGGTTCGATTGGGTATCGTTTAACCAAGAGCGTGTTACCGATTGGTATGCGTGGATGAAGGGTAGAATTCAACAACACGACCCGAATGCTAAAGTGCACTTGAAAATTATGCCAAATCTTTGGACTGAGAATAAGCGTGGACATGGTATAAACCTTGAAGATTTAACCATGTTAAGTGGTATTATTGGTAATGATGCAGGGGCAGCTCATTCGCAAATGTGGGGTAAGCCAGGCGAGTGGATGGAGCATTATGCTTTTGAATGGAGAGAAATGGCGATGAGCTTTGATTTTATGAAATCGGTTAGCCCGAATAAAATATCGTATAATACCGAGGCGCACTACTTATCAACAGTTCGATCGCGCGATTTATACTTGCAGCCAGAATATGCAAGAGCTACGCAATGGTTAGCCACTACACAAGGTTTAGATGTGAGTCAGATTTGGTATTGGCCACGTAAAGAGGACGGTTCGGTAAGTGTGAAAGCAGGTAAGGGTTATGCGGGTTCAAACATGCAACAGCCACGCATTGTAAACGAAGTACACTCAACTGTTATTGACCTTAATTCTTTTTCTGAAGAGATAATGGCCATGCAACGTCAGGCTAAGCCAATACGTATATTCCAATCGGAAACTTCGGCCATAAATAATGGTAAATACATGGATAAAGTATTTAGTGTTTACGAAAGCCTGTTCTTTAATGGTGTGCCTTTAGGTTTTGCCACTGAAAAAATTATTAAAAATCAGGATAACAAATCGTGGGAGTGTATTTTAATTCAGAGTGCCGCAAGAGTTACTGAAGCCGAGATTGATGCTCTTCAGAGTTATATTGATAATGGTGGTGTGATTATTTCTGATTGGGCTAGTCTTAAATACAACCAGTATGGTCAGTTACATACTAAGAAATTAAAGGGGAAAGGCCGATTAATTAGAGTAAACTCAGTTAAAGAAATGGCAGATAAAGCCATGGATCTAGTTGAAGAAAAAGGTTTTGCACCTGAGGTTGCCATTACCGAAACTAACGAGCAGGGTATAAAAACCTGTACATGGAAGTGTGTGAAAAATGCCAAAGGAAATAATGTATTATCAATTATTAATGTTGGTAAAACGGATGCTACTTTAAATATTACATTGAAGAATGCTAAAAAAGGCACCAAGTGTTTTAATTTAATTGATGGTATTGATGCCAGCACCACGCCAACATTAAAGCCTAATGAGCTTTATTTTGTTGAGGTGTTAGATAAGTAATTCGTAAGGATAAATTATAGTTGATATAAGCGGGATGAAGTGATTCATCCCGCTTTTTTATTTCCTGAATTTATTTTTGGATGATCACTTTTTGCGTGTGCGATTGAAGATTAACAGTAATTTCTACTAAATAAACTCCTGCTTTATAATCAGAACAATTAATGCGCATGCTATTTGCATTTGATTTAGTGGAGAATATTTTTGTACCATTGGCTGTGTAAATAGTAATGTTAGAGTCGGGTTTTATTCCTTTAATTGTAAAGAAATCTTGATATACAGGGTTAGGGAATATGCTTACAAAAGATTCCGATTCATCAGCCGATTTAGTAGAGTTATTCTCTTCAAGAATGAACTCCGAAATTTTAATAGCCCTATCGGTAAGTTGGTTTTGACCCGTAATGGTTAGTTTAGCATACCTTCCTAATGTGGTATTAAAATGGTCTATATTTAAATTATCAGAGTTTGACCTACGATCAACAGTGAAATTGCTATCAGAAAAATCAGGGGTAGTAGAGAGTTCAACGGTGTAATTATATGATCGGTTTTCGTAAGGGATCAATTGCGAGGTGTTAAAGTATTTTTGCTCACCATAATCAATGATTACATTTTGTGGGAAGTATATGGCTTTCCATCCTGAATTAACTTTATCATTATCAAGAATCTTAAGTGATGGCGAATTTAACTCAGAATTACTTTCGCTATAAATTTGAGGATAGCTTTCTTCTATATCCTCGATAGGAATCGGAGTTTGAAAATTGTCTTCTGATTCATAGGGCATCTGATAAACATCGCCAAATTTATTAGTGTAATACAAGCACGATTTTGAAAAAGCCTTTGTATTTCCATCTGCCCAAAAGGCATAGAAATCAGGGTCGGTAAAAAAAGGTCGCCTTGCATAGGTGTGGTTACGAGCACTGCTGTTGGTTATGTCAAAAAACTTTGTCCAGGTAATCCCTTTGTCAAAACTCTCCCATATTGCCATTTCGCCGCCTGTTCCCCACTCTTGAGGGCCTACCTCCGTAGGGGCTACAATTCTATAGCTACCATCGTCTTCAATATATAAACTGCCCATATCATAGTTATGATAGGCTTTTGTAATTTCAGAATGTACCCAATCGGTGCCGTTCCATTGTGTAATTAACCATTTTCGGTCAGGATTTGAAGGACCTGAAATGTGTATTGGCGAGGTAATGTACAGTATCATCGGATAACCCTCTTCGTTATATCTAATGTCTTTTAAGTATACGTTTAAACCTAAAGCATTATAATCTTTAACAAGCGAAGAGTTGCTTACTGAGCTTAAGGGAATAGTTAGTGGATTATTATTGATATCAACCCATGTTTTACCCATGTCATATGATTCCATGTAGTATAAGTTAGTTCTATTATCAACATTTTTGTTTTTATGCCAATTGTAGAAAAAACCTATTTTATCATCCGTATTAGCTGATATTTGATAATGGCCATCAAAGTCAACTAATTTGGTATCAGCCGACCATGTATATCCATCATTACTTGTACGTATAAATAACTTTCGGCCACCAATGTAGTTAGTCAATAATAAAGCAAAACCTTTATCCTTTATAAATTTTGGTTGCGGATAATTAAATGAACTTTCGTCTATTTTAGTGAAGTTAGAGATATTATATGGCATATCACTTCGGTATATATAGCCGTTTCTATAAGAATACCTGCCGCTAATGAAAACCCAAATAAATCCATCCGAATCTATCTGAATAGTTGAGTTATCGTGCGCATCAGTGATTCCTAGTTTATTATGAACTACAGTTGGTTTTGCTAATAGTCCGGTTTTATGATCGAAGTAAGAAATCATAATGAGCAGATTAGATTCTGATTCTGCAGTTGTACCTGCATAGGTGAAGAAAGTTCTATCAGCCACCTCTGAGTATATAGCCAGTGGAATGTGCTTGGCAGTATAAGTTCCTAAACCACCCGAATATTTATCACCGTATGGTCCATACTGCCCCAGTGCATACCATAAACCTTTAAAGCCATTTGCCGTTTCTTGCGATTTAACATTGAAAGAGGAGAAAAAGTTAATGGATAGGAGGAGGTAGAAATAGAGTGTGCGATTAGTTAAAAGTTTAATCATAATTGAGGTTTAAAATGAGGGGAGCAAAACTAACCCTAATTATATTAAATACATAAAGAGTCGTACTGATTTATTTTAATTGGAACGTAATTTTTACGAGTAAGTATACACAATAAACTAATGAGTATAAATGCATGTAAGGCATCCTATATATTTGACACAAACTAAATTATAGTCATGCAAAAAACTACACATCACAAAACACTTTTAATTCTATTTATGGTATTGCCTTTTACTATGGCTGCTCAAACACTTACCGAGCAAATACAAAGTAAAATTCAAGAATTACAAACTCTAATTACGCAAGGAGAATCCAAAGGCTTGGATATGCACAAAGAGAAACTAGCCATTCGAACTTCAGAGGTTTTTCTTTTTTATTCCGATTGGGACGAAGCGAATGTGGCGATTAATAAAAACATGTTTGAGCTTGTTGCTGCATACCAAGATAATGCCCAGCAAATGGCCGATGATTTGCCAGATTGGGAGCGAGGCGATATTATAAAACTGTTAGATAACGGAATAGCTTATGCTGAGGATTTAATAAATGGCGAAGTCACACGCAAAGAATTTGTCGATTTCGATTGGTCAACAGCCGAACACAATGGCGATGAAATAAACTACAATGGGCAACCTGTATTTTTATCGGATTACACCTGGAAGCTAGCAACAGCAGGCGAGCACAATTTGCGCGACTACTATGGTCAGTTAGATGGCTTCTTCATTTCACCAGCACATGTTGAAGATGAGGAAGGAACCATTAAAAAATGGATTTTAAACGATCTTACAAGCAAAGAGAGTGGTACTTTAGGTTTTAATTTTATCAACCATAAAAATGTGCCTCAATGGGCAGTTGATAAATATGGCGATGATTTTAATCTGGGTAAGGATGTTCGTTATACCGAATACGATATTGATAACCCGGGTGCCAAAGAAATGATGGGAATGTTATTTGACGGAACAGTTCCTTACATGGCTGGGCAAAAATACTCCGAGTTGGGTTACTTACTGTGTAACGAACCTCATTTTTATACTACTAAAACTGGCGATAAATACGATTGGGCTAGTTCTACAGTTACGCAGTATACCATAGATAAGTTCAGAACATGGTTGAGTAATAAACATGCTAGTATTGCCGATTTAAATGCATTATGGGGGAGTAGTTTTACTAGTTTTAATGATGTTACAATTGAGATTCCTATTGATAATTCGGAACAAGGAACTGCGAAGTGGTTCGATTGGGTAAGTTTTAACCAATACCGTGTTACCGATTGGTATACTTGGATGAAGAACGAAATTCGCAAAAGCGATGCCGATGCCAAGGTGCATATTAAAATTATGCCAAATCTTTGGAGCGAGAACAAACGTGGGCACGGCATAAACTTGGAACAATTAACTGAGTTGAGCGAGTTTTGCGGTAACGATGCAGGTGCTGCTTACAACCAAATGTGGGGTTCAACACCTGAGTGGCAAGAGCATTATGCTTTTGAGTGGCGCGAAATGAGTATGAGTTATGATTTTATGAAATCCGTCAGTCCCGAGAAGGGAGTAATTAATTCAGAATCGCACTACTTATCAACCGTTAAATCGCGCGATTTATATATGAACCCGATGTATGCACGAGCATGCTATTGGTTGGCTTACACGCAAGGGTTAACAGTAAGTCAAACTTGGTTTTGGTGTCGCCGCGAGGATGGATCGCCCAAATCAGAAACTGAAAAAGGTTATGGCGGATCTAACAATCAGCAGCCGAGAGTTACCAACGAACTAGAATCAACCGTACTCGATTTAAATAGTTATGGTGAAGAGGTTATGGCCTATCAACGCCAGCGTAAACCACTTCGTATTTTTCATTCAGAAACATCGGCCTTAAATAAACCGGCTCATATGGATGATGTTTTTGAGTTGTATGAGGATATGGTTTTTGAAGGTGTACCCATCGGTTTTGCTACAGAAAACATCATCACCAAGCAAAATAATAGTTTGTGGGATGCTATTTTAGTGTACAAAACGGAGTTTGTTAAACAATCGGAATTCGATGCTCTACAAAGCTATCTGAATAATGGAGGTACGGTTATTATTGATGAGGTATCCTTTAAAAAGGATGAGTATAAACGAGATTTGGCATCGAGCTTAAGTAGCGGATTGGGTAAACTTATTTACAAAAGTACAGTAGAGGCCATACATACTGCTGCCATGGATCAGCTAGATGCGGATAGTAAGCCAGAAATTACTGTAGAGGAGACCAATACTGGCGGGCATAAAGGATGTATATGGAAGGTCATTAAAAACGATGCCGGAAACAATTTACTTTCTGTTGTAAATGTGGGTAAAAGCAACGCTGAACTAAACATTACGCTAAAAAATGCTTCAGTCGGAACAGCTTGTAAAGATGCACTCAGTGGGGTTTATGTTTCGCATAATCCTACGCTTGAGCCTTACGAAGTATTTTTTGTGGAGGTAATGGATGAGGAAGATCTCACAACTATTGGAGATGGTGTAAGAGGAAAAGGAGAAACTAAGGTATCGCTTCATCCTAATCCAACTTCAGGACAGTTTTATTTAGAATTCTCAGATATGCAGCGCAATACCTCTGTGTGTATTTACAATATGAGTGGATCACTTATCGAAAGTAAAAACTACACTTCTGTAAATCAAATTACCTACAGTTTGCCAAGTTATCTCGCACACGGAAATTACATTGTAAAAGTGAACAATGGCAATTGGGTAAAAAGTTTTAAGTTATTGAAGAAGTAATCTCTTAGGTACTGTGTTATCGCGTTGCAAAATGCGATTTCAAGGTATGTTCCACAATAATGTACTTTGTAGTCAAATACAGAACTGAGTAATCCTATTGCTTAAAACGGAAGAGCTAGTCGAATACCTATACTCATCCGTAATTTTACTCGGGAGTAAATGCTATAAACGCTTAGGATATTAATTATTAACTTAAAGTATAACCTTTGCTTTAAATAAGGAATAATGTTATCAACATAAATTTATAACGATGAAGAAGCTTGTGTTTTTAGCTGTTATATTAATGCTAAGTGCAATAAATACCTTTGCCATAAAAAGCATTACAACAGACTATACCATTACAAAAGTAAGAATTGCCAACAGTGGCAATAAAGAGTTTATTGTAGCCAGTGCTTACGATGGGCAAGTACTTGCCTACGATTATAAAGGCAAAATGCTATGGGAAAATGAGCTTTCGGGTTATATGAATCACGAGCTTTGGGCCGAAGATATTACAGGCGATGGTAAAGATGAAGTTTTTGCCGCTAATGCCGATGGAAACTTGTATTGTTTAGATGCCAAAGGAAAGGTATTGTGGCAATTTAAAAACTCAGAAACACCTATGTACGCCATTGCAGTGGTGCATAAAGAGGGTACACCTTATGTGGTTTGTGGAGATTATTCAAATTCTATTTTCTATTTAGATGTTAAAGGGAAAAAAATAAAGGAAGTTAAGTCATCAACATACTCAAAAGAGAAAACCTTTGGCGATGTTACTGAAATTAAGATGCCGCCAAAAAACACGCATATTGCAAACTTTTTACGCAAGGTTAAATTGGCCGATGGTTCAGAGAAATTGGCTGTTTTAGGTACCAACAACAGTATGCAAACTACAGGTAGCTTGTATATGTTCGATGTATTGGCAGATAAACCCTACAGTACAAAAAAGATAAAGTCAAAAAAAGCTCAAGGTTACATGGAGCCATATGATGTTAGCGGAGATGGAAATCAAGAGTTGATATTGGGTCCTTCTAGTATGATTCAAGATGCCGGTTATACAGTTTATAATACGGTTGATAACACGCAAAAATACTTCAACTTTAAACCTTTACATAAGCAATTCGATCGTTTTGGCTACCGTGTGGTTCAAACAGCAGCAGTTAAGTTAGGTGGAGAAACTAAGTTTTTATCACTTTTTGGAACACGCATCATTCTTATGGATACAAACATGAAACCTGGCAGTGCAGAGGTACTATCTAGTAAATGTTCGTATAACGATATGTGGTATAATGCCAATAGCAATCAATTAGTATTGGCTAGTGCGCAGAGTGGTGGTAATGGAATTCACATTATCGATTTAAACTCAAAGTCATGGAAGAATGAATACAAGAAACTTGTTCCAGCCGGTAATGTACAAGCTATGCTTGATAATCATGCAACGGCGCGTAAGCAATTAAGTAAATATAAAAAGCCAAGTAGTGAACGTGATCCACTACCCGTTTACATGCTATCTGATAGTAAATTTGATGGAGCAGAAAAAATAGTGGCTGATATCAAGAAAAATTATGAATCACCCATCTTTTTAAATTATTACTTTTCGCCATTTGCTCAAGATCCTAAGGATTGGAATCGCGAGCAATTAGGGAATGCCAAATATGTTGAGAAACGCGATAAGCGCAAAAAGTACACAAAAACACAAGAAGAACTGGTTTCACAGATTACTAAAAAATATGATGGAATGCCAGGTATTGCTATGTGGGGAGGGCACGGAAACGATCCTTACTTCTATAGTTTAGAAACGCTAAAGGAGATTATTGATGCTGCCCATGGTAAAAAGACAGTGTTTATTTTCCCTGAGTTAGAGAAGCACGATGAGGATTTTAAATGGGTATTAAATAACCATATCTATCCGCTTGCTGAGTATGCACAAGGTAGAAATACAAATATTTATATCAGAACAAAGCACACTTTTTGGCAGGGACCGGCATATATGCCACAATGGAACAGAATGCTATCTGGTGAGTTTGCCGATGTATTTGTACCAAGTATGGAAGAAACCACCGATAAAAGTATGGAGCTGAGCGTTGCAGCGCGTATGGGATATTGGATGAGTGGTGCTGTTGACTCTTGGGGAGCTCGTTGTGCGCGTGATAATACTAGTTTTGATCGTATGCGTCAGCACTCACATCAAGATATTCCCAACCACTTCCTGCGTCAGATGGTATATAATGTGGCCAGCGGATCTCGTTACCTGAACAATTTTGTAGTTGATCAAGAATATATGAGTTTGTTTTGGGAACTAATCGCCAAAGGTGTTTTATATGTACCTGAGCGTAACGAATTATTGAGTTTATCGCCAGTACATTTAGGTATGTTACCGCCCGATGAACATATGCTTGAAGAAGGACATAATGTAAAATGGCTTACCTTTTACGATGAAAAAAAGGAGAAAGCCAATCCAATGGTGTTTAGTCATCTGAATGGATCATGGCCCGGAGCTCCTGTTACAGAGTGGGATTTCTCTAACTATGCAGCAGGGGTTAAAGATCGCCGATTAAACTTTTTACCAAACTACAAAAATGGTATGGTATTAATGACGCCGGTGCAAGAAGGTAAGTTTGCCATGAAAGATGCAAAACGCGAAGCTTTAGTAAATCAGTTACACCCAATTTATAAGAATATTACCAAGGAGTACATTACCGATGGTGCCAAATATTATTCTGCCGATGGTTCTAAGACTTATTCTGCCAACGAATATTATAAAGTTATTCAGAAGGATATTGAAGAGGGTGCACAAAAATTACCGTTAACAGTTGAAGGTGATGTAGCATGGGTAGTTGCTCAAACAGGTCCTAAAAACTTGCGATTAACGATAATTGATGGTGGTTATATAAACCCTAAGGATAGAGAAGCAAAAATCACTTTTAATACAGTAAAGCCAGTTAAAATGGTTGATTTGTTAGATGGAAAATCTTTTAAAGTTTCTAATCCGAGCAATGTAACTGTAGATGTTCCATGCGGGTTATTTCGTTTTATTGATATCGAATTAAGTGAAGAATTAAAATAACAATTTGTAATAAATCCCTAATAAATATGCGAATGCGCAATGTCTTTTTTTAGGCATTGCGCATTTTTTATTGCATTCGTAAAGCCTTCTGAATTTCAATTATATTAGGCTAATAAGCTAGTTTTAACCTCCACTCGAACAGTAAAGAACATTAATTGTACCCTTGTGTACTCCTTGGTTTTCTGAATCACTTACCTTAGCCTTAGTGAAAATCCAATTATTGATAAACAATATAAACAGCATGAAGTGTACATTTTTAAGAGTAGCCATTGTGTTACTCGTAAGCAGTTTTTCATTTGCATCGAGCACAGCTCAAAACCGTAAACCCAATATCCTATGGATTATTGCCGAAGATTTAAATCCGAATATGGGTTGCTATGGCGATACCATTAACATTGGTCATACACCTGTTATCGACAAGATGGCAAGTGATGGTGTATTGTTTAAAAGAGCCTACGCAACGGCACCAGTTTGTTCTGCTAGCCGTTCTGCATTTATTACGGGTAAATATTCAACAACCATAGGTACACACGAGCATCGTTCAAGCAGATATACTGATGGTGAAATTGTGCCAGAAGAATTAAGAATTCATTTGCCAGATTATATCACTACTGTACCTGAGTTAATGCGCGAAGCGGGTTACTTTACTTTTAATGGTGGAAAAGACGATTACAATTTTGACTACGACCGCCGTGCTTTATACACAGTTGGCACTAAGCCCGATTACAAGCATCATATGAATGGCTGGCAAGGAAATCACCCTGAGCATTTTTTATCGTGGACAGAAGATGTATGGTCGGCACGTAAGGACAAAGACCAACCTTGGTTCGGACAAGTTCAGATTATGGGAGGTAAAAAAGATTACAAATATGTACGCGATGGCGAGCGTTTAGCTCCTAATGCGGTTCCTCTTCCTCCGTATTACCCAAATATTCCATCTCAGCAAAAACCATGGACAGATCATTATAATGCATCACGTGGATCTGATGCCAGAATAGAATTGATTTTAAATCAGCTTGAGGCTGATGGCGAATTAGAAAATACAATTGTATTCTTCTTTTCTGATCATGGTAGTCCAACATCATTGCGTCATAAGCAGTTTTGTTACGAAGGCGGTTTACACGTGCCTCTAATGGTATTTGGTAACCATCCTTCAATTAAAGCAGGAACAGTTATCGACGATATGGTTACTTTAATTGATGTTTCGGCAACCACTCTTGGTTTAGCAGGACTAGAAGTGCCAAAATATTTCGATGGACAGGATGTATTTGCCAAAGATTACAAAGCTGCTAAGGAAGTATTTGGAGCACGCGACCGTTGCGATTTTACCATCGATAGAATTAGAACCGTACGTACTGAAAAATACCGTTATATCCGTAACCTAAAAAATGAGCGCACCATGATGCAACCTAGCTATCGCGATGGAAAATCTATTGTTGAAGGATTGAGAGCAGAGCATGAAGCGGGCCGTTTAACACAATACCAAGAGCAACATTGGTTTCATGAAAGACCAGTAGAAGAATTATATGATATTGCAGCTGATCCTAATCAAATGGATAATTTGGCATTAAATCCAGAATATCAAAGTGTACTTAAAAAGCATCGTAAAATGATGGATAAATGGATTAAATCTACCGACGATAAAGGTCAGTATCCTGAAGATCCAAATCAACTAAAAGCTACTTACGAACTTTGGAAAGATCGTAAACAATTTAAAGGTGCCGATGTAAACGAAGAGTACCACCAATTTATGGGCGAGGACTAATCAAATTGTGCGCCTCATTTAATTGGCCTCTTTTTAAAAGAGATTTTTACAAATAAGAAAGGTTTTTAAAAAGCAGCC
This sequence comes from Saccharicrinis aurantiacus, assembly GCF_001660705.2. GTDB lineage: Bacteria > Bacteroidota > Bacteroidia > Bacteroidales > Marinilabiliaceae > Saccharicrinis > Saccharicrinis aurantiacus. The sequence goes on from NZ_LYBV02000007.1 coordinate 150,162, forward strand.
TTGAATTTCTTTGCTTTCGTTTCTTGTTTCAAGACAAGAAATGAAATCGGGTTTGGGCGAAGCGCCAATAAACCAGGCTATTATTCAATGGAATACAGATTACAATCATACAAAATGAAAAAATTAATATTATCACTTATCGCTATTACGCTTGTACTATCTAGTGCATCAGCTCGCGATATTAAAAAATTTAATGCCAATTGGAAGTTTGCACGCTTTGGTGCAATGCCTGATGGATCAGTAAAGGCAGAACCCAAAAATATGGATGAAGCCGATTACGACGATTCTGATTGGCGTCAATTAAACCTGCCGCACGATTGGGGTATTGAAGGGCCTTTCCGTTACGATTTACCTAACCGTACAGGTAAATTACCTTGGGCTGGGATTGGTTGGTACCGTAAATCATTTATGGTGGATGCCGCAGCAGCTGATAAACGAACGTTTATTGAGTTCGACGGCTCTATGTCTGGAACCCAAGTATGGGTTAATGGCGGATATGTTGGCGAGTGGCCTTATGGTTATTCTTCTTTTCAATTGGAGCTTACACATTACCTAAAACCAGGCGAAGAAAATACCATTGCTGTTCGTTTGGATAATAAGGAAGAATCATCGCGTTGGTATCCTGGTGGTGGAATCTACCGTAACGTAAAATTAATTACAACTGAGAAAACTTATATCGAGCATTGGGGTGTATTTGTTACTACTCCAGAAGTAAATGCTGCCAATGCAACAGTTAATATTAAAACAGAAGTAAACGGAAAAGGTAATAATTTACAATTGGCTTACGAGGTTTTTGATGGTGACAATAAAGTGGCCAGTGCAAAAGTAAAAGCAGATAGCGATTGTAACATTACATTGGCAAATCCTACTTTATGGGATTTAGATAATCCGCATTTATATACTTTAAAAACCACTCTTTTAGAGGATGGAAAAGTAATTGACAATAACGAAAGTACTTTTGGTGTTAGAACCATCAAATATACCAAAGATGGTTTCTTTTTAAACGGAAAGAAAACTAAGATGAATGGTGTTTGTCAGCACCACGATTTAGGACCATTGGGAGCTGCTATTAATGTGCGAGCCATGGAGCGCCAAATTGAAATTTTAAAAGAATTTGGAACCAATGCCATTCGTACAGCACATAACCCACCGGCACCAGAGTTTTTAGATTTGTGTGATAGAATGGGTGTAATGGTGCAAGTTGAGGCCTTTGATGTATGGCAAAAGAAGAAAGCAGATAACGATTATGCGCATCTTTTTGGAGCTTGGCACGAGCGTGATTTACGCAATATGGTACGCCGCGATCGTAATCACCCTTGTGTGGTGATGTGGAGTACAGGTAACGAAATGATTGAACTTCAAAAAATACAAGATGCACCATTAGCATTGCATTTGCGTGATATTGTTTTATCAGAAGATGATACACGCCCAACTAGTTTTGGTTTAAGCCGTCCTGAAGCGCTTTTCAGCGGATGGGCTAAAATGGCCGATGTGGTTGGTATAAATTACAAACCACATGCATATGCTGAGTTAAGAGAGAAGTATCCTGACTTACCTATATATGCAAGTGAAACTACATCGAGCATTAGCTCGCGTGGCGAATATTTCTTCCCTGTTTCAGATGTTCAACGCGAGGGTGTAGGCGGTCAGTTTCATGTAAGTGATTATGGATTATATGCATCGCCAAACGGCTATCCTGCCGATAAAGAGTTTCAAGCACAAGATGAGCACGATTTTATAATTGGTGAGTTTGTTTGGACTGGCTTTGATTATATTGGAGAGCCAACTCCATTTAATAAAGATAAAACCAACCTTTTAAATTATGCCGATCCAAAGGAGCGTGCACGTGTTAAAGAGGAAATGAAGAAGTTGGGGAACAAAATTCCTCCACGTAGTTCCTATTTTGGTATTGTTGATTTGTGTGGATTCCCAAAGGACAGATACTATTTGTACCAAGCCAAATGGCGTCCAGAATTACCGATGGCGCATATTTTACCACATTGGAATTGGGAAGGTCGCGAAGGCGAAGTAACACCTGTTTTTGTGTATACCTCTGGCGATGAGGCCGAGTTATTCTTAAACGGAAAATCATTAGGTCGTAAAAAGAAAGCGCAGTATGAGTACCGTATGCGTTGGAATGATGTTACCTATCAACCTGGTGAGTTAAAAGTGGTTTCATATAAAAATGGAAAAGAGTGGGCTACAGATGTAGTTAAAACTACGGGAGTAGCTGCTAAAATTGCATTAGAGGCTGACAGAGCTACCATTGATGCCGATGGTGAAGATGTATCATTTATTACCGTTAAAGTCTGCGATAAAAAAGGATTAATGGTTCCAAAAACACATAATAATATTAAGTTTTCTATTAGCGGACCTGCTGAGATATTAGCTGTAGGTAATGGCGACCCAACAAGTTTTGAGCCTTATCAAGCTTCAGAGCGAAAAGTTTTTAATGGTATGGCTTTGGTAATTGTTCGTTCTAAAAAAGGCGAAATGGGTAAAGTAAAACTTACTGCTGAATCTGAAGGTTTAAAAGCGACTTCGATATCGTTAAAAACAGAATAATCTTTAGAATTTTACAATAACTTGATAGTATATTAAGTTATATATAATGAGTTAATAATTTGTTGATGCTGATTTCAAAGGGGGTTTCTGGTAACGGATATCCCCTTTGTTTTGTATAAAGTTGTTATTACTAATGTGAAATTCTGTGTGCAAAGTCAATTCAATTATGCCCTATATAATGTAAATCGCGAATAAAAAGCTAAGCCAATACCTTCCTCGTTAAAACTAATATGAAGCGATTAGTTCGTAGTCTCCTGAATAAATATGTTAAATCAAAAACTAGCCACGTTTTATAATTGCTTTTATTTTTTAATTTTCAGGTGATGATATAATATCCTGTTGTATAGTTATTGATGGTATTTTATGGGTCTGAAAATGAGAAAGTACTCTCGTGAAAATTTTTAATAGATCTAATTTTACCGCTGTATTTTATAAAATTTATCCACTGTTTTTATTACAGTTTAGTTAGTCTATGCAGCTTCTTTCGTCTAGTTTTACAAAAGTTAAAAAACATTAATGAGTGCTTTGGAAAAGCAAAGCAATGTTAAATAAGATTTTTACCGCATAGTTTATTAGACGCATGAAATTATTTAAAATTAAAATTAGATTTATGAAAAAAATTTACAACGTATTACAATTAGTCTTAGTGGTTACTTTATTCAATGTATACGCAAATGTAAATGCACAGTATGTAAGTTTATACGAAGCTGATTTTACAACAGATTTGCCGGCCTACGATTCTGATTTAGCAAATTCAGAACTAGCTAGTATAAAGAGTTTAGAAAAAATTAGTAGTGGTACACCAGATTGGATTGGAGCGAATCAAGTTATACAGGGAGTAAATAATTGGTATTTAGAACCAAATGGTAAGGGGCTATGGCCAGGAAACTGGAGAGGTGCTAACTTAAAGGAAGTACCATTAAACTGGACAGTAGGAGAAGCACTTAGGTTTACTATTGATTTAAATGTACACCAATTATCCAAAAATATGCTAACTGAGCCAGAAGAAGATTATGTGGCCGTAGCAAATCAGATGATCTACGGCTTTACCATACGAAGAATAGGCGAAGGAGCCAATAATAATGGGGCAGATGGAGCAGTCAGTGATTTAGCGTATACAATGGGTATAGGAGTTGATGCTACAGTAAACATAGGCCAATTAAAAATTTACATAATTAACGATAAAGCTAACCTAACTATGAATGTGTCAGATTTACAGTTAGATGATAAATTAAGAATTATTTGTACAGCGATTAAGAGCACTACAGCTAACGAACTTGATATTGCGTTTGAAGTATATAAAGCTGCCGGTGAAGATTTTAATATGGTAGGTTCAACCGTTCAAGGAACTGTTACCCATGCTGATATTTATGCTGCGGATGCTTCGGTTTTAGCATTTACAGGGTATAGTAAGTTAAATAGAATTAAGTATGATTTTAATGGTGATGGAAATGCAACCAATGACTCTGAGGATACAAGTACAACAGTATGGAGTTATTTGAATCTTGAGAAAAATGATTCACCAACTTCAATTGGTGGAGTTGAAAAATCGCCATTACAAGAAATAAGTGTATATCCTAACCCGGTATTAGATATACTATCAGTGAGAAACTTGGAGAATAATGAGGTAGTAAATGTGTATAATGCAACTGGTATTCTAGTGGCATCAGTTCCTGCTTCAGCTAATGTAGTTTCTATAGATATGAAACCTTTACCAAGCGGTATATATATTGTAAAAGCAGGTAAACAAACAACAAGAGTACTTAAAAAGTAAAAAAACAAAGTAATTAAAATCGAGGGGCAGTGAAAATTGCCCCTTTTTTTGTTTTCAACATAAGACAAGGCTATGTACTTTTCAGTTTAATAATTTATGAGCATTTAATTTAAACTGACGAAAACAAACCTCAGAGTAATTGTATTGATATTGTATTCGAAATCATAACACTATATGAATGTGTGAGCTATATAGAAAGCTTACACCTAAATTTATTTATATGAAATTTAATACAATAGTATTTGTAGCTCTTACCTTGTTGGGAGGTAATGCTTACGCAAAAAAGAAGCAAGAAAAACCCAACCTAATAGTTATTCATACCGATGAACATAGCTTCAGAACATTAAGTTGTTACCAAGAGCTAATGCCCGAAGATCAAGCCTTTGTTTGGGGTAAGGGAAATAACTCAAAAACACCAAACATTGATAGAATTGCGCACGAAGGAGCTATTGCAATGAACTACTATGCATCATCGCCAGTTTGTACCCCTTCTCGTGCATCAATGGTAACTGGCCTTTATCCACAATCAACAGGAGCACCAAAAAATGGGATGAGTATTCGTGAGGATATTCCAACATTTGCTACCATCCTGCAAGATCAAGGTTATGCAACTTCGTATGTAGGGAAATGGCATTTAGCTGGCCATAAGAAATATGCTTTTGATATTAAGTACAAAGCGGGCTTTGCCGATAATCGTTATATGATGACTGGTGGGCATGCGCCTTATTTTAGAATTACCAATGGTGAAATTAAAGCTTTAGGTCAGCGCGAAGGCGAAAAAGCAATTAAAGACGGTGCTGATAATATTGAATATGTAACAGATTTCTTTACCGATAGAACATTAGAAATTTTAGAGCGCGATAAGGATAAACCTTTTGCTTTGATGCTTTCTATTCCAGATCCACATACACCAGATGCTGCTCGCGAACCATACAAAAGCATGTATAAAGATATGCCCGTAGAAGCACCTTTTACTATGGCTCCTGAATATGTATCGCAAAAGCCAAGCTGGGGAAAAAGCACTAATAAAGATGATAAAAATGAGGCCAAAGAATTCGATAAACGTTCCCTTCGAGAATACTTCGGGATGGTAAGTTGTATTGATGATAATGTAGGGCGCATTTTAAAGTTTTTAGATGATAATGACCTTACAGATAATACCATTATAGTATTTACAGCTGACCATGGCGATATGTTCTTTGAGCACAACAGAAAGAATAAAGGTGTGCCTTATGAGGCTTCCGCTCGTATCCCTTATGTAATGCGATATCCAAAAGCTATTCCTGCCGGAAAGATTATTCGTAAAGCTTATACTAATGTTGATTTTACTCCTACCGTATTAGGTTTAATGGGTGCAGAAAATAAAGTTTTCTTTGAGGGTATTGATGCATCTACTGATTTTACTAGCAAAACTAAAGAGGTTGAGGATGATAGAATCACCTACTTTGCCAAAAATGGCGGATGGTGGGTTTGTGCGGTTAACAATCGCTACAAATTGGTTATTGATAAAAAAGAGAAACCTTGGTTAATTGATCTTGAGAAAGATCCTTTTGAGACCAAAAATTTTTATAACAATCCTGAATACAAAGAAATTGCAACTAAAATGCAAAAAGAGTTGTTTGTTCAGCTAGAGCAATACAAAGAACCTGGCTTAAAAACACAACCATACAAAATTAAATAGCATAATATTTTATCCCTAAATAGTAATTGTAGAGGTGCCTATTTTGGAAATCCAGAATAGGCATCTTTTTTTATCATCTCATTTTTTTATGTTTTGCTCGTGAATCAATTAAATCAAGAATTGGAGATTCCGGAACAAACTTGCGACTAAAAATATAACCTTTGTCTGCAGCATCCATAACTTCTTCTAAATCTACGTCAGGAGTTTCAAAAGTAACCGGTAAATTGCAACCTTTCCGATCCCAATTGACATAGGTTAAGGTAGGTTTTGTAATAATATCAGAATGTTGTTGTTTCAATTCCATCAGTATGGTTTGAAAGAACATTTCGTCAGGACAAACGGAATAGGTATGGTATTCTGAGTATTCAGGATGATTTATAATGTAATCGTTAATACGTTTAATTGTATCGCCTTTAAAGGCCCACCACTGATGGCCAGCATACGTTTTTATTACTGGATTTTTTCGTTTTCTAAAGGTTTTAAAAAAGTGCTTAATTGGCGCTAATTCTCCATATCGTACTGCAGTATAAGCGAGAATGCAATACTTTGCAAAAGTTTTAAAAGGGTTTCTGTTAAAATTAAAAATGTAGGGAACTACCATATTATCCCCTCGTTTTTGGCTTAAAATAAATTTGTAATCTTCAATGCGTTTAAAGTACGATGTAGGCCACTTCTTTTCTATAGGTTCAATGGTTATATAATCATTTTCATCTCCTTCAAAAAGTGTATTTATTGCTTCTTTATTTTTTATGGGATAGCACTGACCACTAAATAATATAGTTCTGTATAATCGCTTGTCTTTCACAATTTGTTTAATACAATTTACAGTACCCTGCACCAACGAAAAATCGGCCCAATAGCAATGTACACGTTCCTCAATTATAGTAACACAAGGAAGATTTAAAAGAGTAAATTCACTTAAGGGTTTTCTTTTATCAATATGTACGTAAAAGTGCGATTCTCCATCATCAAGAATATCAATAATTCGTCTGATGTGCTCCTGATTTTTATGGGTTAAAACAATATAATTTTTCTTCATGGTTATTATATTTAAGCAACTTCAACAGAAAGGTATTTAAATTAAGCACATTAGCTTTGTTTTATTTATGAGTTGCTATAATTTTTTTACTAACGTTTTTACAATAAGTACATGTAACCGTGTTTAACCTGTGAAGTTATTGTATAAGGTGTTGTTAATTAAATTATTGTATGGTAATTGTTTCTAGTGGTAAATGTAAGTGATTTACCGACAAGAACATTATTATAGCCTCGAAAGTCGACCTTAGTGATTGTAAATTAATTGCAAAAGCAAAAGTAATAGAATACATCATGAGAAAAATTTTCACAATAGTAATTGCGCTATTTTCATTAGTAGTTAGTGCAAAAAGCTTTGTTACTGATGGTAATGGTATTAGAAATACGGTTACGGCTACGGTAAAAGGTAAATCAGTTTTATACATATCTGAACTTGATGGGGCAATAGCTGCCTATAGCATTGATGGAAAGAAGATATGGGAGGTAGCTACTGATAAAAAGGCCCTCGTGTTTAAATTGAAGGCTTCAGATATCAATGGCGATGGAAATGACGATTTATTAGTCGCTTCAGCCGATGGTAATATTTACTGTTGGAGTAGTAAAGGGCAGTTATTATGGAAATATAGTCCTAAATCTCCCGTGAGTTTTACAGAAGTTGCTGTAGTTAAGAATAATGGCAAATCCCAAGTATTTGCTGGAGGTAACGATTCTAAACTTTACGAGCTCGATACAGAAGGGAAAGAAGTAAGTACAACTAAAATAAATGGTGTATTTCGTTTAATGGACTCGGGGAACTTTTTATCAGCTGATAGGGAAGACCTGTTCGTAATGACCTATGGACACGATAAATACCGTTGGGAAGTTTTCGGAATTATTGATACTGAAACCAAAGCGTTTAAAAAACAATTGCCAAAAAATAAGAAGCTCAAAATGCTATCTAAAATGATGATCACTGATTTTGAGGTAGCTGATATTACCAAAGATGGATTAGATGATCTTTTGTTCTACGGTACTAATACAGCAGGCGTGTTTATTGGTTTAGATGGCCAAATTAATCAGGTAGCCGAGTATATTGGTAAAAACAAAGAGAAACAGCGTTATGCACATTCACAGGGTGCTTGCTTATTGCCAGTGCGTGATGAAATTGCTTTTCAGCATGGTGGTTTTATGCACCGTTTAAGTTTAAAAGGTGAAGATTTAGAAGTAACAGGATCGCGTTATGGCGAAATTATATTTAATCAATTAGCCTTTGATGCGGCATCAAAACAATTATTTGCTGGTGGTCAAGTAGGAGGTGGAAATAAAATGTACACTTATCCTGTTAACAAAGCATCGTGGTTAACAACTCCTCAAACAAAAGAAGGAAGAATGATAGAGGTGCAAAAAAATATTGAAAAGCTTTATCAGCAAGCTTTAAAGTTTACACCACCATCATACCAAACTAAATCAGAAAAAGAATGGGTGATGATAACTCCGTTTCAGCCGGAAGCTAAGGTGATGAAGAAAAAGGGAGGTGATCTTAAATTAGTAGTTCAAGAAAGTTGGAAAGAAAATACTTCGCGTGAAGAATTAGTTGCTGCCATTGGTAAGGATGCTTTAAAGAAGGACAAGCGTGGTAAGTATAATTTATCAAGAGCTGAGATTATTAAAATGGCTAAGGCCTACGAATCAAAGGGCGAGCCATTTACCATATGGGCAGGTCATGTAACCGATCCATTTTATTTACATATCGAAACCTTAGAAGAAATTTTAAGAGTAGCTCCTAATACTTGTTATGGTTTTGTTTATGCTGAGATGCACGATCCTAATGATCCACGTGTGGTTCACTTTGTAAACGAATATATGCCACGTTTGGCCACAGCACTTCGTAAAAACGGTAAAGCAAAATTATATTTCCGATATAAAAACATGTTCTGGGGAGCTAGTTCGCACCAGGGAATTTGGAAAGATATGTTTTACAGCGGAAAGTATGCCGATATCTTAGTTCCGGCAGCCGAGGATACATCATCACGTACACAGGATGTAAATTTTTCCGGTCGTGTGGGAATGCTAATGGGTGGTTTTGTTGATGATTATGCCATGCGTTTGGTCGATGATAATCCAACCAGTTGGAGACCATATACACCAGGAGGTCAGCGTTCAGTTTCGCCATATTTACGTAATGGTATTATGATGGCAGCTTATGGTGGTCATTACGGAATCATCTTCAATAATAGTTATTTAGAAGATCCAGGTTTAAATTCTTTATTTGCATTGATGACATCGGGAGCAATTCCTTTAGTTGAGAAGGAAGATATTGAATCGGTAAGCTCTTGGATGTTAATAAAGGATGTTAATGCAGATCTAATTCACTCAGTAGATGATCATCATAACATGAAGCAGTTTAAAACGGATGATACCAATGCTGTAATTGCGAATAGCCAAATGCATTGGGCAGGAAGTACAATTAATGATTACGATTATTCTAAAGCATTAGGCTCGGATTATCGTTGGATGAATTATATGCCTGAAATGCCAAACGGAATGATACCTGTTGGTCCGGTTGAAATGGAAAAAGATTTGAAAGGTGCAGGTATTCCATATTTTGTTACAGACCTTAAGACTGGTTTTATCGATGGAGAAGACGTTGGTGCAAAAGAGTTTGGTAAAACAATTTCTTCCGAAGTAAGTAAAGGAGCTGCTCAAATGCGCATCAATGTAAAAGGAGCTTCGTGGTGTGCCATTAGAATTGATGAAACACATATTCGTGTTATTATGGTAGATCAAGGGTATATTAATCCTCAAGATCGTGAAGTTGCCATTACATTTAATGGCTCGAAGCCTAGTAAGGCTGTTGATATCTTAAGTAAAGAAAATATTAAAGTAAGTGATGCGATAAAAACAATTGTTCCTGCGGGTTCTGCCAAATTCATCGACTTTACTTTTGAATAATTAGTTTAAAATAGCAAAGTATTAGTACTGATAAAAAAGGCCGCTCAAGTATTTGAGTGGCCACTAATTTCGATGAGAATTCATCAATTAGTTCTTTATAATTTTCATTATTCTTTGAGATTGATCAATACATTTAAACTTAAGTACAAAAATACCCTTATCGTATTTTTCAAGTGATAATTTATTTAATCCATTATTAACCTTCTCTGATAATAATATTTGACCGTTTATATTATATAAATCAACAGATTCAATTTCTCCGTTGTTTTCATAATTTACCCAGTTGTTACAAGGGTTTGGAAATACGTTAAGCTCTTTGTCGATTATTGGTTTAATGGTAGTTGCAATTGCTTCTGATATATCGATTTTAATATTTGTAAAGTTTTTAGTATGCTTAAAAGTAATAACATTACCTCCGCTTGTACCTCTTAATTGAATCATGTAACCGGTACCAGAACCTGTGTCTAATTTTGAGCCAATTGGGGTTGTAGGATTAATAATTAAAGATCCTGAAATATTTCCCAAAGCATCGGCCGTAGCCTCATATGTACCATAAATAGTAGCACCTGCATTACTCCATCCTGTCCAGGGAGTTAATGTACCAGTCACCACATCACCTGCAGTATAACCTGTTCCAGTTATTTCTAATGATGAACCAGCAGCAGCAGACCCTGCGTCAATATAACCCCATTCATTAGGTTCTGTACCATTAAAAACAATAGTTGGAGGCCCTGCCGAAGCTCCATAAGTCCAGTTAATATCCGTTGGGGTTGGTTCAAACTGATCATTGAATGTTCCTCCAGAAGGCATAAACCAACGCACAATTTTATACTCTGTATTCAGCACCAAAGCTGTTTTGAGATTTAGTTCTAAATCAGTAGAATGCGTTCCTGCTTCAATTCCGTTTATACGACCAAAAGCAAATTCTTCGGAATCATCCATACTTTTTATCGCATAGGCTAAATCGCAAATTGCAGAAGCTGTATATGTAATTCCGATAGTGATGTTTTTATTATCTGCCTCAGTTGTGTTTACAACCGCTTTTACTTTACTGCTCGAAATTAAATATCTATCCTGAATGGGGCCATCTCCAACACAAACTTCCAAAGCATACCAGCGTCCGCGAGCTGTTGCAGTTGTATTTTCTTCGGGTACTTTTCCGTTTGTTACTTGGTTTGATGTAACCCTAATAATATCACCAGTTATGATTGTTGCCTGCGTTTCTATTTCCAATATCTCAATGGCATTTCTTAATCCCTCATCTTCAATATCATGTGTTACATCATAAGAAGAAGAAATTTGTTTCTCGCCAACCTTTATGCCATTAACAAAAACTTCGTAAGTACATTCCCCATCAGGCTCCTGCATGGCATGAACCTTAAATGTAGCATTACCCTGTGGAGTACCGCTATAAACTACCTCAGCAGCAATTGGCCTGTTTATTCCATTTGTTCCATTACATTTAATCAATTCCTTAGCACCTCCATCCCAAGTAACGCTTTTTCTCCATTCAACTGTAGCTGGGTCATAATCATCTACATTAAGATTGGTAAAATCTTTTGCTAATATTGTTTCGCAACCTCTTACTGGCCTAACACAATCTGGGTCCGGCGTTCCAGTCTCCGACCAGTATTTGCGAGCCTGGGCCTCGGTTTTTTCAGTATACGAACCCCAATTAGAGAGTCCTTTAGCCATAACAATTTTATCGATTTGATAACCGTGCGAACGCCCTGCTATCTCCATAGTATAGGTACCTGCCGCAGGAATTTTTACATTTACCCATTTGTGTGAATGATTATATTCTCCAACACCATGCAACCAGAAACCAGGGTCGCTACGTCCGTAAAACTTAATAAAATCCGTAACCTGATCCTCACCAAAATAGCCTATACCGTCAGAAAATTTTATCCATGCATCATTACTTAGGTCAGTACCTTGTTGTCCTTCAACTTTACCGCGTTCTTCTTCATTTTGGCGAACAAACCACTTAAATGTGTAGGTGCCTGGGGTATTTATGTCAAAACTATAAGATAATGTATTAGCAGGGTTTTGAGCTTGATAATTGTTTGGACCGTCGTAATAAATATATTTACCGCCCGACGCGTTAGCATCATCTGTACCTAATTTCCAATCTCCTTTTAATTCAATTCTTTCTGCTTCAAATACTAAAAGACCATCGGTTTCATAAGAATCTAATGCGGGGCAATACCCATCAGGTTGGGGAGTACTGCCTGCTTTTATGCCATCAATAAACTGTGTTTTTAATTTACTCGGATTACCATCCTGATCGTTGTATAAAAGAAACCAAATCATACCAGCATCAGAAATATCTGGTTTACTAAGGCTTGCATCCACATTTAGCATATCCCACAAGAAATTACAATCTGGATCAAAATGATCTCTCAAAAAGTTGTACGGATACCACGTTTTACTGCCATTTACTTTTGAAGAACTCCATCCATTATTAAGGTTCGAAGACTGATTTTGATCTTTAATTCGTTTGAAATTTACACCCTCAGTAACAGGGAAATCATTTAAAATATGCTCAACTCTGCGGTGATCTACTCTTCGGATATGATTGTCATTATAATTACTATGCGACAGAATATATAAATGACTGATAGAAGATTCATTGCCATCGGCCTTTACTTTTTCTAAAGCTCTGTAAAGAAACTCAGAAGGTCCCATCGACACAAAGTATAGAGGATCGCTTCCTGTTGATATTTTAATTTGTTCAGCCAAATGATTGATTGCTGCGGTATTATCTGCAGAAACATCGTAAAATACAGAAGCATCAAAATCCGTCCATCGTAGCAATGCTCCGTCTACTCCTTCTTTCATTATATTTCTTGCGGTAGTATGAGCAGGAGATCCAATGAAATTATTATACGAATAATGTACAAGATTACCCTCTAATCCAGCATTTGCAAGCATGGCCAAAGCGGCAGGAGTTGCACTCCAATCATCTTCATCGCCTCTTTGCCAAGCTGAATTATAAGTAAATGTATTACCAACATCAGCAGCAGGAGCATTAGGTGAAACCGAACCACCCCATGTATCTGGGTCGGGTTGATTGTTTCCATCTGCACTAACAGCAATTCGGTGATTGTTATACCCCCATCCAGATGCTGATAAAATGGGTATTGCAATGAGTGCCATTGCGAGGCACAAAATCATTTTTTTCATGATTGTAGATTTATAAATATGAGATTAAAAATTATATGGATTTTTGTTGTTTTCTTTTATTGAAGGCGATGGTTCTTAACATATTCGAAATATACTCTTTGATTAATGCTTGCAGCATAGAAAGCTATTAGCTATATATTTACATGTAGTGATTTTAGTATGTATTTTATATTTACTTTTGAAGTTTAAGAGGAGGGGTGGAACAAAAATTTTATATGAATTTTTATAAAGGAGAATCTGTAAAAAGTTAGTCTCTAAAAAGGCTGTCGAAATTTTGTGTATAGTTTTTGATATGTTTACCTGTCTAATAATGTGATTTTTGTAATATTGGTTGTTGAGTTTGTGTTTTAGAAATAGTTTAGATGTGCAGCCGCTTGTGCTTGATAAAACGAAAGTAGACTGGAATGCTCTCCCAAATGAAAACGCATATTTACAATTGTTGCTTTTGAGGAGGTAAGTATATTTACTTTTTATTACCTAGCTTTGGACTACCTACATATCCATTACACATGAAATTCCGATCCTATATTTTCATCATCCGCGTTCTAATTACAATTCTATTTGTAAACACATTATCAGTTTCTGAAAATTACGCACAAACTAGCCAAGATAATGAGTATACAAAAGCATTATTAATTGCAAATCAATACTTAGACATAAACGCAGATAGCGCCATTGTTTTATTTAAGCAATTATTTGTCACTTTTGAGAATCAAAAAGACACAACTAACATCATTAAATGCCATATTGGTATAGCAGATGCTCGTAAAACCAAAGGACAATACGGCTTGGCGTATGATCATTTATGGGATGCCTTATTTTTGGCTGAAGATATACAGGATTCCCTTGAAATGATTGATATTTATTATGATCTGGGAACACTTTACAATATTTACGGAAAAACTGAGCAAGCCGAGTATCATTTTAATACTGCTTTAAGTCTGGCCAAAAGGCAGAATTCATTACATAAATTCCCCGAAGATGGCTTGTCAGGGATTTATTATTCTATTGCGATAACCAAACGAAGTATGGAAAAGTATCAAATTGCCCTCAACTATCTAGACTCGTGCGAAATGGTTAAAGTCAATAAAACCCCTAATAACTATAATACTCCATATACCGATGCCGAGCGCGGAATTATTTATATGAAGTTAGGGCAAGAGAAAAGAGCGAAAAACTTATTAGAAAAGGCACATAAACATTTTGTATTAAAGGAAAGTAATTATGCTATAATTACAGGATTAAATTTGGGAGATTTATCAGCTGGTCAGGAAGATTGGGAAAAAGCAAATACATACTATTTAAGTAGTTTAGATAGATTAAACAAAACAAACTCACATACTAATTTGGAGGGAGAGTTATTAAAAAAGACTTCGATCATTTATAATAAAATTGGGAATTCGTCTAAGGCATATTCTTACATCTATATGGCTAATGCACTAACAGATAGTTTGTATAATGCAAAAACATCTAAAAATAACGAGCTATTTAAGATTAAAAATAAACATGAAGAAACCATTCGTATAAAGGATGAGTATATTAGAAATCAAAACATTGTACTTGAAAAGACTAAGCTAGTTCAATTGCGATTGAAGCTTTTTATAGCCTTTATTATTTGTGCAATTATTGTGTCAGCTATATTCTTACAGATGCGTTCGCGTATAAAAAGGTATAATATTGAAAAAAAGCAAGCTCAATTGGATCGAGATAAAGCAGAGGCCATCATGCAAATTAAGAACAAGGAGCTTACATCATATACCCTACAAATAATTGAAAAGGATAAAATACTTGACACCTTGCTGCAAAAACTAAAAAACCTTTCGTATGCTGATTATAAGTCTATTAAAGTGGTTATGGCAAAAGGTAATAAAGTAATGTGGGAGCAATTTGATAAACGTTTTACTGAAGTAAATTCAGAATTCTACCTTCGCTTAAGAAAGAAACACCCAGATCTAACTCCTACCGAACAAAAGTATTGCGCCTTACTAAAATTAAATTTCGATAGTAAAGAAATGGTTCGTTTACTTAATATTTCGTTGAATACCGTAAATATTTCTAGGCATAGGATTAGAAAAAAGATGGGTTTAAAACGCGAGGAGAACTTAAGTAATTATATTGCTGATATTTAAGTTTGCATCAGAGACTTTAGTTACAATGCTATTTTATAGTAGAGCTTCAGACTAAGCAGTAGTTCTTCTGATCTTTCAGCGCATATTGTTTCTCACACCACTAATAATTACTGATTAGTACATTGTTTAATTCCACAATTACTTCATTTGAGTATAACAAATAACCATCAGTAAAATGAATAAACGTACATTTCTCAAAAACACTCTGCTTATTGTAAGTATAGTTCTAAGCATTAATTTATTTGCAACATCACCAAAAAAGCCTGTATATGTTGTATTATTAGCCGGACAATCAAATATGGCCGGATCGGGTTGTTTTGATAATATCGATGCTGAAAATATGCAGAAGATAGAGAACTTGCAGTCAAAAGTAGCAATGGCCACAAAAAACAAACTTGCGCCAGTAGGTCCACATTTATCAAAAGGTAAAAGTGAAAAATTTAAATGTGCTTCTTTCTTTGGGCCTGAAATGGGTATTGCCATCAGCTTATGCGAAAAATTTCCCGATAGAGAATTCTTGTTTATTAAACATTCCATGGGCGGAACCGCATTATACGGCGCTTGGAGTCCGGAGTGGAGCCTCGAAAAATCGAAAGCCGTTGAAAAAGGAGAACAAAAACAAAACGTAAAGTTATACGATGAGCATATTACTTTAATTAAAGAACAATTGGCCCGTTTAAAAAAGGAAGGCACACCCTATGTAATTCTGGGTATGGCCTGGATGCAAGGCGAAAATGATGCAGCCAAGGAAGTATCGGCTCGTAGCTATGAGGCTAATTTAAAACAGCTGATTAATTGTTACCGTACCGAGTTTAATGCACCCAACATGCCTTTTGTATTCGGACAAATTAACTCTAACTACGGTAGGTTCAAAGAAGGGCCAGCCATGGTTCGTAAGGCCTTTGTTGATGTAGCTGAAATAGTACCAAATACTGCAGTAATTAAAACCGTTAACGATGGTACTAAAACTTGGAATGATTACCCAAAGCATTTTGATAACGTGCATTATAATGCCGAAGGCCAAATTAAGCTTGGCAAAGCAATGGGCTCTCAATTGATACTGTTGCAATAATTACATTTTTCTTTCATAATTTTTTAAAAGCGTGTCACTTATTATAAATGATACGCTTTTCTTTTACTTGTATTTTAATAGCGTTAGTTATAATCCCTAGTTTTTAAACTGTTCTAGTGAATTAATTTTAAATAACGCCAGGCTCTACTCCTTTAATATAAAGGCATAGAGGTACCTGTGTTATCAACTAACCCTCATCATTCTTCATTTTAGCATCTGTTAATTAGTACTAGTAAATCTACTTTTGATTTAGGCCCAACCGTGAGTTGCTGCTGATTAGTAGTTCACGGTTTTAGTTTTGTTGCAACAGATATAACATTACTAATTAATCAAATACGAAAAATGAATAAGAACAAATTTGTATTACTATCTGCTTTGGCATTTTTTTGTCTATTAGCAGAAGCTCAAGAGGTTGATGTTAGCGTTAACCTCGACATAAAACACTCTGTTAAGGGTGTGTCCGATTTTGGACGAGAGCGGCATATTACTTTACATTCTTCATTAGTTGAAACCGATTGGTTTGGTGAGGAAACTAAAGCGGAGTATTTATTAAATGATCTTGATGTTTACTTAGGTAGAGATAACGGGTCTGCAACTTGGAAATTTCAATACTCAGCACAAGATCAAAATAGACCTGGATTTGCTGATATTGATAGTCTTAAGTCCTTTAGTGGATGGTGGAAGGAAGAGTATGAAAATATCCTTACACGTAATAATACAAAACCCTATATAGAACGCTCTAGAGGGATGATTTGTGGTACAAACCCTCATCCTACCTTTCCTACCTTATCATATTGGCATATGTGTGGTACCGAAACAGAAAGAGCAAATGGAAAAGCTTGGCTTCCTCTTAGTATAGAATCATCAGCAGAATGGATGGTGGAATATCTCGATAATTTCTTTGCGAATTCTATAGAAGAAGAAGGCGAGTTGCTTCCAAAGTATTGGGAGGTTATTAATGAACCTGATATGCTTATGAATACTGGTGCTTTTATGGCTTCTAGTTGGGAAGAATTATGGGAGTATCATAGTTTAGTTGCAAAAGGCATAAAAGCAAGATTAGGTAATAAAGCTCCTCAAATAGGCGGGATGACCTGGGGATTGCATGATCTGGCAGGTGATGATCTAAATAGAGGTAGAACTGTTAATTTTCATGATGGCTATTGGGGAAATACAGAAGGTGATGAAGTAATGAGACAGTTAGCGCAGCAAAAAATGGAATCGGAGTATTTAACACAAACTGGTCCATGGACTCAGTGGGATGTACTTTGGAAAGGTTTTATGAATACTGCAGGATCGGATATGGATTTTTATTCATTACACTTTTACGACTGGCCGACATATGATGCTACTGGCGGAACAATAAGAAGTGGATCAGCGGTTGAAGCAACACTTGAAATGGTAGAATGGTATGATGTTTATAAAAATGGAATTGAAAATCGTAAACCCGTTGTTGTTTCTGAGTATGGAGCTGTTCAAGGGGCATGGGAATATAAGCCGCACGATAGGCGTTACGATTGGGAGTGTTTGAAACCATTTAGCTCTATGTTGATGCAGTTTTTGCAGAGGCCAGATTATATACCTCTAACAATGCCATTTACGCCAATTAAAGCACAATGGGGCGACATCAAGAATGCAGATGGTAGTTTGCAATATCCATATCAATATAAAATGATGCGCGATGATGATGATGATGGTGTTTTTGAATGGAGTGATTATATCAAATGGTTTGAATTGTGGTCTGAAGTAAAAGGTACACGTGTGTATACAAAATCAACAGATCCTGATGTTCAAGTAGATTGTTATATTGACAATAAAAATGTGTACTTGATATTAAATAATCTAGAGGAAACAGAAGCGAATGTTAGTTTGGGAATATTAGGTTCCTCCCTTATTCCACAAAATGTTAATATTAAGCATCTTTACTTACAAGGCGAAGATAATATCATACTCAATAAATCAAATTTTTCAGAAGCTCCATCCTCTGTTTCTTTAGCTGCTGAAGGTACTATGATTATAAAATATACTTATTCTCAAAGTATAGATATTGAACATGTAGTGAATGAGTATAAGTTTTATGGTGAACCTGTTAGTGATGATCAACGAGTGAGTATTCAAGCAGGGTTAAATACATTTTATGTTAATAATGTAACGGTACCTACTGATTCTAATAAATCTCAAGCTCTTTTAAAAATAACAGCAAATTTATTTGATGCAAAGGATGACCAAGTTGGCTTCTTATCAATAGATAAGTTATTAATTAATGGTACAGAAGTAGAAACTCCGTTAGATTGGAAAGGAAAAAGTCAGGGGCGTAGTAGATACTTCGGAACTCTTGATATTCCTATTCCTGTCAGTGTATTGAAGGCTAATAATAAAATAGAAGTCGATTTTCATCATAGTGGAGAGGTAAACGTGGTTAATATTGTGACTTGGGAAACTACAAAGGATATTTATATTCCTGTAAGCGATGTTAACTTAGTTACTGGGTCGTTAAGTCTTAGTGCAGGTTCAACTAGTTCATTAACGGCAAATGTTTTGCCAACTTCAGCCTCAAATAAAGGGCTTGTTTGGAGTACATCTAATGCATTAGTTGCAAGTGTATCCCAAACTGGAGTAGTAAGTGCAATAACTACTGGGGATGCCATTATTACGGTATCATCAGCTGATGATGAATCAATTTCAGACCAGTGTTCTGTATCTGTTTCTAATAATGTAATTAATCCAACATCGATTACATTGAGCGAAACAACTCTTGATTTATCGGTTGGTAATTCAATTACTTTAGAAGCTATAATTACACCAAATAATGCAACGGATAAAACAGTAAGTTGGAAAAGTAGTGATACCTCAGTTGCAACTGTTGATGCTTTGGGTAAGGTAAATGCTATTGCGGAAGGTTCTGCAATTATAACCGCAACAACCAATACAGGTAATAAGTCAGTAACTTGTGATATTACAGTAAACAATGTACCTATTGTGTCTGAATTTATAATTCAAGCTGAGGATTTTGTTCAAACAGGTGGAACATACAATGATGCTGAATACGGAGGTCCTGGCTATGGGGTTAATAAAAGTAATATTGGGATCAATTATGTAAATTCAAATGATTGGGCAGAATATAACTTGAATGTACAAACCGCAGGTACATATAAAATTACTTATTACATTTCAACCCCTTCTGATGCAGCTCAAATTCAGTTTTATATTGATGATAGTTTAATCAGTACTGATAACGTGAGTAATAACAATAATTGGGACTCTTACAATGCACTGCAGGCATCAAGCGAAGTTGTTTTACCTGTAGGAAGCCATGTGGTGAAAATATTAGCATCGGGTACAAGTTTGTGGCAGTGGAATTTAGATAAGATTGTATTGTCAAATGATTTATTAAAGCAATCAAGTTCAAACTATACGTCTTTGAATAACCTTAAAGTTGAGTTATTTCCTAATCCAGTTTCTAATAAGTTAGGTATTCAAGTTGAGGGAATAACAGATTCTTTAGTCGAAATAATGGTATTTAGTTCGATGGGTAATCTATTAAAATCAGAGTTTATATCAGAAGGAAGTAATACAATTGATGTTAGTGATTTAGTTGCAGGCATGTACATTGTAAAAATCCGTAATGGTAATATCAATTCCGTTAAACGCTTTATCAAAAAGTAATAAATTTCCGAAAGGGTGCACACGCCCTTTCATTTTTACTCTTAATTAAATACGAAAAATGAAAAAAAGTACAAGTCTATTATTAATAGTATTCATCTTTTCGATGATGCTTAATGCCCAAGATTGGAGTAATATTCCAATTCCTGCTGATGCAGGAGAAGGCAAAGTTTGGGAACTTCAGGATAATGTTTCCGACGATTTTAACTACACCAAATCCTTTGGTTCAGGAGCATATGCTAACAAAACAAATTTTGGTAGTGGTAAGTGGTATAACTTTTATCACAATGCATGGGATGGTCCTGGTTATACTTACTGGAATAATTCTCAGGTTTCAGTTGATGGCGATAACTTGGTAATTACAGCAGGTTATACTTCTAGCAATAGCAAGGGTGGCTCGTATGGAGTGGCATCTGGTTGTGTTACCTCAAACAACAAAGTAAAGTATCCGGTTTATATTGAAGCCTCATTAAGTGTTGCTAATATTTCTTTGGCTTCTTGTTTTTGGTTATTAAGTCCTGATGATACTGAAGAAATCGATATAATCGAAAATTATGGTGGTGTTAATTGGTATAAAAACTTTACACACATTAGTCACCATTCATTTGTCAGAAGTCCCTTTACCGATTACCAACCGCGCGATTGGAATAGTTGGTACCCTATTGCAGAAGTTACAGCTGCAGGTGGTTGGGGAGAATATTGTTGGAATGGCGGAAATAGAAAATACATGCGCATGGGGGTTAATTGGATTGGCCCTAAACATTGGGAATATTATATCGATGGTGAATTGGTTCGTGTAATGTATTACAATGCCATGGCTACCAATATTAACGGAACGTGGCAGTATACCTATTACAATTCGGTAACTCAAGATAGTAATGGATATTATATGCCTACCAATAACAGTTCAGGATATTCCGATGTTACTACGCATACCACAAGTACTTCGTATAGCTTGGCAACTTTAAAAG
This sequence comes from Saccharicrinis aurantiacus, assembly GCF_001660705.2. GTDB lineage: Bacteria > Bacteroidota > Bacteroidia > Bacteroidales > Marinilabiliaceae > Saccharicrinis > Saccharicrinis aurantiacus. The sequence continues at coordinate 171,169 of NZ_LYBV02000007.1, forward strand.
CCGCAAGCAATGCTTCAAAAGGTTACAGTGTAATTGATCCGGGTTGGTTTCAAGGTGGCGATGGTAGTGATGTTGATGGCAATGGCGTTACAAACGAACCCAAAGGTTTTACCAAGGAGCTTGAAATTATTATCAATATTGAATCGCAAAGTTGGTTAACAGGTTCAACACCTTCAGCAAGCGATTTGGGTAATGCCACAAAAAATCAAATGAAAGTAGATTGGGTACGAGCCTACAAACCCGTTAATGATGATGGAGGAAACTCTGGTGGAACCGACGAAGTAATTACCATACAAGCAGAAAGTTTTACCAATACCGGAGGTACTTTTAACGATGGTTATGTAAGTTATGGTGTGAATAATGGAGGAACAATTATTAACTATGTAAATAAAGAGGATTGGGCAGAGTATACTGTTTCTATTCCCAGCGATGGTGCATACGAAATAAAGTATTACATATCATCTCCTTCAACAGGATCAACCGTTGATTTTAGTGTGAGTGGTACAAAATTTAATACTACTACAGTTCCTAATAATGGGAGTTGGAGCAACTTTCAGGCATTAACGGCAAGTAAAACCGCCAATTTTACCGCCGGAAATCATCAAATAAGGTTAACCGCTGGCGGACCTAATTGGGCATGGAATCTCGATAAATTTACACTGCAAAGAGTATCCGATCTCAAAGTAGCCACAGCTTCATCGCTTACTGAGCAAGAGGCCGAGTTGTCAATTTATCCCAATCCAGCACAGGACCAAGTTAATATTAAGGTAAAAGATCCTATTAACGCTAGTGTTTTTGTTGAGCTTGTAAGCATTGGGGGCGTTCGCCAAATAGTTGAGCAAATACCAACCAATAGTACATATCAGTTAAATATTTCAAGTTTACCTAAAGGGATATACCTTATTAAAGTAGGCAATAATGCCCAACAACGATTAGTGGTTAAATAGTTGTTAATTCATAGTTTAGAGGCGCAGCATTACGTTGCGCCTTTTTTATTTCGTCAATGTACTTCAGCTACAATATTGTGTCAAGTACAAAAACAAAACTAAGCCGCACAATTAACTCATAAATACGGTGCATCTTTATTCAAAATAAAACCAAGTTATATGAATGAAGAATACATAAACACTTGCAAACAATGGCTTTTAATGCTGTCATTAATCGTATCAATAAATGGCGTTGCACAAAGCACCAACGAAGCCGATTATTTCAAAGCGCCAAGCGAGTTTACACTCAATAAAAACCTAAAAAAGGATTACAAAGCTAGCGGTAAGTTTTCGCAAAACATTAGCGAAATATTTCAAGCGGCCATCAACGAAGTATCCAGCCTGGGCGGCGGACAAATATTTATCCCCAAAGGAGAGTATACCTTTGCTGAAATACAAATGAAATCCAATGTACATATCCTTGTGGATAAAAATGCAAGCATCCGACCGCCTATCGATGTAAATAAAACCAAAAAAGGGTATCGATCTTTTGTACTATTTCATTTAACTAGTAATACCACCGACCCCATTAAAAACGTTAGCATTCAGGGCAAGGGGGGCATGTTTACCATCGATATGCAACAGGTAAACAACCATCTGAATAGGGTATTCAACCTAAAAAATGTACAAAACTTCAAGCTCAGTAATATTAAGGTTTTAGACAATTATTCTAAATATTCGGCCTTTGTTTTCAATAGCCTCCAAATAGATTCGTACCTCTACGGACCCGTAAATGGCGTTGTTAGTGATGTATCTATTTACAATTCCGATTACGGTTACGGTTTGGTGCAAATGCAGTTGGGCGAAAACATCCTATTTAAAAACTTATACGGTTTAGGAGGTTGCACGCTGCGTCTCGAAACGCACAATTCAACCATGCACGACCCCTCTAAATTTAAGCCCCTCAATAATATTGTGGCCCGCAATGTGGTATCCGAAAAAGGCAACTCGGCACTTATGGTATCGCCACACTTTGTCGATAATGGCAAAATAGACGTACGCGATATAACAGCCATCGGAAGCGGTTGGGCCGTTCGTGTAGCAGCAGGTTTTACCAGTAAAAAGAAGGAAGAAGAGCGTCATCTTACGCCCGGAACTTTCAGCAGCGAATCTGTTATAGCCAATATAAAAGCGACTTATTCGCCCACTACCGCTCAAAACAAAAAGAAGCATTACCGATATATTCCTTGCGATATGCGTTCCCTTTGTGCTACAGCGCCCATCCGTGAGGGTGGCGATAGCTTCAATGGGCCATCCATAGGAGTGGTTCTGAATACTGCGCAATACAAAATAAACATCCGCCCCAGCGAAATAAAAAATGCCGAAGGATTTTTACCATCGCAGCACTACGTACAAGCCAAAGATGCAGTAGTAAAATGTCCGAATTAGTTGGGCAGCTTAAGCAGCTATCCACTATAACAAAAGCCTTGGTTTGCACATGCTGCATGGTCGGTACGTGGGCTCCTAAAGTCGCCTCCGTTCTCCCTGCATCATGGCAAACCAAGGCCTTTGTTGCCGTTTCTATCTGCGCTGCGTGTGAGGCATCAAACCATAAAAAAGAGTGCTCATTCGTACCCGTAAGTACACATCATAAATTAACAACTACCACTTATATTATGTATGCTAGTATTTTGTGAAGCGTAAATAATAATCAATTCTCAATCAATGAAACATTTATATTTTATACTGCTTATCGGTATTTTAACTTCATGTACTGCATCTGAAGAAAATACAAAGCCCCAAAAAACATTAATCGATTTCTTTTTACCATTACCCAATCAAGCACCTTTGGTTAGTGAAGGTACATGGGGAGCTGAAGTAATTTTGCCGCGCGACACAGCAAATGGCCTCGAAGATGCTACACTTAAAAATTGGTGCTACTGGGATGGCAGCATTGTAAAAGACGATGCCGGCAAATACCACATGTACGCCAGTAGGTGGACTCAAGAGTTAAGCCATAGTAAGGGTTGGAATAAGGGTTCAAAGGGAATGCATTCTGTATCCGATCATTTATTTGGGCCCTATAAAGATTTAGGAGAAGCATGGCCCAATTGGAACAATGGCATGGGACATAATGTAATTGGTTTACGTATGCACGATGGAAGATATGCATTGGTAAATAGTGAGGTGGTTCCGGGCGAAGTATTCGTATCCGATAGTCCAGAAGGTCCGTTTGAGCGCTTGGGTAATTTTACAATTGATCCGAATGGATATTATCCTGGTTGGGGACGCTATAACGAACTTGATGATGGAGCCATGAAAGCAGGTGTTGTTGGCCACCTATCTAATGTAATGATTATTCTTCGCCCCGATGGCCGATATATGATGGTAGCACGTCACTGTGTTCCAATGATTAGTGATAACGGAATATTAGGGCCCTATAAAATGCTTGCCGATAAAGCTTGGTTGGGCGTAAAAGGACTGCCGCAGTTTAAAATGGAAGACCCTACGGTTTGGTATAGCGATAATATGTATCACATTGCCGTTAACTTCCATGGTGCCGATTCAACTTTTCACCTGACCTCAGCCGATGGTATCCATAACTGGAAAAACCGAGGTTTGGTGTATCATAACTCTCGCAATGTATTTAAACATACCGATGGAACTGTTGAAAACTGGTTTACGGTGCAACGCCCAACAGTTTATGTTGAAGATGAGGAAGTAAAAGCCTTTAACTTTTCGGTTATTGATGTGCATAAAGGAAAAGATAAAGCCAACGATAATCATGGTAGTAAAGTAATTGTAGTTCCGTTCGATGGCAAGGCATTTCGCAAGCATATTAACCAAATTGTAGAAGCAGAAAATAACTTAAGCGATGCTACGCCTGCACCGGCGCCATGGCAAAGTACCGATATTGGAACCGTAAAAACCAATGGTAATACGGGTTACGATGCGGAGGTAAATACTATCCGCGTAAAAGCAAGTGGAAATAAAATTGATGCTACACAAGATGCATTCCGATATGTATATCAAGAAGTGAGTGGCGATATTGCTTCGCAAGTATTGGTGCTGTCGCACGATGTATCTGAAAATCCGGTTAAATCCGGATTAATGATTAGAAGTAGCTTAGAGGATGATGCTCCTTTTATTTACGCAGCTATTGATAAGGAAACTGGGTTTACCTTAACAAAGCGCGATAAAAAAGCCAGAAGAGTATCGATAGTTCACAAAACAAAAATGGAAGCTCCCTATTATTTACGAATGGTAAAGAAAGATAATTGGGTGAGTTGTTATATCTCATCGAGCAACCGCCTAAATTGGAAAATGGTGGGTAAACTTAAAATAGATTTAAACGAGACCTTTTATATGGGTTTAGCAAGTACATCTAATAACTCGGCAGAAACAGGTTTTGCGCGTTATAAAAATGCTGAGATACATACTTTAGGCAAACCAAAGCAGGATGGTATTGTAAACCATACCTTCCCTGATACCATTTCGGCATCAGGTATTGTCGACTTCGAAATAGAAATGGAATCGATTAAAGCCAATGATATTTGGGTGGAACTACAAAACGTGCAAACCCTCGAAAAATATAAAGTTTTACGCAAGCGTTGTTGGAAAAGCGGCACCTACAAACTGACCTACGATGCCGGAAAACCGCTTGACCCCAATGCTACTTATTGGTTTGTTATAAAAACAGTACCCATGCATTTTCACGACAGTGAACACATTCAATCGGCCTTTAAAAAAGTATTTGTGCAATAAGGGTAATAACGGATAGGATTTAAATATAAGATGGGCGAATTCAACTGTATTCGCCCATTTATTGTTTTATCTAATTCAGATATTAAATATCAAAATCTGTATCTGTAACATCCATATTTATGCCGCCAACTACATACGAGCTAATCTCAGTTTCCTGAGGTAAAACTTCAACTTCATCATTGCGCAACCAATGATTCATCCACGATAAAGGGTTGGATGTTTCGTTATATATAGGCTTTAAACCTATTCCCTTTAAACGTTTGTCGGTTAGGTATTTCATGTATTTACCCAATAGTTTAGCATTCAACCCTATTATAGAACCCTTCTCAAATAAATACTCTGCCCAGCGCATTTCTTGCTCCGTTGCATCACGATAAAGGGCATATACTTCATTGTCGAGCTCATTAATAATATCGGCAAAGCCTTCATTTTTGTTTTGGCGTAAATCACGAATCATTTTCTGTGTTATGGCTAAGTGCTCATTTTCATCGCGTGCAATGAATTTAATAATCTTAGCATTTCCTTCCATTTTTTTATTCTCGGCAAAGGCAAAAGAACAAGCAAACGAAACGTAAAAACGAACCCCTTCAAGGATATTAACAGATACCAAAGCCAGGTAGAGCTTCTTTTTTAATTCCTTCAACGAAATGGTTTCTTTACCTTTCATACCTAATTGTTGGGCCTGATATTTAATTAGGTAATGGTAAAAACTATTGTATTGGTCGGTTACTGATCCTGCGCGTTCCACAATCATGTTGTTACTCATAATATCGTCAAAAATCTTTTCAGAATCGGCATATACATTTTTAATAATGTACGAGTAACTCATAGAGTGTATGGTCTCAAAAAAATCCCATATAATAATGGCTTCTTCTACTTCAGGCAATGTTACCACTTGTCCGAAGGTTAAGAACGGAGAACGTCCCTGTACACTATCGAGCAAAATCTGGTATTTAAGGTTTTCTGTAAATATAAATTTCTCTTGTTCAGTGAGGGTATTAAAATCGTTGATATCTTTTATTAATGAAATCTCTTCAGGACGCCAGAAAAAACTTAACATTCGTTGCGATAAGTGTTCGTAAAACGGATATTTCTGAATGTCGTACCGTTGTACATTCTTGCCTTCACCAAAGAACATTTTTTCGTTTAAAAAATCAATTTTCTTATCACTATATAAACTTGGTATTTGTGTCATTGTAATAATTTTTAAAGGGTTAAACAGAACATGACCCACCTTCACATGCATCTAATTCTAAGGCTAGTTCTTTATTGATATGCTTTTCGTTTGAAGTGTTCTCTTTTTGCGCAAGTTCTTGCGATGCTTCGCCCGAATTATCATTACTATTTAAGTAGTAAAGTGTTTTTAATCCATACTTATAAGCACTCCCCTCGTGCTTAATTAAATCACGAATAGGCACCTTGTTGTTATCGTATTTAGCAATGTCGTAATACAAATTAGTACTAATACTTTGGTCGATAAACTTTTGAAAAATGGCAACAAACTTTACATATTCTTCATTGTCAATATCCCATGCCAATGGATAGTTTTCTTTATATTTTTCGAAACCAGGTACCAATTGTTTTAAAGGGCCATATTTGCTCATTTTAGTAATAAGTAATTTGCGAACAGGGTCAATTCCTGCAGTTGAGTTTGATACAATAGAACTTGAAGCTGCTGGTGGTATTGCGCTTAATGCAGAGTTGCGTATACCATATTGCTTTACCAATTCTCTCAGTTCTTCCCAATTGCAATGCAGGGTATTGGGGCATATTTCATCAACTGTTTTAGCGTAGGTATCAATGGGGAAAATATTATCGGCATACTTTGTTCTTGTGTAATATTTACAGGCTCCTTTCTCTTTAGCTAAATGCGCAGATGCTTTTATCAGTCCATATTGAAATCTTTCCATATGGGTATGCATAAGTTTTTTGCCTTCGGTTGAATTAAATTGCACCTTATTTTTCGCTAAAAAATGAAATACATCAGATACACCAATCCCCAAACTACGCCTATTTTTTGTTGATTTTTCAGATGCTTTAACCGGATATTCTTGGTAATCGATTAATTCATCAAGAAAACGAACCAATAAATCAGTAAGTTCATCAAGCTCATTAATATCATTTACTTTGCCTAGGTTTATATTACTTAAAATGCACATGGCAATTTCGCCATCACTTTTATTAATATCAGTGAGTGGGGTAGTTGGTAATGTGATTTCCTGACAAAGATTACTCATGTAAATATTATCTTTAAATGAGCTGTGTGTATTTACATGATCGGCATTTAATATGTAAATCCGCCCAGTTTCGTAACGCTCTTTAAGTAAAGCCATATAAAACTCACGTGCACTTATTTGCTTTTTTCTAACCGTATAATCTTTCTCGTATTTTAAATAAAGTTCCTCAAACCCATTGTAGTCTGAACTGTAAAAAGCATGGTATAGGTTTCGGGTTTCCTCGCTCGAAAAAAGGGTAATATTCTGATTGTGCTTAACCCTATCTCTAAAAAGTTTATTTAATGCAATGGAGTAATCCATGCGGCGAACCCTGTTTTCATCATTACCCTTATTATTCTTCAATTGAATAAAAGTCTCAACTTCCCAATGAAAAAATGGCATTGTTGAGGTGGATCCCCCGCCCCTAATCGAATTTTGCGTAAAACTTTTAGTAGATGCTTCAAACATTTTTAAAAAAGGAACCAAGCCAGTATGTATAACTTCTCCATTTCTAATGGTTGCATCTATCCCTCTTATTCTGCCAAAGTTTAAGCCAATACCGGCTCTTTGTGCTGTATAATATCCAACTGCAGTATTCGAATTCATAATGGACTCAATAGAGTCGTCAACATCAATAAGGCAGCAAGAACTAAACTGCCGAAGCGGTGTGCGAACTCCCGACATAATTGGGGTTGGTAGGCTTATTTTAAAGAGGGAGAGCGCATTATAGAAGTTGATTACGTATTTCTTTCGTTGTTCAGGTTTGTAATCCATAAACATAAACATACCAATAAGCATAAAGGCTTCCTGTGGCGTTTCGTAAAGCTCACCCGATGCTCTATCTTGCAATAGGTATTTATCTACCATTTGGCTTAGGCCCGCAAAAGTAAAATTGTAATCTCGTTCATAATCTATGTACTTACTAAAATATACCAACTCCTGTGGCGTATACTTTTCCAGAAGAACATTATCGTAAATTCCTTTGTAAATATTATTACGTACCAAATATTCAAACGGAATAGGTTCAGCCTGCTTGTATACCTGCTTTCGCAAGTCCATTAATAATAGGCGCGCGGCTACATACTGGTAGTTAGGATTTTTTTCACTAACCAAATCGGCTGCCGACCTGATCATTACCTTTTGAATTTCAGCACTTGTTATGCCTTCATAAAACTGAAGTTTTGAGTTAATCTCGATATCAGAAACCGAAACATTTTCGTACCCATTGCAAGCCCATTCTACGGCTTCATGAATCATGGTTAAATCAATAGGAGAACGCGTTCCGTCGCGTTTTACTACATGTATTTGTTCCATTTGTTTATTATTAAAAAATTAAACAATGGTAGCAAATAGGGTAAAATATAAGAAAGGCAGTACCTGCGGTTTTCCTAAGCTCTTTTTCCCGAAAGCTACGAATTAGAAAAATTGATAGGTCTTCCGACTTAGTGCATTTTGGCTTGCCTTCCCATCCATTAAAGAACAGTGGCTTTGCAGTGCCAAAATATTTAGCGCAAATTACGGCTGCGGGTACAGTTACTGAATTAAACAGTATTCCCTTACATCAATTTTCAAATGTAAAAGTAGAATGTTTTTCCAATAAAGACTTCAAGGTCTTAAATAAAGTTATTAAGAAGATATAAACAGGTTAAATGATTTGAAAATTGATAACACGTTTTTTTATGAGCATACTTATTGAAGTGTGTAAAATAATAATGTGGCACAGTATTATAGTTGTATTCTTAGCTAAGTGTCACATAAACAGAGTTTATGGGTTTATGTGTTAATCAAATGTAATATTGTTTGTGTGCATAAAATAACGCTTAAGTACAAAGCCAAGTTTGGTTACAGGTAAATTTGAGCATTAATAATTGGCAATACTAAAACTCATAATATGAATAGATTTTATAAAATTATAATGCTACTTTTTTTTCAGGGAGCTATTCTCAGTTCTGCTCTATCTACCATTTCAGCATCAAAAACTGCAACTGCTCCTAAAATGAAAAGTGCTCTGCTAAGTTTTGATACCGGCTTAACCATATCAAAAGTGGCTATGGCTAAAAATGGGAATACAGATGTAATTGTTACCTCAAGTTATAAGGGTATTATAACAGCACTTGATTACTCAGGTAAAATACTTTGGACAAATGATATTGGCAAAGGCATCATGAATTATGATATTTGGTGCGACGATATCACCGCTAATGGAAAAACTGAAATTCTCTTGGCTGCTGCCGATGGAAATGTACATTGTTTGAGTATAGATGGTACGCTACAATGGAGTTTTCATCCTACAGATATGCCTATGGTTTCGGTTTGTAGCATAACAAAGAGTGATGGTTCAAAATATATTGCCTGCGGAGGTAACGATTTAAATTTGTATTACATCAATAGCAAGGGGGAGTTGCTAAATACGATCCCATCTAACACTTACCCAACGCCTCTTAAAATGACAAAAAAATGGCAAGGCGATGCCATTGTAATGCCCAATGCGCATAGTGTTAATTTTTTGCGCCCCCTGCCACAAGCTGACGGAACAGATGTTTTACTAATGAATGCCATTGTTGGTCATGCCGATCAAAAATCATTATGCTATTACTTTAAGCCAATGGCAGCAAAACCTCATAAAACATTTCAAATAGGTTATGGACACGGACCCATTGGAGATTTTAGGGTACGTAGAGCAAACGAAAATGCCGATTACGAAATATTAATAGGAACCTCAGGTATTGGAAAAACTTTAAATTTCACACAGTATATACCTACACAGCATAAAAATAACAAGCAGCTTAAAACATTTAATATTGAGAAGGCTTTGGGCCGATCGTTTGGTTATAAGGTAGTGCAAACGGAGATGATAGAGAATGGGAATACCCATCAGTATTTTATAAAATGCGGAGCAGATATTTTTATCACAGATGCTGATATGAATGAAAAAAGTGCCGAGCATATACAAAATACCTATTCTTATAACGATATGTGTTTAGATAAGGCTAACCAACGCATTATTTTGGCAAGTGCACAAAGTGGGGGTAGTTGTGTACATGTTATCGACCTTAAAAATAAAGCTTGGAAAAAGCAGTTTAAGAGTATTGCTCCTCCAGGAAAAATACAGCAAATTGTTGATAACTCAGCTCATCTGAAAAAGCAACTCAACAAATTTAAAGCGCCTACTTGGGAGCGCGATCCTTTAAATGTTTATTTAATGTCGCCGCCAAAAGAGCCCAAAGCTGCTATTGATAACATAAAGAATAATTACAATAGTCCGGTTTTTATGGGCTACGCTTTTACCAAACAGGTGAGCACTTGGGATCGATCGGCATTAACGAATGAATCATTTAAAAACGCCCGTGATAGTCGTAAAAGTTACTCAATTTCGGCAACGCAGCTCGAGAATAAATTGATAAAAGGATACAACGAAAATGGTTTAACCACATGGGGAGGGCATGGTGTAGATCCTTTTTATTATGGTACCGAATCCATAAAAAGAGTAATTGATGCCGGTAATGGGAAAAAATCTATTTGGGTGTGGCCCGAAATTACCATCCTGTATAAAGACCAGTACGATTATGTAACTAAAAACCTTTTGTATCCGCTTGCCGAATACGGGCAGGAGAATAATGCAATGATCTACCTACGTAGCAAGCATCTGTTTTGGCAGTCGATTATTTATAAGCCAGAGTGGAAAAGGTTTTTATCAGGCGAGTTTGCCGATGCCTTTTTACCCGGAATGGAAGAAACGCAGGATATGACCATGGAGCTCAGCTTGGCAAGTCGCTTGGGTTTATGGACTAGTGGTGTTTCTAATAGTTGGGTAACGCGTTGCGCACGCGATAATCCTAGTTACCTAAGAACACGTCAGTTTTCAAACCAAAATCTGCCCAACCATTTTCTGCGAAATGCAGTTTATCATGCATCATATGGAGCCGAGTATGTAAACAACTTTGCACTAAAAGGAGAGGGTTCAGAGTATATGTCTATATTTTGGGAACTAATTGCCAAAGGAGCTATTTATGTTCCTAAGCGATCAGAGATATTAAGCTTTTCGCCTGTTCACCTGAGTATCACAAATCCTGATAAAAGGTACATGAGTGAGGGAAATGGTTCAACAGCTCTCACTAGGTACGATAAAGATTTTCACCCGTACAACCCTTATGTATTTACTAATTTAACGGGCGACTGGGCAGGAGCACGATTGAAAGAATACGATTTCTCACGATATGCTGCTGGAGTGGTCGATCATCGATTACATTTCTTAGCGCCTTACAATAATGGAATGGTGTTAATAACTCCGGTTCAGAATGGGGCTTTCGCCGATGAGGATGCACCACGAGGGAAGATGGTGGATAATCTTCATCCTTTTTATAAGGATAAAATGGTAGAGTACGTTACCAACGGGCGTAATTATATTTCCGCGGATGGTAAAGAAACGCTTGCGGCTGACGAATACTATAAAAACGTTGAAAATAGTATTAAGGATGGTGCTAAAACATTGCCCATAATAGTTGAGGGAGAAGTTGCTTGGGTAGTAGCTCAAACTTCGCCTATGCATTTACGATTAACACTTATTGATGGCGGTTATATTAACCCTGACGACAGAAATGCCACAGTTACTTTTAATACTATTACTCCAGTAAAAATTACCGATGTTGTAGATGGTAAAACCTATAAAGTAAATAAAGCAGGTAAAACGATTATTGATATCCCCTGTGGTTTATTCCGCTTTATAGATGTTGAGCTCTCGGAGCCATTTATAGAGTAGTTTGAATTACTAGTAATAATAACAATCAGCCTTTTATCTTATTTATAGATGAAAGGCTGATTTTGTTTACACTTTTAAGATACACAAGCTCATTAAGAACCTAACGTTTTGTAATTTTCATTAATCCACAGTCTGCATACTTTCCCACCAGTCTTTATTAGGCTGCCAATCTTCTTTAAGCATGTCAGCTCTACTTTTTTCAAGCCAATTTTTAAGCTTGGTTTTGTTACGCGTTACCCATTGCATATGCTTTACTTCATCATAGTCAGTATCCACTGTTGGGTATTGTGCATTAACGCTTTTTAGCCAGGTGAGCAATTGCGTATCCATCTGTTGTGCTTTGTCGCTTAATTCTGTAGATAGGTCTTTATCTTCATGTATATCCTCCTTAAGGTTATATAATTCAAAGTGGCCATCCTCCCAATAATGAATCACCTTCCAATCGCCTTGGCGCATAATAGAAACTGGTCTGCCCCCTTGATTACCGTAATGCGGGTAATGCCAATATAAAGGACGTTCTTCAAATTCATTTCCTATAATAATTGGTTTAATACTTTTTCCATCTAAGTGGGCATCCTCCTGCAAAGGAAGTCCTGCTAAATCCAATAATGTTGGATAAAGATCCGTAGCCATTACAGGAATATTTGAAGTGTTCACTTGGTTCTTTATCCAAGGTACACTCATTAGAAGGGGCACTCTTATGCCGCCTTCCCACTGTTGACCTTTTCCACCCTTTAGTGGAGCAAGATTCGTAGCATATCCATCGCCAGAAACCACACCTCCATTATCCGAGGTAAAAACAACAATTGTATTCTGATCTAGGCCTGTTTCTTTTAAGGCATTTAAAACAATACCCACTGCATCATCCATGGTTTCAACCAAACCGCCATATACCGGATGATCTTGATGCAAACGCATGGGCAGTAAATCGCCATTCATAAAGCCCGAATCGGCAATGCCCATTGCTTCTGATTTGGCTCTATACTTTTCCCATTTCTGCTTCGAACTTTGTATTGGACCATGTACCGCATAAAACGATAGGTAGGCCAGGAAAGGTTCATCGTGGTCTGCTTTAATAAATTGTGCTGTTTCGTTTGCCAAGCGTATACTAAGGTTCTCAGTAGGTGTTGTATCCTCCAGTTTAGGATTTTTAAAAGGCGAAAAGTAGCCTCCTTTTCCTGGACTACCAGCATGGTAACCTCCAATGTTAGTATCAAAACCATGATCTTCAGGTAATGAACCTTCGCCACCAATATGCCATTTGCCAGCAAAAAAAGTAGCATAACCTTCAGCTTTTAAAGCTTTGGGTAGGGTTAGGTATGAGGTGCTTAATTGATGTTTGTATGCTGCAGGTAATAATTTATTATAGCGTTTTCTGGTACGCCATTCTTCACCCGATTTAGCACCAATCCAATCTGTTATGCCGTGTCGTGCAGTAAACTGACCAGTTAGTATACTTGCCCTTGATGGACTACAAACTTGGCAAGCAGCATAGGCATCAGTAAATAAAGTTCCTTCAGCTGCAATCTTATCTATATTTGGGGTTTCGTAATACTGACTTCCCATGCAGCCAAGATCAGTATAACCCAAATCATCCACTAAAATAAATAAGATATTTGGTTTAGTATGGCCTACGTTATTCTTTGATTCTAAGCATGAATACGCACAAAGGGTAACTATTGTAAATAGAGCTAACTTGACTTTCATAGGTGTTGTTTGTAAATAATTAAGGCATCAAAATAAATATATATAATTGAAACTATAGGGTGGTTATGTAATGTAAATAAGGCTGTAATATTTTTTTGAAGAAAAATAGGCTTAATGCTTTTGAACTTCTCAGTATACTGCTTTAATAAGTATAGCAATTTACGGTATTTAACCCCTTGGTGTTTTATAGTTGTGTGCTTGTAAGTGTTTGAAATATAGGCTTTATTATTTAAAATAATTGAGCACATTAATAAAACGGGGAGACACAGGTAACTAGCTAGTTTTGTATTTCTTTAAATTAAAATTAGAATCATTTAAATTCAGAAACCCAAAATTATAAAACATGAATCTCTTAAAACTACAATTCGTTTTACTACTATTAGTTTGTGCTGTTGTACTTAGGGCACAAAAACCAAATATTGTTATTATTCACACCGATGAGCATAACTTTAGAACCTTAAGTTGTTATCGTGAGCAAATGAGCCAAGATCAGGCTTACGTGTGGGGTAAAGGTTTGGGAGTAGAAACTCCTAATATTGACCGTATTGCAAATGAAGGTGCTATTTGTATGAATTATTATGCGACATCTCCAGTATGTGGTCCATCGCGCGCTTCAATGATGACAGGCTTATATCGTCAGGGAACTGGTGTAATTAAAAATGGAATGGATTTACGGCATGATGTACCTACATTTTCGCAAATACTCAAAGAGAATGGTTACGCTACTTCTTATTTAGGAAAATGGCATTTAGAGGAAGCCCCTAAATATACCTTTAATATACAGTATAAAGCCGGTTGGGAAGATAATACTTACATGATGAGTGGAGGGCACAACCCATATTTCCATGTAACTGCTGATGGAGTAAAAGCATTAAATGCAAAACGATATAAAGATTTCCCTCAAGATGAAGTGGTGCATTTAACGGATTACTTTGTTGATAAAACCCTGGATGTATTAGAACGCGATAAAGACAAACCATTTTGTGTAATGGTTTCAATTCCTGATCCGCATACACCCGATTATGCCAAACCTCCTTACCATACCATGTATGATGATATGGATTTACAGATGCCTAAAACTATGACTCCTGAGTATGCAGATATACGCCCTATTTGGGCATTGGGAGAGAAAACTGAAGCTAAGGGTTTTAACGTAAAAGCACTTCGCCAATATTTTGGAATGGTAAAACATATTGATGATAGAGTGGGGGATATTTTACAATTTTTGGATGATAATAATTTAGTTGATAATACCATAGTGGTATTTACTTCAGATCATGGCGATATGTTTTTTGAACATAAAAAGATAAACAAAGGTATCTCGTATGAGGGGTCAACTAAAATACCCTATGTAGTGCGTTATCCAAATAAAATCCCTGCCGGAAAAGTGATTCGAAAAGCTTATACCAATGCCGATTTTGCTCCTACCTTAATTGAAATGGCAGGCCTTAAAACCCAAGCTAAATTTGATGGGGAGGCTACTGCTAAAGACTTCTTTAATAAAGAACAATTGGTGGTTGATGATAGGATTGTGCACATGGCCGAAGCAAACCAAATATGGGTTGGTGCGGTGAGTCGTAAATATAAGTTAATATTGACACGCAAAACCGAGCCTTGGTTATTCGACTTGCAGCGCGACCCAGATGAGGTAGTTAATTACTACAAACATCCCGAATATAAAGCTGCAGCCAAAGAAATGATGTCAGTATTAAAAGCTCGAATGAAGCAGTTTGATGAGCCTATACTAGATCCTAAATACAAGTTGATTTACGAGTAAAATATTAATAAGTAAGGATATGAAAAAAATAAAAACTTTTGTAATAGCAATGTTTCTATGTTGTTTAATACTGCCAAGCCAAGCGCAATTTGTAGATATCATGCAAAAGAATGGATTGTCTTTTAACTTGCAAAAGGATTATAAGCTTAAGAATGATAATGCTCATAAAACAAATTATGCAGCAGTAATCACTGAATATACAATTCCCGAAAAAACCTTTGCTGATGACTATAAATGGTAATTTTTAGAAGATGCTAATGGTATTTTAATACAATATGAAGTAGCTTCAGAAAATCAGAGATAAATAAAAGAATAAGCCAGTTGGATTTAATTATCCAACTGGCTTTCATGTATCTAATTGCTACGTTTTTTACCGTTAATAAACTCAATAAAGGCGATATCTAAAAAAGTTTATAGAGCCTTAGATATATGATATACGCACAGAAACAACTGCAACACAAGTAAGCACAGATGATTCTTCCTCTTGAGTTATTTTTGAGAAAGAAAGTGACGGTCAATTATCATAAATAGATCGTTTTATTAAAAAATGATTGAATAAAAGATACCTACAGAATGAGACAATTATTATTTTTTGCGGCTTTATGTTTATGTATAAATATCAGCGCCCAGCACATTAATTTTAATGAGGATTGGCGTTTTAGTTTAGGCGATGAAAACGGATGGGAACAAAGCAACTATAACGATGCCTCGTGGCGCCAACTTGATTTACCTCACGATTGGAGCATAGAGGGCGAATACAGCAAAGATAATCCGATGGCACATTTTTGTGGTTATTTACCTGCTGGTATTGGTTGGTACCGTAAAACCATTACAGTTCCGCAAGAGTGGAAAGGCAAACATATTGAAATTGCCTTTGATGGTGTATTCATGAATAGTACCGTGTGGGCTAACGGCCGAAAGCTTGGTGACCGCCCTTACGGATGGGTTTCCTTTGCTTACGATATCTCTGAGGAGGTAGCAAAATCAAACACCATCAGTTTTGCAGTTAGGGTTGATAATGATAAACAACCTTCGGCACGTTGGTATACCGGTTCTGGTATTTATGCCAATACTTGGATTAATGTGAAAGAGAATATATACGTGCCTAAATCGGGTATTTGCATTCGCACAGAGGGTAATGTGGTTAGTATAGATACCGAACTTTTTAATAAAACAGAAAAAGGCAGCAAAATAACATTGGTTTCGAGCATTAAGGATGCCAACGGAAAAGTGGTAGCATCAGCCAATGCAAAACTAAAATTAGAAAGCAAGCAACAGAGTGTTGAAAAACAAGTGCTGACTATTGAAAACCCAATGCTTTGGGATACCGATAATCCGTATTTATACACCTTGCAAACCGAAGTAAAACAAGGTAAGCAAGTTCTTGATGTGGTGAATACGCCTTTTGGAGTGCGCGATATTAAATGGATACCCGAAACAGGCATGTGGTTGAATGGCAAAAATGTTAAACTGCAGGGTGTTTGTAATCATGCCGATGCTGGTGCATTGGGTGTGGCAGTTCCGGATAAAATTCGTCGCTTCCGCATTCAACAGATGAAAGATATGGGGGTAAACTCCATTCGTACTTCGCACTATCCGCGTCCTCCAGAGTTTTACGACTTGTGTGATGAGATGGGAATGTTAGTGATGGATGAAATTTTTGATGGCTGGCACCGAAAAGCAGAAAACGATTATGGTGCGCATTCATTCGATGAGTGGTGGAAACAAGATATGACCGATTGGCTAAAGCGCGATCGTAATCATCCTTCCATAGTAATTTACAGTGTAGGTAACGAAACGCATGGTGATATAGCGCCTGAGCTAGTGGCTACTTGTCATGATTTAGATCCAACACGACCAGTAACCTCGGGTCATTCAAACTCTGAGGATATGGATGTATTTGGCGTAAATGGTTCTAGTGAAATGAAGGGTTTCATAGAGAATGAAGTTTCTAAAGACAAAGTTTTTATCGGAACGGAGAATACACATACTTTACAGGTAAGAGGATATTATCGTACAAAAACATGGTATCGTAACGGATATCCTAACGAAAAACGTCGCCCGCATTATTATCCTGATTTAACAGAGGAAGAAGTTTTTACACACGATTGGGCACCGGACTCTGAAAAAGTAAACTCAAAGCAGATTTTCTTATCGAGTTACGATAATGCCACTATCCGCTTAAACTCGCGCCATAATGTGGAGAAGCTACGCGATATTCCATATTTCGCAGGTTCGTACCGATGGACGGGTTACGATTATCTGGGCGAGACTAAGTATCATGGAGGATGGCCTTTTAAGGCATTATCATCAGGAGCGGTTGATATTGCCAACTTTGAGAAGGATTTATATTACATGTATCAAAGTCAGTGGACAAGTAAACCAATGGCGCATATATTACCACACTGGACACATCCAACCATTAAAGAAGGAACGGAGATTCCGGTTTGGGTATATTCTAATTGCGATGAGGTAGAATTGTTTTTTAACGATCAATCTTTAGGCAAAATAAAACCTGGTAAAACTTGGGATACCATGAATTGTCAGTGGTTGGTGCCTTGGAAACCAGGAACCATTAAGGCTGTAGCCTATAAAAACGGAAAAGCTACCGTAACTAAAACGATGACTACTGCCAATGCGCCTGCTAAAATTGCTTTGAGTATTGATGGAGCGCCAATGGCCAACAAAAAGAAAGATTTGGTGCAAGTACGCGTAACTACTACCGATGCTAAGGGTACAATGTATCCGTATGGCGAAAACCGTACTTACTTTAAAGTATTTGGATCAGCTTATATTAAAGCCTTAGATAACGGAAGTCCGATGGATGTGGAGCAACATTACCTTGCACAAAGTCGGAATGCTTTTTATGGCTTAAGCAGAGCTTATGTTGAGGCTACTGATGCCGCGGGAAGTATTAATTTATTGGCAGCATCTATTTTGGGTGAGAAAAAGCAAATCACGTCAAATAAAGTGAGTATTAATGCACAAATGTTGAATATTAGAGGTGATAAAGTAAATCCAAATATTCAGGTTTACTATACTACCGATGGCAGCCAGCCCACAACAAAATCATCGAAATATAAAAATAGTTTCGAGGTGGCTTTAGGTACTACGGTTAAAGCTTTAGTAGTTGCCGATGGCGAAGCCCTTTACGTAATGGAAGAGCGTTTTGCTATGGACGAAGGTTTTATTTTTGATGCTGAGGTAGGTGAAATGGTAGAAGCTGGCGATCAGGCCGAGGATGCCAAACTCGTAAATGCGGTGGTGCAAAACAAGGGTAAAGGTTTTAACGGACAGTCGTACGTATTTATGGGTAAGCAAGAAGGTGGTAGCGTTGAGTGGTACTACGAGAATGATGGTGCAGCAGGCCAGTTTAACTTTAAAATTAGATACAGTGCTTCAGATATGTTACGTGGCGAGTATAAAATTATTTTAAACATTAATGGAGTAGAGCAGAAGATGACTTTACCAACAACTAAGGATTACCAAAATAATTGGGAGATTATAGGAGCCACCGAGAATTTAAAAGCGGGTGCCAATACCATTAAAATTACAACACTACAAGGCGATGGACTTTGTATTGATGAGATAAGAGTTTACTAAGAGTTTAAGAATTACATACACACAATTTAATTTTTGGGCATCGTTTTTTACGGTGCCTTTTTTTGTGTTGTATTGTAGAGGTGTGCATTATGTTTTCTTGTTTTGCACAATGCCTTGTGATATGAATAAGTTATAAAAGATAATTGTTTAGGTCTAAGATATTGCAATAGCTTATCCTTAATACTTATCAGTTACCACATAGTAAGGAGTAGTTTAATGCTCTTATGGCATAAATGAATAAACAAAATAGGCCACCTCAAATGAGATGGCCTATACTATTGGGTAATCTAATATTTAGTGCTTCTTTTTCTTAGCTTTTTGTTGCGATGCCATTTTTACCTTAACAGGTCCTAAGCCATTTTGCCAATCGCCACCACATTCTTTTAATAATATGGCTTTAAGCGTCTCTAATTTCTCAGGGTATTTCATGGCCAAGTCATTTAACTCCTTATAGTCATCATCTAATTTGTATAACTGAAACGAGTTCCCTTTAATATGGTATTTCATTTTCCAACCATCTTGGGTTACAATTGATGGGCCCATGGTTCGTGATGATAGTACAATATAATCGTGTGCTTTACTTTTGCCGCCCAATAGGGTTTTGGCATACGATTTACTATCCTTACCTTTTTCTTGGTCTTGCCCCATTAATTCGGCCACTGTATTTAATATATCGTAGTTGGCCACACGCTGGTCAGAGCTACTTCCGGCTTCAATATTACCTTGCCAAAACCAGAATAAAGGTACACGTGTTCCGCCTTCCCAGTTGGCACGCTTTAAGCCCGACATACCGTTGTTGCCATCAAACACATCGTTACTTAAATCGCTTAAAAAGCGAGAGTGTACATCGTTATAAGTCTCACCCGTTTCCATGTTCTTTTTGGTATCTGTGTGCCCCGGCTGACGCGCATATACCTCGTGGCCATTATCACTTGTGAAAATAATAATGGTATTATCCAATATGCCCTGCTCCTCAAGCTTGGCAAATATTTGCCCCACTGAGTTATCTAAATACTTAATCATCGAGGCATACTCTTTTTCCATTTCTGTTAAATCAGGATTGTTTTTTACTTCGGGATGAACTGCTGGAACTGCAATGGGGCCATGCGGTAATTGTGAAGGGAAGTAAGCAAAAAATGGTTGCTCTGGCTTATTCTTGTGATGATCGTCCATCCACTCCATCATCTTATCCACAATTAAATCTTCAGAGTATTGGGCTTTTCCAGTCATATCCCAACGTGCTTTATAACCTTCGGGCGATTCTACCATATTGGTTAAACCACAATCAACATATGTATTACCTGGTATATCTACCTTTTCGCCATTCTCGAATAAAAACGGTGGGTAAAAACCATGACAACGTTGGTGATCGTAAAAACCATAATGATAATCCCATCCATGGCGCGCAACTCTTTCGGGAGTAGTGGCAAAACCCCAATCTATTTTACCAAATTCGGCGGTGGCATAACCAGCTTTTTTAGCTACTTCAGCTAAAAATACATCATTAGGTTTGGCAGGAATCATCACATCGTGTATCTCATCTTTAATTTCTTGTAACGACATACCATTATCTAAATTCATGTAAATACCCGCTGTGGAAATATTAAATAAATTGCGTCGAGCATCGTGCATTCCGGTTAATAAGCTAGCACGGGCAGGGGCGCAATAGTTACAGCCATAGGCATTTTCAAAACGCATACCAAAATCGGCAATTCTATCAATATTGGGTGTGGTAATATATTTTTGTCCGTATGTACTAAGCATTCCTCTGCCCAAATCATCGGCATAAATGAGTATGATATTCGGCTTTTCGTTCTTCTTTGATGTTTTTGCAAATGCAGTTGTTGATACCAATAAGGCCACAACAAGAAGTTTTATGATATTCATTATTCAAAAGTTTATATGATTCTGATTTTCGATGAATAAAATAAGTGAATATGATGCAGTTTGTTGTTTGTATGTGTACATATTGTGTGCTTTGGACTAAAAGAGCGAGTGCTTCTGAGTATGCGAACAAATGTAAAGTGTTAAACACAAAAAAGACCAGCCTCTCAGCGGGTCTTCCCATATCAATCCCTTTTATAATTAATTGTTTAGTTTATTCCTCTTTGTTTTTACGTCGTTGGCGTGTTTTGCTATTTTCATCAGCAATTAGCTTTTCAACAGCGGCGCATACATTTGTGTAATCTTTATCGGCAATGTATTGGCGATAACGCAAACCACTTATTAGTTTGGTGTTTACCAATACTACCAATTGTTTTTTAAGCTTAGTTGCTGCTATTACC
Organism: Saccharicrinis aurantiacus; assembly: GCF_001660705.2. GTDB lineage: Bacteria > Bacteroidota > Bacteroidia > Bacteroidales > Marinilabiliaceae > Saccharicrinis > Saccharicrinis aurantiacus. Next base: position 192,207 of record NZ_LYBV02000007.1, read on the forward strand.
TCTTTCTCGTTTAATCGGGTATCTAATAATCTAGCTTGCGAGTTTTCAAAATTACTAGCCGATACCTTTAGTGCTTCAGTTAAAGGAGCTACTCCAGGCAAAGCCATGATAGCTGCTACCATTTCTTCTTTTGCCAAATCGGTAAAGTACGAGTTTAGGTAAGCTGTTTCGGCTCCGTTGCTTGAGTTTAATATATCTCTCTTATACCTGTCGTTTAAACCTTGCAATAGTATTGCAGCGTCAGCAATTTCTTTAGTAGGATAGTGCGTTTAACCATCCGTTAATGCTACTATAGCTCTAAAATCATTATCGCGTAAATCATCTAAATGTTCTAAATCAGATAAGGCTTTATCCTTGTTAATAGACTTGTTTAATGCTTGGTTCAGTGTAGTAATTTCGTTAACTACACCAGCCAAGGCTGTATCTTTAGTTAGTAAATCGGCACTAAATACACCAATAATTTTACTAACTACATTGTTTAGCTCGGCATTTCGCATAGAGCTTAAAACTTTCTGAATAATCTTCATAGGTATTATTTATTATAGTTTAGATAAAAGGGATTTCGTTATAATTTGTACAAGGGCTTCATTTTATAATCACGTGTGTACAAACAAACACGCTGTTAATAATTTAAAGTGGCGTGTACGTTTGTATACAAAGGGTGTTGTGCCAGTTTGGCGTATGTACAAACGTAAAAAGTATCTCCCGAGTCCAGTTCGTAAAAAATACAAACGTATAAAGAGCTCCCCTTGCCAGTTTGGCATATTTAGGTTTGCATAAAGTGCAAAATAACTTCAGTTTGTGCTTTATACGTTTGTACACAAGCTATTTTTAGCCCAGGTAACTTATGTACATTTACACACGCCTGTATACAGAAATTTTGAGTGCTTGATAAAATTGTTTTCGAAGATGATTTGGCTGCATGAGTATACCGCAGCTTTGCAGATTTTATTTATTGGGGTCATTTTGTATGGGTTAAAAATTCGGATTACGAAATTAATGAAATGCAGCAAAATGACAAATCTTATGTAACTTATTATACCCATCAAGATATTATTATCATATAGTAGATGCGGGAGAAATCAAGCCCACATCTACTTGTATTTGTACTTATACTTTTTATAGAAAAGAAGTATATTGCCCTCAATAATCTTAAATTAATTCTAAATATGAGAAAACGAAAAATGAAGTTTTGTGTTGTATTACTTCTGGGTATAGGACTTATAGGAGTTCAAGCTCAAAGTATTTTAAATGTAAAAGTTGGTTCTGAGAATTTCACACATGAGATAAACGGAATTAGAAAGCTGACCTTTACAGGTGATAATTTAAACGTAATTACTTGGGATGCTTCTACAAGTAATTTTGCCCTAGCAAATATTGATAAGCTATTTTTTAGCGATACACCCACAAATATGCCTCCAAAAGGAGCAGCTTTAAACCAAATAGAGCTTTTCCCTAATCCTGTACAGGATATCTTAAATATTAAAAATAACACTTCAGATAACTGCAATTGTATAGTCGAAATTCTCGATTTAAAAGGTACTATTCTGCTAAAAGAAGACCTTGGTGCTATCAATAGCATAAATGTATCAGTATTGCAAAAAGGCATGTATATATGTCGTGTTTATTACTGTGATAAAATTGAGAATCTTAAATTCATAAAAAACTAAGCCAAGATGAAAATGATAGCAAGAATAAGTCTAGTATTGATATTGTGTGTAGCTGCAATAGCGGGGAATGCACAAGAAAAAATGTATATTTTCAAAGATGGTTTGATACAATCTGAAAAAAAGATATCAGATATTGATAGTATTGTTTTTATTCAGCCTAATAATGAGCCTTTGTTAACCTATAATGACGTATATGTTGTTGGTGATTTTAATCAATGGGATCTTGAGGGTGCAACCAAGATGACTAAACAATCTAACAGAGTATTTGAATTTACCTATAGCTATACTGCTGAGGCTAGTCTATTATTTATAGGAGATGACTTCGAATGGACTAATGGTTTTGGAGTGAAAAATAATTATGTTGTGGGCGAGGGTGAATATGTTTTATACTCAGACGGACACCTCGCCTTGCGAATTCAAAAGGGTAATTGGCATTTGGTAGTTGACCTTGAAAAAAATACTCTGATAGTTACAGAACTTGAAGATACTAATATTTATGTTGTTGGGGATGCAACTCCTGGTGGTTGGGATCCAAGAATGTCTACACCTCTAGTTAAAGATATTGAGAGTGGAATTAACGAAGGTACAGTCGATTTTATTACTTCTCAGGATGGAATGCAGTATACTTTTAGGTTCTTAGGTCAAAATATAGATTGGGGGCCAGTTTCTTGGTTTTACGATGATTGTTACTCCGTTGAATCGATACCAAGCGGGTTAGTGGAGGCTGCACCAGCCAATGAATATGGAGAAATTAACTTTAGGGTGACCGAAGAGGGAGAATATAAGGTAGAGGCTTCTATGCATACATCGGGAAAGCTGATGTTAGTATTTACAAAATTATAATAGAACTTGTTTAAAGTTGCCTGACCATTTGGAGATTACTCGCAGTTTTAAGTATAATTTAAAACAACTTTAAAGTAAAAAGGCACAAAGAACGTTTGATATAACGCTTCTTTGTGCCTTTTTTATCATGTAAATAAGTCTAAAATATCTAATTCGATCTCTCCAAAATAACACCCTTCACATTGGCGTCGTAATTCACAAAGGTATCCCAAGGGCCATGTAGCCATAAAAGTACTTTGTAGCCCTCGTTGGCCACAATAATAGGTCTGATGTTTTTGTATTTTGAGTGAGATGTTATGGCTTCCCATTTAATGGTGTTGATATCGTCGGTGGCATTAATTGTAGCTCCATAAATCTCGTGTCGTCCACCTAAATCTTCGCCTGTAGATGGATTCACATCCGTGGAGATATAAACTTGTTTTGGATCAGTAGGGTCAAAAGCCATTAAACCCGTGTACGAACTCTCAACATAATATAAGCACTTGCCAGCATAGGCAATTTCGCGGTCGTTCCATTGCTTGCCATCCCACGAGGCTATCCTGTAGCGGTGATCGCTGTTGCTTAAATATAAGGAGTATCCAATGTGCGGATTTCCACAGGCATCCTGCCCCATGGCACAAGTCCATGCGCTGTTTGGTACACTCTCGCAGCCCTCGGGTTTATGGTTGTTCTCGCTACCAGTATATATTTTTTCGCCTTCAGAAGTACCCAAAGGGCCCTCTGTAATATCTTTAATTTTAGTGCCATCTACTTTGTAAAAAGCCCCATCTCTGAATTGCGCATAATACAAACTATTGCCATACTGACGCGGATGTGCATCGGTATACGAAATGCCAATAGTGTTGGCATCGGGTTGAGCATAGCGTGCGTAAGGTCGCTGACGTCCTTTTACATCATTAGCAATAAAATGTGTGCGGTTTCCCCATGTTAATCCCTCGTCATCCGAAGTAATAAAAGATGGATTAAAGGTTTCGCCGTCGCGATAAAAATTATACAATTTACCTTCGTTCTTCAAGGCATATAAATTCATATAAGTAACACCACGGCGATCGTTATACGTATATTTAAATTGCTGCGGATCTCCCCATTTTAAATAATCGTTGGTAGATGAAATGGCATAATGGTGCATTTTTTCGTTGCCGTGTTTGGCCCACATAGCCAATATACTGCCATCAGAACGGGTATAAAGTGCGGGTACATCGTGGTCGTCGGCCTGTAGTTCTTTATGTAAGGTAACTTTACCATCAATGGTTTCCGATTTTAAATCGAAGATGCCCACGTTCACATCGCCATTTTGCCCATCAAGACCCGCAATAATGAGCTTTCCGTTTTTAATAGTGGCTCTAGGATCTTGATACCAACACCAACCGCCATTCTCCATCATGGTGGGGTGTACATCTTCAGCTTTGTTTTCATCTTCCGAAGGATAAAAGTGTTGGATGTACTGATACATCTGTGATCCGGCAGCTAAAAAAGCACCACTTCCGTATAGTTCAGTATAATTAGGATAACTTAATCCGGGTGCCGCTCCAACGGGCTGAACATAGCCTAACATACCTTCGTTGGTTACTGCACTGGCTAAGGCACTCCAAGCTTTAAGCAATACAGGTTCGTAGGCTTCCTTATCTAAAATTCCGTTTTGTATGCCCCAAGCCAAGCCAAAAGTGAAGAAGGAAGTACCGCTCGTTTCTATATTAGGATAATCGGCAATATCGCCCAATAAACCTGCCGACCAAGTGCCATCAGGTCGTTGAATGCGCTTTAGGGTTTCTGACATTTCTTGAAACAGTTGTATGTAAAACTGGCGTCCTTCCCACTGCTGTGGAAACTCAGGAATCATTAAAGCCAATCCACCATAAACCCATCCATTGCCGCGACCCCAGAATAACTTCTCGCCATTATTTTCGGTTTTTGTAAGGTATTTCTTATCTCTAAAAAATAGTTTTTCCTCTTTATCCCACAGTCTATCATAGGTCATATGGTACTGTTTATCCATATAATCTAAGTACTTTTTGTAGCTGGTAATTTTGGCCAAACGTGCCCAAACAGGTGGAGCCATAAAAAGGGCATCGCACCAATGCCAGTGCCAATCGTTGGCTTTATCACTTTTCATAATGGCATCAAACTGTTTCATGGTTGGGCGCATCATATAACCTTTGGCAGTAAGTCTGTTCAAACTTAAATAAAATTGCCCTACTGCATGATCATCGGCATGATACATACGCTCGTGCAATTTCCAATTGTACTTTTGGCCCATCTCAACTAGCCAATCAGTGTATGCATTATCGTCGGTAATTTCACTAAACTGATACAAGCCAGCATAAAAAGTAGCCGGCAGCCATTCTAAATCGTGATACTGATTTCTGTGATGCCATTTTTTGCAATCTTCAGGGGCAGGCAAGGCCCTGTATTTGCCTTGCTCATTCCATGTTTTTATTTGCCAATCGGCTACACTTTTGTTAAGCTCAAACACCTCCTCTGCCTCAGGTATTTTTGGCGAGGAGGAGCATGAACTTATTAATGTAAGGATGATTAATTGGAGTAATACTGATGTAGATTTCATAGGTTTATTTTATTGTTATTGCGTCACATTAAGGTATTTGTTCTTTTTTTTAGCTTTTAAATTATTCCCCTGCACCAACTCTTTCGTACAAGTTTTTTTCAGCTTTTTCAAAGCTAATAAGTGGCTCTATTTCTCGTATTCCCATATCGAATTTATCCTTTTTATTGGCCAACGATTTTACTTTAATATAGCGCTGCTCTTGCTGTTTCGGGTACATAAATGTTTCCTTTAACGACCATTGGTTTATTTTTCCGGTATATAAAACAGTCCAATCTTCACCATTCAGTGAGCCACTGATTTCAATATTATTCAGATAAACATCAGGATCGAGAAAAGTTATACTGATACCATTTACCAGACTGATTCTTTTTAAATCGAGAAGAAGAGATGCCTGCTCATCGGCAGCCCAATAAGTAGCAGTGTCATTATCTAATACTGATGCAGCTGCATGCCCAGGTAATTCTTTACTTGCAGAAATACCATAAGCCGACTGTGATACATCGTAAATTACATTGCAAGTATGTTGATAGCTTTTACCATTTTTTATTCCTTTAGCCAAAAGCGTATTGTTGCCTTCTTTTAAATTAACATTCCATGTAAACCCTTTCCTTTGCGAGCCTAAGGATTTGCCATTAAGGAAAAACTCTACCGATTGCAAATTGGTGAATACACGATATTGTTTTTCTGCTTTTCCACCACGTACTTTCCAGCTAGCAGATGCAATGTAAACCACAGGTGTATCGCTCCATTTTGATTGTAATAAGTAGTAGGCATCTTTCTTTTGTCTATCAAAAGTAACTAAGCCTTTTTGGTTTACGTGGGGTTTCGAGTCGCCCCTATGCGCAGCACCAAAGTCGGCAAACGACCAACGGTTCACACCACAAAGCCAATCCATTTTGGCAAACTGATCTAAATGAGCCTCTAAAAAATCGTTTTGGTATTCAATACTAAAATCTTGTCGAACCGGATGATCTGTGTGTATATCCATGTCTGAACCGGCACCAAATTCCGATATAATTAATGGAATACCTGGATTCTTCTTTTTCAAATCAAGGCAGCGATTGGTTAAATCGTTGTAATCGGTTTTATACCAACCACGGTATAGGTTGTAGCCAAATACATCCGGAATTTGGTTCACTAAGTAGTCGCACGATCGGTCATTATCGCCACTTACCATTACTGTTTTTCGTACTGGATCTTCTTTATGAGCAATCTCATTTAGCATATAAACAATATCATATACCTGTGCTTTACCATCACCTCTGTCTTTCATCCATACCTCGTTGCCCATTCCCCAGAGTATTATTGAACTATGATTATAATGCTGATAAATCATATCAGTCATCATCGATTTTAAGGTGTTTTTAAAACCATCGTTATTCTTAAAGCCATTTACCAAAGGAATCTCTTCCCACACAAGCATACCCAATTCATCGCATAATTGTAGCATATAATCATCTTGCTGATAATGTGCTAACCTGAGCCAATTAATGCCAGCCTCCTTCATTAACATTAAATCATCATAATGTAATTGCAACGGAACTGCATTTCCTTTTTTATAGTAATCCTGATGGCGATTAATCCCATTTAGTTTGTACGATTTTCCATTTAAAAAGAAACCTTTATCCGCCGTAAATTCAAACCAACGAAAACCGTAATTACATTCAACTTCATCAACTACGGTTTTTCCTTTTAGGATACTTATTTTCAATTGGTATAAATTCGGATTCTCAGGCGACCATAAATTGGGGTTTATAATAGTAGGCATTTCAAACTGTGGTGTTATTTCAGAGTTTGCTTCTACACTTATTTTCTGTAGCAGTTCCGAAACTATATTTCCGTTTGCATCTTGTAATAGCATTTTAAGTGATAACTTACTTTTCTTTTGCGATGCATTATCTAGCTTCACACGTACTTTTAAGTCCGATGATTTTTGGCTTACCTTTTCGCTCCAAACTCTAAAGCCCGGGCCACCAAATTCCTTACGCGATATACTTATCTGAGGTCCTTCAATTAATTGTACAGAACGGTATAATCCACCATAAAAATTGAAGTCGGCACTTGTTGGCGCAATTACCTGACTATTGGCATTGGATACCCAAACATCAATTACATTTTTTCCTTCCTTTATATTCACAAGCTCGCAGGTAAAGGCACCGTAGCCTCCAAAGTGGTGGGTCAGTAATTCTCCGTTTAAGTATACTTTGCATTGCTGGCCAGCAGCACCAAAGCGGATGTAATTGCGTTTTTGCAAATGTTCTGCATCGAAAGTTATATTTTTACGATACCACGATGCTGCTCTTCGGTAATCTTTTGTTTCTAATACATCGCTTGCATTCCAAGTATGAGGTAAGTTTATTTGTGTATATGCACCATCCTTTTCACGGGGTAAATCTTCTGTATCTTTTTCAAGGTAGAGCCAATTTTCATTAATTGTGTTTGTGTTGGGCCAATGTACCTTAATTTTGGGAGCATTTGCAAAGGTCATTATGCTAATTAATAGTGATAGTGTTATGATCTGTTTCATCATCTAGGTTTTAAAATTGATAAAAGCAAATAAAGAGTTTCTACCTTAAATAATTATCTTTAACCTATCTGTAACGGTAGCTGTAACCGTTACGATATATAATTATAGGTTGATTACCAGGTGTTAATAAATTCACTACACAGAAACGCATCTCATAAATAATATGCCCTCTAACGAAGAAAAATTAGAAATAATAAAGCAAATTACCGAAAGTAAAACCTTTCAAAAAGCTACAACTAGTTCTGCTCTTTTGAAATATTTGGGTAAATGTTGCATCAATAATACTTTTTTGAAAGAAGATATTATCGATCTCGAATTCTTCGGAAATAAAGGCTCAGTTGAAAAATCGAGTACTCGTGTTAGGGTGAGTATGTATAACCTGCGTAAAAAGTTAGTTGATTATTACAGTAACGAGGGAGCTGACCAACAATGGAGAGTGAATATTGAAAAGGGGCAGTATAAATTAAGTTTTGAGAAACAGCAAAGAACAAGTAATAGCAAGCGAAATATCTTTAGTTTACGAGCGTTATCCTATGTTTTATTAATTGGTATTATTGCCATTTTGCTATTTTTTCTTCTCATTCCCAAAAGAGTACCTCAATTATGGAGCGAATTTCTAGAGGAAGATAAATCTGTAACCCTATTTATTGGTGATGCCTTTGGAATACGAGGTAAAACAATCACTGGTAATGATGGCTTTACACGCGATTACTCAATTAATTCCCTTGAACAGTTTTATAAATTATTAGAGAAGAAACCTGAATTGAAGAATAGCTTAAGTGCTTCACATTATCAGTATTTTACCAATATGGGAGCAGTTGCTTCAAAAAATATAGCTCAATTGTTCTCTACTTACCATAAAGACTTCGCGATTAAATACAATTCTAATGCATCGTTTGAAACTATAAGGGGCGGGAATTCCATATACATTGGTCCACTCTTCAACGATAATAAGTTTATCGGTTTGTTTAATAGTGGCAACCCATACCTTACGCTTCATAAAAATAAGTTGCAAATTAAGGATCATCCTAGCTTAGGAAGTAGCCAAATAAATATTGCCACATCAGGGCAGGTAGCAGATTATGCCATAGTTTCTAAATACCCTGGGCCCATGGGAACAACACAGTTTGTATTTTTCTCAAACCATGATATGGGAGCTTCGGCAACCATTAGATATTTTACAAATTTCGATTCCATCAAAGTTTTCACCCAGAAATACCTTCAGGATAAGTCTTATTTTACAGCTATTTATAAGGCTACCGGAAAAGAGAGAACCAGTTTAGATTTGGAACTGATTAAGGTAATTCCTTTTTAAATTATAGTTCTTGGGTCAAACAGAAGTTCTATATTCAAAAAAGAGTGGTTTCTCATCCAACGAATTGTAGCTATATTGCGGCAAAATTCATTACAAATCAATAAATACAGTTATGCAAAAAATGAAACTACTATATGTAGCTAGTTTGGCTTTGTTATTTGCTTGTTCCCCAGCAAAAAAGTCAGATGCAGGGTATTCAAATAAGGATATTGAAATTTCCTCGGATAAACTAACGCCAGAATTAATGTGGCAATTGGGTAGGGTAGGTAATGTTTCGGTATCGCCCGATCAAAGTACTATTTTGTACACCATTGCTTACACAAATATTAAAGAAAACAAGAGCTATACCGATGTGTACACCATGAATGTGGACGGTAGCAATAAAAAGCAAATTACAAATACGGTTGCAAATGAAAATGCCGTAGTTTGGAATGCTGATGGTAGCAAAATAAATTTTATTTCGTCGGAGTCGGGATCAAGTCAACTTTGGGAAATGAGTGCAGATGGTTCTAACCGTAAGCAATTAACAGATATTAAAGGTGGAATTACAAACTTTTTAATTTCTCCTGATGGTTCAAAATTCGCTTACACAGCCGAAGTTAAATTAGATGAGGATATACACGATATTCACCCAGATTTACCTTTAGCAAACGCACGTATCGAAAACGATTTGATGTATCGTCATTGGGATAGATGGGAAGATGAAAATTACAGCCACGTTTTTATTGCAGCTATGTCGGCAATGGTAACTTCCGGGACTGATATTATGCCTGGCGAGCGTTTTGATGCGCCATTGAAACCATTTGGTGGGGTTGAGCAATTAGCATGGAGTAAGGATTCGGAAGGACTGGTTTATGCTTGTAAAAAATTAGAAGGTAGAGCTTATGCCGAATCTACTAATGCTGATTTATATTTATATAGTACAACAGATAAGTCAACCATTAACCTTACAGAGGGAATGATGGGTTATGATTTAAATCCACAGTTTTCTCCTAATGGACAATACTTAGCTTGGGAGAGCATGGAACGTGATGGTTATGAGTCGGACAGAAATAGATTATTTGTGCTAGATGTAAAAACGGGTGTTAAAACTGATATTACAGAAGGTTTTGATTATAATGTTCATTCCATTATGTGGGATGCATCCGGAACTGAATTAAGTTTTACAAGTAATTATCATGGATGTAATCAAATTTACAATATCACATTTGCTGATAAAAAGATTACTAAACTTACTGATGGTGTGCAAAATTACAATTCAGCCATTAAGGTGGGTGAAAAGTATATTGCCACAAAAACAACCATGAAACAACCTACAGAGATTGTTGTAGTTGATGTAGCGAAGGGAACCGATAAAAATATTAGCCAAGTAAATGATCATATTCTTGCTAAGATCAAAATGGGTGATGTTGAGAGTAGATGGATTGAAACTACCGATGGCAAAAAAATGCAAACTTGGGTAATCTATCCTCCTAATTTTGATAAGACTAAGAAGTATCCTACGCTTTTATATTGTCAAGGCGGACCGCAAAGTCCTGTAAGTCAGTTTTGGAGTATCCGTTGGAACTTTGAATTGATGGCTGCCAACGATTATATTATTGTAGCTCCAAATCGTAGAGGTTTACCAGGTTTTGGACAAGAGTGGAATGAGCAAATTAGTGGCGACTATGGCGGACAAAATATGAAAGATTATTTATCAGCCATTGATGCTTTGGCAGAAGAGCCATATGTTAATAATGATAAATTGGGAGCTATAGGTGCTAGTTATGGTGGTTACTCGGTTTATTGGTTAGCAGGTAACCATAACGGGCGTTTTAATTCACTCATATCGCATTGCGGGATTTTTAATTTTGAGCAAATGTATTCTACAACCGAAGAGCAATTCTTTGTGAATTGGGATATGAAAGGTGCTTATTGGGATAAAGACAATAAGGTTGCGCAAAATACTTATGCAAATTCTCCACATAAATTTGTTGGTAAATGGGATACTCCAATATTAGTAATTCATGGAGAAAAGGATTTTAGAATTCCATATACTCAAGGAATGGGGGCGTTTAATACTGCTAAATTAAGAGACCTGAATGCACGTTTCTTATATTTCCCAACGGAGTGTCACTGGGTACTTTCTCCGCAAAATGGCATCTTGTGGCATCGTGAATTTTTTAAATGGTTGGATGAAACTTTGAAGTAAGCTTCTAAGCTTCTAGATATATAAAAACGCCAAAGCATTTATTTTGCTTTGGCGTTTTTTATGAATCGAAATACAGCTACAAAAAGCTATAACTGTTCTTCTTCTTCTTCTAAAATTAGTTTTACACGTTCAATATCAGCTTCTGATATTTGCAATTCAACCTCGTTTGATTGAATGTGGTTTAGTACTTGCGTAGAATATTCGTTTTTTAGGTAACACGTAATACCTTCTGATTCAAGTCTGCTTTTTAAAAACAATAAATCAATTTCATTGTGCGATGTTTTAATGGTTACTAAGCTCATGTTGTAAGTGTTTTTAGGATTGAAATTGTTGTATGTAATTTCGCTATGATTTGTTGTTGGTTAACAGCTTTTCTAAGCGTTCTATTTGTTTGTGTTTATTTACTTGTCGTAAGTTTCTTGCAGTTTCTGTAAAATATTGATGTCCTTTAATAAACGAAAGTTGGCGTTTTATCCAATCGTTATATGAGCCTATCATATCGCGAACCTTTAGTTCATCGTAAAGTTTCTCTGAAACAGGAATAAAGTCTGACCTTCCAAGATAATCTAAATCAGAATCACAAATTACTTCTTCCAATTTATTTTTGGGTTCAGGAGGATACTCAGTGGCCATTATTAGTTCGCATATTTTATCTATAATATCTTCAGGATAATGGTATTTCGCTAATAATTTGCGAGCTATTATTGTTCCATGATATTCATGTTGGTCGTAACCTAATGTGTGTCCAGTATCATGAAAAATTGCTGCAAATTTTAAGATAAGTATTTCTTCTTCATTAAGACCTTCGGCCCAACCTATTAGTTCTACTGCAGTAACCACATCAATGGTGTGTTTTACATTGTGGTAATAGAGGTTATTGGGTAATTCTTGCTCAAGCATATCTAAGATATATTCCTGAATATCAATGAATTGAATAAGGGAGTATTTAGTTAAAAATTTTCTATTGAGCTCATTTGTTTTATTCGCATCCTGAAGCTGGGGTAATAATCCAACTACTGTATACATTTCAATGGCACCTTTGTATTTAACGGGCATCTTTCCCGAATATTTGCACTCAAAGAATTCTTTAATAAGCTCATAAGTCATTGAGGAAATATGAATTTCACCCGGATTACAAGCCATACCTAACCTACATGTTAAATCTATAGAAGAGCCTGCTAAACGAAATGGAGTCGATCTCCTGTTTGTTGGTTCTGCTAATACAGGGCCAGTATGAATGCCTATACTAACATCCCAAAACGAACTGCCATTTTCACCTCCATTTACATCAATTGCAGCTTGTTGCATCTCAAATGCTGCTAGAATGACGTCTATTGGGTTAGTTCTATTTTCTTCCAGCATTCCTCCGCCAAACACAATTGAATCACCAATGGTTTTAATTTTAACAATAGAGTATTTTTTTGCAATATCGTCAAACAGAAGTTTTAGCTCATCCAATTTATCTATTAAATTTTCAGCTAAAGGATGATTGGTGAGTCGTTTGAAGCCATCAATCGAGACGTATAATAGGGAAACTCTATTAAACCGTTTTAGCTTACTGAGTTTCGAACTTTTCTTTTTATCAATGTTGAAGTTATGATCTGCAACAAGGTTTAGGTATTTATCATCTTGTTTTTGAATGAAATAATATCGCTCTGTAACTTTCTTCTTATCAACAGACAATGTGCTACTTCTTTTAGCTAAGCTTGATAATCTATCTAAGTATAATTCTAAATTGTCTTTCATAGCACTACATAACAACGGATAATTTAATGGAGATACCGTCTCTGTTAGAGAAATAAACGTAAATAAAAATACGATACCTACAAAATATACGCGAAAAGATTATTTAAGTTTTGTTATGTGTGTTTTAATTCGGTAAATAGGGTAATTAAGATAATGAGAGTTGTTAATTTGGGGACTAACATTAATTTTAAATATTCTGATTTATAGAAGTTCTATTATTTTAGATACTCTTGTTTTTATTGGTGTAGTAGCCTGCATCCATTTTATATCTATTCCTCCACGTTCCATTTTTCTAAAATAAGTCATTTGTCGTTTGGCAAACTGATGGATTGCAATATTTAATTGGTCGAACATTTCTTGGTGGGTTATTTTTCCGGTGGCAAATAGCGTAAGAAACTTATATTCTAAACCATAATAGATTAGGTCTTCGGCATTCACTCCTTGGTCCATTATATTTCTCACTTCATCAACCATACCTTCTTCCAATCTGGATTTGAGCCGCTTGGTAATTTTAGCTCTTCTTAGTTCTCTGTCAATATCAACTCCAATTATGAGAGGTCTTAATTCAGGGAGAGTGATATCAATTTTTGGGTTGCTTTTATAATATTCCTCAATTTCAATTGCTCTAATAGCCCTTTTTATAGTGTCAACATCACTATTGTTATGTAGGTTTTTATACGACTTCAGTATTTCTGTAAGTTCAGCAAGTGTCTTATTCTTTAAGGTCTCTCTAAATTCATAATTGGCAGGCACTTGTACTAATTTGAAATGTTTTAGTACTGCCTCAATATACATGCCTGTTCCGCCGCACATAATTGGTATTTTACCTTTATTCTGAATTTTTTCAAAAGCCTTAAAAAAATCATTTTGGTATTGATATACATTGTATTTGCTTCCTGCTTCAACTATGTCTATGAGGTGGTAAGGAATTTCAGTTCCATTTATGGTATAGTCATCTAAATCTTTTCCTGTACCCAAGTCCATTTGTTTGTATACTTGACGACTGTCGGCACTAATTATCTCGCCATCTATATCGTAAGCCAATTGGGTAGCTAAATCAGTTTTGCCACTAGCAGTTGGACCAAGAACGACTATTAGATTATAATTTTCTGATTTTTTCATCGTTAAATAAGTAGAATTAGTGACTAAAAGTAAAGATGACCTGAATTTTATTAATTTTGCACCACAAAACTAGATAAATGAGCGAATATTTGCTTATGCATTGGAGAATTTTTAATTAATGAATGATAAAGTTAAACAAGAATCGCTAACTCAAAGGTACCAGCATTTATTTGTTAGGAGCATCAACTTAATAGTGAAACCTAAGAAAGAGTGGGCTGCAGTGTTACACGAGAAGAATGACTCGAATGCTATTTTAAGCACATTTGTGCTGCCTTATGTGTTTTTAGCAACTATTATTACTTTTGTCAAGTATTTAGTGATATACAGCAATCTTGAGTTTGGAGAAGCAATTAAGCAATCTTTAGCAGTTTTTTCATCTTTGTTTTTCACATATATCATTGGATATCAAATTTTGATACGTGCCTTACCTGGATTTTTAAATGAAAAAATTAGTAAATCATCGTTGAATAGGATATCGGCTAGTTTAATAGCTTACTCTTCTTTGTGTGTTTTTATTTATCAGGTTTTAATACTATTGATGCCAGATTTATCGATATTGGCAGTTATTCTACTTTATTCAATTTATTTAATTTGGATTGGTGTATCTGAGTTTGATAATTTTAAGCAAAAAGATTTTAAAGTAGTAGTAACAATTATAATAAGTGGTATTGTATTAATTATGCCATTTTTTTTATCAAAAGTTATTGTACAAATGAGTGCAGGAATTTAACAGGTTTGTAATGAGTAAACAAAAAATAAATATAAGAAATAAAAAAGCCTATTTTGACTACGAAATTATTGAAAAATATGTCGCAGGGGTTCAATTATCAGGTACTGAAATAAAGTCGCTTCGTCTTGGTAAAGCAAGTTTGGTTGATGCTTATTCGTATTTTGTAAATGGTGAGCTTTGGGTTAAAGGTTTTAATATTTCAGAATACTTTTATGGTACTTATAATAACCATATGCCCTTAAGGGAGCGTAAATTATTGTTACATAAAAAAGAATTGCAAAAATTAAATAGAAAAACAAAAGAGTCTGGCTTAACCATTATTCCTTTACAAGTATTTATTACAGATAAGGGTTGGGCTAAAGTTGAAATAGGCTTAGCAAAAGGTAAAAAGTCTCATGATAAACGTGAAACTTTAAAACTTAAAGATGCTAAGCGCGAAATGGACAGAACAAAGAAAATATATTAAATAATACGCAACCTTTGTGTTTCTAATACATCTTTGATGGTAGCAAGTGTTGTTACCATAATGATTGTTTTAGATGTAAAACATAATGGTATCAATGTTTTTGGGGTGGATAAACTAGACAATATTATTAAACAATGCAGAAAGAATAAGCCTGCTGCGCAAAAGGAGCTTTATCAGCTTTTTTCGCCTAGGTTGTTCGGTGTGTGTTTGCAATATTGTAAGGATAGAACTGAAGCAGAAGACAATCTTCAAGAAGGATTTATTAAGATCTTTAGTAATATTAAACAGTTTAATTTCCAAGGTTCATTTGAAGGATGGATGAGAAGGATTATGGTGAACACAATAATAGCTTCTTTCCGAAAAAAGAACCCGGTTTATTTTACCGATAATATTGAGGACTTTGAAAGGGATTATATAGAAGAGCAAGTTGAGGAAAGTAAAGTTAAGCTTCCTGAATTATTGAAATTAATTGAAGAGTTGCCCCCTAAATATAAATTAGTATTTAATTTATATGCATTAGAGGGGTACACGCATAGTGAAATATCAGAGATATTAAGTATTAGTGAAGGAACATCTAAATCAAATCTATCTAGAGCAAGAAAATTATTAAAAGATAAATTGAATAAGGCAAATGTGGCTGAAATTCAAACCGCATAAGTAATATGAATAAAGATATCGACAATATATTTAAAGATGGACTCCAAGGTCATACCGAGGAGCCACCTGCGTTTATATGGGATTCTATCAATAGTGAGTTAGGTACTGCACGTGCTAATAATAATCGTATTGTAATATGGCGCAGTCTTGCTGCAGCCGCATTTATTGGTGTTATTTTCTTAAGTGGTTTGTTGTTTAAAGGTATTGATGATAATTTAAACTCAAATGAGGTTATTGGATACAATCATTCAAATAATGAAAAAGTAGAGAAAGAAAAAATAGTTAAGGAGGCTGCCGTAATTTCTTCAGATGAACCTAAAACGGAGGAAAAGCAAATTGAATCAATCACAAAAGTAGTTGTGCCAACAAAGACCTTTTTATCAGAACAATCTGAATTTAGCGACTCTAGAAAAAGTAATGAAAATAAAGCTAAGACAAGTAATGCTCAAGATAACGAGAAACCTAATTTATCTAATGAGCAAGAATTTATTGTAGAAACTCAAATAGAGGAGACTGAAGTAGATTCAAGTGCTGTTGTTTTAGATGATGGTAGTAATGAGCAAACCCCAAGCTCTGAAGAATTGAATGAATCATTACCAATTGTTTATTCAGAAGGCTCTCAAGTTATTTTGGCTCAAAATAATCAGAAAAAAGAATACGAACCATTTCCAGGTAAGCCTTCTGTGTATAATCCAACAAAGAGTAAGTCAAAGTACGTAATAACCTTAGGTGGGCAAGTTGCACCTGGTTATTCTGATAAAGAAGTTTCAGGGGCTTCAAACACTGCAAGTAAAGAATCAGGAATTGTTACAATTTCCGGTGGGCTTAATGTAAATGTGAAAGCAAAGAGTCGATGGAGTATTGAAACAGGGGCCTATTATACCCAGTCAGGACAAAAATTTTCTAATGAAGTATATGGTGATGATAGATCTTTATTCATGAGAGCTAATAGAGCTAAAGTCACTGAAAAAGAAACTGAGGTGCCATTAAATAATTCTCTAGGGAAAATAAACCTTAAGAATGTTCCTATTTTTGGTGAGGATAATTATGGTAAAATGCCATCTCTTCCTAACGTGAGTAATCCAGAATTAGGAAGTCCAAATAATACTGTTGGAATGATTGATATTCAGCAGGAATTAGATTTTATAGAAGTGCCTTTATTGGTTCGTTATCACTTAATAGATAGTAAGGTTAATTTGTCTCTTGCCGGAGGTATGAGTACAAATTTTTTAGTTGATAACAATGTATACTATCTAGAAGGGGGTAATAAAACCTGGATTGGAGAAACAGAACAAATCAATAATGTTAATTATAGTGCAGTGTTTGGTTTGGGCCTTCAAGCTCCAATTTGGAAAACGCTTCAGTTTAATTTAGAGCCACGATTGAAGTATTTTATGAATTCTGTATCAAGTGATACTTCAACAGATTATAAACCTTATTCTATCGGGTTGTTTACTGGCGTTAGTTTTAGGTTTTAGGTTTATATAATGCTACGTTGTGTAGCATTTGCCATTTCATAAAAAACACCTTTATTGGCCATTAGTTCTTTTGGACTACCAACTTCAGCAATTTCGTTATTATCAATTACAACAACTCTATCTGCTAGGTTTATAGTTGATAATCGATGACTCACAATTAATGCAGTTCTTCCTTTAGTGATTTTGTCAAAATTTTCAATCATCTGAGCTTCTGTAAAGGCATCCATCGAACTTGTTGGTTCATCTAAAATAATTAACTGGGCATTATTATAGAATGAACGCGCGAGGGCCATTCTTTGCCATTCACCCATACTCAACATTTCACTGTCTTTAAATAAAGTGCCGAGTTTAGTGTCGAAACCTTGGGGTAATTTTTCTAGAGTCTCTTTTATACCAGCCTTTTCAGCATTCAACTTAATGTCTTCCTCATTCATCTCTTTATTGACATCACCAAACCAAATATTTTCCTTGGCTGTTGTATTATAAAGCATGAAATCTTGAAATATTACGCTAATATTTTGAGAAATGGACTCGTTACTTATATCAGATAAATTAATGTCATCAATGAGAATTTTCCCAGAACTAGGTTTGTATAATCCACATAAGAGTTTAATTAAGGTTGTTTTGCCAGCGCCATTTGCCCCAACTAAGGCTATGGTTTCTTCTTTATTTATGTTTAAATTAAAATTGTTAAATACCTTACGTTTACTGTTTGGGTATTTAAAACTTAAGTTTTCTATAAAAATACCCTTCTGAATAGTTTTTGGAAAACTAATATTCGTTTTGTGTTTTGTGTTTGGATGTTTGTAATCGATAAATTCAAATAAGTTTTTTAAGAAATTGCCATCATCAAGGAGAGCTGTGATATTTCCTAAAAGTTCTTGAAGAATTCCGAAGCCTCTATATAAAGCTAGCAGATACATTACCATAGTGCCCTGTGAGATATTTCCATTGATGGCTTCCTTTGTTACAAAACCGAATACTAAGAATAGCGATACGGATGCAAATATCTGTAGGAATATTTCATGGCTTGTTTTCCTTCGTAATAAGTTTAATTGGTCGTTCCTTAGCTCATCTTTTAGATTCTCATATTGGTTCTTAAAAAGCCAGCTTAAGTTAAATATACGAAGTTCTTTTGCATACTCTTTACCTGTTAATAGTCTGTTGTAGTATCCTACAACTCTTTCTTTTTCGGTTTGATTATTCTTAAGGCTAAATAGTTGTTTCGAATAATTTAACCTCAGTATTACTATTGGGAGTGATGTGATTATAAGTGTAATTATAGCAAACCAATGCAGCGAGCTTAATAGTCCAGCAATTAATAAAAGGGTAATGCAGTTTTGCAGAATCTTAATAAAACCATAGTATATTCGGGAGGGTCGAATTGTTGATTCATTTATAGCCCGGTGAAATATATTTTGGAAGTTTACATTTTCATAAGAACTGTAGCTAAAAGTGGTTGTATGAGAATGAATGATGTTTTGGATATAATCGTTTATTGAATAGGAATGTTTTTGGTTTATTAGCGAGCCAATAGACGTTAATATAGCATTGAGTATAAATAATAATCCAGTTAAGAAGAGTGTAATATATAAAGTAAAGTCCTCGTTATTATTGTTTTGAATTGATGTAGCAATTTCATCAACCAATAATTTAATAATATATATAAGGCAAACAGGTAAAAATCCTTTGATTAAAATAACAAAGGCGTTTATAACAGACCATTTTCTTGAGCTTTGCCAAACTATTTTAAGTGAACGGAGTATGTGTTTAATTTTATCCTTCAATTGTTTAATATTACTTGTTAGATGATAATTAGTAATGTAAAGATAAAAATATGAATTTAATTGGGGACGTTTTTGAGTTTATACCAAATACGGGCTAGGTAATAGGTGAAGTAGCCTAATATTGGTGTAGTTATAACTATCAGCTGTTTAATAAAAATAGAGTGTCGTATCTTTAATATCTTACCATTGCGTTTGTGTAGAACGCTAATGGCTAATAGTTTATCTCTGTTAATTGTTTTGTCAAAATTAATTAAACTATCACCTTTTGTAAGGTATTGGCCTTTAGTGTGGTCAAATTTTATAAGTCTGTGAAATATAATTCTGTTTTGTCTCTCAAAGAATACCACATCACCTTTCTTCAGGTTGTTAAAATCTATTGGTATAACCTTCACAACATCGCCTGGTAAATAACACGGAAACATACTTAATCCATGTACAGGAATTTCGACAGAAACCCCATCTGCAATCATTTCTTTTATCGCTTCTAGTAATAGTTGTTGTTTGCGTTGGGTGTTCAATAGTCTAATTCTTTAATTAGTTTAACAATTTCACCGTCTGGCTTGAAGCCTACCTCGTAAACCTTTATTTTATTGATAATAGATTCAACTATATCTAAATGATTCTGAATCATACCTTGCTCATAAAACTGCTGAATAAAATTACTCAGTACTTTAGTAAATGCATGTACACCACTTAAGGGTTTTATATAGTTATTAGGGTGTTGTTTTAAAATAAATATTTTAGTTAGTGTGCTTTCTATTGGTTTTTGGGTATAGTATGGCATAGGGGTATTGTAGACTTTTATATGGTCTCCTATATTTCTTATTGCTAGCCTATCGTCATTAATGACTGTATGTCCGGCTTGGTGCCATAATCTTGCCATGGTTGATTTGCCAATGCCTGATATGCCGGTAAATGCATATGCTTCATCATTGTTGATAATGCACGATGCATGTATTAATACTCCATTGTTCCAGTGCAATAGATATAAACTTAATAGGGCACCAAAAGGGTGAGAGTATGGGTCGACTATGAGTTTGTTGTGAAATGTACCTTTCACATATGCATTAACTGTATTGCTATTATTATTTTTAACAGCAACTATCTCATCTATTGCAGGGTGATTCTCATAATCTATTTTAATAACAACCGATTCTTTATTTTTAAAGATATGCCACTTATACTTCAGGAATTCTTCCGTAGTTAAATTGCCAGAAAAGACTCTTTGATACGAAGTTAGATTATAGCTATCTTCTGAATAATGATAGTTTAGATGGTAATCTGGTGCGTGATTAGGAAAAACTTTGGAATAAGCAGAAATAGAACAACTTAAATCAAGTTGAATAAATTTACTTTTAGTTGATATTAAAATGTTAATACCTGAAATATTGACGTATAAATTGGCATCATTCATAGCGTAAAGCTACTAATAAGATACTGTATTTCCGCCGAATGGATCATTCTCTTGTGATGGAAAGCTATTCTGTATTGAGGTGCTTGAGCTTGATGATGAGCTTCGGCTAGCCCATGGATCTGGGCCAGGATCAACTGGTGGTGACATCATTACCATTGAGATCTCTTGATCAACAATAATCTCGTCCATAACTGGGGAGTTATAATATTTTCTATGTTTAATCTCTCTTTTCATAATTGGTTTAATGCACTCCTAATGTTATAAAATAACACCTTTACTTAAGGCGTGATTTATAAATTGCTCAATGTCATTATGGGCAATTGCTTTATCTACCTCATATTCTTCAGTTAAAGTTGATAAAATATCATTAACTGAATTTTTGTTGTTAATCTTATTGTAAATAAAGGTCCCCACCTCATTGAGAGTAAAAACTTTATTCATATCAGCAATGTTATCGGAAATGGGTACTAACACAGTTTCATTTCCTATTTGCTTCTCAACAAAGTCAATACTCTTTTTATAAACTACGTTTAGATTAATTTTGTTCATAGTAATCCCCAAAAGTATAAAAAAAGCAATTTTATGACTGTTATAAATAGTTAATTTAAAATTGACTTTGATTAATAATCTTTACAGCCTATCTAATTGCAGATTTTCGTAGACTAAAATACAACTCTTGAAAAAGGAGCTGCATCATGGCTAATGAAATCTTTGTTACAATATTTGTAATAGCCAGTTACGGCTATCATAGCTGCGTTGTCGGTGGTGTACGCAAATTTTGGTATAAAGGTTTCCCAATTTTGTGTTTTTGCTAGTTTTTGTAAGCTGTCTCTTAGGCCTGAGTTTGCTGAAACACCTCCTGCTAGGGCAATTTGTTTAATATTCAAGTCTTTTGCAGCTAGTTTCAGTTTGATTAAAAGAATATCAATTATGGTAGCTTGTAATGAGGCGCACAAATCGTTCTTATTTTCTTCAATGAAGTTTTCATTCTCTTTTAGTTGATCTCTCAGGAAATATAAAAATGAGGTTTTTAATCCACTAAAACTATAGTCGTAGCCTTTTATTCGTGGTTTAGAGAACTTGAAAGCATTAGGATTCCCATCTTTTGCTAACTTATCAATTAATGGACCTCCAGGATATGGCAAGCCCATAACTTTGGCGCATTTATCAAATGCTTCGCCTGCTGCGTCATCAATAGTTTGTCCTACTACTTCCATTTCTGTATGGCTTTTAACCAAAACAATCTGACTATTTCCTCCTGAAACTAATAGGCATAAAAAAGGGAAAGATGGATGTTTTATATCGTTATCAGGTTCATTTATAAAATGAGCCATTATATGAGCATGTAAATGGTTTACATCAATGAGTGGAATGTTATTTGCTAATGCAAAGCCTTTTGCAAAGGAAGTGCCTACTAATAAAGATCCCATTAGTCCAGGACCTCTTGTAAATGCAATGGCATCAATTTTCTCAGGTTTAACATTAGCTTCTTTTAACGCTTTGTCTACTACAGGTATAATATTTTGCTGATGCGCTCTTGAAGCTAACTCTGGCACAACGCCACCGTATGCCATATGAACATCTTGATTTGCTACCTTATTTGATAACACAGTGTCATCTTTAAAAACTGAAGCTGATGTATCATCGCAGGAAGATTCTATTCCAAGTATATAAATGCTCATTTTATTTCTGTGTTTTATTTATATAGATAATATATTACCCTTAATAAATAGTTTACTGCATTTAGCTTAATGTTTGTGGAATAAAACTAAGCTAAAAACGTTTTTTGATTACTTTTGCAATTAAAGCACAAAAATATTAAAAAATCCGTTAAAATATTATCTATAGCGATATTAGGTTTGTTGATACTACCGGTATTGTTGAGTCTCGTAATTCTGATACCAAGCGTTCAGAATTATGTAGGTAATTCTATTACTAAAACTTTATCAAACGATTGGGGTACAGAAGTTAGTTTCTCAACCATTTATTTTAAGCCAATAAAGAATATTGAAATCAATGATCTTTTACTAAAAGATGTAAATAATGACACTCTTTTATATGTAAAGCGATTTGAAGCTCCTATAAATAGCTTTAGTATTAAAGGAAAACGGATTAATTTTGGTAATGTAAGTGTAAGCAGCTTGCAGTCTCATATTGTAAAGCAAAAGAATAAAAGTAATTTTGAATTTCTACTTGATTCATTAGGGAAAAATAGCTCTGGGGATTTTGACTGGAAGTTTACTCTTCAAACAATAAAAATAAGAAAGAGTAAGCTTCGGTATATCAATTACGATGCAGATAGTATTAGTTTAAAGTTTAATCCAAATAATTTTACAATAGACAATTTTAATGCAACAATTAGTAACATTAAAACAGTTAACGATTCTCTTTCGTTGAGGATTGATAAATTCTCGTTTATAGAACATCAGGGTATTGCTATTAATGAACTAAAGTGCTCAGTTGGTTATGGAAAAAATGGATTAGGTTTTGAAGATTTATCTTTAAAATCGAGAAATACTTTTTTAGCCATTGATTATTTTAGGCTGAAATACGATACTATTGTTGATTTAAATGATTATTGGGATGGACCACAGTTCGCTTTAAAAATTAAATCTTTAAAAAGTACGTCAAAGGACATTCAGCAGTTTATACCTAAATCACCAGTTTTTAAGAATGCTATTAATTTGAGTGGTAAATTTAGAGGGACTTTAAATGATTTTAAAGGTAGTGCGGTTTCTTTGAGTTTTGGTACAGGAACGAGTGTGAAAACCAATTTCCAAGTTCGAGATTTATCGAATATTGAAGATGCTTATGTTTATTTAAATATTAAAGATCTCCGAACAACCCCAAATGATATAATTAAACTAATTAACCTAAACAGGGAAAACCAGAATTTAACAATTGCTAATTCAATTAATAAAATTGGGGATGTTAAATTTAAGGGAAAAATTTCAGGGTTTTCAAATGATATTGTTGCATTCGGTAATTTCCAAACAGAATTAGGTGACTTAAGTACTGATATTGGTGTGAAAACTACAGCTGATGGTAAAATTATTTATGCGGGATTATTAGATACCAAACAATTTAAAATTGGCGAATTATTCAATTCAGAAGAGAATTTAAATAGGGTCTCATTGGCATTATCAGTTAATGGGTATAGAACAAACGATATGCAATATCGTGCTTTGGTTGATGGTAAAATTGATTCGATAGATATTAGAGGATACAATTACGA
Organism: Saccharicrinis aurantiacus; assembly: GCF_001660705.2. Classification (GTDB taxonomy): domain Bacteria; phylum Bacteroidota; class Bacteroidia; order Bacteroidales; family Marinilabiliaceae; genus Saccharicrinis; species Saccharicrinis aurantiacus. The sequence continues at coordinate 215,951 of NZ_LYBV02000007.1, forward strand.
GCATGTTCAGTTAAAAGGTTACCTATCCAATAAAAAGTTTAATGGGAATGTTATTTTAAAAGACCCGAATATTGATTTAGAGTTTGATGGTCAAGTTGATTTTACAAAGGATCTACCTGAGTTTGATTTTGTTGCCGATGTGAATAATATAAAGCCGAATCAACTCCATTTCTTTCCTAAGTTAAATGATAGTGAAATCGGATTTAAAGTTAATGCAAAACTATTCGGACAAAGTTTAAATACAATCAATGGTAATGTTTTAATACATGATGGTCATTTGTCTGCTTTGGATAAGCAGTATCAATTGGATAGTTTAAATGTAAGTTTTAACGACCTAGATAGTACGCATAATATCACGATAACATCAGATATAATTAATGGGTATTTTAATGGTAGATATGAAGTTGCTACATTGTCTAATCAGGTATATTACTACTTACATAAAACCTTACCCTCTATTTTTACGAAAAGTGAACCTTATGAGATTTCTGGTAATAGTATAGATTTTAAGCTTGTTGCAACAGATATTAATCCTTTACTATCTATTATAAGCCCGTCAGTTAAAATTGCTAAAGGTTCGTTTTTACAGGGTAATTTGAATTCCGATAAACAAACAATCCAAATTAACGCCAACTCAAAATCAATTACCTACGGCAATGTTGAAGCGAATAAGTTAAAAATGGCTCTTAATTTAAATGGTGGTAATATTAAAAATTCAATATCCGTTAATGCTTTTAATATTGGATCTTTAGTATCGTTTAACAATTTTAATACTACCCAAGAAGCATTTTCAGATAGTTTATTACTTAATATAAATTGGGATGACAAGAAGGAAATTGAAAATTATAAAGGCGACTTAAACATTGTAACCAAATTTAATAAACCTAATGAAAGATTATTTACTCAGTTAAATATTGAACCATCATCTTACGTTATAAGTGATTCTTTATGGACTATTCAGCAATCTCGTATCAATATAGTACCTAATGGAATGCATATAAATGCCCTGCGCATATTTAATGCAAGGCAGGAACTTAATATGAATGGTTCGTTATCAGATAAAAACGCGGATCTAGAAGTAAATATACAGAACTTTGATTTGGAAAATGCCATGAGTCTTAGGGCTCTAAACAAAGTACATATAGCTGGCTTGCTTAATGCAAACTTAAAGTTTGAAGAGAGTTATTTAAATCCTGTAATATCGAGTGATGTTAGAATTGATAGCCTTGATGTTAACCATGAATTAATTGGCGATTTTTTTGCAGAATCAGTCTATGATAGACAGGAGGAAGAGGTCAAGATAAGTACAGAAATAAAAAAAGGGAATAGAGAACTTCTTGGTGGCGGTGGTTTTTTTAATCCTAAAAGTAAAGATTATAATTTCGATTTTAAGCTAGATAGCTTACCTGTTGGGTTTCTAGAAATTTATCTAAATAAAGTCATGCAAAATATACGTGGAACTAGTTCGGGCAATGTTGGTTTACGGAAAACTGATACGGGAATTGGGCTTGAAGGTAAAGTTGCTTTAAACCATGTTAATTTTAGTGTGGACTTAATTAAATGTTCATTCTTTGTTGATGATTCAATTACTCTGAAACCAGAGCAAATAATTTTTGATAATGAATTAACTGATATTCATAATAAAAAAGGAGCTTTAAAAGGGATAATTGCGCATAAAAGTTTTAAGGATATGCATTACGATTTATCAGTTAATGCTAATAATATGCTTCTGCTAAATACGCGTGAGTTGGATAATGAAATGTATTATGGAACGGTATATGGTTCTGGTGCTTTATCGGTTACTGGTACTACTTATAACATGGAAATTGATATAAAAGCCCGAAATGAAAAAAACTCACGTTTATACATACCTCTGAATAATCGATCTGCATCTTTAAATAATAATTTTATTCAATTTTATAATCCTAATATAGATTCTAGTGAGGTTGCCATTGAAGAAGAGGAATATGTAGCGGAAAGGAATAATTATGAGCTGAATATGGAAATGGAAATAACTCCAGAAGCTCAGGTTCAAGTTATATTCGATCCTAATGTGGGCGACCTTCTAAAATCAAATGGAAAAGCGGATTTGCAAATACAAATGAATAGGGACAAAGAAATATTCTTCTTTGGCCAATACACAGCCTCTAGCGGAGAGTATTTCTTTTCATTAGAGAATGTAATTAATAAAAAATTCGACATTAATAATGGAGGTACTATCACATGGCAGGGCGATCCGTATGAAGCCATTATTGACTTAACTGCAACTTATAAAATTAAAACTAGTATAGCTCCTTTAATTCAAACGGGTGTATATGGTTCTGAAGAATTAACAGGAGAAGCCTCGAGGAGAGTGCCGATTCATTGTGACTTGATATTAGAAGATCAATTAACCCGACCCGCAGTTAGCTTTGAGATAAATGCACCAACGTTAACTCAAACCAATCAAAATTTAATTCAGGATGCTATTAGTACCGAAGAGGAACTAAACCGCCAGATATTATCGTTATTGGTTTTAAATAAGTTCTACACTCCTGAATATAATGCAAATTCTGGAGGGCAAAACCAAGGAGTTGGTAATGCAGTTAGTGCTAATGCTTCTGAGGTTTTATCAAGTCAGTTAAGTAGTTTGTTATCTCAAATTAGTAAAGATGTTGATATTGGAGTCGCTTATCGTCCTGAGGATAACATTTCTCGTGAGGAGATTGAAGTAGCCTTATCTACTCAAATACTAAACGATAGAGTTACCATAAATGGTAATGTTGAATATGGTAAGTATAGCGAAAACTCAGCTCCTGTTCAGCAAAATGCAAGTAACATTGTAGGTGATTTCGATATGGATATCAAACTTAATAAAAAAGGCAGTCTTAGAGCCAAGGTGTATACTCGGAGCAACGATGATTTTAGCTATGATAGCTCGCCAACAACACAGGGTGTCGGTTTATCTTATCAAGAAGACTTTAATACTTTTGGAGAGTTATTTCAGAAATATTGGAAAATAATTACCGGAAAAGGTAAAAATGAAGATGAGATTAAATTAGAGGATGAGTAACTTCATCGCTAACTTAAAGAGTTTTAATGTTGCTGATATGCTATTTTTTATATTTTTGCTATTCGAAACTAATTATCAAAAATCATGAGCTTGTTACTTTTTATACAATCGGCAGTAACCGAAGGATCAGAAATTGCAGCCGAAGTTGCTGAAAATGAAATCAACTACATTGATATGGCTATAAAAGGAGGTTGGATTATGATACCTCTATTGTTATTATCATTTGTTGCAGTTTATATATTCTTTGAAAGGTATTTTGCTATAAAAAAAGCCGCTACCGAGGATTTAAGCTTCATGAACAAAATTAAAGATTACATATTGGAGGGTAAATTAGATTCGGCATTAAGCCTTTGCGAGCAAGTTGATAACCCGGTTAGCAGAATGATAGCAAAAGGAATTAGTCGTATTGGCCGACCTTTGCAAGATGTGAATACTGCTATTGAGAATGTAGGTAACCTCGAAATTTCTCGATTAGAAAAAGGTCTACCAACTTTAGCAACTGTTGCAGGTGGAGCGCCAATGATTGGCTTTTTAGGTACAGTAATAGGTATGATTAAAGCCTTTTTTGATATGGCCAGTGCAGGTAGTAATATTGATGTAGGAGTATTGTCTTCAGGTATTTATACTGCGATGGTTACTACTGTAGCCGGTTTGGTTGTTGGTATTATAGCTTATTTTGCCTATAACTTTTTAGTAGCTCGTGTAGAAAAAGTAGTGTTTACACTTGAGGCTAGAACCATGGAGTTTATGGATTTATTAAATGAACCAGCAGCATAGTTTATTTGTATTATGGCCTTAAAGCGCAGATCTAAAATAAGTACTAGCTTCAGCATGAGTAGCATGACTGATATTGTATTTCTATTGTTGATATTCTTTATGATTACATCAACAATGGTGCATCCTAATGCCATAAAGTTACTGATACCAAAACAAGCATCGAAAAAAGTAATTGTTGATGAATTTGTAAATATCCGAGTTTCACCGGTAGGTAATTATTATTACAATAATAAGAGGGTAACTCAAACTTCATTAGAAAAAGCGATTATAGATATATCAAATTCGCCCAATAAAACGTTTATAAAGTTAAGAACGGATAGAGGCGCTTCAACAGGTGCTACAGCGCCTATACTTGATGTTGCAGAATCTTATGGTGTTAAAGTAGTTTTGGATATACGATAGTTAGAACTTTTAAAGTAAAAAATAGCATACACGATGGCTTTAAAGCGAAGAAGTAAAGTAGATTCAGGTTTTAGTATGAGTAGTATGACCGATATTGTGTTTTTGTTACTGATATTTTTTATGATTACTTCTACACTCGTAACGCCTCCAGCCAATAAAGATTTAGTATTACCTAAAAGCGATCATCAAGTTTCTGCTAAGCCAAACACGACAATATCTATAAATAAAGATCAGAAATATTTTTTAGCAGGAGAACCCATTCCTTTTTGGAAGATTGAACGCACGCTAAAGGAAATAATGGCTAACGAACCTGAAACCTATATTGCTTTGCATGTAGATGAATCAGTTCCTTTTTCGATAGTGGGGAAAGTAAGAGACATTGCTATTCGTAATAAGTATAAACTTATTTTAGCAACACAACCTAAGTAAGATTAATTATGGAAAAGAAATATAATAAACAAGGAGTTATAGGTTCTGTAATTTTTCATGCCATAATATTGTTAATCTTAATTTTCTTTGGCTTGAAAGCCTTGCCAAACGAAGAGGAAGGTATATTAGTGAACTTAGGTAATGTGCAAACCGGACAGGGTAAGGTAGAGCCTCCCAAAGCCTCTACAACACCATCAACGCCTCCTGTTCAAAAAACAACTCCGCCGCCAAAGCCAGTTGAGGAATCAAGCTCTAAATCGGAAGAGAATGTTAAAACGCAAGATTTTGAAGAAGCTCCTGTGGTAAAAACAAAGGCTCAATTACAGAAAGAAAAAGAAGAAAAGAAAAAGCGCGAGGAAGAGAAAGCCAAGCAGAAGAGAAAGGAAGAAGAAGATCGTAAAAAGAGACTTGAAGAGGAGCGTATTGCTAACGAAAAAGCAATAGCTGAAGCAAAGGCGGCTGAAGAAAAACGATTAAAAGAAGAGGCGGAGCGTAAAAAAAGAGAGGAAGAACAAAGAATAAAAGATGAAGCCCGCAATAATGTGGGGTCTGCTTTTGGTAAATCAAATAGTACAAGTGCATCAGAAGGCGATGCAGGAGGTTCAGGAAATCAAGGGTATGTTACTGGCGATCCTAATTCAAAGAATAGATCAGGCAGTGGTTTAGGGAATTCAGGAACTGGGTTCGATTTAACAGGGCGATCTTTAAAAAGTGACTTGCCTCGACCAGCATATAATATTCAGGAAACAGGTGTTGTAGTTATTGCCATTACAGTAAATAAATACGGTGATGTTATTGGTGCAGAATATCAGTTAAGAGGTTCAGAAGGTTCGCAAAGCCAAGCTTTAAAAGCAGAGGCTATTAAGGCTGCCTTTAAAGCAAAGTTTAGTCAAGATCCAAAATCGCCTATCCAAAAAGGAACTATCACTTATCATTTTGATAACTATTAGAGTTTAGCTTTATGTTTTAACAATAAAGCTAGCTATTTCTACAAATGAGTATAGTATTTCCTCTTGCCTTATTGGCTTTATGTGGGCAAAATAAATGTAATTATATAATGAGAAAATTTTATCTGTTAGTGGTGATGTTTATGGTTGTGAATGTAATTTCAGCACAATCATTTGATGAGAGTAAATTACGTATAGGGGGAGGCTTGGTATACTGTAGTAATGTATCCAACTTAGGGCTTCAATTTAATGGGGTTTATCAGTTTACCAATGAGTGGGAAGGAGCCATAGGCTATAGCCATATATTTGAGAACAATAATTTGAGTTATAATATACTTGAGTTTGATGCACACTATATATTTCACGAACAGGATTCGCGACTAAACTTTTACGGTATAGGTGGTTTGGCATTTACCTTTGTAAAGTATGATTATCCAATATATATAAAACCGGGAGAAGATATTATTCACACTAATTATACTAACTCAACAACAAAGGTGGGTATCAATTTAGGTGTTGGATGTAATTATAAATTAGCAGATAACTTGAATTTAGCATCAGAATTTCGATATACAAGCTCTGATGGTTCCTATGTAAGACTTGGAGCAAGTATTCAGTATATGTTTTAGAGAGTAATATACTATTCAATTGTCACAGCTTTCCTTAAAAGCCTGTGGCAATTTTAAGGAAGTTGGCTTTATCATCATCATTTACTTCTTCAAGTATCGATTGGCCTTTTGCAAAGGTTCGGCTAGTCCAACTCCAGTTTTCAATTATTCTGATTTTGCCATCTATCATTTTCCGAATTTTCGAATGGCATACACCTGTTAATAATTCATTTTTTGAATTAACATGGTGGTACTGCATATCTAATTCTCCGTTACTATCAATAATTCCGCTTAAAAAGCCGGTCTTTATTGGACCTCCAAAGTACTTTGCACTTACTTTATTCCCTTTTTGTTGATAATGGAAGAAAGTTTGATTATTTGTATCTCCGTACGTTGAATTCTCAACAGTAATAAAAACTTTGTTGTTTAGATTAATCATTTTAAATAGGTTAGATTAAAGAATTGAGTGCGAATATATTAATTTATGTTATGTAAATAAAATTATTTTTCAGGTTTTGGCTTATCATTGATTAAAGAAACTACATATAGGATTATCGCGAGCCAAATAATTCCAAATGCGAGGGCTTCATTTAAGTTAAAAGGTTCATCGTATATAAAAATACCAATAAGTAGCATTATTGTTGGGGCGGTATATTGAAAGAAACCAACCGAAATTAAGCTGATTTTTTTAGCTCCTTTCATAAACCAATACAAAGGTAAAATAGTTATGATTCCTGTGCCCAATAGCATTAATAACGATTGAATATCGGTATTAAGCATGTGATTTGAACCATTGCTAAATAAAAAGATTTGGTAACCGAGAGCTATCGGTAAGAGCGCAGTAGTTTCAAAGGCTAATGAGGGTAATGTATCAACAGTAGTAGTTTTCTTTATAAGTCCGTAAATACCAAATGAAAATGCTAGTAATAAGGATATAAGAGGAGGTTTACCCGCTTGTATGGCTAAAAATAAAACGGCCGTAACAGCCAAAATAAGGGCAACAGTTTTTATTGGAGATAATTTTTCCTTCAAAAAAACAATGCCTAAAAATATATTAACCAAAGGAGTAATATAATAGCCCAAGCTGGCTTCAACTATTCTGTTTGCATTTACAGCATAAATAAAAACGCCCCAATTAATACCTATTAAAACTGACGATACAAGTAGTGTATATCTATCTTTCTTATTTTTCCAAATGGTAAGTATGTTATCCTTTTGAAAAAAGAAGGTGATAACACTAAGTATGATGAAGGACCAGATCACTCTGTGCGAAAGTAACTCCCAACTAGGAATATGCTTAAGTGTTTTCCAATATATGGCGAGCACACCCCACATCGCAAACGCTTGAAAAACGTATAGATATCCTCTTAATGAGCTTTTTTTGTTCATTTATTTTAGGGTATAAAAAAACCGGGATATACCCGGTTTAGTATATTTGTTTTAGCTAAAGTTATTTAGCATTTTTTGCTTCAATTATTTTTTGCTCTAACTCTTCCATTAGTTCAGGGTTGTCAGCAATTACATTTTTAACAGCTTCTCTACCTTGCCCTAGTTTTGTTTCGCCATAGCTAAACCATGAGCCACTCTTTTTAATTATTTCTAGGTCAACTCCTAAATCAAGAATCTCACCTACTTTAGAAATTCCTTTTCCATACATTATATCAAACTCAGCTTTTTGGAATGGAGGTGCTACCTTGTTCTTAACAACCTTCACTCTTGTGTGGTTACCAACAACATCTTCACCATCTTTTATTTGTGCAGCACGTCTGATATCTAACCTTAACGAAGCGTAAAACTTAAGTGCATTACCACCAGTTGTGGTTTCAGGGTTACCAAACATAACACCAATTTTTTCTCTTAATTGGTTAATGAATACGCAACAAGTACCTGTTTTGTTAATGCTTGAAGTAAGTTTACGTAATGCCTGACTCATTAAACGAGCTTGTAGTCCCATTCTTGAATCTCCCATTTCACCTTCAATCTCAGCTTTTGGAGTTAAAGCAGCAACCGAGTCAATAATGATAATATCAATGGCAGAAGATCTAATTAACTGGTCAGCAATTTCTAAAGCTTGCTCCCCATTATCCGGTTGAGAAATTAATAAGTTGTCAATATCAACTCCTAATTTTTCAGCATAAAATCGATCAAAAGCATGCTCTGCATCAATAAAAGCAGCAATACCTCCGGCTTTTTGGGCCTCAGCAATTGCATGTATTGCTAAAGTAGTTTTACCAGATGATTCAGGGCCATATATTTCAATAACTCTACCTTTAGGAAAACCACCTACTCCCAAGGCCATATCAAGCGATAAAGACCCAGTTGAAATAACAGGGATGTCTTCAATATTTTCTTCGCCTAATTTCATTATTGTTCCTTTACCATAAGATTTGTCAATCTTATCCATGGTAAGTTGCAACGCTTTTAATTTTTCCTTGTTAATTTCTTGTTTATCTGCCATTTTTATGCTTTGAAATGATATTTAAATAAGGTTTAATTCTTTGTAAATCTGATTGGTGTGATCTTTTGTTTTTACTTTTTCAATAATCTTTTCGATGATGCCATCTTCATTAATGATAAAAGTTTTTCTGATAACACCCATGTATTCTCTGCCATACATTTTCTTTAAGCCCCAAGCATTGTATTGCTCAAGAATTACTTTCTCTGTATCTGCAATTAAATTGAATTGGAAGTCAAATTTAGCAATAAACTTCAGGTGCGAAGCTGCACTATCTGGGCTTACTCCAACTACCTCGAAACCTTTACTGGTTAAATCAGCATAATTGTCATTTAAATTACACGATTCAGCAGTACAGCCAGGGGTGTTATCCTTAGGGTAGAAGTATAAAATAACTTTTTTACCCGTAAAATCAGCTAAAGAAATTTCTTTCCCATCTTGGTTTAATCCTTGAAAATTAGGTGCTTTATCACCTTCTTTTAATATGCTCATCTTGTTTTTATTATTGGTTACAAATATATTCTTTAAAAAACGATATTGGCCTTACTTGGTTCAAAATTATTTTGTGTTGGCTAATTCCGTTTACAATAGCGAGTTTCTTTTACTATTACTTCTATTGTTTAGCTTATATTTTTACTTTTGACAAAAAATATATTGTCAACAATGATTAAAGTGAAAAACATTTATACGAAGAGTTTACTTTTCGCAATCATAATATTTGGCGTTGGAACTTCAATCCTAAATGCTCAACAAAAAACATACACATCAAAAGAAGCCTTAAAAATATTCAATTCAGGTAATTATATCGAGGCGGAGGAAGCCTATTCTTATCTTTTAAATCAGACTCCTCGCGATGCCAGTTATAATTTTTACATGGGCATATGTCAGTTAAACAATAAGAGCGATATTTCAGGAGCCATAAAAAAGCTGAATTACGCAAGGGTAAAAAAAGTTAGTCGTAATGTATACTATTATTTAGGAAAAGCACAGCGTGCAAACTTCCGATTTGATGAGGCCATACGCAACTTTTCGATGTATCTTAAATATGCTTCTAAATCAGATAAGCGAGTAGAGGAAACTAAAAACCTAATAGAGGAGTGTAGAACCGCACAGCGATTATCAGCAAAAATATATGAGCTTTCTGTTTTAGATAAAAGCATATCTCATAAAGACAGTATTTTAGAGCTGTATTATCCATCTCCAGATGTGGGTAGTGTTATGTTGAATCAGGAGTTTTTTGACTCCGGTGTAAAACCAAATGTAACCTTGTTTTTAACGGAACGAAAGGATATTGTTTATTTTACTTCAGAATCTGAAACGGATAGTTTGGATATTTTTAAAATGGAAAAACTAATTGATGGGTGGGGTAGTAAAACAGACCTGAAAAACCCTGTTAATACAGAGTTTAATGATGCGTATCCTTTTATTGAAACGGATGGTGTAACATTATATTTTGCTTCTGATCGTCCTGGAGGTTTTGGAGGTTATGATATTTATAAAACCTATTTTGATGTTGAAACACAAAGTTACGTGGAACCAATAAATTTAGGTGTACCGTTTAATTCTTCAGAAGACGATTTTTTATTTGTAGCTGATGAATTCAATGGGGTAGCATGGTTTGCATCCAATAGAGAAACGAATGGTGATGATGTAATGGTGTACTCCGTTAAGTGGGATGGCTCACAAGTACGCAATATGGCACAAGATGCCAACCAAATATCTGTTGCCGGACAACTATTGCTTGCAGGTGAGCAAGAAGAAAATAGTAATGTTGGTTTTACATATAGTGAAAAGAAGAAACGAGTTAGCGTTAAGGCCGAATTTGAGTTTGCGATTAACGATACACTAACATATTTAAATTTTGAAGATTTCTTAAGCGATGAAGCTTTAGCTTTGTTTAGAGTGAGTTATAAGAAGCAATTGGAGAAGGATGAATTATCTACTTTAATGACTGCTAAAAGAAAAGAATATGCCGTTACCAATTCGGCAGAAGAACAAAATGCCCTTGTTAATGAAATTATTAAACTTGAAACCGAAGTATATAATATTGACGACTTCATAAAGGAGCAGAATATTAAAGTACGCTATATAGAACTACAAGAAATTAAGAAACAGATTTCTAATGGTACCTATCAGCCAAATTCATCAAGTCAACCAAGTGGAATTGTTGAAGAAGCTTTAACGGTTCCTGCAAAATATAATTATTTAGTATCTGATGAGTTCGAACAGCAAGCACTGAAGTTGAAAGATATGTACGTATCCCTATTCTCGGCATCTGATATTGAGGAGCTAAAAATGGCTGATTCATTATATGTTTGGGCAAGCCTTTTACATATGGAGGCTTCAAATATTCTTGCAGAATCAGCTAGTTCACAAGAAGAACGAACGATTCAGGTTAGTAATATCCTAAAGAAAGATGCAGTGCAAGAAACTTCAGAAAGTGGTGAACTTATACAAGAATCTAAATTTCTAGCTACACTATCTACTAAATTATATCATAAGTCTTTCGATAAAAAATATCCAATATATTGGTTAAAGTTGAATGGGATTATTGAAAAAGAAGGAAATAGTCAAGCAGAAGTGGTTGGATTTGCATCAAAAGGAAATGCATATTTTAACGAGGCCAATAATATTCTTTCAAAGGCTGGGGGCGTAACTATCGAGGAATATCAAAAAGTTGCCGCTATCAAAAAAGCTGGGGTTGAAAGTCAAGAAAAGGCATTGATAACTTATGCTCAAAATAATAGCAAAGTTATTGAACAACAAGAAGAGCCTAAGGGTAGTATACAAAAATCGTATAGCGAATTACAAAAAGGAGATGAAGCCATCCCAAAAGCTCAGGTTGTTAAAGATAAACCACTTGTAGATAAGGGAGAATATAGAATTCAGATTGGTGTTTTTAGAAATTCGCCAAATGCCGATTCTCTTGCAAAAATACCACCTATCACAACATTAGAAATAGAAGGTAAAGATCTTACCAAATATATGGCTGGTCACTATAATAGCATTGAAGAAGCAACCAATGCAATTGAGAGTATTGAAGCAGCCGGTTTTAATGGTGCTTATGTAGTATTTGTTAAGGATGGTGTAGTATCTAAACCTTAATTAAGAAATCATTAATTATTTATAAGCTATATCGGTTCATTTCAATTAAAAAGAATTATTTTGTAGCGTTAATATATTCAAATGGAACCATTCAACGACGAAGAAAAACAAGAACCTGTTATGGGGGATACCAATCAAAATGCTTTATTACTAATCAATGATGATGTAAATAGCTTTGATGATGTAATTGATGCTTTATGTGAAGTATGTGATCATAACATAGAACAAGCAGAACAGTGTGCTTTAATAGTGCATAATAAAGGCGAATATAGAGTAATGTCTGGTTCATTAGATGAATTGATATCTATAAAGCATACGCTCGAATCAAAGAACCTTAATGTAAAAATAGAAGCACTATGACAACCTTAATGATTGTACTCCTAATCCTATTAGGGTTATTTTTATTGATACTAGAATTTTTCGTTTTCCCAGGTGTATCATTTGCTGGTATTGGAGGCGTTTTATTTATTGGAGTTGGTGTTTTTTTAGGATACAAGGAATTTGGTACTGTTGGAGGACACATTGTACTTTCAGCTACATTAATAGCAAGTGTTTTAGTTGTTGTTGGCGCATTGCGCTCTGGAACATGGAATAAAATGATGCTAACTTCTTCAGTTGAAGGTACAGTTGAAAATAAACAAGAACTAGATATTAATATTGGTGACGAAGCGCAAGCAATTACTCGACTAAACCCAACGGGTAAAGCAATGGTTAATAATAATATTATTGAAGCCCACTGCCCAGGTCATTTTATCGACGAGAACACCACCTTAATTGTAACTAAGATTTTTAAGACCCATATAATTGTTAAACCAAAAAAATAAAAGAGAATGGAAGGCATTGGATTTATAGGCATGTTGGCAGGAATAGTTGTCCTGTTTTTCTTGTTTTTATATTATGTACCTGTAATGTTATGGTTTTCAGCCATAGTTTCTGGGGTTAAAATTTCATTGGTGCAACTGGTATTGATGAGAATACGTAAAGTACCACCGTCAATTATTGTGAGTGCACTTATCGAAGCACATAAGGCAGATATTAAAGAAGTAGATGCAGAACAGTTGGAGACGCATTTCTTGGCAGGAGGACACGTTACAAGTGTTGTTCATGCATTAGTATCGGCAGCGAAGGCTAATATTGATTTGTCATTTCAAATGGCAACAGCTATTGATTTGGCTGGTCGTGATGTATTCGAAGCTGTACAAATGTCGGTTAACCCTAAGGTAATTGATACACCTCCTGTAGCCGCAGTTGCTAAAGATGGTATTCAGTTAATTGCTAAGGCAAGAGTTACCGTAAGAGCCAGTATTAAGCAATTAGTTGGTGGTGCCGGTGAAGAAACTGTTTTGGCACGTGTAGGTGAGGGTATTGTATCTTCAATTGGTTCATCAGCATCTCATAAAGCTGTTTTAGAGAATCCAGATTCGATTTCTAAAGTGGTATTAGAAAAAGGTTTAGATGCCGGTACAGCATTTGAAATATTATCTATTGATATTGCAGATGTTGATATAGGTAAAAACATTGGTGCTGTATTACAAATAGATCAAGCTGAAGCTGATAAAAATATCGCGCAAGCGAAAGCAGAGGAACGTAGAGCTATGGCTGTTGCCGAAGAGCAAGAAATGAAGGCAAAAGCACAGGAAGCTAGGGCAAAAGTAATTGAGGCTGAGGCTGAGGTTCCATTAGCAATGGCAGAGTCGTTTAGAAGCGGTAATTTAGGTATTATGGATTACTATAAAATGAAGAATATTGAAGCGGATACTTCAATGAGAGATTCAATTTCTAAATCTTCTCCGGATAAGCCAAAAAAGTAAAGTAAAGAATTAGAATAGCTGATGGGTCTGCAATATTTGTAGACCCATTTTTTTTGAAATAATAATTTAAAATTCTTAATCTTTATTTGTTATTGATATGTAATATCTTAGCCTATTTGGGGCTAATTTAGCTTAGAAAAAAGTTGATTTTTTTTACACAAGGGTATTGCAGGCTTAAAACATTTATCTATATTTGCACCCGCAATAACGAAATAAGTATTGCAAACAGGGTCTGAAAAGTTAGACTTTATAAGACACCAGGAGAGGTGGGTGAGTGGCTGAAACCACATGTTTGCTAAACATGCGTACTGGGAAACTGGTACCGGGGGTTCGAATCCCCCTCTCTCCGCTTTTTTCTAATGAAGATTTTTCGGGGTGTAGCGCAGTCCGGTTAGCGCACCTGGTTTGGGACCAGGGGGTCGGGAGTTCGAATCTCTCCACCCCGACGAAAGACTTCAATCAAACAGAAAAATATAAAACACTTTTCGGGGTGTAGCGCAGTCCGGTTAGCGCACCTGGTTTGGGACCAGGGGGTCGGGAGTTCGAATCTCTCCACCCCGACGAAAAGTTAGAAAGCAGTTTCATTAATTTGAAGCTGCTTTTTTTGTTTTTATAAAGTTGAATAATCTTCCTCAATTAGAGAGTACTTCTAAAATATTTCAACACCGTAACCATTACTTTCAAATTAGTAACATCTGATTATTTGTATCATTTTGTGACCTTATATTGCATCTGAAAATTTTAAATATAAAATCAGATGAAATATAGCTTTGTATTACTGTGTTTAAATATTCCTCTTCTTTTTAATGCAATTTGGAGCTTCTCACCAATATTAGCACAATATCATCTTTCAGATCAGAGTAGTAGGTTACGACAATATTCTGGTACTTGGAATAGTTCAATACACCCAAATATAGATAGTGTTTCAGTTAAGCCAAGTATAAGGATGTTTAATAATGTGAGGGGGGATAGTAAGTCCTTATTTGTTGAAGTAGAACAATTGAAAGATTCTCTATATCAAAACCTATTGGTTGAAATGATTAGTTACGATAAAAACTCAGATACTATTATTGCTTTGGGGCAGCGGTCTGATGGAAGTTGCTTTATAGGCAAAGGAAAATATACTTCAGAAATAGATTGGGTGATGTTTGATAAAGACCTATTGGGTAATGACGTAATGAACGTAAGTTTTAAATTCAATAGCTATACCGATGTTTTGGTTCAGGGTTTTAACAATGAACAAAAAAGACTGTGGCAAACACGTTATATCAAACAAAACCCGAAGGATAAAAAAATAGGAGTTCAATTAGTTTCAGTACATGATGAGATGTTACATGATGCGGAAAATACATTGTTACAATTGAGCAGAATGGGATACAGCTATGTAGAAACTTTTGTTTATAAAGAAGGGATGTTCTACGGTATGTCCCCCAATCATTTTAAAGAGAAAGTTGAGAGTGTAGGAATGGAATTTGTTGGTTCAATGACTTTTAAGGATCTGCCTACGGATGGGGCCTGGAAATCAACAATGGATTGGTGGTTGAAATGTATACAAGATCACAAAGAGGCTGGGGTTAAGTATATATCAACCTCAAATAACCAATTAAAACAAGTTAGTACTCAGGAAGAACTACAGCTTTTTTGCGATTATTACAATGCTATCGGTGATATGTGTAAGAAGAATGGAATTCAGTTTGTTTTCCACAATCATTCCGATGAGTTTAGGTATGTTGAAGGTGTTTGTATCTATAATTATTTTCTAGAGCATACCAATCCTGAATTGGTAGCTTTTCAGCCTGATTTATATTGGATGCATATCGGTGGAGCCAATCCCGTTAATTACTTTCACCAGTACCCTGGACGCTTTTTTAGTTGGCATATAAAAGATCATAAAGAGTTAGGAGAGAGTGATAAGATTCCATTTGGAGAGTATGTTGAATATGCAGAGAAGTCTGGTGTGCAATATATAATTGCAGAGGTTGAAGATTATAGTTATCCGCCACTTTATAGTACCTCATTGGCATGGGAATATATATACCATACTTTATTAAATAACTAGATAAATTTGAAGCAATGAAATATCTAGTACTTATTTTTATCATTGCAATGCCCACTTTCATAAATGCACAGGATCAATTTAAACTCTTACTTTATACCCAACCAGATCGGTGGCACTCAGAGAGTATCCCTGCTGCAGTAGAAGCTTTTAAATTGTTATCAAAGAAGCATCAATTTCAATTGTTTTGGGCTGATGAACCAGCTAAGTTAATGGACTATTTAGGAGAGGTGTCTGTGGTTGTTTTCGTCAATTCAAATACAGATTTATTAAATACAGAGCAAATTCATCAATTCAGGGAATTTATTAATAAAGGAGTAGGTTTTGTGGGGATCCACAGTACTTCGGATAGTAAGGTGAAGAACAAGTGGTTTACACAACTAATAGGCGGTTCATTTACTGATCATCCTAGGTTTCAATCGGCAAATGTTGATGTACATAACGACAACTTTCCTGCAGTGTTGCATTTACCGAAAAGATTTGTTTGGAGTGATGAATGGTATAATTTTGATGAATTCCATCCTGATAAAGTAAATGTGGTTTTAACTGTTGATGAAGGTTCTTACAATTACACTTTAGGTTATGATGATATCCCATTAAAAGGAATGGGCAAAAGCCACCCTGTTGCTTGGTATCATCAGTTTGATGGAGCTAGGGTTTTTTATACCGCCCTCGGTCATAAGCCCGAGAGTTACAAAAATGATGATTTTATGAAAATGATATTTGGCGGTATTTATTGGGTTTTGCAACCTTAATCATTTGTAAAATCAAGGCTATCTAGGTTGTTAGATTGCTTATTTTGTAAAGCAACGTATTCCTTAGGAGATACGCCATAGTATGCCTTGAATGAAGATGAAAAGTGTGATAAACTTGAAAAACCAATGGCATAGGCCACCTCGCTTACATTCATTTTTTTATTGGTTAAAATGTACGAGGCTTGTTTCATTCTGATGTTTCGTATTAGATCACGAGCAGATTGGTTGGTTAATTCTTTTAGTTTACGATGTAAGTGTACACGGCTAATGCCCACGCTATCAGCTAACATTTCAACATTAAGTTCACTATTTGAGATATTATCTTTTATGATGGTCATTATTTTTTGCATTAAAATTTCATCGTGAGTTTTAATATTGGGAGCTTCAACCGTATACTGTTCTGCTTTTTTCTCAATTTTAGTTGCTATGCGTCTTCTGTTTTCAAGTAAGTTAGTTAACGATTTTTTTAAAAATGAAGTGTTAAAAGGTTTACTCAAATACATATCGGCACCGGTTTCAATACCTTCAGCTTTATCCTCTTCTTTGGTTAAGGCGGTTAGCAGAATAATAGGTATGTGACTCGTATCGATATTGTTTTTTACCTTTTTACAAAAGCTAATGCCATCCATCTCAGGCATCATTATATCACTAATTATAATATCTGGTTTATCGTTTAATATATTGATGTGCGCTTGTTTCCCATTTTCGTATGCAATTACGGTATATCGTTCAGAAAACTCATTAATTAGGTAGTTTCTAATCTCCAATTCATCTTCCACAATCATTAATTTGTAATTCGTTTTAGCTTTGGTATCGCTGGTGCTGTCATCAACAAGTTCGCTAGGCTTATGTTGGTGTATGGGAGCTGGAATTATATTTTCATCAATAAGTAAATCTTTTTTGGGTAAATGTGCATTGCCCAATGGAATTTCTATAATAAATTCAGAACCGATATTATTTTCACCATTCTGCATGTAAAGTCTACCTTTGTGCAGCTCAACCAATGATCTGGAAAGGTGCAGCCCTATGCCTGTGCCCGCATTATTACGGGTTTCTTTCGAATCAACCTGGTAGAATCGCTCAAATATTTTTTCATGTTGAGATTTATTTATCCCAATACCATTGTCGAGTATCGATATTTTTGCAAAGCTTCTTTCGTTTGCTTTAAATTGCGAAATTGTTAGACTTATCTTACCATCGTTGGGGGTAAATTTAAAGGCATTTGAGAGCAGGTTAATGATTACTTTTTCAAAATTAAGAGGATCAATCCAAACCTCAATATTTTCAGAATCGTTCAATACCAACAATTTAATATTCTTACTCGTTGCTAAATAATTGTAGGAAGATGTAATATTTTCGATGTAAGTTTTTAATTCTGTTTTTTGAAACTTAGTGAGCATTTGCGATTTATCCAATTTTCTAACATCAAGCAATTGATTTATCAAACGAAGAATACGATTTGAATTTTGCTGCATAATACTATAAAGTCGCATAGTTTCTGCATTGCTTTTTTGCGCTAATAATTTATCTAAAGGATCAATAATTAAGCTTAAGGGCGTGCGTATTTCATGTGACACATTAATGAAAAACTGCATTTTTTTATCATTCAATTTTTCAATCTCGATGTGTCTAAATTTGTCTTTATACAAACCAATAATCAACCACAAAAGCGTTGCTGTTATTACAAACCATAATAGTTTTGCCCAAGTAGTTTTGTACCATGGGGGATGAATTATAATGGTAAGTGCCCGAGGCTCAGAGTAAGCATCTTTGTTAATACTGCGCACTTTAAAAATATAGGTATTGTGTGGTAAATTAGTATAGCTTGCTTTTCTACTTTGTGCATCACTTTGGTTCCATACCTTATCAAATCCTTCCATCATATATTCATATGATATACTTGATTGGCCGGCTAAGTTTTCAGAGGTAAATTCTATGGAAAATATATTATCCTTTTCATTTAAATGGATGGTGTCTTCTAATATGATAGATTCTGATAGAATTTTGTATTTGCCTGATTTGTCTCCAATATTAACCGCTTTATTGTTTTTATTAAAATCGGTTAAAATCACATTAGGGGCTTTGTTTTTATAGGTGTTATAATCTTTCTTAATCTCGGTAATGCCGTTAATTCCTCCAAAAAACAATTCGTTTATTGCTGTTTTGTATACGGCATTTCTAGAGAATTCGTTGGACTGTAAACCGTCAGAAGCATAATAATTCACAAATGCTTCTTTGCCAGTATCCAACCTACTCAAACCTTTGTGCGTACTCATCCAAAGCTGAAAATATTCATCTTCTTCTATGGCACATATTACATTGCTAGCAAGGCCATCATTGGTAGTGTAGGTTTTACAATCTAAAGTATTCGGATTAATTTTTACCAAACCGCCATAAGTACCCGTCCAAATATTTCCTTTGTAATCCTCCTTAATACAATAAACCACATTGTTGGGTATGTTTTCATTATCCACATTAAAAAACGTGGCCTTATCGGTTTTGGGTTCTACTAATACTAAGCCATCATATGTGCCAACCCAAAAACGACCTTTATTATCAAGATGTACATCGTTTACCCATTTGGGTATAATATTATTTAGAGAGTCAGATACAGGAAGCTTATTTGTGAATGTTTCATTTTTAGGATTGAAGTTTATAACGCCAGCGCCAAAAGTTGCCAACCAAAAGTCCTCATTATTTCCATCTTTTATTACGGTTATAATGTCAGCTGGTATACTTTTAGGATTATTTGTATCGTGCTTAAAATATTTGGTTTGTTTTGTTTCCTTATTAAGTCTTATTAGACCACTAGAATAGGTTCCTATCCAAAGGTATTTTGCTGCATCTTTAAAACTAAAAATGTTATTGCCCTCAAGCTTACCTTTATTTCTTAATAGTATATTGGTTACTTTCTCTTTGGTTAAATCGTAATGGTAAACACCGTCGCCATCTGTTCCAATCCAAATGTTGTTTTTGTCTCCCGTAATTGCCGAAATGCAATTTGAACCAATACTGTTCTCCCCAAACGCTTTATAGCCATAATTACTAAAAATATTCTGAGACTCAGGAAATAGAAATAAACCCTTTTGAAAAATAGCAGTCCAAATATTGCCGTTGTTATCTTCTAATATGCTATGAACTTTACTTTTTGAGAAGTCGAATGGCGAACTAGGTGGCGAGTAGGGTACTAGCTTATTGTTTTTATAATTTAGATGGTATAAACCCATTCCGTCACTAGCTACCCATAACTGATTTTTCGAGTCCCGGTAAACCGTTTTTACCGCTATGTCCGATGCTTTATCTAAATATTGAACTGTTAAGTTTTGCTTATCTATTTTAAGTAATCCGTTCTTTAAACTTCCTGCATATATATTGCCATCCTCACCTTCGCATATAGATGTGATATCATGCTTTAAAACTTTACCAGAATATTTATCCACAACGGTACCGTTCTCATCGGTTTTCGGATTAAAATAAACAAGACCATCATTATCTGTTCCTATCCATAATATACCTTCACTATCTTCGAATAATGAGCGCATTAATAGACTAGGAAAACGGTTGTTAAATCGAGTAGAATATCTAGGTCGCCCCAACTGAGTGGGTATTCTAATTAAACCATATCCTGAAGTAGCAATCCAAATATCTTGTGTTTCACTTATAATGATATCGGTAATAAATGGATGTATTTGTTGGTCATCAATATAAATTTTTACTTCAGAAAAAGATTGGTTGAGATGATTGTATTTTAATAGACCATTAAATAAGCCTACCCACAAATTTCCCTTTGTATCCTCTTTAACTTTTGTGATATAGTTGGCTTTTAGATTATTGCTCTCTTTAGTGAAGGTTGTGAATTTAATACCATCAAATCTATTTAATCCATCTTCAGTGGCTATCCAAATAAATCCTAAATGATCTTGATGAATATCGTTTATTAAACTATTTGATAAGCCCTGATTGTAATCAAAAAAACGCTTATTCTGACTCGTAATTGAGCAGGTAAAAAATAGACTAATGATTATGAATATAGATTTTAAGTGCAAGCGCATAGGTAGCGTTTTTTGTTAACGAATCTAAAATATAAAAAAACGCTTGGTTTGAGATTTTTAATTCTCATAATATTCCCAATTACCCTCAAATGTTACATTCCATAAAGCTTATGTAACAAATAGTAAAGTGGTGTTACAAATTTGAAAGCTTATGTAACCCCTGTAAATATTGGTTAGCGCTGCCTGGTATAAATTTGTGGTATGAGTTTTTGTTAAGAGATGTGAAACAAAAAACTTCATTGTAAAATAAATGAAAGACATTAAAACCATCATAAATTTTGTGAATATGGGAATAGCATTCAGTACAAAAAGTAGTATAAACTTATTTCTAATTCTTATTATAATAGGGATTAGTTCATGTGTAAATAACAACACTTCGTTGTCTTTTGAAGAAAGAGCAGATCTATTAATTGAAGAGATGACTCTTGAAGAAAAAGTTTCTCAACTATCTTATACTTCGGCAGCAATTCCTCGTTTAAATATACCTGAATATAATTGGTGGAATGAGTGCCTACATGGTGTTGGTAGAGCAGGTGTATCTACTGTTTTTCCGCAAGCTATTGGAATGGCTGCCATGTTCGACGATAGTACCATGTTTAAGGTTGCTGATGTGGTTTCAGATGAAGCCCGTGCCAAATACCATCATTTTCAGCGACAAAACAAACGTGGTATATATCAAGGTTTAAGTTTTTGGACTCCTAATATTAATATTTTTCGCGATCCAAGATGGGGGCGTGGCATGGAGACCTATGGTGAAGATCCTTATTTAACAGGTAAATTAGGGGTTGCTTACATCAATGGTTTGCAAGGGAACGATCCTAACTATTATAAGTTGATTGCCACCGCCAAGCACTTTGCTGTGCACAGTGGACCCGAGGCAACGCGACATAGCTTTAATGCAACACCATCGTCATACGATTTTAAAGAAACTTACAGCCCTCAGTTTAAAATGGCAATTGACGAGGCAAAAGTATATTCTGTAATGTGTGCCTATAATAGATACGAAGGCATGCCATGCTGTGGAAATACAGAGTTGAGTGGCTTGTTACGTAACGATTGGGGATTTGATGGTTACATTGTTTCTGACTGTTGGGCTGTTCGCGATTTTTATGATAAAGATGCACACGAGATTGTGAATACCAAAGCTGAGGCTGCTGCCATTTCTTTAAAGGCCGGTACCGATTTAAACTGTGGCGATTCATACCCAGCACTGGTTGAGGCTGTTAAGCAAGGTTATGTAACAGAAGCACAAATTGATATTTCGCTAAAGCGTATTTTGCTTGCTCGTTTTAAGTTAGGCATGTTTGATGAGGAAGAAAAGGTAGTTTATTCAAAAATATCTACAGGTGTAATTGACTCAGAAAAGCATCAGCAGATGGCCTTAGATGTAGCACAAAAGTCAATTGTGTTGCTAAAAAATGAAGCACAAACCTTACCATTTTCGAAGGAGATTAAAAGCGTTGCCGTAATTGGTCCAAATGCCAACGAAGTAGATGTTTTATTGGGGAATTATCATGGCTATGCTTCCAGTCCCGTTACCCCATATAAAGGAATTAAAGCTAAGTTACCAACCGCCACTGTTAAGTATGCCCCGGGTTGTCAATTAGCAGAGGGGTTACCAGTACTAACCCCAATGTCATCTGATGTTTTATTTACGAATAAGGATAAAAAGTCGAATGGACTAATCGGTTCATATTACAATAATAAAACCTTTAGCGGTAATGCTGAGGTAACAAAAATAGAAACCAATATAGATTTTAATTGGTGGGATAAAGCGCCTTATACAGCCTTAAGTGCAGATACTTTTAGTGTGCGATTTGAAGGCGTAATTATTCCTGAGTTTACAGGTAAGTATGCCATCGGAGTTGAAGGGTTTCCGACCATTAGTTTAACCATTGATGAGGAAGAATTGATTTCTTACAATAGTGAGCATCATCCGCAAAAGCGATATGAATATATTCAGCTTGAAAAAGGGAAGAGTTATGCCATAAAGGTTGACTATGTGCAAGATAAAACAGAATCGGCCATTGCACGTTTGTTATGGGAAAAGCCTAGTACAACTTTAAAAGAGGAGGCTATTGAATTGGCTTGTCAGTCGGATGTTGTTGTGCTGTGTATGGGCCTAAGTCCTTTGCTCGAAGGAGAGGAAATGCCCGTTAAGGTAGATGGTTTTGTACAGGGCGATAGAACTGATATTAGTTTACCAAAGAATCAGACAGAGCTTATAAAAGAAATTCAGAAAATTGGGAAACCGACAGTACTTGTTTTAATGAATGGCAGTGCATTAGCGTTTAACTGGGAAGCCGATAATGTATCTGCTATTCTTGAAGCATGGTATCCAGGTCAGGCCGGAGGAACGGCATTGGCTAATATCATATTTGGAGATTATAATCCATCCGGACGATTACCGGTTACATTTTATAAATCAGTTACAGATCTACCAGCTTTCGATGATTACAATATGGAAGGTCGTACTTATCGTTACTTCAATGGCGAAGCTTTATATCCTTTTGGTTATGGCTTGAGTTATACCTCTTTTAAATATTCAAACTTAAAAGTGCCAACCCAGGTAGAACCTTGTAATTCTATTCCAATTAGTGTGGATGTAACAAACACAGGCAAGTATAATGGCGAGGAAGTTATACAGTTGTACGTTAGTCACCCTAATTTCTCAGGAAAAAAGGCTATCCGAAGTTTAAAAGGATTTAAGCGTATTGCTCTAAAAAAAGGAGAAACCAAAAATGTCAAGTTCAGCCTTCAGCCAAAGGATATTGCCATTTTAAACGATGATAACGAATATTACATCGATTCTGGAGCAATTCAGATTTCAGTAGGAGGCCAGCAAGCCAACCAAAAGGCCTTAAAACAGCAAAATGTATTGCAGCAAAAAGTGGCTATTGCTCTCGCAGAGGGAGAGTTGTATCCAATAAATAAAAAGTAAAAAGCACCTTATAATCACATTATTATTAAATCCAAAATCATGAAAATTTTAGAATCTAGTGCGTAACTAAATGTGCAATGAAGTGCTGAAGATTATGAGTTAACACTCATGTAAACAATTAATTTAAACTACAAATCACTATTGTTGAGCCATTTTTATCTCAATCATCATCACATAAAGAGTGCGGCTTAAAAGTGAATTTCAAACTAAAATTAATCAAATGAAAAAAAAGATTAAGTTTTTGAAAAAAGGCATTATTCTCTCTTTTTTTATCTGCATGCAGATGTCCCTTTTCGCACAAAATATGCGAATTACAGGTACAGTTGTTGATAAAACGGGAGAACCTGTGCCAGGTGTGAATGTTTCTATTAAAGGAACAACCACAGGTACTATTACAACTATTGATGGGGTATATAATATTGAAGCGCCATCCACAAGTCAATTGCTATTTAGTTTTGTTGGTTTCCTTTCGCAAACCATCGATATCAATAGTCAAACAACCATTAATGTTACTTTACGCGAAGACCTTAAAGATTTAGATGAGGTTGTGGTTGTGGGGTACGGTTCAACCAAAGCACGCGATTTAACGGGTGCCGTTAGCTCAATTAAGGCTGATGAATTAGGAGAGCAACCAGCGGTTTCTATCGATCAGGCCTTGCAGGGTAAAGTGTCGGGTGTAACCATTTCACAAAATTCTGGAGCACCGGGTGGAGGTATCTCTGTTCGTGTACGTGGTATTACTTCTTTAACAGGGAGTAATGAGCCATTATATGTTGTGGATGGTGTGCCAATAGACGGTAATTCAGGTAACGATAGTTTTAATTTTTCTTCAATGGGAGGAGAAAGTGGACAAACTAAAGTGAGTGCCTTATCTACCATAAACCCTTCGGATATTGCTTCAATCGAAGTACTAAAGGATGCATCGGCAACAGCCATTTATGGTTCACGTGCGTCAAACGGAGTAATATTAATTACAACCAAAAGTGGTAAAGATGGAAAATCTACAATTAGTTACGATGGATATTATGGTATCCAAGAAGTTACTAAAACCATCGATGTAATGGACCTTCCGCAGTACGCACAATATTTAAACGAAATTGCGGTACAAGAAGGCGGAGAGCCAAAAGCCTCTTTTCTACGACCAGAGTTATTAGGCCCTGGAACCAACTGGCAAAACGAAGTGTTTAGAGTGGCTCCTATTACCAACCACCAATTGTCTATTGCCGGAGGAAACGGAAAAACAAAGGTGTATTCATCCTTGAATTATTTTAATCAGGATGGGATATTGATAAATACTAATTACGAGCGTTTTGCAATGCGTTTAAATATTGACCACCAAGTAAACGATTGGTTTAAATTTGGAAACAGTTTAACGGCTAGTATGAGTGATGAGTTAATTGCTTATAACGATTCGGAAGACGGTGTTATTATGGCTGCCTTACGTCAATCACCAGAAGTACCGGTTAAATATTCTGATGGAAGCTGGGGTGGACCTAGTGCCGAGGATGGAGTAGGATCGGGAAGTGGTTACAATCCTGTAGCTTGGTCTAAAATTCGTTCGTCACAATTACAAAGACACAAGGTTTTAGGAAATATATTTTCGGATATCAGCTTTACTAAAAATCTGAAATTAAGAACTGAGTTGGGCTACGATTTCAATTTTAATAAAATGTCATCGTACAATCCAGTATATAAATTGGGCGATCAGGTAAACGATTTAGGAACTTCGTTTAAAACCAATACCAATAGTTTTTATTGGATATTTAAAAACTTCTTAACCTACAGCAACCAGTTTGGTAAAAATAACTTAACAGTTATGGGAGGTCATGAGGCACAGCATT
This sequence comes from Saccharicrinis aurantiacus, assembly GCF_001660705.2. Classification (GTDB taxonomy): domain Bacteria; phylum Bacteroidota; class Bacteroidia; order Bacteroidales; family Marinilabiliaceae; genus Saccharicrinis; species Saccharicrinis aurantiacus. The sequence goes on from NZ_LYBV02000007.1 coordinate 241,182, forward strand.
CTACTTGGGAGCAATTGCAAGGTAGTCGGGGTGGTTTTATTCAAAACGACTTAACAGAGTTGGCTTTGGGTGATTCAGAGACTGCCGGAGCCTCAAGCTTAAGAAACCAATGGGCAATGCAATCGTTTTTTGCCAGAGCCAATTATGGTTTCAATAATCGTTACCTACTAACTGCAACGTTTAGGGCTGATGCTTCATCGAACTTCGGACCGAATAACAAGTGGGGGTATTTTCCATCATTCTCTGGAGGATGGGTAATGAGTGAAGAAAACTTTATGCAAGGCCTGCAAGGTACGCTCGATTGGGTTAAAATACGCGCCGGTTATGGCGAGGTAGGAAACCAAAATATTGGTGCCTATGCTTACGGGCAGTCATTAAATACTATCACATCGGCATATGGACCTGCATTTATTCCCGGAAATATTGCCAATCCTGATGTAAAATGGGAAACCACAACATCATCGAATATTGGTATTGAGTTGGGCTTTTTCAACAACCGTATTAATATGGATGCTGATTTCTATATTAAAAAATCGAAGGATTTCTTATACCAGTTACCAATGGCTTATTATTATGGTCGCGAGGCATTTTCTGCACCGTATGTAAACCTTGGCGAGATGCAAAATACAGGTATCGATTTCTCTTTAAATACGGTTAATATCGATAACCCTGGTGGTTTTAAATGGACATCGGCAATTGTATTGTCAACTTATAAAAATGAGTTAACAAAGTTAGCCGATGAAAATGCCACAATAACTCAGGTTATTCAATTTAACCAAACAGTTACACAAACATCAGTAGGTAATCCTGTAGGTCAATTCTACGGTTATGTAACCGATGGTTTATTCCAAAGCGAAGAGGAGATTCAGAATTCTCCTTACCAAGGTGATATGGATGAACGAAACGGTGTTTGGATGGGAGATATTAAGTTTAAAGATATTAACGATGATGGTGAAATTAATGACGACGACCGCACTATAATTGGTAGTCCACATCCTGATTTTACTTTCAGTTTCAGTAATAACCTATCGTATAAAAACTGGGATTTTGCGCTTTCTTTTTACGGTTCTTATGGTAACGACATCATAAACTGGACTCGAAAAATTACCGAAGGTATGACGGATCAGTTTGGGAACCAATCAGTAAATGTAGCTGATAGATACACACCGAGTAATACCGACACGGATATGCCACGTTATATTGCTGGTGACCCAAATGCTAATGCTAGGGTATCTGACCGATACGTTGAGGATGGATCATTTCTTCGTATTCAAAACATGACTTTAGGTTACTCATTACCAAAGTCTCTATTAAAACGCACTGGCTTTATCTCTAACTTAAGAGCTTATGCTACAGTTCAAAACCTGTATACATTTACTAAATACACAGGTTACGATCCTGATATTGGCGGACAAAGTAATAACGCATTATTAGCAGGTATAGATAACGGACGTTACCCAGTGCCACGTACCTATATGATAGGATTAAAACTTGATTTTTAATCATTGGATAACTTTTAAAAAATCTTAGAAATGAATAAAAATAAGATATTTGGAATACTGATGCTGTTGTTTATTACTACAGCTTGCTCAGATAGTTTTCTTGAGATTGCACCAGAAGATAGGTTAACTACTGATAATTACTACAACGATGATACGCAAATGCTAACCGGAGGGGCTAGTCTTTACAATAGACCATGGTTCCTGTTTAACGAAAAGTTCGTTCTCTGTTTAGATGTGTATGCCGGAAATGCTTCGGGCGATTACGTTGATATTGCACAGTTTAATAAGTTTGCTGTTTTCGCGGCAAACCAGTTTACAACAGAGGGTTATCAATCATTATTTTCGGTAATAGCCTATTCAAATAGTTTGCTCGATATTGTTGAGAACAAAGCAGGCCCGGCAGTTACTACTGAAGTAAAAGAGTGGTCGAGAGGCGAGGGTTTATTTATGCGTTCGTTGGCTTATTTCTACTTGGTTCGAACCTTTGGCGCTGTGCCTATTTTAGAGGATATCAATCAATACGGTACCGATGTTGTGGTACGTAAAAATAATGTTGAGGATATCTATACCTTAATTAAACGCGATTTAGCAGAGGCGGCACAGTTACTACCTATTAAGTGGTCCGATGCCAACCTTGGTAGAGCCACAAAAGGTGCAACACATGGCTTGTTAGCCGAGGTTTATTTAACACTAGGCGAATACGATAAAGCAAAGGAGCACGCTGATTTAGTAATTAACAGCGGATTATATTCTTTAATGCCTGAGTATTCTGATAATTTTCAGCCTAAAAATGGAGTAACTCCAGATAATAATAACGAATCGGTTTTTGAGTTACAGTGGGTTTCTCCTCCACAAGGTCAGCATTGGTATTATACCAACACGCACCAAGCTTATTTAGCAGCAGCTAGTAAGTTAACAGGTGTTGGCGATGGTTGGGCAACCTTTATTCCTTGCTTAGATTTCATTAGAGCCTACGAGGAAGGTGATTTAAGACGTCAGCCAACTATTATGGAAAAAGGAAATTTTTATCCTGAGTTGGTAACCAAAGAAGGTGGATTTTTAGTAGAAAATGCACTTACAAATAACTACGCAGGTTACCGTAAATATGTGGTTGGTTCTCCTGAGGAGTGGCCATCGGTTAACTTTATGAATACCGATGTAAATACGCACATTATGCGTTATGCCGAGGTGCTTTTAATAAGAGCAGAAGCCATATTAGGAACAGCTACTTCTACCACTGATGCCATTGCCTTGGGCGATATTAATAAGGTTAGAGCCAGAGCGGGTTTACCTGCATTAACCGAAATTACTTTAGATGATATTTTGCAAGAGCGCAGAATGGAGTTGGCCATTGAAAGTGGCGACCGTTGGTTCGATTTGGCTCGTATTGACAGGGCTAAGGCCATTGAAATTTTATCAAATACAGATAGAGCTTATCTAGCAGATAGAAATGACCCAGAGAGTGGGAGTGCCGATGGTGGCCGTTTTGTAGTGCCTAAAGAAAGCGACTTTTTATTACCGCTTCCTCAGGTTGAAACGGATATAAATCCACTGTTGTTAGATGAGGCAGTACCATACGATTTTAACAAATAAACTTCAGAGCAATGATAAGATATATGAATAAATATTTAATTGTAGCCCTTGTTACTTCAATGTTCTTGGCTACTTCATGTACCAAAGAAGAGGTTTACAATCCAGAGATATCGGTGGTTAATTCTACCAATAAGGATGTATCAACAGCTTCGCAAGGTTATCCCGGTGATTTAATAGTTGCCGAAGGTATTGAGTTAGATAAAATGGATAGCGTTCTTTTTGTAACGGATGCCGATTCAATTAACGTAGTTTTTAATCCAGCACTCAATTCATCAATAGCCATAATGTTTGAAGTGCCCTATGATGAAACCAAGGGTAGTAAGCTAGGTATGCAGAAAATCTATTTCATCAATAAAAATGGAAAAGAAGTGATGCAAGACTTTGAGATATTACAACCCGATCCTGAAATCTCAGGTTTTTTACCAGAGCGACCAAAAGCTGGTGGTAGTACTGTTATTGTAGGGAAATGGTTTATGGGTCTTGAGAGCGTTACTTTTGCTGGTGAGCCTGCCGATTACGAGTATATTTCTTCAACACAAATATTGTTACGTGTACCCCAAGGAGCAGAACCTGCTGATGTTGTGGTAACTACTAATATTGGCTCATCAACTAAAAATTTAGATGTTGATTTGGGTTACAATGTGTATCGTTACAATGATTTTGATGGCGGTGGAATGTATGCTACTAACGATTGGCGAAACAATGGTGATATTACCGATGCTGTTGTATTTAGCGATGTAGATGGTTTTGATGGTAATTATGCCGAGTTTACTTGGAGTGGTTCTACATCTAACGGATGGGGTAATGCAGAACCTACCTCAGGGATGAATCCTGGTATAACAGAAACAAATCAGGAGAAAGTGAAATTTGTTTTCGAAGTATACTGCTCCAGTCCTGCTGGAAGCACAATGCAAATTCAGATTGATGATGGAACCACCGTTTGGGCCCATAATTATGATTTTACTGCTGAAGAAGTGGGTAAATGGATTACGGTAGAAATGCTTAGTTACGACTTTGGTGCAGGTTATGATCCAGGTAATGTTACTCATAGTATGGACTGTCCTAATATTAATTATGTGAAAGTTGCCATTAACCAATGGGGACCAGTTCCTACAATAGTTCGCGTTGATAACATGCGTTTTTACGAATACTATTAATTCAATACCCCTCTTGCAGTAACGATTGCGAGGGGGTTCAACTATAATCTACGTACTTACAACCTTATGATCCTGAAAAACATTGTGATAATGTAAGTGCGTAGATTATATTTTTCATCAAACAAGAATCTCAAAAGTTATAATTATGGCTCTATTCAAAAATATAATCGGCTTAATATTTTTGCTTCTCATGCAAGTGTCATGCAGTAGTGACGACAATGCAACACCTAGTTTGTCAGCTCCTCTGGCATTAAACCCCAGTGATATTACCCAAAACTCCTTTGTAGCCAACTGGGCCGGAGTAAAAGATGCACAATCGTATGTGCTTGATGTTTCAAGCGATATTGATTTTACAAGTTTTGTTGAAGGTTATCAGGCCTTAAGCGTTAACGGTATTTACACTGTTGTGGATAACTTGAGTCCTAGCACCAGTTATTATTACCGCGTACGTGCAGTAAACGGAACTGCTGAATCGAGCAATTCAATGGTGATTTCACTTACTACTGAGATTCCTGATGGCTCGGTATTAAAAGAGCTTACTCAAGATTTTTTCATAGGTACAATTGTTCAGTCAAACCGAATGACGGGTATGCATCACGAAGTGATTAATCGCGAATTTAGCAGTATTACTGCCGAGTACGAAATGAAAATGAACATCATGTATCCTAGCGAAGGAGTATACGATTGGACTGCTTCGGATGCAATTGTTAATTATGCTGTTGAGAATAAATTAAACATACATGGCCATGCCCTGGTTTGGCACAATGCAACACCCAATTGGGTTGAGAATTTTTCGGGAACGGATGCCGAATTTGAAACCATGCTCGAAGAGTATGTGAAAACGGTTGTAACAAGATATAAAGGAAAAATAACATCGTGGGATGTGGTAAACGAAGCTTTTAACGATGGTTCGGGTACTTACCGAAATTCAGTTTTTTATCAACGCATGGGAGCTTCTTTTATTTCTAAATGTTTTCAGTGGGCACGCGAGGCCGATCCTGATGTATTGTTGTTTTACAACGATTACAATATGTGCAGCGATCAAACCAAACGCGATGCGGTTTTTTCTATGGTTGATGATTTAATTAGCAACTCTGTAGCTATTGATGGAGTAGGTTATCAAATGCACATCGCCTACAATTGGCCAGCTAAAAAAGATATTCAGGATGCCACACAAGATATTCTCGACAGAAATTTAAAAGTACATTATGCCGAGCTTGATATACGTGCCAATCCTAATAACGACCAAAGTACACTTACAGATGCGCGTTCTTTAGAGTTGAAAACGAAATATAAAGAGATTGCTGAGCTTTATACCGCATTACCAACTGTAAACAAGTATGCCTTAACTATTTGGGGTTTAAAAGACAATGAATCGTGGCTCTTAGATTTTCATGGGCATATAGATTGGCCATTGTTATACAACAATAATTTTGAAGAGAAAGACGCCTATTACGGTGTACTTGAAGGATTAGTGAAATGATGGTAAGTCTTATATCCATTCTTTTTGTAATAAGTATCGGTTTTCACTTCAGACTTCAGACTAACAACTAACGAACTATTCTAATGAATACAACGCAAAAAATATCTGTAATAGAAAAAATAGGTTATAGCCTTGGCGACTTGGCAGCTAACCTAATTTTTCAAACACTAATGACCTTTCTGGCATTCTTTTATACCGATGTGTATAGAATTCCGCCAGCATCAGCATCAGCTATTATTTTTGCTGGCGGAATGATTGGGGCTTTCTTCAATCCTGTAATGGGCGCTATTGCCGATAGAACCAATACCCGTTGGGGTAAGTTTCGGCCATGGATTTTATGGACAGCAGTTCCCTTTGGCGTATTTGCCTTATTAGCTTTTAGTACGCCTAATTTTAGTCCTTCGGGTAAAATAGCCTATGCATTAATCACCTACATTTTATTGGTGTTAATATATTCGGCCAGTAACCTACCTTACTCAGCCTTAAGTGGAGTTATAACCGGCAGTATGAGCGAGCGAAATAGCATTTCATCGTACCGATTTGTAGCTGTTATGATCGCTCAATTTACCATACAAGCCTTACTATTACCTTTGGTTCTTATATTTGGCGATGGAGATAAAGCCCTCGGTTTTGAGAAGGTAATGGGTGTGTTTGCTGTGGTTGGAGTAGTGTTTTTAATCATCACTTTTCTTACCACAAAAGAAAGGGTAGTTGCCACGGAAGAACAGAAATCATCGCTCAAAGAAGATCTCAAGGATTTGAGTAAGAATAAACCATGGTTGGTGATGTTATTTGTTACCATTCTTATTTTTATTACCCTATCCTTAAAGGGAGGAATGTATGTGTATTACTTCGATAACTATTTAGATACAGCCTCACTAAATACATTTTTAAATGATATTGGTTTCAATGGCATGATTGCCGGATTAAAGACGAGTATGCCCGGTTTCGATTGGCCCGATGATGCAGTTACATCTGCCTTCAGTTTGTTTAATGCAGGCGGTATTATTTTTATGATTGTAGGCATAGGTTTCTCTAAACCATTGGCCGATAAATATGGTAAGCGCGATGTTTTTATTGTGGGATTAATATTGGCTACTCTTTGCGTGTTCGCCTTTTGGTTTTTTCCGCCCAAAGCCATCGCCATAACCTTTATCAGTCAAATATTACACGGCTTTTTCTATGGGATAACCATTCCATTATTGTGGGCAATGATTGCTGATGTTGCCGACTTTTCGGAATGGAAAAACAATCGTAGAGCCACTGCTATTATATTCTCAGCCATGATTTTTGGATTAAAAGCAGGTTTGAGTATTGGCGGTGCCTTAGTAGCCGGAATTTTAGCCGCCTTTGGTTATCAAGAAGGCTTGGCAGTACAAGTGGATAGTGCCATTTCAGGAATACAGTTATCCGTTAGCCTTTTTCCAACCATCACCTTTGCCTTAGCTATTGCTTGTTTGTTTTTTTATGAGATTGACAAAGCCAAAGAAGTTGAGATAGAAAAAGATTTGGCAGCCCGTCGGAATGAGTAAACTATTCAATAATATCTATAAACAGAAAATACAATGAATACTATAAAATATATATCACTAGCCTTAATTGCCGCATGCAGTTTTACTGCGTGTGCCCAAAATACAGGTAATACCAAAAATGTTAGAGAATTATCTTTAGCAAAAGCATATGAAAGTAAATTTTTAATAGGAACGGCACTCAACTCCGAGCAAATTGAAGGTTCTGACACTAGCGCTTTAAAAGTGGTTAAAACTCAATTTAATTCTATAGTTGCTGAGAACTGCATGAAACCAGAAGTAGTGCAGCCAAACCAAGGCAAATTCGATTTCGCTTTGGCGGATAAGCTTGTTCAGCTAGCTGCCGATAACAATGCTTTTATGGTGGGACATACCTTAGTGTGGCACTCCCAAACTTCTGATTGGATGTTTCACGATGCAGATGGGAAACTAACTACCAGAGATACACTAATTCAACGCATGAAAACGCATATTCAAACCGTAGTTTCGCGTTATAAAGGCAAGGTAAAAGGATGGGATGTGGTTAACGAAGCAGTGCTTGATGAGGGCGGTTTAAGAAAGAGTTTGTGGCATCAAATTGTAGGTCCTGACTTTATTGAATTAGCTTTCCAGTTTGCACACGAAGCCGATCCCAATGCCGAGTTATATTATAATGATTACAATATGTACTTACCTGCAAAACGAGCAGAGGTAGTAAAGTTAGTGAAGCGTTTGCAAGAAAAGGGCATTAGAATTGATGCCGTAGGAATGCAAGCTCACTATGGTTTGGGTGCCGATTATTTTGAGGAAATAGAAAACAGTATCAACACATTTGCAAGCCTTGGTATTAAGGTAATGGTTACTGAATTAGATGTTTCTGTATTGCCTTTCCCTAGCGAAGAGTTAACAGCAGAAGTAAGCACATCGTATGCCAATAAACCTGAGTACAACCCGTATACCAATGGTTTGCCCGATGATCTGGAAACTGAACTAGGCGATTATTACGCCAAGTTATTTAAGATTTATAACAGACATTCAGACCACATTTCTAGAATCACTTTTTGGGGAGTGAACGATGCGCAAACTTGGCGTAACTATTGGCCAATAAACGGACGAACAGATTATCCTTTATTATTCAACAGAGAAAACGAGCCAAAGCCTGCTTATGCTGCAGTAATGCGTTTGGCTTATTAAGTAAGAGAAATTCATACAAAAAATACAATAATGAAAGAAGCCAAATATTTAGTATCAGACTTATTTACAGCCGATCCATCAGCTCATGTTTTCAATAACAAGTTATTTATTTACCCCTCTCACGATTTTGAATCGGGCGTAGCCGAAAATGATAATGGAGATCATTTTAATATGCGCGATTATCATGCCTACTCAATGGATACCATTGATGGAGAAATTACCGATCATGGTGTGATATTGGATGTGGATCATGTAGATTGGGCTAGTCGCCAGATGTGGGATTCTGATGTGGCGCATAAAAACGGCAAGTATTACCTTTATTTTTCGGCCAAAGACCACAATGATATTTTTAAAATAGGAGTAGCGGTAAGCGAAACACCTGAAGGGCCTTTTATTCCACAAGAATACCCAATGAAAGGTAGTTATAGTATAGATCCTTGTGTTTTTGAAGAGGGTAATGAGCGTTATATTCTATTTGGGGGTATTTGGGGCGGACAATTACAGCGTTATCGCGATAACAAGGCCATTGAAGTTGGTGCTGAACCAAAGGATGCGGAGGCTAGTTTGTGCCCAAAAGTGGCCAAGCTTAGTGATGATATGCTTGAATTTGCAGAAGCACCTAAGGATTTATTGATCCTCGATGAAAATGGGAATCCGCTTACAGCAGGAGATCATGATCGACGTTTCTTTGAGGCCTCGTGGTTACACACCTATAAGGGCAAGTATTACTTTTCATACTCAACAGGTAATACACACAAATTGTGTTACGCAACAAGCGATAGCTTATATGGACCATATTGTTACCAAGGCATTATTTTAACACCTGTGGTTGGTTGGACTACCCACCATTCCATTTGCGAATTTCAAGGTAAATGGTATTTGTTTCACCACGATTGTGTGCCATCGAATGGAAAAACATGGCTTAGAAGCATGAAGGTAGTTGAGTTAGAATATGATGAAGCAGGAAAAATAATTACAATAGAGGGAACTTGATCTGAAGATTAGTTATCTGATTTTGAGGCGTTTTATGGCGAAATGATTTATCCAGTATTTTTTATGTAAATCCTTTAGTTGGTAAAATTACGATAAAAAAACCTCACATTTTCTTAAAAAAGACAATGCGAGGTTTTTAGTTTGTAATTCAATAAGAATAGTAGTTCATAATTTGTAGGGCCTTATTAGATCTTCTGCCAACTTCAGCCTCAAAACTAACGAGCTATTAAAACAAATTAGTTGCTTTTTACCAGTTCGTAGGTATGTATCCAATCCACATACATTGTATTTATTGAATCATTTGATAAATCTTTTTTATCAGCAATTCCACCAGTCCAAGAATCTTTACTCGTCCATAAATCCCAAATGATATTCTGTTCGCGCGTAAAGGTCTGTTTCGATTCTACTTTACCAGCCTTCTCGCCATTAATGTAAAACTGAACATGGTGTTCGTCTATCCACCAACAACCAAGTACTTGATATTCTTCATTCCACTTGCGTCCTTTGGCAGGATTGTTATCCGATAAGTTGCGATTATCAAAATTACCATGATGCCTTTCCGTTTCGTCATCCTTAACAATAAAATATTGCGAATACATGGTGTATGGTCGGTCCACCTGATTGGTAAATGAAGGCTTAGAGTTATGCTCACAAATGTCAATTTCATCTCTATTTGCGCTATTTCCATTATTAAGCCAGTAAGTAGAAAAGGCCGATAGGTGAGAGGTTCTCATTCTACATTCTGTATACATCGGAAACTTAACTTTCATTTTCGACATCACTCTTGAGGTTTCAAACCAACGCCCATCTTCTTTTTTCGCTTCTTTTTTATCCAAAGATGCTTTAATCCAAAGCTTACCATCACTTACACCCGAATTTTTAGCCATCATTTTAACGGGTACTCCATAGTTCCACAATGACTTTGTCCATTTGGTATTGTCCCATTCATCAAACTCATCACATAATTGAGGAATTTCTTTCCATTCCATGCCTTCCGGAGCCTTAGGCTGAGCCTTAATTTCCATTGTACTGATCAATCCGAATATTACCAATAGTAGTAATAACGAATATTCTTTTCTTTGAAGTAGTAAAATCATAATCATATTGTTTAACCACAAACTAAGTGAGTACTGAGCTAAAGTATGGGTGGTATTTATCACAATAAAGATGTGTAAAAAGTTAATCTAATACAGGTGTTCTTTTAACATCCATGCGCTCCATAGCATTTACCTCGTAAACACGTTTAAGTAGCCAAAGCGGACGCTCTAATTCACCTTCCCACTCCCATAATACTTTAAATAACTCTTTTACTTTTTCAGGATGTTTATAAGCAAGGTTATTACTTTCGGTAACATCTTTGGCTAAATTATAAAGCTCAGCAGGTCTATCTGGGTAGCGCAATAATTTCCAATCTCCTTGGCGAACTACACCTCTATTTTCTTTCTTCCAAAACAATACCTCATGCGGACGAGCCTTGTTTTGTTTGGTAACATACGGCATTAAATCAACGCCATCAATATTTGTTATAGCATCGGCATTACCACCTGCTGCATTTACAAACGTTGGTAACATATCGAGCATACTTACAGGATAATCGTAAGTAGAACCTGCTTTAATTACGTTAGGAAATTTCATAACCATGGGTACTCTAATTCCTCCTTCAAGGTGATTTGATTTGCATCCGCTTAAGGGGTAGTTGCAGGTCATAGATCCATCAGGACCACCATTGTCATTTGAAAAAACAATCAAAGTATTCTCCTCAAGTCCTAATTCTTTAAGCTTATCCATAATTTTACCACAAGCTCTATCCATTGCAATGTTCATGGCAGCTAGCTTTTTGCGTTTTCCACTTAAGCCTTTTACTTTGGCCAAATCTTCAGGCAAAGCTTCAAGAGGAGTATGTACCGCATTAAAAGAAGCATACACAAAAAAGGGTTTGTTTTTATGGCGTTCAATAAAATCACAAGCTTCATCACCTATAGCATCAGTGGTGTATCTGTCGGGCTCTTCAAAGTTGGCATAACCTCTTTCCCAACGGTCTTCTTTTCTATCAAAAGCTAATTTTTGCGTTAATGGGAAGAAGCTTCGCGCCCCACCTCTAAAACCGTAAAACTCATCGAAACCTCGTGCTATCGGATGATACTTATCGGCATTGCCTAAGTGCCATTTACCCAAAATAATTGATTTGTAGCCCAAAGGGCCGAGGTAATCAGCAATTGTTTTTTCATCTAAAGGTAAGCCCATTTCATCGGCTAAAAGCTTAGATGAATGACTCATATATCCAGGTACGTTGTTTTCTTCAATTCCAAAACGCTGTTGGTATCTTCCGGTTAGTAACCCTGCTCTTGATGGGCCACAAACAGCTGCGGTAGTATAGGCTTGTTTGAATACCATACCTTCTTTAGCCAATTTATCAAGATTAGGGCTTTCGAAAGTTTTGCTACCCTGGAAACCAAAATCATGGTATCCTGCGTCATCCGCAAATAAGAATACAATATTTGTTTTTTTAGCACTAATAGAGTTAACATAAAAGGTAAATAGACAAATTGTTAAAATGCCTAAGAATTTAGTTTGTTTCATAGTGAATTATAATAATGGAATTAATAATATTTAGCTACAAGGTACGTGATAGAGATAAAATTAACGGGTGGTAAAATTACATTTCGCGAAAATGTAGATGAAATCAGCAAATGTTAGTTTTTGTCTATATGGAGAGTTTCATCTACACCCTATTTATTGTTGTTTTTAGGTGTAGTAATAGTATTGTAAAAGCTCAATCAGGATAATTATTGTACTTTAATTGAGTCCTATTGTAATTAATTAGCAAACAATTACACAAATTGTTGGTTAAATTAATACCGAAGTTGTTTAAGGTTGTAGGGGAATTGCGAGAGTGACAAATTGATTATCAGTGGCAAAGCTCAATTTTTTATTGCATAGCCGTAGCTACGGAATAAAAATTAGCTGAAGCCAATGAAATCAAGGTGTTACTCGCAGATTTTCGATACAACTTTAAACAACTTCACCAAATAATAATCTAAATTTATAATGTTATGAGGCTTATACTTATATCTATCCTGTTTTTTATATTTAATATCATTTCTGCTCAAGTAGCCTATCAGTCTGATAGTATTTCTAACACTAAACCAGTAGCTAATACAGTTCAAAAAAAGCCATTTAAGGATAAGTTATACACGGGAGGTAATGTAGGACTATCAGGTAATTTTAGTGATTATTTATCCATAAGAGTAAGCCCACTTCTGGGTGCTAAACTCACACCAAAGTTTTACGCAGGTTTGGGTATTGAATATATTTATACAATGGATGATCGCTTCGATATGAACGTTAATGCACACGATTATGGGGCTCGTTTATTCGGACAGTATGATCTAATCAAGAAAATATTTGCCCATGCCGAATTGGCAGGTTATAACTACGATAGTTATTATACCATTAGCTCAAGCGATAGAATATTTGTTCCGTATATATGGCTTGGAGGTGGTTATAGAACCATGATTAGTAAGCGTTCGTTTTTTTCGGTTAGAGTTTTATTTGATGTTCTGCAAGATGATAATAGTCCTTATAAGTCAGGCGAACCGCAAATTAGTGTAGGCTTCGGAGTAGGCATATAATATTGTAAACCTGCTTCATTAGCAACTTGGTTCACTGCCAATCAAATAAAAATGAGGTTTAACTTGGCATTAATAAATTAAAAAAACCACCTAATCCTGCTTCAATTTGTTAATTGTGGTATGTGGTTTGTATATTCTCATTAATAATTAGTTACAAACCGTAAGAGTATGCTAGAACACCAAAAAAAGATCCTTTTGGGATTGCAAAACAACCAAGAGTTATTTCAAAAAGAACTGTTTAAATCTATTAAGTGGTTATCTCCCAAAGAGGTTGGAGACTTGTTAGAATGGGTAAAAGAAAATTTTCAGGTTCTCTATAATTCTACCGTCAAAGATTTTTTAAGTGAAGACCAGTATCCAATTTACTAGTTAATATCACAACAAGTTTACTTATCTATATTTCGAATTTTTATACTTTTACTGAAAATTCGAAATATGGATGAGTCTTCGCAACTAAATAAATTATCTCAATTAAATACCTTATTAAAAGGAGAGGCTTCTTTCTCCAACTCTGATAGAGCACAATTCTCAACGGATGCTTCTGCTTACAGAGAAAAACCACTAGGTATTGTTTGGCCCCGCGATTACTCCGATATTAATCTACTGATTGATTTTGCCCATCAACATAAAATTCCTTTAATACCACGTGGTGCAGGAACTTCGCTGGCCGGACAGGTTGTGGGTAACGGTTTGGTGGTAAACACCAGTAGGTACATGAATTCCATTATTGAGGTTAATCAAGATGAGAATTGGGTTACTGTTGAGCCAGGCGTAGTGCTCGATGAACTGAATATTGAACTTGCAAAATATGGTTTATTCTTTGGTCCAGAAACTTCAACATCTAATAGGTGTACCATTGGAGGTATGGTTGGTAATAACTCTTGTGGCTCGCGCTCTTTAGTATATGGTAGCACCCGCGATCATATTTTGGAGGTAAGTGGCTTTTTAGCTAATGGCGAAGAGGTAACGTATAAAGAAATCTCTAATTGGGAGTTTGATAAAAAATGCCAACAGAAGAATCTTGAAGGCGATATTTACAGAGAAATTAATAAATTATTAGCATCAGAAGACAATAGAGTGGAGATTCACAAGCACTTTCCACATCCAGATATCAAGCGAAGAAATACTGGTTATGCAGTTGATTTGTTAGCCAATATGCAACCTTTTGTTGAGGAGGGAGGTTCCTTTAATATGGCAAAACTAATTGCCGGATCAGAGGGAACTTTAATGTTAATAACAAGCATTAAGCTGCATTTAAATAATGTTCCGCCCAAACATAAAGCATTGGTCTGCGCCCATTTTAATTCATTAAACGAAACCTTCGAAGCCAACCTAGTAGCCTTAAAGCATCAGCCCAGAGCTGTTGAATTAATTGATGATAAAATTGTAGAGTTATCCGGACAGAGTAAATCGCAAGAGCACAATCGTTTCTTTTTAGAGGGCGATCCAGCAGGGCTTTTAGTGGTAGAATTTGCTGAGCATTCAGAGAAGGCACTGCAAGAGAGAACGGCTGCATTAATAGCAGACTTTAAAAAGAATAACTTGGGTTATTCATTTCCTGTTATAACAGGAGGCGATATAAAAAAGGTTTGGGATTTTAGAAAAGCCGGTTTGGGTGTTTTATCTAACATGAAAGGCGACCATAAACCTGTTGCTGTAATTGAAGATACCGCCATCCGTCCAATTGACTTGCCAAACTTTGCAGTAGATATACAAGCCATGCTTAAGAAATACGATAAAGAATGTGTTTTTTATGCGCACGTAGGAACGGGAGAACTGCACCTTCGTCCTATTTTAAATTTAAAGAGCTCGCAAGATGTTATCATTTTTCGAAAAATAGCAAAAGATACTGCTGATATAGTTAAAAAGTACCGCGGTTCGCTTAGTGGCGAACATGGCGATGGTAGGTTGCGTGGTGAGTTTATTCCATTTATGGTGGGCGATTCAAACTATAAATTACTACTACGCGTTAAAAAGGTATTTGATAAGGACAATATCCTTAATCCGGAAAAGATTATTGATACCCCGCAAATGAATACATCATTGCGTTATAGGGTAGAGAACCAAGAAAAGGTATTTGAAACAACCATGCGTTGGGATAAAACCGACGGTATGATTAGGGCCATTGACAAATGCTCGGGTTCGGGCGATTGTTTAAAATCGGAAATTATTGGGGGTACAATGTGCCCGAGTTACATGGCCACTCGCGACGAAAAAAATAGTACACGCGGAAGAGCCAATATATTACGCGAATATTTTGCTGGTAAGCTCGATCAGGATAACCTTTACCTTGAAGATGTAAACCAAGTATTACAACTTTGTTTATCGTGTAAAGCTTGTAAATCAGAATGTCCATCGGGGGTTGATATAGCTAAGCTTAAGGCCGAATTTTTACAATATTACTATCAGCAAACAGGCGTGCCAAGCAAAGCGTGGTTAGTGGGTAATTATCCAAAAATAAACCAATTAATGTCGCTTACTCCATGGTTGTATAATGGGGTATTAAAAGTACCAACCTTGCGTAAACTAATAGCATCCACCATAGGGTTTTCAACAGAAAGAGATTTGCCAAGCATGTCGCCTAAAACCTTAAAGGTGTGGAGTAAGTGGCGAAAGAAAGCTAAGGCAATTCATAAAACAGTTTATTTGTTTGCCGATGAGTTTACCAATTACCTCGAAAGTGATATAGGTATTAAAACCATTCTGTTGTTAGAAACTTTAGGCTATAGGGTAATTGTTCCGCAGCATACCAATAGCGGACGTACATACCTATCAAAAGGATTGGTAAAGAAAGCCAAGAAGCTGGCCAATAAGAATATTGAGTATTTGGCCCCTATGGTTTCAGCCCAGAGCCCTTTAATAGGTATTGAACCCAGTGCTATTTTAACTTTTAGAGACGAGTATCCCGATTTGGTAAGCAGTGCCTTACATCAGCAAGCCATTGCAGTTGCTAAAAACACATATACCATTGAGGAGTTTTTGGCTAAGGAAATAGAAGGCGGTCGTATTCAGCAAAATTCGTTTACCGAAGCATCAAAAAAGGTAAAGTTTCACGGGCACTGTTATCAAAAGGCACTATCAAATACAAGTTATACGCAAAAAGTATTATCGTTCCCTAAAAACTACGAAGCCCAGGAAATTAAGTCTGGCTGTTGTGGTATGGCAGGTTCATTCGGATACGAAAAAAGCACCTATAGCTTATCTAAAAAGGTAGGCGAATTGGTACTGTTACCAACAATTCGTGCTACACAAGAAAGCACCTTAATATCTGCAGCCGGAACATCCTGTCGTCATCAAATTAAAGACGGCACTGAGCGCCAAGCCCAGCATCCGGTTGAAATATTATATGAAGCCTTGAAATAGTATGCTCGTTTTTAGTCAGGTGCGGAGTTTATCAATGCAACTGGTTAAAAACTTAACATCTTTTAGCGCTCTAAAAGTTTCATCATTTTAATAAAGACTTTACTTTTACATACATAATAAAAATAAGTAGTTCGTTAAGTTTTAGTATTTGTTAGAGCTAAGTATATTCAACGGTATTTTGTTGTAATACTAGTATTGTAGTTTATAGTTCACTACTGACTTCTAACTGAAAACTAGCGATCTATTGCAAAAAGTCTACACGACTATATTGTTATTGTTGATAGTAGGAATTGTTTCACACCTTGAAGCCCAAAGTCACCAACTTTGTTCAATCGTTCCATACCAGGAGATACAATATAGGGAAAGGTCTCGTTAGTTTGTTAGCAAGCAAATATTTACACAATGAGATTGATTAAACAAAGCAAGTATTACAAATCCATCCTAACATTAGGACTCCCAGTTGTATTGGCACAATTAGGGCAAATCACCGTTGGTATAGCCGATAATATGATGATTGGCCACATACCAGGCAATAGTACCGATCCCCTTGCTGCGGCCTCCTTTGCCAATACCTTATTTACCCTAACCATCCTTTTCGGAACGGGCTTTTCGTATATAATAACGCCTTTAATTGGCAATGCATTCGGACAAAACAAACCACAAAAAATACCCACCTTATTCGCCAATGGCTTGGCATCAAATGCAATTGTAGGCGTAGCATTAACCATCCTATTATTCATCCTATCTAAATTTATGGGTAGTATGGGGCAGCCGCCACAAATAATTGATATGGCCCGCCAATATATGTTTATATTAATGGCCTCAATACTACCTATGATGGGCTTTTTCGCCTTTAAGCAATACGCTGAGGGTATCGGAAACACCAAGGTAAGTATGCTAATAACCATTGCAGCCAACCTAATAAACGTAGCAGTTAATTACCTGTTGATTTATGGCAAATTAGGTTTCCCCGAACTAGGCCTTCTTGGCGCCGGAATAGGAACCCTCATTTCGCGTATCTTTATGTTATTAGCCGCCATGTGGTGGTTTTATCGCACGCCAAGTTTAAAAAAGCACCTTCCAAGCATAGCACAAGTCAACATTACCTTAGCAGGTATGAAACCCTTCTTCAGAATGGGACTCGCCTCAGGCGGACAAATTGTAATGGAATCCTCAGCCTTTGCGCTAAGCACCGTAATGATGGGGTGGTTGGGCGCACAAGGCCTAGCCGCGCACCAAATCGGAATTAGCATATCAACGCTCGGTTTTATGGTATATCAAGGTATAGGTGCCGCAACAACCATTCGCATAAGTCAGTTAAAAGGAGGGCGAAACATCACCGGTATGCGTAACACCATGGCAGCCTCAGTACACATTTTACTACTAATGGTAATATGCATGGGCAGTTTCTTTTTTCTGAGCCGCCATTGGCTACCATCGCTATTCACCACCAATGCCGAAGTAATAAACCTAGCATCGCAATTTCTAATCGTATTGGCCATATATCAGCTACCCGATGCCCTCATGCTCATTTACGGCTTTGCCCTACGTGGCCTTGCCGATGTATTAGTACCCGCCTTAATCACGTTAGTTTCATTATTCGCCATAAGTTTATCGGTAAGTTACCTAAGCGCCTTTGTTTGGGGCTATAACGAAATCGGAATATGGTTTGGTTTCCCACTAGGACTCAGTGCCGGAGCCATTTTACTCATATGGCGATTCACCCGAAAGCTAAAACGATACCAAAAAGCATGGGCTATAAAATAAATGAGGGGCTTCCCTCCAAAAAAAAACTATAAACCATAAACCACTATAATAGTCGGTCGGGCTATGCGCTATATCTTTGTTTCGCCAAAACGAAGGCTCACAAAGGATGCCGCTTCTATCCCTAAGCCAAAATCACAATACAAAAAAAGCATTTTCAACACACTTATTCTGTTAAATACAAAGCTTCATTTTTAATCACAAGCGGCACATAAATGATTAAGCTCACGAGGGCTTTTATTTTGCAACAGGAGTATTTTCAAAAACCAACAGGAGCATTTTTAAAAATGCACCTGACGAAAAACAAAAATGCACCTGACGAAAATTAAAAAACATCCTACATTTTTTAATTTTCAATACAACAATTTTTAAAACACACGCATTGTGTTAATTAATAATACATTACAAGGATTGTGACCTACGCTGAAATATCTGGAAAAATGAGCCTTTAAACCATAGCATTATCTGCAATGCAGCACATTGTTTGAAACCTCTTTGGGGGAAATATGTAGAAAGCTGTATTTAACAATAAGGCTTGTTTTAATAACACGTACAAGCACAAAAAAAACAGATTAATAGAGTAATCTGGTTCTTGTTATTTTAGATACAACATTAAACAACTTGCTTATGTAATCAGTAAAAACGGCTAATTATTTTTCGCTAATAATCCTCCCAAAAGGCGTTAAAGCCAAGCCGGCCAATTTAAAATGTTGCTTTCCAAACGGAATACCAATAATGGTGATAGAAAAGAGTAAGCCCATTAACAAGTGCGATAGGCATATGCCAAAACCGCCTGTAATAAGCCAAAGAATATTCATAAATAACGATAAGCACCCACTATTACCAGCACTTTCGGTAATGCGTTTGCCAAAGGGCCATAGTGCTACGCCAGCCAATTTAAGCGTCTGAATACCAAACGGAATACCTATTATAGATACAAATAACGGAATACTAGCCAATATATAACCAATGGAGATGAATATCCCACCAAAAACAAACCAAATAACATTTCCTAAAGTTCGCATATCCTAATTTTTAGGCAAATATACAAAATGCCTCTTAAGTACGATGTTTCCCTATAAAACATCTCCTCAAGAGGCATCACCAAACCAATACTACCAAATGCATTATTGAATGATTGATAAGAAATTGAATTATTTAAAGTTTCTACAATGAATAAAATAGAGATATAGCCGTAGCTACATTGATATTTTATGAAGCAGTAGAAGCTTTATAGAAGCAATTTATATCAATCATTTGATGATGTTTTTGGTATAATACAAACTCTTATTTATTCACTGGAGCATCATGCTCTTTGTCGTGTAAATCAAAACGAGGTAATACTTCCTCTAGTTTCTTACGTTCTGCCCTGTGTACTTCACTTACTTTGCCCCAATCTGTAATTTTAGGGAAACTAATTAAATCATCCGGACTGCCCGATACATCGTACCAATTGTCCTTACCATCCTTCATCACCTTTTCACCACGTATTAACTGCGCATCTTTGCGGTAAGCATAAATCCAATCGCGGTGTTTGGTAGTTTTAGTAGTTAAATAAGGCCATAAGCTTACGCCATTAACTTCGTAATTTTTGGGGAATGTAACACCACCTAATTCGGCAATGGTAGGTAACACATCAGCAATATTTACTAATATATCTTGCTCACCATGTTTGGTAAAGTTAAATCCGGGTGCATATATAATCATTGGCACATGTGTTCCTTTTTGCATAACCGGACTGTTTTTACCATAGCCCGATGTTCCGTTATCGGCACAAATAATAAAAACCGTATTATCAGCTACACCCAGTTCTTCAAACTTATTTAAATATTGCCATACCTGATAATCAATGTAGTTAATGTGGTTATGAATACCTGCTTCTGTAATTGTTCCGTGTGTGTTGTACACTCCTTTATCACCAGTAATATTTGGTTTAGTGCGTGTGTACTTGCCATTTTTCCATTCAATTTTAGGTGTACTGGGCCATTTACTCTTTACTTTGGCATCGGTATTAAAAAAGTCCCAACCATCATGGCCTAAGTGTGTGGTATGGTATATTAAGAATGGTTTCTTATCATTCTTTTTTCTATCCATAAAGTCAAATATGAAATCCAACTCAACATCAGGACCATAAGTATTTAAGCCAAATTCTTTTTTGGTTTCAGGTGTATTTGGCCACCAAGTTAAACCTCCTTTAGTATCAGGGTGGTTCATTAATCTTACGTGAGGTTTCCAATACCATCCGCTTTGCGCGTAATAATCTACTACCTTGCCATTATCTTTATTAACCACTACTTTTTTACCATCCCTTTTGGCATTAACCACAGCAAAATCGGTATACGGATTTTCTGGAGCACCTTGCTCGCCCGGGGTAAAGCACCCTTCGTCAAAACTATACTTTAGTAGGTTATTACCTTTCATTTGCGTTTTACCTGCCCAATAACTGTTATAGCCTCCTTTTGCTGCTACGGCACCAATTGTATATTCAGTACTTTCGTAAAACGGATATATTTGTGTTTTCTTTTTACTACCATCGGGCGCCTTTGAGGTTCCTAAATCGCCGTTATTCCACCATTTGTGTAAATGGGCATATCTCCCTGTCATCATCATAGCTCTACTAGGAGAACAAACCGTGGCTGCCCATGCTGTTTTTATCCATACCCCCTCGTTGGCCAATTTATCCATTACCGGAGTGTGTGCTCTATATTTAGGGTCAGTAGTATTTCCGCCTGTGGGCTTACTCCATACCTTTGAACCATAAATAGGGAATTCGCGTGCGCTAATATCATCAGCAAATAGTATTACAATGTTTGGTTTACTTTTTTTGCCTTTGGCCATTAGGTTTATATTATAACCAAAAGCGAGCGCCATAATTATAATAATACCTTTTGAAATAGAGTGTTTCATTGTAAGGATGTTTTTATTAAGAATGTTGTTTTTTACCATGTGCAAATTACAATACACTTAATAAATCAACCATCCCTAAAAGCCTTAAATAGTAGGGTATAGTTATTAATGTAGCAATGTGTTTTTATTATTTACTTTGTACGCAGTAGTAAATAATTACCTAGCTGCTGTAGTTGTAGTTCTTTTTTTAGGGTGTAGATGCATTATTGGGCACTTACTTTGTTTGCTGCATATTAGCCGATTGAGATATATGCTATTCAATCCAGTTTAGGAATAAGTTGGAAGGTGAAATAACCACAAAGTCTTTTTATTGATTATCATCAATAAAAACCATGTCGAGCTTAAGATTGGTACGTTGTTTACCACCCACGTAAAATAAAGCCACAAACTCTTCCGATTCCTTTAAATATTTTTCAGAAAAACTATTAATAGAATCTTTATTGGTAAAGTACTCACTCATGGCAGAAAGCCCCATACCATGATCAGCAAAGAACATTAAATGATTGGTGTTATTACTGCCTTTAAATTTGGCAGCAAGGGCATATTCAAAACTTTGTGTATCGGTATTGAGTAAAAAAACAGAATCAGTTTTTGCTTTATTATATACTAAGCGCTGATTGTTGTTGCTATATTTCTTCTGTAGTGTTACATTTTTAGAGAGCTCGTTAAATACATCACTAAAAGTAGTTTTATATCGCATAGGGCTCAGGTATATAATATTCTGCTCCTTTAAATCATTAAATGTAAAGTCGGTTGCTTTTCTTACTGAAAAGTCAGCATCATTAAATGCAAATAAACGGGCAAAATGTTTTATGGTTGCCGCATCCTCGTAGGTAGTGTAATTAGGTCGTGACATTTGATATAAATGTCCGTTTGGTATCGTATCCAATATGCTTTGTAATTCTTTTTCCGAATTAATTTGAGCATCCCTGTGAAAAATAGATGTTCCTTTTATTGATGGACCGTTATAACCAAATACTGGGCTGATAAACAAAGTAGTAGGTTTGTTATTGCTAAAAGTGCTCTGCCATATTAAATCCTTATTCCAATTAATACTAGCTAAAGAGATTCCTATTATAAGTGCAATAAATGTTAAGCCTATTGCAAGCGTATAGGATTGTTTCTTTTTACGTATTGACGCTTTAGTAAATGTTACACCGTATTGTCCGGTTTCAATGGTAACAGTAATAGCACTATCAGCACCTTCTGTATCGTAATATTTTTGAAGTTTTTTGCGTAGGTGATAAATATTAACGCGTGCATTGGCTTCGCCCTTATCGCGTGGGTATTGCGAGCCAAATAACTCTAACCCTATTGCAGATGCTGATAACTCAATATTATTAACCGATGAATCTACCAAGAACTTAAGCAGCACATTGGCAGTGGTAGATTTTGAGAATAATTTACTATTCAAAATCTCATTCAGGGCGTCGTATTTCTCTTGATCTGTTAACATATATTTTAGGATAGGCGAATGTAATTAAAAAATCTTAATTCTCCATTTTGTAAGGCATACAGCTTATGTTTTAACCATTAAAACAAGGGTTAAAACAACGTAAAAACTGCTTATTATTATTGAACTACATTACATTAGATGAAATTAACATTTGTAAAAGAGTATTTACATTAATTAAATAAATCCGAAATGATGAAAAGAAAACTTATTACAGCTTGCTTTCTTATTATGGCAACGCTGATGAGTGCGCAAAGCAAACCAAAAGCTTTATTTAATGGAAAAAATCTTAAAGGCTGGGAAGCTTTAAATGGATTTGTTCCTTTTACAGTAGAAGATGGTGTTATTGTTGGGGTTTCTACTAAAGACTCACCAAGTACTTACCTCGCTACAAAAAAGAAATACACCAACTTTATTCTAGAGTATGAAATTAAAATGGATGCAACCTTAAACGGCGGTGTTCAAATCCGTTCTCAATATGATAAATCCAAAGGAAAGAACAGTGTTTATGGTCCTCAGGTAGAGGCTGATGATTCACCACGTGGATGGACAGGAGGAATATACGACCAATCGAGATATGGTTGGAGATATAATCTAGAATATAATGATGCCGGTCGCAAAGCTTATAAAAATCTTGAGTGGAATAAAATAAAAGTAATTGCTTCTGGTAATCGCATTGCTACATGGGTAAATGGTGTTAATTGTGCCAACCTATACGAAGAACAAATAGAAACTGGTTTTATCGCCTTGCAGGTGCATGCAGCCGGAGGCGCAAAAATAGGACGCAAAACTCGTTGGAGAAATATCACTATTCAAGAGATTCCTGCAGATTATGAATTTGAAACTACTGCTCCTGTTATAAACCACATGCTTAATGTGATGACAGATGAAGAGAAAGCCAATGGTTGGAAATTTCTTTGGGATGGTAAAAGCTCTGAAGGTTGGAGAGGCGCTAAGCGCGATGATTTTCCAGCAAAAGGTTGGACTATGAAAGATGGTATACTTACTATTCAAGCCTCAGGGGGTAAGGAAGCTGATAAAATTGGAGATATAGTTACTACCCGTCCTTATAAAAACTTCATACTTGAGGTTGATTTTCAAATTACAAAAGGAGCCAATAGTGGTATTAAGTATTTTGTAGATACTGAGCTTAACAAAGGAAAGGGTTCTGCCATAGGTTGTGAGTTTCAAATATTAGATGATAAGTTTCATCCTGATGCTAAAAAAGGGACTAAGGGTAATAGAACAGTAGGTTCTTTATACGACCTAATGACTGCCAATGCTCAGGAGTATATTCCATCTTTATACACTAAAAAATATTGGAACGGCTACAACTGGAACAGAGCCAGAATTGTGGTTAATGGTAATAAAGTGCAACATTTTTTAAATGGATGTAAGGTTGTAGAATACGAACGTAATACTCAGATGTGGCGTGCCTTGGTTGCCTATAGTAAATACCATAATTGGCCCAACTTTGGTGAGCAGGAGGAAGGTTTAATCTTATTGCAAGATCATGGTGATGAGGTGAACTTTAAGAACATCAAAATTAAAGAATTGTAAACTATCAAAAGAAGATCTAAACTTTATAACATGAACTCAAGAAGAAACTTTATAAAATCAACAGTAACAGCTGCGGCCGGTGCTGCAATGTTTAGCTCTGCAAAGAGTTATGCACGTGTATTGGGTGCTAACGATATCATTAACTTTGCAATTGTTGGATGCGGAGGTAGAGCACATGGCCTTGCTAAATCAATAGGTTTTGTTGATAAGGCTAATATTACTTATATCTGTGATGTGGACGGAAAGCGTTTGAATAGCTTTAGCAAGCATTGTAAGGAGCTAAAGTTTAACCCGAAACTAGAGAAAGATTTTCGCGAGGTTTTTCTAAAAACAGATGTGGATGTTGTGGTAATTGCCACACCAGAACATTACCATGCTCCTATGGCTATATGGGCTATGCAGGCAGGTAAACATGTTTATGTTGAAAAACCATGTAGTCATAATCCTTATGAAACAGAACTTTTAATTGCCGTTCAGAAAAAGACTGGTAAACTGTGCCAAATGGGAAACCAACAGCGCTCGTCTAAAACATCGGCTATGGCCATTAACGAAATAGGAGAGGGAATCATTGGAGATCCATATATGGCAAAGGCCTTTTATGCTCGCGCTCGTCAACCTATTGGAGTAGGAAAAAAAGTTCCTGCACCTGAACATTTAGATTGGGATTTATGGCAAGGTCCTGCGCCTCGTGAGCCATACAGAGATAATGTTCATCCATATAACTG
Source organism: Saccharicrinis aurantiacus (assembly GCF_001660705.2). GTDB lineage: Bacteria > Bacteroidota > Bacteroidia > Bacteroidales > Marinilabiliaceae > Saccharicrinis > Saccharicrinis aurantiacus. The sequence goes on from NZ_LYBV02000007.1 coordinate 266,016, forward strand.
GCATTGGTTCAGAACTTGGGGAACAGGTGAAATACATAACAACGGAACGCATGAGATTGATATTGCACGTTGGGCTTTGGGAGTCGATTATCCTACCCGAGTAGTTTCAAATGGTGGGCGTTTGGCGCACTCTGGCGATGATTGGGAATGGTTTGATACGCAAATTGCGAGTTATAACTTTGAAGGAAATAAGCAAATTACCTGGGAAGGATATAGTGCACAAGCCTTTAATCCTGGTGGTGGCCGAGGAACTGTTATTTACGGTTCAAAGGGTGTTATTCAATTAGATAGAGGGAAGTATGTTTTAATGGATTTAAAGGGTAAAAAACTTAAAACGGAATGGGAAGGTAAGCATAAGGCTGCTACCGATACCAACGATTCTATTGGTTTTGATATGTTAACTGTTAACCATATGCGCAATTTAGCTGCTGCAGTGGTAAAAGGTGAAAAATTAAATGCACCTATTTACGATGGAGGTATATCAACTCAGCTGTGTCATTTAGGAAATATTGCACAAGATGTAAAAGTAAGCATCGATGTAGATCCTAAAACAGGGCGAGTGCTAAAAAATAAGGATGCACAAAAAATGTGGAAACGAGAATACGAAAAAGGTTGGGAGCCAAAACTATAATTTTTAGATAATCAAGGTGCAACTTGCAATAGCTATAGTATTGCTTTTTGCACCTTGTTATCTAATAAACTACCCTTTACATCTAACTTATATAGCATCAGAATATGAATAAAAACGTATTTCATAATAACTTTTTAGCCATGAATACCCGTATGGATGTGATCCTATGGGGTGATGCGCAGGAAAAGATGGAATCTGTTTTTTGTTCCATAACTGCATGTGCGGAGCAACTTGAGAAAACCTTGAGTCGGTTCAACCCTGATGCAGAAACGTATCTATTAAATCAGGCTTTGCTGAAAGGAGCTGCATTTAAAACTAGTGCAGTATTGACTGAGGTACTCGCTAAATGCGAACAGTACTTTCAAATGACCAAAGCTTATTTTGATGTGTGTTACCAAAACAGAACGGCAGGTTCTATTTGGCCCATTCAATTTAATGCGGATGGTACATGTAAGTCTATACAAGCGGGCGTTCAAATTAATTTTGGTGCCATAGGTAAAGGAATCGTATTGCAAGAGGTGGATACCATATTAAAAAATAACTGCATTGAAAATGCGCTAATTAGTTTTGGCGAGAGTTCTATATTAACTCGTGGAAAACATCCGCATGGCGAATATTGGCCCTTTGCGTTTCAAAATAATATGGGTATTGACGCGGTTCTTGAGCTTAACAACGATTGTTTATCAATAAGCGGACTGCATAATGATGCGGCACATATAGTAAATCCAATCAATCAACAATTGATAACTGAACCATTAGGTGTTTGCGTGCAAACAGATAATGCAATGGATGCTGAAGTTTTATCAACAACATTAATTGCTGCACCTAAAAACCAGCATGAAGAAATACTGGCTGCCTTTAATATTATAAAGCTATTGTATTCTGATTCGTAAAATTAAACTCAAACAAATGAAAAATAGTAGACGCGATTTTATAAAAACTACAGCCTTATTTGGGGCAGCAGCCGCTTTAAGTGCTACGCCCTTTGGGAGTGCTTTAGCCAGTTCATCTGGTAAAAAAGTAAAGTTGGGAGTAATTGGTACCGGCGGAAGAGGTCGTTATCTTACTACCCATTTATTTAAACAAACACTCACTTCAGATTATGAAATTGTTGCATTGTGCGATAATTATCAGCCTTCGCTGGATGCTGCAATAAAGCTTTGTAAAAATAATAAGGTTACCCCAAAAACTTATACTGATTACCGTCAATTAATAAAGCATTCAGGTGTTGATGGTGTTATAATTGCCACGCCACTATTTACGCACGCTCATATAACTATAGATTGCCTAGAAGCAGGAATTCATGTGCTGTGCGAAAAGTCGATGGCGCGTACTTTAGATGATACCAAAGCTATGTATGATGCACATATAAAAACGGGTGCAATTTTAATAATAGGTCATCAACGCCTGTTTAATCAGAAGTATCTACATGCAATGGATCAAATTCACAAGGGAGAATTGGGAGCCATTAATCAAATTAAAGCCCAATGGCATAGAAATAACGATTGGCGCCGAAAAGTACCCAAAGACAAACCTGAATTAGAACGTCAGATAAATTGGCGTTTGTACAAAGAATATTCTGCCGGATTATATACCGAGTTGATGTCGCATCAATTACAAGTATCCAATTGGGCTTTACAAAAGTTACCCACTTCGGTTATGAGTATGGGGAGCATCAGTTATTATAAAGATGGCCGAGAGGTACCGGATAATGTAGCCGCTATTTTTGAATACGATGATGGAACGCATTTCTTATACGATACTATAACTTCAAATAAATTAGAAGGCTGCGAAGAGCGAATTAATGGTGATTTTGGTACTATGTTTCTCGAAACCAATGTTTATAAACCTGAAAAACCACCGAAACCAAAACCCGCGCCTGGTATAATGCAGTTGGTTAACGATATTCAAGAGGGCATATTTAAGGAGGTGCCTATTGGCGGTGCAAGTTGGGCTCCTGAAACGGCATTAAAACACAATGGAGTTGAGATTTATAAAGGACAAGAAGGCGATGGTACCCGCGAGCAATTAGTCAGTTTTATGGGTTTTGTGAAACAGCATAAAGCACCAGAATGGTTATTACGCGAAGGCTATAATGCAAGTATCTGGACATTATTAACAGAGCAAGCAATGGAAACAGGAACAAAGGTTACTTGTCCTGAAAAGTATATAATTTAATTGTTCACCTTTTAAAATATCTAAAATGAAGGACATCGTCATAACTGCAAATCGTGTTAAAAAAGAATTAGTAATTTATCTTGTATTCTTTGTAGTAGCATATATTGCAAATATTTACTCCATCATAAAGTACGAAACTCCATGGAGTGAGTTAGTCACAACAATTGGGTTTGTAATAACAATAAGTCTAGTTTTGTACATTGTTACAGGCTTAATCCGAACACTAATCTTCTTAATTAAGAGTGCTATTTCTAGATAATTAACAATATATAAAGTGAAATATCTTTGTTTTGGTAAATCCTTAAATGTTTTAGGATGAATACTTACTGCAAACAAAGATATTTCACGTTTCTACTTTCATAGGTTTCTCTTTCCCTCCCTGCTGCCGTATTATCTCAGAATACTTAATTTATGTTGAACACAGATTTTTAGTTACGTGAGTAGTTATTATCTTCGTGCCTTAATTATATTTTAAGAAATAAGCTTGCTATGAGTGATAGTTTAGTTATTATACCAACCTATAACGAAAAAGAGAATATAGAAGCCATTGTTAAAGCTGTTTATAGCCTACCAAAGGAATTTCATATTCTTGTAATTGAGGATGGCTCTCCTGATGGAACTGCTGACATTGTAAAGCGACTTCAAAAAGAATATGAAGGAAAACTTCATATGGTTGAGCGCAAGGGGAAATTAGGTTTAGGAACTGCCTACTTAGCAGGTTTTAAATGGGGAATCGATAAAAAATACGATTATATTTTTGAGATGGATGCCGACTTCTCGCACCCTCCTGAGAAATTATTGGCCTTGTATGAAGCCTGTGCTAACGGCGCTGATTTAGCCATCGGATCACGATATAAATCAGGCGTTAATGTGGTTAATTGGGCAATGAGCAGAGTGTTGATGAGTTATTTTGCATCAGTATATGTCCGATTTATAACTGGCATGAAAATAATGGACACCACAGCAGGTTTTAAATGTTACAAGCGAACAACTTTAGAAACTATTCCTTTAGATAGAATAAAGTTAAAGGGGTATGCATTTCAAATAGAAATGAAATTTACTACCTGGAAATATGGCTTTACAATTGAAGAGGTTCCTATTATCTTTACAGATAGACAAGCAGGAGCTTCTAAAATGAGTGGAGGTATTTTTAATGAGGCCGTTTGGGGTGTTATTAAAATGAAGGTATCAAGCTGGTTCAGAAAATATGACAGAGCAGCTTAGTATTTTGTAAATTAAAGTTGGTGTAATTATTAAAATTAAAGTTATGAGTACTGTTTTAATCAAGAATATAAAGATTATTAATGAGGGTAAATCATTCGTTGGTAGTGTATTAATCGAGAATGATATTATTGCACAAGTAGTTGAGGGTAGCATTGAGGTTTTAAATGCTGATGAGGTAATTGATGGTACAGGTAAACTTTTAGTTCCAGGAGCTATTGATGATCAAGTTCACTTTAGAGAGCCAGGTTTAACTCATAAGGCAGAAATTTACACTGAAGCAAGGGCAGCTGTTGCTGGAGGAATTACTTCTTTCATGGAAATGCCGAATACCAAACCTCAAGCCACAACACACGAAGTTCTTGAAGAGAAATATAAAATAGGTGCAGATAGATCTATAGCAAACTATTCTTTTTACCTAGGAGCAACAAATGATAATTTAGAGGAAGTTATAAAAACGGATCCTAAAAAGGTTTGTGGCGTAAAGGTATTTATGGGATCATCTACAGGGAATATGTTGGTAGATGATGAGGAGACTTTAGGAGAAATTTTTGCAAAGTGTCCCACCATCATTACCACGCACTGCGAAGATGAAGATACTATTCAAGCCAATATGGCTGCATACAGAGAAAAATATGGTGAAGATGTTCCAACAGAAATGCACCATTTAATTCGCTCTGAAGAGGCTTGTTACAAATCAAGTAAAAAAGCTTCTGATTTAGCTCGTAAACATGGAGCACGTTTACATATTTTGCACTTAACAACAGCAAAAGAGCTTGAACTTTTAGATAAAGATATGCCTTTAGAAGAAAGAAAAATTACGGGTGAAGTTTGTGTACACCACTTATGGTTTACCAACGACGATTACAAAAAATATGGTGCCAATATAAAGTGGAATCCAGCAATTAAAACTGAGAAGGATAGAGATGGCTTACGTGCCGGATTGAAGAATGGTACACTTGCTGTAGTTGCCACAGATCACGCACCACATACGAAAGAAGAAAAGAAAGGCACTTACTTTAAGGCCCCATCAGGTGGTCCTTTAGTGCAACATGCCATGGTAGCCATGCTCGAAATGGTAAATCAAGGTGTATTTACATACGAGGAAGTGGTTGATAAGATGAGCCATGCTCCTGCAAACTTATTTAAGGTAAAGAATAGAGGTTTTATCCGACCAGGATATAAGGCTGATTTGGCTATTATTGAACCGCAAAGTGATTGGATTGTAGCCGAAAGTAATATTTATTCTAAATGTCAATGGAGTCCTTTTGAAGGTCAGAAATTCTCACATTATGTAAGCCACTGTTTTGTTAACGGGCATTTAGCTTTTCATAATGGTGTATTTAATGATGATAAAAAAGGAGAAAGACTAGCCTTTAATTATTAGGTTTTTATGAGGATGAGATATTGTCTGCTAGGTCTACTTTTATTGGTAATTGTTATAAGCTCGTGTAATCAACAGCCTGAGTTGAATAGTGATAAAGTATTACTTCCGGAGCACAATGTTGTTTGGGCTGATACTATTATTTACGAGGTGTTACTTACAAACCCAGACGAATTAAACGAATGGGAAACAACAAAACTTCAGGGAGTTAATAGTAAAAAGATTGTTGATGATTTGTTTAAGATGGTATATGATGGAGAAAAGAAAGCCTATAACTACTATACCAACGAAGAATTGTCGATAAAGCAGGTTGAAGAGATTGAACGGCGAGATGACTATAGCAGAGATAAGTTAGGTAAGTTGCAATTTACCGAAACTTGGGAAATGGATTTGGCTAACAAAAAGATGGACAAAAAAGTACTATCTATATTGTTGGCTTATGAGCTTTATAATGATTCAAATGAATTAAGAGGTTATAAAGCGGCGTTCTATCTAAAGGATTTTTAAGAAGTTTTAATTATAATATGGGGCAGTAATTTTAAAAAGTTACTGCCTTTTTTTATGTCTAGTTTTAGAGCTTTAGTTAAGTTCTTTAATTACAAAACGTGCAGTTTTTCTGCTCAATTGAGAGTCTATTATTTCTTTACCAAAAGTAAGTTCTTCTATAACCTCGTCATTATATGATCGAATGGTTAATAATTCCACACCAGTGTTATATCTCACAATAAAGTCCGCAGATAGAGCTTCGAGTAATGCAGTTATTGTTCGTCCTTCATTAACACATACCGAGAAATTTAGTGCCGAATTCTGCATTAAGTTTATTTTCACTTTATGCTCACTAAAAATATGAAATATATCGCTTAGGTTATCCTCTAAAATAAAAGAGAAATCTTTGGGAGAAACCGTAATAAATATTTGGTTCTTTTTTAAAATGAATACAGGTAAATTAGTAGTGTTCACCTCTGAATTTTGTATAACGCTTCCCTCTTTATCAGAATCAATAAACGATCGTACATATAAAGGAATAGATTTGTTTTGTAGTGGTTTAAGTGTTTTCGGATGAATTACTTGAGCTCCGTAATAGGATAGTTCAATAGCCTCTGAATAAGATATCTCAGGTAGTAAAACAGCTTTTTCATACCAGCGAGGATCGGCATTTAATACGCCAGGAACATCTTTCCAAATGGTTAATGCATTCGCGTTTAATATGTGTGCGATTACAGCACCCGTATAATCAGATCCTTCCCTGCCAAGGGTGGTTGAAATATTGTTTATTGTTGAACCAATAAAACCTTGTGTAAAATAAACCGACGTAGTATTAAAGCTGAATTGAGCCTTCATAAACTCACTTGTTAGGTTCCAATTAACTCCGGCATCTCTGTAGTTTTCATCTGTTTTTAATACTTCTCTAACATCTACCCAAGTATTTTCCACCGCAATCAAATTAGCATAGGCACTCACGATCTTCGTAGAAAATATCTCTCCGAAGGATACTATTTGATCGTATTCAAAATCATAGTTTAGCGATGGGCGTTTCTCGAGGCGTTGACGTAATGTGTTAAAGCATTGATTAAAATCATATATAAAAGGATCTTTCTCTCCAAACAATTCAGTAATAATATGGTTATGTTTATCATATATTGTTTGTAGAATTTTATTAACTTCCTCTGTATTTTCAGAGAAAAAAGCATCTAACAAACTCTCAAAAGCATTAGTAGTTTTTCCCATTGCAGAAACTACTACTACGAGTTTCGATTTTGCTTTAGTTATTATATTTATTATATTCTTAATGCCATTCGCATCCTTTACAGATGCTCCGCCAAACTTATATACTTGAATCATTTGTGATGGATTTTAACAAAAAACAAATGTAATAATTTGCATGAGTACTAACGAAGTTAATTATCAGTTAAAATAAACATAAACAGATGGAGAGCCAGATTAAACTATGAAACTTTTACTTCTCCATAAAAGAAAAAAGCCTATGAATCAGTTTGAAGTAACAACACTTAACGAATTTATTTTAGATAACCAGTCTAAATTCCCAAAAGCAGAAGGCGATTTATCTCACTTATTACACCATGTGGGAACAGCAGCAAAAATCATTAATCGCGAGGTTAATAAAGCTGGATTAGTTGATATTTTGGGTGAAATGGGAAGTACAAATGTTCAAGGAGAGGATCAAAAGAAGTTAGATGTTTATGCCAATGATCACTTTATAAGTGCTCTGCATTCATGCGGAGAAGTGTGTGCCATCGCCTCTGAGGAAAACGAAACTTTTATCTTTTTTGATGATGAAAGATCGCGCCTGGGGAAGTATGTATTTTTAATGGATCCTTTGGATGGATCTTCAAACATTGACGTAAATGTTTCTATTGGCACAATCTTCTCTATCTATAAACGTAAAACTAAGGTTGGTGAAAAAGCGACTATGGAAGATTTTCTTCAGCCTGGTGATGAGCAAGTAGCTGCTGGGTATGTATTATATGGATCATCTACAATGCTAGTATATACAACAGGGCAAGGGATTAGTGGTTTTACTTTAGACCCTTCTATTGGAGAATTCTGCTTATCTCATCAAGTAATTAAAAGTCCTGAAGATGGATATATTTATTCAATAAACGAAGGGAACTATTTAAAGTTTCCAGCCGGAGTTAAGCAATATATGAAGTATTGTCAGGAAAAAGATCCTGCTTCAAACAGACCTTATTCAAGTAGATATATAGGTTCTTTAGTTTCTGATATTCATAGAAACTTATTGAAAGGTGGAATCTTCATGTATCCTGTTACGGAGAGTGCTCCTAAAGGAAAGTTAAGGTTATTGTATGAGTGTAATCCTATTGCATTTATTGTGGAACAAGCAGGTGGTAGAGCAACAGATGGTCACCAACGTATTATGGCATTAAAACCAACGTCATTGCACCAAAGAGTGCCATTTTATGCAGGGTCAAAAAATATGGTTACAAAAGTAGAAGAGTTTATAAAAGTATTTGGTGGATAATTCACTTATTTCAATGAAATCAAGATGTTACTCGTAGGTTTTTATTAATGGTACAAATACCTTAAACAACGAAACACAAGAGTACGCATTTATGGATACAATTGGAGTACTATACCTTGCAGGTGTAAATATTAAGTTTTAAGAAATAATTATATGGGAGATAAGGGCCATCTTTATACAAAGCTGGCCTTTGTTTTTTACAAGATCTCACAGAATAAAAAACTGTAAAGTATGCTTTAGCTGGATGTTTAACGCAAAAAAAGACCTGTAAATTACAAGTCTTATTATAATGATAGTATTGCGTGTGCTTATTTAAACTTATTGTAATCAACGTTTTTAACAGGAACAGGATAGCAGCTAGGAAAATCCTTTTTGAGTTTGTTGTATAAAACTAAAGCTTCATTCTTACTTCTGAAATCTCCAGCCTGAACACGCCAAAAAGGAGCTTCGTACATTACGTATATCGATTCATCAGGCATTAAGGATAAGAATTCAGTTTTAACATCCTTGGATTCTTTTTTAGCATTATAATTAGAACCTAAGAATAATTGAACCCTAAAACCATCCACTCCCGTATTTCGTTTATTCACATCTAAATGGATATTTACGATATCCTCAATCTCAAAATCTTGAGCAATTACAAGAGACCCACTTTCAGAAGGTTGTTGAACCTCAGAAAATAAGTTAAACTCTTCATTAGATTGTCCGTAACACAAAGTGCCACTCATTAAAAATAAACCGAAAAATAAACTCTTACCCATTGTAAACTATATAATTTGAATACAAAGATAATATATTTACTTATTGTGAGAATTAAACCATAACGATAATACCTTATAATCTGGTATTAAAATAGAAGAAAGTTCTGAAGTATTACCTTTCTGGCTACTTTAATTATGGATAGGGTGTGTTATTTTGTTTTTACAACTTCGTTTACTTATGTTCTATACCAAAGAGAAAATCACCATCTAAAAAAACGGCATAAGATAATTTAACTACTTATTGATTTTATAACTCAATTGATTATAATACTTTTGTGGCAAATTCAATTTACAAAAACATGTCAAAAGACGAATATTTTAGTTCAATACGCCCTTATAATGATGATGAACTTCAGGATATATTTACAGAATTACTAGCGGAGGAATCATTCCGTAAGGTACTTTCTAATATCTTTCCTGATACTCCACTAGATGGGTTTGAGCAGCACTTGAGAAGTATTACTAATGTTGCTGATTTTCAGAAAAAGGTAGTTTATCCATATGTGAAAAAGATTGCAGATACTACTTCGCAGGGAATCTCGTTTGATGGGCTTGATAAATTGGACCCAAATAAAGGTTATGTGTTTATTTCTAATCACCGCGATATAACGCTTGATTCAACCTTTATGAATAAAGTATTTATTGAAAACGGTCGGGATACTGTTGAAATAGCAATTGGCGACAATCTGTTAATTTACCCTTGGATAAGTAAGGTGGTTAAATTAAACAAATCGTTTATTGTAAAGCGTAATTTACCAGCACGACAAATGCTGGCTAGTTCTAAAGTACTATCTGAATATATTAGATATGCACGCACTGAAAAGAATAGTAGTATCTGGATTGCGCAGCGCGAAGGAAGATCAAAGGATGGTGATGATAGAACGCAATCGAGTCTTTTGAAGATGATTAACATGAGTGGCGAAAATAGTTTTGCTGAAAATTTTAAAGAGATTCAGATTGTTCCTGTTGCTATCTCATATGAATTGGATCCATGTGATTATTTAAAAGCTCAAGAGTTTTATTTGAAGAGTCAAGATCCTGAGTATAAAAAGACGCCTGCAGATGATTTAAAGCACATGCAATCGGGCATTAACGGAAGAAAAGGCCGTATTCACTATTCGTTTGGAACACCAATTGCTAATGAGCTCGAAAGTATTGAGAAGCTCGGTAAAAACGAAAGACTTGAAGAATTAGCCTCAACTATTGATGAGCAAATACACAATAATTATAAGCTTTGGCCAGGTAATTTTATTGCAAGTGATTTAATGAATAAAGAAAATAAATTTGCAGATAAGTATACTACTGAAGATTTAAAGTGGTTTGAAAATTATATGGAAGAGCGTATTGCTAGGGTAGAGGGCGATACTGATTTTGTGAAAAATACATTACTAGAAATGTACTCAAATCCGGTTAAGAATTTCTATCAGGAATAGTAATACACTTTATAAAATAGAAAAAGGGTTTTCATGATTTGAAAACCCTTTTGTATTTTATAAAACTTGTTTAAAGTATTTATTAGTTTTTAGTGAAAACTAAAAACTAATCTACTATTAATAAGCTCTTGTATTTCTACCTTCAATAAAGTTGATAAATGAGTTGTTTACAACTTTGTTTCCACCTGCAGTAGGATACTTTCCTGTAAAGTACCAATCACCATTGTCATTCGGACATGCTTTATGCAAGTTCTCAACAGTTTGATATACCACTTCAACTTCGGCATCAATATCCTCAGGAGTTAGCATTTCTGCAATTTTATCAGAAACCTCTTCAACCGTAAATGGTTTGTAAATTTCGCGCACATAATTCACAACTTCTTCTTTCGGAAGATTTTGCTGCTCTTTACATCTAGCGTAAACATCATCAATAATATTTTGCATTCCACGCTCTTTTAGCAACTCAATTGCAGCACTAAATGCACAGAAATCACCTAGTTTAGCCATGTCAATACCATAGCAATCCGGGTAACGAATTTGCGGAGCTGAGGATACTATAATTATCTTTTTAGGATGTAAACGATCTAAAATACGTAGGATACTTTTCTTAAGCGTAGTTCCTCTTACAATAGAATCATCAATAACAACTAATGTATCTTCTTGATTTTTAACAACACCATAGGTAACATCATAAACGTGTGCTACTAAATCGTCTCTACTGGCATCATCAGCAATAAAAGTTCTCATTTTAGCATCTTTGATGGCAATTTTTTCCATGCGAGGTTGCACTTTCAAAATTTCATCAATATGCTCGCGATCCATTTCGTTTTTGAGTTCCATTATTCGATCTAACTTCCATTGTGTAGTTAAATCACGAACTCCATCCATCATACCATAAAACGAGGTTTCAGCGGTATTTGGGATATATGAAAATACGGTATCTTTTAAATTGTAGTCAACCTTTTCTAATAGTGTTTTTGCCAATAAGCGACCCAATTCTTTTCGTTCTTGATAAATATATTTATCACTTCCTCTTGAAAAGTAAATACGCTCAAATGAACAACTTCTACGCTCTTGCGGAACTCTAATTAATTCTTCAGAAACATCGCCATTCTTTTTTAAGATAAGTGCGTGTCCTGGTTTTAATTCTTTAACCTCACGGATGCCTACATTTAATGCAGTTTGAATTACCGGACGCTCTGAAGCTACAACTATGATTTCATCATCAATGTAATAAGAGGCTGGGCGAATTCCCCATGGATCACGTGCCACAAAAGCATCACCATGTCCCATCATTCCAGAGATTACGTATCCACCATCCCAACGACGGCTCGAACGTTCTAATATTTTTTTAACATCAAGGTTTTCTTCAATTTTAGAAGAGATCTCTTGATTTGATAATCCTTCGTTTTTGTATTGGCGGAATAAGAATTGATTCTCTTCATCTAAGAAGTGACCCACATTCTCAAGAATTGTAACTGTATCCGTAAAATCTTTCGGATGTTGTCCTAACTCTTGTAGGTTTCTAAAAATTTCATCAACGTTAGTTAGGTTAAAGTTACCAGCAACCACTAAGTTACGCGATCTCCAGTTATTTTCGCGCATCACTGGGTGAACGTAGTCGATGCTATGACGCCCAAAAGTTCCGTAACGCAAATGACCTAGGTATAACTCACCAGCAAAAGGTACATTATCTTTAGCCCAAGTTGGGTCCTTCATTAATTCAGGAGTAATGCCTTCTACCTTTTCTATCTGATCGTTAAGACCAGCAAATACATCTGCTATTGGATTGGCCTTGTTAGAACGACGTCGATTTAAGTAGCGAGAACCCGAAGGTTGATCGATCTTTAAACTAGCAACACCAGCACCATCTTGTCCGCGATTATGCTGTTTTTCCATTAATAAGTACAGTTTGTTTAAACCGTACATCCAAGTACCATATTTCTCTTTATAATACTCTAAAGGCTTGCGTAAACGTATTAAAACAAACCCGCATTCATGTTTAATTTGATCGCTCATATCCTCAAGTAACTACTTGTTTTTATTGAAAGCGCAAATTTATTTTAAATTTTCGGCTTCGCCAATTTAATAGCAACATTAAGACTTAAGAAATGTAAATAAAACTAGATATGAACAACAAACCCTATAAAACAGGTGGTAGTTCAGTGATTTTAGTGCAACATAGCTTCTTTTTGTTCTTTCTTTAGTATGTAGAAAATATAAATACTTAATACCGCCGCAAACATGCACCAAGTAGAAATCATATACTTTAAATAAAATATTTTCGATACTATAAAAAGCAGCAACATGGCTATGCCCAAATAGTTAATGTGCTTATTGCTTGAGAATATAAAAGGAAAAACAGCAGGTAGTAAATACAATATGCCACTCCACCAGTTGGTACTTTTAAAATGGCCTACCGTATAAAAAATATGATGCGCATCTATTTGTGCAGTAACCTCATAAATACTCATGCGGTAAGCTAGTATTGCTGTTAAAATAACACCAACGGCCAATGAAAAGCCAATTAGATTTTTTCTACGCTTATTTTTTTCTAAAGTAAATGCCGACAAAGGTACCCATATGGGCCATATTAGCTGTGCGAATATTAAAAAACCATAAGTTGCAATTAGTTCTGTAATAACGAAGCCCTCATTTTGTAGTGCTACCCAAAGCCAGCCCTCACAAAATTGCTGAATGCCAAATAAAATAGGAATCATGGCAAATAGCTTCTGTTCTTTAGAGGTGCTCTTTTTAATGGCGAGAACTCCAACCGATGATATTACAGCACTAGCGCCAAAACTTACTTCTGCAGAAAAACACATGATTTTTTAGTTTAGGGAATTTGAATTAATAGCCTTAAAAGTAACACTTTCAATTTAATGCCCTAAATTATTAATATCCATTTTACAATATCGCTTTTAAATAGTTTTTCATTTTACTATTCACCTCCCACTGACTAATAATGGGCATATTGGTATACGGAATTGCTGGCATATAGGGCTCAGGGCCAAATTCAGGACAAATATAAAATGTTTCCTTACCACCAATTTTTGCTTGCTGAATAATAGCCTCCCACCAATGTGTAAAAGTATCTAAGTATAATTTGTTCTCTGGAGCAAACGGGTCGTTTACTTGAGGTGATTGTGTATGTCCTACCCTGGCATGAAAATATGCACTGCGGCTAATTGCAGCAGCAAGTTGTTCCGACTGTTCATCTAAAAAACTCTCAGATACCACCACCCAATGCGAAAAATCGGCATTAAGTTTTAGGTCTCCAAACTCTTTTAAAAATGCAGATGTTGCCATAGCACTATATGGAAATCTACCACGATGTGTTTCATGTACTATTGGAATATCATACTGCTGTTCAAACTTATAACATGTCTCAATTATTCTAGCATTATCCTTAAATGAATAATAATCCCTGCCCGTATGCGAGTTTATCATTATAGGGGCAATCTCAGCTTTATAATCCAATGCTTTTAGCATTCTTTTTAAATAACTATCGGCACTTTCGTCTTGAGGTTCTAACCATTGTTGAGCGATACAATCTAATTTATGCGCTTCCAATAGTTTTCCTACCTTACTTATAAATAGTTTATCCTCTGGCAAATTTATCTCAATGCCATCATATCCATAAGCGGCTACTTTCTCAATAAAAGCTTCTATAGGCATTTCCTCGCTTCCCCAATAAGGGCACATGTATTTTATTTCCATATACTCAACTATTACATAAACAAAGACTTGCGCTAAAATAATTAAATTTTTGGCAAGTCTTTATGTTAATAAAATTATTTTGGGCTTCCCTAAAGGGCGGGCTATCCGTGTTCAAGCCTCGAAACTCTATTTTAAAGGGTAGAGCTTCGGAAAGAAATTACCTTCCATTTTATTTCCTTTCGCAATTGGCGGAACTCCCGTTAAAATCTCATCATTTGAATCACTTAATGTGCCATCAGCAAATACATTCATCACAAATGCCCTACGAGGCTTATCTGATGAGTTCTCAAAAGAACCATGTACCAACAGAGGATGATGAAAAGCACCATATCCTTTTTTCATTTCAATTGGTACAGGCTTAAACTGAGCTTTTTGCTCATCCGTTAAAAATTCCATCAAACCATCCATTTCTCCGGTTAAGATTGGCTTATCCAATAATCCCCATTTATGACTGCCAGGAACGTATTGTAAACACCCATTTTCTTTAGTTGAATCATCCAATCCAACCCAGCAAGTAAGATGTTGCATTGGCGATGTTCTTGTCCAATACGAGTAATCTTGATGCCAGGCCACAACACCTCCATGGTTCGCGGGTTTGCAAAAAAGTTGATCATGCCAAAAACGTACTCCTTGTTTTCCTAATAATTGATGCGCTGCCATAACAAAAGCAGGGTTCCAATTTACATCATGAAATCCTGGAGTTAATCGCCAATGACCTAAACAATGGAAAATAACTTTATCAGGATCAGTTGATTCATTGGTATGAAACTCATAGAGTAAGTCATGCTTTTCATACTTTGTATCCATTATTTTCAACAATTCTTCGTTGAGCTGATTCACATGATGTCCATCTAATAATTTTATATTATCTACATAACCGTGCTCATTAAAAAAAGCAATTTGTTCATCGCTCAATTTGTATTGTTCCCATTCTTCTTCAGTTTTGGGCCATGAGAACATATTCGATACTAAATTCGAATATTCCGCTAAATCGCGGTGAAGTGTGATTGTATTTTCCATTAGAGATTAATTTAATTAACTATTCAACTTTAAGAGTGCTAAATATTTAATGTGTATTGTAGCATTGCAATACGTTAGCAAGAGTAAATCTAATGGATATATAAAAGACAAACTTGTCTTTTATTGTTTAAAACATAACCTATTTTAATGTGTTGTACATTTAGTTTGGGTAGTTGTTAAATAATAGTGTATAAATGAAGGCTATTTACGAAGACGTTTCACATGATAAGAATAATACCATAAAGATTTATGAATACCTTAAGCCAAGCTTTGAAACACCATTGCACTTTCATCCAGAGTTTGAATTAGTATATATTATTAAAGGGAGAGGTATTCGTTATGTTGGTGATAACTTATCAAATTTTAAAGAAGGAGATTTAGTATTATTGGCACCTAATATTAGCCACTGTTGGATGGATGCAGCAGATTATTCAGGCGAATGCCATTCAATAGTCATGCAATGGGTGCCCGATGTTTTACATGATTTAGCCGAGTTTTCAGAATTCGAAAACCTATTTGAACAAGCCCGTAGGGGTATTTCTTACACGGGAACTTTCTCGGATAGAGTATTTCCATTACTTGAAGGCGTATTGCAAAGTACCGGAATTGGTCGATTACAAAAGTTTATAGACTTGTTGAGTCAATTACAGGCAGAGAAGAAGTATACTTTGCTAAAATCAGGTTTGTTGGCAAATAAAACGAATTTAAAGAGTTTAAACCGACTCAACATTGTATATGAGTTTGTGAAGCGAAATTATGCTAGCAAAATTTATTTACAAGATGTTGCTGATGCAATTCATTTGAGTAAAGAAGCATTTGCTTTTTTTTTTAAGAGGCACACTCAAAAAACTTTTTTCGTTTACTTAAACGAATTTAGAATTGCACGGGCATGTAGCTTACTCAAAGATAGTGATGCATCAATAACTCAAATCTGTTTTAATTGTGGCTTTGAAAGTTTACCCTATTTTCACAGACAATTTAAACGCTTAAAAGGTAGATCTCCTTTGCAGTATAAGAAACAATTTCAATAAAAAAGGAGGCCGTTTTAACTAAAACAGCCTCCTTGGATTTATTGCTTTTTTACTGTTTTCTCATCCCAATGAGCATTATCCTTCAGTTGATCAAAATTATAAGTTCTGAACATTAGCATAAGGTATGATATCACTCCAGTCCATCCAGTTTGATGGCTAGCTCCGATACCTGCTCCATTATCTCCATGAAAATACTCGTAAAATAAAATATTGTTTTCCCAGTTAGGGTCTTCTTGAAAGTGCTTGTACCAGCCATACACAGGTCGATAGTTCTTTTCGTCTTTTAAGAATATCTTCTCTAAACGGTTCACTATTTCAATGGCGACTTCTAATAAGGTCATCATATTTCCCGATCCTGTAGGGCACTCCACTTTATAGTCATCGCCATAAAATGCATATTGTTGAAATAAAGCACGAACAATCATGGTATTGGTAGGCATCCATATTGGACCACGCCAGTTTGAGTTTCCCCCAAACATGCTACTGTCTGATTCCCCAGGAACATATTTCACGCTGAATTCTTCATCATTCCAAGAAAAGATGTATGGGTTTTTTTCGTGATATTTTGATAGGGATCGAATACCATATTCACTTAAAAACTCGTCTTCATTGAGCATAGTTTTTAAAATAGCTGTTAACTTTTCCTGGCTAAGTATACCTAATAAACGCCGATCATTTTCCCCTTGATTAAAAGGACTAGCTATGTTTTTAGATAAGCGTTTTGTTCGCGTTATCATGTATTTATATTTCTCCATAATTGGAGGAAGTAGATCTAAATGTTGTTTCTCAATAACAGTTGAAGCACAAAGTGGCAGTAGGCCTACCATTGATCTAACTTTAAGTCGTGTAGCAGAGCCATCGGGGAAACGTAAAACATCATAGAAAAATTGATCTTCTTCGTCCCACATTTCATCTTGGTTCTCACCCACTTTATCCATTGCTGATGCAATTTCTAAAAAGTGGTTGTAGTAATCTACTACAGCCTCTTCATACTCTTCATAGCCAAGTCTTACTAATTCAAGACATATTTCTAGCATATTTTGAGCATACAAAGCCATCCAGCCATTTCCATCAGATTGCTCAATATGTCCTCCAGTTGGTAATTCGTGGCTTCTATCAAATACTCCAATATTATCTAACCCTAAAAAACCTCCCTGAAAGGTATTATTCTTCATGGGGTCTTTATGATTGATCCACCAATAAAAGTTTTTATTAAGCCCTTCAAAACAGGTTTTTAGAAATTTGCCATCTCCCTTACCATGGTTTTGTTTGTTGTTTTTATACAATGTAACAACAGCAAAGGCATGTACGGGAGGGTTTACATCGTTAAAACTCCACTCATATGCAGGGATTTGTCCATTTGGGTGCAGGTAATTATCTTGTAAAAATAATTCGAGCTGATTTTTAGCAAAGTATGGGTCAACAACAGAAAGAGGAAGTGTGTGAAACGCAGAATCCCAAACGGCATACCAGGGGTATTCCCATTTATCTGGCATACTAATAATATCGTGGTTTTTAAGGTGCTCCCAATCGTTATTTCGTAGTTTTTTTCTGGGACCACCTTTATAATTATCTAACCATTCACTTACGTCAAATTCAAAATACTGTTTGGTCCATAGCATACCTGCTAAGCCTTGTCTAATGATACGCTGTTCGTCTTCACTTGAATCTGGAGGATAAATATCGTTATAAAATTCATCTGCTTCTTTCTTTCGAAGACTGAGCGTTTCTTCGAAACTTTTGAAGCTGTACTTAGCCCTGTTTGTTGATTTAAGAGTTAGACTAATTTCAATGCTCTCACCAGCTGGAATTTCTAAATCGTACATTGCTGCAGCCTTTGTTCCTTGGTTATCAGGATTAACAGAGTCGAATTTGTGTTCAACAATGAATTCATTAAAAGCATCTTTAACGTATTTTGTGCTATTATTGCCCGTTCCAAGTTTTTCATGGTTGGTTTCGTTATTAGTAAATAACCATAGTGGTGTTTCTTTAGCACTCAGTACATAATCTCCTAGGAAGTCATGTTTTGCAATAATGCAATTATCATCAAGTAATTCTATTTTTGGTTCAATTGTTTTATAGTTCCACCAAGTATTACGAAACCAAAGTGTGGGCAGTAATACAACATTTGCATCCTTACTACCTCTATTGTGTGCAGTTATCTTAATTAGGATGTTATTAATATCTTTTTTTGCATACTCTACAAAAACATCTAGATAGTTGTTTTCTTTAAAGGCATTGGTATCTAAAAGCTCATATTCAAAATCCTTTTTTGAACGAGCAGCGTTTACATCAACTAAATCCTGATAAGGAAATTCATTTAACGGATATTTGTATAAATACCTCATATATGAATGAGTTGGTGTCGAATCTTGATAAAAGTAATACTCTTTTACATCTTCACCATGGTTTCCTTTTGGGCCTGATAATCCAAAAAGGCGTTCTTTTAGAATAGGATCCTTCTTGTTCCAAAGGCTTAGTGCAAAACAAAGATGCTGATTATCATCACTGATACCAGCAATGCCATCTTCGCCATATTTATATGTTCTTGCTCTTGATTGGTCATGAGAAAATGAAATCCAAGGATTATCTGTACTGCCATCATCTTCGCGTACTGTGCCCCATTGGCGTTCGCTTAGGTAGGGTCCCCATTTTTTCCACTCAATCCCTTCATGAGCACATGCTTCTAAACGTTGTTTTTCATTTTTAGTCATTAGTCAACCTTATTTTGTTGAAACTTTAAATTAACACAAAAATAGAAATTCAACACACATAACTTACCTATATTAACATTTTTTTATGCAGTATTGATTTGATAAAGTCTCATCTTAAAGAACTTTTCATAATGCTTATGGTTATTGTGTTACGAATATATTGTATATTCGATATGATATTATTTTAACCTAAAGATAGACTCTAATTAGAATCGTCTATTGTAATACGCGTAATTTATGAAAAAAGTAGTATTGTTTTTAAGTATGGTGATGTTAGCCTCAACCTTTATTACGGCTAATGCCGGAGATAACAAATGGGGTGTAAGAGCAGGTTATCAGAATACAAATATTTATTCTGATGGTGATGCGCTAGGAGATAATTTAGGTGGGTTTTATATTGGGGCATTTAGAGAGCATCAATTAATACCTCTCTTAAGCCTAAGTGCAGGTTTAGAATATACTCAAATGGGTATGAAGTTTTTGGATGAAAACAGGAATCTTAATTATTTAGGCGTACCTATTGGCTTGAAAGCTAAATTAGGGCCTATTTCTGCAATTGGAGGAACGGGTATTAACTTTAAAGTTGGTGAGCATGATGGGTATGAAGAATTAGATATAAAAGGTTTTGATATTCCTGTTTATTTAGGTGCCGGTTTTAATGTACTTATGATTGGTATAGAGGCCCGTTATCAATGGGGGTTAACCGATATAAATGGAGATAGTGCTGGCAAGGTTGCTAATAGAGGTTTTCAGATAGGGATATCTGTAGGGTTTTAAAAGAAGTTTTTTATAAAAGTAAAGCCAGTAACTTAATTGCTACTGGCTTTCTTTATATTATTTTCTTTTGCCTCTAGGTTTTTGACCTCTAGTTTTTGGCTTTTTGTATTTGGCTGCTATAGTTCTTCTGTATGAACCTCCTTGGTTCTCTTTCTTATTTTTGTCTTTCTTCTCATGAAAAGCAGCTCCCTTAGAGGTATCCACTTTAGGAGTTTTTACCAATAGTTTGCCGGCAATTACCGGAGCTTCTAAATCGATTATTTGTTCTGATACTTCAACATCAATTGGTAATTCTTCTAGCTCAATTTTAATATTCATTAAAGCTTGAATTTCTTTCCAAATATTTTGGTCTTCCTCAGACACAAAAGCCACAGCTTGACCTTCTGCTTCAGCCCTTCCTGTTCTACCAATACGATGCATGTAAGCTTCAGGCTCATCAGGCATATCAAAGTTAATTACATGGCTTACGTTCTCAATATCAAGACCTCTTGAAATAAGATCAGTTGCAATTAATATTCTTAAGGTACCATCAGCAAACTCATTTACCATTCTGAAACGGTAGTTTTGCGATTTATTGGAATGAATCACCCCTAATTCTTCCTCAAATATCTCTTCTAGATTTGTGTATAATAAATCTGCCATTTGCCTACTTTTAACAAATACCAATACTTTATCAGCATTTGGCATAGTATCTAGCGCATACAGTAATAGATTTATTTTGGTGTAAAAATTAGGAACATTATACCCACTTTGGAAAATTTTATCAACCGGAGTACCACTTGATGCAACCTCTACTTTTATTGGGTCGTAAAAGTATTTTTTAATAAGCACCTCAACATCATAAGTTAAGGTTGCCGAAAACATTAAATTCTGACGTTTTTCAGGAAGAAGGTCTATTATACGTTCTAATTGAACTTTAAACCCAAGGTTAAGCATTTCATCAACCTCGTCAATTACTAACTTCTGAACAGCTTTTAACCTTAAGGTTCCTGTTAAGCAAAGATCCAATAGTCTACCAGGAGTAGCAACTAATACATCAATCCCGTCATAAACCATTTGTTTTTGAGTATTAATGTTAGTACCACCATAAACACCACTGATGCGGCAATTCATATATTCTGTTAGCTTAACAAATTCACCAACAACTTGCTCTACTAATTCTCGGGTAGGAACTAATACTAAAATTCGAGGATGTTTTTGCTTACTGAATTTGAGGTTTCGTAGCAATGGTAATATGTATGAAATGGTTTTACCAGTACCTGTTTGAGCCACTCCAACTACATCTCTTCCAGACATTGCAATGGGGAAAATTTGTTCTTGAATGGGTGTAGCCTCAGTTAAACCCATATCATCGATAGCGTTTAATATTGGGCCGTTTAAATTTAATTCAGTAAACTTCAAAATATTCTTGTTTTTATTTTGTTGCAAAGATAAGAGTCTAAAGTAAAAAATAGAATTAAGTTTCTATTTTATCTTTTTATGCAGATTTCTCTCTTAATGAAGTACTAAACTTGATACAGAATGTTTAGTCAATTAATATTGCTCGTTAATCAATACATAATATCACTTTCCCATAAAGTGAGGTGTTTCATAGTTCTTCCCCGTTGGGAATGAATAACTTTGTGAACCTCTTAACGTTTTAAATGTTACTAAGAACAAAAGAATTGGGGAATTCTAAATTTATGGAGATAACACTATGAAGAATATAAAACTTATATTATTAGTTAAGTGTGTGCTAGTACTAACCCTGGGCGTATCGGCACAAAGTGGTCCTGGAGGTATTGGTAATAGTAATGGGGATAGTGGCCAGCCTGAAAATATTATTTGGCTTGATGCCTCAGATTTATCATCATTTGGTGATGCTGATACTTGGTTTGATAAATCAGGTAATAATAATAATGCAGTTCATATCGGAGGTACTCCACCAACATTGAACTCTAGTGTTATTGGAGGGAAGCCAGCCCTACAATTTTCCGGGGTAGCAAATGAATACCTTAGAATATTGGATGATCAATCAGGTGCGAATAAGCTTGATAATAGCAATGAGTTATCCATTTTTGCAGTATTAAATTCGGGGTCAAATGATACAAGGGCAATAATATCAAAAAGGTTAAATGCATCAAATAAGTCATGGGCTTTTTTCTTCAATAATGGTTATGAGTTAAATGGATATGTAAGTAACCAAGCATCAGGAGGAGGAAGTAATATTAGCGTTTCTCCAGCAATAGCTAGTTATATTTATGATGGATCGGCACTTACTCTTTACAATAATGGCGATTATCAGTCGCATGTAAATACTTCAGTAACGATTCCTGATCGTACAGAAAATGTTACTATCGGATTATTCGATGAAGGTGATAATAGATATTTTAATGGTGATATAGCTGAGATAATTGTATTTAGAAATGGTTTAAATACTGCTCAACGAGTTATAATAGAATCCTATTTGTCTCAGAAATATGGAATTATTGTAGCAAAGGATATTTTTTCAGACGGTGATGTAAATTATAACAATGACTTTGCAGGGGTAGGTGTTGAATCTGATGGAGAGAATAACGAGGCAAACTCAAGTGGTTTATATTTATCACTAAGTAATTCCTCTGATGGAGATTATCTAGCGGCAGCACATAATGGTGTGTCTAACACTTCTGCAGATTTTGTTAATTCAGCACAAGTTACTGCTTCTGGAGCTACTAGTGCATGGAATAGATCATGGTATGTGCAAAGAACTGAAACTACGGGTACTCCTACAGTTCGATTAAGTTTTGATTTATCAGAAGCCCTTGGTGGAAAGTTTCCTCAGGACATTACAAATTATGTGCTATTAACTAAAAGTAGTGATGGAGGAAATTATTCACAGGTAACTGTTGTCAACAAAGGAGTAGAGGTTGCAGATAGAATTTACTTTGATGTTGACTTTGCTAACTTTTCAAATGGGTATTTTACCTTGGGTACATTGGATGAAACTTTGAGCCCATTAGAAGGTGGTGATAGAAGAATATGGTATACACTGCGATCTACCTCAGAATGGAATAATCCTGAGGCATGGACTCTTGAACCTTGCGGTTGTTTGCCGAATAATCCAGAAGGTTACACTCCCATAACATCCCCAACAGCAATATCAGATAGGGTGGTTATTTTGAGCGGAAAAAAAATTACAGTTCCTGCTGGGGTTAATGGTTTAGCAAATGCTGAGTTAATAATAAATGGGGAATTAGATTTAGGAGCAACATCAAATCATAGTTTTGCGACTATTGAAGGTGGCGGATTAGTTACTATGGCAGCAGATAATTTTCCGGAAGGAGATGCCTCAAAGTTTATTACTGCAGGAGAAGATGAAGGGAAAGTTGAGTTTTATGGTAGTGGTTATGCCATTAGTGATTCCCATGAGTTTTTTGATGTAGATGTAAAATTAGATGCATCAGGTTCAGAGATTACGCTATTGGGAGATTTAACGGTTAATGGAGATTTTAGAATTGAGAGAGGTATATTTACCATAAATGATAATTTATCTTCACAAGCAATTAATATCAGAGTTAATGGGGATGCGATTGTATTATCAGACGGACAGATTCTACTTGGTACAGGAAATGCAAGGCATCAGTTTAGCTTGTTAGGCGATTTTGAAAATCAAGGAGGTACTGTTCATTTTACAAATAGAACTGCTGCAAGTTACAATAGTGATGCAACGGATGGTATTGTAGATTTTAATTTATTAAATGATACAAAAAACCAAGTTATTACCTGTAATGGTATTACTAATTTTTATAGAATAGAAATAGATAAGGGGATTGACAAAACTTATATTGCGTCAATTAATGCTTCTGATGTAGCAAACTTTAATTTGTATGGCTCTGCTCATCACAACCATGGATCAATTTCTCAATTAGCAACTAATGATAATGCCTTAGGGTTATTGCGAGGTACAGTTAGGATTGGTCAGAACGTGACTATTGCCCAACTTAATACAGGTTCTAATTATAATATATCGACAGCAGCACGTTTATGGATTGATGGAGGAACCGTATCTAAAACTACGGGAACTGCAATTGTACCTTATGGTGAAATTAAAATTAGTTCAGGTGTTGCTAATATTAATGTTAATAGTGGAATAACACTAAGAGAGAATGGGTATATTAATATTGAAGGGGGAGAACTTAATGTTTATCAGATTAGGACTTCTCTTTTAGGAGCTGAGCATAAAGGAGGTTACAAGCAATCAGGAGGTGTTGTAAATGTTACTGCAACTACTACAAATACCGACTATTATCCGTTTAACTTAACGTTTGAAGGTAATTCTTTTCAAATGTCAGGTGGGGTTTTAAATATTGATAAAGCGAATTCAAAAGGTGGTATCTTTATTAATTCTTCCACAGCAAACCAGAATGTGACAGGGGGTACTGTAAATTTAAATATTGGAGATTCTAATACTTTTAAAATTTCATCAAAAGCACCATTTTATAATTTAAACCTGACTAAAACTGTTGTAAATGCGACCGAGTTTGTTTTGGATGATGCCATTGATGTAGGTTCTACAGATGTGTATTTAGAGGCGCAACCTTTAGTGGTATTAAATGATTTTAGAATTAGAGGTGAAGATACTAATGCAAACTATCCAGATATTACTTTATCAGTCTTTTCAACCAATAGTGTAGTAAGTGATTTGTATGTTGGTGGTTCTTTCTTTATAGAAGAAGGCGGTGTTTATAATTGTTTATCAGGCGGTACATCGCCATATGATGGAACCAATAAACAACCAACACAGGTTAATACTACTTATTTTAACCAAACTATAGCAACCTCTTCAATAGATACGCTTTATTGGGGGCATTCCGGGGGTGGAGACGATGATATTGATAAGGATCAGCGTTTCGAATTAGGTAATTTTATTTTAGACAGAACAAGCGGGAACGAATTACGAACGGTAGCTAAATCGAATATAAAGAACAATCAAATTTTGATTGATGTTAATGGTGATGCAAGTGTTTTATCAGGAACTCTAGATCAAGGAAGGATGACCTTTAGAACCTGGGGTAAAATTGTTAATAATGATAGAATGGGTACTTATTATTCTTCCGGAAGTTATCCGGTATCAGGAGGAACGCCAAGTACAGCTCAAATTCGTTTCAGAGAAGAACCACCTGTTATAATTGAAACATCTGATGATGCAGTTTTTGGAAACTTGAGGTTTAATGTAAATCCAACTACTACACATGTTACTTTAACTAGTGATATGAAAATTGAAAGAATGGAATTTACAAAAGGAGCTATATATCTTAAAAACCATAATTTGACCATTGATGAGATATGGAACCTTAATAGTAGTGGTGATCTATTCTCAGATATTGATAACTCAGATGAGTTAACTTTAATTGATGATGGAATTGTAGGAAACAAACTAATTTATACCGACGGTAAAGCATCTGATGGTGGCTTATCTTTATTGATCGATCAAAATACACCAAATGAATCCAAAGGAAATAGGGATAAGAATAGAAGTCCAGTCACCTTCCCAATTGGTTTTACAAACGATGGAGGATCAACTGTTTATTATCGACCTGCACAAATTAAAGTTAAAGACTTTGTTGATAATGGTTATGTAACCGTCAGAACAGTATCTGGTGAATTGCAGACTTCTAACCCAACCGGTTCGAGTGAAATACTTCAGCATTACTGGAGAGTTACACATGATGGGTTTAATACATTGCCAACAGTAGCATTTCAGTTTTATTATCAAGATAAAGATGATGTTACAGGAATTGACAAAATTACAGGTGCTTCTCAAGAAGCAAATTATGTGCCTGGATATGTTTTAGGAGAATCTCCTTATACAAGATATTATGAGTCGGAACCAATATCTGATATTAGTGATGTTGTTAATACAGAAACGTCAGGCACAGCTAGGAGAATTGTATTTAATGGTTCTTCAACAGGTGGTGAGTTTACTCAAGCAGGGTTCGTAGGTTTTACTTTAGCGAATGCTAATTTCACAGCTGGTGAGGTAGCACGTTTTTCGGGTGTGCCTGAAGTTTATTATACTAGAGATATCTCACGTGAACCTAGGTGGACAAATACAAATGCTTGGACACGAAGTGACATGTTAGATAGTTCATATGGTCCTCATGATAGTAGACAACCTGCTGCAGGAGATTATCCGAAAGAAGGAGATATTGCAATTATAGGATGGGTTCCATGGGGAAATACAGGAAGTTCTGGAAATGAAGGAGAGCCTCATGGTATATGGATTGATGGCACAACTGAGCAGGTTGCGGAATTGGTGTTTACTCCTATGACAGACATTTTGGGAAACCCAACAGAAAGAGTATATCGATCATCATTCCAGTTTAGACCAACATTGTGCATTAATGGTAGTGGGGTATTAACAGCGGGTCGAGTTAGTGGAGAAGGTATGTTCTGGAATAGAAATTCAGATCCAGATTTTTCATTGATGGATATTGGCGATTTTGCGGCTAGCGATTCATCTTATATTGTATATGAAAACAATGTAAATGATAAAATATTTAATAACGCTCCATCATTATTCCCAAATTTAATGATTGCTAATGATGGATGGGGAGGTAACAATAGAAATATTACATTTCCACATGATGTTGAAACAAACGGAAATTTTGAAATATTAGGTGATGCAAACTTAGTACTTTCGAACAGTGCCAGTGGAGATATAACTGTTGGACGAGATTTATTATTATTTGAAGTTACAAATCCTGTAGAAGGTAGCCCAAGTGGTGGAGGGGCAAGGATTGATTTTCCTAACTCAATTGAAAGAACTGTTGTAGTTAAAGGAGATTTAATTCTCTCGAACAGAGGAGCATTGATTAGTGTAAACTCTCCTGATAATACAATCAATACGCATACCTTAGCATTGGCGGGCAATATTTATCAGAAGTCTGAAGCTGGAACCGTAGATGGTTTAAAGTTTTGGACAGCCGACGATCAAGATAGAATAACCTTGATATTAGATGGTAATGCCGATATGGTTTACGATTACCATGATGGAGATATCGCAGACTTATATAGAATAGTTGTTACAAAAGGTAACTCTGTTAATATAAAAGCTCAGTTTAATGGGGCCTTTACACTAAATGGAGCAACCGATGGTTTAGGTATTGATAAATCCTTAGAATTATTAAATGGTCTGTTTGTTATTAATAATATAGGTACAAGTATTAATCTTTCAACAGGAAATGATGATTTTAGTATTAATAGTACCTCAGGATTGGAAATAATTCAAGGTTCTGCATTTATTAATGGAGGTTCTAATTTATCACTCGATGGATTGTTGAAGCTGTCTGGCGGAACACTTGATATGTCTGGCGGAGATAATGCAATAGTTTACACAGTTTCAGGTAATTCAAGTATCGAAATTAGTGATGGAACTTTACTTGTGGGTTCTCAAATACGAAGATCAGTTTCTGACGAGCTTGGCGTATTGAAATATACTCAATCAGGAGGTAGTGTTGAGATAGGAGTATCATCTGGCGGAGATGGAACAAGAGGAATGTTAGAAATACTGAATACAGGAAGTAGCTTCCATCATACAGGAGGTAACTTGAGTTTTATTCAGCAAAATTCAAATACTCCAACTGCGGCTGCCTTGCATCTAGAGCCTTCAAGTTATAGTACTAATGGTAGTGTAATCAATATTTTTAATTTAGATACACCTTCTAATCAAAATTCGTTTAAAATTAATTCTAAAATTATTTTAAACGATATTAATATAGGGGGAGCGAATAATCCTGAGGTTCAATTAACTGTGCGTCCCCTAAATGTTGAGGGAGAATTAAATATTAACTCTGGAGCTACTCTAGATGCAGCAGGTTTGGATATGAATTTAACAGGAGATTTTGTTAATGATGGCACCTTTATTCATTCAAATAATGAAGTGAATTTTGTAGGAGGCTCTGCTCAGCAAATATCAGGTAATACTACATTTTATAAATTAACAAAAGATGTTGGTAGTGATGAGTTATTATTAACTACAAATACTGAACTAACTGTAGAATATGAGCTTACCCTGAATTCAGGAACTATAAATGATGGAGGTAATGCAATTTACGTGTTACGTGATATAATTAATAATGGAAGTTTTACTTCAGGTGGAGGAGACGGAGTTGTATTGAATGGTGCAGTATCTCAACGTATATATGGTAATGGTTCT
Organism: Saccharicrinis aurantiacus; assembly: GCF_001660705.2. Classification (GTDB taxonomy): domain Bacteria; phylum Bacteroidota; class Bacteroidia; order Bacteroidales; family Marinilabiliaceae; genus Saccharicrinis; species Saccharicrinis aurantiacus. Next base: position 294,066 of record NZ_LYBV02000007.1, read on the forward strand.
TATGATAGAATTTATCTTGATAATAGTGCTGGTTTTACTCAAGAAGATGGAAATATTATTGAGATAAATCAACTACTACAGATGGAATCTGGGATTTTGGATATTGGGAAAAATTTAATTGTATTTAACGAAGGAGCTACCGTAAATTCAATCGCAGGTTTTGGTGCAACTAATATGATACAAACTAATATATCATTTGTAGATGCTGGGCTTAAGAAATTATTAAATCCAGGTTCGCAGTCCTTTATATTTCCTTTGGGGTCGGGAGGAATTTATACTCCTGTAAATTTAAATATTACCAATAACACCTCTTCAAGTTCATATATTAGAGTTAAAGGAGCTAAGGAGGTTCACCCTAGTGTAGTTGATTTAAGTGCTACTGCTTGGGATGAAAAAGACAATGTACTTAAGTATTATTGGATTATAGATGCCAATGGCTTTAACGATTTTACAGGTACTATAACAATGAGTTATCCTAATTCATTGGTTAGTGTTACTGCAGCAGGTAAAGCTTATGACGACTATATAACAGCTAGATTGTTATCAAGAGGTACCGGAGATTGGAATAAGGATATTGGTACAATCGATACTACTAATGATATATTAACATTCGATTTTACAACAGCTACAGATGATGATGGTATTATAGGTGACTATACGGCAGGACTAGATGAAGCTATTCCTGATCAGGTACCTACTTATACTTCGGTAAAAGATGGTGATTGGAATGACACCTCTGTTTGGGCTCCAACACCACCTGCTGGTGGGCCGAGAGGTGCTATGGTTGTTATTAATGATCAAGTTGCAGTCCCTATCGATTATATATCATCATATAGAACTACCATAAGTGGTGCAACAGATGGACGTATTTTAATTGAAGGAACAGAAGGGCATAGATTAGGGAATGTATTAGGAACTGGATCTATTTATCTTGAAACAGGATCATTACCGGCAGGTGATTATACCGAGTTTTTTAAGGCAGATGGAGGAACTTTAGAGTTTGGAGGAGACATGATTACTTATCCTGTTTTATCAGGAGTATCAGAAGTGAATAACTTAAAGTTTCAAGGTACAGGGGAACGTGACTTACCAAATGTTGATTTAAATATTCTTGGTGATCTTACTATAGAGTCAACAGGAGTTTTATTAGTTGATAATAAGTCTGACAGATCAATTAGTTTAAAGGGTGATTTTATATTTAATTCAGGGAATTTAGATAGTGGTCAAGGAAACAATGCAACCATGATATTTGATGGTACTTCGCGTCAATATATAAAAGGTGCTTCGTTGCTTACTGGATCAAATGCACTTTATAACTTAACAATTGCAAATGCAGCCGGAGTTGATATACAAACAGGTGTTGAGGTAGATAGAGTTTTAACGCTCACTAATGGAATTCTAAATACAGAGGCAGGGAGTTTAACACTAACTTACTCTGAAGTTGAAGCTTTACAAGGAGGTACTTCTTCTGCATTTGTAGAAGGGCCAATGGCAAAAATGATCAATCATAATGAGTATTTTGACTTTCCTATTGGACGTTCAGGAAGATATGGTACTATTAAAGTATTTAGTACAAATACTTCAGGTAGTGGTTTGTGGGAAGCTCAATATTTTAATACCAATCCAGCAACAGGGGGTTATGACCCAACTAGTGTGGTTGCTCCTGTGGAGTTTGTGAATAAAAATGAATATTGGAAAGTTAAAGGTCCATCAGGATCAAGTGCGAGATTAACTTTGACTTGGGATACGGAGAGTGGAGTCAATCCAGATGCTAATTTTAGAATAACGCAATGGCAGGATTTAGCAACAGATGCTTGGTCACAACTTGCAGTATCTAATACAACTGGAGATTCTAATGGTGGAAGTATTTCGTCTCAATTGCAAATTGACTTTAATGAGTTTACTGAAGGTAGTGTGTTTACTTTTGGGTCAATTCTTACACCAGCTTATACTTGGTTAGGAAATAATGCAGATTGGTTTGATGCTTCTAATTGGACTAATTCAATTGTTCCATCGGCATCATCGCATGTAACTATTAATGCAGTAACAGCTCCTCAATTAGATCCAGTAATTGATCCAGCAATAAATTCAAATGTAGTTCAAGTGAATGACCTTACTATTAATTCGGGAGCTAGCCTAACATTAAAACCTGGCACAAGAATGACAGTGAATGGAAATTTATTAACTAATGATGGTTTGATAATCGAGAATTCTAATGAAAAACCTACTTCATTTATAACTCTAGGTAATGTGAGTGATAATACTAATATTGTGTGGTCTTACGAGTCTCGTAGGTATTGGTATATTGGGCATGCAACAGAAAGTGCTAGTATTGCGTCATATGATGCTATAATATCAGGTGGAAATGATTATTTTCTTTATGATTACCCCTCAGGTGCTTGGTCTGATATAAGTAAAGGCTTGTATCCTGCACGGGATCCTTTGAGTGATCCATTAGTAGGAACTTCTGTGATCTTTAAAGATCCTGCAACAATCTCACAGTTTGGTATACTAAATAATAATAGTTCGTATACAAAGAACTATTTGGCTGATGAATGGTACCTTGTTTCTAATCCATATCCAAGTTACCTAGATCTTAGTAATGTTTCAGAATGGGAGTTTGGTACAGCAGATAAAACGGTTTATACGCGTACTGGAGAAACATTTAGTTCTCGAGGTTTTGCAACTTATAATATAGAAACAGGTATAGGTGCAAATGGCGGATCAGAATTCGTTATACCAGGGCAAGCTTTTTGGATACTTAATAGTGGTAATAATAACTTTACGATAAAAAAAGGGGCCAGAACGCATACTGAAACAATGGAATTAAAATCAACAAGTTCAAACGAAAGTGATATTGTTCGACTGTCATTAGTTACAGAAAATAGCGTGGATGAAAGTGTTATTGCCTTTAAGGATGCAGGTAGATTACAAAGTACAAATATAGACTCTAAGAAGAGGATGTCTACTTCTGATGATTTTATTAATTTTTATTCAAAAAAGGAAGGTGTTAAATTAACAATTAACGTGATGCCTGATTTCTCAGATGAGTATATTATTCCTTTAGGATATTCCTCTAAAAAAGATGTTTTATCAACTATTAAATTTACTAATAGTGATTTGTTTGATGGTGAGGCTCAAGTGTATTTGAGAGATAATGTATTAGACACAGAAACGGATTTACGTACTTCTCAATATCAATTTATGGCATTAGCCGGTGGCGAAGAAGATAGATTTGAGTTAGCTTTTGTTTCTAGAGTTACAGAACCACAAATACCAACAGATATTGATGATAGCGACGATTTTAAAGTAAAGGTGTTTGCTTATTTTGCTAATGAAAGAATAACGGTTGTTGAAAATCTACTTGAACAAAGTAAGAGTGATAAGGTGTTTATTTCGGTTACCGATATTCGGGGTGCTAAGGTTTATGAAGTCGATTCACATAATAGCGGAACGCACTTGTTAGAAGAAAACTTTAAGCCAGGAGTATATATCATATCGGTTTATACAGACTTAAGTAATAGAAAAACATGTAAGGTTGTAGTTAATTAATAACTGTAATTATATAAGAACAAGAAAGGCGGCCAATGGCCGCCTTTCTTGTTCTTATATAAGATTTAGACATTTAAATTTTTACTTTTTTCGTTCCCACATTTTATCTAAATATTCTTTTATAATAAATGTTTTACAAGATGTATCACCATGGTCTATTTCAATTTCTCCAAGCGATTCGGCTACCTCTATCACCTTTTCTCTAAGGTTTTGAGTTCTTCCTCCTATAGCTATTAAGCAATTATTCATAGCTTCTTTAGCCCTGTTGGGAGATAAATGTAATTCTTGCTTAATTTTCATTAAAAACCCATGAAAGAAGAGTTCGCTTTTGTCGTCATCATTGCGGGCAATGAAGTTTAATATGGCAAAACCAACGCGTTTGATATATTCATCGGGAGATTGGATCCAAAGATACATGATATCCAAGCCAAATTTAGTTTGTGCAATTAACTCTGCAAAATAATCTGCTAGTACATAATATTGTATATCTGCAACCCAATGGTTGGCTTCATTTCTAGTAATTTCAATAGGGTCGGCTACCATGCATGCTAAAATGCGTGCGTCTATATTTCTTGTTTGCCACAGTTGTTGCGCAACTCGATGATTAATGTCTTTTTTATTGGAGGAAGGCGTTATTGAAGCTTTAAGTTTCTTTAAGTTGGCAAAGCTAACTCCAAATAAATCACCTTTGGCGCCATGTTTTCTGTAAACCTTTATATTTTGTTTGGTTCCACAATTCTTTAACTCTTCAAAAATGCTTTTAAAATTCATAGCACTAAATATACAAAAAATGATAATTAGATAAAACTTATCTTTTTGATTGGAAGAAAGATTGTATTAAATCAGAGCATTGGTTTTCCATAATATTACCTTTTATAGTGCATCTTGGGTGTTTTATTATGGGGGTGTATTTTGAAAAACCTCTTTTTTTATCTTCTGCACCAAAATAAATGTTCGCAATCTGAGACCACTTTAAAGCACCTGCGCACATTACACATGGCTCAAGAGTAACGTATAGAGTGCATTCATTTAGGTATTTGCCTCCTAAATATTCTGTAGCAGCTGTAATTGCAAGCATTTCTGCATGGGCAGTTACGTCATTAAGTTGTTCGGTTTGGTTATGTGCCCGAGCTATAATTTGGTTATTACATACTACAACAGCACCAACAGGTATTTCATCTAAATCAAAGGCTTTTTGTGCTTCAATTAATGCTTGTTTCATGAAGTAATCATCCGAGAACTTGATTTTGCTCATATTTATCTTTATTATCTGCTTTGAAACAACAATGTTATTCAAAATCTTTATATTTTCGCATGATTTTATTTGATCAATTTATTTTGATTAAATAAGTTGAATAGGAACAGCAATAATAAACTAGAAATAAAATGTATAGATCACATACTTGTGGAGAGCTACGTATGGCTCATGTAAATCAAAATGTTACTCTAAGTGGATGGGTGCAAAAAGTTAGAAATCTTGGAGGAATGACTTTTATTGATTTGCGAGATCGTTATGGAATTACACAATTGGTTCTTGACGTAGAATCAAATAAAGCCTTAAGCGATGAAGCTAACAAGTTAGGTCGTGAGTTTGTAATTCAGGTTACAGGTAATGTGGCAGAAAGAAGTAGCAAAAATGCTAAAATGCCAACTGGAGATGTTGAAATACTTATAGACTCATTAAAGTTATTGAATGCATCAGAGTTACCACCATTTACTATAGAGGATGAAACTGATGGTGGCGATGAGTTAAGAATGAAATACCGTTATCTCGACTTACGTCGTAACCCGGTTCGTAGTAACTTAGAATTACGTCATAAATTAGGTTTCGAGGTTAGAAATTTTCTTAATAACCAAAATTTTATTGAAACTGAAACTCCTGTTCTAATAAAGTCTACTCCTGAGGGAGCGCGTGATTTTATAGTGCCATCGCGTATGAATTCAGGAGAGTTTTATGCACTACCTCAATCTCCTCAGGTATTTAAGCAATTATTGATGGTAGCCGGGTTCGATCGTTATTTTCAAATTGTGAAATGTTTTAGAGATGAGGACTTAAGAGCCGATCGTCAGCCAGAGTTTACACAAATTGACTGCGAAATGGCCTTTGTTGATCAACAAGATGTATTAAGTACATTTGAAGGAATGACAAAGCATCTTTTTAAAGTAATTAAGGATGTTGAATTTGATTTTGAGTTTCCTCAAATGCCATTTTCAGATGCTATAAAATATTATGGTTCTGATAAGCCAGATATTCGTTTCGATATGAAATTTGTTGAAATGAAAGAAATGTTAGCTGATTGTGGTTTTAAAGTGTTTGAAGATGCCGAATATGTTGGTGGTATTTGCGCGCAAGGATGTGCAAATTATACACGTAAGCAATTAGATAAATTAACCGATTTTGTGCGTAAGCCGCAAATAGGTGCTAATGGTTTGGTTTACGTTAAATGTAACGAAGATGGAACCTTTAAATCATCGGTAGATAAATTCTTTGATGCTGATGCACTGCAAAAGTGGGCGGATGCATTTGGAGCAAAACCAGGTGATTTAATTTTAGTATTAGCTGGGGATAAGTCAAAAACTCAAAATGCCTTATGCGAACTTCGTTTAGAAATGGGAGAGCGTTTAGGCTTAAGAGATAAGAATATGTTTTCACCATTATGGGTAGTGGACTTCCCGTTATTAGAGTGGGATGAGGATTCAGAACGTTTTCATGCGATGCATCATCCATTTACCTCTCCAAAAGATGAGGATTTACACTTAATAGATTCTGATCCCGGTAAGGTAAGAGCTAATGCTTATGACTTGGTGATTAATGGAGTTGAAATAGGTGGTGGATCAATTCGTATTCATAACGATCAACTACAAAATAAAATGTTTAAGTTATTAGGCTTTACTCAAGAAGAGGCTGAAGCTCAATTCGGGTTCTTAATGAATGCCTTTAAATATGGTGCACCTCCTCATGGTGGTGTTGCTTTTGGTTTTGATAGATTAGCATCGTTATTTGCAGGGTTAGATACCATTAGAGACGTTATCGCATTTCCTAAGAATAACTCAGGTAGAGATGTTATGATTGATTCTCCTTCTCCAGTTGCCACTGAGCAATTGAATGAGTTAAGTATTAAATTGTCAGAAGTTAAAAAAGACTAAGGTCAGAATTTTAGATATGATATTTAAGGGTTGCAATTTTTGCAGCCCTTTTTTTGTTATTTATTAAGCAAGCGTTTGGCAGTAGTTAAATATTCATAGCAATCGCTAGGATGGTGATCAATCAGGTTTTTGCTTCTTTTATGCCCAAGGCGTACCACAATTGCATTTTCTTTTTTTAGTACAAAAATATATTGGCCTAATATTCCACGAGCATAAGGTATTTTATCTCCCTCGTGATTAATAATCCACCATTGATAACCATAATGATTCACAGGTTTGTTGTCGTCAGAATCAATGAGGTAGTTTGCTGGACTAGTTGCTGATTGAATGAAATCCTTCGAAATTATTTGTTTGTTGTTAATAAGTCCATCTTTTAATACTAATTCCCCAATCTTAGCAAAATCTCGTGCATTGCTATTGAGGCAGCAATATGCTTTTTCTGTTCCGTTATTTTTATCCAACGACCATAATGCCTCTCTTTCACAGCCTAGTGGTTTCCAAAGTTTCTCAGATGCATAGTCGGAAAGCGATTTTTCTGTAGCATTTTTTAAGACTAGTGATAGCAATTGGGTGTCTCCACTTTTATAACTAAAGTATTTTCCGGGAACGTCGGTTATTTTTAAATCACTAACAAGTCCGGTTATGTTATTGCCATAATAAGCTTGTGTGGTTAGTGAGGTGGGGCTTGTGTAACTTTCGTCCCAATTACTACCACTGCTCATCGTAAGAAGATGTTTTATTTTAAGCTTATCGTTTGGAGGGTTGTTGAATTCAGGGATAAATTCACCTACTTTTTGGTCGATACTTTTTATGTAACCATCATCAATTGCTGCACCAATTAACAAACCAACAACACTCTTTGCTGCCGAAAATGAATTCGATAGTGAGCTGTTAGAATAATTATCCCAGTATTCTTCGTATAGAATACTGTCATTTTTTATAATTAGATATGCGATTGATTTGTAGTTTTCTAATGTCTCTCTCTCTTTCTTTTTGAGTTTTAGTTTGTTGTAATTATCAGCTGTTTTCCAGGGCCTTACTTTATTTCCAATCTCTATCTTTCTATTTGAAAAAATGGTATAATCGTCAATTCCAGGGAATAAATATATAACAGCATTCTTCAAATAAGAAGGCGTTACTAAATAGAATAAAGCACTGCTAGCAATAGCTAGTGTAATGATTAATTTCTTTTTAGATAGTTTCATATTATATCCTTTGATTGACGATTGATTATTCTACTCTTTATTTTCTGGGTACCACTCTTTTAATTTAATAAGCTCAGGAAAAGCTGCTGGTTTATAAATTGATTTATTACTGACAGTACGTAAGCATTCTTGTATTCCCTCAGCAACACTAGGGTGTGGATAGAATATTTTGAGAACCTCTTGTAAGCTATTTCCTTGGTTAATCAGGTGCGCTACAGATACAATATATGCTGATGCTTGGGGTCCGGCAGCTCGCATGCCTAAAATTTTAGGTTGCTCATCAGTGCTGACCATAACCTTTACAAAGCCTGTTGTATTTCGCATAGCAATGGCACGGTTAATAAGTTGGTTTGAGTAAAAGGCTACTTTGTGAGGGATATTTCTTTCCTGCAGCTGTTTTTCATTTAAACCTACGGATGCTAGTTCTGGTTTAAAGAACATTAATGTAGACATATTGCTATAGTCAAGAGCATAGCATGGTATATCAGCTAATTTTTCGGCAGCTAATCTACCTTGGAATTCGGCAACACTGTATAATTGCGTATGACCTGTAATATCACCAGCAGCATAAATGTTACAGTGGTTATTTTCGTCATGAAGTAAGCATTCGTCAGAAATCTCTATATTTCCTCTTTCGTTGGTTTCTATCCCAATATTTTCAAGACCTAGTTTATTGGTGTTTGGAACTCTCCCAATTGCGACTAGGGCAACATCAACTTCAATTACTTTACTGTTTCCAGCATCGTAATCTAGTATTATTTCTAGGTGGTCTTTGTGTTTGTTTATTGTTCTTAAATGTGCAGTATGATGAACTTTTACTCCGTTATTCTCGAGGTTTTTGGCCACAAAATCACTCACATCATCATCTTCATTTGGCAATACTCTGTTCGCTCTATCTAAGAGGTGTACTTCTGTTTGTTTGAAGTTGCTGAATATGGTGGCAAATTCACAGCCAATTATTCCTGATCCAATAATGAGCATTCGTTCAGGAAATTTCTTGAGTTTAAGGATGTCCTCAGAATCAATAATTCTTTCATGGTCTATTTCAAGTCCGGGTGCTTTTCGGGGTTTAGCTCCAGTGGCAATAATAAAATATTTTCCGTGGAGCAATTGAGTTTTCTCTTCAGAGGTAACTTCAACGGTGTTTTTATCTTTAAATTTTGCCCAGCCTTTTACCAATTCAAGTGAGCCATTTTTACTTTTGTTTTCAGAGAATGTTTCAATCTGACTTAACATTTGGTATTGCTTCTCTTTTGCAGCGTCGATTACAGTTTTTATAACTTGTCTGAAGTCAACGCTGAGACTGCCGGATCTATATCCTCTATCAGTACGAGCAGCAACGGAATAGTCCATGCTTAATTCGTACATGGTTTTAGAGGTTAATGCTCCGTTCATTATACCTGCACCACCGATGTGTGATCCTTCAATGATGCAAATCTTTAATCCGTAATCTAAAGCTCTGATAGCTGCAGAATATCCAGCCGGTCCTGATCCAATAATTATTAAGTCGTATTGTTTCATGTATGATGTATATCTATGTGCATTAGGAATAATGAATTGCAAAAGAGAATGTTCATTATTGTTTTGTGAAAATAGGAGTTTTATGTATTAAATTCAATTCTATTATCAAAATAAAAAAAAGCACCACTGAAAAAACAGAAGTGCTTTGTTATATAGATTATTTGTAATCTTTAATGTAAGTCATTTGGGTTGTAGCTTTCAACATGTCTTTGTGTTTTTGCTTTGTTGAATTCCTTTATGGTTATAATTATTCCAGTTTCTTCAACATCTCCAAACCTATCATTAATAGCAGTGCCAAACGAACGCATTGAAGGAGACAAGTTCATATAGGCATTCACTAAAGGAGGGATGGTTTCTCCCAATTCTCGAACTCTTTTATTTAACGATTTGTAATCATCAACAAATGAGTCGCCTTTTACAATTTTCTTTATCTCTTCATCACTCAATTCTACTTTGAGTTTAAAGCTATCAAGTGGATAAACTAACTTATCAGGATCGCCAAAATATTTAGCCATAAAGCTTAATATTAAGTCTCTAGCTTCTTGGTTAAAGTGGTCGTACATGGTTACTTTACCAAAAAAGTATTTCATCTCAGGATGATTTACTATTAAGGAACCTAATCCATCCCAAAGGTTGTCAAGGGCGAATAAGCTCTTTGCTCCTTGTTTGCTCGATTGGTATTGAGGTTGCACAAAAGATCTACCTAGTTCAATTGTGTAAGGTAACCAGTTGTCGAGAAAGTTATCTGAAAAATGAAACATTCTTGATGTGGCAAGTCTAACATTTCCGTTAGCATCTCTCGGTATTTTATTACCCATTATGTAACGGTAACCACCTAATATTTCTTTTTCGTCAGGATCCCAAACTATTAATTGATGATACGGTACTTCAGCCATATCGTAATCATCAATATCTGCTCCCTTACCAGTTCCGCCGCCAGCTTCTCTAAAAGAAATTTCTCTTAGTCGGCCAACTTCCTTCATAAGGTTGGGAGCTTCGGTACCAACAAAATCATAAATTTTATTCCCACCTTTATTGGTGTTTCGTACAAATCTATCTTTGGTTAATTCAGCTTCCAATAATTCTTTGGCTATTGGAGCTATTATATCTTGTGTTGAATCCATGTGTTACAGATTTAAAATGCAAAATTAATTTAATTTCGGTAACCTATATGTTGTTTCTTTTATTTTTTCTGCCCATTTCTTTGCGCTATCTCCATTTTCTAACTCTTGCCATTTAATTGGTTTGCCGAAACTGAAGTTTATTTTTTTTCCTTCTTGTTTAAACATTTCATCTACCAAGTATAGCATTTCTATATTAGCTTTTATGCCGAGTTTGCCTCTTAGGCGTGCAAGGTTATAAAAGAATTTGGAGTTTTGGGCATCAATGTAGACGGGAACGATATCTCTTTTGTATTTAATCGACTTTTTTACAAATGCTGCTTTCCATTCAAGGTCTTTAATTACGCCATTGTTTTTTCTACTCACTAAGCCGGCAGGAAAAAACAATACCTGAGATTCAGAGGCAAAAGTGCTTTCAATTTGTTGGGCCGCACTTCTTGCTTGGCTGCCGTGTTTATTTATAGGTATGAAAATGTCATTGAATCTACCAATATGTAGAAGGATATCATTTACTGGGAATTTTATATTTTTAAAAAAACGTCCCATAATGTTCATGAGTATGATTCCATCAAGCCCTCCCAAAGGGTGGTTTGCAACAAATAAGTACCGTCCTGATTTGTCTATTTTATCTAAGTTTATTGAGTCGTAGCTAACGTTGAACTTTTTTGTGCAAGCTTCGCCAAAGTCTACTCCATATAAACCTGGATTGTCATTTAGCAGGTCATTCAGTTCATCCTGATGTGTTATTCTTTTTACGTATGATAACACGAATTTGGGTATCCATTTATATAAGCCTGGATTCTTTTCTTTAAAAATCCTATCTATATCTAATATTTTTGTTTTAATAGTACTTCCTTGTTTCATTTGTTAATATTCTATCAAATAAATTAAGAGATAGTAATCGGTCGTGTTTTAACACGACCTTACTACGTCAAAATTACCATAAGGTTATCGGCAAAGATAATGTATTGAGCGTATCTGCGGTTATTTTTTCGAGATATTGCTTTGTGCTGCATTAATTAATTTGTTGATTATGTATGATGTTGGCGTATTGAGTAGATATCAGTATTGTTATAACTCAGAATCTAAATATGTATTTATAGGGAAAACTTATCAACAAGTGGAATAAAGTGGGTAAAAGTGGTTGATAATGGTTGGTAATTTTTTTATTTTTACAAAAAAAATACCTAAAACGTAATGTCCACATTTATAGGTGATTTTGTTTCGAAAATTGACACCAAAGGTAGGGTGGTGTTGCCTTCTGTATTTAAAAAAGCTATGGTGGCTTTAAATGTGGAGCGTTTTGTGGTGCGTAAAGATTTGTTTGAACCTTGCTTGGTTTTAATGCCTTATTCAGAGTGGGAGTTAGAAATGGAGGATATTCGGTCTCGTATAAATCTTTATAACAGAACGGAGAATAAATTCTACCGTCAGTATTTTAGGGGTGCGGCAGAAATTAATTTGGATGCAAATGGGCGAATGCTTATTCCAAAACGTTTGTTAGAGAAAATTGAATGTCCTAAAGAACTTGTTATGGTTGGGGTGGATATGAAGATTGAATTATGGAGTAAGGAGACTTATGAGAAAGATGAGATGAGTGAGGAAGATTTAGCTAAAATGGCTGAAACAATTTTAGGAAGTAAATCAAATTTTGAAGGGTAAGTTATGGAAGACGTATATCATATACCAGTATTATTGAATGAGTGTTTGGATGGATTAAACATTGATCCGAATGGGTATTATGTAGATGTAACCTTTGGTGGAGGCGGACACAGTAAAGAGGTGTTAAAGCGTTTAGAAAATGGTAAGCTAATTGTCTTCGATCAAGATGAGGATGCTTATGCCAATCGACCAGATGACCCGAACTTAATATTTGTACAGCATAACTTCAGATATTTAAAACACTTTTTAAAATATTTAAAGATAGATAAGGTAAATGGAATTTTAGCTGATCTTGGTGTTTCATCGCATCATTTCGATACGCCAGAGCGTGGTTTTTCATTTCGCTTTGAAGGTGCTTTGGATATGCGAATGAATCAAAATGCTAAAATCAAAGCATCGGATATACTTAATGAGTATGAGGAGAACGATCTCTTCCGAATTTTTAAGCAGTATGGCGAAATTAAACATGCTGGTAAATTGGTGCGAGGTATTCTATCAAAAAGAGCAGAATCGCAATTTGTTATGATATCTGATTTACTTGAGGTTGTAGAGCCATGTGTGCCAGCTAGAGATAAAAATAAGTTTTTGGCAAAAGTGTTTCAGGCATTAAGGATAGAGGTTAATGAAGAGATGGATGCTTTAAAGGAAATGTTACGTCATACTAATGATGTGCTAGCTGAATCTGGACGTTTGGTTGTGATATCTTATCATTCGTTAGAGGATAGGTTGGTTAAGAATCATTTAAAAACCGGAGATCCGGATAAAACACAGCCTGATAAAGATTTCTATGGTAAAAGTGAAGTTCCATTTAAACTAGTGAATCGTAAACCAATTCTACCAACAGAAGAAGAGTTAGAGCGTAATACAAGATCAAGAAGTGCCAAGTTAAGAGTTGCTGAAAGAATATGAATAGTGCAAAAAGTAAAGATCAAGAATTTGTAGGTAGTGGTGATGAGCGATTAAGACGGTTCTCATTGCGCGACCTGATTTCAGGGAGGTTCTTTACGCGTCAAATTGTAGTAAAGCAATTGCCATTTCTTGGTTTTTTGAGCCTATTGGCATTCTATTATATATCTAATCAGTTTAAGGTTGAGAAATTATTGAAAGAAAATGCCAACCTAAATAAAGAGATACAAGAGTTAAGAATTGAAGCAATAACGACTTCTTCAGATTTAATGTATATCAGTAAGCAATCTGTTATTCTAGATAAAGTTAAGGAAGCAGGGGTTGAACTTGAGGAGCTAACAGAGCCTCCTCGACGTATTAAAATTAATAATTAGTTAGATTAATGACTATTAAAAGAGACATAACTTGGCGTGTAGGGGTAGTTTATTTACTCCTAGTTGCTGCGGCTATATTTGTTTTTGGTAAGGTTGTTTATCTGCAGGTAGTTGAAGGCGAGGAGTGGAGAGAGATGCAATCGCATTTAACCAATCGCGAAAAAAGTATTGAAGCCAACCGAGGAAATATATTAGCATGCGATGGTCGTAAATTGGCTTGCTCTGTTCCAAGTTATCGTTTGCATATGGATATGAAAGCAAATGGCTTAACGGATGAAATATTTAATGCAAATATTGATAGTTTAGCATATTGTCTTTCTTCATTTTTTAAAGATCAATCAAAAACTTACTATAAACGTAAACTAATTGCAGCTCGTCAAAAGGGGTCTAGATATTACCGAATACACAGACGAAGAATTTCTTATACCGAGTTGAAAGAGATAAAGCAATTTCCAATATTCCGTTTAGGGAAAAATAGGGGAGGGTTTATAACTGAACAAATTGATAGACGAAAACTACCTTTTGGTATGTTGGCCTCTAGAACTATCGGAAAGTTATACGAAGAAAAAGAAAAAGGTGGAATGATTGGCCTTGAACGTGCGTTTGATAATGAGCTTAAAGGTAGAGAGGGATTAAGTGCTTATACTAGAATTTCCGGCAGGTGGGTTCCCGAAGAAATCATTGCGCCGAAAAACGGATTAGATATTCAAACTTCATTAGATATCGATATTCAGGATGTTGCTGAAAAATCGTTAATGAAGCAGCTGAATAAGTACGAAGGCGGTCACGGTTCAGCCATTGTTATGGAAGTGGAAACCGGTAAAATAAAGGCCATTGTAAACTTGCACAAAACGAGCAATGGTAAATACATTGAAGATCATTTTAATTATGCAATTGGAGAAGCTACGGAACCTGGGTCAACATTTAAGTTGGCTAGTTTTATATCAGTATTAGAAGATGGCTATATCAATTTAGAAGATTCAATAGATACTGGCAATGGTAAAATGAAATTCTACGATAGGTGGATGCGAGATAGTCATAGAGGTGGATTTGGGAAAATTTCTTATCAGCAAGTATTTGAAAAGTCTTCAAATGTGGGTACTTCAAAAATGATCGTAGATCATTATAAGAGTGATCCGAAACGTTTTGTGGAGCGTTTGTATTCAATGGGTTTAAACAGGCAGAATGGCATTGAAATTAAAGGAGAAGGTGAGCCAATGATTAAGTATCCTGGTTCTAAGTCGTGGTCCGGAGTTTCTCTTCCATGGATGTCGATTGGTTACGAAGTGAAAATGACACCTCTGCAAACATTAACCTTCTATAATGCCGTGGCCAATAACGGTAAGATGGTAAAACCTTATTTTGTTACGGGTATTTACGAGCATGGTTCTTTGAAGAAGGAATACAAACCAGAAATAATAAATCCATCTATTTGTTCTTTACCAACTATTGAAAAGGTGCATGAGATGCTCGTTGGAGTAGTTGAAAATGGAACAGCAAAAAATATTAGAAATAGTAATTATAAGATTGCTGGGAAGACTGGTACCGCACAAGTTGCAAAAGGTTCAGGAGGTTATAAGGGTGGTTCAGGAGTAGAATATCAAGCAAGTTTTTGTGGTTATTTTCCTGCTGAACGACCTAAGTATTCTTGCATTGTTGTGGTTAAAGGCTTATCGAGCAAGGGATATTACGGCAATATTGTTGCCGGATCCGTTTTTAAGGATATCGCTGATCGAGTGCATGCTTCGGGTTTTGATATGGCAGAAGAAGTAGTTGAAGCAATGCCGACATCAGGAGTTTTACCTTACTCCAAGGGAGGTACTAAAAATGATCTACTAACTGTGTTTACAACCATAAAAGCACCAATAGATGGCAAGGAGGTTGAAGCAGATTGGATCTCAACCCTAGCCCAGGAGCATAAAATTAATTTTAGTCGAAAATCCTTTTCAAATGGTTTAGTACCTAATGTAAAAGGTATGGGTGCTAAAGATGCAGTTTCTTTATTAGAGAATGTTGGATTAAAGGTAATCGTATCTGGCAGGGGTAAAGTAACTGAGCAGTCTGTAAGTGCAGGATCAAGAGTAGTAAAGGGTAAACAAGTTTTTTTAAAGTTAAGTTAATGAAGGTTTCATCTATATATAACTGTACCGAGGTTATCAACATAGTTGGTGATGATTCTGTGGTATTTAATAATATAGTTTTCGATTCGCGTAAAGTGACCGAGAATGATTTGTTTGTGGCTGTAAAAGGTTATTCAGTTGATGGTCATCAATACATCAGTAAAGCCATCGCTTTAGGATGTTCTGTTGTGGTTTGTGAACAAATGCCTTATGAAGAATATAAGAATATAACCTTTGTTTTAGTAAAGGATAGTTCGGTTGCTTTAGGCCAAATTGCCTCAGCTTATTACAGAAATCCTTCTTCAGAATTAAAAATAATTGGGGTTACAGGAACTAATGGTAAAACTACTATTGCTACTTTGTTGTATCAATTGTTTGCACACCTAGGGTATGAAAGTGGTCTGTTGGGAACGGTAGCAAATTATATAGGTTCAAAGAAATTAAGTTCTACGCATACTACTCCCGATCCAGTAACATTAAATGCGTTGCTACGCGATATGGTTGATGCTGGTTGTGAGTTCTGCTTTATGGAGGTGAGTTCTCATGCTATCCATCAAAATAGAATTGCAGGAGTCAATTTTAAGGGTGGAGTATTTACCAATATAACACATGATCATTTAGATTATCACAAAACTTTTTCTGCTTACATAGCGGCTAAAAAGGCCTTCTTCGATAGCTTGCCAAAAAATGCATTTGCCATTACTAACGCCGATGATAAGAATGGGATGATAATGATGCAAAATTGCAAAGCTCAAGTTAAAACATATTCTATTCGTGCCATGGCCGATTTCAAGGCTAAGATTATTGAGAGTATGATTGAAGGAATGCAACTGCAGATTAATAATAAGGAGTTATGGACTCCATTCGTGGGTAAGTTTAATGCGCAAAATTTACTAGCAGTATATGGCGTAGCATTGAGTCTAAATCAGGAAGAGGATGAAGTATTACTGGCCATAAGTAAATTAAATGCTGTTGATGGCCGATTTCAAACTATCCGATCAAATAATGGAATCACTGCTGTAGTTGATTATGCGCATACACCAGATGCATTAATTAACGTAGTAGAAACCATTAATCAGATTAGGAATACTGAGCAAAACTTAATTACAGTAGTTGGAGCAGGCGGAGACAGAGATGCTACCAAACGACCAGAAATGGCTAAAGCAGCTGTTTCGGGGAGTGATAAAGTAGTGCTTACTTCGGATAATCCACGATCAGAGGATCCTCAGGCAATCATTAATGATATGATGAAAGGTGTTGATGGGGCAGATGGATTAAGGGTATTATCAATTGCTGATAGAAAGGAAGCCATAAAAACGGCATGTATACTTGCAAGGCCAGGTGATATAATTTTAGTGGCAGGTAAAGGTCACGAGGATTACCAAGAAATCAAAGGGGTAAAGTATCCTTTTGATGATAGAGAAATTATTAAGGAAATATTTGAACTGATATAATTACAACAATATGTTATACTACTTATTTGAGTTTTTCAATGAACTTGACGTACCTGGAGCAGGTATATTTAAATATATTTCTTTCCGTTCAGGATTGGCTGTAATTACATCATTGTTAATAAGTACTTTCTTTGGCAAGTATATTATTCAATTATTGCAAAAAAAGCAAATTGGCGAAATAGTAAGAGATCTTAATTTGGAAGGTCAGTTTGCAAAAAAAGGAACTCCAACAATGGGTGGCCTAATTATAATTGCCTCTATTTTGGTTCCAACTTTATTGTTTTGTAAACTCGATAATGTATATGTAATACTAATGATAGTATCTACACTATGGTTAGGTACAATTGGCTTTTTAGATGATTACATTAAAGTATTTAAAAAAGATAAAGAAGGATTAGCTGGTAGATATAAAATTGTGGGACAAGTAGGTTTAGGCTTAATTGTTGGCTTAACACTATCTTTTAGCGATTCGGTTGTGGTACGCGAAAATGTGGTTGGCGAAACTATTCAAGTTCAGTTAGAAGATGGAACAAGTATTGAAAAGCAAGTTACCAGAGATGTGAAATCAACTGCAACAAGCATTCCTTTCTTGAAAAATAATAGATTTGATTATGCCTGGTTCGTCTCTTTTTTAGGCGATAAGGCAGCCTCATGGGCATGGATTGTTTTTGTAATTGCGGTAATCTTCATTACCACAGCAGTATCTAATGGGGCCAATATGACTGATGGCTTGGATGGCCTGGCAACAGGGACATCGGCAATTATTGGTACTACTCTTGGTATATTAGCTTATGTATCCTCAAGTGCTTTATGGTCCGATTATTTAAACATCATGTTTATACCACACTCTGAAGAATTGGTGGTTTTTATGAGTGCATTTATAGGAGCAACCATTGGCTTTTTGTGGTATAATTCATTTCCTGCTCAAGTTTTTATGGGAGATACTGGTAGTTTAACTTTTGGAGGATTAATTGCAGTATTTGCTATTACAATTCGTACAGAGTTACTAATCCCAATTCTTTGCGGAATTTTTATGGTGGAGAATTTATCAGTTATGATACAAGTGTTTTGGTTTAAATACACCAAAAAGAAATATGGCGAAGGCAGAAGAGTTTTCTTAATGGCGCCTTTGCATCATCATTATCAGAAGAAAGGATATACGGAATCTAAAATTGTTACTAGATTTTGGATTGTGGGTATTATGTTGGCAGTATTAACCATTGTTACGCTTAAAGTTCGATAAACTATATGGGAGTTGATGTTGTAATATTAGGTGCTGGAGAAAGTGGAGTTGGGGCTGCATTGTTAGCTCAAAAACTGCAGCTGTCAGTTTTTGTTTCTGATTTGTCTGAAATCAAAAGCAACTACAAAGCTGAGCTAGATGAGGCATCAATTGCTTACGAGGAAAAGAAGCACTCTCAGGATATTATATTATCAGCCAAAACTGTAGTTAAGAGTCCTGGTATTCCTGATACTGCACCATTAATAGTGGAGCTAACAAAAAAAGGGATTCCTGTTATTTCAGAAATTGAATTTGCTGTAAAGTACACATCATCAAAGTTTATTTGTATTACCGGAAGTAATGGTAAAACCACTACGACTTTGTTAATTCATAATTTGTTAAAGAATGCCGGGATTAATGTTGGGCTAGCCGGAAATATTGGACAAAGTTTAGCCCGTCAGGTGGCATTAGGAAATAAGGTGGATTGGTACGTGCTTGAGTTAAGCAGTTTTCAATTAGATGGAATGTATCGGTTTAAAGCTGATGTTGCTGTGTTATTAAATATTACTCCTGATCATTTAGATAGATATAATTATGAGATGAAGAATTATGTGGATTCTAAATTTCGAATTATTCAAAATCAAACCGATAAAGATTATTTTATCTATTGTTCAGATGATGAAACCATAACTCAAAAATTGGAGGAGATTGAATGTAAACCTCAAAAGTTAGCCTTCTCTGCTAATCAATTAGAGGGTGATGGTGGCGTTTATAAAAATGATACCCTTATAGCTCAGTTAAATGGTAAAGCTTTAGAAATACCATTCGAGGGATTACAAATTAAGGGGGTGCACAATGCATATAATGCACTAGCAGCTAGTTTAGTATCATTAATATTAGAATTAAAGAATCAAGATATACAAGATGGATTATGCAGTTTTTCTGCAGTAGAACATCGATTAGAGGAAGTGAGAATTGTTAACAAGGTTGTTTTTATCAATGATTCAAAAGCAACTAATGTGGATAGTGCATGGTATGCTTTAGAAAGTATAAATACCCCAATTATATGGATAGCAGGTGGTGTTGATAAAGGCAACGACTATTCGCAATTGAAACATTTGGCTTCGGAAAAAATAAAAGCTTTGGTTTGTTTAGGAACCAATAATGAAAAGTTAACATCAGGTTTTAAGGATTTTATTGAAACGATAGTAGAAACCGATAATATTGAGGAAGCAGTTAAGCTTGCATCCGATTTAGCTGTTGAAAACGAGACTGTTTTGTTGTCGCCAGCTTGTGCTAGCTTCGATTTATTCACGAGTTACGAGCAGAGAGGAAATCTTTTTAAAGAGTATGTGCGAAAGTTATAAGTTGTAGTAATGGGAATAAAAGCAAATTTACAAAAGTACTTTAAGGGCGATCCTATTTTGTGGGGCGTTATTGCTATTCTTGCGGCATTTTCATTGTTAGCAGTTTATAGTGCTACAGGCTCTCTTGCTTATAAATATCAAGAAGGTAACACCTACCACTACATGTTCAAGCATTTGGCATTTTTAGTTGGAGGTGGGGTTATTATATATACAATTCACCTTATGGATTACCGAATATTTGCAAAGTTTGCAACGGTATTTCTTTGGGTATCTATCACACTTCTGTTTATCACATTATTGGTTGGTTCTAATTTAAACCAAGCATCACGATGGTTAACCGTTCCTGGAATAGGAATCTCCTTTCAGCCTTCAGAGTTAGCAAAGCTTGCGTTAATTACATTTATAGCACGCACCCTTGCTAGATATCAAGATGAAGATGGCGCTATAGATGCATTTAAGCCCATTATGGTTTATGTGATGATAGTTTGTGGTTTAATTGTAAAAGAGAATTTGTCCACAGCAATGTTGATTTTTCTAATCAGTTTTATTATGATGTTTATTGGTCGCGTACCAATTAAAAAATTATCATACGTGATGTTGGCGGGTTTCGGAATTGTGGCTTTTATGTTGTTTTTAGCACCTAAATTGCCCTTCTTTCATCGTGCTAAAACATGGAGTGCAAGGGTTGAAAGGTTTATGAGCGATGATGATACGCAATCCGAAGGTAATTATCAATCGCAACAAGCACAAATGGCTGTTGCAACAGGAGGATTGTTTGGTAAAGGGCCGGGTAATAGTCAACAACGAAACTTTCTACCACACCCTTATAGCGATTTTATTTTTGCCATTATAGTTGAAGAGTTTGGTTCTTTTGGGGCCTTAATTATTATAATGTGTTACATGGTATTCTTGTATCGTGCAGGAGTTATTGTTAGGGCAAGTTCCCGAACCTTCCCAGCATTTTTAGCCATCGGACTATCTTACTTATTGGTATTTCAGGGCTTTATAAATATGGGAGTGGCAGTTGGTATATTGCCAGTAACAGGACAAACGCTACCGTTGGTAAGTATGGGGGGAACCTCCATTTTGTTTACATGTGTGGCTTTGGGAGCTATTTTAAGTGTGAGCAGAAATAATATTGAAGAAGCAGAAGAATTAAAAGCAGAAAGCGTAAAGCAAACCGTATAGTTACTTTTTTATGACAAAAGATAATTCGCAAATACGAGCAATTATAAGTGGAGGTGGAACAGGGGGACATATTTTTCCGGCTATTTCTATTGCCAATGAATTAAAGAAACAAATCTCAAATATTGAGATTCTGTTCGTTGGTGCTGAAGGTAAAATGGAAATGGAGAAAGTACCTGCAGCTGGTTATAAAATTGTAGGGCTTCCGGTTGCTGGTTTTCAACGTCGCTTAACGCTTAAAAACATAACCTTCTTCTATAAGCTTTTTGCAAGTATGCTAAAGGCCAAAAAGGTTACAAGAGAATTTAAACCAAATGTGGTAATTGGAGTTGGAGGTTATGCAAGTGGTCCTGTATTAAGGGTAGCTACAAATAAAAATATTCCTACTTTAATTCAAGAACAGAATTCTTTCCCAGGAGTTACCAATCGTATTTTATCAAAAAAAGTTAGTAAGATTTGTGTGGCTTATCCTAGCATGGAGAAATTTTTCCCTCAAGAAAAGATTGTTTATACAGGTAACCCGATTCGCCAGAGTTTGCTCGAAGGAATTACACGCGAACGAGCGGCTCGTTATTTTAATTTAGACCCAAATAAGAAAGTTGTTTTTGTTACAGGCGGTAGTCTTGGGGCGCGAACAATTAATGAAGGAATAAAAAAGTATATAGATCAGTTTACACAGAATGATATTCAGTTAATATGGCAAACGGGTAAATATTATTACAAAAGCATCATGGAGGAAGTATCAGAAACTGAATCCATTAAAATTATGGCATTTGTTGATAATATGGAAGCTGCATTTGCTTTGGCAGATGTTGTGGTTTCAAGAGCAGGGGCTTCTTCAATTTCAGAAATGTCGGCGCTGCAAAAGGCTGTGGTATTTGTACCGTCACCAAATGTATCCGAAGATCATCAAACAAAAAATGCGAAAGCCTTGGTTGATAAGAATGCAGCATTGATGATTGCGGATAAAGATGCGGTTGAAGTTCTAGTTCCAGATGTGATAAAGTTAGTTGAGGATACAAAAAAACTATCCGAATTAAAAAACAATATAGCTCAATTTGCAATGCGTAACGCGTCAAGTTTAATTGTAGATGAAGTGTTAGCCCTAGTAAAAAAGAAGTAATGAATTTAGAAAAAGTAAAAAGTGTTTTCTTTATTGGTATTGGTGGTATTGGCATGAGTGCCTTAGCACGCTATTTCCATGCCAATGGTTTTATTGTATCTGGTTATGATAAAACAGAAACAGTTTTAACTTCAGAACTAATCACTGAGGGAATTGCGATTAAGTTTAATGATGCAATTGAGGAAATTGCTCCTGAATTTTTAAACTCTGCTACAACACTAGTGGTTTATACTCCAGCTATTCCCAAAGAACATAAGCAGCTAAATTATTTTGTTGATAATGGTTTCCAAGTAAAGAAGCGTTCGCAAGTATTAGGGATGCTTACCGCTGCGCATAAAGGCATTTGTGTTGCCGGAACGCATGGTAAAACCACGGTATCAACCATGATCGCACATTTATTAAAACAATCAAAAGTAGATTGTAGTGCTTTTTTAGGAGGCGTATCTCAAAACTATAAAACCAATTTATTGCTTTCAGATACATCCGACTATGTTGTTTTAGAAGCAGATGAATACGATAGATCATTTTTGCAATTACAGCCGTATTTTGCATTGGTAACTTCCATGGATGCTGATCATTTAGATATTTATGGAACGGATTTAGAGATTAAAAAATCATTTCAAGATTTCGCATCTTTAGTTAGAGATGGTGGTGTTTTATTAGTTAGTCACAAGCTAAATAACTCAATAAATTCAAATAAAGGAGTTCAAAAATTAACCTACTCTTTAGATGATGAAGAAGCCAATTTTTATGCTTCGCATATTGAACTCAAGAATGGTAAATACTGTTTTGATTTAAATACGCCAGAGGGATTATTCAAGCAGTTAACTCTTGGGATTCCAGGATTACTTAATGTTGAAAATGCAATAGGCGCTTTGGCATTAGCTGTTTTAGCAGGAGCACAGCATCAAGAATTGCAGGATGCCTTACTGAATTTTAAAGGAATAAGAAGACGGTTTGATTACCAGATTAATACCGATGATTTAGTGTTGATTGATGATTATGCACATCATCCTGAAGAAATTAATTTAACATTAAATTCGGTTAGAGCACTTTATCCTAATAGAAAAATAACGGGTGTATTTCAGCCGCACTTGTATAGTAGGACAAAAGATTTTTATAAAGAGTTTGCTAAAAGTCTTAGTCAGCTTGATGAACTAGTGATGCTTGATATATATCCAGCACGTGAATTACCTATCGAAGGTGTCAATTCAGAAATGATTTTAGATCTGGTTCAGCTCGATAAAAAAATGGTGAGTACAAAAGACGATTTATATGATCATATCAAGGCTTTAAATCCGCAAGTTATATTAGCTATGGGGGCTGGCGACATTGATAAGGAAATACAAAAGTTAGTAAGTAAGTTTAAGGAAAACTGAAATAGCAGTAATTAAAAAATAACATATAGAATAGTACCTTAATTATAAGGGTGATAAGAAGTTAATTTTTATATTTAAAATGTCTAAAGGAATTGGTTATTAATGGTTGCAAAAATTAAAAATATTATTTTGTGGGTGGTGGTAATTGCTTACTTCCCAATTTTATTTGCATTTATTTCGGTAACAAAATCTAAACAAGTTTGTACAGGAGTAAGTGTGGCTGTTGTTGATAGTACTAATGCCGCATTTGTAAACTCTAACCAAATTAGTGAAGTAATTCTTAAAAAATACCCCAATTTATTGGGAGGAAACACTAAGTCGATTAATTGTGAAGATATTGAATCATTTTTAATCAAACATGAAGCCATTAAAAGCTGTGAAACATACAGGACTATTGAAGGTAGGTTAAATGTATTTATTGAACAACGAAAGCCTTTGTTAAGAGTATTTTCGGGTTATAAGTCGTATTATATTGATGAATTTGGTAAATCAATGCCACTGTTTGACCAATATACGGCTAGAGTTTTGGTTTTAAGTGGTCATGTGAATAATTTAGACAGCTTAACAGAAGTAATAGAATTTGCTCAGTTTATTTCAAATGATACGTTTTGGAATGCACAAATTGAACAAATATATGTTGAAAAGAATGGAGAGTTTTCTCTTGCTCCGAGAGTAGGAGATCAAAATATATATTTAGGATCTTTAGAAAACTATCCTATCAAAATGAGAAATTTATACGCTTTATATACCAAAGGTTTACACCCTAGAGAATGGAATAATTATAAGAGTATAAATTTACAATACGAAGGTCAAATCATTTGTACAAAACGCTAATATTATGAGTAATTCGTCCAATTTAATTGCAGCAGTAGATATAGGTACCACAAAGATTGTAGTTGTAGTTGGAAACGCTGAACCCAATGGTAAGATAAATATTATTGGAGTTGAAAAGGTGCCATCAACAGGTGTGAAACGTGGGGTTGTATTAAATATAGATCAAACAGTTAGTGCGATCAAAGATGTTATTTCCATAATCGAAAATAAATACGAACTTACCCTAAGTGATATTTATGTTGGGATTGCGGGTCAGCATATCCGAAGTTGTCAGAATAAGGGGTATAAGTACATCGATAACAATCATGAGATTACACAACTAGATGTTGATTCTTTATTTCATGAAAATTATAAGATTCCGTTAAATCCAGGTGAAAATATACTTCATGTAATAGCCCAGGATTATGTTGTGGATAATGAACCAGGTGTTCGTAATCCAATCGGAATGTCGTGTCGAAAGCTAGAGGCAAATTATCATATTGTAATTGGACGAAAAGCATCTGTTAATAATATTGAAAAGTGTATTAACAGAGTTGGCTTAAAAATTAACGATATCATTTTAGAGCCTATAGCATCTGCTACAGCAGTATTAACTGAAGAGGAAAAAGAAGCAGGTGTTGTGCTTGTTGATATTGGTGGTGGTACCACGGATGTTGCCGTTTATGTAGATGGTTTAATTCGTCATACTGCAGTAATTCCATTAGGCGGACAGGTGGTTACTTCTGATATAAAAGAGGGTTGCGCTGTGCTTCTGAAGCAAGCGGAAGCCTTAAAGGTACAATATGGTAGTGCATTAGGTGATCAGGAGCGTGAAGATATGGTGGTTACTATTCCTGGAATTGAAGGATGGGAATCGAAGGAAATTTCCTTCAAATCTCTGGCTTATATTATTCAAGCACGTATGGAAGAAATTATTGATTATGTGATTCAGCAAATCGAAATTTCAGGAATGTATGATAAATTGGGTGCTGGTATTGTAATTACCGGAGGAGGTTCTCTTTTAAAGAATCTATCTCATTTGGTAAAGTACCGAACAGGTTTAGAAGTGAGAGTTGGCTTACCTAATAAGTTTATTCAAAATCAGACTGACGATTTTGCAAAAATACCAATGTATTCAACTAGTATAGGGATATTATTGTCTGCGGTAGAAAACCCGGTAAAACAGGTGGTAGAGCAGGAATTATTTCCGGATATTGAGGTTGAACAGAAACCTATTACAACTGCCCCTCGTAGGGAGAAAAAGAAAAGAGAGAAGATTGAAACAACAGGAAGTCTTTTCGGAACACTTAAGAATCAAATAGCAGGTATATTTGATGAGAAAGACATGGAAATGTAAGTTTGTCTGATAGGTGTGATTTTGTATTATTTGTGAAATAGAGAGTTTGAAAATTAAGCGATATGAGTGAGGACATAATGAACTTTGAGTTAGCTCAAAATGAAGACTGTATCATTAAGGTTATCGGAGTTGGAGGTGGAGGAAGTAATGCTGTAAACCACATGTTTAGTCAAGGGATTAAAGATGTGAGCTTTGTGGTTTGTAACACCGATTATCAAGCATTGGTAAATAGTCCTGTGCCTATTAAGATACAACTTGGAGAGTCGCTTACAGAAGGAAGAGGTGCTGGAAATAAACCGGATAAAGGTAGAGAGTCAGCCATCGAAAATATTGGTGATATTGAAAAGGTATTAAAGGATAATACCCGAATGGTATTTATCACCGCAGGTATGGGTGGAGGAACAGGAACTGGAGCTGCACCTATTATTGCTAAAACAGCACGCGAACTTGGAATACTTACAGTAGGAATTGTAACTATTCCTTTTCGTTTTGAAGGAAAATTAAGAATAACACAAGCTCTGGATGGTATTGCTGAAATGGAGCGCAATGTGGATTCATTATTAGTAATTAATAATGAGAAGTTGCGTGGCATGTACGGCGATTTAAAACTATCGAATGCCTTTGCTAAAGCCGATGATGTGTTATCAACAGCAGCAAAAGGAATTGCTGAAATTATTACCGTTCATGGGTATATAAACGTGGATTTTGCAGATGTTGAAACTGTAATGCGCGAAAGTGGTGTTGCCATTATGGGTAGTGCCAATGCTGATGGTCCTAATAGAGCCATTGATGCCATAACTAAGGCCTTAGAATCGCCGCTGTTGAATAGTAACGATATTAGAGGAGCTAAAAATATACTATTGAATATTACTTCTGGCGAAGAGGAAATTACCATGGATGAGGTTGGTGAAATTACCGATTTTGTTCAAGAAACCGTGGGAGCTTCAGCTTCAATTATATGGGGTACTGGAACTGATGCTGATTTAGACCATCAGGTAAATGTAACCATTATAGCCACTGGTTTTGATACAAGAAGTATTGCTGAATTTTCTCAACGTAATGAACCCAAAATAAAGAAGTTTACTTTGGAAGGTAGTAGTGGGGAGGAAGCCCGAGTTGAAAACAATACCGAGGAAGTAATTGATTTAAATGTGGGAGAGGTTCCTGAGGAGAATGAGGAATTAGATGCCGATAAGCGAATCAATCTTTTTTATAATACAGCCACACGCAAGCCAGCTAAAGAAACAAAGGGAGAACAGGAATTAGCCTTTGAAGCAGATGCTATAAAAACTGGAGTTAGTGAGCGTTTTGAGCTTTCGCAAGAAGATATGGAAGATGATAGGTATATTGAGCGAATAGAAAATATACCAGCATATAAACGTAAGCGTGTAAAACTTCAAAGTACCGAAGCTGAAGAGGAAGACTTTAAAGTTTCAAGGTTTACGATTTCTGAAGATAAAAGTGGCAAGACGAAAATAGTAAGAGATAACCCTTACTTACATGATAATGTAGATTAGACTTAAGAAAAAATATAATAATGGCAATAGTAGAAGAAGTAAATAGCGGTATCAAAGAAGCCATGAAGGCTAAGGATAAAGTAAGGCTTGGTGCTTTACGAGGCGTAAAAAAGGAATTAATTGAAGCTAAAGCGGCGAAAGGCGTAGATGCTGAGATTACAGATGATGAGGCGATTAAAATTATCACTAAGATGGTAAAACAGCGCAAGGATTCTATTTCTATTTATAATGAACAAGGCAGAGCAGATCTTGCAGAGACTGAGGTTGCTGAGGTTGAAGTGTTATCGGTATTTTTACCAGAACAGTTAACAGGAGAAAAGCTTGAAGAAGCAGTAAAAGCAGTTATCGAAAAAGTGGGTGCTTCATCTATGAAGGAAATGGGTAAAGTAATGGGTGTTGCTAGCAAAGAATTAGCTGGTAAGGCCGATGGTAAAGAAATATCGGAATTAGTAAAAAAGTTATTGGCTTAAGATTCAGTTAATAATCTAGATATTATGAGGGAGTCCTGTTCGGACTCCCTTTTTTTGTATTATAATTTTTTTCCTTGCATTACTTCTTCATCTCGCTTAAGCGAATATTTGAGTAAGAAGAAACCACAAAGTCCGGCTATTATTGATCCAATAAAAATACCAATCTTAGCTTGGTTAAGTAGGTCGCCACTATAGGCCAAACTGGCGATAAAAATACTCATGGTAAAACCAATACCACCGAGTAAAGCCAAGCCTGCAAATGATAACCACGAAGATCCTTTGGGTTTAATGGCAATGCCTAATCGTACGGCTAGCCATGAGAATAAAGTAATCCCTATCAGCTTACCAAATATTAAACTAACCGCAATAGCTATTGATACTGAAGTGAGGATAGGAGCACCCTCGTGTCCGCCGCTAAGCATAACACCTGCATTGGCTAATGCAAAAATAGGAAGCACAAAAATACTGATGAAACCGTGGAATTGGTGTTCGATATATTGTAATGGGCTACGTACTTTAGATACTGCATATTCCATTTCATCAACTGCTTCTAACTGTTCATCACTTAGCACAATCTCATGCGCGTTTTTGGGGATGTTTAAAAAGGTTGAAATACCACGTTGCATACGCGGTACAAATTTGTCGATATGAACTTTTGGTCGTGCTGGAATTGTGAAGGCAATAAGCACTCCTGCTATGGTGGCATGTAAACCGCTACCAGGTCCTTCTGTACCCGACATAAGCACCAAATACCAAATAATGAAACCAAGGAATGTGTAAATTTTTAGATCTTGAACATTTCTTAGGTTTGCTACGGTTAAAATAAGTAATAGAACGCCGGCAATCATAAGGTATGTCCAGTTTAAATCGCCACCATAAAATAAGGCAATTACTAAAACAGCACCTAAGTCATCAACAATGGCCAATGCCGTTAAAAATACCTTTAAACTTAGTGGTACTCTTTTTCCTAGCATACCTAAAATACCTAACGAGAAGGCAATATCAGTAGCCATTGGTATTCCCCAACCATCAGCAGCATCTCCAGAGATACCAAAGCTTACAAAAAATAAGATAGGAACAATCATACCTCCAATAGCACCAAAAATTGGTAAAGCAGCTTGTTTAAACGAACTTAATTCACCGGCTAAGAATTCGCGTTTAATCTCTAAACCAACTACAAAAAAGAAGATGGCCATTAAACCATCGTTGATCCAATGGTGCCAGGTCATGTTAATTGCAAACATCTCCACTTCAATTGCAAACATATCATGCCAAAGGTGCTCGTAGCCATGGTGTGCAACGTTAGCCCAAACTACCGCGGCAAAGGTAGCAAGCATCAATAGCACACTTCCATTGCTTATAGCTTTAAAGAAGTTCCGGAATATATTCTCATCCTTAGTATTAGTTACACTTGTCATTTTTTTTTCAGTTATTGATTATGAGTTTATTGTTTTTTCATAAAATCATTGGCTTTTTCCCACTTTTCAGGTGTTCCAATATCAAACCAATAATTATTTAAGCATTTCCATGCAAAAATAGAATGTTCTTTTGATAAATCAAGATATCCATTTGTAATTGAGAATTTTCTGACATCGCCAAGCAAATTTAATATCGAATAATCTACAATATGAACACCCGAGAAAGCAAGTGACTCATAACTTTCAGCTTTTCGTGTATATATAAATTCGTTGGTATTGATGTTTTTCCATCCCGAAAGCTTCATATCCTTATTAAATAAGAAGTAGCGCGATGTTTCTCTATCCTTAACCATTAATGTGGCAATGCCTTTTTTCTGCTTATGATACGCAATCATCTCAGCAAGGTTTGCAGAAGTAATAATATCTGCATTATATAATATAATGGCTTTGTTAGGAATAAATAAATCCTTAGCAAATAAGAGGCCTCCACCTGTTTCTAAGAGTTCTTCCGACTCATCGGAAATACAAATATCAACACCCGTAAAATGAAGCGTAGCAATGTAGTCTTTAATCATATCGGCATGGTGGTGCACATTTACAACAATATTGGTTGCACCTGCTGCAGATAGCTTTTCGATAGCATGCAGCAGCATAGGTTTACCAGCCACTTCGACCAATGCTTTGGGTTTATTTTTTGAGATACTTCCGAGTCGCGTGCCCAATCCGGCGGCAAAAATTAGTGCATTCATAGAAAATTATTTAGAACCGCAGGCAATAATAAATAATTTTAGCACCATTTGCCAATTCAGTATCGCCTAATCACTCTAATAGGGGCTTTATGGCGAATTAAAAGTTTACAAAATTACCAGAATCTTCAAAATGTTTCTGATCCACATTATAGTTACCTGTGAATGTTCCTTTTTCCTCAGTTTTATTACCTAGCACATCCACTAGTTTGCAGTTGAAATCGGCAATTACTTCAATAAAGCCATTTACTTCATCTTTATAGTACACATTACTACCGTAGATGCGATTGAGCGATGTGCCTATTAATTCGCAATTGAGCTCAACACTATGTGTTACAATTCTATCATGAAGTATTTCTTCAATTTTCTGCTTTATATCGTACTCAATATATTCCATGTGTGGTATTTCTTTAGCTTGGGTATTTAATTAGATGTTTAGTTTGAAGATAGAAGACTGTAGAGTTTTTGATAAGACTAGATGTTAATCCCTTATATCAATACATCACAGGGTTTTATCGAACTGTTGCGTATTGATTGCTAGTCCTATTTTAAGATTATATAGTCAGTACATTGTATTTTCACAACTGTCTACAGTCTAAAAACTAACTTACTATGCTTATTAGTCCTCCTCGATAATTTCTTGCACTCTGCCCACATCGCCATCTTCAAGTCTAACTTTAATTCCATGGGGATGAAAAGCGCTTTTAGTCAGAATATCTTTTACAAAACCATGAGTTAATTCGCCCGTACGTTGGTGTTGCTTTAATACAATGTTAACCTCGGTACCAATACTTATATCTTTTCTGTTTTTTCCGTTCATGAGTGCAAAATTAAGCTTTAGAATACGTATAAAAAAGGATTCGGCCAATAGCGTCCTAAATGATTCGTAACTTTAATTCTAAGTTGTTATTATTTAGTTTGTTATTATATTGTTCTTTTTCACAGCTTTGTATTTAAGCGCCTCGTCATGGCGAGAAACAAAAGGTAAAATGCCTTAAGATTGCTTCGTTCCTCGCAACGACGTAATACCGTAGAAAGCTACAAAGCCTTTTGTAACTTAGCATTAATCTTTCCTGCAGATAGCAGAAAATCATACTGAATAGTTCCATTTTTTACTACTGGCTACTGCCTAAAAACTGTAGAACTATTCATATAATATGCTTCAATTAATTGAGCTGCCCAGCCACGTATCCGGTAGTCCAAGCAGCCTGTAAATTATATCCGCCAGTAATGGCATCAATATCTAAAACCTCGCCAGCAAAATATAAGTTATCAACAACCTTACTTTGCATAGTTTTGGTATCCATACTTTTGATGCTCACACCACCGCAGGTTACAAACTCATCTCGGAATTTCGAAGCCCCTTCTACCTGATAATCATCGTTGGTGAGTATATTGCTCAGTTTATTAATGCCTTTTTTGCCCAATTCGCTCCATTTTTTTGTTTGCGGAATGTCGCATTTCTCTAGTAAGAACAACCACAAACGTTCTGATAAACCATAGGGTTTTACATTCTGAACAATTTTGTTTTTATTCTCATTGGCCAATTCTTTTAGGTGCGCATTTACGGCTTCGGTGTTGATGGTATTGCACCAGTTAACGGCAACCTTAAAATTGTAATTGCTCTCGTTGGCCAGGCGAGCTCCAAAGGCCGAAAGCTTTAATATGGCTGGTCCGCTCATGCCCCAATGGGTGATTAATAAAGGACCGTTGGCTTTTAATTTGGTGCCTTGTATGCTCACCAAAGCATCTTCAACCACCACGCCCATTAGCTTTTTTACTTTTTCGTTGGGCATGTTAAAGGTGAATAGTGATGGCACTGGTGCTTCAATTTCATGACCTATATTTTTGAGCCAATCTAAACCTTTTTCTTGTGGCGATCCGCCAGTGGTAACAATCACCTTATCGAATAAGCGCGGAGGCATTTTATCATCTAAAAAACAAAGCTGCAAGCCTTGCTTTGTTTCGTTAATAGCACTAACGGCAAGTCCGGTTTTAATGCTTACACCCAATTGCTTGCACTGCTTTAAAAAGCAATCGATAATACTTTGCGAATCCTGCGAAACAGGAAATACACAATTATCGTCTTGTGTGGTTAGGGGAACACCGCGCTCCTCAAACCATTGCATGGCATGTTTGGTGTTAAAAGTATGGAATAACTTTTTTAGTGTTTTGGCACCGCGAGGATAGGCCTTGCAAAGCTCGCTTATTGAAGTGCAGCCATTGGTAACATTACAGCGTCCGCCGCCCGATATTTTAACCTTGGCCAATACCTTGCTCGATTTCTCGAGAATGGTCACTTCTGCTTCGGGGTATTTTTCTTTGGCAGTAATTGCCGAAAAAAAACCTGCTGCTCCACCTCCTATAATTCCAACTTTCATAGCTGCAAAAGTAAGACTTTTTATACCTTACTCATATAACAAAAGGCAAAAGTATTGCTAGTTTGTGCCATTGATATTTAGTGATAATAGGCGAAAAGCTTAAAGCTAGCGATAGTATGATTATTAGAGATCAGATGTATACTTTGCTAAAAAGATATGTAGACGAAATACGTAGCTGTGGCAAGTATTTATTTTGGCGCAACAGCGATCGCTTACGCGGATACAGTAGCGAATACAAACGCAAACAATACTTACGCAATAAAAAGAAGGAAACCGTAAGTTAGTTAAGGATTATGCCTTGTAGGTATAAGTACGAAGAAGGTTGCCAACTACGGCAGCCTTTTTTTATTTAAAATAAGCGCTGTATCCCGCTAGGGGACTATGCAAACCTCTAGGGGGCGACAAGAAAATATGGGGGAGTGCCATATCCTCTAGGTGAGCATGTCATTAGTCTAGGTGACGGACTAAACCTTTAGTAGCTTGCCCTCAACTCGCTAGGGGACGCCTTAAATATTTAGTAGTTTATTGCCATTCCCTCGGGGGGATGCCCATAGGTGCAGGGGATACTGTAAAAGTATTAGTGGGCGTATCATATTGTATCGTTATCATTAAATACCTCTCAATTTTAATAACAAATGATTGTTACCTTATTTAATTTGAGTAAAAATTGAGCCTATAAAACAAAATAAACTAGAATTTTCGCTAGTTTCATGAGCAAAATAAGCACTAGCTATAAACTTATATTGGCACATTGGGGGAGTATGTAGAATATATGGTGGGGTGTAGGTTAGTTAAGAAATATAATATATTGACCTAAATTAAGTTACTATATGAAAAGAGAGAGCAAATTAATGTATTATCTATCTATAGCAATTTTAATATTCTGTTTTACGGTTAATGCTCAAGAAAAGGATTCTTTAAAAGTAGTTTCTTTAGTAAAACAAACAATGGAATTGTTGGAAAAGAAAGAATATGAAAAAAGCAGAGATACTGCTGATAGAATATTGAAAATTGATAATTCCTGTAGTCTTGCGTACATCCTTTTAGGAAATATTTATGCTAAATATGCATGGGAATGTTCTACAAATATTAGTGAATTTAATGTTATGGAATGGAGTTTAATTTATTGCTTATCTTTTGATATGTTTGAAAAGGCAAAACAATTAGATGTTTCAAGAACTAAAAATGTAGATAATACAATTCGAATTTACTTGA
Organism: Saccharicrinis aurantiacus; assembly: GCF_001660705.2. GTDB lineage: Bacteria > Bacteroidota > Bacteroidia > Bacteroidales > Marinilabiliaceae > Saccharicrinis > Saccharicrinis aurantiacus. Next base: position 327,321 of record NZ_LYBV02000007.1, read on the forward strand.
ACTATTTGCCTACAGAAGAAGAGTTGTTTATACCTAATGATTTACATGGTAAAGAATTGCGTATAGATGGTTGGGTAGACCGAAAAACTAAATTTCGTAGAAGGTCAGAAACAGAGTGAAAATGACGTTTGTCATCAAAAACTAATGGTCATAGGCAGACAGTATCAAACTGGACATTTTGGGCATACAATAATTTCTGCTCTGTTGGTTTTTGTAGATTTGGTTTTCAAATCAGCCAATGTCCTTAATTAAAACCGTTGGGTATAATTTGCAATCATGATGGGCAAATCAAATAATTAGAAAATATGAAACCAATTATATTGTTTTTAATAGTTACATTAATTTTTAGCTGCAGTAACGAAACTGAGGAATCAGGTCAGGTAGATGAGAATATTAATCTTATTGATTTATCAACTTTTATTGGGAAATCTTATTCTGAAATTTACAATTTGAAAAGCGAATATTGGCAATATCCCAACTTTCTTTTGATTCCAACAATTGAAGGTGAGTACCAAATTACTATTGATTTTAATAATTATGATGATATTGAATCCGCTGATATTACTGGACTTTGGGGGCAATTATCAAATCAAGTATATGGAACTTTCGTTGACCTAAATATAGTTGAGAAATTAATTAATTATAATTTTAATGAACCCCCAACATATATTTATAAGGTTAGTATTTATGATGCAAATAAAAAAGAGACTTACATAAATGTAGAAGATTTATTTTCTAATATTTCAAATTTTGAAAATGACTATAGCTATTATGTTATATGGGAATTAAATAATTTAAGTTATTCAATTTATATTGAAGGAGGTAAACTACAATTCAGTATTTACTGAGATGAAAGCAATGAATACGATACTCCGCTGGCGCACGTGTTTCCACGTGTGGTTATACATAGCATAAGTAAACTATGAGACTCGTGTGATCTGCAGGGATAGCCTATATTCCCCTAATCTTTAATTTCGGTTAGGTCAAAATAAATAATTGTAAAGCTAAATAAAACCATATTTATATGATAGATACCTTATTAACATCGTTTATTACTTTTTTTACCGTAATTGATCCAATCGGTACTATACCTGTTTTTATAGCAGTAACAGCATCTGTCAATAATAATGATAAAAAGAAGATTGCAATTAAAGCTGCAGCAACTGCCGCAGGAGTATTGTTGTTTTTTATAGTATTAGGGGAGATAATTATTAATGCAATTGATATTCCCTTGCCCACGTTTCAGATTGCTGGTGGCATTGTACTATTTCTTTTTGCCCTTACCATGATTTTTGGAGAAAGTAAACCTGAAGAAGAACTATCTCATCTTGATAAAAAAGAAGATAAAGCCATATTCCCTTTGGCCATGCCATCTTTGGCCAGTCCAGGGGCAATACTTGCAGCCATTCTACTAACCGAAAATAGCAAGTACAGCATTGTTGATCAATCGTTAACTGCATTAATGATGTTGGCTGTAATTTTTATCGCATTGATATTTATGCTTCTATCAGCAAAAATATTTAAATACATAGGTAATAGTGGTGCTGCAATAATCAGCAGGGTTATGGGCCTTATTCTTTCATCAGTGGCTGTGGCTAATGTACTACAAGGTATTAAGATATACTTTGACCTTTAATAATTAAATAAACAACTTACTCTAAGCTATAAAAAGTACAGTATGAAAACCCATTTAGAATTAAGAACAGAGCGTTTACTTCTTAGGCCCATAAAAGCAAGTGATGCAGCGGAAATATTTACCTATCGATCAGACGCTGAAACAAATAAATATCAAGGCTGGATTCCTGAAACTATTGAAGATGTAGGCTCCTTTGTAGCTAAAGTTTCTACCGAGATTAACATTTCAGATACCTGGTTTCAGTTTGTAATTATCGATATAAAAACATCTACAATAATTGGTGATGTAGGCATTCATTTTATTGATGCAGCGCAGGCAGAAATTGGCTGTACCTTGGCAAAGAATCAGCATGGTAAAGGTTATGCAAGCGAAGCACTAAAAGCTGTGATTGACTATTTGTTTCACACGCTAAACAAGCATCGAATCATTGCCTCAATAGACCCACTTAATATGAGTTCCATTAGCTTAGTTGAAAGATTAAACTTTAGGAAAGAAGCCCACTTTAAAGAAAGCTTGTTTATTAATGGCGAATGGGTAGATGATATTGTATATGCCATCCTGAAAAAGGAATGGTAGAATATTTTGCTATGAAAAACATTGAAGATTATACTCCCAAAAACAAAAGCGATTGGAGAAAATGGCTCGAATTAAACCACAATAAAAAGGAGGCGGTTTGGCTTGTTTTCTACAAAAAGAACTCACCCCAGTATAATTTAAGTTGGAGTGAGTCCGTTGATGAAGCGCTTTGCTTCGGATGGATTGATAGTACAAAAAGAACCATCGATAATAATAGCTACAAACAGTATTTTACCAAGCGTAAGGCTAAAAGTAATTGGTCGAGAATTAATAAGGATAAGGTAGATATCTTAATTGCCCAAGGCCTTATGCAAGCAAGCGGTTATAAAAGTATTGCGCTTGCCAAAGAAAATGGATCTTGGATACTGTTGGATTCGGTGGAGGCACTAATAGTTCCGCAGGATTTAGAAGAAGCATTGGCAAAGTACAATGGCTCAAAAACAAACTTTAATAAGCTAAGCAAGTCTGAAAAAAAGATTTTGCTGTATTGGATAGTTTCGGCTAAACGCGATGAAACCCGAAAGAAAAGGATTTTAGAGATAGCAGTGAATGCCAGCCAAAATCAGAAACCCAAACCGTTTAGGTAGAGTATAGCTTACTCCATTTAAGTATTATTGGGTGGTAAAATACTTATAATTATTCATCGAAACTCAACTACCATTCGTCGATACTTAAATGCATTTTAACGATAGTTAGAGACGTAATCCCTCAAATATTTGAATATTTGTTACACTATAAACTATATAATGTAAGCCGTATGAATATTTTATTTATAGAAGACGATGCCATTGAGACTATGAAGCTTCACAGAGCTGTGAAGAAGTTAAATTGTAACCATAATATTGCTGAGGCTAAAAATGGCGAAGAGGCCTTAGAGTACCTTAATTCCTATCAGGTTAAACCCGATATTATACTGCTTGACTTAAACATGCCGCGTATGAGTGGTATTGATTTTCTGAAAATCTTAAAGGCTGATGAGGTCTTAAAATATTTGCCCACAATAGTTTTAACAACCTCAGAGAATAGAATAGATTTACTCGAGTGTTACAAAATTGGTATTGCAGGCTATGTAGTAAAACCTCTACGCTATGCAGATTATGAAGAAAATTTGGATAAGATCTTTAAGTATTGGGAAATTAATTCATTAGTTAAGCCATAAAAATAGCAAAGTCTCTTCATGTTGCCGATGTTAATAATTATATTTAGGTGTAGTTAAGGGTCTTAAGGAAAGTTTTGAGATTGGTAATTTGATTTATATTGGCAAAGTTTATTTTTTATCAGATAGTAACTGATAAAGAATAAAAATATGCTGAAGCCAATGAAATCAAGGTTCTAATTTAGATATTCAATCCACTTTGCGCTACATTTTATAATAATTACAAGCTTAATCTTAAACATTCAAATTATGAAGGGTATTGTATTTACAGAATTCCTCGAAATGGTGGAGGAAACTTTTGGTCTTGAAGTAGTTGATCAGATTATTGAAGAAGCAAATTTAGAATCAGAAGGAATATACACTTCTGTGGGCACTTATGAATTTTCTGAAATGCTCACTCTAATATCAAACTTAAGCGATAAAGTAAAAATATCAATTAATGATTTATTGTATGAGTTTGGTAAGTTTCTGTTTAATAGTTTAGGGCAAGCACATCCTGAAGTGATAAAAAGTTATACAGATCCTATTAATATGATACAATCCATCGAAGATCATATTCATGTGCACGTAAAAAAACTATATCCCGATGCCGAATTGCCAACGTTTAATGTATTGGAGAAAACAGATACTTCTATTATTACAATATATGAATCCAGTAGAGGTTTATATGCACTAGCTCATGGTTTGATGGAACAAGCTTTTCGTCACTTTGGTAAAGATGTATCAATCACTTATACATTATTGCAAGAAGATGGAACTAAGGTGAAATTTGAAGCGAAACAGAATGTCTAATAATGAGATAGATATATTAAAACGAAGCATAGAGCGCCAAAAGAAAGCTAGAAAGCAGGCTGAACGAATCTTAGAAGAGAAGTCGAAAGATTTATACGACCTTACATTGCAGCTGAGAGAAACCAATGAGCGACTTGAAAATCTATTGTCTGAAAAAACATCTGAATTAGAAGGGGTCTTTATAAATATTATCGATCCATACATTGTTATGGATCCTGGTGGCAAGGTGATAAAGATGAACCAGGCTGCCATATCGTTATTAGGATATAATTTTAAAGATGAGGATTTTAATTTAAAGAGTATTATACACCCAGATTATCTCGAACAATCCAAAAAATCATTTGAACAGTTATATGAAGTTGGGACTATAAAAAACTTCAAAACAAAGATTATTGCCAATGATAAATCAGAGATACTTGTTCAGCTTAATGCTAGCGTTATTTACGATAAGCACAAAAAAGCCATTGCAGCACAAGGCATATTACGAGATATTACTAGAGAAGAAGAAGTAAAACAATTACTTGCAGTACAAAAACGACAATTGGATATTATTGTTGAAAACTCACCTCTTGGAATTGTTTTAACAGATAAAGGTGAGATAATAAAATCAAACCAAGCTTTTCAAAATTACCTAGGTTATTCGAAGTCTGAAATTGAAGGAATGATTGTGAAAGAAATTTCTTCACCTGAAGACATAGATGAATCCCTTCGTTTAATGGAAAAAATGGAAGAAGGTGATATTGATAAGTTTACTCTCATAAAGCGTTATACTAAGAAAGATGGATCCCAATTTTTGGCACGTACTTCGGTTAGTGCGGTAAGAGATAGTATAGGTATCATGGAATATCAAGTGGCTATCGTTGAAGATATCACTAAAGAGCGTGAAGCGGCTGATTTATTAAAAGAATCTGAGAGTCGTTTATCATCGCTTATTTCTAATTTACATTTGGGGGTATTACTTGAGGATAAGAAGCAAAATATTGTTCTTAGTAATCAAATGTTCTGTAAGTTATTCAGTATAGGAAAATCACCTGACGAGCTCTTAGGTAAACACGTGTCTTCTGTTTCAGATCTAGTGGATTCGTGGATTGTAGATTTACCTTCATTTAAAAAACTTACTCAAACTTTACTTAAGGAGAAAAAAACAGTACTTGGTAAAATTATAGAATTGCATGGGGGCCAGATTATTGAAATAGATTATATACCTATTTATAGTAATGGATTATATACTGGGCATTTATGGATTTTTAATGATGTAACGGTAAGAAATAATTACCGACGTAATCTCGAAATTCAAAAAGAGAAATATAGTAGTATTATAGCCAATATGAATTTAGGCCTTATTGAGGTTAATAATGATGATATTATACTTTTGGCTAATCAAAGTTTTTGCCAAATGAGTGGCTATTCAGAGGCAGAACTACTAGGTGAAAAAGGAGCGGATATATTATCGGTAAAAAATAAAGAACTTCTCTTAAGTAAAAGCAAAGAACGACTGAAACATCATTCTGATTCATACGAAGTACAGGTGAAAAATAAAGATGGGGAATGGCGTTATTGGCTCATTAGTGGTGCTCCGAGATATGATGAGACAGGAAAAGTTGTAGGAACCATAGGTATTCATTTAGATGTAACAGAACAAAAACAACTTGAGCTTCAAAAGGAACAATTACTCAATCAACTAGAATCGAGTAATGTTGCTTTAAAAGAGTATGCTCATATTGTATCACATGATTTAAAATCTCCTTTACGTAGTTTAAATGCCCTTTTAACTTGGATGAAGGAAGATTACGGAGATGTGCTTGATGATGCTGGAATCCAAAACCTAAACCTTATGGAAGATAAGTTAGAGGCTATGGATAACCTTATAAATGGGATATTACAATATTCAAGTATTCAGGATGATGTCTCAAAAAATACTAGTGTTGATGTTAACGAGGTGGTTAAGGAGATTGAAGAAATTATATATATACCACCGCATGTTAAAATTAATATAGTTAATACTTTACCAACAATTATTGCTGATAAAACAAAAATTCATCAGTTGCTACAAAATATATTAACTAACGCAGTAGCTCATATTGAATGTGAAGAAGGCCTTGTAGAAATTGGGAGTAGGGATAGTGGAGATTGTTGGACCTTTAGGATTAAAGATAACGGCACTGGTATCCCACCAGAATATCATGAAAAGATTTTTGATATATTTCAGACTATTGGAAATAAAGAAGGATCAACTGGTATTGGTTTATCAATTGTTAAAAAGATTATTGAAATTTATAACGGTGAAATTTGCCTAGACTCGGCTAAAGGCAAAGGAACTGAGTTTTATTTTACATTAGCCAAAAATAAATAAGCCATGGAACAACCTAATTTATTGTACTTAGAAGAATTAGCAGATGGAGATAAGGAATTTGAAAAACATTTTATAAGTGTTTTAAAATCTGAGTTTCCACAAGAAAGAGATGAATACCTAGCACACCTAAAAAAAGAAGAACTCTTAGAGGCAGGTTTAGTAGTTCATAAACTAAAAAATAAGATTAATATTTTAGGCTTATTAGAAGGATATAATGTAGCCATTACACATGAAGAATATTTGAAAGTAGGTAACGTTTCGTTAGTACAAGATTTTTTTATTACTTTAGATACTATTGAAACCTATCTTAAAGACATATAAATGAATTGTATAATTATTGATGACGAATCATTAGCTCGATTGGTTATAAGTAAACATTGTAGCAAGTTTCCTAATTTAGATGTTATAGAAGAATTTTCAAACGCTATTGATGCAATTAAATTCTTAAATAAGGAAACTGTTGATATTATTTTTCTAGATATTCACATGCCTGGTTTTACAGGATTTGATTTTTTACAAACATTAAGGTACGATCCTTATATAGTTTTAACAACATCGGATAAATCTTTTGCTTCAGATGCTTATGAGTACGAAATTGTAATTGATTACCTTGTTAAGCCAGTTACAATTGATCGCTTTGAAAAAACTATAAAAAAGATTGAAAAAGCCAAAAGTTCTTTGACAACGACAGTTACTTCTCCAGTAAATAATAGTGATGAGTCTGAAGTAGGAGACGAGTTATTTATAAATATTGACAGACGCTTAATCAAAATAAAATATCGTGATATTTTATTCGTTGAAGCTAAAGGGGATTATATTGAAGTTAAAACAAATACAGAGCTTTATCGCGTTCACTCTACCTTAAAGAAAATAAAAGAAAAATTACCTGAACAGTTATTTCAACAAGTGCATAGATCGTATATTATCAATTTTTCTAAAATTGTAGATATTGAAGATAATAGTATACTAATTGAAAAATCTGTGATACCAATAAGTAGGGCAAACAGACCAGAAATTATGCGTAGGTTAAATCTTCTGTAATATTATTGTTTATCTAATTTGTTATAAAATAATGGCAGCTTAGTAAGTTGCCATTTTATTTTTAAACCAAACTCAACATATTCAAATCCAGCTGCAGTTGCCGACGCAACATTGCTATAAAGCCCATATATATTTACTGATAATCGCGAGCTTATTTCTTGAGTTAAGCCTACCTCAGCTCTAAATAAGGTGCTCAGGTCATCATCTTCAACTTTTTGTTGTCCTAGGGCAAAATTACTTATATAGCTGGTGTTTTTAAATAATTTTCCTCGAGAATCAACAAACCACTCTAAGGCATGGTATTGTTCCGGACTAAAATATACGGCTGGTAGCTGGTCTTTAAAACTCATATACTGATAATTAATACCTGTCTTAAGTAATGGTTTTCTCAGTAGGTTATAATAAACCGAGGTGAATAATAGATTTCTACTATTTTGATCAGTTTGTATAGTATACATCATTTGCGTATACCAACCTAGGTTTATATTTGTACCTAGATTATAGGTCATACTGAGGTGTTGCATTACAATTTCTTGAGCAATTAGTTCAGCATTGAAATTTTGCATTTCCCTTTTATACCCAATCGATAAATCATGCAAGGGAAAAGGTTTAATAGCCATTGTTAATTCAATGGTTGGTTGCATGTAATCTAACGAATCAGCATTTGCTTTATTTATACCAATTTGACCATTAAGTTTTATTTTACTGTTTATTACATACGAAGCTCCTGCCCCAATAGTATTAGATTCTGCATTATAAAGGGTACTTCTATTTTGAGTTTTACGGTATTTATACCATGCAAAAGTTGTTAGTTTCTCATTAATTGGAATGTAAAGGCTAGTGTTGCTCCATAATGCACTATTATCTCCATTATCGAATGTAAATGCCAATTGTTCGTGCACGTAGGGGCTATATTGCTTATTTAATTTGGCTATAAATGCCAAAGCATCTTTTTGTTGGTCGTAATATTTTAAAGTAGTGAAAGCCGATTTATAGGCTTTGTTTATTTGGCTCGATGCAAAGTGGGCATTCGCTTTTCCTAAGTTACCATCAAATGATGCACTATCAATATCTAATATTTTATTATAAGCATCAATGCTTTTATCATACTCACTTTTGTACATGCCTAATGTGGCCACAAGCGCTAAATACCATTTCTTATTTTTGTGTTCATATGATAGACTATCCAATTGGGTTTCGGCCAGTTTAAATTTTCTATTCCAAATTAAAGCTTGGGTAAACCTTTCATTAGCCAGTATATTTGAAATAGAATCATTAATACTTAAGCTTTTTGTTTTGGCTTTGGTAGCATAGCTTAATGCTATTTTATCTTTTTCAGCAATGTGGTACACTAAGCTTATTCCTGCAAGTGATTTAATAGAATCAATTTTTGAGATTGCCATTTTACCGTATACATCAATCGCTTTATCTTTATTAGAAGAAACTAAATACAGGTTAGCTAAATTTAAGAGTATATCTTTATCGTCTGGGAAATCATCGAATATTGATAGTAACATTTCTTCAGCCTTTGCATATTGTTTTTGTGTGCTATACGCATTGGCATATCCTAACTTAATATACTTGCGTGATACCTTTGCATTCGCATTTTGAGGTTTTAATTCTAATGCCTTATTAATCCACAAAAGTGCGGCTTCATATTCTTTTAAATTACTCAGTGTATTTGCGTAGCCTAGATTCGCAGTGAAGTTGCTTGGGTAGTCACTTACTAATTTTTTATACAGAGGTAAGGCCTCTTCAAATTTTTTTGCCCATAAGTAGGATTCGTAATAATTTAGAGTTATTTCTAAATCTTTTGGGTAGATCAATAATAAATCTTGAAATAGGCTAATTGCTTTTTCAGGATCTCCATTTAAACCAACAGCTCTTCCGTAACAGAGTTGGGCTGTTTTATTGTTAGGGTAATTATTGAGAACCTCGGCAAAATATGACTCCGCTTTTGCAAAAGACCCTTTTTCTAGATAATCAAATCCTTCTTTCATGTTAAGCTGAGCTCTGCTTAGAACTGAAATGCAACAAAGAAAACTTAAGGCTAGAATTTTGACTATCATATTCATGTTCTTCTAAATTATGATGATTAAAGAATAATTGGCTCAATTAAAGTTACATTAAGCTAGTTAACAACCAAATACATATGGCAATATTTTTTTTACATATCAGCATATTTATTTTTTTATGTTCGTGTTTTTGTGTAATTTAAAATAAGTTTAACGCCTAATGCCCAATATGATACAGCTAAGTTTAAAAAGGATTAGTGAGGAACAAATATTTATGGCAAGTGTAATACTTGTTAATGGAGGTAATTATCTCTATAATCTATTGCTAGGTAGGATATTAGGTCCTGCTGAATTTGCGAACGCTGCCTTACAGATTACCTTGTTATTAATTCTTTCCTTTTTAGGTATGACCTTTCAGTTAACAACTGCTCGATTTGCCGTAGAACAGGAAAATAAGAATTGGATTGCACAACGTCATTTTTTAATTGTAGTATCTTCAATAGCCGGTATTATTATTGGTGTTTTATTAATTATATTCTCTTCCCTGCTTCAAACAACATTTCATACCCAAACCAAATTAGTATTTATATTGCTTGGTATTGGTGTGCCATTATATTTCATAATGAGTGTAATAAGGGGTACCTATCAAGGAAAACAGGCATTTAAGAAACTATCTATTTCGTATCAATCAGAAATGCTGAGTAGGCTTGTTATCACTCTTTCTTTCCTTTATTTAACGGGTATAGAATCATCAGTAATCGTTGCTATAGGTATTCTTCTATCATTTGTATTTGGTTTGTACCCATCAAAGCTAAAAAATTATAAAAGTGTTACTAAGTCAGAGATTAGGAATATAAATACTAGACCTATATATAGGTTTATGATGGTAACTGCGGGGTATGAACTTAGCCAGATCATTATTAATAATAGTGATGTGTTACTCGTTAAGCATTATTTTAATGACACGGAGGCTGGACTTTATTCTGCTTTGGCCTTAATAGGGAGAGTTGTATATTTCGTGGCTTGGATGTTTGTAATGTTACTACTCCCTAAAGTTGTTCAAAAAAATAAAAATAATGAAAAAACAAAACCATTACTTTTTAAGTACATGTCAATGATAGCAGTACTATCTTTTGTTATTGTATGTACTTGTTATTTTGCCCCAAACCTTATTATTACTCTTATGTTTGGTTCTGCATATCTAAGCATGGCTCCGCTACTTTGGCAATATGCAGTAGCTACTTCCTTATTTGCTTTGGCTAATATTTTTGCCTATTACTTTTTATCACTCGATCAATATTTACCAGTTGTTCTGTCTGGTTTGTTTGGTTTGTTACAAGTTTTTTTAGTGGTGTTTTTTCATAATACTTTATATGAAGTTGTACATGTGCAAATTATAGCCATGGCTATTCTTTTATTTGCACAATTGGCTTTTTTTTTATTGACTATAAATGGATCAAAATCTAAAGGTTTAAGATAAACCAAATAGAAAGGACGAATATAATCTTATAACGAGTAGCCATTTAGGTACTCATAGTATTTAATAATAAAAGATTAAGTATCAACGTAAAACTGACAGCTATGAAATTAGGAATTGTTACAGCTTATCCACCAAGTAAGGTTACTTTAAATGAATATGGGTATCATTTGTTACAGCACTTTAAAATGCAAAAAGGTATTACCGAGATTATCTTATTATGTGATAAAACTCAAGACGAAAAAGTTAATGTGCATTCTTCTGATGGGTGTAAAATAACCATTAAGGAATGTTGGGAATTCAATAGTTATAATAATCTTTTTAGTATTTCTAAGGCAATAAAAGAATCTAAGGCTGATTGTGTTTTTATTAACCTACAGTTTTTAAAATTTGGTGATAAAAAAATACCTGCAGCCTTGGGCTTAATGCTACCTCTTGTTAATAAAATTAAAGGAATACCAACTATTTCTCTGTTGCATAATATTCTTGAACAGGTGGATTTAGAAAGTGCTGGATTTACTAAAAATCCAATACTTAAGAGACTTTATAGAGGGGTAGGGAATATGCTTACGCGATTTATTTTAAGTTCAGATATTGTAGCTGTAACCATTAGTAAATACGTAACTGTATTGAGTGAGAAATATAAAACAAAAAAAGTAAAGTTAGTACCACATGGCTCCTTCGAAACGCCTCCCGAACCTAGTTATGACCTTCCAAACGGGCCTAAACAAGTAATGTCATTTGGTAAATTTGGAACTTATAAGAAAGTAGAAGCTATGATAGAGGCTGTTGAGAAAGTACGCCAACGTACCTCCGAGGATATTGAAATTGTTATTGCCGGAACTGATAGTCCAAATACTCCTGGTTATTTAGATGGTGTTGCTAAAAAATATAGTGATATTGAAAAAATTCGTTTTACTGGCTATGTTGCTGAAGAAGATGTACCTGTCATTTTTAGTGAAGCCGCGATAGCCGTTTTTCCTTATACCTCTACCACCGGAAGTTCTGGTGTTTTGCATCAAGCAGGGAGTTATGGAAAGGCTGTTGCTATGCCAGATTTAGGAGACTTGAGTATTTTAGTTAAAGAAGAAGGGTATCAGGGTGAGTTTTTTATTCCTGAGGATGTTGATTCAATGTCGGAGGCAATTGAAAAGGTACTTGTAAATGATCAATATAGAATAGACCTTGGCGTAGCCAATTATGAAGCTGCCTGTTCCATACCAATGTCTAGAATTGCAGAAATATATGTAGAAGAATTTAATAAACTTCTTGCATTAAAAGATAAAAGTAATCGTGTAGGGAAAGTTAAATCACAAACTGCATAGATTTAACTAATTGTTATTTTATTGGCCCTTTGTTTGATGGGTAAGGTTTTTATTGACCATCAAATAAAGGGAAAGCTTCTTTTCTATTACCATTCTTATCAATAATACCAAAACTGCTTTGTTTGCTTTTGTGCCATGGTTTATAACCAACTACACTATTGGGTATGTGATTAAAATCGTAAAGAGTCCAAAAAACAAAACCAAGGTTTAATTTATCAATTTGTTTTTGCATTAGATTGTAATATTCTCTTTGTTTTTGTTGAGAACTAGAAAAGGCATTCCAAATACCTGAATACGAACTATACCCATACTCTTGTAGCATGATAGCTTTGTTGTTTATACTATTACTTAGTTTAGCTACTCTTTCGTTAAAAGTTTGTGGGTCGAGATAATCATGAAAAGACACAAAGTGTAGATGTGAGGCTAATAATTCAGCAGATTCTGTATTTGACCATCCTATTGTAATAGGATGGTTTGTATCCCAAATTTGCATATTTCTAATCATTTCGTTTAGCCACAAAATAACATTAGCTCTTCCTCTTGTTTCGAAGTCTAAATCAGGTTCATTTTTTATATCCCATGCAAATAGGGCAGGTTCTTCTTTTATACTATTAATTATAGAATGTGCATGTTTTAGTGTTGGAGCTATATCTTTGACATCATAATTCCCGTAAAAATCGAATAAAGTAACAATCACCTTTAGTTCATTATTATCCGCTAAAGTGAGTGTTTTTTTTAATTTCTTAATTTTTTCTTGATCAACATTTTCTTTACCAAACTCTTCGTACTGAACAAATATTCGTACAGTATTTAATCCCATAGTTTTTAGTAAAGCAAAATCTTCAGCTATTATTTTTGGATCAAATTCTTCTCCAAACATTTTCCAAGGTGCAGATTGTGGATAATAATTAAGACCTTTAATTTCTGCTATTTGCTTTAATAGCACACTATCATTAGTTAGGGTAGGTAATTCGTCACGCTTATTAATTTTCTCAAGTTTTAAATGTCTTATTCTCCAATAACCATCCTCAAAAAGTAGCATTGCTCTATAATCACAAATATTTTGTGTTGTAGCAATGGTGTTGCCATTATTAATATAATGAGAGGCTAACTCAATATTTTTATCTTCTAATATTACTATATGTCCATCTGCACTATAAAACTTCACATCGATATTATGAGTTAAAGCAGCTGATTGAACTTCAACTTTCTTTTTTTTATTAGAAAGTATAGTCCTTTTAATATTTTGGTATGCACTATCTGTATAGTAGTTTTTTATGCCGTATAAATTATTATCTCTGAGTGCATTGTGTTTTAATTGCCAAGCTTGAAGATAATCCTTTTCAATATTTAAGATAGTTTGTTTTTCTATTGTCCGCCCTATACAGTTGGCCGTTTCCCAATTGATCTTTATTGAATTGCTTAATTGTTGCGGCGTTGCTATATTTAATATTTTAGAGCGATCAGCTCCTGTATTCATATATGCTATTGCAGAACTAATCCCAAAAATTATGATTCCATTGACTAGTAAAAAAGAAATAATAACAAGTACTCTGTAAAGGTTTTTATTAATAGACATCATCATAAATTTCTATTTGAATAGTTTTTTTAATTCCCATTAGAATTATTTCAGCAACATAAACATCTGCATCAAAGAAATGAGTAGAAAGATCAATAAAAGCTGTGCCACCTTGGGTATCAACTTCTGTTTCGTAGGTTACATTACCTTGTTTATTTATTATTCTGCATTCCACTATGTTACCATCAGGTAGTTTCTGACCCATATAACTTAAGATAGAGTGTATTTTTAGAATTCTCTGAGTAGTATCATAAGATAATTGGTAATTCAAGGTAGATTGTTTAAAATTTACCTTAATAGTGTTACTGCTTGAAGCTCCATCTACATAAGCTTTTATTTTCCAATATTGAGCTTCGGATGGATGCAAGAATTTAACATTTGCTTTCCCATTAATAGTGGTTCCACTGGCAGAAAAGAATTGATCTTTATTTGAATGAATAGTAAAGTTTATAATGGTTCCATCGCTAATTATATTGTTATAAATGTCTTTAATCTGACTGGTGTATATTTCCATTAATTGATTGCCATCTGCATAATTATGATTACACTTGCTGTAGATATTAAAGTTGTCTGGTATGGCAGGTGTAACGCTGCTTTCCATTTCCTTACTCTCACCATTTGTTGTTGCTGCAGCTATATAAAAAGGACCTGTCTGTTTTGTAGAAAAAATATTATGATGGACCAAGAAATCATTTGTTTTGAGTGCTATCTTATTTCTTTTGTTTTTAAATTGTTCACTTACAATTATTGAACTGCCATTTATTAATGGGTTATCATAGATATCAGTTGGCACAACAACTAACATCGAAAAATCATGACCTCCAGCTACAATACTGCGAGGTCCAAGGTAACTTTCTAGATTGTTATGTGATTGGTTTAGAGGTAATATGTTAATTATACCAGATTCTAAACTAATACCATTATGTACAAGTTGCCATTCGCATAATCCTGCTTTTTTGATTATACGATCATCCACGTTGAAAATTAGTGTGTCCTCTTTTATTAAAGGTTTTTGAATAGTTTGAACATAGGAATTACTTATAATTAAATGTAGTGCACTATCTCCTTTATAACTAAAACGCAGGTCAACAGGCTTGCCCGCATAAATATCTGTAATTGTATCTAGGTAGCTTACATATGAGATTGCACTACTCTCAACCTTGTTAGCTTTGGTACAAGCTATTAATATTATTAAGCACGCAAAATATATAATTTTAGTATTCCATTTTATCATAAAAACACATGTTTTTATTTTACCTAGGATTCCCTATGTAACTATTAGTCTCAAATTTTAAATATGCCGATTTATCATTTTTATAAGATAATAACTGATTCTCTTTATTGTCGTTATTTCTGTAGGGAAATAATATCTTACCAATTGTTTTGTTAGATAAACCATTCACAAAACAATTACTAATATCGCTACTAATTATCTGTAAATTAGATAAGTCTACTGGTTTGTATTTAAAAGTTTGTGGACGATGAATTCGTGCACTTTCAGTAATGAATATATTGTCAATCCAAATTAGTTCTTTCCCTGTATTATAGTAAGATACGATTACTTGGGGAACAGTTGTTTCCTGAAGTCCGCTGTTAAAAACAGAGCCATAGTATACGCTATCAATAAATTGGATCCCTTGTAAATTTAAACTTTTATATAAATCGGTTATGGCAATATTTCCTTCGCATTGGATGTTAAATTTTTGTGGTTTATCCAGCCAGTCGACACTGGTAAACTCGTCGGGATTAAAAACTGTGGGTTTAGTATCTGAATTTCCCGACCAAGCTATGCCCTCAAAATCTACTCTAAATACGCTTGTTTCTTTGGGCATTAGTTTATGCTTAATCATATATTTTGAATTGTACGAAGCAAGTTTTTGATCGTTTTGATTATAAAGGGAAACCTTAATGTTTACATCGGCAGGAACATTATCTACATTTTGAATTTC
Source organism: Saccharicrinis aurantiacus (assembly GCF_001660705.2). Taxonomy (GTDB): domain Bacteria; phylum Bacteroidota; class Bacteroidia; order Bacteroidales; family Marinilabiliaceae; genus Saccharicrinis; species Saccharicrinis aurantiacus. Next base: position 343,220 of record NZ_LYBV02000007.1, read on the forward strand.
ACCAACAATTGCATAAACACTATCTAACTGGACTAATTTAGCTGAAAGAATTTCTATAACTGGCTGTTTTAGAGCATCCTCGTGATTGGTTTGTTGGGTTGTAATGCGTCTGCGGCCATGGTTATAATATTCGTTTTTATTGCCGGAGTAAAATTGGTTTGGAGGTATGTAGTTTCCATATTTTAAAGGCTTTATGTACCACTTTGCATTGTGCTTTACAACTTCTCTCCGGTAAGTTCTTTGAATAACTTCTAAAGGAGTAACCCATTTTGCAACAACCTTAATAATTGCCTTATTATCTTTTTCATCAATTATAGTTGTTCCTATTGAGTCTAACTTAGCGTATGAGCTTAATAATCCATCAGTAACAGCAATTTTTTGCATATACATATCCATTTCCTCTCCAGAGTCGGGGTCTAAATAACTAAAGGCTCGTTCAAACTCTTTAAAATCAAGGGCATCGTAATATGCGTTTACAATATTCTCAGGACTAACGTGAGAAGTATTTCTCATGTAGTAATAGTGAATACCAAAAGCCAAACATACGATAACCATAAAAGCCCAAACATGATTAAAATATGCTAGTTTGCCTGGGAACCTTTCATACTTTGTTGTAAATTTTAAATAATCAGGACACCCTTTCTTCTTAGGATTTATTTGTAAATACCAACGTCTTAGTATACTTATTATAAAAGCAAGAATTAGTGTAAGTATGGGATTAATTCCCCACATCAGGTTTATATACTTTGATGATTCATCTTTTGGTAGAATTTTGGATAATGGGGGTACCCCCAACTTCTCCCATACTTGAATGCCATTTTCTAATCTACTTAATCGCTGCCAACCACAGAAGTAAAGTAATGGATCGTAAAACTTATCGTTAGAAAAAATATATTTCAGATTATACTTTTCAGGGACAACTAAAAACTGTTGCAACGAACCGATTCCTTCAATACCTCTAAATTTTGAATTCTCAAGTCGTTCCACTGCCCTTGTTGTTAATTCTGGTAATCGTCGTGCAGAATGGTAGTTTCCATCCACAGTTAATGCTGATGTTTGTGCAGACAACCAGGCCATTTGATCTCCAAACCCTAAAGTTAGGTAGCGCCAATGGTAGTGTTGATCTTGATGCAGAAAGTTTATAATGGGAAGCATATTAATCTTCTCGGGTTGCGATGGTCTAAAGTAACTTAGACTTACAGTAAATACCACCATAAACAATAAACCTACCGCCATAAATCCACCAATAAGCCTGTGGTAAATTGAGCTAAAGTATTTTGTGAAAAATGCTTTTAAATCGCCTTCTGCTAATCGGTAAACAAGCTCTCCAAATATGGGTAAGGCCAAAATGGTAGCCCATAATGTAAATCTGTCTAATGTAAGTATATTGAAAGCAGTTTCTCCTAACATCATTCTTGGCAAAGGTGTTGTACCTCCAGTACCTAACAGACTTAATAGGGCTAAAGACAAACCGAAGAAAACATAGCGTTTACTAAAGAAGCGGTAAAAAAGATAGGGCATAATAAAAAGCATTACTCCCCATGGAATTAGAAAAAATACTAAGCCAGAAGATCCTACTTCAATAAAATTATCACGCGACCCATGTGGAATAGCAACTTGCGTTATGGGGTTCTTTTTTGAATTAATCCAATACGGAAGAATGCAAAATATAATTAAAAATAAAGAACAACCACCAAATACAACAATGCGCCAAAATGCTTGTTTAAAAGCGATCCAAAAGTGGAGAAGGCGTATTGCTTTAAAGGAGTCTACTTGCTCTCTAGCCAAGTCCATAACAGCCATACCTATAAGTGGAAAAATGAAGAATACCATACCAAAAATTGGTGTAACATGATGTGATGTAACTGTTAAGGCAATTAAAGATAACCCTTTAACGAGTTCTACCCTTTTTCCAGTCTTAATCCATAAATATATTTTAGGTAGCGAATGTAATAATACAGAAACACCCACGATGCTAGGTAATTGCCCAAAAAGGTGAAGCGTTTCTATAAAGGTTGTTGAAAAACAAGCTAATATAGCTGTGTAACCAGCAACACTGTAGTTGCCAGTTAACATTAAAGCAAATCGATATATGCCTGTAATGAATAAGATAATACCACAAAAAGCAACGGTAAATAATCCAAATTTTAGTCCGGCAATATAAGAAAGTAGAGCAATACTCTGATGAACTAGTGGTGGGTAGGATTGCACAGTAAATCCTGTATACCATCTGTATTCCCAAGGATCAAACCAGCTATTTGCATAATGGTCGGCAAAGAACAAATGAATTAGTGCATCATATGTACTTTCTAATGTGAAAAATAAAGTAGACCCATGAAATGCCAATGCTGTTATAAGTGCAATATATAATAAAGAGTTTTTTGTATTCATTGACTAGTAACTTTTTTTAAGTAGGTATTCAATAAAGTTTTATAAGCATCCGAATTACACTTTCATATATAAATATAGAGTATTTAATATAATTATTTGCATTAATCTTAGTATTCATAAGGGAATTAACGATTTATATGCTGTTTATTAAAATATAAGGAACTACAAATATGTTTAGAAAAGTTGTTTGCTTAATTGATTTATTATAAATTAGATAGCGAAAGGCACGTTAGATAAACTCACATATACATGGAACACTTACTTATCATATAACAAAACGTATAATCCATTAATCAAAATTTTAACTTATGAAAATATTAGCAATTGATGACCAGAATCTCATTCTAATGTCAATCCAAAAAAGATTTTCACAATTGGGGTATGAAGTATTTACAGCACAATCAGGATCAGAGGGAATAAAACTATTCGAAAAGGAAGATCCAAATTTGGTTATTGTAGATATTAACATGGAGGGTATGTCAGGTTTAGAGGTGGTAAAATACCTTAGAAATGAAAAAGAGTCTAACGTGCCAATACTTGTTCTCTCAGGAAACCAAGAGGAAGAGATTATTATGGATGGTTTTGAATTAGGGATTAATGACTATATGAAGAAACCCGTTAGCTTAAGAGAGGTAACAGCTAGGGTAAAGCGAATATTTAATAATCAACCCCATCCAGCATCTCTCAATTTGGAGGTTGATGAAGTAACTATGTTACAAAAAAACTGTATAGGTGTTGTGGTGCCTTGTTATAATGAAGCAGAACGGTTATTAGGAGGGGAATTTGCTGACTTTGGCAAGTATAATACTGGATATCATATTTGTTTTGTAAATGATGGTAGTACAGATAATACTTTGGAACTTCTTGAAGATTTACAAAGAAAGAATAAGGATATTATAAGTGTTCTAAACTTAACGAAAAATGGAGGGAAAGCTGAAGCAGTTAGACAGGGTATACTTCATTTAGCTAAAGATCTTGAATTAGATTATCTTGGTTTTTTAGATGCTGATCTATCAACTAATTTTGAGGATTTTAAAGATTTAGTAGATACCATACAGCACTCTAATTATAAAATTGTGAGTGGCTCCAGAATTGATAGAATGGGAGCAAACATATCTAAAGAGTCTTCTCGGGCTTTAATCAGTTTAACAATCAATGCAATTATTCAAGCTATTTTAGGTATGAAATTTAAGGATACCCAATGTGGAGCAAAAGTAATGGATAGAGAGGTAGCTACAAATATGTTTAAAACAGTTTTTATTACTCGTTGGCTATTTGATGTTGAGATATTTATGAGGATGAAATTATTTTATGGTGCAGATAGAGCCAAAAAAATGATATGCGAGCAGCCTCTAAAAAGATGGGAGCATATGGATGGTTCAAAATTATCAATGAAAGACTCCATAAAAATAGTTGGGCAACTAGCAAAAATTGCTACTCATTATAGATCCTAATAATTCAAGTAGACGCATTTTTAACAAGTTTAAAAAATAATAAAGCATCCCTAAAACAGGGATGCTTTATTATTTTGCCTTGGAAACTAAATTTCCTTATAAATGGATACCATTCTGTTTTAACTCCTTTAAAAAAGAAATTTTCATATTTAAATATATTACCAAGATGAATTAACTGCTAATATATTATATCTATCGATACAATAGTACCATTCGTCTATGCAGCTCTTATAGGGCTAGCTCAAAGTGCTAGTTTTGACATGTAAACAAAAACTTTGAGTCATGAAAATTTTAGCCATAGATGATCAGAATTTGATTCTAATGTCAATTAGTAAGAGGTTTAGACAATTAGGTTACGAAGTAATTAGGGCTATATCAGGTATGCATGGGATAGCAAATTTTGATAAGTATAATCCTGATTTGGTAATAGTGGATATTAACATGGAAGGTCTTTCAGGACTAGAAGTGGTAAAGTACATTCGTAATAAAAAGAAGTCTGACACGCCAATTTTAGTTTTATCGGGTAATATGGATGAAAATACCATTACGGAAGCATTTAACCTTGGTATTAATGATTACATGAAGAAACCTGTAAGTTTAAAAGAAATAGGAGCGCGAGTTAAAAGAATTTTCAACAACGAGGGACACCCAAATTCTGTGAATATAAAAACAAAGCAGTCTACTATAATTCATAAACATTGTGTGGGGGTAATTGTACCCTGTTACAATGAGGCAGATCGCCTAGATAGTGAAGCTTTTGAAAACTTTGTTCGCCGTAATCCAGGTTATCATTTATGTTTTGTAAATGATGGTAGTACTGACCATACATTAGGGGTTATTGAGGAATTAAGAGACAATAATTTAAATACAATTAGTGTATTAGATCTAGAAGAAAATGGAGGCAAAGCAGAGGCTGTTCGTCAAGGTGTATTGCACTTGAGTAAAAACTCGCAGCTCGACTTTATTGGATTTTTAGATGCCGATTTATCTACTAATTTTGAAGATTTTAAAGATTTAGCTTATACCATCGAGCATTCTAATTATCAAATAGTAAGTGGGTCTAGGATTGATAGAATGGGAGCAACTATTGCTAAAGAATCATCGCGTAAGATTATCAGTTTAAGCATAAATACGATCATTCAAAACATATTAGGAATGGGGTTTAAGGATACTCAATGTGGCGCTAAAATTATGACCAAGGAGATAGCTCAAAATATGTTTAATAAAAGATTTGTTACCCAATGGCTATTTGATGTTGAGATTTTTATGCGAATGAAAAGTTTTTATGGTAAAGAAAGGGTGAAAGATTTAATTTGTGAGCAGCCACTAAAAAGGTGGGAACATATGGATGGTTCAAAATTATCGATGAAAGACTCACTAAAAATTGTAGGACAGTTAACCAAAATAGCAACACACTATAGCGCCTAAGGTTTAGGATGAGTTATATGTATTAAAATAGTTGATTATTAAAAAAAAATTTAATTTAGTTTTTGTTTTTACGTTAGCATCAGGATTTATTTCTGGTGCTTTTTTTGTAATATTTTGCACATAAAAAAAGGGATATCAACCGTTGGTGAATCCCTTTCTTTTAACCGCCAATTGATGGTTTTTAATTGGGCGATTTTTAAATTTTTAATTTAAAATAATCAAGGCATTGGACGCTCTTCAAGTATTTTTAGACTAAAATTGTCAAAGTAAGCAACAGCCTCATTTGTAGAATTACCACCGTTGCCAAATCTTAACATGATATATCCAAAATTATCAGTTGTTTTATTCCAAACAAATTTAACACTATTAGTTACCCAATTATCTTTAGTTTCTAACAAAATTTCTTCTTGTGCAGGACTTCCCCAAGGCGCAACACTATACCATAAACTGGGCACGGCAACTGTTTCTTCAGAAGGAACATAATAATCAAAATCAAACTGATAACTTTTACCCTCAACCAACTTTATATTTCGCGGTGTTTCAACCCAACACCATTTTCCCATAACTGCCCCTGTTGAAGCTAATCGCATTGCAAATGTACCTTCACTAGTATTAGTTGTAGAAACAGCTATAGTGCCATCACTAGGAGGATTACTAGCATTTATATGATTCCAAGAATAGTTCCATGCATCATCACCTTCATAGCTATATGTATAAATTATTCCACTCTCAAAACCATAAATATTTTGATCTTCACACAAGTCAATTACTTCATTTTTTACCGAAACCTCTGTAAATGTTTCTAATGTTCTTTCATCAAGCGAAATTAAACTTGAACCAGTGTAAGATAATATAATATCATCATTGGTATAAATTGGCTCTGCTAAAGTTAATTCTAAAATAAAACTCATGTCGTTGTAAAAATCAAGTTCAGAAACCGCTATATTCTTATTACTAACACCAGCATCCGCATTATTTATAGATACAGCAAATGATGAAGAAATATCGCCTACAATATCCTGAGCAGAGGAAGATAAATAAATTTGAATCTTATTCAAATTCTCTCTGTGAGCAGATATCATTGTAAATGGTTTTGTTGTTGGTATAACTTTAACTTTTAGTGGTACCTCAACAGAAGCATATATTTTACCATTAGGGTTAAATGTATTTCTTTCAGAAATCAGTCTTCCTATCATAAATGGATCATTTACCAATTTTTTAGGTATATAAATAATTTCTTGGGATTGGCTATGACCTGTAGTTACAAGTTCACTATCAACATACCAATTTCTTTCGTTTGGTTCTCCTACCGTGGTTGCATCAACAATTTTTAGTTTTTCGTCAAACTTTAATTCTAATATTGGCCAATTTTCTGAATCGTCAATAACATCATCACTAGATACTTCTAATTCAAGAGTTTCGGTGTCACCTGAAACTCTATAAACTTTAACCAAGGGTTTTATATCCTCTTTTGTTGCATCTGATACCCTAATTAATAGTTTCTGGTTTGCTGATTTATAAGCATATGGTCCATTATTTAAACGTAATGAACCTAATGATACGAGATAAGTACCTTCATTATTAAATGTATATATTGTAGCTTCATTAGCCTCTTCAATTAAAACACTATTGCGATATGAAAGCTCAACAATATCCCAATTACGCGAATCTGGTTTACCAATAGTAGAATTGTCTACGAGTTTTATACTCTCACCTGTATTTAACTCTATAGTTTGTGTTTCTAATACCTGAGGATGATCCCAGTAATCCCAATCAACTATACCACTTTGTTCATAAACTAATTCATCGTGCCCTGTCTCACTGTTTATGACATATAATGCTGTTTCAGGTACTATTTGATCAAATATTTCCTTTACAGTATTAGCGTTCTCAAATTCTGCTATTGGCATTGGCCACCAACCTTTAGTATTATCTGAATAATTAATTGCAGCTTGTTCAAAATCTATAAATGGAGAGCCGTAGTTATCTGGGGCTTCTCCTTTTTGTAAAATACTTCCCCACCTGGTACCCATACTTCCATCAGGTTTTGTGTAATGGTAATGTGTTCCATGATAAACCAACTGTGATAAGTCGAAAAAACGCTGAGTGGCAATTCCCCAGCGACGCATATCAATTTGGCGCTCGTTGTAACCCGTTAAGCATAGTTCCAATGGGCGCTCAATATACATCAATTGGTTAATCACATCAGTTCCGGTATAATCCTGATTATCGTATGTTGAATTGGTGAACTCCGCAGTTGAACCTAATAACTCCAATGCGGACCTATGCCTTACTCTATTAACATACAGTAGAGATTCATTTACCTTACCTGTTTTTGCTAAGCACTCTGCATACATTAAGTAAACATCAGTGAGATTAAATAAACGATAGTTTGGTAAATCAGAACCTTCTACAATTGAGTTCTCCGTTGTTGTTATATCCCAATTGGTTAACTTTCTATAATAAGCTACCCCCTGGCTATATTGATAATTTGTATTTATTGCAGGTTTACTACCATAATAAACTAATGAATCATCGGGCAGAGCAATAGAGTGCGATGCTCTTAAAGAATATGGGCGTGTAATACTTTGTTGAATTCCATTCTCATCAGTATAGTAAAATTTATTTCGAGCATCAGTTGCATCTAGTTTATCATTTTTATAAGCCATAATTAACCAGCAACTTGGTATTAATGATTTATACCCTCCATGAGCTGAAATGTACTTAGCTATATGATTATATGTGCTATGATTGTCGAAAGTGCATACAATCTCTAATAACGATTCGCTATTAAGCTCACCCTTTGTAGTCATATTTTCATCTACATTGGCCAAGGTATATGCGTCATTATTAATAATCGTTTCTAAATAAGATATAGCAGTTATAAAATCTTCTTGATACAAATAGTATTTACCCAGTACTGTTGCCGCAGTTGCTTTTACAGGGCGTGATGCAAACTGATCATCTTCTTCAGTCTCTGCTTCCTTAAGTTTTGCAGTAGTACCTAAGTTGTTATAAGCATATTCCAAATCAGCAATAAAAAAGGCTCTTATTTTAGCTTCACCTTGTAACTCAACAGCATATTCGTCTGGCGCTTTAGGAGCATCTTCGAATAAATAAACACTTCCTTTATTGAAGTTAGAGTGTAGCCAAAAGTAAAATAAGCCTCTATAAAATCGTGCTTCTCCCATTAGTAAGTTCCATTTATCCTTATCCTCTGGGGTATTTAATAATGCTTCAATATTCAGTAAACCTTCGATTACCCTGTTGGCTTTAAATATTGCCAAATAATGATTTATCCATTGTCGATTAGGTGCATCTGACGCATTTGTAAACAATTGATTATATATTTCTGCATTACTAGCATTTGTTGGAGCAGGGCGCCCTATACCAGGGTATGCTAAATCACTCCTCAAAGTATTTTGTATAAGACTGGTACAGCTTAGATCTCTCAACTTTTTATATACACCTATCAAGCCTGTTTCACAATCGGCAAGTGAAGTCCAATATTGTTGATCTTGATAATGAAAATTAAAGGAAACCTTTTTATGAGAATCAATAATTACATTACTAACGGTAGCGTATACATTATTTTGTTTGGCCTCAAATGTAAATGTCTCATCTAAATTATATGCTACCTCAATTCTGTTTTCTTCTGGTTCTGATTTAAGTTTTGGTTGCTTATTAACATCATTGCTAACTTGCCATTGTTCGGTAGTATTAGATGCATAAACTAAACTTGGATTACCACTACCCATGTTTTTTGAAACAAGTTTTACAGTAGCATTTAATTGTGATGATGTTACACGTACAAAGTAGAGTCCCTGACTTAATCCTGATAGAGTATACTTGTGCGTTCCTTTATCCAGGTTGTTAAGGGCATTAGCTACAACTCTACCTTGTAAATCGTAAATAGATACCATAGTTTTTGCTTTAACAGAAGTACTAAATTCAATGTTAGTGTTACCTACCATTGGGTTAGGGTAAACTTTTAGTGGAGATTCTGTAAATGCATCCTTATCAATATTTGTAGCATTATCTGCAACAAAATATATCAGATCGTTACCATTAACATCGTATGTGGCACCAGTTGTGGTATTGATTATAGTAACTTCTTCAGGATAAATATTCTCTGTTACTACGTTAAAATTAACTCTGTATTCTTGTGCAATTATTGAAGAGCAGGTTAAAAAAAGGGACAGTAAAACACTAGTGAGTTTTTGCGTAAATTTCATGCAAGGGTATATTAATTATTAAGTGATTTTTTTAGGCTCAAAATATCCTACACAATAATATATAACAATATACTCAAGGTTTAGGCTATGTATGAGGGGGTAGCAAAGATAATGTTTTGATATATACAAAAGAGTGGTAATTTATGCCAATATGGGTGGTGCTTCAAATATTTTTCAACTTAATTATGATTACTTCATGATAATTCTTCAAAGTATATACTGAGACTGTAATATAAACTTAGCCCAGAACTAATATTGAAACGAGACGTAACTCCTTTGTAGAGGGTTGGTTATTGGTGTTGCGACTTGATTTTGCGTATCATTTAGCGCATAAAAAAAGGGATATCAACCGTTGTTGAATCCCTTTCTTTTAACCTAAACCCTAATCTATGAAAAAAAACTTCTTATGTCTGTTTAATGTGGGTGCTTCTAAAAAATTGGAAGGCTTTGCAACCTTCCAATTTATAACCTAAACCCTAACCTAATCTATGAAAAACTCTCTTGCTCTTCGTTTTTAGTTTATTCAAACACTATGCCAAAAATTGCCAGAGAACTATTTTTTGGCTGTTAAAGTGTTGCTATTTCTACGTTTTAATTCTCTCAGTAAAAAACGATGCTTTATATTTGTGTTTAAGCGATTGATATTACGAAGCATAATGTGTTATGGCAGAGTGTAATTCGAGTAGGGATAGATCAAATAATATTAAAATTGATAATATGATTAAATATAAAATTATACTAACCATTCTTGTGGGAGCTTTATGGCTTGGTTCGTGCAGCCAGCAAACTTCTCAAAAAGAGGAGGTAGAACACCCAAATCTCACAAAGCTTAAAAATCAAACTGCTGAATTTAGACCTGAGATTATTAAAATGAATGAGCAGGTGTATGTTGCGGTGGGATATGACGGTTCAAATTCTGCCATGATTATAGGTGATGATGGTGTTATAATTATTGATGCTTTAAGATCGTTAGGCGCTGCAGAGAAAGTTGAGGAAGCATTTAAGCAAATATGTGATAAGCCCGTTGTAGCTTTAATTTACACCCACGGTCATCAAGATCATACCGGAGGTACATCCGCTTTTGTTGGTGCAAATAAAGCTGTACAAATTATCGCCCGCGAGGGTTTTAAAGAGGAATTGCAAGAGCACTCCCCTGTGGAAAAGATTTTAGCAAAAAGAAATGCACGTCAGTTCGGTCGTAACTTACCCGATAGTGAGATTATTAATAGGGGAGTAACAGCGGGTAGAACACCAACAGATAGAGTAGGGAAGGGTTACATAGCTCCGAATAGAACTTTTAGCGATTCACTAGTTATTACTATTGCAGGAATTGACCTAGAGTTATATGCTGTAAATGCTGAAACAAACGATCATTTATTTGTTTGGACACCAAGTTTAAAGGCATTATTTACTGGTGATAATTATTACAAAGCATTTCCAAACTTATATGCCATTAGAGGTTCGCGCTATAGAGATGTTAAATCTTGGGGCGAAGTTGTAAAAACCATGAGTACTTTCCCTGTTGAACACCTAGTTCCAGGACATACCCGCCCATTAACTGGAGCTGCGAATGTTCATCAGAATCTTACAAACTATGCATCTGCTATTTTAAGTGTTTACGAGCAAACTATTGCTTGCATGAATAAAGGTTATACCGTACAACAAGCCGTAGAGAGTGTAAAACTACCGGCTGATTTGCGCGAGCAAGATAACTTACAAGAGTTTTATGGTTCAGTAGCTTGGGGAGTTCGGTCTATTTTTGCGTTTTATGTGGGATGGTTCGATGGTAATCCTACCCACCTTTATCCATTAGAATTAGTTAATGAGGCAGCGCACATTGTAAAAATGGCCGGTGGAGAAGAAAAAGTATTGGCGCATTTAAATAGTGCCTTTGAAGATGGCGATTATCAATGGGGACTGCAATTGTCTGATTATTTGTTGCAGCTTAATTACAAAACAAGTGAGGTTACTGGATTAAAGATTGCCTTGTTACGAAAGTTGGCTGCTCAACAAATTAATGCGCCTGCTCGTAATTACTACTTGTCGTTTGCCAACGAATTAGAAGCCGAATTGTAATAATTTACAGGGATTCTAAAAAAAAGGTTCGGTGAATTTCACCGAACCTAAATAAGAACTAATCCCGAATTCTTATTTGCTCACCATAAATCTGCCCCTCTCACTCTCACTACCCTCTTCTTTAATTACATAAACATATAGCCCATTCTGCAGTGTTGAATTGGTATATAGTATTCTATTACTTGCTGAAACAACACTTAATTTTTGTTGATCCACTAATTTACCAGCTACATTGTACACACTAATAATTGGAGCACTCATGTTAAATGAAATTTTAATGGTAGTTTGGTCAGTAAATGGGTTAGGAAAAACTGTGTTGTTCGATGTATCATCAGCCTCTTCCTCAATAATATTAGTGCTTATTGCTGATTTAGTAGTGAAGTTTACATCATCAATACTTAACTCAAAATCTTCGAAAGTCTCTCCATTACCGTTTAACGAGAATACAATTCGTTTTACATCTTCAATATTCGCACTATTGCCGTTGTTATCCACAAAATCATTAAAATTAATACTGTACGTTTCTGCATTTGTATTTGCCGGAAGTATGTAGCGGAATCGGTTTTCCCAATTATTAATGCTTTCGTGCATCAATACCAATTCGATAGGATGTGTACTTTGACTAGTAAATTCAATAGTATTAAAATCGGTTACATTTAGAGTTTGATCACCGGGTAATACTTGTCGGAATACATTAAAAGTGTTTTTAATCTTGCCCGAAGTATATAAATTACGTTCCACAAAATGTCTGTCTTCAGCAGCTTCTGTTGTACTTCTCGAAATATCATAGAAACTTACTTCAGCGCTTGATTTTAAATAATCAACTCCCCAAGGGCCATCGGCCAAGTATAGCGCATCCATTTGTTCAGTAGCATCTGATTTAAGTGAGATACCAGCATCAAATAAACTTCCAGTTTCTACAATAACAGTTTCATATCTATTACCCGATAATGCCACGGCTTTACTCATATTTTGGTTTGAAGAATGTTCGGTTTCTTTATAATTGGCATTGAAGTTTACACTTTTACTGGCATCGTTATTTATCAGCTCTAAATGTATTTTCCCGTTTTGATAGAATCCTGATTTAACAAAGACACTAGGTATTTTCTCAACATTAACATCGCTGATTACATTCTTTTCTGATTTAAATTGGTCGATAATTTGATTGGCAATGGCAAATACCTGAGCATTGTTACCACCCCATATCTGAAAATTATAATAGCTTCCTTCAGGGTATTGGTCGATATTCCAATAGCTAAAAAGCTCGTAATTGTTACCATTTTCTTTAATAGAGAAACTTAAGGTATTTTCTACTTGGCCAGTGGCGCGTAGTAGTTTAGAATGAATAATTTGATGTCCGCGTACCTGAACTAAACGCACATCTTGTAAGCTTGAGTTATTTAAGCGGTCGCAGATGGCTTTTGAATGATCGTATACCGCATTGGGAGTATAGGTTGCTAAAGTTACTGCAATACGTTTATCATTTTTGTAATAATCAACAGAGAATACTTCAGTGGCATTGGTAATCTCCACCAAGTCCTCAGGGCTCGATACATAAGCCGTTTCTGTGCCAAACATACCTGTTGAAGGAATATAAGTTTGTAGTTTAGATGTCGATGAGGATTTTAAACTTTGATGCGCTGCCATACTGATCTGAGCAGATTTAGTATTCGTAAAATTTTGCTTTACACCTCGTGAGAAATTACGTTTTGCAATTTTTTCAGCTAGAGTACCGTTGCTTTCTAATCCCCCGTTATTACCCGATGTAACATCAGTTGCTGTTGAAACATCTGTAATGTTTTCGGTTGTAATAGCGTCGTAAGGATTTGCAGTTACGTAAAAAATGGCATCGTTAAAATCTTGATCACACGAGGCATAATCTCTTCTGATATCTTCAAAACCTAATATGATTCTTTCGTTTTCAGGGTCTGCTAATAGTACGTTGTGTTGACGTAAGTTGCTATCTGCTTCAGGATTGTAGTTTGTGTTTGAATATACCTGCCAATGCCCGTCAGTAACGGCACCATTTTTCCAGCCATTGGCTAATAGTACCCAACCAATGCTGGTTCCTGCTTTAAAGTTCCCAATTTTCACTTTATTACCGGTAAGAAGTCCGCCACCACTATAAAGCGCGGATACATTAGGGAAGATTATAGTAATATCTTCTTTACTTGGTGCATCTTCAGGTGCTTGACCGCTTGGGTAAGTGTAAAAACCCAATACATTTTTATAACCAGCGCCCTCACCAACAAAGGTTACAAACACCTCTGCATTGTCATTTAAATGAATATCTGTTTCATATCCGGAACTTATATAATGCGGATTATAATCAGGAACTGGATACCCTTCGGGTAAAGCGTTGGCAATCATATCTAAAGTTTCCTGACTTACATTGTCAGAAGGATCTAGTAAATACTCAGGTGTTCCGTTGCTGGTGTAGGTGCCTAAGTAATTATAGTTTTGAGCTTGTATACTTAAGGCAATTAAGGTGATTGATAAAAGTAAAATATGTTTCATGACTCTCTGTTTTTTCTTCAAATATATTGCATGAGAATAAACAGAATGGAGGTAAATCGGTGAGTGGTAAATATGTTTAGGCGAATGGAATGTATTGTAGTTGTGATGTGTTAAAGGTCTTATTTTGTTTATGTGGTAATCTTATGAGCAGGGGATACATCACAATGGCATGTATTGTTTTATTACATGCCATTGTATTTAATTTATAAATATTCGCCAGGTTTATTTAAGCTCTATTGCCTTGTTCATCTACAGTAAATACCTCAATTGATGAGGCATCTGTTAAATCAGTTTTAAAACTAAATGGTTTGTTTTTGCTGACTTGAGGTTGGTGTTTTACTTGGCCAATACTTTTGCCATTTTGCATTACCTCATAATAAGCTATGGGTACTTCGGCAGCAAAAGCGGTTTGCCATGTAATACGAGTTTTGTTATCCAAATTTGTAAATGTAATATCTCGCGGAGCCGAAAGGTTAACCTTGGGTAACTGAAAATAATTGGTTTGCCCATTGCGTACCTTGCTTGTTTTTTCTTCAATCTGCTTTTGTTCTTGTTCCGATAGGGTATTGGGTTTAATTTGCGCCGCATAAAAATTCTGCGTAAGCTGGCATTTTAGCGGGTCGTCGTCGATATTACCAATGCCAATAATTAGGGTATCTACATAGGGCGAGTTTAATACATAAGCAATCAATTCGTTACTTGGTAGGGTTGGCGAGCCTACTTTACGATATACATCGGCAGGTGTGAGTGAAAAACGCGGTTCTTTATGGTACATAACTGCATCGGCAAAAACTTTCATGCCAATAACACCTAGGCCTTTGGCTTTGGCCAATGGAAGTACATTATTAAGCATATTAAAATACAATTTATCGTTGGCATTTACTGAAACCAACATGGCATCTAATATATCATATTCGTCGCGCTGTATCATATCTATCATGGCAGCGGGGTTATGATGGCCCGAGAAACCAATGTGCTTAATTAACTTTTCGTGTTTAGGATTTGTGCCCGTATGGTTTGTGCCATCTCTATAATCGCGCAGAGCCACAAGTGCTCCAAAGTTGTCATTGGTATTTAAAGGCGTATCCAAACCCTTATACAGCACATCAACTTCCTCAATGCCTGTTATACTATGTACAAGCATAATATCTAGGTAAGCTCCATCGGGGTAAAACCCCTCACCATCGCCAAAAACTTGGGATAAGGAACGCTTTAAGTCGCCAATGGCACAAGCCACATTTTCACCGTTCGATACATTTCGCACATGCTCACGTTCGGGCCATCCCGGTTTACCCCAGCGCATTAATGTTTTGCTGGTTAATTTAATGTTGCGGCGTAGTTTTTTATTGTAATTGCTTTTGCCAGGTATTAAATTGAGCGTGGTAAAAGCTTTGTGGTAATTTAATTGACTAGGCCCATATAGGTTAGAGGTGTCGAAGTAATTTACGCCCAAGTCAAATGCTTTTAATATGATTGCTTCGGGATTAACATCATCAGGTGTCCACTGCAAAGAAGCTTGTCCGCCAAGACCAAGGGTACTTACCTTAAAGTTGATTCCCCCGAAGTTTCTTTTTAAGGGGCTTGGTGCTTTATTGGTAAATGATGATGCGAATGGTACAATACTTACTCCGGCAGCGACTGCTGAAGATAAACGAATAAAATCGCGACGCGATATGGGATATTTGTTTTTCATAACATACAAGTTCTAAGTTTCTCTTTAAGCATCGATTAATTTAACTCAATTATAAGAGTTAATCAAGTATTGCGTTGATGTTATAGAGATTACTAGGACCTATTGAATCTTTCTTTAGGAGCTACATACATTCTTACTATTGAGCGGTAAATGCCCTCTTCTATCTAAATAAAAGAGGGCTAAATGGCGTCAATTATTAAATACACTACTATTTTTTGTTTGCGCCAAATGGAGTAGAGGGTGCTGAGTTGCGCACCACAATTATGGATTGCATTAAGTCGGTGGTATTGTATTGAATATTCAAAGACTTTAAGAGAATGGGCTGATGTGAGAATGGCGAGTTGGGTTTATCAATGTCAAAGCAAGTTATACTATTTTTATCAGTTGCTTTTTTAAGTACGTTTAAATAGACCTTTGTGCCTACTAGCCAACTATCTTGAACCCACGAATTGCTGTTTTGTAACTTAGTATTATAATACAATTTCTGTTTTGATTTAAATATTTTAAATACCCCTGGAAAAAAGTACTCGGGCGTCATACTTTTGCTGTTTAAATAGAAAATATTGTAGGTGTAAATGTTTTTATTTAAATCGTTTTTTAATTGTGATGCAAACCATTTTATACCATCCAACTCTGCTTGATTTGTATGTGCATAACCCCAAGTGCCAATCATTTTTTTGGTTTGTAGGTGTAAGTGCTTTTCCAAGGCTTTGTAGTTTTCAAAAATGCAAGAGTCTCGCACCTTATCCCAATTGTAATCGGCAGCACGTGCTAGCTCTCCATTAATGATATTATTTAATGAGTACTTGTAAAAGAAAAGATCTTCGGACTTGAAGTTTTTATTTTCCGATGCAAGTAATAGTTCTTTAATGTGCGATAGTTCAGTACTATCTAGGTTATATTTGCCTTCAATGTTTTTTAGTATAGGATCCTCTGCTTGGTATTTGGCCAGTATGTGTTGTATACATTTCGCTGTATAGGTATAGTTCCCGGAGGGTATATCCACCCCTATGTAGGTAATTTTATTTTGACTTTGCTTATTAAGCGCAATGATATTTTTATAAATCAGGTACTGCTCTTTACACCAAGCAAATGAACCTTTTACATCATTAAACATTTCCTTTATGCCAAGCGTGTCTTCATTTAAAATATGTTTATTTAGTTCTTCGGTGTATGCCCAATCTGTTTCGGCTAAAATGTAGGTAAAATCACAGGCCTGTTTATATTCATTTATAAGGCGATTGGTAATTTTATGGTTGGCATTGTATCCATGCGATTCGCCAATGAATACAATATCGGCCTTATCAATAGCTTGTTGGTTTATTATTTTCTCCTCCTGATAGAAATCTATTTTTGAATGGAGTAGGTAGTCCACTATGGAATCTTGCGCAAAGCACGTGTTAGTTAAAAACACTAGGCTAAACAGAAATAAGGTTGTTGTTTTCATATAGTTTTTATTATTCGTAACGTAAGGCTTTTATTGGGTTTTGTTTGGCGGCACGATAGGTTATTGTACTCACAGATATAAGGGATAGCGCCATTAGTATTATAAATGCGAAAATATAAACCAGCCAATTGACTGTAATTCTATATGCAAACTCTTGCAGCCATATATGCATAACTATAGCAACCACCGGACAAGCCACAGCAAAGGCTATGCTTACTTTGGTAATGAAATTAATATTTAGCATTTTCATGAGCTCAGCAATATTGGCACCATTAACTTTTCTAATGCCAATTTCTTTTGTTTTTTGCTCCACAATAAAAATAGTCATGCTTAAAAGGCCAATACTACTTATTAATAAAGTTAGTAAACCAAATCCGCCAAGAATATTTGCTTCGGCTTGCTCATTAACATATAAATTGGCGCTAGCTTCTTGCATGGTTTGTAGAATGTATGATTGAGGCGAAATATCTGATAATATTTTGTTGATATCTTTTATTGCAACAGCATTGTTGCCATTGGTTTTAATAAGTAAACATCCACAATAATTTGAAGGCTCGCTGTATGTTATCACCAGTTGTCTTATGGGTGTATATAAATTTGCAATATTAAAGTTATCGCAAATGCCAATTACCTTGTACTTTTTATCGTTATGAATTAGTGGTGTGGTTAATGCTTTATCATACCCTCCTAAATCGAGTGCATATTTGGCATTAATAATTAAGGAATATTCTTCGTTAAATTGTGTTGGATTAAAGGCTCTTCCTTTTAAAATTTTTATTCCTGTTGTTTTAAATAAATTACTACTTGTTCTAAAAATATAGCAATACTCATTTTCTTTTCCTTCAATAGAATAGCTGTTAATTGACGAAGAGAACTCTTGAAAGCTACCTTGATTAAAACTATAGGATAATATATTGGGATTTTGATTCAACTTTGCTGAAATAACATCAAAATTCTGATCAATGGGATAATTGTAAGTACTGATTTGAATTAAGTTTTTGTTGGAGTATCCTTTATCTGAATGAATAGCAAAACTAATTTGTTTTTGCATTATATAAGCACTTAAGGCTATAAATACTGCAATTGCAAATTGTGCTATAACCATTGAGGTATTAAATGTTTTTCCAAAGTTTTGCTTTTTATTGTAGGTGCTCTTTTTTGCGAAAGCATATAACAAATACTGATAACAAGCACAGATAATTATTGTGGTAATAGTGCAAACAGAAACTATTAAAAGTAGCTTTCCATAACCAATGGTATTGAAAAAATTCACATTCATTTTTTCAATAAAGAATGGAATGCAGAATATGCATATTATAAGGGCACATAAAGAGGATATAATAACAACGATGGAAATATCGAGCCAATAATCTATTATAATTTGTCTATGTTTTGCCCCAAGAATACGTTTTAATTTAAACTTATTTTGCCCTTTGTAAAACAAATTTGTGAGTAAGGAAAAGTAGTTGATTATAGATATCAAAAGTACAATTAGTCCGGCTAAACTAACCACTATAATATGGGTGGTTTTTGATACTTCAAATGGAGTTTCTAGGTGTAGCTTACTGTAAGGATAAAGTGAAACTTTTACATCAAGTTTTTCTACAGCCTTGTTCATATTTGCATTTAAGCGCTCCTCTAATTCTGTAACATTATTCGTATTTACTTTTGTAATGATGTAATCGCACCAATTGAACCAACCTTCGCAATTATTGGTGTAAAATTGCGATGTTTCAAAGTTTACAAAAGCCTGTTGCTTAAACGTTGTGTTTTCAGGGAAATCTTTATAAATGCCTTCAATGGTTAATAAGATGGAATCTTGCAAAATAATAGACTCTCCAAGCACCGAGGTAGAGCCAAATAGACGATTTGATTCCTTCTCAGAGATAATTATGCCACCTTTATTTTGTAATGGATTTTCAGTTTTCTGAATAAAGTGGAATGGTAGTATCTCTAAGAATTGATAATCGGCGATACAAATATCGAACTGATGCCAGTGTTTATTAATATTAACAGAAAAACTTTCGGGCCAGACGTTTAAGAGGGCGGTGTTTTCTAGTTCAGAAAAGTTATTACGCATATATTCAGCAGCCACTGTTGGAACTACAATATCGAGCTCATTATCAATAGTATCACTGAAAGCGAGCATATAAATATCATCAACATCATCGATATGTTTATCGAAAGACCAATGTACATAGGCCCATGTTGTTGCCAAAGTGCAACAGCTTATACCTATTGTAAGACCAATAATGCTTATGATAGCATGGTGTTTCATACTAATTACACTGCGTAAAGATTGCTTTATTTTGGCTATCATTATAAAAGAGATAATTTGTTGGTATTACTCATAACGCAAGGCTTCAATAGGATTTTGCTTGGCTGATTTAATAGTATTTACTGAAACAGTTATGGCTACAATAATAGCGCAAAGTGCACCTCCAATTAAAAATGGCGTTGGAGACAGACTAATTCTGAATGCAAATTTTTCTAGCCACTGATTCATGCCCCAATAGGTAATTGGGGTGGCAATAATTAATGATACTACTACCCATTTAAACAAACCTTGATTCAGCATTAAGCATATTTCGGTGATGGTTGCACCATTTACTTTACGTATACCAATTTCTTTAATACGTTTTTGCATAAAAAACACTGATATGGCAAATATCCCCATGGATGCAATGATGATGGTTAGGATGGTAAAATAATAGATAGCTTTAGCAGTAGAACGTTCTGTTGTATACCAATCGTTTATAATGGCATCCATAAAACGGTATTCCATGGCTTCAATTCCAGTAAAATTTTTGTACGTATCCAGAACCATTGTCATTGTTGCATTTGGGTTTCCACTGCCTACCTCTACAAACATAGTCCATGCACCATCAGGGTTTTCAGCGCTTTCATTTCTTTGCCAAACTTTAGCCGGACCCATTTTCATGTGCATTGGTCTGAAGGTGAAATCTTCAATAACACCAATAACATCAACCGCGTCTCCGTCTTCATACTGTTTAAATGAAGTAGGTAAATCATCCAACTCAAGTTCTTTAATGGCAGTTCTGTTTAAATAAATAGCATCTTTTGAGTAGGCAGTTCCTGTTGGTGTTATCTTAAATTGCATCATATCCATAAATGCTTTGTCAAAACCAAAGACCTGAAAACTTACAGGTTTGCCATTATATTCAAACGAGTTATTATTACCTCCATCCATCGGACTACCCGTAACAAAAGCTACGTTTTTCACATCCGGTATTTGTAACAATTGTTCTTTAAGGGCATTGTACTCTTTGGAATCCATATTTAATGGAAACTCGGCAATATTGCTAGTATTATAACCTAGGTTTTGATTTAGTAAGTAATCTGTTTGCTTCTGGATAAAAAGTGCCGATGTTATCAATACAATTACCACCACAAATTGGGTGCAAATAAAATATTGTAATAAACTTACTTTTCCTTTCTTTTTTGTTTCACCTTTTAACAGTTGCAAAGCATTTTGTTTGGTAATAATTAAAGCTGGAATAATACCTGAAATCACGCCAATACCAATAATAATACCCAATACTTGTAAAAGTAATTCAAGGCTAATTTCATTTGCTAAGTGAATGTTTGCCGACAGAATGTCGTTAATTAGAGGTTCGCATGCGCTAGCCAGAATAAAAGAAAAAGCAGTGGCAATAAATAAAGTAATAGTAGTTTCTGTAATATGACTAAATACCAATTGTGTTCGAGTGCTTCCTACTAATTTTCGTATGGCCATGTTACGTACTCTTATTTCGGCTTGTGCAATGGCTAAATTAATGTAGTTGATAATGGCCAATACCAAAACTAATATTATCACTAATGATAAAACCGAGAGTAAGCTTTTGTTTGATCTTCGAACACCATCACCTTGAATGCTGCTAAAGTATGTTTCAGATAAGGGTTCTAAACGGCATTGTTTAATATAGCCTTGTTTTATTAACCAAAAATCTTTTTCCTTAAGTGTATTGAATATCTTATTGTGTTGCGTTGGTAAATTTGAATTTTGCTTTTCGAATAAAAATAAAGAGAAGTTGTTGGTGCCCGGAGAATTTAAAAAGTCATTATATGGCCAGAAATGTTCAGTATCCATAAAGTTAAGAATCACATCAGCCTCAGCAAATGATGAATCTTCCCAGTAGTTTTCGATAACACCAGTTACGGTGCAGCTATAATCATTTCTAAAACTGATGGTTTGTCCAATGGGAGATTTGTCACCAAATACCCTAACTGCATATGCTTTGCTAATAATAACTTGGTTGCGATGTTGCAAAGCTGTTATCGAATTGCCTTCAATCAGATTAAATGAAAACATTTGCAGAAATGTAGAATCGGCAAATAATATATTGGTAATATGTTTTTGATTATCAAGACCAGTAACCACTGTTTCTGAAGTTCCAATACGACAACCTGATTCCACTTCAGGAACTTTCTCCGATATCCAATCAATAATTGGTGGAGCCCATCCTGCCCATTCCATATTATGAGTTAAACGATAAATTCGTTCGCTGTTTACCTGTTGTTTGTTTACAGAGAATTCTTGCTTAAGATAGATTCCTAGCAGCAAAGCAAAGGTAATGGCAGCCGAGAAGCCAAGGATGGTAATAACAGAGTAGGTACTGTTTTTTATAAGTCGGTTGAAGTATGTTCTGAAGAATGTTTTCATGATCTTTATCTGTATTAGGTTTTATTTATTCGCAACGAAGTGCCAGAATAGGATTTTGTTTGGCTACTTTAATAATATGAGTACTTACCACTGCAATTGAAATTAAGAAAGTACTAATACTTGTAACTAGGTATACCCAAATACCTATATTAGTTCTATAGGTAAAATTACTGAGCCAGTGTTCCATTAAAATGTATGATATGGGTATGGCAATTAAAATGGATAGTGAAACAATTAAACCAAACTGCTTATTTATTATTAGTAGAATATCGGCTACACTAGCTCCGTTTATTTTTCGTATTCCAATTTCTTTGGTTTTGTTCTGAGCCACTAATAATGTCATACTTAACATGCCAATTAAAGCGATTATTATACACCAAATAGTTACACATTTGATAAATAGTACCATCCGTTCTTCTTGTGCATAGAGTTTGTTACTTGCTTCGTTTACAAATTCTATTTCCAGATTTGCTTGCGGATCAAATTCTTTTGCAACAGTATTAATCTCATTAAAAAGCGTTTTATAATTACAGGGTTTTACTCTTAGAAATAAGTAATCAAAATCATCAGAATTATCACTTAAATATAGTTGCAGCGGGCCTGTTTCGCTGTATAGTGAATTAATTTGTATGTTATTCATAACACCAATAATTTCTCCATACCCTTTATCTCCAGTACTCATTGTTTTACCCAATGCTTCATCGGGCCAGTTTATTTCAGCCACTGCTTTTTTGTTAATAATTACCTTACCCAAATCAGCATCATTCTCGGTCTGAAAAGCTCGTCCTTCTTCTATATTTATATTAAAAAAGTTTATAAACTCTTTAGAAACCACCCATGTTTTAAAATTAACAAGCTTATCGTTTATTCCGGTACCCATGCCGTTGTTTACTGCACTTGGCACTTGATCGGCCAATGCATAATCTGCACAGAGTGATTTTTGGGTAATTTTATTTGTGAAAGCCTCGTGTTGCGTTTTTAAGCTCGAAGGTAATTTGACTTGAACTACCTGATCTGTACTAATGCCCGTATCAAAATTATACCAAAAGTTAAGTTGTTTACTAATTACTAAAACAGATATGGTTAACGTAACAGCCACAGTAAACTGAGTAGTTAATAGAATGTTTCGTACCAAGTAAGTTTTATTTTTAGCCAATATTTTTCCTTTAAGGCCATCTGATAGAGGAGTATTTTT
Organism: Saccharicrinis aurantiacus; assembly: GCF_001660705.2. Lineage (GTDB taxonomy): Bacteria > Bacteroidota > Bacteroidia > Bacteroidales > Marinilabiliaceae > Saccharicrinis > Saccharicrinis aurantiacus. The sequence goes on from NZ_LYBV02000007.1 coordinate 366,340, forward strand.
AATTTGTTTACTAGCCCAGTAAGAACCTGCAATTCCAAAGCAAACAGCTCCCAATATAAAGTATATAATATAGATGAGACGATCGTTTATTTGTAGTCCCTCGATATTTAATGCGGTCTGTAATTTATTATAAAATAATTGGTGAATAAGCAGTGAGATACATAAAGATATAAGGCACCATATTATTGATTCTATGATATTAATAAATTGGCCTTTTCTTTTAGAGTTCCCAAAAAAATGAAGTAGCGAATAGGTTTGGGTTTGATAAGGAACTTGTTCTCCTTTAAAGTTTATGTAATTCATCAATCCCATAACTATTATCATAATAACAAAGACTAATAAAACACTATAAATTAGTGGATTTGACGAGCTAAATACAGTGTTACTTGTATCGAAATGGATATTCTTAAAGGCGCTCAACTTAAATAAAGGATTATCCTCAACAACAGTAAGTAAAGATTTAAAGGGTTGTATATCTGCCAGAAGATGATCTATTTGTTTCGATGTTGCTGCGGGTTTTGCATCAGGCCTTAGCTGCAAAAAAGAAATAAATCCCCAAGCTTTCTCACCAGTGCGTTTACTTTCTTCTATTATAGGATGTATAGAAGTGATCATATCGAACTGTATGGTTGAGGTTTTCGGAACGTCGTATAATATGCCCGCAACAGTGTACTGCTTCTCTTTTATCCAGATGATTTTATTTATGGAGGCTTCATCTCCAAAGAATTTACGAGCACATTGTTTTGTTAACAATACTTGATTTGGCTTATTAAATACTGCGTTTATGCTAGAGCTTGCAACCTCAAAGTTGAACATCTCTAAAAAATGCGCATCTGTATATATTAACTTCTGTTCTTGTTTAAATGATGTGTTGTCGTTATAATCTAAAGAAACTTCTTCATTCTTTATTCTTAACAGAGTAGCATTGCTTACATCTGTTAATTTCCCCTCAACTAATTCAATAATATTAATGGGTAATGCATCCTGATAAAGCGTAGTTTTTAAATGGTAAATGTTGTTTTTATGTTGTTTATCAAAACTTAACTCATAATCAATAAATAGTGTTAAGGTTATAATTCCTACGAATGTAACTACAAGACTAATTAAGGTAAGTAGGTTTGCCTTTTTATTTGCAAGTATTTTTCGTAGTAAGAGTTTCTGAATGATCATTGTATCGTTTTTTTAGATTCGTTACTCGTAACGTAATGATTTAACCGGATTTTGCTTGGCAGTATACAATACTCTAATGGCTACAATGGTGCAGATTATAATCAGCGGAACCACAATAGACAAAATGTAGAAAAGCGGATTGATGCTTTCGTGTTTTGGGTAATTCTTGAAATACTCATGCATAATTATAGTACCTATTGGCAAAGCTATTAGTGCTGCAATAAGTAATTGCTTGATGTATTTTTTCAAGTACAATGTTTGTATTGCTTGCACCGAGGCACCCATGATTTTGCGAAGTGCCAATTCTTTTAAACGCTTTTGTAAGTTAAAAACGGTAATGGCATAAATTCCAATTAGGCAAATGAAGAGGGCAATCATGCCACTGTAAGCAACGGTTTGGCGTATGCTTTCTTCTTGCACATACATTTCTCTAAATTTATCCTCGTTATACCAACTGTAGCCTTTAAATTGAGCATCGTAACATTTAAATATTGTATCGATATTATCCTTAATGCTATTCACATTTGCATTAGGGGTATATCGCACACTCATGTGGTTCATGTTATTTCCTGTGTTCGATATGGCCATTGGTCTTACTTTGGTTGCATTTCCTTCGTAAAAGAAATCGGATACCACACCAATTACCTCAACATTCATTCTCCAATCGCCCATATCAATGGTTCGCGTGTCGTTTGGTTTAAGGCCTAGTTTATCGGCAGCTGTTTTGTTTAAAATCACCACTTTTTGATTTCCTTTGTCATTGGCATTATAGAAGCGGCCCCATTCAAGATTCAGCTCAAATAGATCACAAAAATCTTCTCGAACCCTATATTCATTTAAATCTTTATACTTTTCGCCGCTACCATTTAAACGTAGCATCTGTCCGCTGTAACCCCCACCCATAGAATGGTTAGAGAAAGCAACCTTTGAAATACCCGGGATATTTTCTACCTCTTGCTTAATGCTTTCTAATTGATCGTCTAAGGATGCATGTATACCACTGTATACAATTACATTTGAAGGGTTAAGACCCAAATCGCTTTTTTGTAAAAAATGAAGGTGTTGGTTAATTCCTGATAAAGTAAATAACATTAACACTGCAGCTGCTAATTGCGTAATAATCATGGCTTGCGATAGCCAACTAGAACTTGATTTGGTGTTTTTGCTTTCGCGGAATATAGCATTGGTATTGTGTTTTACTAATGTAATTACAGGATATACCCCAGCTAATAATGTTGACATAATAAATACGGATACAGCCATTGCAATGCCTTTAAAACTAAATAACGTAGTCAATGGGATATCTCTATTGACCAAATCAGAAAAGAAGGGCATTATTTCGGCGGCTAGAATAAACGAGGCTATTAAAGCTATGGCATTGATTAAGCCCGATTCAGCAATTAATTGTTTGATGATAGATTTATTATCAGCACCAGAAACTTTGCGGATTCCTATTTCCTTTAAGCGTTTTTGTCCTGTGGCTAAAAATAAATTGATGCTATTAAATAGGGCAGCCAATAGTATAACGAGAGCAATAACCCCCACCATTATTACTTGCTTAATGTTACCAATAGGTTCTAGGTCAAAATCGGCTACGGTGAACAGGTGCATGCCTTCTAAAGGTTCAGCCTTGCTTACCATTTTTATTCCGAATTGTGCACCCCATTTGTCAAGAGCAGCCTGATTTGCCTGTTCAATTTTAGCAATTGCGGTATTCATTTCAACACCTTCTTTAATCAGGTAATAGGTGTTGAATTCCAAACTTTGCCACTTGTTAACCCCATTAGGCATGGGTACCATTATATCGGCCTTAAAGTGAGAGTTCTTTGGTATATCTGGGTACACTGCACTCACAAAAAAATCTTCACGATTCAGCTTCAGCGCTTCTCCAATTACATCAATCCTTCCAAAAATTTTATGAGCCATCTCTTCCGATAGCATAATAGAATTTTCATTGGCAAAGGGTTGTTTCGAAGCCAATGTAGGTTCAAACCCAAATACATGAAAGAAAGTACTATCTACTTTTATTAAAGTAAGGTCGCCATAATTTTCACCATCTTTTTCAATATTAGCTTCAGAATTTCTTAATAACTGATAGGCACATTCAATTTCAGGTACTTTACTTGGCATCTCGGTAAATGCACTTCTACGGCAAATAGGGATATATTCCATGCCATCTTCCATTTGCCAGCCAATAAGCATGCGAACTATTCTATGGGAATTAGGAAAATGCTTGTCGTAGCTTAGTTCGTGGTTTACATATGAAAAAAGAAGTAAGCAAACAGTTAAACCTAATGTTAAACCTATTGAGTTTACTGCGAAACTTAAACGGTTTCGGCTTATGATGCGGATGGTATGTTTTAAGGAAAGCATAATATTGAGATATTTGAGATGATAAATTAGGGATGCGTTGAAAGGAAGTATCTATTTATACACTTTGTAATTCAGAAACCTCGGCATTGGCTTTTTCGGTAATTACTTCGCCATCGAAAAGGTTAATTACATTATGCGCAAAACCAGCGTCGCGGTCGGAGTGAGTTACCATAATAATGGTGGTACCTTCTTGGTTAAGCTGTTGTAATAATTCCATTACCTCTAAACCATTTTTCGAATCTAAGTTTCCCGTAGGCTCATCGGCCAATAGTAACTTTGGGTTGGTGACTACTGCGCGGGCAATGGCTACACGTTGTTGCTGACCACCCGACAGTTGCTGTGGAAAGTGCTTGGCTCTGTGGCCGATGTTTAAACGCTCCAACACTTCTTCTACACGTTTTTTGCGCTCGTTACTTTTCATTTTAAGGTAGGTAAGCGGAAGCTCAACGTTTTCGAATACATTTAGCTCATCAATTAAGTTAAAGCTTTGAAAGATGAATCCGATATTTCCCTTGCGGAACTGTGTACGTTGCGACTCTTTAAAGCCAGCTACCTCGGTACCATTAAAATAGTATTTGCCATTGGATGGATTATCTAACAAACCAATAATATTAAGTAGGGTAGATTTACCACAACCCGATGGTCCCATAATGGCTGCAAATTCGCCTTCTTTTACATGTAATGAAACGCTGTTTAAAGCCGTTGTTTCTACATCTTCTGTTCTAAATACTTTTGATAATTGCTCGGTTTTAATCATGATAGTTATTGTTTAATGTTGATGTTTAAATGTTTTGTTATTTATTCTGATAAAGTACTTTGCTTAAAATATGCCAAACTTGTAAGTGTTTGATATGTTGTACTTAGTGATTTTTGTTTATTTGCAATGTGTCTAATTTATAGACAAGTGGTGTAAAAATATTTGATAGGCAATTGTTGAATTCCTTATCCATCAATGGTTTTTATAAAGTTGGTAAAACGTTCTTCGGATGTATTCCCTTCTATCTCAATACTCGGAATGGTACCTATTTCTTCGTTGGAGCTACCATCGGCATTTAGCCCCATTAGTCCGGGGTATCTAACTACAATTCCACTGATGGGAAGGGTAAATAAGAAGGGATCAGAACCAACACCGTCACCACCTGTAGTTTCTCCAACCACTTTTGCAAAACCAGTGTTAATACAGAAGTTAGCAAATGCTTCTGAAGAGGAATATACATTGCGGTCGGTTAGTACATAAATTTTCCCCCTATAATGAATAGATTTTTTATTGGGATGTAAAGACCAACTTGATTTCTTAAACAGATAGTCATCTTCATATAATTCTTCTGGCATGTTGTATAGAGGAACACTATCAATAGGCATTCCTTCTAATTGGCCAGCAAAGTTGTAAAATTCAGCATTATCTTTAAACGCTGTGTAAGATGAATAATTTAATGTTGTGTTAGAGATGTACGGTACAATATTTTGCTGCCAGTAACGCGTATCTCCGCCTCCGTTTCCTTGTATATCAATAATTAGGTTTTCGTAGTTATTTAGGTTTTCGTAAAACTTGAGTAAAGCTTTTTTGTCTGCTTTTACATGCTCATACGAAAACGATTTAATATGCATTACTGCCAAGCTTTGATCTTCATAAATTTCGAAAGTGAGATTTTCAGTAGCCTTTGTATTGTCTGTGGGTTTTTTACTTTTCTTACTGGGGTGCAATTCTTGGTATATGTGTGCCCAATATTGATTCTTTTGTTTGGCATCGTTTTTCTTTAATTCTTGTAGATGTCTTTTGTACGATTTATGAGTCCACGATATCATTCTATATCGTGTAAACATATAATTGTAATACACAGTTGGCAATAAATCAGCGTGACCGCAATTGAGCTCATCCATAATGGCATCAATTTCTGCCAAATATTGTTTGTTGTTTTGTGTTTGGCTAATCCTAGTTTTATAAGCCTCGTAATTACCCAACCAATCAACCTGGTTTAAACGTTTATTTACTTCGAAATAAGGGAATGCCCCCTTTAGTTGAAAATATAAACTATCAAAGTCGGCTACTTTTTGTTCGGTGCTTAATGGGTTAGGGTTTGTTGCATTAACATTTGGAGATAGCACTAGGGCAATAATTGCGATAAATATAGTTCTACTGAATGATAACATAATAAATTAGTTTAGAGTGTTTATTGTTATCAATGCTATATCTGAAAATGTGCCAAATGTTTAATGTGTTGAAAATTAGGATATATGCTTTTGGGGATATTTGTACTGTGTCAATTTATTTAACACCTAGTGTAAAAATATTTGATAGCTATTGATTTGAGTGCTCCCAGTTTAAGCGAACTCAGCTTATTAAGTATGTGACGAATTTAATGTGTTAGGAGCTTGTAAGTAAAATTGTTTTTATAGCCTGAGCTAATGATGTATTTAACTCAGGCTAATACCTTAATATTAAAAATGTAAAGTTTATTTCTTTATAAAACGTAGGGTCTTTTTATCGCCAAGTTCTATAAAATAGATGCCTTTTTCTAAATCGCTTATATCAACATTTGTGCTAACAGAATTAGACTGAACCGATTTTTTAAGTTTTCCCATTCCATCATAAAAATTCAATGTAAACTCATTGTCACATTTAGGAATGCTTACAGTAATAACATTTGTAGCAGGATTAGGGAAAACTTTATAATCATCGCAAGTAGTGCTAAACTCCTGTTCTGTTGCAGAGATTGATTTTAAACCTGCGGTATATTCAAAAGCCCCAATATCAACATTTCCAACTCGTGCATTTCCATCATAATCAACAGTTGGTGCCCCCGACCAAGTACCGGCGTTAATTGCAGGAGAATTCCAATTTAACCTAAAGTTACCTCCATTGGCATTTTTAAATTGAGGATTAGTGTTAAATAAATTTTTTGTTGTAGAAACACTACCTGCAATATTTTTATAATCAGAATTTGAACTCTCATAGCAGATGTTATTATTAAATTGAAGTCCCCATGCACCCGAGAAATTTACTAATATTCCGTATCTGCCATTTTTATACATTGTATTATTATTACAACTAATGTTATAAATCTTTCCTGATCCTGCCGGATGCTTATAATACATTATACCATCTTCGGTATTGGAGTAGAATAAGTTGTTGTATATAGATATGCCATACACATCACCATTGCCTTCAGTCATAATGGCCATACCAGCACCAACATTATTACGCGAAATATTGTTATAAACCTTAATATTACTAATTGTAGGCTTTGCAAAATTGAGCAAACCTCCTGCATCTAAGTATATTCCTCTTCTCGAAAGGTTATGAATATTATTGTATGCAATAATTCCATTTTTTGCCCCTTCTTTAATGTCGATACCTTCGCCTCCATTAATGGGATTCCCTCCATCATAAATTTCGTTACCAGTTACTTCAAATCCAACAACACCATTGGCAATGGTTATGCACTCGTTCCAACCACCATTACAGGCCTTTTGAACCTTATTATTTTTAATTTTTACATTTCTGATGTTATTATAGTTTCCAGGATTTTGTCCATAAGCAACACCCCAAACAATAATGCCTGAAGCAAATGTGTTATAGGTATGGTTGTTTGTAATCTCAATATGCTCACTAGGACCCTCTATATAAAAACCATGTTTTCCATTCTGAACTTTAATGCCAGAAATGGCGATATAACTTTTTTTAGAAATAATGAAATAAGCGTTGTTAAGTACCACTTGTTTTTCGTGTCCGGGGTATGCTTTAAATATGATCCAGTTTGAAGAAGTACCACTGTTTTTAATAACTACGTTATTGTAATAGGAGCCCTTTTTAATATAGATCTGGTCTCCTGCTTTTGCAGTATTTGCAGCTTTCTGAATTGTTTTCCAAGGTTTTCCTTCACTGCCATTATTACTATCGTTACCCCAGGTTGCAACGTAATAGTTTGTAGCATTAATTGATACATTTATAAGTATCATGGTAATAAAGCAGATGAAAACTACCTTATTACTGAATTTTGTTTTTTTCATTGTAAGATCTTTTTTGAAGGTTTTGACACCTTCGTTTTAAAAATTATTTTATGATATTAAGGTAGTGTCAAGATCTTACCGTTTGTGTAGAGTTCAATTGTTATCAGTTATAAATATGTCATTATCAGTAAATTTTAGTTGCTATCAGGGTTCATAACTATTTGATGATGGCTTCCCTAAGCCCAAGGGAACTTATAACTATTTGATGATAGCTTCCCTGAACCCAAGGAGACTCATAACTATTTGATGATGGCTTCCCTGAACCCAAAGGGAACTCATAACTATTTGATGATGGCTTCCCTGAACCCAAGGGAGCTCATAACTATTTGATGATGGCTTCCCTGAACCCAAGGAAGCTCATAACTATCTGATGATGGCTTCCTTGAACCCAAGGAAGCTCATAACTATTTGAAGATAGCTTCCCTGAGATCAAAGGGACAAATTATTATTTGATAATTATAGTATTGCGTCATCGCGCGGCACAAAGCGATCTCAAGGTGATCTGCAAAACCAGGCGCCTTAAGATGGCCGCGTTCCTCGCCATGACGAGGCGCAAAGAATCTCAATAATTAAAATACTTATTTTTAAATTTACCTACTACCTACTACCTACTACCTACTACCTACTACCTACTACCTACTACCTACTACCTACTACCTACTACCTACTACCTACTACCTACTACCTACTATCGTGGTGATAAAACATCTTTAAATGAGTGTTTTACGATTTGTGAAGTGTGACTTTAAGTAAATTTTAGGTTATATTAGTACTAAGGCCTTCAGCTAATTATACTTCTAATTTAAAAATGATATTATGACTGTTACAAGATTTGAAAAAGGAACTAATTTAGAAAATTGGATTGTGAATGTTGGTGATGGTAATTATTCTTTACCTCCTGAACCCGAAGTGGATATTAACGATATGTGCACCGTTGATAATCAAAGTGAATCAGTATTAAAGGCAAATGTTTTGAACCGTAGAGTTATGGCGCATAATATTACCTTTAAACGTATTGTTGATCCAGCAGGATTAACGGATAATCATTTTGCAAAATATAAGTTTAAACTTCCATACTCAATTTCTACAGCCAATACCGATTATAATGGACAAACTGTTGAAGGTGGTTTATTTGTATGGGATGGCCCTGATACTGAACTCGATTATGGTTTAGCATTTCAATGGGTCATTAATCCTTGGGACCCAAGGTATAAGGCTTTGTTATATTGGAATGGAGAAGGTTGGGATGAAATGGGTGTTAATTTAGAGCCAAGTGATGAATATTGCGAAGTTGAATTTACATTGAATATACCCAATAGGGAAGCGTACATTAAAATAGATAATGAACCGTTTAACCAAAATGTATTTTCAGAAACGCCAAAAGTGGGATGGGGAAATACGGTTGATGCCCGTTTGCAAACAGAGATTATAAGTATATATCCAAGTGCTACGGGCACTGTGCCAACACATGAAGTGGCCTTTAAAGATTGGGAATGGGAATGGACCACCGATGATTAGCTTTTGCTATTTATAACTTAATAATGGTCTGTGGCACGAAGCGACAGACCATTATTCATTCATTTTATTAATTAAACCTAATAGAGCCTAAAAGACGCTGTTTGCTTAACTGGTGTTCAGGTGTTAAAAAGCAAAGCCTCTTATATAACGATCTAAACTTAAAACACAATCTTCTCGTTATCGCCAAACATATCGTAATTCGATGTAATAACTTGTTCCCCGGGTTCTAGACCTTCAATAACTTCGTAGAAACGTGGGTTTTGTCGCCCAATTTTTATGTTGCGTTTGGTGGCAAATTCGCCAGAAGGATCGAGCACAAATATCCACTGTCCGCCTGTGTTTTGAAAGAAACTACCGCGCGGAACCAAAATGGCATCGCTAGAGTCACCTAACTGCAAACGAACGTGATACGATTGTCCGGTTCTAATATTGCTTGGTCGTTCGCTGGTAAAAACCATATCCACAGTAAAACGCCCGTCTCTTACTTCTGGATATACCTTTTTAACGCGCAGTTGGTATTCTTTGCCGTTGCGTTCAAAACTCGCCGTTAAATCGCGACGAACCCTTTCGATATAATGCTCATCAACCTTGGCCACAATTTTATAATCGGTAAGTACATTAATTTGCCCAATTCGGTTCCCTCTTGATATCGATTGTCCAATCTCGGCATCCAATAAACCCAACTGACCATCAACCGAAGCCTTTACCTCAAGGTTTTCGATGCGCTGACGCACCAAGGCCAAATTAGCCTCCATATTATCCAAGTTATCTTGCATGCGATCAACTTGTATGGCTCTGTAAATAGAATCTTGGTTGTATTGTTCCATTCTAAGCGCGTAATGTTTATTGGCAATTTCGTAATCTTCCTTGGCCATTAAATAATCCTCTTGCGAGATGAGGCCATCCTTATATAATTTTTCGTTTTGCGAGAAAGCTCTTTTCTTCCTTATCACATTGTACGATACATTAACCAGTTCCTGTTTGTTGGCAATTTTCTGCTGTTCTAAAGTCACCATAGTATTACGCAAAAAGTTCTCTTGCTCGGCCAAATTAGCCTGACTATTTAAAATAGATAAGTTTAAATCGGGGTTCGATAAACGTAGTATCACATCTCCCTTTTTCACTTCGGCACCCTCTTCAATTAATTTTTCTTCAACACGTCCGCCTTCAACAGCATCAAGGTATATTACCGAAATAGGATCAACATGCGACATTAAACGAATGTAATCGGCAAAGTTATTTTGCGTTACCGCAGAAACCGTGAGTCTATCTTTGTTGGCTCTATAGGTGGAAACGTGTGTTGTACCAAAAGCATAGTACACAATGCTTAAAAATGTGATGGTAGCTATGGCAATATATATATGTTTTTTCTTGAGCCCATTTTTTTGCTCTATCTTTTTATCCATTCCCATTGTAGTAGTATTATTATTGTTAGTGTTTTATTTTTTACTCGTAAATTATTTTCAGTACCGATGGTATACCTTCAATACCATTTGCATTTACAGCAAAGGCTTTTATGGTATTGAGCCCTTCGTTCAAATTCACTAAACAATGACCATCTTCGATAGGAACCAGCACATCATTTAAAAATACTTTGTATTCCTTAAACCAAGGCATGTTGTTATCAAAAGATAATTTAAACTTCGGTTGTGCCGCAAATAAGGACATGTTTTTATTAAAGTCGTCTAGAGTTGAGATCTCTAGTTTAGAGAATTCACCCATTGCTCTGTTCACTTCCTCCTCAGGATAATCAATTAATATCATAGTCTGATTCAAACTGTAATATACTTCATTAACATTATCGGTAAAAATTGTTTTTCTTGAGGGAAAAGCCTGAAAAGTGAGATAATCGTTCTGGCCTTCCATTTTTAGAGATAAGGAATAATTGAGTTTGTTTGATGTTTGAGAAATATCAATATACCCTAGGTAGTTTGTTAAAAATCCGTTGCCATATTCATCATTCAAACCACCAGTTGTTACCACATTAAATGCTATTTGATTAAAATCACCAGCTTTTTTTATCAGGTAGATATCATATATGTTTAAAGGATTACCATCTTTTGTGGCGTAAATACCAAATTGAGCATCAAGAAATATCCATTTATTATAAGTGTTCGACCAAACTTCGGTGGCCACGTGACCCATTCCTGCACCACCATAATCAACATCTTTATGCTTTACGCCGATGGAACGCGATATATAACCAAACGATTTAAGGATGTCGTTTAACACTGTGCCATATTCAACACATCTGTATGCTTCGCCTTCGTTGTGTACTTTTTTTAATATTCCCAACGAATTGAGCGAATCGGGGGCAGCATTCCATCCATTGTGTTTCCATTGTTGCGATACCCATTTCATTAACTCAAAATAAATTTCAGGATCATTATTGGCTTCAATGTTGGTGTGTTCCAGAACGTATTCCTTTAAGGCTACTAGATCAGCGCTATTGATAGAATCAGCCAGGTGCAATTTTTTGTAATTAAAATTGAGCACAGTATTGTTTCCTTCAACTATACGTATCTTTTTGAATGGAATATCTTGTGCAGATGCAAATACACTGGTGATTATTAATAATGTAAAGATTAGCGTTTTCATTTGATATTTTTTAGGTGTTAGAATCTATATTTATTTGTAATATCAGATACTCAATAAAGCATCTCCCGTGGCAAAATAGCTGAGCCACATACCCTGTATGGCCAAATCGGCATTAGCCTGACTGAACTCATTTTTGGCATTCAGTAATCGCATTTGGCTGGCAAATAATTCCGTGGTGTTGGCTAGGCCGAGCTCAAATTTCTTTTCCATTTCTTGGTAAGCTATCGAGGCATACGATAATTTTTCTTGAGCTGCATTTACCAGTCGTAAAGCTGCATTGTAATTAATGCAAACCTGCTCAATATCCCGATACACCATTTGCAAAGTTTGTTCTACCTGCAACTGCTGATTGCTTTTATTTATTTTGGCAATTTTTATTTCCGATCGGTTGTTTAAGCGCGTAAAAATAGGAATGCTTAAGGAGGCCGATATGTATTGGTTATTGTTGTTTTTAAGTTGGGTTTTATACGGGTCGTCGTTAATATCGGTATAGACTGATTGTATGCCAGCCTGCATATTAATGCTTGGCATAAAATCACCCCTTGCTGTGGAAACCTGATATTTGGCCACTGCTAGTCGGGCTTCTTCTTCTTTAATTCGGGGTAAATTATTGGCTGCTAAAGTATATACCGAATCCACCATGGCTACCTCTGTTTGTAATGGAATAAAAGGAGGTTTTATGGGGCTAATTGAATCGGTATTTTTATAATTCATAACCCTATACAAGTTACTGCGTGCAAAGGTCACTTCGTTCTCGGCAATTATCAAATTGTATTCATCATTACTCAACTGACTTTTTATTTCAATGCGTTCCACTTCCGAGGCCTTACCAATTTCGAGGAATTTCTCAATGCGTTGCAATTGCTGTTCCGATAAGGACAACTGTTCTTGAGCAGCATTTTCCTTGTCAATGCTAATAATCAATTTGTAGTAACAATCCGCTACTTCTAAAATCAATTCGTTTCGGGTGTTTTGCTCCGAACTGATGCCCGCCTTTAGTGCATATTTTTGGGCTCTAAGGGTATTTTGCTTTTTTAAACCATTAAATATGGCCAAGGTACTTTGTGCATATAAAGAGTTCTGGTAATTGTCATCGAAAAAATAACTGTTGTTATCCGGGTTGGCCGATCGTCCCATATTGTAACTAGCGTTACTACCTGCATATAAATTGGGTAAAAAATCGCCTTTGGCTTGTGTAACACGATGCTCCTGAATGCGTCTGTTGTTTTCGCTCACTTGCATGCTAATGTTATGCTCTTGTGCATAATTAACGCAGTCGCTCAGGCTCCATGTTTTTTGTGCTGTGCTCCATTGGTTGAGACCAATTATTGTTAATACTGTAAGTAGGTATCTTAGATTTTGCATGAGTTCTGATTATTATTTGCCAGATCTAATACCTAAAGTGTACCAAAATCGCAAATAATAATAAATCAACCACTTATGATTTGAGCTTTATTTTAAACTGTAAAAAAAATGGACAGGTATTGTCAATTTTCTACACACTTAATTATCTTTGATACAATACTTCATATAAATCATAATCGATGCCTACTACTGGAAATATACTTATTGTTGATGACAATACAGGCGCCCTTTCGGCCCTAGAACTCTTACTAGAAGATTATTTCGATCACATAAAAACGCTATCACACCCTGATGGGATGCTCACTGCCTTAGCGAAGAAAAAGTACCATGTGGTATTGCTCGATATGAATTTTAATGCGGGTGTAAACTCGGGTAACGAAGGTTTTTATTGGTTAGATCAGATTAAAGCCAATTATCCCGACATATCGGTGGTTATGTTTACGGCCTACGGCGATGTTGAATTGGCCGTGAAAGCTGTAAAGGATGGTGCTACTGATTTTTTACTAAAACCATGGGATAATTCTAAAATGATTATTACGCTTCGCAATGCCGCCAAGCTAACCATGCAGCAGGATGAGGTAAGTGAATTGAATGAAAAAAATACGGCCTTAAAAAAAGCTGTAATGCCTGAGGTATCTAGCATCATAGGTAAGTCGAAGCCCATGGAAGAGATGAAAACACTGATTCAGAAAGTGGGTGCCACCGATGCGAGTGTTTTAATTACGGGTGAAAACGGAACGGGGAAAGAAATGGTAGCGCGTTCCTTGCATGCCTGTTCGCCACGAGCTAAGCAACTTATGGTATCTGTTGATATGGGCGCTATTGCTGAGTCTCTCTTCGAAAGTGAATTGTTTGGTCATGTAAAAGGGAGTTTTACCGATGCCAAGGAAGATAGAATTGGTAAAATTGAAATGGCCGATAAAGGCACTTTGTTTTTAGATGAGATAGGGAATATCCCGCTCAATCTGCAAGCCAAGTTATTAACAGCCATTCAAACTCAAACCATTTATAAAGTAGGATCAAATAAACCCATTAAGGTAGATTTTAGGTTGATATCCGCCACTAACAATAACCTCAATCAAATGGTGGAGGAGCAACTGTTCCGTCAGGATTTATTATTCCGTATTAATACCATACAAGTAGAAGTGCCAGCATTGCGACAACGCGGTAACGATGTGGTGTTAATTGCCAATTATTATTTGGATAAATTAAGCAAGAAATACAAGAAGAATGATTTGAAGCTGAGTGCTGAAGCTACCGAAAGATTGAAAACGCACACTTGGCCAGGAAATGTAAGGGAGCTGGAGCATGCCATCGAGAAAGCAGTGATTTTATCCGATTCCAATGAAATTGAGTCCACTCTGTTTTCGTTCCAAAGTGCAGTGAGCAGTCCTAGTTTTGATACCGACATGACCATTGAAGAAATGGAGCGAGAGCTGATTAAATCGAGTGTTGATCAGTATGGCGACAACCTTTCTGCTGTGGCTAAAAAATTGGGTATAACGCGACAAACATTGTATAACAAGCTCAAAAAATACCAAATCTAATTCTATCCCATAAAAAACCTTCTATGTTCAAAAATGTCAAAATTGAAATAATTGCTTGGCTTGTTGGCCTAATAAGCGCATCAATAATCGCCACCATTAAATTATATCCGCATTATTACATCTTATTGATCTGCTTTATTCTTGGCATCATTACCCTTTCTATTTGGCGTTTTTTATACTTGTTCGATGAAGGAAACCGCAAGTTGAGTTATTTTATCAATTCAGTCCGTAATAAAGATACCACCTTAAACTTCCCCGATGATTTACCCATAAAAAGCAGCGGTCAGCTCAACAAAGCATTGAATCAGCTGAACCAAATGTTAAAGAAAATACAGATGGACTCAGTGGCTGAGGAGCATTATTTGCAAGCGATTATTGATCAATCGCCCACGGGTTTAATGGTGCGAGATGAACAGCAAAAAATAATATTAGCCAATAAGTCGGTGCGTGACTTATGTAAGCTGCCGAGTATTTATCACCTCAACCAGTTTGATAGGGTATCAGTGCGATTAAAACAAATTGTTGCTAACATCACACCAGGCGATAGTAAGCTCGAAAATATCACCATCTATCAGCAAAAACAACAATTGTCGTTTCAAGCATCAGCTATCAGAATGCGCCAAAGGGATTTGACTTTAATATCCATCCGCAACCTACAAGTTGAACTCGACGAAAAGGAAATTGAAAGTTGGGTGAAACTCATCAGGGTTTTAACGCATGAAATCATGAACTCCTTAGCTCCAATCACTTCAATCAGCCAAACCCTAAGTAACTTATCCGATCAGGATATCAGTGATGAGAAAAAATTAAGCAAAGCCCAAAAGGGTTTAAAAGTAATCAACAACCAAGCCGAGGGATTAATACAATTTGTAAACACTTACCGTTCGCTTACGCAGATTCCCACACCTAAATTAGAAAGCTTCAATTTAAAAGAACAAGTGGAGCAATGGGTGGCTTTGGGTAAGGAATATTGCCCGGATATAGTATTTAATGTGCAAGTAAAAGAAGTTCAAATTACATCCGATAAGCAAATGCTATCGCGTGTTTGTACCAACCTAATTAAAAATGCCTGCGAAGCGCTTAAAAATACCCCTTCACCTCAGGTAGTTGTAGTTTATAAACAAGGTAAACTCAGCATCTCCAACAATGGGCCACAAATAGAAGATGAGGTGCTCGAGAATATATGGGTTCCATTTTTTACTACTAAGAATAATGGTAGTGGTATTGGCTTAAGTTTATGTAAGCAAATCATCAAGAAACTGAATGCTACAATTTCTGTTATTAGTAATAGCGATGTTACTACCTTTTCAATTCAGCTTATCTAGTGTTTTACTTTCATGTAGTCCTTAGAAAGCTTATAAATCTAGCTGCACCATAAAGATTTCCTTTTCTTTTAGATTAAATGCAATCAAGTAATGAATTATTACAACTAACGGTATAATTAGAGCAATTAAATTATTTGTTTCTCTTTTTGTTGAAAATAGCATTAACTAGGGTGGATGGGCCGTTATTCACGGGGCTTTAGTTCCTTCTTAGCAGGGATTGTCTTTTAAATTATTTATAGTGCTTTCCAAAAGTTACAAAGTGTAAATATTTATTAATTAGAAGAATATTATAACTAAAATAGGGTGGTTGGAATTAAGGCTCGGCATATCAGTGATTTGTAATGTTTAATTATGCATTTGCCGCTGTTTGTTTTTTATTTTACCACTCTTTGTTACTTTGTTTACCGCTTTCATTTCAGGTCTTACTCCATATTTTGTTAACATTTATTAGGATAATTTTGAAAAGTGAAATATTGCTGACCTTCCTTACTAAGGAGTTTGAGTATTTCATTAATCCGAAATTTATGTAAAAAAACAATTATTATGAAGAAACTAAGTCGTATGCTTAGCCTTTCAAATAGGTGGGTGATTCTGCTTATTTTGAGTCTTACTAGCATTGGAGTCTTTGCCCAGCAAAGTTTTATTACAGGTACAGTAACAAGTGCCGAAGATGGTTTGCCTATTCCTGGGGTAAGTGTAGTGGTTAAAGGAACTACTACGGGAACCATTACCAATATGGACGGTAAGTACAATATTAAGGTTTGGCAGGGTAAAGAATTGCTATTCAGTTTTATTGGGATGAAGAATGCCACTGTAGTTGCTGAAGGGGGTATTATTAATGTAAAAATGGAGCCAGAGTCAATTGGACTCGAAGAAGTAGTTGCCATTGGCTATGGTACTCAAAAGAAAAAGGAGCTTACAGGTGCTGTAGTTCAGGTAAAATCTGATGAAATTACCAAAATTGCAACAGCCGACCTTGGGGATGCTTTACAAGGTAAGGTAGCTGGTGTAAGCGTACAATCCAGTTCGGGTGCACCGGGAGAAGCTGCTAATATTCAAATTCGTGGTGTTGCCACAAGTTTTGAAGGTGCTAATAATAACCCGCTTTATATTGTTGATGGTATCCCGTATGACGGTGATCCAGGATTGAGTCCTAATGAAATTGAAACTATTGATGTACTTAAGGATGCTGCCTCTGCTGCTGCATATGGTACTCGTGGAGCTGCCGGTGTTATTTTAATAACCACTAAGCAAGGTGAGGCCGGAGATATTAAAGTATCTTATAATGGGTATTATGGTATACAAAAAATTACATCAGGTATGCCCTTAGTTGATTTTGAAGACCACATGTATATTGAGACTTTAAATCAAGTGAATAATGATGCAACTAAACATGAAAATAACTTCTGGTTTAATTTAGAGCAATCACCACATTTAATGTCCAATAATAATAATATTATGGATGTAGTGCAGGAGGATAATGCTGCAATACAAAATCACTCTATTCAGTTATCGGGAGGAAAGAAAAATTTAAGAGCAAGTGCTATATTAAACTACTTTTCTCAAGATGGTACTTTGATTAATTCCGGATATGAAAGAATGAATGGTAGAGCCAATATAAACTTCAGTAAAAAGAAATTAAAAGTGCGTGCAGGTTTTGGTTTTAGTATTGATGAAAAGAAAAATGCACCTTGGGGGATATTATATGATGCTTATAAGTTTAAGCCTTATAGTGAAATGATTGATCCAAACAACATGTCACTTACAAGTGAAGGTTCTGATAATGACCTTACTAATGCGAGTACTTTAGCAATTAAATTTGCTCAAACGGATATTACAGAAGGTAAGGCATTTAATGCAAATACTAATGTGAGTTATGAGATAATAAAAGGTTTAAACGTTACGTATACTTTTGGTGCTAATTATAAAAATACATTCAGAAATCAAGTAGTGCCATTGTTTCAACTAACTGATTGGGAAGGAAACTTAAGAGCTCAAACAACACGTTCAAGTATTAAGAATACATCAGGTGCATCTTCTAAAATTACTTCCGAGGCGGGTGCTAATTATACTAAAAAGTTTGGAAAGCATAAATTCAAACTATTAGGCGTATATACATATGAGAAATCAGATTACAACCAACACTTAGGGACAAAGTATGATTTGCATAATAACAGTGTTACGGTACTTAATGGAGGTAGTAAAGAGCCAAATGCAGAATCAGGAGATACTAATTGGACTCAAGATCGTACTACTACATTAATTGGTATGTTAGGAAGATTAAATTACGATTATAAAGGTAAATACTTATTCACTGCAAGTGTTAGGCGTGATGGATCATCTAAGTTTGGTGAAGATGAGCGTTGGGGTGTTTTTCCTGCGTTTTCAGCTGGTTGGAATATTTCTGATGAAGTATTTTGGTCAGGTATTAAAGATGTTGTGAATACCCTTAAGCTTAGAGGTAGTTGGGGTAAAGTAGGTAATAATAACTTCGGTGATTATCTATATAATAATGTTATTTCTACAGGTAAGGACTATGTTTTTGGTCCAGCTGAAGGTGAGGCTTTATTTTTAGGAGCTGCACAAACCTCTTATGCTAACCCTTATGTAATGTGGGAAACTTCTGTTTCTTCAAATCTTGGAGTCGATGTTTATTTACTTAATAATAAAGTGAATTTTACAGCAGAGGTTTATAGTACCGAGAAGCAAGATATGTTATTCCCATTTCAAGTACCGGCATCGTCAGGTGCAGGAACAGGTGGTGATTCTACTGTGCCAATGAATATTGGAGATATGACTAATAAAGGTGTCGAGTTTTCTGGTGGATATAGACATTCGGGTAAATTTAAATGGGGAATTAATGCTACATTCTCTAAAAACCTAAATGAAGTGAGTATGCCTGGTGATCTGGAAATTTCTTACTATACAGATGGTAAACCTGTTGCCGATGGACAAAACAATTATGTAGTTACCGCAATTGCTGATGGTTACGAGGCGGGTTCATTCTTTATGATGCCAACAAATGGGATTGTTAATACGGAGGCAAAGCTTGCTGAATTTCAAAAAATTGTTCCTTCTGCTCAAATGGGTGACTTAATTTATGTGGATACAAATGGTGATGGTGAAATTTCTGATGCTGATCGTACATATGCTGGTAGCGGTATGCCTGATTTTGAAGCGGGTTTAAATTTTGATATTGCTTATAAAGGTTTTGATTTTAACATGCAATGGTATGCATCTGTAGGTAACGAGATTATTAATGGTAGTAAATTATATGCTTCGTTTAATAAAATGCACCCAGATATGTTACACCAATGGACACCAGATAATCCATACTCACAGCGACCAATATTTAGAGGACGTGACCATATCAACTCTGCATCTTTTGCTGATATATGGGTTGAAGATGGTTCTTTCCTACGTTTGCGTAATGTGATATTAGGTTATACAATTCCTAAGAAGTTAACTCGCAAAGCTAAAATATCTAAGTGTCGTGTATATATAGCTGCTCAAAACCCCCTTACTATTACAGAATATGATGGGTATGATCCAGAAATTGGTAGCAATGGTCTTTCTAAGAGAGGTTTAGATGTTGGTAATTACCCCGTTGCTGCTCAGTATCGTGCAGGTATACAACTTGATTTTTAATATTTAAAAGAACTTAAAATGAACTACAAAATATTTTTATTAGTATCAGTTTTCGTTGGAGGGTTGTTATTGCATTCTTGTTCAGATGATGAGTTGCAACAGATAAACCCTAATAAGATTACAACGGAAGTTTTCTGGGAAACACAAGCAGATTGTGAGTTAGGTATAAACGCAATTTATAATGCTTTTAAGGACAGGAATTTAATGGCTCTAAGAGTTGAGTCACAGCGTTCTGATATGGCACATAAGTACCAAAATGATGCGGAGAATTCTTATTACCTAAAAACATATAATAACTCAAAGTCAGATATTCAGAATAAATGGGCGAGTTTGTATACAGGTGTTTTTAGAGCGAATCAGGCGCTTATTGGATTAAATAAATTTAAAGAACTTAATCCTGATGTGAATGAGGAAATGTGGAATAATTGGCGAGGACAAGCATTATTTTTTAGAGGGTTATTTTATTTTTATTTGCACTCATCATTTAATAATGGAGAGGTTGTAATTAGAGATACAATTCCTGAAGTAATTGCGGATTTTCAAATTCCTGTAAGTTCTTCTAAGGATGTATTTAACTTCTTTATGACGGACTTAAAAGCCGCGTATACTGAGGGGATATTACCTAACACATGGAGCAAAGGAAATGAAGGTAGAATAACTAGAGGTGCTGTTGCTGCTGTTATTGGTCAGGCATATTTATATCAAGAGAATTATGATTCTGCTAAAGTGTATTTAGGTGATGTAATTAATAATACAGCATACGCTTACGCTTTAACTGATGATTTAAAGGAGAATGTAAGTTCAACTAATGAGTTGAATTCTGAAGCAATATTAGAGATTGTCTATTCAGAAAACTTAAAACCTGAAGAAACTGCTAATTCTGGCGATGGAGTTTCTTCTAAATATGGAGATGACGTAAGTCCAATTGAAACGCAGTGGGGGCAAGCTGCTATGTATCCAGCTTATTGGTTGCAAATGGCATATAAAGAAGATCCGATGGATGTAAATGATCCACGTAACCTAACTCCTCAAATTGATATAGTATCAGGAGATCCTGTATTGGATGAAAACGGGGAGGTTATCATGGAGCTAAGAAGATATAACCAAAGAGCCTCTGCTTATATTGCTTTTGTAGATGATGAAGCAACACAATATTATTTAGCAAGAACATGTTTGGCTTGGAACTTTAACAATAAGAGTACAGCGGCTTTTAAAATGATGTCGAACTGTAACGAGTACAGTTATATAGATGCTAATAGATCTAATTCTGAGAATTATAAGTCCGGAGTTAACTATCGAGTGCTTCGTTTAGCTGATATCTTTTTAATGTATGCAGAAACTTTAATTGAAGGTGGGTCAAATGAATCTGGTGTAACAGAGGCTTTATCATATATAAATAAAGTAAGATATCGTTCTGCTCTGCAATTGCTAGGTCCAAGTACGGGAGAGTTTGCTTCTTCTACCTTTGATGAAGAAACATATGATGCTCAAAAAGTAATGGATCAGTTGATGTATGTTGAACGACCGCTTGAGATCTCAATCTTGGGTCATGCTTCGCGTCATATGGATTTACGTCGTTGGGGAATTTATGAAGAAAGGTTCCAAGAGTTATCTCAATTAAGATATTCTTTTGGTTCTTACCCTGAAGAAATATGGTCAGACAATACTGATGGTACTCGTAAGTTTTTATACCCAAAGGCAGAAGATGCACCTTATGATCCAATTACTAAAAAGAATTACATTCGTTGGGGGTCAATCCTTTATTACGATTCATATTTTGATAATGCTGTAGGTTGGGATGGAAAACCTGCTGGAGATGACAAATTTGACATAGAGTATCAGGCTTCTGCAGCTAACTATATTGAAAGTCAGCATGCTTACTGGCCAATTCCATTAGTGGAAGAAACTTCAAACCCGAATATTTACAATAAATAGAATTGAGATGAAGAAGATAAATATATTATTAACAATGATCATGTTACTTGCGTTTATGGCTTGTGATGATGATGATTATGTAGCTCCAAATAGTTTCTCTGATGTTGCGTGGTATTCACCAGCATATGCAAGACAAGGTGCTGAATATATGCCTATTATTGGACAGCGGGCTTATTTTTCTATTGCTGATATCTCTCAAGGGGCTATTGAGCATAAATGGGAGTTATTGAATCCTGAAATTTACTTTCTTAAAGGTGATTTAGTGCGTAATGATACAATGCTTGTTGAGAAAATTTCAGGGGGTGGTGAAGTTGGCGACATTTCGACAGATGGAACTGTACACTTATATTTCCCAGAAGGAGGTATACAGGGCGTTCGTTTATACAATACCTTTGAGGAAGAAGTTTTCTTTAGAGGGAAGGATAGTACAATTTCTTCTGTATACGATGAGAAATTAGGACTTCATGTATTTGATCACACATTCTTTGTAGATGTATATCATGATGTAGTGGCTGATTATAATGTTTATACAGAAAATGGTGAGTTAATAGACTTTACAGCTGCGGATACGATTAAGATACAGATGAGCTCAGGTGGAAAATTACATTTCGCTCAGAATGTTGATTCTATTTATAATATTACTGATGTTACTTGGAATTTTCCTAGTGGAACGCCTGCTTCTTCTTCTGAAGATTCACTTTCGGTAATATTTTATAACACAGGAATAGTAAAGAATATTTCTCTTAATGCTAATAGGAGTGGGAATAATATTCCATCAAGTTCTGATAAGGTAATTATTCCATTAGAAATTGAGGTTGTTCCTTCAACTGAGCCATTAGTTTTAGTTGGAAATCCTATAGAACAGGAAAATCAAACGATTGAGATTCAGATATCGGGTAAGCTTAAAGAGTTTACAGGACAAGAAGGAAGTTTTGAAGTTACTGTTAATAATGACGTATTAGCTACTCCAATTCAAATTGCTGTAACAAATGCGAAACGATCAGATCATGAATCAGGTGCCTTTATTAGTTTAGAATTAGCAGATGAGATTTATAATTCAGATGAGATTACGATAGCTTATACAGGAACAGGTATAAAAAGTTTAGATGGTCGTACTGTTGAACCTTTTACAGAAACTGTAATAATGCATAATGTTGCCTTAACTGATCATGAAGGTATCTATGGTTTTGAGACTACAGTTTTATATCCTTCGAGAGGAGATAATAATGGAAATGGATGGAATTTAGCTTGGAACCATACGAGTAATAATAGTACAGGAACAGCCTCTATAGTTCAGGATTTTAAGTTCTCAGGAGAAAGTGCGCTTAAATTAACCGCTGATGATACTGAAGGTAAACCAGGAAATGCTAACTCTAAAATGACTTGGATTGAACCTCCTTTGGGAATGGGGCAAGTGGTAGGAAAAGTTTATAAGCTTTCAATGCAATATTTATACCCTACTTCAAATGTTTCTCCAGATGCTGTACTTTGGTGGACACAAGGTCCATGGGGTGCTAATGGTCAATTTACAGCAACGCCTTCAGACGAGTGGAAATATTATGAGAAGATATTTACTTTGACTAATGTTGGAGGAGATGGGTTCATTATTAGATTTGATAACGGTAGTGGCGACGAAAGTGAAGAGGCTATTCTATATGTAGATGATTTCAAAATGTTTGAATATGAGGAGCGTCCTTAATTAATAATGTCAAAAATAACACGTCAATCCCAATTTTATTGGGGTTGACACAGTACTAAAAATTCTAAATAAAGTTATTAACATGATAAAAAATATATATAGAGTTATAGGTGTTTTTGCTTTGGCATTAACCTTATATAGTTGCGAAAAAGAACCAGATGCAAAGGCGGACATAGACTTGGTGCCAGTATATTCAATAACTAACATTAATGGCAAAGCCAATCCTAAGATGAATATTTATAGGGAGATGCCAATGGTAATTGAGTGGAATGATAATAAAGTAAAAGAACTTTTAGCCTCTGAATATAGTGATAGTACAATTGTAGATAGTATATTTAAAGTACGTGTTACAACATGGGAAGAAATTACCATGACGGAAGACTTTAAGGAACTTGTTGATTATGATTTACCAGATTACAATGCCGAAGAATATATTTCAGATACATATCTGCGTAAATATATTATTCTCGCAGAAGATCATATGGATACTGCAGTAAATGTTGGATCGATGGATTTATTTACCGAACACATTCACTATAATAGATATGTTGAGAAGGCGCTAATAGGCGAAGAGATTGATAATGTGATTAAGGATTTAGGCATTGTCACAGATTCAGTAGATACAGGTGATGAGGTTATTGGGGTTTCTTATGAATTGGCAATCTGTCAAGATACTGTAGTAACACAAATGAATGAAACAAAAACTCTTGAGCTAGAAGAAACGGAAGTGTTTTTTTAATAGAATAAGCTAAATGATTTTAAAGCTCCAATCTGTTAAGGTTGGAGTTTTTTGTTTTTTATAAGCCCATATCCCCTGTTTTTTCTGATGCAAAATTACTAATCTCATACTTCTTCGTATAGTAACATACGTTAGTTGGCAATCAATTAATAATTATTTTTAAAGTCGAAAAAAACTTAATTTTTCATATGTGTATGCTGTTTAGTACATTTTATGCTCGATAACTGTTATGTGTATTATAGTTAAGGTATTAGTGTGTTTAAATTTGTATTTACCCCTCTTTGGCTGAGTTTGCACCCACCCTAAATAGTGTATTTTACCTCCTTATATTCAATCTCTACACTATACTTCATTAACATTTATTAGGATAGTTTTGACCATGTGAAATATTGTTATAGTACTGCTAATACTACTAGTATAAGGGGTTTATTTTAATTTAAATATAATTATGGAAGAACGGAATCGAGTGTTTAAATCCTCAAGGAGGTGGATGCTTACGCTTTTTATGGCTTTGTTAAGTATGGGTGCTTTTGCTCAGCAAAGTATTGTAACAGGTGTTGTTACCAGCGTAGAAGATGGCTTACCAATACCAGGAGTAAGTATTGTTGTTAAGGGTACAACAAATGGTACAATTACTAACATTGATGGTAAATTTAGTATTAAGGTTTGGCAAGGGAAAGAACTGACTTTTAGTTTTGTTGGTATGAAAAATCATACAGCTATTGCAAAAGGAGGAGTTGTGAACGTAGCTATGGAACCTGAATCTATTGGTTTAAATGAGGTTGTAGCGATTGGTTATGGTACTCAAAAGAAAAAAGAAATATCGGGTGCTGTAGTACAAGTTAAATCAGAAGATTTAACCCGTATTGCAACGGCCGATATTGGTACAGCGCTTCAAGGACAAGTAGCGGGTGTTAATGTTACTGCAAGTTCTGGTGCTCCTGGTGAAGAGTCGAACATTCAAATTCGTGGGGTAAGTTCAATTGATGGTTCTAATAGACCACTTTATGTGGTTGATGGTATTCCGCAGGATGGTAATCCTAACTTGAGTACGAATGAGATTGAAACAATGGATATTCTTAAGGATGCAGCGTCTTGTGCTATATACGGAACTAGAGGTGCTGCCGGTGTAATCTTAATTACAACTAAGCAAGGTAAAGTTGGTACTATCAAAGTTAATTTAGATAGTTATGTTGGTATTCAAAAAATTACTTCAGGAATTGAATTACTAGGATTTGAAGATTACTGGTATGGTAAATATCTAACAAACTATCAGGCAAATAGTACTGGTACAAACTGGGATACTATGTGGACTCAGCTAGATAATGATAAATCTCAGTTTACAAATAATACCCATTTGTTGGATGTTATTCAAAGTGATAATGCTGTAGTTCAAAATCATAGTATTAATATTTCTGGAGGTAAAGAAAATATACGTTTTAGTATAGTTGGTTCATACTTTAATCAGGATGGAATTATTATAAATTCAGGTTATGAGCGTTTTAACTTAAGAACAAATACAAATTTCACAAAAGATAAATGGAGTGTGACTTTAGGTTTAGGTCTGGTTGTGGATGAAAAGGAAAGTGCACCATATCAATTATTATATGAAGCATATAAATATAAACCTTTTCAACAACCATTAGATCCTAATAATACATCTGTATCTAACGCAGGTACTGGCTCAGATGATGGTAACACTCAGCAATTGGGTAATTTAATGTATAAGTTTATGCAAACTGACGTTAAGAATGGAGAGTCTTTTAATGGTAACCTTAACGTGAAGTATAGTATTACAAAAAACTTAGCATTTAATAGCCGCTTCGGTGCTAAATATGCGAACACAACACGTGTGGTATTAAATCCTCCTATTTATATTTATGATAATACGGGTGAGCGTGTTGAAAATGCCCAAAATAGATCGCAAATTCAAAATACAGCTGATCGTAGTACAAGCATGACATGGGAAAACTCATTAAACTGGACTAAGAAAATTAATAGTCATAAAATTCGTTTACTTGGAGTGTTCTCAACTGAAAGATATACATATGGTCAATTTACAGGAAGTAGAAAGGATTTAATTTCAGGCGATGTTTATGTACTTAATGGTGGCCTTAACGATCCGAATGCAAGTTCTGGAAATGGACAATGGGGTCAAGATAGAGAAAATACATTAGTAGGTATGTTAGGTCGTGCTCAGTACGATTATAAAGGTCGTTATATGTTTAGTGCCAGTTTACGTCGTGATGGTTCTTCGCGTTTTGCTAAGGAAAATAGGTGGGGTATGTTCCCTTCTGCATCTGCTGCATGGAATATTGCTGATGAGGCTTTCTGGTCATCCATTAAAAAATCAGTGAATTCCTTAAAGTTACGCGCCAGTTTGGGTACTACAGGAAATCAAAATTTTGCTGATTATAGTTATACTTCTAATATTCAAACCGGATTTGATTATCCATGGGCTGATGGAACACTTGGAAATGGATTGGTTCAGCAATATTATGCAAATGGCGATGTAAAGTGGGAAACTACACAACAGGTTAATGTTGGGGTTGATATGGGAATGCTAAAAAATCGCTTGACATTTACAGCGGATGTTTATCAATCAAATAAACGAGATATGTTATTCCCTCGCTTAATGCCAAGTTCAACAGGAGCAGGTCAAAATCAGACTCTTATACTAAATGTTGGGGATATGACAAATAGTGGAATTGAACTTTCGGCAGGATGGCGTAACTCAGGAAAAGTGAAATGGGGAGTAAATGGTACTTTTACTAAAAATGTAAACGAAATTACAAGAATGGCCGGTGGTCCAGATTCATATACCTTATTTAATGATGGTTGGGCTGTTAATAATACTCAAAAAATATCGGGGCTTAAAGAAGGGTATGAAGCAGGTGCATTCTTTGTGATGCCAACAGATGGTATTGTAAATACAGAATCTAAGCTAGCAGAGTATAGAAAGATTAAGCCAGATGCAAATATGGGAGACCTAATTTACATAGATACTAATGGTGATGGTACTCTAGATGATGCGGATAGAGTTTACGGAGGTAGTGGTATGCCTGATTTTGAATTGGGTTTAAATGCCAATGCTTCGTATAAAGGTTTTGATGTATCAATGCAATGGTATGCATCTGTTGGAAACGATATCATTAATGGTTCGAAAATCTATGCAATGCAGTATGAAACACATGCTGACTATATTTATCAATGGTCTGATATGAATCCTTATGCTGGTATTCCTGCGCAAAGAGGAAGACAGGATTGGAATGTAAGTAGTACTGCCGATATATGGGTTGAGGATGGTTCATTTGTTCGTTTACGAAACGTAACATTAGGATATACCCTTCCAAATAAAATGTTGGGCAAGTCAGGTATTTCAAAACTTAGGTTCTATTTAGCTAGTGATAATCCATTAACCTTAACAAAATATGCAGGTTATGATCCTGAAGTAGGTGGGAATGGTCTAGCAACAAGAGGTTTAGATAAGGGTAATTATCCTATAGCATCTCAGTACAGAATAGGTGTTCAACTAGGATTTTAATGGTTAATAAGTATTGAAAATGAAAAATAGAATATTAACATACGTAGCGGTTGCCATAGCGGCCTTGGTAACTTTTAGCAGTTGCGACGACTATCTTACACAATCAAATCCCAATACGATTATAGTAGATAACTACTGGAAAAATCTTGACGATTGTGAAATGGGAATGATAACTGTGTATAATCAATTGCGTCGTCAAAATGCACACCAAATTATTGCAGAGAACTTAAGATCAGGTATGGGGTATCCTGGGTTAGGAAGACCAACACCTACAAACACCACAAATGCCAGGTTTTACAATCAAGTTTTCGGAAATACAGATCAAGCACCTAATCAAAAATGGGCTGAATTATATATGGGCATTTTTAGAGCCAATCAAGTAATTCGCGGGTTGGAAGGCATTAAGGATGATATGTCAAGTGTTAATGATAAGCAAAAATGGAAAGACTTAATGGCGGAAGCACGTTTCTTTCGTGGTTACTTCCACTATTGGGTAGCTAGTTCTTTTAATAAAGGAGAGGTAATAATTTACGATTTTGTTCCTGAAGACGAAGCAAATGGCGACTTTTATCAAGGTATTCAGTCAGAACAAACTGTTCGTAACTTTTATCGCAAGGACTTGAAGTACGCATTTGATTCATTACCAGCAGTAGGTAATAGACAAGGTTTCGCATACGGAGAAAGAGCTACAAGGTATTCAGCTGCTTTTGCATTGGCTCAGAGTTATTTATCACAACCTGTGGGCGTAGATTATGATAGTGCTAAAATTTATTTAGAGGATATTATACAGAGTGGGTATTTTGAATTATCTCACATTAAGGATAATATGACTACAGATGGGGAGAATAACTCAGAATCAATATTAGAGATTGCTTATGATAGAAACCTGAAACCTGAGGCAGGAGACTATTCGCCAGCAAACTCAACCTACAGTAATTATGCACAGCAACTATCTTCGCAAGGAGGATGGAGAACTTGCTTTCCTAGTTGTTGGTTAATAATGGCTTATAAGGATGATGAGAAAGATTTAAATGATGATCGTAATTTCATTGATATTGTAACGAGAGATGAGGAGCAAGAAGATGGTTCAACAGTTGTTGTAACAGATACTATAACAATTCCATATAATTTGAGGGCTTCATATTCTATTGCTTTACCAGATGATTCATTGGAATATTATGGCGATCAACCGTCTGTTGTTGCAAACTTTCAATACAGTCAGAGTACAGCAAATTATAGGAAGTTAACCAATTGGGATATTTGTACAAATGAGAATGAGTTAAATGCTCGATCGGGTGTTAATTATCGTTTGATGCGCTTAGCTGATGTATACCTAATGTATTCAGAATGTTTAATTAAAGGAGGTACTGATGCAACAAATACTACAGAAGCAATTAAATATGTTAACAAAGTTCGTCATAGAGCAGGTCTACGCTTATTAGGAACTGTAACAGATGGAGAATGGCCAGAGTTAGGAGATCCAACTTCAAATAAGCCATTGACTTATATTGGTGATATGGTTGATTTCAGAAATATCGTAGGACAAGAGGATTCGAATTTCCCAATTTATGATCCTGAAAGTGGATTAGATCAGCGCGTATTTATGAATATCAAAGAACCTAAAAATTTGATGATGTGGATGATGCATGTTGAACGTCCGCTTGAATTATCAATGGAAGGAATGGACACACGTTTAATTGATATCCGTAGATGGAGCAATAACCTTGAGTGGTTTAACACAAGAGAGTATTTCAGAGAATTATCTTCACGTAGGTATTATGGCGAACATTTTAAATATATTAATACTGAGGGTAATGAAGCTACTAGATGGCAAGCGGTTTTAAAGCATGGTATTTTTGCTACTGATCCTAACCGTGGCGTGTATATCGATTTTACTCAAGCTGCTCAAAACTATATCGAAGATGTTCATGCGTATTGGCCTTTACCAACAGAAGAGGTGATATCTAATCCAAATCTTTAATCAAAGAGCATTATTTAAATATTAAGGCAATGAAGAAAATAAATTTTATATATTATTTGATGTTTATAGCAGTCTTGGCTGTAAGCTGTCAAGATGAAGAATATGAACCAATCAATTACTTCTCAGATGTGGGTTGGTTAAATTCTGAGGATGATAAAAAAGGATTGAATACTGAGGTGGGCAAGTATCATTCATTCTCCGATATGTCACAAGGTACTTTAGAACATTATTGGACTTTCCCTGAGGGGAGTGATGTAAACTGGTTAAAAGGGAATATCACAAGACAAGATACTAACTTCACAAAGTTTATTGTTGATACAGATGATACACTATCACGAGATCAAACTGTTCATATCTTATTTAATAAAGAGGGTGAGTACCCGATTCGTTTATATAATGAGTTTAGAGATTCAGTGTTTTATAATGGAGAGGCTAATTACCCATCATACTACAATGAAGAAAAAGGAGTGTATGTTATAGATACAACTTTTACTGTACGTGTTTATGGCGAAATGTCTCCTGCTTACGAAATATGGCATGTTACAGAGGAAGGTGTTCTTAGTTCGTTAGTAATGGATTTTCCGGTCGATTCTGTTTTTGACGCTGAAGATACTGAAACATGGCAAGTTTTTGAATTTGAAGCTGGAGGGTACATTAGGTACATTGATAAAACTTGGGATGAGGGCATTGGATGGCCAAATCAAACCAATTGGAACATTGGTGGTATAGTTCCTAGTGAAGTAATTGGACAAAAACAATACGATGCTAAGTATTTTGCTCCGGGAGATTATACTTCGCAAATAACAATCATTAGAGATCCTAAGGACGAG
Organism: Saccharicrinis aurantiacus; assembly: GCF_001660705.2. GTDB lineage: Bacteria > Bacteroidota > Bacteroidia > Bacteroidales > Marinilabiliaceae > Saccharicrinis > Saccharicrinis aurantiacus. The sequence continues at coordinate 396,623 of NZ_LYBV02000007.1, forward strand.
GGAGCATTTATTAAAGGTTCTAAGGAGAGTATTATTCCATTAGTATTTAGGGTTACACCTTCTACTAAGCCATTTGGTGTGTCAGGGAATGGAATAGAGCGTGAAGATCAAACAATACAGATTGCATTAACTAGTTTTGCACAAGAGTTTGAAGGTCTAGAAAATGATTTTGTTGTAACTGTTAAAAATGAGAACCATGAAGGATGGTCTACGACAATACCTGTATCAAAAGCTAAGTTAAATGACGAGCAAAAAGTATTAATCGAGCTTACTCTAGCACAACCAATTTATAATACAGATATAATTACAGTTAGTTATACCGGAAATAGTATTTTAGCTATCGACAATCGTGTATTGGAAACGTTTACTGATTTACCTGTAGACATGCATATAGTTAATTTAATGGCGGATAAATCTATTTATGGTTTTGAGAGTGGCGAATTTCATGAAGCTGGTAGACCAGATCAACCAATTAACGGATGGAATATGGGTTGGCAGCAATGGAATCTATACAGAAATGGTAATAGTAGTGCCATTACTGGTTTATCAAGCGCTGGTGAACCAACATTTGAAGGAGATTTTTCACTTAGATTGGAAGCAAATGGACATCAGTCAATTGCTGGTGATGCCAATTCAGAGCGCTCATGGGCTGAATCTCCAATTAATCTACCTCTCGAGCTTGGGAAAAATTATAAGTTTGAATTTGAATACCTTTATGAAACATCTAATGAAGCTCCTGATGCAAAGTTATGGTTGGGTATTAGTTCTTGGGGTGCTCCACAAATTATTGATATTAATGTAGCACCAGCTGACGAATGGCAACATCATGTTGCTGAATTTACCATTGGCTCACTTCTTGAGCATCAGAATGTATTTATGAGGTTTGATAATGGTACCTCACCAGCGTATGTAAAGGCTTTAATATTCTTAGATAATTTTGAAATGAAGGAGTACGAACGCCGTCCTGATACAGAATTATAATATTAAATGGAGGAGTAGAATCTCCTCCTTTTTATAATAATTTAAATAAAGAAAAAATGAGCAAATTATATTTATTATTAGTGTTTTGTTTAATGCTAGTGGCTTGCGAAAAAAATCCTACCATAGATTATGAAAAGCCAAATATAGAACCTGTTGATGTATATCAAATTCAGCAGTTGAGTGAAAAGAATGAGCTTGAGTATCAGATTAACGTTTATATGGATAACCCTCTGGTATTTCGTAATAATAGACTAGAAGGTGATTTTACACGTGAGGATATTTTAGAGCGTGTTGAGCACCCTGTTATTCCTGAGGAAGGAGAAGAAAATACTGAAAATGTAAAGGGTGAAACAAGCGATGAAAGACCATTAACTTATAATATGGATTTGATTACTGAGGGGTTCTTCACCGCAGAAATAACAAGGGAGTTGCCTGTTGTAGATGAGGATGGTAATCAAGTAATAGAACTTGTTAAGTTTGCTGTTAATGAAACACACACTTTTAGTTATGTTATAACGGGAGATATTGAAAAAGGTTTAGGGGCAGCTGTCATTACTACAACCCATATAAAGAGAGTAGGTATAGATGTTGAGTTTGAAGAAGAAGAGGTGCCTAATACAGTATTGACGATTTCTGGTGATATGCATATAGCAACAGAATATGTTGACTTTTAGTTTATTCGGTATGGGGTAGATCCTTATTGAATATTAAAATTAAAAACTACCGTTGCAAAATGCTTCGGTAGTTTTTTTGTAATTATAACGTGGTATTCTTCATAAGAAGAAATTATGCTTGTCACTTAAGACCGATAATCTTTTTCCTACTAATTAATGTGTAAGTTTAAATAGTTTTATAATATCTTAGGACTTGTATTTTCTTTAGTAATGAATGTTAAAAAATATGTAACTTTGAGTAGTTCATTACCGTTATTAGATTCAAGTTTAAATATACATATATGCGATATCATCTATTTCTTTTAGGGGTGTTTTTATTCCTATCTCAATTCCTAAATGCCCAATACTATAGCTCTAAAAATCTTACAACACGAACCGGTTTATCGCAAAATGATATAACCTGTATCTTGCAAGATTCCTATGGCTTTATGTGGTTTGGCACTTACGATGGATTAAATAGATATGATGGACTAGATTTTAAAAAATACAATAAAGAAATCAATGGCTTATCCAGTGGTTTAATCACAGCAATAGATGAAGACAAACAGGGTAATTTATGGGTGGCCACTATGAATTCAGGTATCAATAGGTTAAATATAAAAACAGGCGCTATTGAAGAGTACCTCTCAGCTGATGATTCGCATAATAAATTAATAAGTAATAATATTCGTGATTTAATATGTGATGATAATGGAACCATTTGGTATGTTACCGCAAAAGGTGTGGGTAATATAAAAATAGCATCAGGCAGGTCAGAAGTGAATAATGAAATATCGTACCCTTATAATGTTAACTTTACGGAGTCTCAATTTCAGAAAGATAAAGAAGGTGGCATTTTATTAATGGGAAGGTATAATTTGCTATATCTTGATGATGAGGAGTTTAAGTATAGGCTAAATGATAAGTATGGCACATTTAAGGGCGTAGCTCAGTATGCTGATCAAACGATAGTAGCAGGAACTCAAGTTTTGTATGGGATTAGTATTGAAAATGGTACTTGGAGAAATCTTTTTTTTGATAGGTTAAATACATATATAACAAGATTAGTTGTTGATGAAGCAGGTAGCATATGGATAGGAACTAAACGTGGATTGACTAAATATTCTTACAATAGCTCTGAAAAGCAATATGTTTTTGATGAAAATTTTGAAGAAGAGAAAACTAAATTAGGTTTAGCAGAAGTTGAAATTAAAGATTTATTTATTGATCAAACTGGTATTATCTATATAGGTACTTATGGAAAAGGAATCATAAAATTAAATCCTAGAGGAAAAAAATTCCGACATTATTTAGCCTCAGGGGAAGGAAGTTCAGGGAAAATTAGAGGAGTTTTTCAAGATTCACAAAGATCTATATATATAGGCGATCATAATGGGGCAATATATGAGTATAATAAAAAAGCATGGTTAAGTCGAAGTGGAGAGCCGACCAAAACAATTCAAACTAATACAGGTATATCATGTTTTGCAGAAGTATTTTCAAAAGATAAAAAGAAACGATCTATTATTGCTGGCGGCGAGTATAATAATTCATTAGTAAATGTAGCTGGTGAGAAATTGAGTTTTCCTGACGTCAGAACCAATGTTTTTTCGATTATTCAAGATGAATATGGCTTAGTTTGGGTTGCATCTATTCAATCGGGCATTTATAGGTTCGACCCATATGATAAATCCAGTCTTCAAAGAATTAGAGCTGGACTTACAGAATTTGAACTTTCATCTAACGTAATTCGAAGTTTTTGTTTTGATGATAAAGGTAATTTATGGATAGGATCAGAAAAAGGTATTAATATCATTAAAAATGAAGAACTCCAAAAAAAGAACCCTAAAATTATAAAAATTAGGGAGGACCTTAACAAAGAAAACGCACTTAGTTATGATTATGTTATTCCAATAATACAAACAAAAAATAAGGATATTTGGATAGGTACTATGGGTGAAGGACTCAATAAATTCATCGGATTTAAAGATGGAGAAGCCCAATTTGAAGTATTTAAAGAAGAAGATGGACTTATAAATAATGTGATAAGGGCCATAGTTGAAGATGGAGCTGGGAGCCTGTGGATATCAACTAACCAAGGAATCAGTAAATTTGATGTATCGAAAAAAACATTTGAGAATTACGATGTTAATAACGGATTGCAAGATTATGAGTTTTGTGATTTATCAGCTTGCATGCTTAAAAGTGGCGAGCTAATTTTTGGAGGAGTTAATGGTATTAATGCCTTTTATCCTGAAGAGATTAAAAAAGATTGGAGTGCTGCAACACCTGTGTTTACTAAGTTGTCCGTACTCAATAAAGAAGTGAATGTTGGAGATACCTTGTTCGGAAAGGTAGTTCTATCCAAGGACATTAACTTGGTAGACGAAATCACTTTGCAAAATAGTTTTAATAGTTTCTCAGTTCAATTGGCTTCGTTGCATTATGCTTTACCGGCGGGTAATAAATGCAAATATATGTTAGAGGGTTTTGATACAGAATGGGTTGAGGATTATTCTGGTGCTGTTGTAAAGTATACTAACTTAAAAGCTGGTAACTATACTCTAAAACTCAAAGCTTCTAATGGTGATGGTGTTTATAATGACCATATAAAGAAGCTCAAAATCAAGGTTGAGCCACCTTTATTACTTACCAATGCTATGTTTGTAGTATATGGAATAATTTTCCTTTTGTTATTAATGTTTTTCCGTAAGTTTTCTATAATCAATATAAAACGTAAACATGAACTCACCATTTCAGAACTTGAGAAAACGAAAAGGGAAGAGTTAACTCAAATGAAGTTTGAGTTTTTCACAAATATATCTCACGAGTTTAAAACGCCTTTAACTTTAATTTTAAACCCATTAGAGAGTCTGTTGGGCATGAAAGAAGTAACATCTAATAATAAGATGAATACCTATCTTCATGTTATGCAGCGTAATGCTAAATCGCTTATACGTTTGCTCGATCAGTTAATGGATTATAGAAAGGTTGAAACAGGGTCATTGAAATTAACTATTGGAGAAGGAAATATCCAAAAGTTTTTAAAACGCATTCATGAATCATTTTTACCAGTTGCGTTAAACAAAAAAATAAACTTTCAGTTTAATTCACACCTTGTTCAAGATGATGTTTGGTTCGATGATGATAAACTAGAAAAGGTTATAAATAATATATTATCGAATGCATTCAAACACACTTCTAGTGGTGGGAAAATAGATTTAGAGTTAATTGACGACGGTGGCGAGTTTCTTACCATCCTGATCTCTGATGATGGAGAAGGCATTAAAACAGAAGAACAAGAGAAAATTTACCAACGTTTCTTTCAGGCGTCACAGCCAAGTGATATTAAGAAAAAGGGAAGTGGAATTGGCTTGGCTTATACAAGAAGTTTGGTTGAGTTAATGCAAGGAACAATTGAGTTTAAGAGTAAGGCTAATGAAGGTACTATTTTCTTTGTGAAAATACCGAAAAATAAAAACTCCTTTGTAAAGGATAGTTACGCTGTTAAAGAGGTAGTTTCTAATTTTGAGATTATAGAAAACGATAAGCAATCTATTTTAGAGGATAATAAAACAATAGAAATTAAACCAGCAAGTAATAATGATAAGTTAGAAACATTGTTGATTGTTGAGGATAATGAAGAGTTGTGCGCATGGTTGGTAGATACTTTTGCTGATGATTATAACGTTTATAATGCGTATGATGGTGAAGCAGGTCTTGAACAATGTCAGCTGGTAAATCCTGATTTAATAATTACAGATGTTTCTATGCCTAAAATGAATGGTACAGAGATGACTAAATTGATTAAGGATAATCAGGAAACATCGCATATTCCAATCATTATGCTTACGGCGTATACAACTGATGAACATCAATTAAGTGGTATTGAGCATGGGGCTGATTTGTATTTAAAAAAGCCATGTAATATTCATTTATTAAAGGCTCATGTGGCTTCTATCTTAAAAAGTCGTCATGATTTAAAATCAAAATTTAGAGAGAAAATTGTTGTTAATCCATCTGAATTGGCTCCATCAGGTAAGGATGAAGCTTTTCTATCTACTTTGTTACAGGTTGTTGAGAAAAATATTTCTAATACAGATTTTACGGTAAATCAATTAGCTAAAGAATCCGGTTTTAATCAGGTAACAATAAATTCGAAGTTATTTGCGCTTACAGGGCAGAAGGCTCGTAGCTTTATTCGATCAATCCGCTTAAAGCGCGCTTGTCAATTGCTTGAACAAGGTGAATTATCAATTGCAGAGGTTACTTATGATGTAGGATTTAATGATTTAAGGTATTTTAGAGAGTGCTTTACAGCGGAGTTTGGAATACTACCTTCGAAATATGCAAAGAGTAAAAATGGTGCAGAAGGTCAATCGGAAGATTAGTATCTAAGAAGATAAATCGTTTAAACGATAATTGAACAATTAGTATAACAACAAAGCCCTCCGATGCATGGAGGGCTTTGTTGTTTATATAAGGTAGAGATATAACGTTAATAGCTGACTTCCCTTCTTATTGCAGTATTAGAGTAACCCTAGATAGGTAAATCTCCATTGAACCATTTTGTCCGATTTTACAGTTTCATTAACCTTATTAATATCAAGATTAAACTTGTAGTTAGTATAACCATCTTGTAACATTACAATGGAATTAGCAATAAGTAAAGCTTCATTGGCATCCTTCGATTGATAAAGAGCCTCTGTGATAACTTTAGTAGGGTTTGTTTTTTTGCATAAACCTAAAAATTCAGCAGCTCTAACTCTATTGATTAGAACAGGATCAGCCTTGGTTATTTTTGAAGCTATTGCGTATAAATCTTTAGCCTCAGTTTTAAATTTGCAGCAAACATTTAGTGCCCAATAGCGCTCCCATGTATCCTTAGATTGTAGCTTCGCTTTTAAAGTGTTCTTTATCGCATCATAATCTTCATACATTAAATTGGCAACGTCAAGATATTTTGCAATATCTTCTTTGTGATCTTGTCCAAATTTAACAGTATTATCAAAGGCATTATTTATTAAATAATACTCAGGATACAGGCTTAAATCAGGCATTCCTTTCATTTGCTTATTTAATAAACTACGAAGCTGTACCAATTTAGTTTTATAGTTCGGGTCATTGGCTAAGTTGATTGTTTCAAATGGATCATTATTTAAGTCGTACAAGGCTTCACAATCTTTAGTTTCAAAAAACTGTGACTGTACTTTGTTTAAATCCTTTTCCGCGTATAATTGCGCCCACTCTTGGTAACCCAATTGCTTATAGCGATAGTTATTCATTAAACCATCGTAATTAAATGGTTGAAAGTTTCTGATATATTTAAAATTACCTTTTCTGATAGCTCTAACCATATCAAATTTTTCATCAAAACGATCAGCATAGCTGAAGCTATAATCTCTGTCGGATAATGATTCTTTGGTAATTTCCTTACCCAAAAAGGGTTTTCCGTCCATACCTTCAGGAGTTTTTATTCCTGCTAAACTTAAAACTGTAGGTCCAAAATCGATAAAGTTTACAAATTCATCAACATTGCCTCCTGTATTGGTATGAACAAGATGCTGATACTTTTCAGGAACATAAACAACTAAAGGTATATGCAAACCTGTTTCAAAAATATACCCTTTGCTTCCTGGTAATACGCCACCATGATCGCCAAAGTAAAAAATAAAAGTATTTTCTAATAAGCCATCTTTTTCTAATTCGGCAACAACATCACCTACTTCGCTATCCATCTGCGTAATTTTGTCGCGGTACCAAGCGTTGGAGTATTTAAATAAATCAGTGTATGGATGATTGGGTTGTACAAAACAATCTTCAGGGTTGGTTTTTGTTTTAATCGTTTTGTATTGCTCCTCGGTAAAGTGCATTCTGCTCTCATGGGTTGTCATGATGTTGAACATATAAAAGAAAGGTTGTCCTTCCTTTCTATCGCGCCAAGTTGCTTTTTTAGAAGAATCGTCCCAAACGGAGTCAGATTTAATAATGTTGTAATCTTCCTTGTAGCAGTTTGCAGTATAGTAGCCCGCCTCCTTTAAATAGGCCGGAAACATTTCAACACCATCAGGCATAGGTACCGTTTTTATTTTTCTATGGTAGTGCGAAGCTACACGTGGACCATAGCAACCAGAAATTAAGGTTGATCGAGCGGCACTACAAACGGCAGCATTCGAAAAGGCATTATTAAAAGTAATACCGTGTTGTGCCAACTTTTCAATGTTTGGTGTTGTTATTCCATTTTTATCAAAGAGCTCCATGTAGTGTTTGGAGTTGTCTTCTGATGTAATCCATACAATATTAGGTTGTTCAGGAGTAGCATCTTTTGTGTTGCAAGAGCTTAATTGTAATGCTATTGCAACTAGCATGAGAATTGATAATGTTTTCATGAAAGGTATTTTTCTTAATGTTTTAGCTTGTTTATATTGAGTGCAATATACTTATTAACTAGTTTAATTTTAGGTTACTGATATTGTAAATTATCGGGGTGGAAAGTAAATAATAACCAGAAGCGACACTAGGAAGTACCTAGTGTCGCTTAATTAATTTGTAATTAGATATAATGTAGACTAATTAAAATTACTGATATCAATTAATTTTCTATTCTCTCTTTTAATTCTACTTTTTTGTTTGTTGCTCAATCCCTGACGATAATATACATCGGGTTTGTGAATTACTCTGTGTTGTTTCATTTCAGGATCGTTAATATCCTGGCTTAAGTCACAGTCGAAACGTACCAACATTGAATGAAAAGTATCCCAACCATTGATATTAATAAAATGAGCCATGCCCCATGTAATACCTCGTCCATCTTTAGTATCAACAAAAGCATCTGGCACAAAGGGAGCAGCAGCATATGGCATTAGTTCGCTTATGGCAGCAATTTCAAAGTTAATACCATCTTCAGCATACTGTATGGTATTGTGTTCTGGGCCATCTTTATAAACCAATGCTGCAATTCCTGATTTAAAAGGGAAAAGAGATGTTTCGTGGCCTGATGTAATTACAGGATTAAGAGGGTTTTTTTCAAATGGCCCCAATGGATCATTAGCAGTAGCTAAACCTTGCATTCGTACTTTATGTGGTTTCTCGTCGAAATCAGACTTGTAGTATAAATAGATTTTTCCCTTGTAAACCAATGGGTATGGATCATGAATAGAATATTGATCCCATTCGCCTTCGTTACCATTGGGGATAATTACTTTATTAACAGGAGTCCAAGGTCCATCGGGTGATTCTGACCATGATGCTGTAACAGGACAGTCGTCTCCTCTAGTGCCACTAGCTTGCATAAAACCTTGGTAATATAAATAGTATTTTCCTTTCCAAAATAAGATATCTGGTGTAGATACAGATCTCCACCCAATATTTGGTTTAGGAGGTCTAGGTACTGCTACTCCTTGTTCCTCCCATGTTATGCCATCTTTACTTGTTGCATACCATATCTCTGCCAAATCCCAATCTGATGATGGGATGGTATCGTTACAAACTTTAGCTCCCATTGGTGGAGTTGGAGTGTGGCGGTGTGTATAATACATATAGTATTTGCCATTGGCAAATATGGTTTTTGAGGGGTCGCGTCTACTAATGGTACCATCGTTATTATTATAGTCGAATCCTTTTACTTTAGTGTATTTAAACTGACTAAATAACTCGTTATTTTCTGGGCGTGGCGAAGCATAGTTGTCGTAAATTCGTTCCATTGCACTGCTCATTTCCCTGTTGGGTTTTTTCTCTGGTACGTGAAATGGAAATGCACCTTCATCTTGTGGCGACTTGTTATTATTACAGCTGAAAAGTGTAATGGATAATACTATTAAAAGAATGTTTATTTTCATATCTATTATTTTATAAAATCAAGTATTAAGAAATGTAAATTGAGTATCATTCAAGTGAATTTGTTTTTCATAAATGTATCCTGAAACTTTCATTTGAGTGATGTGTCCTTTCTATTTTTAGGGTGGACGTTTTATAAAAAAAATGCCAGAATATTAGAGAAACTACCAATTAGTAATAAATGCACTTTTTACTAGACAATATTTGAATTATTGAGTCTCCTAGTACAATATCCATTTACCCTCATAACATTGATGTTATAAACACTTTGGGCGTATTCACTACTTTTATAAGCATAGGTTTTGTTTGATAATATGTACAGGTGGCATAAGTTACCTACTAATTGTCTTGTAGTACCTAAGTGTTTTTTACCCCCTTAGATGTATCTTTTTTACCCCTATTAGGGCAAGTACTAATGTTTAATTTTGAAAAACATTAAGTATGCTTATTGAATTTTGCATCTGTAAACGTATGTACGAATGAATGAAATATTTGTACGGACAGTACCTGTACCTACAAATACATTTATTATTATCTCAAAAGTGTACTTGAATAAATTAGTAATCAATAATGGAGTTTAGTGTTGGTTTTTTATCAGCACTGAATGTTATATAATCAATATGAAAGCAACCTTATACGAAGGAAATAAATCCTTCTCAGTAGTCGAAAAAGAAATTGAAGCACCTGCAGCAGGTGAAGTAAGAATTAAAGTAGCCTATTGTGGTGTTTGTGGTACTGATGTGCACATTTACCATGGTATGATGGATCAGCGTGTGGATATTCCACAAATTATTGGGCACGAAATGTCGGGTACGGTTGATGCCATTGGCGAAGGTGTTACTGGTTATAAAGTTGGAGAAAAGATTACGGTTCGTCCTTTGGATAACCGTGGAGAAACAGCTTCTGATAAAGGGCACGGACATATTGCCAAAGCTTTAAAGTTTATTGGTATCGATAGTCCTGGTGCCATGCAGCAATATTGGAATGTTCCGGCTTTTACTTTACACAAATTAAAAGAAGAGACTGATCTTAAATTAGCCGCTTTAATTGAGCCTCTTTCTGTTGCTTGTCACGATGTGCGCAGAGGTCGTTTACAAAAAGGCGAAACTGCTGTAGTTCTTGGTGGTGGTCCAATCGGATTATTAGTTGCCATGGTTGCAAAAAGCAAAGGTGCTAATGTTGTTATTTCTGAGGTGAATGAAATTCGCATTAAAATGGCCGAAGAAATGGGTTTTGAAGTAGTGAATCCTGTTAAAACAGATTTAGTAGAATACGTTGAAAAGAAAACAAATGGCGGTTTAGCCGATGTTGTTTTTGAAGTGGCTGGTGTTCAACCTTCACTAGATGTAATGACTGAAGTGGCTGGTATCAGAGGACGTATTGTTATGGTTGCCATTCATGGCGAGAAGAAACCAATCGATTTATTCAAATTCTTCTGGAAAGAGCTTGAATTAGTTGGTGCACGTGTTTACGAAAAAGAAGATTACGAAGAGTCAATCGAGTTAATTACTAAAAACGAATATCCTTTCGAAAGTATTATTACGGATACAAAACCATTGGATCAAATTCAGCAGTTATTCGAAGATATTGACGCTACGCCAACAGGAATGAAGTTCCTAGTAGATTGTCAATAATCAGTTAGTAGTTTTTAGCTATTAGTTAGTAGTGATTTACAAACGATATTGCGTCATCGCGATACAAGAAGCGATCTCAAGGGAAGATGTTTTTACAAGGCGCCTTGAGATTCCTTCGTTCCTCGGAATGACGTAATAACAATTAACAACAAATATTAATCAAGAATGTAAGGCATCTTAATACTTGTGTCTTGATACTTGATACTAAAAAATAAACAATGAGCATTTTAAATAAATTTAGCGTAGAAGGTAAAGTTGCCTTAGTAACAGGATGTAAAAGAGGAATTGGTATGGGAATGGCCGTGGCATTAGCTGAAGCCGGAGCTGATATCATTGGTGTGAGTGCTTCTCTTGAAAAAACAGGTAGTGCTGTAGAAAAAGCGGTAACTGCTTTAGGTCGTAAGTTTACGGCTTACACATGCGATTTTTCTGATCGTACATCTTTATACGCATTTATTAAAGAAGTAAAAACTGAGAATCCGGTTATCGATATCTTGGTAAACAATGCGGGTACTATTTTAAGAGCCCCAGCTGCAGAGCATCCAGACGAAATGTGGGATAAAGTAATTGAGGTAAATCAAAATGCACAGTTTATCTTAACACGCGAAATTGGTAAAGAAATGGTTGCTCGTGGATCGGGTAAAATTGTATTCACCGCTTCGTTATTAACATTCCAAGGTGGAATTACCGTTCCTGGTTATGCTGCTAGTAAAGGTGCTATTGGTCAAATGACTATGGCTTTTGCCAACGAGTGGGCTTCAAAAGGAGTTAACGTAAATGCTATTGCTCCAGGTTATATCGATACTGATAATACAGAGGCTTTACGTCAGGATCCAGTTCGTTCTGAGCAAATTTTATCACGTATTCCAGCAGGAAGATGGGGTAAGCCAGAGGATTTTGCAGGACCAGTTGTATTCCTTTGTTCTGAAGCAGGTTCGTACATGCAAGGAGCTGTAATGCTTGTTGATGGCGGCTGGATGGGGCGCTAATTAAATAAAGTATCAAGTAGTAAGACACAAGTATCAAGATGAGGTACTGAGTCTTAATACTTGATACTTGATACTTAATACTAAAAAAATAAAAAAATGGATTTAAATTTTAAACAATATATCAATGGGGCTTGGGTGGAGCCTTCAAACGGTGCTACTGCCGATGTTTTAAACCCGTCTACCGACGAAGTTGTTGGTACAGTTGCTAATGGTAACGAAGAGGATGGTATCAAAGCTCTTGAAGTTGCTGAAAAAGCACAAAAGGGATGGGCTAAATTACCAGCTCGCCAACGTGCGGATATCATGTACGCTTTTGTAAAAGAGATAAAAGCAAATCGTGAAGAATTAGCTACTGTGTTAACAAAAGAGCAAGGGAAGCTTTTTAAAGTAGCACAATTCGAAGTTGATGTTTGTTGTTCATTTATTGAGTATGCTTGTGAGTGGGCACGCCATATCGAAGGGGACATCATTCCTTCGGATAATGAAAATGAGCAAATTTGGATTCAAAAAATACCTCGCGGAGTTGTCGTGGCAATTACTGCTTGGAACTTCCCATTAGCGTTGGCAGGTCGTAAAATCGGACCCGCTTTAATTGCTGGTAATGCAATTGTAGTTAAACCAACTACAGAAACTCCAATGAGTACATTAATGCTTGGTGAGTTAGCTAAAAAAGCTGGAGTGCCTGATGGAGTAATTAATATTATTACAGGCCCTGGTCGTACTATGGGAACTGCAATTTGTAAACACCCTATTACAAAAATGGTGACTATGACTGGTTCTACGCCAGCAGGTCAGTCTATTTTTAAAGCAGCTTCAGAGAATTTAGCACACGTTCAGTTAGAGCTTGGAGGTAAAGCACCATTTATTGCTTTCGAAGATTGTGATATTGATGAGGCTGTAGCCGGAGCATTACATTCGCGTTTCGATAACTGCGGACAAGTTTGTACTTGTAACGAGCGTATGTATGTTCACGAAGATATTTACGATGCTTTCATGGAGAAATTCATGGCTAAAGTAAAAGAAATTAAAGTTGGTGATCCTTTTGATCCAACATCAGATATGGGTGCTAAAGTAAATAAGTCTGAGTTAAAGCACATGCACGAACTTGTTGAAGTAAGCGTTAAAGAAGGTGCTACTTTAGCTTATGGAGGAAAAACTCCAGAAGGTGCTGAGTTTGAAAAAGGAAATTGGTTTATGCCAACTATCCTTACTGATGTGAAGCAAGAGATGACTATCGTTCACGAAGAAGCATTCGGACCAATTTTGCCAGTTATCAAGTTTAATGATTTTGATCAAGTTGTAGAGTGGGCTAACGATTGTGAGTTTGGTTTAGCAGCAATGGTTTATACAAACGATATGAATCGTGTAATGAAATTAAATAGTGCACTTGATTTTGGTGAAATCTATATCAACCGTGGTCATGGTGAGTTACACCAAGGTTTCCACAATGGATACAAAATGAGTGGAACAGGTGGCGAAGATGGTAAGTATGGTTTTGAGCAGTATTTAGAAAAGAAAACTTTCTACGTACGTTTCAAAGGTTAATAGTTATTACTAACTGAAGTTGTTTAAGGTTGTAGGGGAATTGCGAGAGTGACAATTTGATTATCAGTGGCAAAACTCAATTTTTTATTGCATAGCCATAGCTACGGAATGAAAATTAGCTGAAGCCAATGAAATCAAGGTGTTACTCGCAGATTTTCGATACAACATTAAACAACTTCATTGTCAAGTATCAAAATGAAAGCTGAAAAAGTCTTATGTCTTGATACTTGATACTTGATACCAATTTCAAATGTCAAAAATAAAAAATATACAAACCCAAATATTCAAAGTGCCTTTGGCCGAGGTTTTATCTGATGCCAAGCATGGAGATCACTACCATTTTGAGCTAATTACCTCTACGGTAACTCTTGAAGATGGAAGTGAAGGAACTGGGTATACTTATACAGGAGGTAAAGGTGGACATGCTATTAAGGCGATGATTGACCACGATTTTGCGCCAGTTTTAGTAGGCAAAGATGGTACTGCCGTTGAAGAGTTGCACGACTTTATGTGGTGGCATATTCATTACGTAGGTCGTGGTGGTATTGATGCCTTTGCCATGGCTGCTGTTGATATCGCACTGTGGGATATCCGCTGTAAAAAAGCAGGTGAGCCCCTTTGGAAAGTTGCCGGAGGTACTGATAACACTTGTAAAGCCTATTGTGGAGGTATCGATTTGTTATTCCCGTTACCAAAACTAATTAATAGCATTCAAGGTTACCTTGATAAAGGTTACAATGCCGTTAAAATAAAAATTGGTCGCGAGAATATGGAGGAAGATATGGAGCGTATCAAAGCGGTTCGTGAGCATATCGGCCCTGATGTTACTTTCATGGTAGATGCCAATTACGCCCTTACGGTTGATCAGGCTATTGCCTATGCCAACAGAATGAAGGAGTATAATATTTATTGGTTCGAAGAGCCAACTATTCCAGATGATCACAAAGGCTTTGGTAAAATTGCCGATGCCACAGGGGTGCCTTTAGCAATGGGTGAAAACCTGCATACGATTCATGAGTTTGAATATGCTATGGCAGATGCAAAATTATCATTTGTACAGCCTGATGCTTCAAATTGTGCCGGTATAACCGGATGGTTAAAGGCAGCTAAATTAGCAGCGGATCACAATATTCCGGTCTGTTCTCATGGAATGCAAGAGCTTCACGTAAGTTTAGTTTCATCGCAGCCTAATGCCGGTTGGATCGAAGTACACAGTTTCCCTATTGATGAATACACCTTACGACCTTTGGTAGTTGAGAATCATAGAGCTGTAGCTCCTGATACACCAGGTATTGGTGTTGAATTTGATTGGGATAAATTAGCACAATACAAGCAAGCATAGTTTTTTAGAGACCAGGTCCTTTTAGTTTTTCATCAACTACTAAAAGGACCTTTCTTTTTATTTGTAACCATTAAGGGATGAAAGTGTGGTTTGTTTGATATTAGTACTGTTTTAGAACAGTTTGGTAATATTATGAAAACTTCTGACTACAGTCTAACAACCAACAAACTTTTTCATATTAGTCTCTTATCTAAAATCTAAAAATGCAATCTACAAAACAGCAATTCGGAAAATATAATAATCAGGATGTATCATTATTCGTTTTAGAAAATGATAATGGAATGATTGTAAAAATAATGGACCTAGGAGCCACAATTACTCAAATAACCATTCCCGGAAAGGGCATTGAACCTGTATCTATAGCCTGCGGGTTTAATTCCGTGGATGGTTATTTATCTGATGCCTATAAAAACAATTCGCCTTATTTTGGGTGTACAGTGGGTCGGTATTGTTCTCAAATTAAGGATGCAAAGTTTTCTTTAAACGAAGAGGAATATAAACTCAATGCCAATTGTGGAGACAATAATTTACATGGTGGAACTGTAGGTTTCGATAAACAATTTTGGGCTGCAGAAGAAGTAGCAACAAAAGATAAGGTTGGGGTTCAATTTAAATTGAAAAGCCCGCATTTTAGTGAGGGTTTTCCTGGGAATGTTGAGGCTGAAGTTACCATCTTCTTAAGTAACGATAACGAAATTATAATTAATTACGCAGCAACTACTGATCAGACTACTCCGCTATCAATGACCAATCATACTTATTGGAATTTATCAGGGTTTGAGAAAACCGTAGAATCAAGTATGGTACAGGTTAATACCAATAAACTATTAGCCTTAGATGAAACGGGTGCTGTAACCGGAGAAGTTAAAGATGTATCCAATACCATTGAAGATTTAAGAGAAGCAAAAGTAGTGAGCGATGTTCATTCAGCATTAGGAGATGGTTTTGAGCACTTTTATGTATTTGATAAGTACGGTGTTGATTTAAATAAGGCAGCTGAAGTTACAGAGCCATCACCAGAGCGTAAGCTAGAGGTATATACCACAGAGCCTTGTATGTTATTTTATACAGGGAAATACACCTCAGATGAGTTAAAGCGCGATGAAAACGAAAAGTATGGTAAGTACCGAGGCTTTGCATGTGAAACGCACCGTTGGCCTAATGGTCCTAACCTAGAGAATGCACCGCAATCATTCACTTCGCCTGATGAGGTATTTAAAAGTACGACCGTATTTAAACTGACCTTTTAGTAAGTAGAATCTATTGAAATTAAATATTTAGTCTGTAGTAAGTGTATTACGGATAGCTTAAAAATTTACAAACGAAATTAAACAACTACTGTTATGGGAATATTATTAGCAATTACAGCTGGTATTATGCTTGGTTTTTGGGCAATGCCTGAAAAATATATTAAGAATTATTCTTTTGAGAATGCGTGGGGATTGTGCTATGTTTTTATGTTGTGGTTAATTCCAGGCATTGTTGCTTTCTCAATGATTAACGATTTTGGTCAGGTTCTGTCTGACGTTGGTACGCCCGTACTCATGAAAATGTTAATACCTGGTTTCCTTTGGGGTGTAGGTATGATGTTGTGGGGTAAAGCCATTAATTACATCGGAATGTCGTTGGGCTTCTCCATCTTTATTGGAACAATTATTTGTGTAGGTTCTCTTTTGCCTTGGTACCTTTCTGGTGTGCCAGAGAGCGGTGAAGTGGTAAAGATACTTATCGGTATTGCAGTTATTTTAGCCGGTATTATATTTAATGGTAGAGCCGGTATTTTGCGTGCTGCTGCCGAGGCTGAAGGAGACAATAAAGGTTCATCATCAATGATAACAGGTATTTTAATCGCAGTTATAGGAGGTATTTTATGTACCGGTTTTAATGTTGCATTAGAGATTACTGCCAACGGCGTTGCTGCTAAAAATATTATCGGCGAAATGGTTGTGAAGAATGGTAACGAAGCTTGGTTATCTTCAGTAGCATCAATGTTTATCGTTTATGTTTCGGGTGGCGTTTTTGTTGTGCCTTACTTCATTATCATGCTTAGCAAAAAGAAACTTTGGGGTGGCTTTAACGTACCTGAAGCAGGTAAAAATATTTCAATGACGGGCTTAATGGCTGCATTAAACTTTACTGCATCTATTATTTTTGCCTACTCATCATTCTTATTGGGCGAAAACGGAGGATCAATAGGTTATGCAACCTTTAACACACTTTCGGTTGTGGCAGCAGTTAGTGCTGGAGTTTTTACTAAAGAATGGGCCGGTGCTCCTAAGGCATCAAAAACGTCACTTTATCTTGGCTTAGCTGCCATGATTGGAGGTGTGATGATTATTGCATTTGGATAGTCTGAAATAAAAAATAAAAGAGGGTATGAAAATATTCTACTTGTGAGCTAAGAGCTTGTTCTGTATTGAGCAAGCTCTTTTTTTTTGTGGTGATATATTGTGTGCTAATTAGATCAAATATCAATGGTTAGTTCTTCTTTCTATCTCGTTCTAAATCGTCAATTTCCATTTTATCCCATTTTTTAACCTTTAGGCGATGCGCTGTTGCGGCAATGGCGTGTGAAGCAATTGGTGTTGTTAAGAAAATAAATACAATAATTACAATAGCCTTAATGCTTGTTTCCATATCGGAAAAGTAAAAAGCAAATGCCATAAGCATTAATAGTGCACCTAATGATGGCGCTTTGGTTGCAGCATGCATGCGCATAAAAATATCAGGGAAGCGGTTTAGTCCAATCGCCCCTAAAAGCATTAATAGGCTGCCTATTGCTAGAAGTATTATAATTACTATTTCCATTTTTTCTTTTCGTTATGGGTTAAATACCTCGACATAGCAACAGTTCCTACAAAAAGGATGAGTGTAATAATTAAAATTACATCAATGTAAATGCTATTGTCCTTTATTATTCCAATACATATTATCAAACCAAGCATTATAGATCCTATCATATCCAGTGATATGATGCGATCAGGTGTAGTTGGGCCTTTTACTAATCTAAACACGGTAAGTATCATTGCCAATAACAATACTGCCATTATATAGTATATTACGCTTGTTATCATTTTAAAAACTTTTTTAGTCGGTTTTCTAATGCCTTAATCTCACTCACAAAACTTTCTCTATTCTTCACATGCATGGCGTGTACGTATAGCTTACTTTTGTCATCTGATAAGTCTATAGATAAAGTGCCAGGTGTCATTGTAATCAAGTTTACAAGAGTTAAGATACCTGTATTCGACTTTAAGTCGATGTTTACTGCAACTATACCTGGAGGATCAAAGTTGAATTGAGGACTTAAAATAGTCTTTGCGATAGTCCAGTTTGACTGAAGTAACATGAGAAAGTAGTAGGGTATGAATAATATTAAATGTAAGATTCGAAGCATATCAATTTAATTTTAATATTCTGATAAAAAGCACATTTGTGCTCGCTTATATATGAAGCACAGCATTTATATAGGCATCAACGTTAAGTAATTGATCGGCAGCAGTGGCACAGGTGTCGATAATAAACTTGCTGCCAACAGTTAAGCTGATAGTAATTAATACTAATAATACCGAACTAGCAATTAATTGCTTTGGTGCTTTACCAAATTTAAAGCCTTGGTTTATTATTTCCTCGGGGATGGGTTTGGCATAAGATTCATTCCAAATTTTAACCATCGAAAATAAAGTCAGAAAACTGACGAATAAAGCACTGGCTACGTGAATAAATTCTTGCGATTCAACACCTGCTTTTAAAAGCATAAACTTTCCGAAGAAGCCAGATAATGGAGGTATACCCACAAGCGCCATAGCCGAAATAAAGAATAAAACAGCTATAAAAGGTTTGTGTTTCATTAGTCCGCCACTTTTCTTTAAATCGAAGGTGCCAGTAATTTTGTAGGCTATTCCACTCAATAAAAATAAATTGGTTTTTACAATGCAGTGTCCAATAATATAGAATATAGCTCCTGTTAAAGCCAATTTAGTAAATAAACCTAAGCCCAATATCATGTAGCCAATTTGCGATACAATATGGAAACTCAATAAGCGGCGAACCTCAAATTGTGATGTGGCCATTAATACACCGGATATCATGGTAGTAGAGGCGATGAATAAGAACATTTGCGTAAAAAATGAATCTCCGGGTACATGTATTAAAGCATAAAACCGAATCATAGAATATACACCCACTTTTGTTAGTGTACCCGAAAACAGAGCTGAAATAGGTAAAGGAGGAGTGTGATAAGAATCGGGCAACCAAAAGAAAAATGGGAATATGGCAGATTTAATTGCAAAGCCCATTAATATTAATGCCGAAGGGGCAAATATATCTAATTCAGGTCCCATCTCGCGAACGCGATAAGCTAGGTCAGCCATATTTAGGGTTCCTGTTTTTCCGTATAATAATGCTATGCCAGCTACAAAGAAAAAGGATGAAACCAAATTCATCGATACATACTTCAGTGTTCCTTTTAGTTGTTTTTTATCACTTCCGTATGAAATTAATACGAACGAAGAAAGTAACATTACTTCAAACCACACATACATATTAAATAAGTCGCCGGCAACAAAGGCGCCGTTCATACCCATTTGTAAACCAAAAATTAAGGCGTAAAAAACAGGCGTGTTCAAATTGTTCTCACGCCAAGCTAAAGAGTATAAACTCACCACCGCAACAGTAATAGAAGTTAAGGTAAGCATGATAGCTGAGAATGTGTCGGCAACAATGGTAATGCCAAATGGGGCTTCCCATGCTCCAGCTTGAGCTACAATTATACCTTCCTTAAGTACTGTTGTAAGAATGCTAATGGCAACGCCAATAGTTATAATATTACCCGATAAAAATACGGTTTGTTGTACCTTTTTAGAGGCTTTAGCAACCGATAAAGAAAGGATAATAAAAAGAAGTGGAATTATAATAGGTGCAAATACAATCATTATGAAAGCAGTCTCTAAGTTGTGTTATTTTAATTGATCTAAATCGTTTTCTCCTGTTACTTCGTGTGTTTTGCGAAGTAAGGTGAGCAAAAAAGCCACAATGCCAAAGCTAATTACTATGGCTGTTAATATTAAGGCCTGTGGTAATGGATCGGCTAAGCCCTGCTTGCTTGCTTCTGCTCCAATGTTTAAAAACGAAGGTTGTGCATCTGGCGTTAAGCCTGATGACATGAATATTAATAAGTTGGTGGCGTTTCCTAAAAACAAAACCCCAAATATGATACGCACCATACTACGACGCAGAAGAAAGTATACTCCAACGGTATATAATACAGCTACTACAATTGCTAAAATTAATTCCATTTTCTGTCCTCCATTAATAAAAGAATAACCATAACCATTACGCCAATCACAGCTAAATACACGCCAATATCAAACAGTAATGGTGTGCTTAGATCGATAGTGCCCAATATGGGAATGTTTAATTTAAACCACTGAGCATGTAAAAAGCTTTCTCCAAATATTAAACCCAGTATTCCGCTCCCAAGTGCAAGTATTAAACCAACTATTCGCAGAGGGGCTATCGTGCGCAATGTCTTTGATAAAAGTGGGAGGGAGTAAAAGGCAATTGTATAAATCACAATTCCTGCGCTGGCTAGTAAGCCGCCAATAAATCCTCCTCCAGGCGCATTGTGTCCGCGTAATAAAATAAACACGGATGCTACTAACATAATTGAGCGTATAAACTTAGCCGCTAATTGTAATAATGTAGTATTCATATTAATGTGTTTTTTTTATTTTTAATAATGAATAGATACCTAAGGAAGCCAATACTAATACAGTAATTTCACCCATTGTATCAATGCCTCTAAAGTCTACTAGAATAACATTAACAATGTTTTTTCCATGCGCTATGCTTAATGAGAACTCTACGAAGAATGTTGATATTTTATTAGTACTTGGGTTGGTAGCCGACATAAAGGCAATAACTCCCATTGCAATACCAAAGGAACTGGCAATTAATAAATCACGAATTGCACCTTTGGCTTTCGTATATGTTACTAGTTTAGGTAATTTCGGCAGTACCAATACCATTAATATAACAGTGAGCGAGTCTACTAATATTTGTGTTACAGCTAAGTCAATTGCCCCGTAAAATAAATAAATGGCCGACATTGCGTAACCTACTCCTCCTGTTATGGTAATTACAGAAACGCGATGTAAAGATGCTGGTAATGATAAAAATGATAAGGCTACAATAATGATACTAATAATGGCTAATGCCCAACTAATAGAATCGTACTGTATACTAAAGTCAGAGTGCCATGTTTGGCTAATGATATACCATAAAAAAGCAGCAGTAAATATAAAAATAGTAGATAAATAATAGCGTTGGTATCCGTGTTGTACAAAATCAGCTATTTTTTTATTGATGCCAATAAAGCCATCGATGATCTTGAAAAATTGATCTGAGAAATTAAAGACAAATACTTTATGGTATACCTTGGTGAAAAACGGAATAGTGCTTCTATGGTAAATGAATAGTATTGCCCCCATGGCTACTGTTGCTATACTTAATAGCAGTACGTGATTAAAGCCATGCCAGAGGTGTATTTCAAAGTCGAGATGATCTGGTTTTATAGCTGTAATGGCTGATTGTAAATAAGGTTGTATGTATTTTTGAGGTAATAAGCCAAATATTAAACTTAGAGAGGCTAAAAAGAAAGGTCCAATAGCCATTGATATTCCAGCTCTGCTCGGTTCCTTGGGCCATTTATGTTCTTTCCTGAAGAATACCATGTGGGCAACATACAAAGAAATGAAAACCATAAATACATTTCCTAATACACTAAAGAAAGTCATGTATGGTGCTACTTCCGGAATCTGTAGTTTGGCCTCGTAAATCATTTCTTTACCTAAGAAACCAATTAAAGGAGGTAAGCCTGCCATCGAAAGTAATACTAATACACCAACAATTGTAATCAAGGGCATTTTTGTCCATAAGTTTCCAAGTAGGCGTATGTCGCGTGTGCCAACTTTTTTATCGATAATACCTGCTAACATAAACAAGGCACCTTTATATAACGAGTGCACCAATAAAAACATAAATGCAGCTTTAATCGATAAATCGGTATCAATACCAATAAGCATTACTAAAACTCCTAGAGAACTTATGGTTGTATAAGCAAATATCTTTTTTAAATCTGTTTGTACGCATGCAAAAAAAGCTCCCAATAGAAAGGTGATGCTACCAGAAATAGGTAAAACAGTTTGCCATAATTCGGTTGAGCTAAATATTGGCCCTACACGTAGTAATAAAAATACGCCTGCCTTTACCATTGTGGCCGAATGGAGATAAGCACTAACCGGAGTTGGTGCCGCCATGGCATTGGGTAACCAAAAATGAAACGGAAATTGCGCCGATTTTGTAAAAGCACCTAATAAAATAAGGATTAAGCCAGCACTTGAATATTTGCCTGAAATTATTGTGTCAACATTGTTTATCCAATCCTGAATTTCGTATGAGCCTGCTTCTGCACCAATGATTATTACCCCTCCAAGAATTGCTAATCCACCTATTCCTGTAATTAGTAATGCTTGTAAAGCTGATTTGCGAGAGTCTTCTTTATCGTGAAAAAAACTAATGAGTAAGAATGACGAAATACTCGTTAGTTCCCAAAATACAAATAGTAATATCATATTACCTGCACTTACCAACCCTAGCATAGCTGCCATAAAAACAATTAAGTAAGAGTAGAAGCGAGATTTGCCTTTATAGTTTTTCATATATCCATTGGCATAGGCAAATATATAAATGCCCATTCCTAATATAAGGTATATGAATAAGGAACTTAATCCATCAATATAGAAATTGATATTTAACCCTAATTCTGGGAGCCAACTGTTTGACTCTACGATATTTCCTTTGTTGAGAACATCTAAAGAAATAAAACTAGCTAATAAAGTAGTCGGTATTAATGCGACAAGCCATCCTTGAATCTTTTCAGCTTTGGCAAAAAGAAAAGGAAGTAGGCTTGATAAAAATGTAATTAAAATTGCTGTTAATATCATTAATAAAATATATTGCTTGTACTTAAAGTCGTTTAATAAAAATTGTATAGTTAGATATGTACGAAGTAATATACTTTATACCTAACTTTTTACACAACATTTCTCTTAATTAAACTTGGTAATTTGCAGATATCAGATTAACAATAATAGTACCACGAATTGTCATTTTTACTGTTCAGAATCAGATTTTACCAAATAGAGCTTGTGTGTGCATATAATCAGTGAGTTGGCATGCTGTATGTTGTATAGCATACAGCAGAGGTTCGACTTATTTGTTAGAAGTAACTCAATTTATAACACACTCTTAGTCCCTGTAAAGTTCTTTCTAAAATCACTAGGAGTAACACCTTGTTTTTTCTTAAAGAATCTGTTAAAATTTGAGATGTTGTTGAATCCACATTCAAAACAAATTTCCGATACACTTTTGTTTGATTCAATAAGCCAACGGGTTGCATAACCTAATCTTATTTCATTAACAAAGTCGATGAATGATTTACCCGTGCGTTGCTTTATCAATCTGCTAAATGCAACAACTGACATGTTTACCAGATTAGCAGCATCTTCTACTTTTAGCTTTTGCTCATAATTTTCTTTTACAAATTTGTAAACCTTTTCGATTCTCTCGCTATTATGAAAGTCATTTTTATGTTGAAACGACATGTTGGTAAGCATCTGCTGATCTCTTGAAATAGCTAGATCATACAATAATGATTGGAAGCTTAAGAAATTATCGAATCCTCTTTTGTCGCTTAATTCTAATAATTTAGGCTCAATTGCTTTTATTGTTTCTTTCGAAAATTTTATTCCTCTGTTGGCATTGCTCAATAGTTCTCGTAGTGGTTTAAGCAAGTTTCTGTTCAAATATTCATCATTAAATAAATTCCGAGGAAATTGAATGGTAATTTCATGTAATGGTTTTTTTCCAGTGTTTTTATAATTTTCCCAACCATGGTATAGGTTTGGGCCTACCATAACAAGTTCAACATCCTCAATTTCTCCAATATGATCGCCTACCGTACGTCTTGCTCCAGAAGCATTGCTAATATAGTTGATCTCAAATTCTGGGTGAAAATGAATTGGAAAAGTAAATGCATTTCTATGTCTGTCAAATATTAAAAAACAGTCGTTTTCCTTTAGGGGAGTAATTTCACGGTGTACCTGATTATTCATACTGAGAAGTTTAATAATACTACAATGTTGATATAATAGTATCAATACTATAATGCAAAAGTATATTAAAATAATGAAAATTAATACTGATAATGTTAGTTTATATTAATTTTAGGATGACTCGATATCATATTTTGTTGCGTTGAAATGCGGTAAGGTACCAGAAAAGCAATGTATTGGGTTTTGATTGTTTTGTTTTCTTGATAATTTATATCATGTTGCACGATTTTTAATGTTTGTATAATAGTATAGGTATGTGATAAAAAACTACTTGTTAAGGGAGCTTTCCACTACTAGATTTGTATCATGATTTATTTCCGGAAATCAGAATGTAAAAAAAGTTATTATTTAAACCTTTGATAAATAGTTTTATGAAAAGTAATCTGCGATTATTTTTAATGCTGTTTCTATTTTCAACCTACTGGGTTGTAAATGCGCAACAGCGGACAATTAGCGGTACAGTTACAAGTTCTACAGGAGAAACTCTGCCAGGAGTATCTATTGTTATTGATGGGACTGCTAATGGTACAATTACCGACTTTGATGGTAATTATCAACTTCAAGTAGCATCAGATCAGGATGTGCTTGTTTATTCTTTTATTGGGTTCGATGCTCAAAAAATTAGTGTCTCAGGACAGAGTACGATTAATGTAGTGTTGTTAAGTTCGGTTCAGGATATTGATGAAGTAGTTGTGGTTGGTTATGGTTCTTTAAAAAAGAGTGATTTAACAGGAGCTGTAACTAAAGTTGATGGCGATGATCTTAAGGGGCCTTCTACTCCTGATGCTGTTCAGGCACTACAAGGAAAAGTTGCGGGTGTTAATATTACACCTACTTCGGGTGAACCTGGCGCTGGTATGAAAATCAACATTCGAGGAACAGGTTCGTGGAGTAACTCATCACCACTATACGTTGTGGATGGTTTTCCTATGGGAGACTTAAGTAGTGTTGACCCTGCAAATATTGCAAGTATTGAAATTCTAAAAGATGCATCGGCCACTGCTATTTATGGCTCTAGGGGAGCCAATGGTGTTGTTTTGGTTTCTACCAAGAAAGGTTCTTCAGGCAAAACGGTATTTGAAGTTTCTGCATATGGAGGTGCACAATGGGCTTCCAATACTATTGATATGGTATCGGCTTCAGATTTTGCAATGTTAAGAAAAGAGGCTTATGCCAATGATGGAAAAGATATTGCGGCTGATGAGCTTCGTATTTTAGATTATGCTATTTCTAATAATAGTAAGGGAACCGATTGGCAAGATGAAATGTTTCGTATTGCACCAATTCAGAATTATTCTATTTCAGCTCGCGGAGGTAGTGAAAATCATAAATACAATATTGGTGCTACCTATTTTAACCAAGAGGGTATTATCAAAAATAGTGGCATGCAAAAGTTTTATGCTTATATGAATAACCAGTATAAGTTTTCACCTAAGGTAACTCTTGATGCTAACGTATCTTACTCAACCTACAAAAAGAATAATCATAATAATGATGATTTCTCAGGAGCATTACCAGTAGGTATTCGTATGGACCCTTTGACACCGGCTTGGGATGATTTCACCAACAATTATGGTGCACGCTTTATGGGTGGAGTTGTTGTAACGAACCCTGCTCGTGCTATAGATGCTTCCAAAGATCAAACGCAAGGCGATCACCGTGTAATTTCAAACTTTACTTTAAATATTGATGATGTTTTTGTTGAAGGATTAAGTTTTAGAACAATGGGAGCAGCTCAATTGGCATTCTATAATTCTAAAAATTATTACGAAGAATATTATATAGCTGTTGATCAGCGAAACGATTTGAGTTCGCTTTATGAACAGCGTGGTCAGAATATCGATCTTACATGGAATGGATATTTCAATTACGTAAAGCAAATAGAAAAGCATAGTATTAATGCAACGCTTGGTTCGGAGATTCAGCAGTTTAGTTCAAGTGATATTTCGGGTACGCGTTTCGATATTCCAGGAGTTTCAGAGCTAATGTACTTTGATCAATCAAAGGATCCGTCTTCATTCTCTTTAAATGGAAGTGGTTCAATGAATCGCATCATGTCATATTTTGCAAGAGCAAATTACTCTTTTGATAATAAATACTTGTTAACAGCTACAATTAGAGCCGATGGTTCTTCTAAATTTCATGAGGACAACAGGTGGGGGTATTTTCCTTCGTTCTCTGCGGGTTGGAATATTAAGCAAGAAAGTTTTATGCAAGATGTTGAAACCTTATCTCGTTTAAAATTTAGAGGTGGATGGGGACAAGTTGGTAATGCCAATGCTGTTGAACCTTGGGGTTACTTATCATTAATGGATATTGGTTATACTTATGTAATAGGAGGCTCGCCTGCTGAAGGTGCAAAGGCTGCCATCTTAAGTAATGAGGATTTACGTTGGGAAGTTTCTGAGCAACTAAATGTTGGATTAGACATTGGTTTGTTTGACCAGAAACTGGATATCACACTAGATTGGTTTGATAGAAAAACAAACGATATGCAAATCAGTCGTCCAATCCCATTTTACGTAGGTGCAGGTCGTCCAGTGGTTAATGCTGCCTCAATGAAGAATTCAGGTTTTGAATTTGCAGTTGGTTGGAGTGAAAATAAAGGAGATTTCTCATACGGCATTAGTGTTAATGGCGCATTTGTAAAGCAAGAAATCACAGATATGGCCGGCGGTGAAGCAATTTCTGGTGGTCGTTTAAACGGATGGGCAGGGAATGCAGAGTTCACAACCCGTACAGAAACAGGTTACGAAATAGGTTATTTCTATGGGTTAGAAACAGATGGTATTTTCACTTCTCAGGAAGAAGTTGATGCTCATGTTGGTCCTGAAGGAACCCTAATACAGCCAAATGCTCAAGTCGGCGATGTGAAATTTTTAGATAAAAATGGCGATGGAGTAATTGATGGTGAAGATAGAAACTACCTAGGTAGTGCGGCTCCTGATTTCTCAGGAGGATTAAATCTTGATTTTGCTTATAAGGGGCTCGATTTTAAAGCTTCATTTGTGGGTGTATTCGGCAACGAAATTGTTAACGGTATCAATTACTGGATTAACTCGTCAGGTGTACTTTCTAATTACCGTACGGATAGATTAGATCGATGGTCTTCTGATAATCCGAATGGAACAGAGCCAAGAATGACCGTTGCTGATGCCAATCAGAATAACCGTTTTTCTGATCGTTATGTTGAGGATGGTTCTTATGTACGTCTTCGAAATGTACAACTAGGGTACACTTTACCTAAATCATTTGTGGAGTCTATCAAATTATCGAAAGTAAGACTATATGTATCGTGTGATAACTTACTAACATTCACAAAGTATTCAAGTTGGACTCCAGAGGTGGGTAATCTAAACGGAGCAAACTTAGCACCAGGAGTAGATTATGCTACATATCCAACACCCGTTATTTTAACCGGAGGTATCAATGTTAATTTTTAATTTAAACTAAGATGAAGAAATTATTATACATAATTGCAATAACAATGGCAGGTCTCTTCACTGGTTGCTCCGACTTCCTTGATGTAGATCCAATTGCTAGAGAAACGGAAGAAAATTTCTTTCAAACTCCAGATAATGCAATTTTAGCCATAAATGGTATATATGATGTTATTGGCCAATCGGAAGGCGCTGGGCCTGATGGACAATGGTTAACACATAACTACGAGTTCTTTTTTGGAGATTTATTAGCAGATGATGCTGAAAAAGGTTCCAAAGAGGCCGATTTAGAGCCCATACAGCAGTTGGTAGAATGGCGCGCAAGCACAGCCAATAGTGTAATCGAATCTGTATGGATTAAGTGTTTTGATGGTGTCTATCGTGCAAATATTGCATTAAAGTGGTTGCCAGAAAGTGCTTTAGATACAGAGCTGAAAGAGCGTTTAATAGGAGAAGCTTATTTCCTAAAAGGATATTTTTATTTTTATATGGTACGCGTTTTTGGAGGTGTTCCTTTGTTTGATGCTCCTATTAGTGAGGCTGATTTTGGGAATGTGCCTAGAGCATCTTATCACGAGACTTTTGAATATGCAGCTAACCTATTTAAAGAAGCAGCAGCGCGTTTGCCTTTAAAGTCGGAGTATGGTGATGACAATATGGGACGTGCTACAAAAGGTGCAGCGCAAGGTTATTTAGCACGTTTGTATGCTTACCAATTAGGTATGGATGCTGAGGCTTCGGTTACTCCTCAAATGGTGTATGATCTAACAGGTGAGATTATTGCATCAGGACAATATTCTTTGTTAAATAACTATGCACAACTATTTGAAATCATTGGAGAAAATGCGAGCGAGTCAATTTTTGAATTGCAGATGCTTGAAGGAAATACTGAAAATGCTCCGCAGAAAACAGGTACTAATTTAAACCAGTTTACTGGCAATAGAGGTGATTGGGGATGGGGATTCCAAAATCCAACTGAAGATTTAGTAGCGGCCTTTGAGGATCAAGATCCGCGTTTGAGCAGTACTGTTTATGGAGGAGACTATAATGGTGGAGTAGTGCAAGGTGTTGCTTATACTTATAAGTTAGATGAACAGATGACTCCTTACTTAAATAGAAAAACAGCAATGGCTGATTCAGAAAAGCCCGCCATCACAAAAAGTAGTCCTTATAATATTCGTAAAATGCGTTATGCTGAGATTTTGTTTTTGCATGCAGAAATGGCCATTGAGCTTGGGATGTATGGCGAAGCCGAAGATATTATTGAATCAATTAGAGCGCGAGCCAGAACAAGTACACTTGCAAGAGGACATGCCGAAGGTAGTTTAACTTATCCTTCTTCGGGCTGGGGTGGGAATCTTCCTTTCCTTGGAGTACCAAATGATAGAGATGCAGCAATGGATTTATTATTGGCACAAAAGCGTGTTGAAATGGCAAACGAGTCATTACGTTTTTGGGATTTAGTACGTCATAATAAATATTTAAATATGCTTGATCATAAGCAAGCTACATTTAAAAATACTGAGGGAGATTTACGATACGAAAATGTAAATCTTAAAAGCAACTGTGAGAGTAAGACCATAAGTGGATCAAATGGTGTTAAGGTACCATTAATGCCAATTCCAGAATCAGAAGTAAATGATTGGGGTTTAGCTCAAAATCCGGGATACTAATAGGAGGTATATATTTTAGAATGCAATGCATATTGTATAAATCATCATGATAAAGTTAAGAGCGCAAGTCTTAATGTTTTGCAGCTTTCAACTAGCATCTTGATACTAAATTAAAACAAATGAATAGAATATTTAAAAATAGTATACTACCGTTTATGCTAAGCCTGTTGTTGGTTTTCACGGCTTGCGAAGACGATGAATGGTCAAAGGATTATGATATCAACTGGCCAATTCCTGAAGTTGCCTCACTATCTAATAGTGGTGATGTAGCCATAGGGTCAGAGCTAACCATTAGTGGTGCTAATTTTGCCAATGTAACGGTATTTGTAAAAGATATCGAGTGTGAAGTTGTTTCTACAAACGATACAGAAACAGAGATTACAGTTAACTTACCTCGTATTTTCGAAGAAGGAAATGTGATGGTTTATAATGCTTATAAACGTTACGGGCAAAGTGCAGAATTGTTAACGCCCGTTTATCCTGAGGTTACTGTAACAAAGGTTAATGATATACCTGCAGGTTTAATTTTTGCTATTGAAGGTGAAAATGTAGATGTTATTTCTAATGTTTATATCGATAGCGAAGAAGTGCCAATTATTAGCAGAACCCCAAGTCAGATTCAAGTTAACTCAGGTGAGGTTGAATTAAAAGTGGGTCAGTTAGTAACGGTAAGTTTTAAAAGCTTAGGGCCAAATGTGATTCCTGATGTACCTAATGTAGATGTAATCTATCCATTTATTGAGTATAAAGAATTGGCCATTTGGGATTTCGAAGATGGAACACATCTATACGTAGGAGAGCCAACGGCATTAGTGAGTGCAGGTGGTAGCGATGCGCCAGGTAATGTTGATAAATATTTCCAATTGAGAGCTCCAGGTTACGGATGGGATAAGGCAACTGGTGAAATGATTGGAACAGAGGTGCCTGATGTAAGTACTTTTGTAAATCCTTACTTAACATTTGTGGTACGTACCCCTGTAGGAAGTGGCGG
The DNA here is from genome assembly GCF_001660705.2 of Saccharicrinis aurantiacus. Classification (GTDB taxonomy): domain Bacteria; phylum Bacteroidota; class Bacteroidia; order Bacteroidales; family Marinilabiliaceae; genus Saccharicrinis; species Saccharicrinis aurantiacus. Next base: position 426,883 of record NZ_LYBV02000007.1, read on the forward strand.
TTATTTCCAAATGGAAGATCAGCAAGGTAACTGGCGTCATTTCGATTACGGCTTTAATACCAATGGAGAGTGGATGATTGTATCACAACCATTAAATGAAGGCTGGGAAGGCGGCGAGTTTGACGCTCGTAAGTTTATGCCTAAGTTAGGGTTTAAGGCTGGTAACGCAGGTGATAATCAAGATTTAGATATCGCCTATCTGAAAATTACTGAGGGAATTTATGATGGTACTCAAATGCCAGGTGACCCTATTGGTTCATCAGATATACCGGCAAAAATAGATATCATCACCTTTGAGGATACAGAGAACTACCCTGATGAAATAAATGGTTCTTTAGTGATTGGATCGTTGGATAATACCTTGCGTCCAGGTAATGAAGTACCAGCTTTCAACGGATCGCACTTCTTTACTTTTGGTGATGACCCTTCTGTAGGCGGATGGGGAGGTTACTGGGGTAACACCATCTCTAAGGATACAAAGGATGTAAACTTATCAATGTTTACTGATCCTTATTTATCAATTGCCTTAAATTCAGGTACGGGTAAGGGACAACAATATGTTATTGTTAGAATGTATCAGTACGATGAGCAATTAGTTATGGTGAAGAAGTTCTTCCCTAACTCAGAAGGCCAATGGAGTACACATCAGTTGAGTTTATTTGGCGAAGACCATGAAAACTGGAGTGATGACTCTACAGAGCTTGGAGCACATTATAAATCATTAAAACGAATGAATAAAGATGTTCCTATCGACCGTATCGAATTAATTGTAAGTAGAAACGATGCTAACGAAGTGTTGGTTAGTATGGATGAACTTACCATTACCGAGGGTCCTAGGTATTAATTCCATGTATCTAAATAGGCAGGCCAGTTTTTTCTGGCTTGCCTTAATTAAAATCACAAATATCATGATGCGAAATAGTTTTTTATTCTCAATCTTACTAAGCTTCGTAATTTTCTTGTTTTCGTGTGAAAAAAAAGAGGATACACCCAAAAGTAACTTGTCTGAGTTGCTTGGTTTCTCAATAGTTGACCAATCCTATAGTTTTACAGAAACTGCAGATGGAAATTGGGTAGCAAAAGCCACTCCTGAGGATGATTTAGCAGCTTTGGTTGCAAAGTTTGAGATTTCGCCCAAGGCAACAATGTTTATAGGTTCAACTCCTCAAACATCAGGATATAATACAAATGATTTTTCAAATCCACTTACCTATACGGTAAGAGCAGAGGATGGTTCAAAATCAGATTATAAGGTTGCCATCTATAAAGAAGCAGCTATTGTTTCTTATTCCTTTATTGAGTTTCCTAACGAAACCTATCTAATAAAAGATAAATCTATCAGTGCAGAATTACCAAGTGGTGCTGATTTGTCAATGTTGACTGCAAAGTTTGAAGTAACAGAAAATGCCCAATTGTATGTAAATGATGTTGAGCAAGTATCTGAAACTACTCAGAACAATTTTACATCACCTTTAACCTATACCATAAAAGAACAAGATGGTACTGTGATAGACTACTTAGTAACCATCACATTAAAAGAGAATCAGGCTCCTATAGCTAATGCAGGAGAGAATCAGTTTATAATTTTAAATACAACAGAAAACGAAGCTGTAATAAAATTAAACGGTTCTCAATCGAGCGATGAGGAAGGAGCTATTGTTAAATATGAGTGGACAATTAACGGACAAGGTGGCTTTCCTAATGATGTAGCCATTGAAACTAGTTTAGCAAAAGGAACGCATAATGTAACACTGACAGTGACTGATAGTGAAGGAGCAAGTTCGAGCGACGATATTGTTGTTGATATTAAAGAGGCAGGAACCTATCTTCCAATAGATGCCGATGCTACTCAGGAAACTAAGAATTTATTGGCTAATCTGGCAACACTTTCTATTTCTGATAAGTTTGCTTTTGGTCAAGAATTTCCAATGTCGTTTAAGTTAAATGGATTACGAACAGATTTAAGAACTTCCGATTGTAAGGATGTTTCAGGTGATCATCCAGGAGTATTTGGTATTGATCCGCATTACATGATGTACAAAACTGCTGAGCAAAAGCAGCTGCATATCAACGAAGCAAAAGCGGCCTATAATAATGGTGCAGTTGTCACATTCGATTTTCATCAGCAAAGTAAGAATGATCGTAAAATATATATGAAAGATATCACCAATGCAGAGGATAAAAGCCTTATGTACGATGTGGTTAATGATTTAAATGAAGCACGACCATGGTTTAACGCTGAGTTGGATGAAATCATCACAACAATAAATACAGATTTAAATTTCCCAGTAGTTTTTAGGTTATTTCATGAGATGGATGGAGATTGGTTTTGGTGGGGTAGCAAAGCAACAAATCATAGTGCTGCTCTATATAATGATTTCTATAAATATGCCGTCAACTATATAAAAGCGAGGACAAACTTGGTATTATTTGCTTGGTCTCCAAATTCAGAAGTTCAAGAGGCTTATTATCCGGGCGATGATTATGTAGACGTGGTTGGTTTTGATATTTATGAGCCCAACGTTGGCGACTTAAAAGGAAAGCTTATCGGTCTTTCAAAATTCGCCGCGGATCATGGCAAAGTAGCTGTGCTTGCAGAAACTGGTTATCGCAATAACTTTATTAATAATGCGCCAGGTTTCTGGAACGACGTAATACTAGCTGCTATAGAGCAAGGTGGCAGAGAAGTGCGCGTGGCATGGGCTTTAGCTTGGTTTAATGCGCCATGGGCTTCTAGTCAGAGCGATCTTTTTATTCCAGATGCAAATAGTCCGCAAAATGCAAAAGATAACTTTATTCAATTTAAAAACAGTAGTATCTGCTTATTTATGAGTGAGGTAAATAGTTTAAATATCTATCAATAATGAAATTAAGAAAGTACACTAATTGTGGAGTTGTAGCTCTCATGCTAATGAGTATAGTGGGCTGTGGATCTACAGAAAATGCACAATCGCAAAATCAAACTGAGATTATTTCCGACTTGGAGTCTGTTAAGGGCAAGGGAATTTTATTCGGGCATCAGGACGATTTAGCCTATGGAATGACTTGGTACGATGAGTTTGGTGAGTCTGATGTAAAATTGGTTGCTGGCGATTATCCTGCCATGTTCGGATGGGAGTTAGGCGGTATAGAATTAGATCATGCCTTTAATTTAGATACGGTTTATTTTGAATCGATGAAAAAGCTTGCTATTTGGGGGCATCAGCAAGGTGGTATCAATACTTTCAGTTGGCATCCATTTTCTCCTATTGATAGTATTAGCTCTTGGAATGGCGATGCTATTGTGGTAAAGCATATTCTTCCCGGAGGTTCGCATCATGCTGAATTTAAAAAGCAATTGAATAAAGTAGGTGAATTTTTAAGCTCCTTAAAAGATGAGGATGGAAATGTCATTCCTTTCATTTTTCGACCATGGCACGAAATGGATGGTACTTGGTTTTGGTGGGGAGTAAAGGCTTGTACGGCAGATGAGTTTAAGCATTTATTTCGTTTTTCAGTAGAATACCTATCCGATAATTTTAATTTGCCGCAAATGGTTATTGCCTATTCTCCTGATAACAAATTCAGCACTACAGATGAGTATTTAAAATGGTATCCCGGCGATGATATTGTGGATATACTTGGTATGGATAATTACGGCGATTTCAAAGCAAATGGCAATGTTGAGGATGCGCTTACTAAACTTCATATTGTGATTGATTTAGCAAACAAAAATGGAAAACTATCAGCACTCACGGAAACGGGTTTAAGTAATGTGACTGATTCTACATGGTACAGTAAAAAGCTAGCTTATGTATTAAATGATATCAAGGTAAAAGAGAACTTAAGTTATGCTATGGTTTGGCGTAATGATCCTAAGGTGCATTTTTTCTTTCCCTATCCAGGCCATGCGGCAGCATTTGATGCTAAGGCTTTTTTGAGTCAAGAGCATATCCTACTATTGAATGATTTTAAGCAAATAAAATAAGTGACATTTTTAGATATAAAAGTTATGAGTAATAAAATATTTACAGAAAGATTAGCAAAGGCAAAGCAAGAACATAAAGCATTAATTACTAAAGAAAATGAGGCTCTCTATAGTGTTAATGGTATTTTTTGTCGACATAAAAATCCGATACTTACACGCGATCATATTCCATTACATTGGCGGTTTGACTTAAATGAAGAAACCAATCCATTTTTTATGGAGCGAATTGGGTTTAATGCCGCGTTTAATGCCGGAGCTATCAAGCTTAATGGTAAGTATATATTAGCTGTGCGCGTTGAAGGTAACGATCGTAAATCTTTTTTTGCCATAGCAGAAAGTCCTAACGGGATTGATAATTTCAAATTTTGGGATAAACCAATAACACTACCTCAAAACGAAGAGCCAGATACCAATGTGTATGATATGCGTTTAACGCAGCATGATGATGGTTGGATTTATGGTGTTTTCTGTACTGAGAAAAAAGATAAGAATGCTCCTGATGGGGATACTTCAAGTGCTGTTGCCGAAGCGGGAATTGCACGTACTAAAGATTTAATTACTTGGGAACGTTTACCCGATTTAATTTCTACCAGCGGGCAACAGCGTAATGTGGTATTGTTCCCTCATTTAATTGATGGGAAATATGCTTTTTATACGCGTCCGCAAGATGGTTTTATTGATACAGGTAAAGGTGGTGGAGTTGGCTTCGGCTTATCAGATACCATTGAAAACCCAGAAGTAAAAGAAGAGGTGATTGTTGATGCCAAAACTTACCATACTATTTATGAAGTAAAAAATGGATTAGGTCCAGCGCCAATCAAAACAGAAAAAGGTTGGTTGCAATTGGCACATGGGGTTCGTAATACAGCTGCCGGATTGCGCTATACCTTGTATATGTTTATGACTGATTTAGAAAAGCCATGGGTGGTTACACATAAACCACACGGGCATTTTATAGCACCCTTAAAAGAAGAGCGTGTAGGCGATGTTTCTAATGTTACATTCTCAAATGGCTGGATTGCTGATGAAGATGGTAAGGTGTTTATCTATTATGCTTCTTCTGATACCCGAATGCATGTAGCAACTTCAACAATTTATCAGTTGGTAGATTATTGTGTGAATTCTCCTCAAGATCAATTACACTCACACTTGTCTGTTGAAACCATCAATAATTTGATAGATGCCAATAAGGAGCATATGTCATTATTAGATACATAAATATAAAAGTTTCTAAAAGATTGGTCTATGATTAATAATTTGCAAAAACTAAAAACAGAGCTAGAGAACGAACTAACCCGTTTGCTCGATTATTGGTCTCATGAAGCGATTGATTTTAAAAATGGTGGTTTTATAGGGCGTATTAAAAATGGCGGAGTAAAAGATTGGGATTCTGAGAAGGGAATGGTTCTTAACGCTAGAATATTATGGACTTTCTCTTCGGCGTATCGAGTTACTCAGTTGACAAAATATAAAGAGATTGCTAAAAAAGCTTATGAATATCTAATGAAGTATTTCTGGGATACAGAATATGGCGGTTTTATTTGGTCAGTAACTAATTCTGGTTTGCCCTTAAATGAACGAAAGCAAACCTACGCACAGGGTTTTGGTGTTTATGCATTGTCAGAATACTATAGGGCAACAGGTGATGAGGAGAGTTTGAGTTATGCCTGCAAAACTTTTGTTCTGATTGAAGAGCGGTGCAGGGATGAAAAATTTGGAGGTTATATAGAGGCTTTTGATAAAAGTTGGTCTGTGTTGGAAGATATGCGTTTAAGTGTTAAGGATGATAATACCCCAAAGTCGATGAATACGCATTTGCATATTCTCGAACCATATACAAATCTGTACCGCATTTGGCCAAACAAAAAACTTAAAGAACGTATTGTAAATTTATTAGGCCTGTTTGAAAATAATATTGTTGATCCAGAGTCGGGACACTTTAATTTATTCTTTAGTATGGATTGGTCGGTTCAGTCCACCGCAGTTTCTTATGGGCACGACATAGAGGGTGCCTGGCTTTTGCACGAGGCAGCACAAGAAATAAAAGATGAGAACCTAATAAATGATATTCAGAAAACGGCATTGCGTTTAGTAGATATTACTATAAAAGAAGGTACAGATAGTGACGGATCTGTTTTTTACGAAAAGGACAACGGGGATTTAGATACAGAAAAGCATTGGTGGCCACAGGCAGAGGCAATGGTAGGATTGTATGATGCTTGGGAAATTGAGCCAAAGCAAATTTATCAGGATCATATTTTTAAAGTTTGGGAGTTTATTAAAACTAATTTGATGGATCTAGAATATGGAGAATGGTATTGGAGTGTAGATGAAAAAGGTTTGCCCAACGAAAATGAAGATAAAGTTGGCTTTTGGAAATGTCCTTACCATAATACAAGGGCTTTGATTGAGCTATTCGAACGAATTAATAAGCAGGGGAGTGATCTGTAGTTCAGCTAGGTGTTTACAATTATTCGAAAATAGAGTTGTATTGATAAAATAACTATTGTAAGGTTTTAAGTAAATTGAAAAGCTCAATAATCAATTAGTTAATTGAATTAAATAAAATTGAAGGAATGACTGAAGGAATTGGATTAAAGGAGAAAGTAGCTTATGGTTTTGGTGATTTTGCATCGTCCATGTTTTGGAAAATTTTTGCAATGTACTTAACCTTTTTTTATACCGATGTTGTTGAATTATCTCCAGAATCAGTGGCTTTAATGTTCATCATGGTTCGCCTTTGGGATGGATTGAATGATCCGCTCATGGGAATTATTTCCGATAGAACCTCCACCGCAATGGGTAAATTCCGACCCTATTTATTGTGGGTGGCTATTCCGTTCGGTTTAATTGGGGTGCTTACTTTTTCAGTGCCCGATTTTGGTCCTTCAGGGAAACTGCTATATGCTTATGTAACTTATACTTTAATGATGATGGTATACACAGCTATCAATGTTCCTTATGGTTCCTTAATGGCTGTGATGACAGATAACCCGAAAGAAAGAACATCTCTTGCTTCCTTTCGATTTATTGGTGCGTATACGGGCGGAATCGCTATGACAGCTTCTGCTCCGTATATTCTCGATTTCTTTAAAAATAGTGGGGCTACCGATGCCAAAAGTTATCAATACATGGTAATTATTTATGCAGTTGTTGCGGCCTTCTTTTTTATCATGACCTACTTATGGACCAAGGAGCGAGTAGAAGCGCTAAAGGAAAAAAGTTCGGTTATGCGCGATCTTAAGGATTTGATTAAAAACAGCCAGTGGTTTATTATGCTTGGCGCAGGAGTGTTAATGTTGGTGTTCCTTACTTTCCGAGAGTCAAGTATCATGTACTATTTTAAGTACTTTGTGCAAGATCAAATTTTACCCATTTTTGGCGATGTAGCCTGGGGGAAATTGTCAGGTGCTTATATGACCATTTGGTTAGTAGCAAATATGCTCGGTGTGCTTTTAGCAATTCCTGTATCTAATATTTTGGGTAAAAAAATGACCTTTATTGTCGCTATGTTTATTTCGGCATTGTTAAGTGTTTTAATGTATTGGTTAAATCCACAGGAAGTGATTTTAATATTTGTGCTAAACTTCATTACAGGGATTAGTGCAGGAATTGTATTGCCCTTAGTTTGGTCAATGTATGCTGATATTGCCGATTATTCTGAATGGAAAACTGGGCGAAGAGCAACAGGCTTACTTTTTTCATCATCTTCAATGTCGCAAAAGTTAGGCCTCATGGCAGGTGGAGTTCTTCCTCTTTATATATTATCATCCTATGGTTTTGAAGCCAACGCAGATCAAACACCACAATCCTTAGAAGGTATCAGGTTGATGATAAGTATTTATCCGGGTATAACCGCTGCCTTATCCGGACTAATATTGTTTGCATATAAGTTAACCGATAAGCGTATGCTTGATATTACCACTAAGTTAGTGGAACGAAGAAAATAATAATCGATGAAAAAAGTAATATTATTTATTCTCTCTTTCTCTTTGTCCTTGTTTATGAAGGCAAATAAAACGCCTTATTTACAGGGTCGAGTTTTTTTAGATCTTAATAAGAATGTCTTTTAAAGGAATACGCATATTTACCAAAGGAAATTTTGATGGCGGGTACAAGGATGTTGATTGGTACAATAAGAAGTTGTTTGAGGTTGTAGGGGAATTTCGAGAGTGATAAATTGATTATCAGTGGCAAAGCTCAATTTTTTATTGCATAGCCGTAGCTACGGAATAAAAATTAGCTGAAGCCAATGAAATCAAGGTGTTACTCGCAGATTTTCAATACAACTTTAAACAACTTCTAAGTAAGGAAAGATAAAAAGTAGTTTATGAAGTTTAATAATTTATATAAAGAATGGTTATTGTTAATGGTAGCTGTTTTATGTTTCTCATGTGTATCTAATAAGAGTTCGGAGAAAATAAATCAACCGAATATTTTATTAATAATGACTGATGATCAGGCATATGGTGATTTGTCAATGACGAATAATACCTATTTAGAAACACCTGTCATCGACCAATTGGCTAAAAGTGGTGCTTTTGCTTCTCATTTTTATGTAAGTCCGGTTTGTGCACCCACACGAGCTAGTTTATTAACAGGGCGTTATCATCAGCGCACCGGAGTTACTGGAGTAACCAGAGGCAGAGAAGATATGCGCCTGGATGAAATAACTATGGCTAATATTTTTAGCGACTTAGGTTATGTTACGGGTGTTTTTGGTAAGTGGCATAACGGAGCACATTATCCATATCACCCTTTAGGCAGAGGCTTTGATAATTTTGTTGGTTTTACTTCTGGGCATTGGAGTAATTATTTTGATACCACGATTGAAAAAAATGGGAAGCCCTTTAAAACACAAGGTTATTTAGTAGATGTTTTTACTGATGAGGCTATGCAATTTATGGAAGATAGTAAAGCAAAGCAGCAACCTTTTTTCTGCTATTTACCATACCAAACACCACATACACCACTTCAGGTTCCTGATGAATATTTCGATAAATATAAAAATAAGGGACTGGATGACTTTAATGCAGCTATTTATGGCATGTGTGAGAATGTGGATGATAATGTAGGACGAATTCTTAAAAAGTTAGAGGAGTTACAAATAGATGAGAATACTATAGTAATATATTTGTCTGATAATGGACCATTAAACTTTAGGTTTAACCAGAACCTTAAAGGAAAAAAGGGGATGGTTGATGAGGGAGGAACAAGAGTTCCGTTTATCGTCAAATGGCCAGGTAAAATTAAACCAGAAACTTATGTAGATACTCCATTGGGACACATTGATGTATTGCCAACCTTGTTAGAATTAATAGGGCTTGATTATGATTACTCAAAGCCAATTGATGGAATTAGTTTTGCTAGCCTACTGAAAGGGGATACTATATTTCCTAAGCGAATGTTATACAACGAGTTTTTTGGAAAGGAAAGAGTTTTGGCCGATCCGTATTTAATGGTAAATGATGCTCTTTTTAACATAAGGCTTGATCCTTCTCAAAAGGACGATATTAGTACTCAGTTTCCTAATGTTTACGATTCCTTGCGCACAGCCTACAATAAATGGTATAAGGCAGTAGCACCTCCAGTTACTGATGTAAAGTCTATTCCTATTGGTTATTCTGAGTATCCCATAAGTTATTTGCCAGCTCATGAAGCTACCTTATATCCTTTGTTTGAGGCTCGAAAAAACAGGAAGCATACGGGTATAGCTTATCATAGTTTATATGGATGGGCGCACGACTGGATTGATTTCTGGACAAGTACTGATGCTTTTGCGCAATGGAATATAAAAGTGGTAGATGACGCCAATTACGAGATTCAAATGGAATATGCTTTGGCTCCCGAAAATATTGGCACAGAGCTACGTTTTAAAATTGGAGAAGAACAGTTCAATTTTAGAGTGGGAGAGTCTTTTGTGCATAGCCAATTTCATAATCACGATAGGGTTGTAAGAGAACAGGAGGCTCCTGAAACCAATTGGAAAAAAACTGTAGTGGGCAATGTGTTCTTATCTAAAGGGGAAAAAATATTAAAGGTAGAGACCTTAAAAATGATAGGGAATCAATCGGTGGAATTAAAGGGCTTGTATTTAAAAAAGCTCGATTAAATAGTATTCATAAAAATTTATTCCCAACCAACTTTTAAATTGATTATAAATCAGATCTCATAGAATTGTAATATAATACAAATGAAGAATATATTCCTAGTTTTAATAGTTGCCGTATTGCTGATTTCGTGCACCAGTGAGCAGAAATTCACGCAAGCTTTCTTTAAAGAAGATATGGCTCGTAGCTTGTCGTTTTTTGATAAAGCTTATGATGGAAGTAAAATGACTTATTATTCTGAAATAGATTTTAAGGGTCAGGTAATATCTTCCAAAATATATACAGTTGCCCTAAGTCGTTTGATTTACGGTTTGGCGTTCTCAGCTCATTATTATCCAGAGAATATTGATAGAGCCCTGTCTATATCGCAATTTCAATTGAATAATATGATTGGTGAAGAATCGGGAGTAAGCTATTTTAAACCAGAATTTCCTACTGGTGCTAAAGAAATCCCAAATAAATTAGATATCTGGCAGCAGGCATATGGTTTATGTGGCTTAACCGAATTGTATCGTCAAACCAATGATACATTGTTGTTAAGTAAGTTGCGTACGTATCATAAGTCATTAGTTAAACGATTTAGAGACTCGATAAATGGAGGTTTTTTTGGAGAGGTTCAATTTAATGGAGAGGCAATTTCAGGAACCAAAACAATCCAATCTTTAATGTACCCTTTAACGGCCTATCTAATAAACTTAAGAGAAGCAGATGTGTATAATAGAAATGAATATGAGTCTATCTTAGAAGAACATTTATCAATTGCATATCAAAAGGTTTGGAACAGTTCTACCTCTTGGGTTAATGTAAAGTTTGATGACGATTGGAATCCAATTGATACAGATTCAGCAAGTGCATTTGTCACAGCAGGGCATAACTTTCAGTTCGCAGCTTTAATGTTAAGGGCAGGTGAATGGTCTTTTTTGAAAGATAGTACTAGGTTTAACTATCAAAAACTGGGAGAAAAAGTAATTGCAGAAACGGTACAAAAGAATATTTGGAAAAATCAGTTGATCGAACATGGCTTTTACGCCGGCTTTAATCCTCATACTAATAAAGGTTTAGATGATAATAGAACATGGTGGCAGCATTGTGAAGCCATCATAGCGCTCACTCTTTGTGGCGATAAATACAAAGCAGAATTAAATCAATTGCTACAGTTTTACTATTCAAATTTTATAGATACTCAATACGGAGGAGAAATATTTAATATAGATGCCAATGGTAATCCTGTGAATGAAAATAAAGGCCAAAAAGGAAAATCAGTTTATCACCATATTGAAATGCTTCGGTTCTTATTGGAGGCAAGTTGATTGAGTGAAAATAATAGTTCTTATAATTCCATTAAATACAATTAAAATGAAATATATACTAATAATAATTGCAAGCTTCATGTTTTTGGCTTGTCAAAAGCATCACGAGAATGATTTTATTCGTGTTAAAGATGCATCGTTTTACTTAGGCGATCAACCCTATGTATTTATGGGAGCCAATTATTGGCAGGGTATGAATATTGGAGCGCCTCAATCAGGTGACCAAAAGCGTTTGATAAGAGAATTAGATCAGTTGCAAGAAATTGGAGTAACTAATCTTAGGGTTATTGCAGCAAGTGAGGCTGATTCCTCAATGAAGTTTGCTATTCATCCTGCACTCCAAACAGCTCCAGGGATTTATAATGATGACTTATGGCAGGGGCTCGATTTTTTATTAACAGAGATGAGTAAGCGTAATATGAAAGCAGTTATGGTTTTAGGTAATTTCTGGACTTGGAGTGGCGGTTTTCCTCAGTATTTAAAATGGTGCAATCAAGGCGAAGTTCCTTACCCTCAAAAAGGGGAAAATACATGGGAGCAATTTACCGATTATACAACACAGTTTTATTTTAATGCAGAAGCGCAGGATATGATGAATAATCATATAAGGAATGTCATTCATCGTAAAAACTCAATTTCGGGTACTATATATAAAAATGACCCAACCATTATGGCGTGGCAATTGGCGAACGAACCACGCGGATATAAAGAACCGCATGCCTATCGTGAGTGGACGCAACGAACTTCAGCATTTATCAAGCAATTAGATAAAAATCACTTGGTTTGTTTAGGTACCGAGGGGAATACCTCCGGAAAAACGGCTGGAATAAATGTACTGTTAGATAATGATAATCCAAATATCGATTACATCACTATGCACATTTGGGCACAGAACTGGGGATGGTTTAAACCGAGCGATGGTGAACGTCGATTTAATGAAACGCTAAAAAAGGTTGATCAGTATTGGAGTGATCATGTTGAGGCGGCCCATAGGTTAAATAAGCCCATTGTTCTCGAAGAGTTCGGTATTGCCCGCGATAGTTCATCCTACTCACCAAGCGCCACTACAGTGTGGAGGAATAAATATTTTGATTACTTATTTAATAAAATTGCCAGTTCAATTGAAAATAATGAACCGGTCAAAGGATTCAATTTTTGGAGCTACTCTGGGGAGGCTCGTCCGCCTCGTCCAGGTCAATTTTGGCAAAAAGGCGATGTTCTTTTGGGCGATCCTCCTCATGAGCGCCAGGGGTGGTATGGTGTATATAATACAGATACAACCACTTTGAATGTAATTAAAGCGTACAGAAACAGAATAAAGTAAATGATTTATCAATAGAACCAAGCTCGTCATGCATAAAATACGGATGGGCTTACTAAGGATTTTATGGGCGTTCCCCTCCTAATACTATTCTATTATCAGCACAAATCCCTTTTCTCGGGTCATGCTTTCCGCTATATCTTTGTTTCGCCATAACGGGCTCACAAAGGATGCCGCTCCAATCATTAACGCATCTCTTCGTATACGTTCTGTAAAAACCACAAAGTATACTACGAGGAGTCGGCTTTGGTAAAAACACAAATAAAAGCCATATTAAACACAGATCAAACTCACGTCAACGTGAGTTTGATCTGTGTTTGATATGAGTTAAATATGAAATTATACAGAGTAAGACACAACCTAGTTCTTATATAGTATAGTGTATCATTCTCTATACTATGTAAGCGTTGTTTTTTCTGAGGTTAAAAAAAGAGAAAAAAAACTTTTTCGACTTAAAACATTGATAAACTATTCTTTAGTTATTATCTTCTTACTCCTCCTCAAAAAACTTTAATGTAGCATTAGGAATTGTAAATTAAAGTCCTCACTTTTGCACCCGCTTTGAACGCAAAGCACGATTACAACGGACATTTTGAGCGATGAAGAATGGATTAAAAACCCTTTATATAAGCGGTTTTTAGGTGTCAAAAAAAAGATTTAAAATTATTTTCAGGAACATTTGGAATTAAGAAATTAAATCAGTTATCTTTGCAGCCGCTTTTAACGAAGAGCTCGGAGTAACAAAAACGACATATTGAAAGTGATTGAAACTATTTAGCGATAGTCAATTGCAAT
>NZ_LYBV02000008.1 GCF_001660705.2 Saccharicrinis aurantiacus
TACATCAATAATGGTAAAGCCTTGCAGATACTCTGTGAGGCTTTTTTTGTTGCTTTAAATGGACCTTTGAATCTTTATAATATTACTGCTTGAATAGTTCTTGTGTGAGGGATTGAAGTGACATCCTTTGTGATATTAATCTTGTAGGTAGTGATTTATATTTGGGGCTAAAAAAACGAGACCATCTTATCTTGAGATAGTCTCGTTGTAAGCAATATGTTATTTATCTTTCCAACTACTTAAAGTAAATGCGTTTAACCAAATACCTTTGTTTGTTTCTGCATCTTTAAAAGTTATTGTAACCGGGTTAATACCATCGGATGTAAATATAGTGGTAGATTCTGCAACTCTGTCAAATTGCATATTTTTACCATTTGTTGGTTCTACAGTAGAGTAGAGTTCATTATTAACACTGATGCTTATTTTATTAGCATACGGCATTGATGTGATACGAGCTGATTTTAATTTGTCGATATTTGTATCCATTAAATCAGAGTTTGTTTTTGGCGCATGATGAATGGTATTTAGCTTATATGTGCCTTTCGGAATATTTGTAAAACTTAGTTCTAAACCTTTTTCATCTATAGCCATAACACCTTCGCCATATGTAAAACCATACTTGCCAATGACATTCATTTCTCCCAACCAGCGAATTACACCATTATTTGATGCTGTGCGTATGTTTGCTTTGATTCCACCAAATATATCCAAATCTTTTGAGGAAGGTTTATTGTCCTCACTGTTCCAAGGTGTCCATCCGAATTGAATTAATTGGTCGTTTGCACCTAAATCCACTTTGATGTTTTCAAAATCGTAAATTGGTTGTGCATTCGCAATTATCATATCGTTTTCTTTGGGGGTAGAAATAACTGTTGCTTTTGCAGTTTTTAAGCCCTTACTTTTTGCAGAGATTGTGATTTTCCCAGTATTAGTGTCAGCCTGTATTAAAACAGGAGCTTCACCGTTCTCAATGAACATTGGGTTAGCATTTATGTTTGCGTTATCGCCATAAATTTTTGCTGGCCCTGAAATGCTAAATTCTACCTCTCCAACAGAATCTCTAACAAGAGTTCCATTTTTGTCTAAGACTTGTGCATAAGCAACTAATATATCAGATCCATCAGCTTCGAACTTTCTGTTTAAAGTATCTAAAACTAAATTTAAGTGATGTGGTTTTAATGGAGTTTGTATAGTTTGAGTGACAAACTCATTCCCGTTTTTATAACCTATAGCCTTAAGTTTTCCTTTTTTATAATTATCTATCTTAAATAAATAAGGAGGATGATCTAAACCAATATAGCTTGTGTCACTTGATGGTTTTTGCTTCATAAATGATTTTCCATTAAGAAATAATTCAATCTCATCGGCATTACTATAAATATTGAGCTCCTTTACATTTGGAGTCCAGCCCTCTTCGATGTGTAAATAAGGTTCTTCACACATCTCTGATGGATACCAAAGTAATCCTTTTTTAGGTTGGCGAAAGATTGTCATAGCGCCACTTCGGGTTCTATCTTTCATGCTTTTGTATTTGGGGTGAGTAGGGTGAAATGTATAATAGGCATGAGCCGTCCAGGAGATGATACCTGCCATTTTTGGATCGCGTTTATGTACGGCCACTGTTGCTGGTCCATGATGACCTTCCATTGCAAACATCGGTTCTGATCTGTCCCAGATGAATGGGCCATATAGCATATTTGCATTAATGTCAGTTAAACCAGAGGCTTGCCATCCGGTCCATCTTGCCCCTTGTGAGGCTGTTAGTCTTACTGGATCTTCTTGTTTAATAGCGCAATGAATTTGAGGTACATAACCACGATGATTAATACCAGCTCCCCATATTACAATTGATGGATGATTGCGATGATTACGCACCATCATGCGCGCAGATAGTTCTAAATTATCAAACCATTTTTCTGTAGCATTCATTGTAGTCCATGTTGGAGCTTCCTCATAGACTAAAATTCCTAACTCATCACATGCTTCCATAATAGCATTATCGTGAGGATAGTGCGCCGTTCTCATTACGTTAAATCCAAGTTGCTTGAATTGCAGCATATCTTTTTTATGGAGAGAATTTGGTAACGCATCGCCTAGATAGGCATAATGTTGATGGCGATTAAAGCCAACTAGCGTTATAGGTTTACCATTAAGTATGAATCCTAATTCATTATCTAAGCGAAAAGAGCGAATTCCTAGTCTATTCTCAAGGCAGTCAATGCTTTCTCCATCAATTAGTACTTCGGTATTTACACGGTATAAGTAAGGATTGTCAACATCCCAAAACTGTACATCATCCTCTAAGCTACCAATCTGATTAAACTCAAATTCTCGGCCAGCTTCAATGGTTTCTTCTGCTTTAAGTTTTAAAACCACTATTCCCTCGTTATTAATGATGCGTTGAATCACCTCGCATTTTCTAGAGTTAGAGTTTTCATTTTTAACAACGGTTTTAATATCGATAACCGCATTTTTATTAACTACATCAACAGTAGGAGTGGTTATATTTATACCTGCTTTTAATGCTTCCCAGTTAAAAGTAATGTGTACTTTATCGGTTTCAACCAGATAAACATCGCGGTATAGTCCACTAAATTTAACGTAATCAAAAGGTCCTGGGTCCGGTGGAATGTTCTTGTTGCGACGGTTGTCAACCATTAGGGTAATTTGATTACTTGCCCCACGATTCACGAAATTGCTTATATCGAAATGAAAAGGCGTATATCCGGTTACCGCAAACTCACCAACATGCTTGCCATTAACCCAAAGGTTGGTAACTTGATGTGCTCCTTCAAATTCGAGAAATACTTTTTTATCAGAATTGCTGCTAACTTTAATATCGCGGCGGTACCAACCTACCGTTCGGTGGAAGGTAGGTTGTTCTTTACTATCCTCACATAAATCGAGGGTTAAGGAGGTTGGTTTTAAAGTGTGAGGTACACTAACCATTTCCCAATTACTGTCGTTAGTGCTTGTTTCATAAAACTTAGCTTCAGGATCGCCTAAATGAAATCGCCAGTTGGTATTAATGCATTCTTTCGAACGTTGAGAGTTTGGGTAACCATAAGGCAGTTTTTTGTTTTCTGCATTTATATTACCTGTTAAAATAAGAGCTAGTAATAAGCTTATGAATAGGTATTTGCTTTTTAATAATATCATGGATAATTATTTATGAATATTTATAGAGGCAAATTACTAGAATTATCTGATAACAAGGAGGTGATAATTGTTTGGCAAGGAGGGGGTTTTTATGCCTCAGTATTTTTAAATAAAAAACCACCACCTAAATTAATAGATGGTGGTAAAAAAAACTAAAACTACACTTATTGTAGAATTATCTTATTGGTATAAAATGCCCTTACACCTTTTAATCGAACAATATATAGTCCCTTTGGAAAATTAATGTTAGTTAAAGTAAGTTTGGTATCATCATTATTAATAGTTTGACTATAAACGATAGAGCCATTTAATGACAGAATATCTAATTGATTAAAAACCCCGTTTCTACTCATATTAATATTCAGCGTATTATGTGTGAGTACTGTTGGATATATAGTGACCTTTGATAGTTTATCTTCATCTACTTTAACATTTGATTGCTCATCTAATAAGTCGACCTGAAGAACTACAGAGCTAATTTGTCCTCCATTATCTGAAAAGTTTATTGTTACAACATTTTCTCCCTCGGCAATTAAATCAATTGGCACCGGTATTTCAATCATGCCAAAGAATGTTTCACGAGCTTCTTGGTCGTATCCTGCCCAATTATCAGGTACAGTTACATTGCTTCCGTTTAGCGTAACGCTTGGTTTTTTTCTTTTATCATGCGTTCTACCAATTGACATTCTGATATAAGCATAACCCCCATTTAAGTTTGTCTCAACATTGTTAAAGGTAAAAGATTTTTCTCCGTCAATTTGTACTATATGGTTTTCGCAATAGTATTTAGATGTTCTTATATGGTTATCTTGTTCTAGAGTATTGTTGAAATAATATTCCAAAATAACTGTTTCTCCAGGTAAAAGTATAACATTGGTTGGATTCTCACTTAGTGTTGTTTCTGAATATTCATGAGGTTTAATTGGATCACCTGCCTTTTCTATCCAGTATATTTTAAGTGATTTTTTCACAACTTGACTAAGGCCTCCAGCGATGTTAAAACCATCGAAATTATCTAAGTAAATATTTTCTTCTTCATCGCCCAGGTTATTTAGGGCTAATTGAAAACGGTTGCCATCAACTAATGCGTGTGTTTGAATATCAGGATTCATTGTTTTTACCAATGCTCTTTTACCTTCAAAGTCTTTCCATAAATCGTAAAAGGTAATTTTGGGTGTGTACATCCATTCGGTTGCATTAGTGATTGGCTTACCCATATATTCGTCAGTCGGGCGAAGGGTAACTGCTCCATATGGTGTATATCCATTATTATTGTAATGCCATTCAGATTTATCAGTGTTAAATGGTACAGATATCAACAGGTCATTCTCTCGGTTTAAGAAATTAAATAATAGGTGGTTATTTGAACGAACCGATTGTACAGCTTTGCCATCATCCCATCCTGCTGGGTAAATACCACCTTCATCAGTTCCTTTAAAAATACCTCCATACTCAGATAATGCGTGTGGTTTAACAGTTCCCCATTTTATCCAGCTGTAAGTTTCGATCAAATCCAAAACTGCCTCGCTATTAGAACCAGAACGTTGAACAGGACTGCCTGTTACATTTGTACCATCATAAAGGTGTGTTGCAAAACCATCCATATTTTCACCTGCGATATCCATAAAGAGCTTTTGATTATCATCCCAGTGGCTAAAATCAGATTTTTCCATTTCTGGCCATGCTGATGAGTAACCAATTATTTTCATGTTTTTAAGTTCTGGCGTTGCGTGTACAGCTTTACCCACTTCGCTAAATACTTCTGACATTTGCTCCTTAATGGTTGTTTGTGTTACTCCACTTCCCTCAGGGATAAACTCCCAAGCATGAACGAATGGTTCATTCATAGGCTCATAAAACTCAGCAACTGATCCGTTAGAAACTTTATTCATATAGTATTGTGCTGCCCATCTTCCGGCTTCTACTGCATCAATATTATAAACGTAAGTTGTTTTAGGGTGTTCTGTTTGAATGTAATTTTTGACTACTTGTCTTTCAATTCCGGGATTTAAATGTGCCTCTTCAGGCGGAAATACACCTGGATCTGTTTTACTATCTGAGAAAGCTCCCCAAAAGCCACGTGTTTTCATCACATTGTAATCTTCGTAGAACTGATCTAATTCTGTATCCGATTTTGTGGAGTGTAAATTAAAATATTTGGCTCTATCTATTTCAGAAACATCTCCTAAATGCCTTTGTATCTTGGGAGAGAAAGTTACTTTAGTTTGAGCACTAGCTCCATTAACAATTGCTAATAGTAGAGCTCCGCCAAGTAGAATTCTTTTCATATTTATAGAAATTTTAAGTGGTAAGAAATTCGTTAACTATAGATTCTTTTTACAAAGCAACTTATTATTACACTGAATGGAGAAACAGATAAACGTCTATAAAGGGGGTATTTTTCCGTGTGCTAAGTGATGACTATTTATAGGGTTAATTTTTATCAATAGTGCTCCTAAAGTTTATCATGCCAAAAGTAACTTGAGTTGAAATGAACTTTAAAAAGGCGTTAAATTTTAACATCCATTAAGATTTTGGTTTTGCTGATGTGATTCTATGGTTAGTTTTTTTCGAAGCTCTATTACGCAGTATACGTAATTTCTTAACATTATAAAGATCTCTTCTTTAGTGACATTGTATATTAACATAATCTAATGTTAACTGCATATCATCCTACTTTTGCTAAACTGTCAATTTACATATTCTAACATTTTTAGGAATAATTATGGCATCTATTCGTGTGAAGATTTAATAAAAATATCAGACAGAATATTACAAACTCAAATTGAAAATGAAAAACAAATTATTGTTATTAACGATACTCTTGGGATGGAGTATTGTTATGTCGGCCCAAAACGGAATAATAAAAGGTATTATTACCGATAAACAAACGGGTGAAGAATTAGTAGGAGCGGCAGTTGTGATTGATGGCACTACAATTGGTACAATCACAAATTTTATGGGAGAGTATGAACTCCCTCCATTATCTGATGGTACTTATAATGTAAGAGCACAGTTTATTTCATACGACCCGATATTAATTAATAACGTAACTATTAGTAACGGAGAAGTAAAAACAGTTAACATTCAATTATCCGCAGCTACAATGGATATTGATGAAGTACAAGTTGTAGCCAAAGCAAACAGAGAATCTGAAAACATGCTTCTAATGGAGCAGAAGAATGCTGTTATTGCAGCTCAAGCTATTGGAGCGCAGGAGTTATCTCGAAAAGGTGTTAGTGATGCCGAAGGTGCTGTTACAAAAATATCAGGGGTTTCGAAGCAAGATGGCGTAAAAAATGTTTTTGTACGTGGTTTAGGAGACAGAACAAATTCAACCACCTTAAATGGTTTTCCAATGCCATCAGAAGATCCTAGTTATAAGAATATTGCTCTGGATATGTTTCCTTCAGATATCATTCAAAGCGTTAGTGTAGATAAAGTTTTCTCTTCAACAACTACAGGGGATGTTGGTGGTGCTAACATTGATATTAAAACCAAAATATTACAAAGCGATCAGGAAGTTGCCATTAGTGTTTCAGGAGGTGCGAATGCCCAAGTCTTAGACGGTAATTTTATGAAAGCTGATGGAGTGAATAGTTTTGGCTTTGCTAATAATTATAGTGGCCCAACAGGAACACATCCAACGAGCTTCGATTTTCAGAACAATCTTGACCCATCGGCAGTTGATTATCGATTTAATCAAAGTTTAGGAATATCGGCTGGGAAAAAAGTAAAAATTAATGATAACGACCTATCAATGTTTATTGCTACCTCTTATAGTTCGTCTTTATCAAATCAAGAAGGTGCACAAAGATCAATGATTAACGATGGTACAGTTGATAAAGATTTATCATTCGACAAGTATGATATTAATACTAACCATATGGTTATGGGTAACCTTGATTACCAGTGGTTGAATGGAAACAATATCGCATACAATATTCTATTAGTACATACCAATAGCCAGTATTTTGCTGAGTTTGAGGGTTACGATAATGATGCGCTTCAGTCAGGAGCTGCACGTGACTCCTTATTACTTCATCGTCAGCAAGTCAATGATAACCTATTAATGGTGAATCAACTTTATGGTAGCTTTAATTTGACTCATAACTTGAAACTTAATGCAGGACTAGCCTATAATTCAATTAATAGTAACGAACCAGATCGTAGAATTAACTTTTTATATCTCGATGATGGACAATATCAGACTTATACCCGAAAAGGTATGAACCAAAGGTATTTTTCGGTTTTAAATAGTAGTGATTTAAACATGCGAATGATGTTTGATCTGGATTTAAACGAAAACTCTGATAAATTATCGCAGCTATCTTTCGGATACACAAATCGTCTCGTAGCCGACAGTTTTGATGCGGTACAATATGAGATGCGACTACAGAATGTTGAAACTATTGTATTTAACTCTAAAGAGGATGTGTCGTTTGATTATATATATAATGAACAAAGATTTAATGAGGGTGAAATCTTTCTAGAGCGTATTAATTCCATCTACGATGTTAATAAATATGTTCATTCTGGTCTTGTTAATGGAGTACATGAGTTTAACTCTAAACTTGTTGGTATGGCAGGAATTAGAGTTGATTACGTTGATATCTTTGTTGATTTCGCAGGTAGTGTTGCTGATGATGGGACTTTGCACGGACGTGAAACTAATGGTAGTCAAAACTTATTTATACTACCAAGTGCAAACTTAAAGTATAGTATTAACGATAAACATGCTTTACGATTTGGTGCCAGTAGAACATACACTATGCCTCAATCTAAGGAACTTGCTCCTTTCGAATATATCGGGATGACATTTAAAGAGCGTGGTAATCCAAACCTACAGCCTGCTACTAATAATAACCTTGATGCCAAGTGGGATTACTATTTATCAGCAGGAGAGATTATCTCTATAGCAGGTTTTTATAAACACATCCAAGATCCCATAGCACGATACAGTTCAAATAATGCCGGAGGTTTTCTATTATATGATAACGTTGGAGATATGGCTACAGCAGCAGGTATCGAATTTGAAATGAAGAAGAACCTTTTGTATAACAACGAAAGCGAAATGGGTAAGTCCCATAAATTAACATGGGGTTTAAATGCATCGTATATATATACCAATGTAAAATTAAGGGTTGACCCAGGCTCTCAGCCAACAGACCCCAACTCACAGCTTGAAGGCGCTGCCCCTTATATAGTTAATACCGATTTATCATACACATATAAAAAGAATAATAGTTCAATTACGGCTACAGCTCTTTTTAACTACTTCAGTGATAGAGTATACTCCATCGGATACGATGGTATGCCAACTTTAATGGAAAAAGGTATTCCAACATTAGACTTTGCAGTAACAGGAAAAATAAATAAACATATTGGTGTTTCTGTTAAGTTGTTGAATGCCTTGAATCCAGAATTTGAATATTACAGAACTATAGAGAATACTGGGCAAAGAATAGAATTAGAGGAGTATAAAAAGGGAAGTTCACTTAGCGTAGGCTTAACATATACTTTTTAGTAGCTTAACATAATATAGTGTTATTTGACCTTTATTTGCAGAAGAATATTTTAATAAACGATTATAATTTAAATCAAAAACAGTAACAGAAAATGAAAAAGTTTTATTTAGGACTAGCAGTTGTAGCAACTCTTTTTGCTGCATGTAATGATGATAACAACACAAATGGTGGTGGAGAACCAACAGCAGAAAATGAGTTAATAGGAGAAATTAAAAATGACTCAATATTAGATGCGTCTGTTGAATACATCCTTAAAGGTACATTACGTATTAGTGATGGAGGTAAATTAACAATTCCTGCAGGTACTACAATAAAAGCTGAACCAAGCTTCTATAGCTATATTATGGTTGAGCAAGGAGGTAAAATATTTATTAATGGTACGGCAGCAGAACCTGTAACATTAACTTCTAACGCTGCAGAGCCAAAAGCTGCTGATTGGGGTGGATTACACATCAATGGATATGCTCCAATTTCAGGTGTTACTGAAGGAACAACAAATCGCGCAGAAGTAGATGCCAATGTAATATATGGTGGTACTGATGCTAACGATAATTCTGGTTCTATTACTTATATGAAGTTAATGTATACTGGAGCACGTTCATCTGCTGATGTTGAGCATAATGGTTTAACATTAAATGGTGTTGGTAATGGTACTACTATTGAAAATATTTACATTCCTTACGGTGCTGATGATGCTGTTGAGTGGTTTGGTGGAACTGTTGATATCAAAAATCTTTTAGTTGTAAATCAAGATGATGATATGTTTGATGTTACTGAAGGTTGGAGTGGTACATTAGAGAATGCTTACGGTATCTGGACAAAAGGTTTTCACTCTACAGAGGCTGATCCTCGTGGTATTGAAGCTGATGGAAACATGGATGGAAATGGTCCTGATCATGTAGGTCAATCTGACTTTGTTATGAAAAATGTTACAATTATTAATAACTCAGAAACAGAACGTTTCTCTAATACTCCTGATGGTGCAAAAGGTTTACGTGAATTAGTTAAAATTCGTCGTGGAGCTAAAGCAACTCTTCAAAACATCTTATTAAAGAACGGTGACTGTGATGTATTAATTGATTTTCAAGATGGACGTGGTGATGGTTTAGCTTCATCATCGATTACTTATACTGTTGAGGATGTTACTTTTGATGATGATACTTATGGTGAAGATGGCGTAAGAATGCCTGTTGAAGGTGATGCAACTGTTACTGAAAGTGATTCAAATGCAGGTTGTCCTAATCCACAAGAGTTATTCGAATGGACTGGTTTTACTGAGTGGAACTAAATAATATTGTTTGATAACTTGTTTTAAACAAGTTATTAAATCTTCAGAGAGCAGCCATTTTCCCATGGCTGCTCTTTTTAGTTTTATTCAAAGTTTTTATCTGAGAATATATCCGCACCTTCTTCTTCATCAATATCTTTTTGCAGTACAAAACGGTTGTAGTACGAAAACAACAGTGTTGTAAGAGGCAATGCCACTAACATACCAAGAAGCCCAAGTAGGCTACCCCATATCGAAAGTGAGAGTAATATTATAGCTGGATGCATTCCGTAAACACGGCCCATTATTTTAGGAACAAGTATGGTTTCTTGTATAATTTGTACAATTGCCATAACAATTGCTGCTGCCAATAATATCTGCCAAAAACTCTGATTCGATTCCATGGCCTTTAGTAAAGCAAGAAGCATTACAGGAAAAAATCCAACTACTTGTAAATAGGGCACAATATTTAAGGCCCCAATAAAAAGACCTATCATAACAGCCAATGGTAAGCCAATAATTTTAAAACCTATTGCTAGCAGTATTCCTACAATTAAAGCAACTAAACCTTGGGCTCTAAAGTAAATATTCATTGCCGATGATAGATCATCAAACACGTGCTGTACTGATTTTCTATAAGTAGGCGGTATAAGATTCACCCATCCTTTTGATATTTTAGAGAAGTCGATTAGTAGAAATACCAAATAAACCAATACAATTAATGCACTGATTACGCTAACCGCAAAGTTTATCGATCCTGAAAAAATATTCCAAGCTTGGCCAAATATCTTTTTTAGAGAGCCTGCTATATTTTGAGGGTTGAGAATATCAGAAAAATCCGTTTGGTTGATATAAACCGAAATCCAATCAATTACCTCCTGTGGTAATATCTTATCTACCCCACCTACCTGAAGATAGTTGCGTATTAGAAATACCATTCGGGTCATTTCATTAATAAACTGCGGGACCAGCAAAATAACCAATAAATAAATGGTACCTAGAACTATGATTAATGAAGCAAGTACAGATAAACCACGTGACTTAAACCGGGCTTTCTTTTGCAGGAAATTCACAAGAGGGTTCATTAAATATGCCAATAATACAGCAATTAAAAAGGGAATGAGTACACTACTTAATCGTTGTAATAAATAATAGATTATAAAGAAAACTGCTACAGACAGTACCATTCTAACTACCCTGTCGAATGTATATGGTTTATGTGAATTGTTACTCATGTTGTTATTTGAATTTAGATTTGCTTGGAAAGATAATTATTATGTAGTGACATAAAAAATAAATACTAAGATTGTACGTTAGCTCTAATGTAGTAAATACTAGATAAATGTTATAAGTTGTAAAAAAATGTTATTTTTGTGAAATTAATTTATAGGCAACTTACTAGCTTTTATTTTATTGATAAATAGTTGAACTAAAACATAAATTAGATAGATGAAATATTATGTGAAATTATACTTTTGCATTAATATTCAAAACTAAGCAGATTATGACTCGAATAATTAAGTATCTATTCATATTAACAGTCTTTGTAGCCGGTTTCTCTTGTGAAAGGGAGTATTCGTACAATACAGGAGCTAAGGCTTTTGAGTTTTCGGTAGATACATTAATGTTTGATACCGTTTTTTCTGAGATTGGCTCAGCAACTCTTAATTTTAAGATTTATAATCCACACCCAGAAGATTTTATTATCGATAAGATAGAATTAGCCGGAGGTGATGTAAGTGAGTTTAGACTAAATATTAATGGTTTTGCAGATAATAAAGTTGAGAATTTACGAATAAATGCAAACGACAGTCTTTATGTTTTTGTGGATGTAACTATAAAACCTGATGAAACTAATAACCCTTTTGTAGTTAACGATTCTATAGTTGTTGTTTCAGGAGCATTGAATCAGCAAGTGCAACTATTAGCATATGGTCAGAATGTAGAGGTGTTAAAGAAGCATCATATAACAGAGTCAACCACTTTTACCAATGAGAAACCTTATTTGATTTTTGATTATGCGGTGGTTGATGAGAATGTAAACCTTACCATAGAATCAGGAACAAGTATTCACCTTCATAATGATGCTAGTTTAATTGTATTTGGTTCCATGCAAGTTGATGGTACTTTTGAAGAACCCGTATTATTTCAAGGACACCGATTAGAGGAATTTTATAAAGAGACCCCGGGCCAATGGAATAAAATCCATTTTATGCCGGGAAGTAAAGACAACTCAATCAATTTTGCTGAAGTAAAGAATAGCATAATGGGAATAGTTGTTGATTCAGTAGGTTTAGGCAACGATCAGCCATTTGCAATTGATAATACCTTGATCGATCATGCCAGTAAATATGGTTTAATTGCTCAAAACTCAAATATTACGGCTTCTAACTTGGTAATTGGTCATTGTGGAATTCATTCTTTGGCCTTAACATTTGGTGGAACTTATAACTTCTACCACAGTACTATTGCCAATTACTTTTCTCTTCGAAATTTCTTTAGAAATACACCTGCGCTTCTACTAAATAACTATTTCATTGACGATGATGAAACAGAAATCATAAACCCATTGTTGGAGGCCAATTTTTATAATTCCATTATATACGGAAACAATACAAACGAAATTGGTTTAGATTTTAAAGAGTATGGAGGTGATAATGCCAGTGCCTACAATTATTATTTTGAAAGTAGTGCCATTAAATCAGGAAGTACCGACATATCCAATGAAGAACATTTTAAGGATGTGATTGCGAACACGAACCCAAGTTTTATAGATGCTTCCGATTATAATTACCAACTAGATACATTGTCGATATGTAAGGATGCTGCCAATGTTGAAATTTCTGAAAATTACCCAACAGATATACTTAATACAAGCCGCCTAAATGACCAAGGACCTGATATGGGAGCTTACGAAAGAATTGAGGAGAATTAGATGCATTTTCATATTCGTAGCTCTTTTTATATGCAATAATGGTTTATTACTGCATTCGCAGCAACGAAATATATTATTTTACAACGTTGAAAATCTTTTCGATGTTAAGAATGATTCTTTAAAGCAAGATGATGAGTTTTTACCCAATGGCATTCGTCATTGGAGCTTTTCAAAGTACCAGCAGAAACTTTTTAATATAGCTCAAGTAATTTTTGAATCGGATGGTTTTAATTTGCCAATGCTTGTTGGTATGTGTGAGGTGGAGAATAAAGAAGTATTAAACGACTTGATATTTAAAACGGGTCTATCAAATGTAAATTACTTTCCTATACATATTGAATCGCCTGATTTACGGGGTATTGATGTTGCTTTATTGTATAAAAAGGATTTGTTTACCATTGATTCTGTTGAAGCCATTCCTGTTGTTTTTGAAGCGCCTGCCCGTCCAACAAGAGATATATTACATGTTTTTGGTGTAACTAATGATTCCATAGGTTTGCATATTTATATAAATCATTGGCCTAGCAGATATGGCGGAGTAATGCAGACACATCAAAAAAGAATTAAGGCGGCAAATGTTTTGGCTCAGTCAATTCAGCAAGTTTATAAAAAGGATGCGGATGCTAAGTTTGTAGTTATGGGCGACTTTAATGATAATCCGGATGACCAAAGCTTAAAGGACTTGGTGCAAAAAGCAGAACTAGTTAATTTAAGTTCAAGTAAAAATGGCAGCATAAAACATAAGCATGCATGGTATTTATTCGATCAGTTTTTGGTGTCCGAAAATCTACAATCGAAAAGTAGCTTTAGGATAATTGATTTTCCCTATTTACTTGAGAAGGATGAAACAAATTCGGGCTTTAAACCCAAGCGAACTTACTTGGGTTATAAGTATCATGGTGGCTATAGCGATCACTTACCCATCATGCTTAGTTTAGATTTCTAATACATTTTGTGAGCTCCAAGCATAAAGGCTTGCGCAACATGCCTGTGTAACGTTCATCGATTTTATAACTCCAGGCATGGGAATATGATAAAATGACTCGCACATATTAAGAAGCGTTTCAGACATGCCATATACTTCGTTACCCAAAACCAGGGCCATTTTATTAGGCAAGGCAGAAGAGTGCATACTATGAGAGTCTTTAGTGGTTTCTATTCCAACAACAGTGTAATCGTCAGGAAGGTGTGTTTTAATTTCGTGTGTGCTACAAAACAGCCAGTCTACCTGACCATATGCTGCTCCAGCTATTTTCTTTATTTTACTGAGGCGTACTTCACTATCCTCTTTAATTAAAAGAACCTTAGCGCAAGCAAAATTTGCGGCTAAGCGAATGATATGCCCCATGTTTTCTGGGGTTCTGAATTGGTCTGCAATAATTATAGGATAGGCGCTACCTTCCTTTAATTTGTAGTCTATTTCAGAAAATAATTCCCCAGATTTAGTATTCATCCTAGTTTTTCTTCAAAGTTAAGCCTAGTTCCTGACCTTTTACTTTCATCAATTCATAGGCTTGTTCAAAATTGTTTTCGATGTCACCATCTAAAATAGCATCCTTAATGGCTGTTTTTATATCCCCAATCTCTCTACATGGAGTTATATCAAAAGCTTCCATGATGTCCTCACCACTAACCGGAGGCTGAAAGTTTCTTACTTTATCCTTTTCCTCTATTTCCTTAAGTTTACGACGCACCACTTTAAAGTTTCGCATGTATCGCTTTACTTTTTCTTCGTTTTTAGAGGTAATATCTGCTTCGCAAAGTGTCATTAATGATTCTATATCATCGCCCGCATCAAACAATAATCGTCGAACCGCCGAGTCGCTTACAATATCTTCAGATAAAACAATAGGGCGCATATGTAGGAAAACCATTTTTTGCACAAACTTCATTTTATCATTCATCGGGAATTTCATCCTTTTGAATATTTGCGGCACCATTTTTTGTCCGATGTGATTGTGGGCATGAAATGTCCAACCTAATTTTTTATCAAAGCGCTTGGTGGCAGGTTTAGCAATATCGTGAAATATAGCCGACCATCGCAACCAAACATCATCTGTGTTGGGTACAATTCTATCAAGCACTTCAAGCGTATGGTAAAAATTATCCTTATGTCTTTTGCCATTCACTTCATCAACGCCTTTCATGGCCGCAAATTCAGGCAAAATTTTCACAAGTAAACCCGTTATATCAAGAAGCTTAAAGCCCATTGAAGGCTTATCGGCCATAATCATCTTGTTCAACTCATCAACAATACGCTCTTTCGAGATAATATCAATGCGTTCAACATTATTTTTAATTCCTGCAAAAGTGTTCTCTTCAATTTTAAACCCGAAACGCGTAGCAAATCTAATGGCACGCAACATTCTTAAGGGATCATCAGAGAATGTTATTTCCGGATCAAGAGGCGTTCTAATAATACCATTTTCTAAATCCTCCATTCCATTAAATGGATCAACAAGCTCGCCGTAATTATCTTTGTTTAAGCTTAGCGCCAGGGCATTGATTGTGAAATCTCGTCTGTTCTGATCATCCTCAAGGGTGCCATCTTCAACAATAGGGTTTCTTGATTCGCGTTGATAAGATTCCTTACGCGCACCAACAAATTCAACCTCAACATCTCGGTATTTAAACATCGCAGTTCCATAATTTCGGAATACCGAAACTTTTACACCACCTAGTTTTTTGGCCACTTTTTCAGCCATTTCAATACCACTGCCTAGCACAACAATATCAATATCTTTGGATGGTTTATCAAGGTATATGTCACGCACATAGCCGCCTATAACATAGGTTTCTATTTTCTCGAATTGAGCAACACTTGCAATGGCTTTAAAAACAGTGCCATCTATATATTTTTTTACATTAATATCTGCCATAATGTGAAATTAGGATGACAAAATTACAACTTTATTATGGCTTTGAGCATAAAAATGTAGTAATTTGACTTTGGTACAGTTATTGACATCTAGATATTGAGATTATTAGATATTTAATTTGTAACATTATTATTAAAAAATATAATTATGGTAGAGCATTTAACTAAGGAAACATTTAAAACTAAAGTTTTTGACTTTGAGGCAAGTAAAGAGTGGAATTTTTCGGGAGACAAGCCAGCCATTATCGACTTTTACGCAGATTGGTGTGGGCCTTGTAAAGCAGTGGCGCCTGTTTTAGATGAATTGGCTACCGAATTTTCAGGTAAAGTGGATATTTATAAAGTAGATACTGAAGCTCAAAAAGAGTTAGCGGGTATGTTTGGCATACAAAGCATCCCATCAATATTATTTGTACCAAGTGAAGGGCAGCCACAAATGGCACAAGGTGCATTGCCAAAAGAAAGCTTTATAAAAGCGATTAACGACGTGTTAAAGGTTTCATTATAATTGAAAATTAGTATTATGAAGAAGGTACTATTTATATTTTCTGCTATTCTATTTTCTGCAACTGTTATGTTTGCAGCCAATGGAGAAGGAGAGAAGGAAGGTGTTATTTACTTGAATAAAGAATCTTTTAAAACCGAAGTATTCAATTACGAAACCCAAAAGGAGTGGAGTTACAATGGTGATGTACCAGCTATACTTGATTTTTACGCAGACTGGTGCGGACCCTGCAAAATGTTAGCGCCAATTTTGGATGAGTTGCAAAAAGAATACAAGGGTAAGATTCAGGTTTTTAAGGTAGATACTCAGAAAGAGAAAGAGTTAGCAGCTGTTTTCGGAATTAAAAGTTTACCAACCATTGTGTTTATTCCTACAAATGGAGAACCACAGGCTGCCATGGGTTTTAGAGATAAAGCAGGTATGGAAAAAATGATTTCAGAGATTCTTAAAGTTGAAAAGTAGCATTAGAGCTCACAACTTCAATATATAAACGAAGGATAATCCTATTAAAGGCTTATCCTTTTTTTGTATTATTGATGCTGAAAACTAACAAAGCATGAAGCTAATTGTAATCACAAATCCAGATGAAACTGAAAATGAAGCAGCTCTTATTAGCGCTATTATTGAGAGCAAACTAGCTAATATTCACTTCCGAAAGCCCTCGTTTTCTGAAGAAGAGGCCGAAGCTTACCTTCTACAATTTCCCTTGGGTATTCGAGAAAACATTGTAACCCACACCCATCCTCAATTAACAGAGAAGTTGCAATTAAAAGGCGTTCACTTTACAGGAAATACCAAGCATACCATTGCGCATTATGATGCCATTGATTGTTCAAAAAGTATATCTACGCACAGTTACGATGAAATTACGGAATGCCATACATCGTTTAATTATTATTTTCTGAGCCCCATATTTCAAAGTATCTCAAAGCAAGGATACGGCGGAAATGCTTTTGATAAGCTTGAGTTGGCAGCTTTTCTGAGTAATCACAAAGAGAAATCAATTATTGCCTTAGGTGGTATCGATATGCAGCATATTGCAGCATGCAAAAGCTTGGGTTTTGCTGGTGTGGCAGTCCTAGGCTCAGTATGGCAGCTTTATCAGAAAACTCAAAGTATAAACGAGGTATTAGCTTATTTGAAAAAGCTACGGTCTGCGTGGGAACAATAATATAGTACTGATAAATTGGCGTGAAGAAATTTTACGCCCCTATTTTTTATTGAGGTCGTGAAATTTCTTCACGCGGGTTATTTTTATAAGGGTCGTGAAATTATTTCACGAGCACTCTTTTTTTTAAGCTCGTGAAATTTCTTTAAAGCTTGCCCAAGCCTTTGGTGAAGCTTTAAAGAAATTTCATTGCTCCAAAAAATGCTTTTTCTTCCAATGAGGAAATTTCATTGTGTGTTTTACGCTTTGGTGGAGCTTTAAAGAAATTTCATTGCTTCAAAAAATGCTTTTTCTTCCAATGAGAAAATTTCATTGCATGTTTTATGCTTTGGCCGAGCTTTAAAGAAACTTCAGAATAAATAGATTCGTATAAATCTACCAAAAGCTAAATCATTGAGTATATTTGCGGCAAATTCTTATTTATTATGAACAAACCAATAAGCAAACTTCAGTTTATTACTTTACAGGATGGAACTAAAACACCCGAACAGCAAACCATCGAATATTGTGCAGGTGGCGGTAGTTGGGTTCAGTTGCGATTAAAAGATCTTTCGGAAGAAGAAATTACGGCTGAGGCGGTTAAATGTTTAAAGGTTTGTATTAATTCCGAAGCTACTTTTATTGTGAACGATCATGTGCATATTGCTGAAAAGATTGATGCGGATGGTGTGCATTTGGGTAAGAATGATATTAGTGTTTCTGAGGCTAGGGCTATACTAGGACCTGTTAAAATTATTGGTGCCACAGCAAATACTTTCGAAGATGTAAAACGCTTGAGCGAAGAGGGGGCTGATTACATTGGCTTAGGTCCGTATAAATTTACTACCACCAAAAAGAACCTCAGCGCAACACTAGGAGCTGAAGGATATCAATCGATAATTGAGCAGTGTAAAGCGGCAAATATTACCACTCCTATTATTGCCATTGGCGGAATCACTCCAGATGATCTGCCTGAAGTTTTTGCGACTGGTATACATGGTGTTGCTCTTTCATCTTACATTGCCGAGCATAACAATATTGGTTTAGAAACGCTAGAGTTACTGAAGCAAATTGGTAAGCTACATTCATTGAATTTTAGAAAATAATAAACTCCCCTTATTTAGAATTATTCTTAGTAATATTTGCTAATAAGATATTAAGGTCTTATTTTCGCACCCGATTTCTATAATGGGGTGCCACATTATTGGCTGAGAGTATACCCTTTGAACCTGGGCAGGTAATGCTGCCAAGGAAAAGTATATGCCTGGTTGGCATTCTCCATTACAGTATCTCAATTACTTATACCAAATACATTATTGAATCATTTGATGATGTTCATGGTATTATTTTTTAATATTCAATGTATCTAACTAAATTGAAGGGTACATCACTTACATTTAAATCCATCTAAGAATGAAAAATTTAATTCTTTTAATGCTATTCTGCATTATTAGTGCGCATTCATTTAGTCAAAACACCCTATCCGGAATAATTACGAATACTAAGGGCGAGCCTTTGGCAGGCGCCAATATTGTTTTAGAGAATACAAAATTTGGTATGAGTACCAAGTCCGATGGTTCTTATGTTTTTAAAAATGTGAAGAACGGAAACTATAAAGTTTCAGTTTCTTTTATCGGCTATGCAGCCTATTCTAACGAATTTAGCATCACTGGCAACCTTAACTTACCCATAGTGTTGGATGCTAAAAATCAGATTACTGATGAGGTAATTGTATCGGCAATACGCGCGGGAGATAAATCGCCAGTTGCCAAAACCAATATTACCAAAGATGTTTTAAAGTCGCGCAATGCTGCAGACGATATACCTATTATGCTTAGTTTAACACCTTCAGTTGTATCTACTACAGAATCAGGTATAGGTATTGGTAATACCAATATGCGCATTAGGGGTACCGATGCAACGCGTATAAATATTACGGTAAATGGTATTCCGCTTAATGACCCTGAAAGTCAAGGTGTATATTGGGTAAATATGCCCGATTTCTCATCTTCGGTAGAAGAAGTTCAGATACAGCGCGGAGTAGGTACTTCTACAAACGGGGCAGCCGCATTTGGTGCCACCGTTAACTTTAATACCACCAGTTATCATGCAGAGCCATTGGCAGAAATAAGCACCACAATGGGTTCGTTTAATACCTATAAATACGGTATTAACGCCAGTACAGGCTTAATTAAGGATAAATATTCGTTTGATGTTAGATATACCGATTTACAATCGGATGGTTATATCCGTCATGCCTTTTCTGATCACAGATCATTATATATGAGCGGAACCATGAAGTTGAATAATGGTCTTGTAAAAGCCAATATTATACATGGTGATCAGCGCACAGGTATTAGCTGGTGGGGCATAGATCAGGAAACCCTTGAAAATGATAGAAGGTATAACCCGGCTGGTGTTTATACGGATGAAAATGGCGAGGAGCAATATTACGAAGATCAAACCGATAATTATATTCAAACGCATTATCAATTGTTTTATAGTGCCAATTTAAACGATAACCTACACCTTAATACTGCGGCATTTTATACACGAGGCGATGGATATTATGAGCAATATAAAGAGGATGAGGCTTATGCGGATTACGGATTACCTAACGTGACATTACCTGATGGAAGCGAGCTTAGTAATACCGATTTAATCAGACAAAAATGGTTGGCGAATGATTTTTATGGTTTCACAGCTTCGCTACTTTATAATACATCGCGTGCAAACTTCACTTTAGGTGGAGGATGGAACCGCTTTGATGGAGATCATTTTGGCGAGGTTATTTGGCAACGATATGCAGGCGCTTCTGAAAAAGGAGATCAGTGGTATTTTAACAATAGCATTAAAACCGATGGAAATATTTTTGCCAAGGTAGATTATAGCTTAACGGATCAATTAAATATTTATGCAGATATGCAATATCGTGGTATTAATTATACCATGAAGGGTAGCGATGATGATTTGTCCTCGTTAAACCAAGCGCATAATTACAATTTCTTTAACCCTAAGGCAGGTATTTTTTA
This sequence comes from Saccharicrinis aurantiacus, assembly GCF_001660705.2. GTDB lineage: Bacteria > Bacteroidota > Bacteroidia > Bacteroidales > Marinilabiliaceae > Saccharicrinis > Saccharicrinis aurantiacus. The sequence goes on from NZ_LYBV02000008.1 coordinate 20,452, forward strand.
CACCTTTAATAAGCAAAATCAAGCCTATGCTTCATACGCTGTAGCCAACAGAGAACCCTCTCGTGCTAACTTTAAGGATGCGAATGGCGATTTAAACGCTACGCCGCAGTCAGAGCGATTAAATGATTTAGAAATTGGATACCAATACAAGTCGCCCAAGTTTGCTAGTAATGTGAATTTCTATTACATGCAATATAAAGATCAGCTTGTGCCTACAGGTGAGAAAAGTGATGTGGGGTACGATATAATGACCAATGTTGATGACAGTTACCGAACGGGTTTAGAGATTGAAGTAGGAGTGAAAATACTTCCGTATTTACGATGGGATGGGAATACTACTTTGAGTATGAATAAGATTAAGGAGTTTACCGAAACGGCTACCTTGGTAGTAGAGGATGATTGGTCCGTTGTAAAAGATACCTTAATACAGCATAAAAACAGTACCATTGCTTATTCGCCATCAGTAACAGCAAATAGTATTTTTACCATTGAGCCTATAAAAGGAAACTCAATAAAAATTATTAGTCAATATGTGGGCGAACAATATTTTGATAATACCGAAAGCGAAATAAATAAGCTTGATGATTATCTAATTTGGAATGCTGTAGTGACACAACAATTTAAACCATCGTGGATGGATTTGATTGAAGTTCAGTTAACTGTAAATAATATATTCAATCATTTATATTCAAGTAATGCTTATAGTTGGGGACAGAATTATTACCAGAATGGTGAAATGGGCTCGTGGAACTATTATTATCCACAAGCAGGTACCCATTTTTATGCACGCGTAAGATTAATGTTTTAATATACTGTGAATGAAGGTGAGTAAACTACTCATCTTCATTCATTAATTTCAATACGTTTTCAACATCCTTCTCTGTCTTTTTTAATTTATCATTACAAATTTTTAATAAAACAGATACACGTTTTACCTTTTCACCAAGGATATCTACATCTAAATCACCACTTTCTAGTTCTTCTAATATTCCTTCAATTTCAGCAGTTGCATCTGCATAGCTTATTTTTTCTTTTGCCATTTTATTTGTTTTTATGGAGGCTAAATTAGTAATTGCGTCAATTAATAAATGCTAAGTATAAAAAATAGTTTAGTCTTGGCTACTTTTTTTTGACTTGTATTATACTTTTTTCCTATTCTTAAAGTTGTATATCATGGTAAGCCATTTTATTGGTATTTTTTAATGTAAAATGTTATACCTTCGCTATACAAGTAAAATCAATACGCACTTGTAATATCTGTTCATCTCAATGAAACAACAGTTTTTTTATCATAAAATAAAAAAAGCAGGGTTTTCTATATTTATTTTTCTGTTGATGTTTTTTTGTCAAGTTAATGGGCAAAAGAAATTGAAGGTTGCACAATCGAACTCTCCGGAGGTGCACGATACAATGTCAGTGGATAAACGAAAACGAAACTTTATGCTTACGCCTTATGCAGCGCCTTCGTATTCGCCTGAGTTGGGCGTTTTGTTTACGGCCGGAGGGTTAATGTCGTTTAAAATACAACCCGACAATCAGTTCTTGGAGCGATCAAGTATTCCGTTCTCTGTGGGCTATAGTACCAATGGCTCAGCAACTATAACTGTTTTGCCTTATATATACGGACGAGACAATAAATATAAGATTCAAACGCAGTTTTATTATAAGAACATGCCCGATAACTATTGGGGTGTAGGATATGATAATGCTATCCGCACAAGCTCGCCAGATTCTACAACTTCATACCATCGAGAGTGGTGGTCATTAGCAGGGCAAATGGTTTTTAAGGTGAAAAGCGGATTTAATTTAGGATTTGTTTACGATATCAATGCTACTACAGCATCGAGCCTTAACTCAACCATGGAGCAAGATCCATCAGTTTTAAAGTTTGGTACGCATGTTCGCAACTTAGGTTTGGGAATTGCCATTGAATTAGATTATAGAGATAATGCGCAAAATCCATATTCAGGCTACCTTCTTAACATGGGCTTACTTAATTATAATGGCATGATCGCCTCTAACCCGAATAACTTTAATAAAGTAACATTAGATGCACGTAAGTATTTTCCGGTTGGGGATAGGAAAACGGTAGCCCTGCAATTTAGTACGGAGCATACTGGCGGTGATGTGCCTTGGAGTGAGATGCCACAAGTTGGTACTCCTACCGATTTACGTGGCTACCAATGGGGAAGGTTTAGAGACAAAACAGCCACTTTCGGTATTGCCGAATATCGGCATATGATTACACGTAAACGGATAAACAAGAAGGGTTCTTACGATAGTAGGTTTGGTTTTGCCACATGGGTAGGAGTAGGTTGTGTATCGGATAATTATGCCACTATGTATAATTGGATACCCAATGGAGGTATAGGCTTGCGGGTTGAGATTCAACCACGAATGAACTTACGTATTGATTACGGAATAGGAAAAGATAGTAATGCCTTTTACATCATTTTTAGTGAGGCTTTTTGATAACTATTAATATCAAATAATCTGTATGTTTTGTGTAAAGGTAATTGTGGCTGTGCTAAGATTTAATATTTTTGCTCTCAGCTAAATATATAAATTACCCTAAACATGAAAAACTATCTATCCGGCAAGCTATTATGGCTTATTGTCCTTCTTCCCATCACTGTTTTTTCTCAAACTCAAGTAAAAAGAAAGAGTACTTTCATTGCTGAATTGTATGATGAGGCTTCTGATGATTTTAATAATAAGAATTATGAAGAAGCCTTGGTTAAATTCACCAAAGTAATTGACGAAAGTATACCCGAGCACAGTGCTTATTTCAGAAGAGGTTATTGTTATTATTATTTGGGAGAATACGAGAAAGCCATTTATGATACAGAACGTGCCTTCGAGTTGGTACCCAAAGATCATCGCTACTTTTATTTAAAGGCACAATCATACGATAAGCTCAAGCAAATAGATATCTGTCAGTACTATTTGAATTTGGCAATCGCATTTAAACCTAACAAGCTTTATTATTATAAATATCGATCGGCCCTAAATTTAGAGTTAGGAAACTATAAAAAGGCAGAATTCGATTTTGATGTTTTGATAGGGAAGAATCCGAATGATTGGAACAGTTACTACGGAAGAGGCTTATCAAAATTTAATCAAAAGAATAAAACGGACGCCTGTATTGATTGGAATTATTCGCAGAAAAATAATAAAGGCAGTCAGCGATTCTTTCATTATAAATGTACGGGTGTTGATTTGCGAGAAGAGAAAATAAAGTTCACGCACAATCAAATTCCTGATAGACCAGTTTTCAAAGGCGATTTGGATATAGATGAATATTTAAATGAAAATATAGAGTATTCAATTTCTACCTTTATTAGTGAGCAAAAAGGCTCTGTATTGGCAAAGTTTGTTCTAACAAAAGAGTTAGAAGTAGAAGATATTGAGATGGTGCAAACCACCAATAAGAAATTAAGTGCCATTGTTGAAAAGGTGATAGCGGGTACAAAAGGACAATGGTTTGAGCCTGCTAAGTTAAATGGTAAAGCAGTTGATTATACATTTTATCTTCCGGTGATATTTAAGCTAAACGATACTAAATATAGAATTGCTGAATTAACAGATTCGCTAAGTGTTTACAAAAGTGCGAAAGACTATTTCAAGTTATATGAAACAGCCAATCAAATATTATTTACAAACCCTTTTATGTATGAGGCCATCTCGGCCAAACAATTTGCCATTGATAAGATAAGTCCAGGAGTAATTGAAGCCAAACTTCTTACTCCTAAAATGAGGAATGCAGAAGTGTTATCTGAGGTTTGGGCAAATCAAAAATATAGTTTAACCCACTATACAAATAAATGGCAAGTGTGTAATAAGTCAGACCGAAATTATTATAGAGTCTGCGAGTGGGAAGGTCCACAGTTTGAGAAGAATGGGTTTTTTATAGATTTTGATAGTAATAATAAGCAGGTGGCAAGTGGTACATATTCCAATGATAAAAAGGACGGCTTTTTTCATATATTTTATCCCAATGGCTTGGTGAAAGAGTCATATGTTTTCAGTAATAACTTACTGAATGATACTGTCCGTTATTACTACAAAAATGGCAATATACAGCATGCTATTAAGATTACTAATGATGGTTTTGAAGTTTTAAATTGCAAAGACGAAGAGGGAAATAACTTAATACATGATGGCAATGGAATATGGGAATTCGCTAAAGGAGACAAAGCCAGTTTAAATAACTTTAAAGTAGTTGGAGCTTATAAAAACCATAAGCGAGATGGAGAATGGATTTGTTATTTAAATGATGATATTTTTTTAGAGGAAGAGTATAAAAATGGGAACTTCAAATCTTGTATTTATTACAAGGAAGGAAAAAGTAGTTCAAAAGGTACTCGGTACGAAAATTCACAAATTAAATCGTGGATATTTGTTCCAAATAATATTACGCAATCAGAACAATATTCGCTTAGTGAAAACTATAGCTCGGATGGTAGAGTAATAGATTAGATATTAAAAGAGCTTGATTGAAATTTAAATTCGATCAAGCTCTTAATAATTTAGTTTTCCTCTTCTATATTTTCATTTGGTTCGTTGCTTTTTGCATATTCAGTTGGCGTTTTATTAAACTGCTTTCTAAAACATTCTCTAAAATATTTTACATCGTTAAAACCAACTTCATAAACAATATCAGTTACTGATAGTCGGCCTAACTTTAACAACTGACCTGCACGTTTTAGTCTAATTGAGCGAATAAATACATTAGCCGTCTGTCCTAATAATGCTTTTAGTTTCTTATTAAGTATTGATTGGCTCATACCCACTTCATCAGCCAACTGAACTACTGTAAACTCTGGGTTTCCAATATTTTTCTCAACAACCTTTAATAATCGCTCTATTAATTTTTCATCAATAGAAGTAAAGGTTACTTCCTCCGGTTGAATCTCAAATGACTTAGAGTACTTATTAATTACCAATCTTCGTGCCTTTAAAATAGAATTAATTTGTGCATCTAACACTTCAATACTAAATGGTTTTGAAACATAAGCCTCAGCTCCTTCGCCTAGTCCAGTCAGTTTGTCCTTATCTGTTGTTTTGGCCGTAAGCATAACAATAGGAATATGGCAAAGTAAGGTGTCCTTTTTAATTTCATTCACCATTTCAAAGCCATCCATTTCCGGCATCATTACGTCACTAACAATAAGGTTAGGTAAATGCTTTTTAGCAGCCTCTAAGCCTTCTATTCCATTAAAGGCCTGAATGCAATTATACTTTTCTTTAAAAGCATCCATTAAAAGTACTTGTACATCAGGATTATCTTCTACTAGTAAAATGGTTTGTTTACTTGTATCAATTTTGATGTCTTTGTTCTCGTATTGGTTCGATTCAATTGTATTTACTTCATTAACAATAGGCAATGTGTCATTACGCTCTATATTAGATTCTAAAAGGAAATCATTTTTAGCATAGTGTAACTTTCCTTTTTTAAGATAAACTGAAAATACAGTGCTTATATCAGCTTCGCTTTCAACTGTAATTCTACCAGAATGCAGGTCTACCAAATTTTTAGCAAAGGCTAAGCCAATTCCAGTACCAGAAACTTTTGATAATTTATGATTACCCGTTTGATAAAAACGATCGAATAAATAAGGTATTTTATTTTTTTCAATACCTGGGCCATTATCTGTTACGTCTATTTTTACCCATTCTTGTCCTTCCAGTTCCACTTCTGATAAAAGGATAGATATTTTTCCTCCAGTTCGGGTAAACTTAAATGCGTTTGATAGCAGATTAAAAAGCACCTTTTCAATTTTATCGTAATCAAACCAGAGTTCCATTACCTTGTATGAGCTTCTAATTTCAAAGTTGATACCTTTTGAAGAAGCTACATCTTCAAATGCAGAACTTACATCATTCACTAAATCGCAGATATTACCTCGGCCCACTTCTAAAGGCATTTTACCTTTTTCAAGCTTTCTAAACTCCATGAGCTGTGTAATTAATCGGTTCATTAGCTGAATGTTTTTCATCATTACAGTGTAATTTTTCTTTCTAAATTCAACTGTACTTGTTTCAACTTTAGTGATTAATTGTTCTAGTGGAGCCTGAATAAGCGTAAGTGGCGTTCTAAATTCATGCGATATGTTGGTGAAAAACTGAAGTTTTAACTGAACCAATTCTTCACTTTGTTCCTGTTTAAAGTGTTCCATCATTAGCTTGTTCTTCTGTGTAACGGCAATAACAGAGTATCGTCTGAAGAAGAGTAACATGGCCAATAGCACCAATATATATAGTATCATTGCCCAAATGGTTCGCCAAAATGGAGGAATTATTTCTATTTGAATGGAACTAGGAACGGTATTCCAAACACCATCATTATTTGTTGCTAAAACCTTCAGTGTATAGGAACCTGATGGAACATTTGTATAAATAGCTTTAGGATTAATACTAGAAGCGTGGTTCCAATTTTCTTCAAACCCATCCAGTTTATATTTATATTTTATTTTCTCGGGAGCCACAAAATGCATCCCTGAAAATCCAATGCTAAAGCTATTTTCATTGTATTGAAGATCTAACTGTTCTTCTGAAGCTAAGGTTTTATTAAGTATGATTCGGCCGTTAATTTTTTCTCCAGGGCCAACGTGTTGGTTCAACACATATAATTCGGTAAACTGTATTGTTGAAGCATAAGGGTTATCTTTGATGTCTGAAGGATAAAACGAATTGAATCCATTAACACCTCCAAAAAGTAATTCTCCATTTCTGCGTTTGCACGATGCCGCTTCACTAAACTCAAAACCTTGTAAACCATCAATAACAGAATAGTTTCTGATTTCTTCATTTTCAGGGCTAAAACGTGTAAGGCCATTATTGCTCGAAATCCATAAATTCCCGTTATTATCTTCTTCAATTGCTTTAATTACATCATTGGGTAATCCATTTCGTGTAGAATAACGTTTAAATATATAATTGTCATTTGCCTTATCCACAATAAGCGATAAGCCACCACCCATAGTTCCTACCCAACTTCGTCCCTTACTATCTATGAAGAGCGATAATACATAATTATGCCCCAAGGAAGTTTCAACATTAGGGTTATATTTAACGTTAATAAACCTAGGTGACGTTTCTGTAATTTGGTTGTGCTGTAAAATACTTAAGCCATTGTCAGTTCCTACTAAAATGTTTCCTTCGTGATCTTCTGCTACAGCTCTAATTTTGTTGGAAGCCAATTCAGATGCACCTCCATTGTTTGAGAAATAATGAGAAATAACCTCAAGTTGGTCTGATTTTATATTGTATCGGGTTTTATACAAACCATCACCATAGGTACCTAACCAAATATTACCTTTGCTGTCTGTAAGACTTGAGAATACCGAATTTCTCACTAAATCAGGGAAAGGTTTAAATTCGATAGTTCCTTTTTTTGATGCTCTGGCAAGTATTACCTTATGTGGATAGCCAGTACCAACTATAACTGCATTATCAAGTTGAGGAATAGTGGTAAAACTATATACAAAGTTTTGACTGGATGCAGTGGTATAAATATCTTTATTAATAAAGCTTTTGGTATAATCTCCTTTGTTCTTTGCTGGAAGTAAAGAAATACCTCCGCCTTCTGTTCCGAACCATATATTACCAACTTTATCTTCGGTAATATCTCGTACTTTATTATACGCTAAGCTAGATTTTTGAGTTGTTTGGTAATAGTGATTAAATTTTTTCTCATTTAGGTCTAGTTTATTTAATCCACCACCATTGGTGCCAACCCATAGAAGTCCTGCATTGTCTTCAAATAAGGTAACAACATTATTTTTAGATAAACTTTTAAGATTATTAAATTCTGATTGAAAGTGTTTTATCGGTTCAAGCTTTATATTGATAGGATCCCATTTGTATTGGTATAAGCCAGAAGGGTTTCCTCCAAAATAATAGCCCATTGAGCTTAATAAATGTTTGTTAAAGAAGATATCTGTTAGGTATCTTGGTTTTATTCCATTTTTAATATCATCGTTAGTAAAATAGCAAGTGCCCAAATAACTTGTAGCTAAATACCCTCCTTCTACTTCTGTAAAGTTCATGCAGGTACTAGGAGGTAAAATTTTTATACGTTCAGTATGTAATTCAAACTGTTTATTAAGATGTGCCTGAAATAACCCGCTATTGCTTCCAAACCATATTTCACCTTTGGTATCTTCTTTTATAAAGTAAATATTGGTAACGCTTTTAGCTTCACCTTGGCCATCCTTCGAAAAATCAGCTCTAAAATAAACTCCTTTATATTCTCCATTTTTGTATGCATTATGATCTATTATACTTAGGCCACGTGCTGTTGGAACCCAAAGTCTATTATCAGAATCGAGATACAACTTTATCACTTGTTTATCTGTAAAAAAACGCTGGCCATTATGCTCATATGGGAATTGATGAAATTCTTCTTGCTCACGATCAAAGTACCAAATGCCGTCGTCAGAAGTTCCTATCCAGAAATTGCCTAAGTCATCTTCTACCATGCAATACGGCAAATTACTTCCAATAGGATGTGTCATCGGGGTAGTAAATTGATAAACTTTCATGGTCAGTCCATCATACCTGTTGAGTCCATCAACAGTACCAAACCACATAAACCCCTTCGAGTCCTGATGTATGAAATTGATATCGTTTTGAGAAAGACCGTGTTTCGTATTTAGGTATTCAAAATCAGATTGAGCAATTAGAGATAGGGAGAGGATCAACAAAAGTGATAATAGTACTTTACGCATAATCATTTGTATTGAGTATTATTAAGTATGATGTTTCAATATGTTATGTTGAAAGAAATATCCTCGATATCTAAAATGAATCGAGGATATATTATACATATGTGAGACTAAAAAGTTACTCTATTAAAAACATCTTGGTGTTTATATTACAATAAACTTTAATTCAACAGGTTTTGAAGCTCCAAGTCTTTCATAATCTTTAACCGGAGATGTAGCGCCAATTATTAGTGTATATTCACCTTTAGCAATAACTCTTTTCCCTTCTTCAGTATATTGCCCCATTTGTTCGGGTTTAATATCAAATGAAACTTCTGTTTTACTTCCTTTGCTTAGGTTTATTCTGTCAAATCCAACTAGTTTCTTGTATGGAGCATCATCTCCTGCACCTGGTTGGATTAAATAGGCTTGCACCACTTCTTCACCATCTCTATCTCCAATATTCTCAATATTACATGATACTGTAATTGCATTACCTCTTTTAATTTTTGTTGCACTAGCAGTGGCATCAGCATATTTAAATTGCGTATAACTTAAGCCAAAACCAAATGGAAATAATGGGTCTGTTTCCATGTATTTATAGGTACGCCCTTTCATTGAATAGTCTTCGTAAGCTGGCAGATCATCTAATGTTGATAAGAAAGTTAAAGGTAAACGACCCGAAGGTGATATTTTACCAAAAAGAACATCAGCAACAGCTGTTCCTCCATCCTGACCAGGATACCATGCCCATAATATAGCATCGGCCAATTCAGCAACTTCAGGAATCACCATTGGGCTACCTCCTGTCATTACAACAATTACAGGTTTGTTATTGTCCTTGCGAAGCTTTCTTAAAAAGTTGAGTTGATTTTCTGGTAAGTATGGTTTTATTCTATCTCCTTTAGAGTCTGAAGCAATGGCTTCACCCTCTTCTCCTTCAATAGCACCGGTAATACCTAAAACTGCAATTATGGCTTCTGAGTCTTTAGCTTCACCTGTTGTCCAGTCAATCGGATTAACATTTTCTCTGTAAGGAAGACAACCTTGCTTATAGTTGATAGTGGTTCCAGCGCTTACAGCAGCAGTAATACCTTCAAGCATGTTTACAAGCTTATTACTCATCCCATAATAATTACCTAGTAACACTTCACTATTGTTAGCTTGTGGGCCTGTAACGTATAGGTTATTAATATTAGGTGATAATGGTAATACATTGTTTTTATTGGTTAAAAGAACAATTGACTTACGTGCAGCTTCCAGTGCGATGTCACTATGTTTTTGGCTACAGATTACTTCTTCGCCTACGCTATTGTATGGGTTTGCCTCAATTGGATCAAATAAACCTAGTTTAAACTTGGTGCGCAATAAAGAACGTAGTCTTACATCAATCGTATCTTCAGTAACTAAACCTTGCTTGTGTGCACTTAATAGGTTTTTATATACACTTCCGCAGTTTAAATCAACCCCGCTATTTATCGCTAGTGCCGCTGATTCTTCAGGTGTTTTAGTTACTTTATGATATAGATGAAAGTCTGAAATAGCACCACAGTCGGAAACAATATGCCCTTTAAAGCCCCATTTTTTTCGTAATATATCTTGCAATAAAAAAGGACTACCACAAGCAGGCTCTCCTAACACTCTATTGTAGGCACCCATTACAGTTTCAACACTAGCCTCTTTTACTAATGCTTCAAAGGCAGGTAGGTACGTTTCGTATAAATCTTTTTGTGTGGTGAATGCATCAAATTCATGACGAAACTCTTCTGGACCTGAGTGTACAGCATAATGTTTTGCACAGGCAGCAGCTTTCAAGTATGTTTCATCATTACCTTGTAATCCATTCACAAATGCAACTCCTATTCTAGAAGTTAGATATGGATCTTCTCCATATGTTTCTTGTCCACGGCCCCATCTAGGATCTCTGAATATATTTACATTAGGAGTCCAGAACGTAAGACCAGCATAACGTGATCTATTTTCTTTTTGAATAGCAATATTAAATTTGGCTCTAGCTTCATCAGAGATAGCCGTTGATACTTCTTCTATTAAGTCAACATCAAAGGTTGCGGCTAAGCCTATTGCCTGAGGAAAGACTGTAGCTCTACCATTGCGAGCCACCCCATGCAAACATTCGTTCCACCAATTGTATTCCGGTATATCTAATCGAGGAATTGCTTTACTAACGTCTAATAATTGGGAGGCTTTTTCTTCCAAAGTCATTGCCTCAATTAAAAGGTCAATACGTTCTTCAGTTGGAAGGTTATGATCTAGCCATTTAAATTCTGTTTCTTGTGCTATTGAAACTTTTGTAACAATAAACAAAGTGAGTATTAGGATTACATTTTTCATTAATAAAATATTTAGCAATTAAATTGATTTTAATGTTGGAATCAAATCTACAAAAAAGCAAAGATAATCTCTTGGTTATTTTGATAATATGAACAGGGGTAAATTCTACTACTTCAAAGTGTTTGTATTTGTAATGTGCATATAGTCAGGGGATAATGTTTGTTTGTGATTGAGTGTGTGCTAAACCATTAGATTAATTATCCCCCCTATTACTATATTATAATTTCATAATCGATTCTGAATTTATCAGTAGTTTTACATTAAACTCAAAAATGGAAAAGTAATGCACAATAATAAGTATGTAATGAATAAAGTTACAAACACTTTAGTTGGTCTTTTCGTATTAATTATACTCAGTTCGAGTAGTTGTGAAAAAAAAGACTATGAAGTTGATCAGGATTTTAATTCTGGTTGGGTATTTAATAAAGATGATTTAGAAGGTGTTGAGAATATAGATTTTGACGATTCTAAATGGCGAGAAGTTACCTTGCCACATGATTGGGCAATTGAAGGACCCTTTAGTAATGAATACAATGCTCGTACTGGCGGATTACCAGTGCATGGTATTGGTTGGTATAGAAAGCATTTTTCCGTTGAAAAAAAGCATGTAAACAAAATTATTTCAATTGAATTTGATGGTGTAATGAGTAATTCAGAGGTTTGGGTAAATGGTCATCATGTAGGTACCCGACCAAATGGATACATCGGATTTGAATACGACATCACTAAATATATAATGTTTGGTAAGGATAATGTTATTGCAGTAAAGGCTGCACCTGAGGATTTGGGCGCAAGGTGGTATACTGGAGCTGGTATTTATAGAAATGTACGTTTAAAAATCAACAATAAGGTACATATCCCACAATATGGAACTTATATAACTACTCCTAAAATCACAAGTGAGAGTGCAATTGTTAATATAGAGACTTCAGTTGTTAATAATACTAACTCTGAAACTTCAGCCCACCTAGTAACTTGTATTATAGATCCTAATGGGATAGAGGTTGCTAAATCAACAAAGGATATTATCATCCAAAAAGGAAAAACGGGTATTGCAAGTGTTGACCTTGCTGTTAAAGCGCCAATACTTTGGGATATTTATACGCCAAACTTATATAAAGCGGTAAGTGAAATAGTAATTAAAGGTCAGATAGCAGACCATTTTGAAACCAACTTTGGAATTAGAGATATTAAGTTTTCTAGAGAGAAAGGGTTTCAGTTAAATGGTAAAACAGTAAAGCTTGAAGGTGTATGTATGCATCACGATCAGGGTGCACTAGGGGCAGCTATAAATTATAGGGCAAAAGAACGCCAGATAGAGATAATGAAAAGTATGGGTGTTAATGCCATCCGAACAAGTCATAATCCGCCGTCTCCTGAACTATTGCAAATTTGTGATAGAATGGGAATAGTTGTTCAGGTTGAAGCTTTCGATGAGTGGAAATTAGGCAAAGTTGAAAACGGCTATCACAAATATTTTGATAGGTGGCACGAGCGTGATTTAACAGATATGATTAAACGCGATAGAAACCACGCTTGTGTTATTATGTGGAGTATAGGAAACGAAATTTTAGAGCAGAGTAGAAAAGATGGTTGGAAATTAACCAAGCATTTAAATGATATTTGCCATAGGGTTGATCCAACGCGCCCAACAACAGCCGGGTTTAATTATTTCCCAGCTCCGTTTAAAAACAAGTTGGCCAATTATATCGATATTGTTGGAATGAACTATTGGCCTTTAAATTATCAAGAGATTCTCGATGAAAATCCGAATATGATTGTGTATGGTTCTGAAACTTCATCTCAAACAAGTAGCAGAGGTGTGTATCATCTACCAATTGAACCGATGCACCAACATAGCACAAATCATGTCTCTAGTTATGATGGAACAGTTGGGCCTCCTTGGGCATACCCACCAGATGTAGAGTTTGAGCAACAAGAGAAAGTGACTTCTTCTTTGGGCGAGTTTATGTGGACAGGTATAGACTATTTGGGAGAACCAACACCATATGGTGGTAGAGATAACTCAACAAATGGATATTGGAATGATGATTGGCCTTCTCGTTCATCTTATTTTGCCCCAGTCGATTTAGCTGGTTTTCCCAAGGATAGATATTATTTGTATCAAAGTCAATGGACTGAAGAACCAATGGTGCATGTATTGCCGCATTGGAATTGGGAAGGAAAAGAAGGAGATATGATCCCTGTTTATTCTTATACAAATTGCGATGAGGTAGAGCTTTTTGTTAATGGTAAATCTATGGGTAAAAAGGTAAAGGGTTTTGATTTGACTCCTATTCCTGCTGAATTTCACTTTTTCGAGAAAGGAACTTACGAGTCAAAATACCGTTTATCATGGGAAGTGCCTTATCAAGCCGGAAATATTAAGGTAGTAGCCTACAAAGATGGCAAAGCAGAAGCAACTAAGGTAATTCATACAGCAGGTAAAGCAGATCGTATTGAATTAGAGGTAGATCGTAATGCAATAACTGCTGATGGTACTGATTTATCGTTTATAACAGCTAGGATTCTTGATAAAGACGGAAACTTTTGCCCAATGGCTGATAACAGAATTACATTCACCATAGAAGGTTCTGGTATTTTAGCAGCTACGGATAATGGAGATCAAACTTCTCTTGAATCATTCCAGGCGGATAATAAAAAAGCATTTAACGGTATGTGTTTGGCCATAATTAAAGCAACTAATAGTGCAGGAACAATTAATGTGAAAGCATCAGCAAAAGGTATTTCAGGAGCAAGTGTTTCTATTATCACAAAGTAATTAGTATAGAGTTCTATATACACTTCGTAAGAGTGTTTCTATTTAAATATCTTAAAGCATCGTATGGTAACATATGATGCTTTTTTGTTTAATGGATATATCCTATTCCGTTATTTAAAATATTTTTTATCTGCCAATAAGAGTAGTTATAATTTTATTTTATGCCGTAATAGTTATAATTCAGACAAGCTTGAATTAGTCAGCTTCCTACAATTTTCCTTCATGCTTTTTCATAACTTGAGCTGATATTAATTGAATAATTATGATGAAAATTCAATGAATAGATAATTAAACTCCACTCCTTTTTTGAGAGTTTTTTATTCTCATGGTATTCTGTTTGGTTATCGAGTATTGATATTGACTAGCTTATTAAAAAATGGTTTATTGAATTGAATCATAAGTGATCGAGGTTCAAATTTTTAATACAAATTCTAGTTTTTTTCCTGTACTCATTTCTAAAAACACTTATAGTTAAAAAATGTAAATTACATTTCTCGTATTTTAAATGCATGAGGGTTATTGGTAGTTGTTTTTTTTGTAGTTATATTTCGACTTCCATGGTCATTTGCATTATTGAGATTGCTGTTAGTTCAATATTGTAATGATCTATATATTAATAATTTGTGGTCGATAGGGGGTATAATAAGCCCCCTGTAATTGCTCTCGTGTAAAAAAAATCCCCCGTAATTGATAATACTTTCTAGGATATCATTAAAGGATGTTAATGTAGTTTTGAAATCACAAAAAGTGTAAAAAAACATTAATTCCGAAAGTGTGTGGTATGTCTAATACTTTAATCTTAAAAATGAAATGATGAAGGAAAATCTTAATCGAATGCTAGAAGCTTCTAATAAGTGGTTGTTACTGCTCGTTATAAGTTGTATAAGCATAAGTGCTTTCGCACAAGAATCGATAATTACTGGTAATGTTATTAGTCAAGAAGATGGTTTGGCAATACCAGGAGTGAGTGTTGTTATTAAAGGAACAACAAATGGAACGATTACCGATATTGATGGTAATTATAGTATAAAAGCAAAAATGGGTGATGTATTATTGTTCAGTTTTGTGGGTATGAAAAACTTTGAACAAACAGTCAATTCAGCCAAAGTAAATGTAAAGTTAGAGCCAGAATCTATTGGTTTAGATGAGGTGGTTGCAATTGGTTATGGTACTCAAAAGAAGAAAGAAATTTCTGGTGCCGTTGTTCAGGTTAAGTCTGAAGAGTTAACTAGAATCTCAACTGCTGATTTGGGAACAGCTTTACAAGGACAAGTTGCAGGGGTAAATGTGACTGCTAGTTCAGGTGCCCCAGGAGAAGGGTCTAATATACAAATTAGAGGCTTAAGTTCTGTGAACGGAAATAATTCCCCACTGTTTGTAGTTGATGGAATTCCACAAGACGGAGATCCTCGTTTAAGTAATAATGAAATTGAGACATTGGATATTCTTAAGGATGCTGCATCAGCGGCAATTTATGGTACTCGTGGTTCCGGTGGTGTTATTCTAATTACAACAAAGAGAGGTAAGGCCGGGCAGATGCGTGTTTCTGTTGATAGTTATGGAGGTATTCAAAAGATTACTTCTGGTATTCCATTAATGGATTTTGAAGAATATTGGTACACTCAATATGCTTTTGCTTCTAATAATAATGGTACTCATGCTGATAATACATGGACCCCATTAGAGATGAATAAGAATGACTTTACTAACAACTCTTCTATTTTGGATGTTGTTCAGAATGATAACGCAGTCATCCAGAATCATAGTGTTAATATCTCTGGGGGTAAAGATGATCTTAAATACAGTTTGGTTGCTAGTTATTTTCAACAAGATGGGGTTTTGATTAATTCAGGATATGAAAGAATTAATGTAAGAAGTAATACTAATTATACGAAAGGGCGTTGGGATATTACAATGGGACTTGGTATGCGTGTAGAAGAACGAGAGCGTGAACCATGGAACCTGTTGTATGATGCTTATAAATATAAGCCTCATCAAGCACCTTTAGATCCAAATCAAACTGTTGGCTCAGCTGGAGGAGATGGTCAAAATAACGATGCCAACCAGTTGGCAACAATGATGTATAAATTCCAACAATCTGATATTGAAAATACAGATGAGTTCAATGGTAATATTAATGTGAGATTTAATATTCTAAAAGGTTTTAATTATACATTAAGAGCAGGAGCAAGATTCTCTAATGGTAACCGAAATACCATAAATCCTGATATTGTTGTCTTTAATGAGGATGGTGAGAAAGTTGAAAATTCGAATACTAGATCAGGAATTAAAAATGAAAGTAAGAGGAGTACAAGTTATACATTGGAGAATGCATTAGATTATACTAAGAAATTTGGTGATCATAAATTAAAACTTTTAGGTGTTGTATCAACAGAGAAATATACATATGTCTCTTTTAACGCGAGTAAGAAAGATATCTTCTCTAATGAAGTTACAGTAATTAATGGCGCAGTTAGTGAGCCTAATGCAGCCTCAGGTAAGGGAACATGGAATCAAGATAGAGTTAATACTCTTGTTGGTATGTTAGGTCGAGTTCAATATGATTATAAAGGGAGGTACTTACTTAGTGCAAGTGTTCGCCGAGATGGTTCTTCTCGTTTTGTAAAGGATAATAGATGGGGTATGTTTCCGTCAGCTTCTGTCGCCTGGAATATCGCAGATGAGGCTTTTTGGGCACCTTTGTCTGAGATAGCAAATTCTTTTAAGCTTAGAGGAAGTATTGGTACTACAGGTAATCAAAATTTTGCTGATTATAGTTATTACCCAACAGTATCTGTCGGTCACGATTATCCATTTGGACCAGATGGTAAAGGAGAGTTAGTTAATGGAGCTATTCAAGAGTCTTTTGCAAATTCTCAGGTTCGTTGGGAAACAACAGTACAAAGTAATATAGGTATTGACGTGGGATTCTTCAGTAATAGACTTTCATTTACCGCAGATTTTTACAATTCAGATAAGAAGGATATGCTATTCCCATTACTACTCCCATCTTCAGTTGGAGGAGGAAAAGATGCAGAAGTAATTCTTAACGTAGGAAACATGAATAACCGTGGGGTTGAATTTGCTGCAGGTTGGAGACAAGCTGGTAAAGTTTCTTGGGGTGTTAATGGAACATTTACAAAGAATATTAACAAGATTACTAAAATGAGCGGATCAACTGAGATCTCCTATTTTAAAGAAGGTTATGCTATTAATGTATCTGGTAATAATGATAAGATTACAGCTTTAAAGGAAGGTTATGAAGCTGGATCTTTCTTTGTTATGGAAACAAATGGAATTATTAATACTGAAGAGAAGTTAGGAGAGTACCAAAAAATTGTTCCTAGTGCTAAAATGGGTGATTTAATTTACGTAGATACAAATGGTGATGGTTCTATCGATGATAATGATCGTGTTTATGGAGGAAGTGGAATGCCTGATTTTGAATTAGGGTTAAATGCAAATGTTGCTTATAAAGGTTTTGATTTATCTATGGCTCTATATGCTTCTATAGGTAATGAGATCATAAATGGATCTAAAATGTTTGCCTATGATTCAGGTACACATAAAGACCTATTATATCAATGGTCAGATAGCAATCCTTATGGTGTAATACCAAGTCATAGAGGTGGAGGTCACCTTAATAAAAGAGGTTGGGCTGATGTTTGGGTTGAAGATGGAAGTTTTCTTCGTTTAAGAAATGTAACTTTAGGTTATACATTGCCTAAAACTACCTTAAGTAGTATCGGAATATCTAAGTTTAGGGTTTATTTGGCTACGGATAATCCTTTAACTCTTACGAAGTACCAAGGGTATGACCCTGAGGTCGGAGGTAATGGCCTAGCTACTCGTGGTATTGATAGAGGTTCATTTCCTATTAGTTCACAATATAGAGTTGGGCTTCAACTAGATTTTTAATTTGTAAAAGTTGAGAAATATGAATAAAATTATTATAAACATTGCATCTGCTATTCTATTGTTATTAACAATGAGTAGTTGTGAGGATTTCTTAACACAAGATAATCCTAACGAGTTACCTAAAACGAAATTCTGGACCAATTTATACGACTGTGAAGTAGGTTTGGTAGCAGTCTATAATCAATTAAGAAATACCGGCATTATTCAGCTTGATGCTGCAACAAATCGCAGTGATTTGTCTTGGCCTGGATATGGTAGGCCAAATACTTCAAATGAGTATTACTTACACACTTTTACAGATGGTTCTGGTGCTCCCAATGGGCAGTGGCAAAACTTGTACAAAGGTATTTTTAGAGCTAATCAAGTAATTGAAGGGCTTAATGGAATAAGTGATCAAATGGAAAAAGATGAAGATAAGGAACAATGGACTCGCCTAATGGGTGAAGCACGCTTTTTTCGTGGATTATTTTACTTCTGGTTGCATTCTGCATTTAATAAAGGAAGTGTGCCAATATTTGACTATGTACCTGAATTAGAAGAAGAATTTTATCAAAAATTGAGACCAGAAGAAGAGGTAAGAGCTTTCTTTATTGAGGATTTGACTTTTGCTTACAATAATCTAGAATGGACATATACTGAATTTTCTGATGCAGGAGAACCTACGAGTCCAAAAATTGCGGGTAGAATTACTAAGGGATCTGCTGCTGGTATTTTAGGTAAAAGTTATCTTTATCAAAAGCAATATGACGATGCTGCTTTTTATTTAAAGGAAATAATAGAGTCTAATAAATATCAATTGGCTAAGCCAAATGAGAACAGTACAACTGTTGGTGAGTTTAATCAAGAATCTTTAATTGAGATTGCTTACGATTATTCATATAAACAAGAGGAAAACCAATGGAGTCCTTTGGGAACAACGAATGCTTATGCAACTACAGTAAGTCCTGTTGGTGGTTGGAGAGGTATTATTCCAAGTTGTTGGTTAATTAGAGAATTTCAAAATGAAGAAGTGGATGGTAATGATCATAGAAATCAAGTTGATGAGCCTATTTATGATGTTAACACAGGTGTTGAAATAGGCAGAAGAAAAATAAGATCGCATTCGTTGAGAGCGTCATATTCTATTTTACTAGCAGATGATGATGACAACGATTACTATGGAGAAAAAGCTTATTCAAAGGCTCCGCTTAACAACCTTGAAACTGCATATTTTAGAAAATTGTCTAATTACGATATTTTAAGTAATGAGAATGACCAAACTCAGCGCTCAGGTATTAACTATCGAGTACTCAGATTAGCTGATGTGTATTTAATGTACGCAGAGTGTTTAATAAAAGGTGGGGAAGATGAATCAGGGGCCAAGGAAGCAGTAAAATACCTTAACAAGGTGAGACATCGTTCAGCTTTAAAATTATATGGTATGGCAGCAGATGGAGAATTTCCTGATCTAGGTTCAACATATTATAACAAGACGCTACCTGCCGATACTGTAATGCACAAAATAATGTTTGTTGAGCGTCCATTAGAATTATGTCTGGAAGGTTTTATGGATAGACAAATAGACTTAAGGCGTTGGGGCATAACAAAACAGCGTTTTATTGATCTATCGCAAAATCAATATCATGGTGAGAATTTTGAATATTATAATTTTGAGGAAAAGAAAAAGTCTATAAAATATGGGGCGATATTAGCTGATGGTATAGCCGGTGACCCTAATAAAACACTAGTGGATTACCAACAGGCAGCAGCTAATTATATACAAGATTTACATGGATGGTGGCCAATTCCAAATAGCGAAACTACTGCAAATCCGAATTTGTAATTTTTTAAATAAAACAATTATGAAAAGAATAAATATAATTATAGGGTTAATGCTTATCGTATTCGCATTCGGATGTGAGAAGGAGTATGAGCCTCTTATGAAATATTCCGATGTACAATGGATGAGTAGCAGGTTTAGATCTGAGAATAATGCATTAGGTCTTAATAACTACGAGTCTTTTTCGGATCTTTCTCAAGGAGCATTAACGCATCAATGGAGTATTTCAGATACAAGTGGAATAAAATGGTTAAATGGTAATATTATCCGTGAAGATAAGGACTATACTAAGTTTATTAGGGAGGATCAATCTCTTGAAACGACAGATTTAACGGTGCACGCCTTATTTACTAAGCCAGGAGTTCAGACTGTACGTCTTTATAATACGTATAGTGAGTTTGTTGAGTTTAAGGGAAGAGATACAATTCCTGCCATTAAAAAAGGAGATGTTTGGGTAATAGATACCTCTTTCGTTGTAGATGTATATGATACATTGCAACCTGCCTTAAAAGTTTATGATCAAAATGATCAATTATTGTTAGATTTAACCCATGATACTAACGTTGATCTTTCTGATTCATTAAATTGGCAAGCGGTTGAACTACAGGCAGGGGAGTTTCTTACGTTTGTAGATGAAACTGTTATTGATCGTCCAACAGGGAGAAATTGGTCTTTTGATGGCGGTTCACCTGCTACTTCATTAGAGAAGAGTCAGAAGGTGTCATTTTATCGTTTGGGAGAATTCTATGCAAGTTCTATAACTTCTACAAGAGATGGAGAGCAGATTCCTTATGGCAATCAGAAGAAGAATATTCCGCTAAAGATAAAGGTTGTTAAATCAGAATTACCATTTAAAATAGTTGAAGCCAATGAATTACCTAACGGTATTATTGAATTAACTTTAAACGGAGAAATTGAAGCGTTTGAGAACGAAGAGAGTAATTTTACAGTAAGTTATGTTAATCAGGTATCCGGAGTTTCAGGAACAGTAGGAGTAAGCTCTGCGACTATAAACGCTGCTAGTGGTAATGTAATTAATTTAGAATTATCAGAGCCTTTATATAATTCTGATGATGTTACTATTTCTTGGTCAGGTGGTTCTATTATGTCATTGGATCAACGAGAATTAGATGACTTATCTAACTTACCAACTGTAATGTATATTGAAGATCTGTGTAAAGATCAAACATATTTTGGTTTCGAAGGAGGTTCGTTAAGCGCTTCAAAATGGACTGGAGAGTGGGATAATCAAAGTTTAGTAACAGTGAGTAACGAGCAAGCAAAAGATGGGTATTATAGTTTGCGTACGGAAATTAATGCTGATCCAGCTCAAGGAAAAACTAAAATGCATCAAGTGACGGAGAAAGATGCAGAAGGTAAATGGGTTCCAGTTATTCCAATACCAATGGTTTCAGGGAAAACCTATATTTGGAGTTTCTCTTATTATGAACCAGATGCACCATCAAGCTGTGTAAATGCATTAGTTGGACGTTTGTTACCATGGGGTGGCGAGATAGGTAGTTGGATACAAAACTATACAAAAGGAGAATGGAATACCTTTACTAAACAATTTACATATACTGGTGCTTCTACTCACCGTTATATGCAATTTCAAGTTGTAAGTTCAGGTAATGTTGATGGAAATAGAGTTGTTTACTTCGATAATATCTCTTTGCTTGACTATGAACTTCGCCCATAGTAAATAATCTTGTAATGCTGTGTTCATTTGACATGAACACAGTTTATTTAAAATAAAATATTATGAACAATATATATAAAATAGTTGGCCTTTTATTTGTGGTTTTGTTCTCGTCATGTGAGCCTGATAAATATGCGCGTCCAGATATTAAGGATGTTCCAGTTTATCAATTTATAGAGTATGGAACTGAAAAAATTAAAGATCCTGATGGTAATGAAGAAATTATTACTATTATAAATAGAAAAATTAATGTTTATGAATCGGCTAAAAAATTAGTTTGTGATACAGATAAACATGATAATGTAAGATCAATGCCCGCAACTGATTTAATTGACGATACAGATGATTCTCAATATCAGATTAAGGTTACTACAACAGAGACTCGTATTGAACAACGAACAATTACGGTACATTACAATAAAGATGGTGAGATTGTTCAATATGAAAGTGAGGAAGACAAGGATCCTAATTTTGATTATACAGTAGTAAGGGAGGAACCTAAGGTTATACAAGTTTCAGTTGATTATACTTATTATTATACTCTTCAAGGCGTTATTGAAGAGGGTGCTATTGGTCCAGTAAACGGAACCGTAACTATTGTTTACGAAGGTGTTGTTAATGGGGGCGAATGGATATTATCCTACCATAATGTACCTGAAGAAGTTGATGGAACCACCTTACTTGATGGTACTATAGATTTTACAAAAGAGTTAAATTAGAAAGTAAAACTATCTAATAAATCGTTTTAAATGATAGCCTAGGCATATTTTGTCTAGGCTTTTTTGTGTTTTATATTTAACTGATATGAGAAAAATCACTACAATTCTCCCACTTATCATGACTTTTGATATGCTTTTATATAAGCATCTTTTCTTTCCTTTGCCGAAAATATTGAAAGTTTATAATTAAGAGTTAATTTATCTATTATCAAAAGTTTAGGTGCAGAATCATGACTAAAGAAAAAATCCTAAAAGAATCGAAATCCTATTTCATTCTAACCTTTGCGCTTTTTATGGCAAGTATTGGCTGGTCGGGCTTTATTATACCAACAGGGGTTGTTGGTGGTGGAATAACCGGATTATCTACAATGGCCTATTACTTATGGGGGTGGGATGTTGGTTTAACGGGTTTCGTTATTAACATTTGCCTTATTTTAATGGCAATTAAAATACTTGGTTTCTCATTCGGGGTTAAAAGTGTTTATGGTATTGTAGTGTTTGCTATTTTTATAGATGTGTTAATGGAGCAATTTGGCGGAGAACCATTGGTTAGTGATGCTTTTATGGCAACTCTAATTGGTGCTTCAATGGCAGGTACTGGTGGTGGACTTATCTTCGTAAATGGGGGTAGTACTGGCGGAACCGATATTATTGCCATGATTATTAATAAGTACCGTAATATCAGCCTAGGGAAACTTCTATTAATGCTTGATGTTGTAATTATTCTATCCGCATATTTTGTTTTTCATGATATAGAAAAAGTAATGTATGGTTTTATAACTATGGCAACATTTGGATATGCTGTTGATCTGGTCATCTCCGGTAATAAGTCAACTGTACAATTGTTTATCATAAGTCCTAAGTATAAAGAAATATCAGATAAGATTATTAAAACAGCTGAAAAAGGAGTTACTATTCTTGATGGTATGGGAGGTTATTCTGGAGATAGTAAAAAAGTTTTGATGGTAATCTCAAAAAAGCGTACATCAACCGTTTTGTTCCGAATCATAAAAGAAATCGATCCGGAGGCATTTGTAACCATGGGATCAGTTTCTGGGGTTTATGGTAAAGGCTTCGATCAAATAAAAATCTAATACATAATCTGTAACTATGACAACTCAAAAAATACTTCGCGAAATAAAATCGTACGCCATTTTATCAATCGCTGCATTAATATGTAGTGTAGGTTGGGCAGGGTTTATTATACCATCAGGCATCGTTGCTGGTGGAGTAACAGGTTTGTCAAGTACATTCTATTTTCTTTGGGGATGGGATGTCGGAATCACCTCGTTAATTATTAATATAGTTTTGATACTCCTAGCCATAAGGATTTTGGGTTTATCCTATGGTATTAAAACCATCTATTGCATTATTTTATTTTCAATGCTACTAACGGTATTAACAGGTTATTTTACCGAGCCAGTTGTTCGCGATATTTTCATGGCTACCTTAATTGGTGCGACCATTGGCGGAATAGGAACCGCTATGCTTATTATAAACGGTGGTGGAACAGGAGGAACCGAGATAATCGGAATGATCATAACCAAATATAAGAATGTAAGTCTTGGTAAGTTATTATTAAGCTTTGATGTAGCTATTATTTCTAGTTCGTATTTTATTTTCCATGATATTGAAAAAATAATGTATGGCTTAATAACCATGGCCATTTTTAGCTATGTTTTAGATTTGGTTTTAACCGGAAATAAACAATCTGTTCAGATATTTATAATAAGTGAAAAGTACGAAGAATTAGCAGAAACCATTTTAACCCTCGGCAATAAAGGGGTTACTATTATTGATAGTATTGGTGGTTATACAAAGGAGAATAGAAAAATATTGATGGTAATTTCAAAAAAACGTACATCTTCAGTTTTATTTAAGATTATTAAGGATATCGATCAAGACGCTTTTGTAACCATGGGAAATGTTTCAAATGTATTTGGACAAGGGTTTGATAAGATTAAAGCATAATATCTCTTTATATATTATTTTAATAGTACTATCCGTTTTGTTTTTAAAAGCGTAAGGTATAACTTGGCAGCTCTTAAATTTTTAGATTATATGCATATCATCAAAAAGCTTTCATTAGCCTTAAGTACCGTATTTATAATAGCATTGTTTTTTAGTTGTAACAACTCAAGTAAAAAAGACAGTAAAGAAGAAGAAATTGTTGTAATTGATACAATAATTCCAGAGCCAGAGAATTTATTGTATGGTATTAATGTAGATTCGTTTGCTATAGAAAATAATAAGGTTAGAAGGAATGAATTTCTTGCCTCAATATTATTAAAATATGATATTGCCTATAAGCAAATTGGTGAATTAGCTGATAAGAGCAAGGATGTATTCGATGTGCGCAAAATTAAAGTGGGTAATCCATATTTTGTTTTCTTAGAACCTGACACAACTTTAAAAGCAAAGTATTTTGTTTATGAAATTGATAAAATTACTTACGTTAAGTACGAGTTTGGCGATTCTATAACTGTTTCAAAAGGACAAAAGGAAGTAAGAAGTGTACAAAAGGAAGCAACAGGTCTTATAACTTCTTCTTTATGGAATGCCATGGCTGAGAATAATACGAGTCCTGTATTATCATTACATCTATCCGATATTTTTGCTTGGACAGTTGATTTCTTCGGCATTGAAAAAGGTGATTATTTTAAAGTATTATATACTGAGGATTATGTGGATTCAACTTCTGTAGGAATATCATCTGTAGAGGCTGCCTTATTTCACCATAGAGGTGAAGATTATTATGCTTTTAATTTTGAAGAAGATAGTTTAACAACAAATTACTTTGATGAAAAAGGGAAGAGTCTTAGAAAAGCCTTTTTAAAAGCTCCACTTAAGTTTTCTCGTATTAGCAGCCGTTTCTCAAATAGCCGATTACATCCTGTGTTAAAAATTAGAAGGCCGCACCATGGTATTGACTATGCAGCACCGAAAGGTACACATGTGTATTCTATCGGTGATGGTCGTATTATTGCTCGTGGTTATCAAGCTAAGGGTGGTGGAAATTATTTAAAGATTAAGCATAATAGTGTTTATACCACTGTTTATATGCACTTAAATGGTTTTGCAAAAGGAATGAATAAAGGAGTACAAGTTAAACAAGGTCAATTAATAGGTTATGTTGGAGCTACAGGCTTAGCAACCGGTCCTCACCTCGACTTTAGGGTGTACAAGAATGGCAAGCCAATTGATCCACTTAAAGTGAAAGCACCTCCAGTTGAACCCGTAGAGAAAGAAGATATGGATAGGTTTAAGGAGTTTTATAAGCCGCTCAAACAAGAAATAGATGCTTTACCTTTGAATACAGTAGAATAATTTTCACGATTTAATATTAAGTGGCAAAAGCTCATCATATAAAATAGTATGATGAGCTTTTGTCATTTTATTTATATAACCGTTTAATTTTCTTCAGAAAGTAGTTCTTCAATCACCATAGGGTAGTGTAGGTATTCTAATTCGTGAATTTTAGCCTCAATATTAGCTGGAGTATCATTCTTATCTATTCCTACAGATATTTGCGAAATAATTTTACCCTCATCGTAATTAGAATCTACGTAATGAATTGTAATTCCAGTTTCTGATTCCTTATTATTATAAACCGCTTCGTGAATTTTGGCTCCATACATACCTTTGCCTCCATATTTAGGTAAAAGGGCAGGGTGTATATTAATTATCTTGTTTTTGTATGTAGAAACCAAATTGTCTGGAATTAACCATAAAAAACCAGCTAATACTATTAAATCACAATCAAATTCTTGCAGTATATTAACTATTTTTGAGGTCTTTGTAAATTCTTCTTTTGTAAAGTTTATGATATCAATTCCTAATTTATGCGCTCTTTCGTTCACAAATGCTTTAGAGTTGTTCGTCAAAAAGAGGAAATCAACATCTTTTTGATGCTTATTAAAGTATTTTACGATATTTTCTGCATTGGATCCAGACCCAGAGGCAAATATGGCTATTTTGTTCATTTGTTGATTCTTATGAGGTTTTAAGTCCTGTAGTATTAGTGTGCAAAAGTAGAAAAAAAAGCCCCTAATTGTATTTTATTTAAATATTATTTGAAATATTATAGGTATTTTTTTTCCTTTGCAAAGTTATTTAAATCAATAAATTTTAATTATTAACTAAAATTAAAAGCTATGTCTGACATTGCATCAAGAGTTAAAGCTATTATTGTTGACAAATTAGGTGTTGACGAAACAGAAGTTACAACAGAAGCTAGTTTCACAAACGATTTAGGCGCTGACTCTCTTGACACTGTTGAATTGATTATGGAATTCGAAAAAGAATTTAATATCGCTATTCCAGATGATCAAGCAGAAAACATTGGCACAGTAGGTGATGCCGTTTCTTATATCGAGGAAAACGCTAAATAAGTAAAACTTTAAAAGAAGTTATGGAGTTAAAAAGAGTAGTAGTAACGGGATTAGGAGCAATCACTCCTTTAGGTAATTCTATTGATGAACTATGGAAAAACCTTGTTGAAGGAGTAAGTGGTGCTGCACCCATTACTCGATTTGACGCCACCGATTTCAAGACGAAATTTGCTTGTGAAGTAAAAGATTACAACTCGAACGATTATTTTGATCGTAAAGAGGCAAGAAAACTTGATATGTTTGCTCAGTTCGCATTAATTGCAGCTGAGCAAGCTGTTCAAGATTCTGGCATTGACCACGAAGACATCGATACAGATCAAGTTGGTGTTATTTGGGGAGCTGGAATTGGTGGAATTCAAACATTTTCAGATGAGATTAAAGGGTTTGCAAAGAATGATTTCAAGCCTAGATTTAATCCATTTTTTATACCGAAAATGATTAGCGATATCGCTGCTGGTCATATTTCAATGAAATACGGTTTTAGAGGACCAAATTTCAATACAGTTTCAGCTTGTGCATCTTCAACAAATGCAATTGGTGACGCTTTTAATCTTATTAGATTAGGTAAAACAAAGGTTTTTGTAACAGGTGGTTCAGAAGCTGCTATTTGTGAAGCTGGTATTGGCGGATTTAATAGTATGCAAGCTCTGTCAACCAGAAATGATGACCCAGAATCAGCTTCACGTCCTTTCGATAAAGGAAGAGATGGTTTTGTTATGGGTGAAGGTGGTGTATCTCTTATTCTTGAAGAATATGAGCACGCAAAAGCTCGTGGTGCAAAAATTTACTGTGAAGTAATTGGTGCTGGAATGACTGCTGATGCTCATCACTTAACGGCCCCACATCCTGAAGGATTAGGAGCTAAAAATGTAATGATAAGTGCATTATCTGATTATGATACAAAACCTGAAGAGGTAGATTATATTAATGTTCATGGTACTTCAACTCCTCGTGGAGATATTGCCGAAACTTTAGCAATTAAAGAAGTGTTTGGAGAGCATGCTTACAACTTAAATATTAGTTCAACAAAGTCAATGACTGGTCACCTTTTAGGTGCAGCCGGAGCCATTGAATCAGTTGCTTGTATTTTGGCAATTAGAGATGGAGTAGTACCTCCAACTATTAATCATTTTGAGGACGATCCTGAGATCGACCAAAAATTAAATATGACTTATCACAAAGCTCAAAAGAGAAAGGTAAAGGTTGCTTTATCTAACACCTTTGGATTTGGTGGTCATAATGCATCTGTTATTTTTAAAGCAATTTAATATAATTGTGTTAAGAAAAATATTATCTAAAATAAAGCTTTCTCCAGAACGGAGAAGGCTTTATTTTTTGCTACATACTATATTAGGTTATTATCCTAATAATCTCTCCTTATATGAATTAGCACTTGTTCATAAATCAGCATTGCTAAAAGATTGTGATGGGAAGGTTATGAATAACGAGCGCCTTGAGTTTTTAGGAGATGCTATCCTTGGTGCAATTGTTGCCCAAGAGTTATATAATAAATACCCTGATGTAAACGAAGGCTTTCTTACCAAAACACGCTCTAAGATTGTAAACCGAGCATTCTTGAATAAAACCGCTTTGCAATTAGGCTTGAAAGATATAATTAGTTCGCAATCTAAAATAGCACTGAATAAAACAAACATTCCTGGAGATGCTTTAGAGGCACTGATAGGTGCCATATTTGTTGATAAAGGCTATGATAAATGTGCAAAGTTTGTTTTAAGCAAAATATTGCATCCCTTCGTTAACTTAAATGAAATTACTAAGCATGATAATAATTTCAAATCTATGCTAATTGAGTGGGGACAGAAATATAAGCGCGAGATAAATTTTGAGACTGAGGAGGTGTCAAGCACTTCAGATCATGCTCCTATATTTGTGTCAAATGTCGAGATCGAAACCATTGTATATGGCAGGGGAGAAGGTAATTCAAAAAAGGAATCTCAGCAAAATGCAGCAATGGAGGCCTTGCAGAATATTTCTATAAAGGAAAATAATCCGAACTATAAAGCTTAAAAGTTCCTCTCTATTCAAATTAAATTCATTGCAATTAGCTATATTGCATAGCTTATTTAAACCACATACTATTACATAGATTTATTATAAGTATGAGTAAAAAATACATTTATCTTTTAGCATTTATCATTGCAGCGAGTTTGTTCGGGATCATTTATGTGCAAACACTTTGGATGCAAGATGCCAGTGATATAAAGGAACTTGAGTTTAATAAGCAAATCAAGCAGGCCATGACCCAGGTGGTTAATAAGCTTGCGCGAGATGAAAGTACAGAACAAGCAGCTCTAATACGATCGCAAATTAAAAAGCAATCAACTTCAAACCTACCAAAGGAACTAAATAGAAAACCTAGATATTTAAATGGAAACGGAAGTGAAGGAACTAACCTCGATGAGAGTTTTGATATTTCTTTTCGCTTTCAGTTGCAGGATAAGCAAATCAGTACAACGATGCTTACCTTTAATGAAGATTCTTTAATTTTTAGTTTAAATAATCAAACGCCAGTTTCTACACGAACGAGTAAATTTGGCCCATTAACAAGTGCCTTTTTAAGTATTCAAGATGAACTTAATGCAAAAGTTGAGGGTAAGAGTGAGATGCTTTTAAATGCCTTGTTTCCAAAAAGATCTATCGACCAGCGTGTAGATAGAGAAAAGGTGGATGTAATGCTAATGAAAGCACTAGAAGATAGAGGGATTATTTTACCCTTCGAATTTGCAGTGTTTGATGGTAAAGGAAAATTGGCCCTCGCAACAACTGGCTATAAGCCTGACGAATCAAAAATTGTATATCAAAAATATCTTTTCCCAAATGATCCACATCCCGAAGCCCATCATATTAATTTATATTTTGCAGAACGTCCTAACTTCTTGATGCAATCTATTAATCTAATAATACCTTCTGCTACTTTTACCTTAGTAATGATATTAACCTCTATTATTACTATCTTAATTATTTTAAGGCAAAAGAAAGTTGATGAAATTAAGAACGATTTTATCAATAATATGACCCATGAATTTAAAACACCTATTTCAACTATTTCTTTAGCATCACAAATGTTAAAGGATCCGAGTGTTGCAAAAACACCAAAAGCATTGCAAAGAATGTCTAGTATCATTCAGGATGAAAGTAAAAGATTAAGCTTTCAGGTTGAAAAAGTGCTACAAATGGCTATATTTGAAAAAGGGAAAGCAGGTTTAAAAATAAAAAAACTTGATATAAACCAATTAATTCACAATGTTTCTACTAACTTTAAGCTGAAAGTAGAAAATAAGAATGGTGAGATTGTAGAAAGCCTTGATGCTAAAAATGGTGACGTTTATGTTGATGAGGTGCATTTTACAAATGTGATTTATAACTTGTTTGATAATGCTTTCAAATACAGGAAAGGTACTCCAATTCTTCAAGTTAAAACTTGGAATAAGAATGATGGATTAGTTATTTCTATTAAAGACAATGGTTTAGGGATATCAAAAGAGAACCTGAGCCGTATATTTGAGAAATTCTATCGCGTTCCAACAGGAAATGTGCATGATGTTAAAGGTTTTGGCCTAGGTCTTGCATATGTTAAAAAGATTGTTGAGGATCATGGTGGAACAATCAATGCAGAAAGTGAAGTTAACGTTGGAACAAAATTTGAGATTTTCTTACCGATAAAAAGTACTAAGGAATGGAAAAAGAATATAAGTTGCTTTTAGCCGAAGATGATGAAAACTTAGGTATGCTATTGCGCGAATACCTAGAGGCTAAAGGATATGAAACTGATTTAATGCCTGATGGGGAAGAGGCATATAAGGCTTTTACAAGCAATACATATGATTTGTGTGTATTTGATGTTATGATGCCTAAAAAAGACGGTTTTACTCTAGCTAAAGAGATTAGGTTAATCAACGCCGAAATTCCTATTATATTTCTAACTGCTAAATCTATGAAAGATGATGTATTTCAGGGGTTTAAGATAGGGGCTGATGATTATATTACAAAACCTTTTAGTATGGAAGAATTGCTTTTTAGATTAGAAGCTATTATTCGTAGAACAAAAGGTACAAATAATATTCAGGATGTCTATCAGTTAGGAAAGTATAAATTCGATACTCAAAAACAACAATTGATAGAAGGTGATGTGGTTGTTAAATTAACAACAAAAGAGTCTGAACTTCTTAAGTTATTATGTAATAATGCAAATAAAGTATTAGAGCGTAATTTTGCGTTGAAAACCATTTGGGTAGATGATAATTACTTTAATGCGAGAAGTATGGATGTTTATATTACTAAGTTAAGAAAGCATCTTAAAGAAGAAACTTCTGTTGAAATCATCAATGTACATGGTAAAGGTTATAAGTTGGTAATGTAATTGCCAATTAACAATAAATAAAAAGGCCAATATTCAATTTGAATATTGGCCTTTCTCATATATCTAAAGTTTCTTAATCAAGCTTTAGTACTGCTAAAAATGCCTTCTGTGGTACTTCAACATTACCTACTTGTTTCATTCGTTTTTTACCTTTCTTTTGCTTTTCAAGGAGTTTTCTTTTACGACTGATATCACCACCATAACATTTTGCGGTAACATCTTTTCTTACTGCCTTAACTGTTTCTCTAGAGATAATTTTAGCTCCAATTGCAGCCTGAATTGCAATGTCAAATTGTTGACGAGGAATTAATTCTTTCAGTTTCTCACAAATGCGTTTTCCTAAGGTATAAGCATTATCAAAGTGGATTAAGGTAGATAAAGCATCTACGCTTTCGCCATTTAGTAAAATATCTAATTTAATTAATTTGGCACTTTTAAAACCTGTTTGGTGGTAATCAAACGAAGCATATCCTTTAGAGATACTTTTTAATTTATCGTAGAAATCAAAAACAATCTCCGCTAGCGGCATATTGTAATTTAACTCTACTCTATCAGAAGTAAGGTAATGTTGTTTAATTAATTCACCTCTTTTATTCAAACAAAGGCTCATTACTGGACCAATAAACTCCGATTTAGTAATAATTTGAGCGTGTATATATGGCTCCTCAATCTTTTCAACAAGTGTAGCTTCAGGTAATCCTGATGGGTTATGTACTTCTAATAATTCTCCTTGTTTAGTGTGTACGTTATATGGCACGTTGGGTACAGTTGTGATCACATTCATATCAAACTCACGATCTAAACGCTCTTGAATTATCTCCATGTGTAACATACCAAGAAATCCACATCGGAATCCAAAACCTAGTGCAGCAGAACTCTCTGGCTCAAATGTTAATGAGGCATCGTTAAGTTGAAGTTTTTCCATGGCAGCTCTCAGGTCTTCGTAATCATCACTTTCAATCGGATAGACCCCTGCAAATACCATTGGTTTAACTTCTTCAAATCCATCGATGTGAGTTTCGCAACCATCTTTAACAGTTGTAATAGTATCTCCAACCTTAACCTCTTTACTAGTTTTAATACCTGATATAATATAACCTACATCACCAGTATGGAGCGCTTTTCTTGGTTCCATATCTAATCGAAGAACGCCAACTTCATCGGCATTATACTCATGTTCCGTGGCCATAAATTTAACCAAATCACCCTTTTTAATTGAACCATTTACTACTTTAAAGTAGGCGATGATTCCTCTAAATGAGTTAAAAACAGAGTCAAATATTAAACATTGTAATGGAGCTTTAGGATCTCCAACTGGAGCCGGAACTCTATGAATAATTGCTTTTAATATTTCATCAACACCAAGACCTGTTTTACCACTGGCAGGAATAATATCTTCACGCTCGCCACCAATTAAGTCTAAAATTTGATCTTCCACTTCGTCGGGCATTGCATTGGGTAAATCCATTTTATTCATTACCGGTATAATATGCAAATCGTGCTCAATGGCTTGGTATAAGTTAGAAATAGTTTGTGCCTGTATACCTTGTGTAGAGTCTACAATTAACAAAGCTCCTTCACATGCAGCAATAGATCGAGATACTTCGTAAGAAAAATCAACGTGTCCTGGTGTGTCAATTAAATTTAAAACATACTGTTCTCCATCTAATTCATAATCCATTTGTATCGCATGACTTTTGATAGTTATGCCACGTTCTCTTTCAATATCCATATCATCCAATACTTGAGCTTGAGCTTGACGATCAGATACTGTTTGAGTAAACTCAAGTAATCTATCAGCTAATGTACTCTTCCCGTGATCGATATGTGCAATGATGCAAAAATTCCTTATATTCTTCATGTTCTATTACTTCCGTGTAAATGCAAGCATATATTGTTGCAGTATTCAATTTGCAAAGATATTTAATTCTCGATAATTTACGAGCTTTTTAGGTTTATTGTTTTAGCTGTTGTTATTGACTGTAAACAACAAAGGCTTCGAAAAACGAAGCCTTTAAAATATTATAGTCTATTCTTAATTATACGAGCTCTTGAACTAAGTCTGCTGCTTCTTTTAAAGTAATAGCAGAGAATACTTTTAAACCAGATTCATCAATAATCTTTTTGCCACCTTCTGCATTAGTTCCTTGTAGGCGAACAATGATTGGAACGTTAATTTCTCCAATTTTTTTATAGGCTTCAACAACACCATTGGCTACCCTATCGCAGCGAACGATACCACCAAATATATTGATTAGTATTGCTGTAACATTTTCATCACTTAAGATAATTTTTAGGCCGGCTTCAACTGTTTGGGCATTGGCACCACCTCCAACATCTAAAAAGTTAGCTGGGTCACCACCCGAAAGCTTAATGATATCCATTGTTGCCATTGCTAAACCAGCTCCGTTTACCATGCAACCTACATTACCATCAAGTTTTACAAAGTTAAGATTGTGCTCAGAGGCTTCTACTTCAGTAGGATCCTCCTCTGTTAAATCACGCATTTTGGCTAAATCTGGATGCTTGAATAAAGCATTATCATCTAATGATAGTTTAGCATCAATTGCCATTATTAAATCATCTGATGTTTTAAGTACCGGGTTAATTTCAACCAAAGAAGCATCGGCCCCTATATATGCATTGTATAACGCAGGAACAAATTTTGTCATTTCCTTAAAAGCTTTACCTGATAAGCCAAGGTTGAAAGCAATTTGCCTAGCCTGGAATGGAAGAACTCCTTGTCCTGGATCAATTTCTTCTTTATAAATTAAATGAGGAGTTTCTTCTGCAACAGTCTCAATATCCATACCTCCTTCGGTAGAATACATAATTATATTTTTCCCAGACTGCCTGTTTAGTAAAACGCTCATGTAATACTCTTCAGGTTTCGAATCTCCAGGGTAAAATACATTCTGGGCGATTAATACCTTATTTACTTTTTTTCCTTCAGGACCGGTTTGGTGTGTAACCAACTGCATTCCTAATATTTGATCGGCAAGTTCTTTAACTTCTTCTAATGATTGAGCTAATTTAACTCCACCACCTTTACCTCGTCCACCTGCATGTATCTGAGCTTTCACTACCCATTTATCTGTGCCGGTTAATTTGGTAAGTTCTTTGGCAGATTCAACAGCCTCTTCAGGAGTATTTGCAATTAGGCCTTTGGAGACTCTAACCCCGAAGTTGGATAAGATTTCTTGTCCTTGATATTCATGTATGTTCATAGTAGAAATTTTTCTAGATTGATTACTAAAACTAATATCACTTAAAATAACACCAAACTCTAGTTTTAGTTTTGTTGTGATAAAGATTTACCATTAAAGCTACAAGGATTTAGTTATTTTTGTACAAAATAGAAAGTTAGTATGCGAAAATTACGAAATAAAGAGTTAAACAGGTTGTCGGTAGAAGAATACAAGGCATCAGATAAAACTCCGATAATTGTGATATTGGATAATGTTAGAAGCTTGAATAATGTAGGTTCTGTTTTTAGAACCTCTGATGCATTGCGTTTGAAGAAGATTTATTTGTGTGGAATTACCCCAACGCCACCTCATAATGATATTCATAAAACTGCGCTGGGTGCTGAAGATTCTGTAGATTGGGAGTATTCAGAAAGTACTGAGGAGGTTATTGAAAAATTACAAGAGAAAGGTTATGAAGTAAATTGTGTTGAGCAAGTTGAAAATAGTACCTTTTTAACCGACTATAAAATAAAGCCTCAGGTGCCAGTAGCTTTGGTGTTTGGTAATGAGGTAAAAGGTGTGAGGCAAGAGGCAATTAATATTTCTGATGGATGTATAGAAATACCTCAGCACGGAACAAAGCATTCTTTTAACATTAGTGTTAGTGCAGGGATAGTATTATGGGAAATTAGTAAGCAGATGCTATATTAAAAACAAAAAATGGAGGCTAATGCGATTATTGGCCTCCATTTTATAATGATTAAAAATCTATTTTTTTCTTCTAATTTGTTTGAAGCTTATTTTGAGATTCTTTTCGAAGTAACGTATTTGTTTAACCTCTTTTGATTCTATTAGGGCTAATGAAACGCCTCTATTTCCTGCTCTAGCAGTTCTTCCGCTTCGATGTGTATAGTATTCTTCTTTATCTGGCAGTTGGTAATGGATTACGAAATTTAATCCTTCAACATCAATTCCTCTTGCTGCTAGGTCTGTAGCCACTAATACACGGTGTGTTCCATTTTTAAACGCCCTCATTACCTTATCACGATCTTTTTGTTTCAGGTCGCCTTGAATAGCATCAGTTGCAATGTTTTTAGCAATGAGTTGTTTTGCTAATGTTTGAGCAGCATTCTTTGTTTTACAAAAAATTACCCCTCTACTATCTTTATCAGAACCTAGAATCTGCATTAGAATTGCAAATTTCTCTTTTTCATCGCAAATCAAAAACTGATGATCAATATTTTTATTGACAACATTTCGTTTACTAAGCTGAAAAAACTTCGCGCTAGGAGAAAGGTGAGTTTTTATTATTTGCTTAATCGATGGTGGCATTGTTGCTGAGAATAACCACTTATTTTCAACAAACGATGTTTGTGTTAATATTTCGTCAAGCTCTTTTTTAAAGCCCATGCTCATCATCTCATCCGCCTCGTCTAAAATAACAGTTTGAACTTTTCTTATATCTACAGCTTTTCTCTTTATGAGGTCAATTAAACGACCAGGTGTTGCTACAATTATATGAGTAGGTCTTCTTAATGAAGATATTTGTTTCTCAATTTGCGCTCCACCAAAAACTGATTCTACAAATATTTTGTCGGTATATTTAGTGAACTTAAATAGTTGTTTGGCAATTTGCTGACCTAATTCGCGAGTGGGGCAAAGTATTAAACCTTGCACTACATTAAGTTTAGGGTTAATGCGTTCAAGTAATGGTAAGCCAAAGGCAGCAGTTTTACCAGTACCTGTTTGTGCTTGTGCAACGATGTCAGAATTACTTTGCATTAAAAAAGGAATAACCTCAGCTTGTACTTCTGTTGGGGTTTCAATTCCGATTTCTGCAATGGCTTTAACGATATTTTTTCTTAAGCCAAGATTTTTAAAATTTTCCAAAACTTTTATTTTATATTCGTGGTAAATTTAGATATTCTAGTTTTAATAAAATTGCTTAAGGGTATATATTCTCATTAAATTCTTTTAATGTTTGTATAAAAGAGAAGAAATGTATTGAATATACTAATGAACGGTAGATATAATGTTGTATTAGTCTGTAAATTTCGTTCATACATCTAACAATATTATAATAGAATTATAACTATATTGTAATAAGCCTTATAATTTTATAAATTAGTACATGATAACTTAATTGGAAGCCTATTTAACTAACTAAAATAATCTTATACCGATAATGGTATAATGAATAATTGTACCTCAATCTTTTATAGAGGGGTATTCTTAAACTCTTGCAACAATGAAAACGAAAAAAATAAAAGTTAATGGGATATCTCAAGAAATTGAGGTAAGTATGGATGGTAAACATATAATCTACAAAGATAAAGAGGTGCATCAGTCACTTGTGAAACCAAATAATAGTAGAAATGGATTTTACCAAGTGAGTATTGAGAGTAAAATACTATACGTTCACCGTTTGGTTGCCCAAGCGTTTATAAGGAACGAGAAACCAGTTTCTTATAAAATGGTTTTGCATATTAATTGTGTTACAACAGATAATAGTGCCGAAAACCTTGAGTGGGGCGATTTTAAGAAGTTAGCGATTAATAGAGAGAAACAAGGCTTATCTGGGGCCAAAAATCTTGATTATAGAGGAAAGTCTACTATATCTTATGAAGAGGCTTTAAAGATTGCTAAACGTTTAGATGCTGGTGAATTTGCGAAAGATATAAGCAAGGAGTATAATGTTTCAGAAATGAGTATAGCTAGAATTAGAAAACGCTATTGTGAGAAAAAGTCTGCTAGCCCCCGCTATACGGAAGATGTTAAGAAGAATATTGTAAAGTTATTAGAAAAACATCCAACAAAAAGGGTAGCAGAAATTTCAGGTATACCGTATGAAACTGTTTATAAGTGGAAACGGAAGTTTATGAATAACTAATTAATCTTATAAGAATAATACAGAGACTAAGCTTAGGGTACGTTTTAAATTCTACATAAAAAAAGAGCCGTTATTGAAAAATAACGGCTCTTGTATATTAAGTATGTTTATTCTTTTGAATCGGATGGTTTTTCCTCATTTTCATTGCGAGCTTTTTTAAACTCTTTCATTCCTTGTCCTAAACCTTTCATTAATTCAGGAATTTTTCTTCCTCCAAATAAAAGGACAACAACAAGTACTATAACTATTATTTCAGGTCCTCCTAAAGAGAAACAAAGTATGCTATTTAAATTCATAATGTAGTATTTTTCTCAAAAGTAACAATTAAATCGATTATTTAAAAATCGCCCTAAAGATATCATTTCCATTAGCAAAAAGTAATAATGCTAACAATAATAACATACCTGCTGTTTGAGCGTACTCTAAAAACTTATCACTAGGCTTGCGTCCTGTAATAATTTCGTATAGTAAAAATAGTACATGCCCTCCGTCTAAAGCCGGAATAGGAAGAATATTCATAAAAGCTAATACAATAGATAAGAAACCGGTAAGAGACCAAAATGAATACCAATTCCATGTTGGTGGAAACATATTTCCTATAGCTCCAAATCCACCAAGTTGTGATACGCCTTCTTTAGAGAAAACTAGTTTAAGTTGTTTCACATAGCCAACAAGGGTATTTACCCCTTTATTAATACCGGCAGGCAAAGCTTCCCAAAAACCATATTTAACAGATGTAACATTAAAGTAGTCGTTAACTTTTGGTCCTATGCCTATTTTCCCATCATCAGATACGGCGCAACGTGTTTCCATTGGCTCATTATTTCTAACAAAAGCTATAGTGACGCGTTTACCTTTGTTGGATTCAATAATGGCAGTTGCTTCTCGGAAGAAGCTGGCATCTTCGCCATTAATAGTAACTATACTATCTCCTTTTTGTAATCCGGCATCTATTGCATTGCCCTTGGGTAACACACTATCTACAACAAATGGGAAGCGTAACTCAGCTAAACTTCGTACTTCTTCACCAATTATTCTTTTTCCAAAACCTTCCGGAATATCTATTGTGAGAACTTCTCCATTGCGATTAACAGTAAGTTGTTTGGCATCCTCTAATATTAATAAAGATGCAATGTCTTTTGAGGTAACTACTTTGTGAGTATCAACAGAGGTAACTATATCGCCATCGAGTAATCCAATTTCTTTAGCTATTGGATGAAAATCTAATCCAAATTTGGCATCGTTAACATCGATATGGCTTTCTCCCCATTTGAATAAAATCATCCAAAAAATGAAAAAGGCTAATAAAAAGTTAACTAAAACACCACCAACCATTATTAATAAGCGTTGGTATGCCGGTTTTGAGCGAAATTCGTAGTCTTTAGGAGGTTCAGCCATGGCTTCTTTATCCATAGACTCATCAATCATACCAGATATTTTAACATAACCTCCTAGAGGTAGCCAACCTACGCCATATTCAGTATCACCTTTTTTAAATTTAAATAATGAAAACCAAGGATCGAAGAACAAATAAAATTTCTCTACTCTAGTTTTAAAAAGTTTGGCAAAAAAGAAGTGGCCAAACTCGTGTAGTACTACTAATATTGAAAGGCTTAAAATTAATTGCCCTGCCTTTATTAAAATATCCATCTATTATTTTTGAAAAAATTAAGCTACAAATATATTTCTTTTTTGTAATTATAATACTTTAAAGTCCGATTATTGATTTTGCTATAGAACGCGCTTGAATATCGGTATTAAAATAATCATCTAAACTTGGTTTTTGTATAAAATCAGCTTTTTCCATTGTGCGTTCTATTACCTCTGACATTTTTAAAAATCCGATTTTATTTTCTAAAAATGATTCAACCACAACTTCATTCGCAGCATTCATAATGCAAGCCAAGTTACCTCCTTTGCGCATCGATTCGTATGCGAGATTAATGTTTCGGAATAAATTGTAATCCGGTTTTTCAAAGGTAAGGCTAGGGTAGTCTAAAAAGTTGAATCGTTCAAAATCAGATACGATTCTTTCCGGGTAAGCAAGGGCATATTGAATGGGTAAACGCATATCAGGCAGTCCCATTTGTGCTTTCATTGAACCATCGGTAAACTGAACCAAACTGTGCACTATACTTTGTGGGTGTACAATAATGTCAATTTGATCGGGGTTTAAGCCAAATAACCATTTGGCTTCAATTGCCTCCAGACCTTTGTTCATCATGCTAGCGGAGTCGATGGTGATTTTGCTACCCATCTCCCAATTGGGATGATTCAAAGCCTGTTCAACAGTTACTTTTTTCAAGAATTTCTCATCTTTACCTCTAAAAGGCCCACCCGAAGCTGTTAAATATATTTTCTCAATGGGATTGTGAAACTCACCAGCTAAGCATTGGAATATAGCGGAATGTTCTGAATCCACAGGAAGAATTGGTACTTTATTTTGGGCTGCTAGTTCTGTGATAATATCGCCGGCTACAACCATTGTTTCCTTGTTTGCTAGCGCGATTGGCTTTTTCGCCTTTATAGCATTTATAGTAGGTTGTAAACCTGAGAAACCAACCATTGCAGTTAATACAATATCAACACTTTCGGTTTCTACAACTTGGCTAATAGATTCACTACCTGCATATACCTTTATTGGTAAATCTTCTAGTGCATCTTGTAAAACAGAATACTTTTCTTTGTTTGCAATAACAACAATGTTTGGCATAAATTGCTTACACTGCTCTATAAGTTTACCAACTCTATTGTTAGCTGTTAGTACTTCAACTTCAAACTTCTCAGGATTTTTTTCAATCACCTCTAACGCTTGAGTTCCTATGGACCCTGTTGAACCTAATATGGCAACTCTTTTCTTCATTTCTAAAATATTTTCAATGTTCAGGTGAAACTTGAACTCAATTCTTTATTCAAATAAGATGTATTCTTCTGGATTAAGGGCAGCACTCTTGTACCATAACTCAAAGTGTAGGTGAGGACCGGTTGTTAACTCACCACTATTACCGGTATTTGCAATAGCCTCGCCAGCTTTCACAAAGCTACCCATTTCTTTAAGTAACTTTGAATTATGCTTATAGCTTGATATGAGATCACTGCCATGTTGAATAATCATAACATAGCCAGTTTCAACAGTCCAGCCGGTAAATATTACTGTTCCATCAAGTATTGCTGAAACTGTTTCTCCAGGTTTTGATACTATATCTACCCCAAAATGATTGGTGCTTTCGTTGTATTTATTAACGACTATACCTTTAATTGGAGGGAAAAAGTATTGTTGATTTAGCTTTAAATCTTTCGATTTATCATCTAATACAGCTAGGTTAAACTTTTCTTCTGCCTCAACTTCTTGTCTAAACTCTATATCACGTTGTGTGTTGTCAAGTTTAGCTGATTCAATTGCATCGGCATTTGTAGGACTAGATTCTTCTTGTTCTATAGATTCTGGTACTTCTCCACGAATAACTGTTTGAATAGATTTAACAAATTGATCTCTTTTATGAATCTCTAATATTAACGAGTCCACTCTGCTTGCATTGCGTACCATTAATACACGCTGCTTAGCACTAGGGTAACCTGGAATGTATTCTTTCAAGCCTGTATAAGCAATTAAAAGGGTAACCAAACCTATTATAATAACTATAGAAAAACTTACAACAGTAAATACATTTAACCTAGATAGGCGAACTCTAAAAACCTCCTCGTACGACTGTTCGTTAAAAATAGCAAGCCTATATTTATGGCGGATCTTTTTAATAAATGCTTTTTTGCCCTGCGTATTCTCCATAATAATTTTTCTATTTCGAGGCTGCAAAGTTAAAAAATTAAGTCAGCTTTTTTATATCAGATGTCAGCTTATAAATCCTATGTGATAGATTAATTTTAGTAATAATCGAAGTGTAAATTATCTATTGAATCAATAGTAATGTGACTGACCATCGATTTAAAGAAGTTTGTGAAGTACTCTAAGTATAACATAAGAGCTTAAAATACTATTTATCTTAGAATAATGTCAGGGTTGTATGGTTCATTATACTAGTTGTTTAGTTGGTTTTTAGCGAGAAATAGATCATCGAAGAAAAAAATAAATTCATTAAAGTGTTGCGCATTTAAAACATTACAGCTACATTTGCACCCGCAATAAAGAAAACAACAAACGTTTAAGATATATTGCGGGGTGGAGCAGTTGGTAGCTCGTTGGGCTCATAACCCAAAGGTCATCAGTTCGAGTCTGGTCCCCGCTACTAAGAAAGCCGAAGAATTTAGTTTCTTCGGCTTTTTT
>NZ_LYBV02000009.1 GCF_001660705.2 Saccharicrinis aurantiacus
ATTTCTATTATTTTAATTTGCTTACCACATAAATGTTTCCACTTTAGCTATAGTATCAGGTAAGTTAGCCCTTTGGTACATTCGTTGAACTCCTTTTACACTTACTTCTACAGATACTGAACCAATATCTAATAAATTGGTGGCTTCTAGCATTAATGTATCCGATTTAAATTCGTCGAAGCTATAAGTAGCGGGTAGTACTACATCTTTGTGTACAATTGTATCTCCAATAGAATCGGTATACATAACTCGTGCTTTACCTCTTAGGCTTGGGTTTTCTCTTGTTATTTTATATTGAATGATATTGTCTAAATTATATTCTTGTTGAAATATTTTATATACCTGAGGTTCTTCTTCTACATAGAAAATATAAAAGTTTTTCGAATAGCTTTTAGTTTCAATACTAGGTTGTTTTGTATCACAAACTACCACAACCTCCTCGTCAGGAGCAAGTGAGAAATTTTCAAAATCATCGCTTAATATCTCAACAGTAAACTCTGAAGTATTTTTATAGCTAATGTTATAGGTTGTTCCGAACAGAGTTGAGTCTTCCGAACAGGATAAAACAATTAAGGATATTATTGCTATTACTATTGTGTTTTTCATTAATTACTGTTTTAATAATTAGGCCTCAAAAGTATAAAAACTATTTAAGCAAGAGGTATTTTATAAACGCTGAAAGGCCCGTTATAGTATAAAGAATAATTGCAGATTATACAGTTCAGGTTTTAAGGCTAATGTTAATGCTTTATAAATAATTAGATTAGCGTATATATTTAACGTACTTTTGCGGCCGCTAAAAATAGCAGAGTTAAAAGTAGATTGATGAAAAGAATAAATGAATATAAGAAGTTGTTTAAGGTTGAGAATGCGATTGATCTTAAGGAGCTAAAGTTAACTTACCGTAGTTTGGTAAAGCAATGGCACCCTGATAAGTTTCAGGCTGATGACGAGAAGGCTGCTGAAGCTGAAAGTATGAGTCGTCAAATTATTGATGGTTACGACTTTTTAGTGAGCATTGCTCCTGAAACAATGGAAGCCAACAAAGAGCAATACACAAAAACAATTACCGAGTCGCCAATTACCGATTGGAAACACAAAAGCCAGGTGATGACACTTACTTTTTTAGATGGTACAACGTACGAGTTCTTTGGTGTAAGTCGTGTTATTTTCAATAAGTTTTTAAATGCTGATAACTTAAATCGTTTTGCCAAGCGTAATATATTCAATCAATATATTTACCGTCGCTCAATGAAAGCAATGCAAGAAGCATAATAATATTGACACATATTATATAGAATAGGCACTTCGTTTTTCGAGGCGCCTATT
Source organism: Saccharicrinis aurantiacus (assembly GCF_001660705.2). GTDB lineage: Bacteria > Bacteroidota > Bacteroidia > Bacteroidales > Marinilabiliaceae > Saccharicrinis > Saccharicrinis aurantiacus. The sequence goes on from NZ_LYBV02000009.1 coordinate 1,330, forward strand.
TTTTTTATCCCCGCCAAAAGTGAGGCGAAAAAATAATCAGAACAGAAAATAACTCTAACCTTCCTAATAACATCAAGAAAGATAGTATCCATTTTGCCGCATCGGGTATACCCGAAAAATTATTAGCTGGCCCTACAACGCCAAGACCAGGACCAATACCACCCATCGATGTGGCAACAGCACCCATCGACGACTCAATATCTAAACCAGTAATGGTTATGGCCAAAGAACCTACGGCGAATATTATAATATAGAGCACTAAAAATGCCAGTACCTTATAAACTACTTCGGGCGATACCGAGCGTGAGTTAATTTTTATGGGAATAACTGCCGAAGCATGCGTCATCCGTTTAAACTCAGTACGTATACTTTTTATTAGTATAATATGTCGGAATATTTTTACACCGCCCGATGTGCTTCCTACGCATGCACCACCAAACATGAGCAGAAACATCACAAAGGTTAGGTAAGGATGCCATGCGCCATAATCGGCAGTGGCAAAACCGGTGCTGGTTAATATACTCACCACCTGAAATGTTCCTGCTCTAAAAGCCTCCTCAATATCATAGTGTTCAACAAACATCAGCGCAAGCGATACACAAACAGAAACAAGCAGAACAATACCTCCGTAAATTCTGAACTCTCGGTTTCGTTTAAACTTATACCATTTCCTCTTCCAAATAAAGTAGAATAGTGCAAAGTTGGTACCCGCAAAAAACATGAACACAATTATCACATATTGTATATAGGGTGAATAGCTGGCAATGGAATCGTTTTTGGTAGAAAAACCACCTGAAGCCAATGTGCCAAAACTATGGCAGAGTGCATCAAAAAGGGGCATATTGCCAAGCATTAAAAACACCGTTTCTAATACGATCAATAACATGTAAATCCGCCATAAGCTGCTCGCTGTTTTCTGAATTTGCGGGTGTAGCTTATCATTTACCACACCTGCCGATTCGGCACTAAATAACTGCATGCCGCCAAAACCAAAGTAAGGCAATATAGCAATGGCCAATACAATAATTCCCATTCCCCCAATCAAGTGCGTAATACTTCGCCAAAACAAAATGCAATGTGGCAAAGCCTCAATATCGCTTACAACAGAAGCACCTGTGGTGGTAAATCCCGATATGGTTTCGAAAAATGCATTGGTAAAAGATGGTATTGTGCCGCTAAAAACGTAGGGCAAGCTCCCAAATAAAGACATAACCACCCACACAAGCGTTACAATAATAAAGCTCTCGCGCTTCATTTTACCACTTTCAAAATCGCGAGTACATAACCAGCATATTCCGCCAGTAAAAAATGTAATGATAAAGGAATAAGCAAAAGCGCGTATGTCGTGCTCGTTATATAGTATCGATACTATAATGCACAATAACATAAACGCACTTTCAAAAACCAAAATTAGTCCTAGTATATGAATAATGGCCTTCTTATTCATTGCTCAATAATTAAAATAAAAGTACTTGTAAATAGAAAGTAAGGGCTCCGGCAATGTAACCCACAAAAGCAATCCAACTCGCCTTTTTTAGGTACCACATAAAATCAATTTTCTCAATACCCATTGCTGCCACACCAGCTGCCGATCCAATAATTAGAATACTACCGCCCGTACCGGCACAATAAGCCAAAAACGACCAGAAGTTACCATCCTGAATAAAGTTGGCCATATAACCTGTAGCATCTGCCGCCGCAATATGATACATCCCCATTGATGCCGCCACCAAAGGCACGTTATCAACAATAGACGATACAACACCCACAATTAAATTAATGGCATAAATATTTTTCACCTCATCATCAAGCCACTGTGCCATAACATCTAAATGACCCGCAGTTTGTAAAGCAGCCACAGCACTCAATATCCCCAAAAAGAAAAGAACAGTAGGTATATCAATGGCCTTAATAGCCGCCATAACCGTAAGCTTACGTTTATCTTCATCGCTTCTGTTTTTAAGATACCTATCGGTCATTATCCACATAATAGACAGGCCAAATAACATACCTAAGAAAGGAGGCAAGTGCGTTACTGTTTTAAATATTGGCACCGATAACAATGCGGCTACACCAACCGAAAGCATGAAAACCCGTTCCTTCTGTGTGGTAAATTCATCGGTTTCGTTGGTATCTAGTACCGGACGAATGGTTTTTCCTTTGGTAAGCAGAGAAAACAAGAAAGTACTCACTAACATATTTACTATACTTGGCAAAATTACCGAGCTTATAATATGTGCAGCTGTAACTTGGCTTCCAATCCAAAGCATAATGGTAGTCACATCACCAATAGGCGACCATGCACCACCCGCATTGGCCGATACCACCACCATACTCGCAAAAATCCATCTATTATCTTTTTGTGTTAATAACTTTCTTAACACAGTTAATATCACAATTGTAGTGGTGAGGTTATCCAACACAGCCGACATAAAAAAGGTAAGAATACTAATAATCCAAAGTAGCTTTGTAGCATTACTATTGGTAATTTTACTGGTAATTACCTTAAAACCTTGGTATTTATCCACCAGCTCCACAATAGTCATTGCCCCAATCAAAAAGAAAATAATCGATGATATCTCCGATAAATGATGCATCAACTGATCATGCGTAATAAAATGCGTCATCTCCGCAAAACTACCGCCCTCTGCCATAAAGTTATTCCAGGCCGAGCTAAAGCCCAAGCCTAAAATCGATTCACCACTCAACGATAAAATAGCCCAGCACACCGAGCCAATAAATAAAGCAATAGCCGCTTTGTTAATATGATTTACGTGTTCAAACACGATGAATCCGTAACCTAGTACGAATACAACAAGCATTAATAAAAACATTACAAAAATGATTTAGGAAAAATGAAGTATATAACAACCCACCGTACAACAGTGCATTGCATTATTTAATAATAAAAATCTGAAGAATGTGCAGCAAGCCAAAACTTGCCCATGTTGTTAGACAATAGGAGGCGAACTATCGGCCTCAAAAAGAATATACCCGCAGAAGGTATATACCTCAATATGTTCAAAATGATATTGCATACCCTGATTGGTATGCGTAAGGCATGCCGATAAATCCGATAGAAGCGCATCGTAAACTAGCCCCGTTAGCACAAAGCCTTTGTCGTTCTCTACACTCGTTTCCGAATCAATAAACGTTAGTGTACCCACATATCCCTCTTCTACATCCGTATTTAAATACGATGTCACACCGCACACTTTCCCTAATAGCAGAAAAGCCGTTGCAACAACAAAAATGTAATAGAAGTTTTTCATGAGGTTTACTCTTATGGGCGGCAAATGTAAACTTTTGAAGCACTATCCTATCATCACGCTCCGTTAAAAAACACTAAAAACCTAAGTTAAATCATATATATGTTATTTGGGCGGAGTAATCTGGCTATTCGTTATAGCCTTTCTAACATTGGCTTGTTTAGCTAAGCAGTGCGTGTGCTCCTAAGGTCGCATACGCCAGCTAAGCTGCACAAAGCCCCTGTTAAAAAGGGCTGCCACTACTATCCAGCCCGCACATTAACGCTTAATATACTTCAAACCACTATTGCTAACTTTTAATACAAGCTTATTTAAGGTAAAAATGTCTACGAAGTCGAAAAAAATGCTTGCCAGATAGGATGAAGTTGTTAGCAGACTTTACGGAATGTTTACAAAGGTGGAAGAAAGTATTACCAATATTGATTAAGCCATATTACACACAAAGCAATAGCATATATTATGTAATTACAAAACCATAATTTACAAATGCCTTGAGATGGCTGCCTGCCTCGCCATGACAAGGTGCATCCTGCTTAGAATATTACTTCTAAAATTTATTGAACTTTAGTTTTTCCCTTTTCTCATATAATTATTAAGTTTTTCAACCGCGGCGAAATAACTCAGAATTAAGTCTCCCTCATTTGGCAAATATGTTAGTATAATACTAAAATTACTATTATGATTATTCCCTAACAGATAGAATAAGTCGCAAGTTTCAATTTCTGCTAATATTGATATCAATTCAGCTTCAGGATAAATAATACTTTTCCTAAATCCTTCTATATACCTTAAAGTATTATATCTATGCTTAATTGAAAAATCGATCCATGTAATTTTACTTTCGCGATTATTACTTAAATGTGTTCTATAAACATCACATATTTCTGTAATATTTTCGAGGGTCCAATCTGCGTCACCTTTGCTATTTCTTTTACTGAACCGGCGTAATATATTTTTATAATTACTTTCTTCTTCACATATTCGTGTATGATATTCTCTCCATACGCTTCTAAGCTTATCTTTATCTTTATATTCCTTTAGTACTACGACTATTAAATAAAAGAAGAAACCTGTTATAAAAGAAAAGCAAATATCTCTAAAAATTTTTCCAAATTCATAACCATATTGCCAACATTCCTCAATGTTGATTAACCAGAAATCAATAATAAAAACAATAGTGATTGAAACCATTGTAAAAAACAATACAGTCTTATTTATGTGATTGTAAATCCCTTTTGCATCAAAAATAATGTCTTGTATTTTACCATTAAGTGTTAGAGGTTTCTGTTTTATTATCATGTATTGAGTTAATGAGTTCTGTATACTTATTTTGTTCATTCAAAAATAACAGAAAAGTATCATAAACCAATCATATCTTAAAAAGTCATACCACATCTCTACCTCGCGGATTTAGCGTAGCGTAATCCGTGAAACTTTTCAATTATACAGAAACGAGAGAATAAAAGCATATTCAAATAAATGTAAGGTATTAATGACAAAAAACACACTACATTTTTGTGAAAAATACCTGTGATTTTTGAAAAAAGACGTGTGTTTTTAAAAAAAAGACACGTCTTTTTTTACACCAAATACAATGTGCTAAAAATAAACACCTTAACTCTATCACAGAATGATCATTCGTGATAGCAACCAGAATAGAGAACAGCCCAACCTGCAGTAAGGATAGCAACGGCAGTAAAAGCTTTGGGTGTTTAGTTTTTTAAGGAGGGTGGCGGCGACCGCAGGAAGCCCCCACACCGACTATAAAAAAAGAACAAGCCATAGCTTTTGCTATAGTGAATAGCCTGTTAACCCAAATTGTGTATTAAATATTTTTAGTGAGCATTTAAAATGCAATAAAATAAGCACTTATATAAAAGAGGCATAGCATCGCTATGGGGAATTTATATAAGTATTTATTTTGAAGTAGTTTAAATGCGTAACAAAATATTTAGTACATATTTTGGGTTTAACTGCCCAATAAAATCATGTTTTTTTACCTAAGGGTACTACAAGCAATTGTAAAAGATTTTTTATAATTTCGCAGCGCAGAATACCGCAGGTTTAAGCGGTGTTTTATCTACAGAATTCTTTGATATACAATAAATATGGATTACAATTTTAAAGCCATTGAAAAAAAATGGCAGAAGCAGTGGGTAGATAATAAAACCTACAAAGTTGAGATTGACAACAACCGTCCGAAATATTATGTGCTCGATATGTTTCCATATCCATCGGGTGCCGGACTGCATGTTGGTCACCCACTGGGTTATATTGCTTCTGACATATACAGCCGTTTTAAACGCCTAAATGGTTTTAATGTATTGCACCCAATGGGTTACGATGCCTATGGTTTGCCAGCAGAGCAATTTGCGATTCAAACGGGGCAGCACCCAGCCATTACTACCGAGAAAAACTTAAACAGATACCGCGAGCAGTTAGATAAAATTGGTTTCTGTTACGATTGGGATCGTGAGATTAGAACTTGTGAGCCCGATTATTATAAGTGGACACAGTGGGCATTTACCGAAATGTTTAACCACTACTACAACAATAAAACGCAAAAGGCCGAAAGCATTGATTCTTTAATTAAAGAATTTGAAGCCAACGGAACACAAAATATTGATGCATCGGAAACCGAAGCATTGAGCTTTACTGCCGATGAGTGGAAAGCAAAATCGGACAAGGAACAACAAGAGGTATTGTTAAACTACCGCTTGGCTTATTTGGCCGATACAATGGTAAATTGGTGTCCGGCTTTAGGTACTGTGTTAGCGAACGATGAGGTGAAGGATGGTTTATCGGAGCGTGGTGGTCACCCGGTGGAGCAAAAATTAATGCGCCAGTGGTTATTGCGTGTTTCTGCTTATTCGGAGCGCCTATTGCAAGGCTTAAACGATGTGGATTGGACCGATTCGTTAAAGGAAATGCAGCGTAACTGGATTGGCAAAAGTGAAGGTGCCGAGATGAAGTTTAAGGTGAAGGATTCGGATGTTGTGATGGATATTTTTACCACACGTGCCGATACGGTTTTTGGGGTTACCTTTATGGTATTGGCTCCGGAAAGCGATTTAACTTCGCAATTAACTACGCCTGAGCAAAAGGATGCGGTTGATGCTTACATTAAAGCTACTGCCAAGCGAACAGAGCGTGAGCGTCAGGCCGAGGTGGATAAAGTAACTGGTGTATTTTCGGGTTCGTATGCGATTAATCCATTAAATGGCGAAGAGATTCCTATTTGGGTGGGCGATTATGTATTGGCTGGTTACGGAACAGGTGCTGTAATGGCGGTTCCAGGTCACGACACACGCGACTTTAAATTTGCACGTCAGTTTAATTTACCAATTGTTCAGGTGGTTATTCCTGAAGGCGAAGAAGCAACAGATACGGCCACTTGGGACGATTCGAAAGATTCAAAAGCAGGTACAATGGTTAATTCTGATTTCCTAAACGGATTATCAGTTCCTGAGGCCATTGCCAAAACAAAAACACATATTAAAGAGCAAGGTGTTGGCGATGTAAAAATAAACTATCGCTTGCGCGATGCCATATTCAGCCGTCAACGCTATTGGGGTGAGCCATTCCCGGTTTATTACAAGGATGGAATGCCACAAATGGTTGATGCTGCCGATTTACCAATGCAATTACCTGAGGTGGATAAGTTTTTACCTACCGAAGATGGTGAGCCTCCGTTAGGTCGTGCTAAAAATTGGGTGTATAAAGATGCTTATCCATTAGAGTTAAATACAATGCCTGGTTTTGCAGGTTCGTCGGCGTATTACTTACGTTACATGGACCCGAAAAACGATACGGCATTAGTGGGTAAAGAGGCCAACGAGTATTGGCAAGATGTGGATTTATACATTGGTGGTACCGAGCATGCTACAGGTCACTTAATTTATTCGCGTTTCTGGAATAAGTTTTTATTCGATACTGGAAATGTAATTAAGGATGAGCCATACAAAAAGTTGATTAACCAAGGTATGATTCAAGGTCGTTCTAACTTTGTATATCGAATTAACGGAACCAACAAGTTTGTGTCGCTTAATTTAAAAGATGAGTATGAAACAACAGCACTTCATGTGGATGTTAATATTGTACATAACGATGTGTTGGATACTGAGAAATTCCGTAATTGGAATCCTGAGTATAAAGATGCTGAGTTCGTTTTAGAAGAGGACGACAAATATATTTGTGGTTGGGCCGTTGAAAAAATGTCGAAATCGATGTTTAACGTGGTTAATCCTGATGATATAGTTGAAGATTACGGTGCAGATACGCTTCGTTTATACGAGATGTTCTTAGGGCCATTGGAACAAAGTAAGCCTTGGAATACAAATGGTATTGATGGTGTGCATAAGTTTTTACGTAAAGCTTGGCGTTTATTCTTTGATGCCGAAGGAAATGTAAATATCTCTGACGAAAAGGCTACTAAGGATGAGTTGAAGACTTTACACAAAACCATTAAGAAGATTTCTGACGATATTGGTCACTTCTCGTTTAATACTTGTGTGAGTGCCTTTATGATTTGTGTAAACGAGCTTACTGAGCAAAAATGTAATAAGCGAGAAATACTAGAAGGCTTAACTACTTTATTGGCGCCTTTTGCACCACATATTAGCGAAGAGCTTTGGAGTACATTAGGTCATTCAACTAGCGTTTGCGATGCTGCATGGCCAGTATTTGAACCATCGCACTTAGTGGAAGCTAATTTTAGCTACCCTGTTTCGTTTAATGGAAAAATGCGTTTTAAATTAGAAATGCCTGTTGATGCCAGCAAAGAGCAAATTGAAGAGGCGGTTAAAACCCACGAGTCAGCTCAAAAGTGGTTAGAAGGAAAATCGATACGTAAAATGATTATCGTTCCTAAAAAGATTATTAATGTAGTGGTGGGGTAAGGTACCTACTAGCATATAAATATATACAAGGACTATGGTGCAAGCTGTAGTCCTTGTTTGTTTTAGTGTTTCATATCTTCAAGGAAGTCCTTAACAATGTTGTTCTGCCCTTTTGAACGTTCGGTTTGGACTTCGCAACACTTGTTTGTTGTATTTGGCACGTTCACTTTGCATCTCGCAGACTTGTAAGGTATATATCGAACGTTCGTTTTGGTATTTACAAGGCTTGTTAAGTGCATTAGGTACGTTCGATATTGGTCCCGCAGGTTTGTTTGGTGTATTTGTAACGTTCAAGTTGGGCCGCGCAAGTTTGTTTGGTGTATTTGGCATGTTCAAAATGGCTACGCAGTGTTGTAATGGCAAATTAATTTTAATGTATTTCGGAATATTACATGGCAGCATAAAATGAAAAGAGCTCACAGTATAACTGCAAGCTCTAAAGAGGTAAATTATCTAACCTAAATTAATTCATCGAAACATCATATTTAGCTTCTCTAGCATTAGCTTCTTCTTCCCATTGAGGAATTACGGTTTTTAAGAATTCGTCTTTCTCTGATTGAAGTTGATCAACATCTAAACCAATATACTTTTGAGCTTTTGCTTTAGTGCTGATATCAGGATAAGGAACTGCTTCATTATGTCCTAATTCAGATAATAAGCGACTTAGTTTTATTCTTCCTTCTTGAGCAATTGTAATTCCAGTGCCAATTACTCTACTAATCTCAACAGGAGAGTGGAAAGAACCACCATGACTTGCTGCTGCATAATCCCAACGCCATTGCGAGTGACGAATATCCATTAGTATATCTTTCATTTGTTTATCTGTAGCACCAAGGTCCCAAGCTAATTTAGCTTCAACGTGGGCGCGTACAATTAATTCCTCTAGCTTATCGCGATTTTCAATAATTCTATCTTGTCGCTGATATACATCTGCAATTAATTGATCTGTTTCCTGACGGTGACATACCTGACACGAGTTGGCAACATTATTAAGTGGACTTTGAATATGGTGATCAGTATATTTTATACCACCTTCGCTTTTATATGGCATATGACAATCGGCACAAGAAACACCACGTTCGGCATGTATACCAGTCATGTGAACTTCGTAACCTGGATGTTGTGCTTTTAACATTGGCGCTTTACTCATACTATGTGTCCAATCTGAGAATTCAATGTCATCATAATACTTCTCGGCACCTTCAACAGTCATTCCATTTTGCCATGGGAAAGTTAAATACGGCGATCCTGGTTTCTTCTTTTTATCAAAATAATACTCAACGTGGCATTGTGCACAAACCAATGAGCGCATCTCTTGGTGCGAAGCCTCATTAATATCTTTACCCATTGATTCAAATGCTTCAACAAGTGCAGGTCGTGTAATTTTTAAATTCATGGTTTTAGAATCATGACAATCAGCACAACCAATATTATTCATAACCTCAGCACCTTTTTGTTCCCAAGTTCCTTTATAAAACTCTTCAGGTCCCATTTCTTCCATCAAGCGCGGAACATCGGGGCTTTTACATGTCCAACATGTATTTGGCATCGGACTTTTTTTCCCTTCCATTGGAGCGCCAGTACGTAATGTATTCTGTATATCTTCAACAGCATGCATATGTCCTCTTCCTTGGTTGTAATCTTTAGAAAAACCATATCCAGCCCAAAGAACAACTAGTCTTGGGTCTACATCAAGCATGTCTATCATCGCAGAGCCATTGTATTTACTTGCATACAAAGTATCTTTAGTTTTTATATACGATTGATATTGATGCGGGAAATTCTGTCCCCAAATTTCGTTTCTTGGTTCAGTGCTCGAGTATTTTACTTGCGGAGTATAGGCAAAAACAGCTTCAGCTCTTCTTTCTGTTACTGATGAGGCTAATAATCCTAATAAAAACACAACCACAACAGTTGCAAAAAACAGTACCCAGCCTAGCCAGGGTTTCTCTTTCATTTGTTCACTAATAGATTTCATATGCTTGAGTTTATTTTATTAAGTTGTGCTATTTGTTATTTTTTTTTAAATCTTTTATCCATTGAGGTAGGGGGCTTTCAGGTACGGGAACTCTCGCATTAGGTGTACTAGAAAGACTATTCACTCTACCATGCGGCGTTTCTCTATGGCACTCCCAACAAAGTCTATCATTAATATTGGAGTGTACATTTGGCATTTTTGATAATAACTTGTCGTCTTTAATTAAGCCTTCGTGACATCTAACGCAATTATTCTGAACCACATGTTTACCTTCATCCTTAATGAATATCACCTGAGGTTCAGCGCGCATTGTAAATATAGTAGCATGTCGTAATCCATCCTTCGCTTTAAAATAATACTTGTTAAAAACATTATTATGAGGCACGTGGCAATCATTACAAGCAGCAACCTCCCTGTGCGAACTATGTGTCCAAGTAGCATATTGAGGAGCCATAATATGACAATTTACGCATGTTTTAGGGTCATCAGATAAGTAGGAGTGAGCTCTTGAAACATAAAATACGTATATAAAAAGCCCAACAAAAATACCGATAACAAGAATTACTGGAAAGATCCAATTTTCGGGAGGTTTAATGAAGTCAATAAGTCGTTTATTCATAATTCCTTAATTAGGATAAGTATTATTTATTTAAAAACAATAATAGTTTAGGTAACTAATTGCCTAAATTAAATCAATTACTACTAAATCACAAATTAGATAATTTTATAACTAACTAATAAGCAAGCTGTAATATTAATCTGCTTTTGTAGTATCTTGGTTATTAAGATACAATAAATACAAGTAAGAATAATTCTAAATTATTTATAGGAGTGAATCATCTAATAAATAGAAAATCAGAATAAAAGTTAATATTTATGTTTTTATGCGCATTAGAACGATGAATAAATTGAGTTTGTTATATTTGTTTTTTTGGAAACAATAGTTCGTAATTAACAAATAATTCAAAATATATTACAATGAATATCGCACTTATTGGATATGGTAAAATGGGTAAGGAAATTGAAAAGATTGCTCTTGAAAGAGGTCATACAATTTCTAGTAAGATTGACATGAATAGTCAGGATACTTTTGATGGAGAAGGTTTTAAAAAAGCTGACGTTGCCATAGAATTTACTATTCCTGATGCTGCATATGGAAATTTTATCAATTGTTTTGAACGTAATATGCCTGTGGTTTCAGGAACAACAGGATGGCTAGATAAAATTGAAGAGATAAAAGATTATTGTGAAAATAAAGGACAAACCTTTTTTTATGCCTCAAATTTTAGTGTTGGAGTAAACGTATTTTTTGAGATTAATAAAAAACTAGCACAATTAATGAATGGTGTAGATGGTTATGATGTAACTATGGATGAAACACACCATATTCATAAATTAGATTCTCCAAGTGGAACAGCCATAACCATTGCCGAAGGTATTATAGAGAACCTTGATTCAAAAAATGAATGGGTTGAAGGAGTAGATGCTAAAGATGGTCAGTTACATATTGAGGCCTATCGTAGAGATGAAGTGCCTGGAATACATACAGTGAAATATGATTCAGATGTTGATGAAATCATTATTCATCACAGTGCCAAATCAAGAAAAGGTTTTGCCTTAGGTGCTGTATTAGCTGCAGAATATGCTGCTAAAAACAAAGGTTACCTAGGAATGAGCGATCTTTTAAAATTTTAAAACTAAACTTAATCTAATATGTTTAAAAACATTCCCTTAGCAAAATGGATTAAATTTGCTATTGCATTAATTGTATATATTCTTTGGGTAATTTGGGTTGGTAATTATTGGTTACTACCAGGTGTATTTGTAGTTTTCGACATCTACATATCAAAGAAGGTACCCTGGGATTATTGGAAGAATCCTAAAGACGGTAGTAAACCAAAAGCTTGGGTTGAGTGGGTTGATGCCTTGGTTTTCGCTTTAGTTGCTGTTTACTTTATTAACTTATTTTTGTTTCAAAACTATAAGATTCCAACATCTTCGTTGGAGAAGACTCTTTTAGTTGGAGACCACTTATTTGTTAGTAAAGTAAGTTATGGCCCGCGTATACCGCAAACGCCATTGTCGTTTCCGCTTTTACAAAATACTGTGCCTGTAATTAATACCAAATCGTATTTAGAATGGCCTAAATGGGAATATCGAAGATTAGCAGGTTTTGGTAAAGTTAAGAGGGATGATATTGTAGTATTTAATTTTCCTACGGGAGATACTGTACCTACGCTAGTTACAAATCCTGATTTCTACATTACTACTCGTAACCTTGGTTTGAGTATTGCTAGAGATAATCCGGCTTATTTAAAAGGTATTTCACCAGATAATCAGTGGAAATATAACGAGCAATTACGAGCATTAGGAAAAGCCTACGTTAATCAAAACGAGGGTACTTTTGGCGAGGTAGTATATCGTCCTGTAGATAGACGCGATAATTACGTAAAGCGCTGTGTTGCCATTGCGGGTGAAACATTCGAGGTAAAACATAATCAAATCTATATTAATGGCGAGGCAGTGGTTAATCCGAAAGGCTTACAACATTGGTATAACATTAGAACTGATGGCACCAAGTTTAATGATAAGTTCTTAGATAAAATGGAGATTTCAGCCGAGGATGCAAGTGGAATGGGCTTTGGTCCAACTTATAGACTTCCATTAACTGAAGAGAAGGCGGCACAAATGAAGTCGTTCCCTTTCATTAAACAAATTATGATGGATGAGGAAGTGTCTGATTCTACATCTATGCCGCAAACTTGGCCATATAGTACTGATTATGTTTGGAGCAGAGATAACTTTGGTCCTTTATACATACCTGAGAAAGGTGCTACAGTTGATATTAATATGAAGAACTTAGTTCTTTATGATAGAATTATTACTGCCTACGAGGGTAATACCTTGGAAGTGAAAAATAACGATATTTACATTAATGGTGAGCTTGCAACAAGCTATACTTTTAAAATGGATTATTATTTCATGTTAGGTGATAATCGCCACCAATCAGCCGATTCGCGTTATTGGGGATTTGTACCGGAAGATCATGTTGTAGGAAAACCATTGTTAGTTTGGCTTTCATTAAACAAAGACAAATCAATCTTTGGAGGGAAAATTAGGTTTGATAGATTTTTTAAATGGGTTGCTAACGAATAGCAATTAAATAATATATTGTAGAAAACAGGGATATTCATTTTTGATTAATCCCTGTTTTAGTATTTAAGAGTATGAGCAATAAGAATATACTTAAACTAATTACGAGTATTTTATTATTCTGGGTTGGAGTCTGGACTAGGAGCTTGCAACCCTTCATACTCATATTATTTATTGGAGATACCGTAAATAATAGTCCATATTATAATCGGATTCACAACTTTCTGAAAACAAAATTAGATAAACGAGTTAAATGGGCGGAGTGGGGTCTTTCTCTACTAATTGGTGTTTGGATTATTTTCTTCGTTACAGATAATTTTATTCAGAGTTATAGTTTTCAAACCTCTTCGATGCAAGGGACAATAAAGTCAGGCGATGTTTTGTTGATCAATAAACTAGTTCCAGGTAAAAGACTTAGTCCAAATAATATTAGTGAATACAAGCGCACCAGAGGGTTAGATAACATTTCAAGAAAAGATATTATTGTGTTTAATTTCCCTGAAGGGGATACGCTGTTAATTGATAAACCAAACGAAAGTTATCATTATTTAAAGCGTTTATATCGCTTGAATCTATCAGAGAATAATAGTAATAGTTTTGATACAAAGCGATATTATTCAATAGAAGAACGACCACTTATTGTAAGTCGGGTATTAGGAATGCCAGGCGATTCTATTAGTATTATTGAAGGTTTATTTTATGCCAATAACACTATGGTAGAATACCCAGATTCTTCAATCGGTAGGTATCAAATTATTGACAATAAGGAAGCCATTAATAATAAACTGATAAAACCTTACAATACCTTATATTCTTCAGAAGGATTCAAATGGGAAATATTTCAAAAAGATTACGAGCTCTATAAGGATTCTATTACCTGGCTAAAACCAGATATAAATTCTAAAAATTATCCCGAGCCCTTTATTTACCCATTTGATAAGCATCTTCTTTGGAATAAAGATTTTTTAGGCCCTATTTATATCCCCCAAAAGGGAAGTAGTATTGAAGTTAATAATAGCACAATAGCTATTTATCGACGGGTTATAGAAACCTATGAGCAAAATGAAGTGGAAGTAGTAAACGGGGTTATATACATCAATGGCGAAATTCAGAAAAGCTATACTTTTAAAATGAATTACTATTGGGTTCAAGGTGATAATCGTTCACATTCTTTTGATAGCAGGTATTGGGGTTTTTTACCAGAGAATCATATAGTAGGCAAAACAAATTTTACAATTGCTTCAGTAGATCATTCTAATAGAAGTTCAGGATACTTTAGATTGCATCGCTTTTTTAAAAATCTTGAGTAACTTAGCTTAAATTTTAAAAGTTATTACATCAAAACTTAATTATATGAAGAAGTCATTCTGGGTATTAATAGTTCTTGCAGTGTTGATCGTTATGTTTTCTGTTCAAAATGCATCAACCGTTGAGTTTCATTTCTTTACTGTAACATCAGAAATATCATTAGCCGTATTGCTAATTATTACGTTTATAAGTGGCGTTTTAATCGGAGCAATATACTCTTCGTTGGCCCGAAGAAATAAAAAGAATAAGAACGAAAGTGTTAAGGATATATCTATAGCAGAAGATGAAAATATAGATTCTGCAGATGGTAAATAACCGTTCTTAGATTACAATTATTTAGTTTAAATATTTATGCAAAGCATATTTACCTCAAGTTACCTACCTCCAGTTCAGTTTTTGTCACATTGGGTTAATACCGATGAACCAATTATTGAAGCGCATTGCAACTATGCGAAACAAACCTACAGAAACCGATGTGATATTTTAGGTGCTAATGGTCCTATTTCGTTAATTGTCCCGGTTATAAAGGGGCGAAGGCCAAAGGTGGTATCCAAAGATGTTGAAATTGCCTATTACGAGCGATGGCAAGATCTGCATTGGAGGTCAATATTATCGGCCTATAAATCATCTCCATTTTTTGAATATTATATGGATGAATTCGCAATCTTTTATGAGAAACAGTATAAGTTCTTATTAGATTTTAATAATGAGCTAATGCAAGTAGTATTAGATGCTTTAGATATCAATAAAGACTTAAAATTTACTGAGAAATTTGATAGAGTATTGGCTGATGATATTATGGATTATAGAGAGATTATCCATCCTAAAAAAGACTATAGTCAACTAGATTTAAACTTTAAGCCTATAAAATACCGACAGGTTTTCTCTGATCGTTATGAATTTATCCCAAATTTAAGTGTGATTGACCTAATATTTAACAAAGGTCCTGAAGCTATTGATTTGCTTGAAGATTCTATTTTAAAATAGATTTCTTTATATCCGAAATGATTTTATCATGATCAAAAGCCAACTTAGGTAGCTTATTAATTTTAAACCATTGTACATCTATTGCATCATCCTGTGCAATGGCTTTTAATTCTTCTTCTACAAACGTGTAGTAAACCACAGATATGGTCCTCCCACGAGGATCTCTATCAATAGAGTCGTATATACCAAACTGGGTTAGTTCCTCACAAATTATCCCAGTTTCCTCTTTCAACTCCCTGTGGGCTGCAGTAACAAGTGTTTCATCCATGTCTAAAAAACCACCAGGGAATGCCCAAGAATCTTTGTAAGGTTCATTTTTGCGTTTAATTAGTAGAACGCTAGGTTCATTTTTTGCACATAGGATTATGGAATCAACAGTAAGTGATGCTCTAGGAAAATCGTAGGTAAAGGCCATTTATAAAATTCGTTTGATCACTCTTAGCTTATGTGAGTAGGTGTTTTTATCGCGTTTGAAAATACCTTGATGGTCAAGCTGATCAATTCTAACTTCGCCATTTGCATGAATGATTTGACCTCCACCAATGCAGATTCCTACATGTATTACTTTCCCTTCTTCATTATCAAAAAAAGCAAGATCACCCACAGTGGCTTCTTCAACAAATTCAACTGTTTCTCCAAAGTTAACTTGTTGCGATGCATCGCGAGGTAATTTTAGGCCATTAATTTTATAAACTATTTGAGATAAGCCTGAACAATCAATACCAAAAAAAGAACGGCCACCCCATAAATATGGAGTATGTAGTAAAGATGTTGCAACTTCTCTAATTCCTATTTCTTTAGCAGCCGGAAGCTGACCTGATATGAAATAATCATTTTTACCTATGGCAAAACTATTGCGATCATGTCCGTTAAATACAATTCTACTTCCAGCAGGAATGGTAATAGGAGCGCTGGATCCATCTTGAACAATTTTAATGTAAGGAACAGGAACCATCCAAGCATCCGCATCTTTCCATAATTCATATTGAGTTTGAGCAACTTCAAAAACTAAGTTTGAGTCAATCCATCCCTCGTAACCATCAAAGTCCATTTTTATCTTAGCCCACTTATCCGTTTTTTCTGTTACCTGATAAGTTTCTCCAAATAAGATTTGCGTTACCAATTCTGAACGTTCAGAAGCTTCGCTTCGCACTGGAATGTAACTAAATACACATATAGATCCCTTCATAAAACACTAAAATTTCAGCTGCGAAGATACCATTTTATGATAAAAGTCGCCTGTTTTACCCAAAAAAAACAAATTAAGTCAATGTAATGCCGTTGTTTTACTAATTTTAAACCGTCCTTATTTAAGGGTATCATTCAAAAAAATAAGTAAAATGAAACAAGTGTTGCCTAAGCTAAAAAAATATTCTAAGTCGATTAATCGAGTATTATTATTTATTGCAGCCATTATTATAATATCAAACTTATTGCCGAGGGAAGGAAAATTCCGTTTTGAATTTAAAAAGAGTGAACCTTGGAGATATGAAACTTTGATTGCTCCGTTTGATTTTAGAATATACAAAACGGATCTTGAGTTAAAGGCAGAAAGCGATAGTATTTTGAGCCATTTTAGGCCTTATTTTTCAAAGGATAGTTTGGTATATCCAACCGTAGTTGAAAATATTGCAAAGAGTATTATTGCCAACAGAAAACTACTTGAAAATAGATATCCATTTTTAACGTACGATTCTTTTATAATGGATTCTATTAATGCAACAATTTCTACTGTGTTAAAGCCTATTTACAATAAAGGGATTGTTCAAATTCCTGATGAATATATTAATCAGGCTTCTGATTTAGAATTTAAATTGATTGATAAAAACTTAGCAGAACTATATTCTGCCAGAGAGTTTTATTCTTCTAGAGATGCCTATAAACGTGCCGTTGAAGAAATTGATAGACTACTTTCTTACAAAGGGTTTGAGTATGATAACATGGATGGCTTCGTATCTGACCTTAAGATTGATGAATACATAGTTGCCAATATTCAAATAAATATTGAAAGAACAAATGAAGAGAAAGAGGATCAGTTAAAGAATATGGCTTTAACAGAGGGTATTGTTTTATCTGGTCAGAAGGTAATTGATAAAGGAGAATTGGTTGACAATGTTGCTCTGAAGAAGCTTGTATCCTATAAAAAAGAATACGAAAGTAGAATTGGAACAATGTCGGAGTATAATATAATATATGCAGGTCAGATATTGGTTACATTTGTGCTAACAATGAGTTTGTTTTTGTTCTTATTGTTCTATCGAAAGGATGTATTCAGAAACCTTAAACATGTTACTTTTTTATTGTTGATGATTGTTACGGTAATAGCTTTAGCATATCTGTCGTTCAAAATTGAGGATATTCCAATTTGGGTTATTCCTTTTACTATTCTGCCTTTAATAGTAAGAACATTTATGGATTCTAGATTGGCATTCTTCTTCTATGTAGTTGCTATTTTGTTGGCTTCGTTTTTCAGCGACAAGAGTTTTGAATTCATATTCTTGCAAATTCCTGCTGGGATTGCTTCTATATTTACGCTGTATAAAATGGCTCGTAGATCTCAAATTGTGCGCTCGGCCTTGGCTATATTTGCTACTTATAGTATTTTCTATACTGGATTAACATTAATTCAAGAGGGTAATATTGAAAGTTTAAATTATGAAACGTATATCTATTTTGCTATAAATGCCTTATTGATATTAATGGTGCATCCGTTAATCTATGTTTTTGAAAAGATATTTGACTTCCTTTCGGATGTTACTTTGGTAGAACTTTCAGATACTAACCATCCTTTATTACGTCAATTGGCAGAGAATGCACCTGGGACATTCCAGCACAGTATACAGGTTGGTAATTTGGCACAAGAAGCGGCCTATAAAATTGGTGCAAATCCTTTATTAATTAGAGCAGGAGCAATGTATCATGATATTGGGAAAAGTGTAAATCCATATTACTTTACTGAAAACCAGACTACGGGTATCAATCCCCATCAAAATATGGATTATGAAGATAGTGCTAAGATAGTAATTGATCATATTGAGGGAGGCGTAAAAATTGCTCAGAAGCATAATTTGCCAACTCAAATAATTGATTTTATAACTACTCACCAAGGTACAACGAAGACTCGTTATTTCTATAATTCTTTTATAAACGAGAACCCAGATGTTGAGCCTAATGAAAAGAACTTTACATATCCAGGTCCTACGCCTTTTACTAAAGAGACCGCTATTTTAATGATGGCCGACTCAATAGAAGCAGCATCACGAAGCTTAAAGGAATATACTGATGAGGCTATTGAGAATTTAGTAGAAAAGATTGTGAGTGTTCAAATGCAAGAAGGACAATTTCAGAATGCGCCAATTACCTTTAGAGAAGTAAATAAGGTAAAAGCTGTTTTTAAGGAGAAGTTGAAAAATATTTATCACGCTAGGGTTTCCTATCCTGATATTAAAAAATAGGCATAAAAAAAAGGATTCGAGCTATTCGAATCCTTTTTTATGCAATAATATATTAGTTAAAAACTTTCATAACCTTCACTCTCATTTAGCCCTAAATCTATAATTGGCTCAACTTTAGTTAAGTTCTTTTTTTTAGGTTGATAAACTGGAGTGTCTTGTTTTGTAGTTGATGTTTGTGATGTATCTGTTTCTTTAACAGTTTCAGGTTCATCGCCTAGTTTAAAAACAGAGATTGATCCTTTCAGCATGCCCGAGAGAGCTTCTAACTCTTTTGCAGCAGTGCTAATTTCTTCACTATTTGCGGCATTGCGTTGAGTGATTTGATTGAGCTGCTGAATAGCATTATTGATTTGTTCAATTCCTGTAACCTGCTCAAGAGATGCAGATGTAATTTCCTGAACTAAATTTGCAGTTTTCTCAATTTCAGGTGTAATATGTACTAGTTTCTCTCTTGCCTCAGAAGACGAAGTTATTGTTTTTTGTGATACCTCATTTATTTCGTTTGCAGCACCTTGACTTCTTTCGGCAAGTTTACGTACCTCGGCAGCAACCACAGCAAATCCTCTTCCTTCTTGTCCAGCTCTAGCTGCTTCAACAGCAGCATTAAGTGCTAATATATTTGTTTGAAATGCTATATCACCAATTATAGAAATTTTATCAGTAATGTTGGTTAGGTATTCATTTGCCTTTAAAGAGCTTTCGTTACTAATTTGAATACCAACAGCAGCATCTTTTGCAATTTTCTCGGTTTGTTTTGCGTTATCTGTATTTTGTTGAATATTAGCATGCATTTCCTCCATTGACGAAGAAACCTCTTCAGCTGATGATGCCTGCTCTGTAGCACCTTCACTTAATTCAAGTGATTCACGCGTAAGCTTTTCACTAGCTTTAACCATCTTATCAGCTCCAACTCTAATTTCATCAATTACGGTTTTAATATTCGCAACCATTGAATCTAAGGCAGCAGATAAACGTCCCACTTCATCTTTACGGTTAGAAGCAAATGTTATATTGAGATCTCCAGCAGCAACTTTCTCTGCTAAGGTAATTCCCTCCATAATTGGTTTACTAATTGAGTTTGCCAAAATAAATGTCAAAATAATTCCAAAAATCATAATGACAAATAGAGCTATTATGAGGATGTTTTTTTCCTGGGTTACCACATTTGCGCTATTGGTCCCCATTTCTAACAGATAATCCAAACCAATATCAGATGCCTTTTTAACTTCCCACATTAACTCTTTTCCAGCTTCAAATCTTTTTAATTCGGCTAAACGTGCGTTGTTATAAAGTTTTACGAAAGAAGTCGTTTGGTCAATAAAACTATTAGCATCTGTTTTAATAGGGGATTGTGGAAGTTTAGGTTGCAGCTCTTCTAATGTATTGGCTATTTTTTTTATTTCAACTCCATTCTTATGGCTTACAGATTGCACTAGATTTGCATATGCTTTATTTAGTTGCGCAATTGTTCTCTGAGTATTGTATGATCCTGTATTTGACTCAGCTAATTGGTTTAAATCTTTAAATGCTTTTTTTAAATGAACTTGAGCTGTTGTACTTTGCTCTTCTTTATTTAGATAGTCATTTCTGATGTTATCAAAATTCTCGAATAGATCACCAACAGCATGAAGGTCTATGCCTTTTTTATTTCCTTTTATTTGTGTCGAATCAGAAAGTGTAATGAGATTATTTAGTGCTTGTTGAAAACTGTTAATATCCCAAGATGCCATTTCTCTATAATATGTATTTCCCGAGTAATCTTGAGCTAATTGATAACCATTAGAACTTTCCCAAAAATGATCCATTCTGGAAGACTCATTAACCGATGGTATATAGGTATCAGATAAAGAAGTAATTTCTCTATCAACCTTGAGTAGGTTGATTAGTAAAACGAGGCATGTTATGGTTGAAAGTAAAACCACTAGGCCAAACCCAATGCCTATTTTCTTCTTTATTTTAAGATCTCTCCAAGTCATAAAATATAGATTTTAAATAAGTTAGTAATGTCTAAATGTTTAGTAACGAATACTTATTACTTATTCACTTAGTTTAAATATAAGTATGTGTGACGTGTAAAAGTAATGAATTTTATTAGATTTGTAAGGAATACATAATCTTTAGTTATCAGTTTTAATCACACACTAATTCTGTATCTTCTTAAAGTATTATGTAGTATGGGAGAATAAAGTGTTGTTGTGGATTTTATCCATAACGTTAATAAATATATGGGTACTTAAAAACATTATTTCTATGAATACAAATTTGAAAAAAGCTTTCAAGGGACTTCTTTGTTTTATATTTGCCATCTTGATATTTGGATGCAGTAAAACAAAACAAAACACAATTGGTTTTTTGCACCCTACTAAAGATATTATCAGGTTTACTATTGAGAGTAAGGCATTCAAGGATTATTGTAAACCTCAAGGTTACGATGTTATCATTAAAGGGGCTCAGAATGATGAAGCATTACAGATTGAACAGGCTAGAGAATTGATAGCGCAGGATGTTGATTTATTAGTAATTATTGCGGTAAATATTAATACTGCAGCCGCAATAGTACGCGAGGCTCATGAAAATAACATCCCGGTAATGGCTTATAATAGATTAATCGAAAATTGTGAAGTAGATTTCTTTATGGGTAGCAATGGTGATCAAATTGGGAAAATAATGGTGGATGCTCTTGTGGAGAAAAGTGGTGGAGGTAACTTCGTAATCCTAGGGGGCGATAAGTTCGATAAAAATGGATTAGATCTACAAAAGTCAGCAGAGAAATATTTACAACCTTACATTGATCAAGAAAAGGTAAATATTGTATACAAGACTTATATTGAGCAATGGATGCCATCAATTGCGAAGTATGAATTTGAAAAGATCATTTCGTTATATGGCACCGATATTGATGCAGTTCTTGCAGGATCAGATGGTATGGCAGAAGCTGTTATTAGCGTATTAAAAGAACATGATTTGCAAGGGAAAGTGGCTATAAGTGGTCAAGATGCTGAAATAAGAGCCTGTAAAGCTATCCTAGCGGGTAATCAAACCGTTACGGTTTATCATCCGCTAAAAGAGATAGCCCATAAAGGTGCTGAAATTGCAATTGATATGATAAATAATAAGAACCTAAAAAAGTATATAAACAGTAGTGAGTTTAATGGACTAATTGATGTGCCTACTCATAGAGTTAACTCTATTGGTGTGAATAAAGATAACTTGCAAGAGGTTTTAGTTGACTCAAAGTTTTACACAATAGATCAAGTTTATAATTAATTACACTATATAAAAAATATAAAAGAAAGCGCTATGGGAATAGTGCTTTTTTTTGTACTTGATTTTAAGGTCTTCTAAACCCAACCTCTTTGCTATCCTTTATCATAATTATTTTGACTAATTGAGAATCAGAATTATAGATGTAGCGCTCACCATCTATTAGCTCACCAATTTTATAGGTTCCTTTTTCTTCTATATCTCCATTTAACTTATAGATTATATGAAAACCACTTCCGTTAAACTTTTTGTTGTCATTATTATGCTTTTGATTGTTTTTGTTAATAGCAACAGGAGGTGAGACATGTTTAATCTCTACTATTTCATTAACTTTCCCATCCACATATTCTTTGGTGGATATTAAGATACCTTGTTCGTTATATGAATTCATGGAGCCAATAGTTTTGCCATCATTCCAAGTTCCAGAATATTTAGGCTTTCCATTCTCATGATAGTATTTTTGTTTACCGCTTCGTTTACCCTCTTTATTGTAGTGCCAATCGTAAGCAATATTTCCATTTTTATGGTAGTATTTGTAATTGCCTTCCCAATGGTTGATATGCCAATTTCCAGTTTCAGATAAGGTTCCATCTTCGTAGTAAAAATTAGCTTTACCTATTGCGCTACCATTTATATAGGTAATTTCATCCTTTTTATTTCCATTCGAATAATAGCTTGTCCATATTCCATTTTTTCTACCATTAGAATAAGAACCCTTTTGTTTTAATTGGTTTGTCTTATAGTTAATAAGCCAAAAACCTTCTTTTTTACCTTCAGAGTTTAGTTGATTAATAGTATCATTTATAAAATAAAGATTCTCATTAAGGTTTGCTTTTAATGAGAATGAGGACAGGATATATATAAATACTATAAATATAAAATGGTTCATATGACTAAGATACGGAGTTAAGGTGATTTGTGTTATCTCATTGCCTAAAAATAATAAAATGTAATTTAAAGCAATAAACTATATCTGATAAAAAAAACTGAGTACATTTGTTTTACCTTAGAAATAGGATAATGTTTCTATTCTGAGCTAAAAATATTACACCAATAATTAGGATACTAAACTAGATACAGTTTAAAGAAAGTGTTTTATGGAATTGACTTTATGTCAATAATCTGTAAATGATACAAACTACTCACTTCAAAAAGAAGCTCCTATATTATAAATTGATTACTATCATCACTACGATATGACAGGAAAAAAGAAACCGAAAAAAAAGAGAAATACCCTTAAAAAAGGACAGATTGTTAACCTTATTCAAGGAGTATTTAATAATAACCCTAAACGCAGTTACAATTACAAACAAATATCGACTTTCCTCGATTTAAAGAAGCCTGTAATGAAGCAGGCAGTGGTGCAAATTCTTTATGAAATGCTAGATAGCGGATTTTTAACAGAAACTGCCAAAGGAAAGTTTAAATTATTGTCTCGAAATAAATATATAATAGGTACCGTTGATGCAACTAAAAGTGGAGCCGCATACATTGTACCTGAAGATGGTGATGGAGATGACGTATTTGTAAGCCAACAAAACCTTAAATCAGCGCTTAATGGCGATATAGTTAAGGTGCAATGTTTTGCTAAAAAGCGAGGTAAATCGCAAGAAGGTGAAGTGCTTGAAATAATCGAGCGTAAACGAGATTCCTTTGTTGGAAGAATTGAAATGTCCGATAATTTTGCATTTCTGGTTACCGATAATAGAGTAATGTTTAAGGATTTGTTTATTCCTCTAACTAAGTTAAACGGAGCAACAAATGGTCAGTTGGCCATTGGTAGAATTACTGATTGGAAAGATCATAATAAAAATCCATTTGGAGAAATAATTGAAGTTTTAGGTGACGCAGGGGAAAACAATGCAGAAATGCACGCCATCTTGGCTGAGTTTGATTTACCTTATCATTATCCAGAAAAAGTTGTTGCCGCAGCTGAAGAAATTCCTGAAGAAATTCCTGAAGAAGAAATAAAGAAGCGACGAGATTTCAGAGGAATAACCACTTTTACAATTGACCCAAAAGATGCCAAGGATTTTGATGATGCATTATCACTTCAAAAATTAGAAAATGGTAATTGGGAAGTAGGTGTACACATTGCTGATGTTACGCATTATGTAACTCCAAAATCAATTATTGATAAAGAAGGTTACGATAGAGCAACTTCGGTATATCTTGTAGATAGAGTTGTACCAATGCTACCCGAGAGGTTAAGTAATGGGATATGTTCTCTTCGTCCAAACGAGGATAAACTTTGTTTTTCGGTGGTTTTCGAATTAGATGAATCTGCTAACTTACAGGATTATTGGATAGGACGTACTATAATTCATAGTGATAGACGTTTTACTTACGAAGAAGCACAAACAACTATAGAAACAGGAGAGGGAGATTACAATTCTGATATTCTGCAGTTAGATGGATTAGCTAAGAAATTAAGGAAGAAACGTTTTCAAAGTGGAGCTATTTCGTTTGAACGAACTGAGGTGAAATTTGAGATTGATGAAACAGGTAAGCCTTTAAGTGTTTTCTTTAAAGAAAGTAAAGATGCGAATAAACTAATTGAAGAGTTTATGCTTTTGGCAAATAAAAAGGTTGCAGAGTTTATCGGTAAAAAAGAAATATCAAACGGAAAAGGGGACAAAGCTAAAACATTTGTTTATAGGGTTCATAATAATCCAGATCCTGAAAAGTTTGAAAATTTTGCTCGCTTTGCACGTAAATTTGGTTACGATATTAACGGAGAAGATCCAGATAAAATAAGTGGCACAATTAATCGCCTTTTAAAAGATGTAGAGGGTAAAAAGGAGCAAAATATTATTGAAGTTTTAGCCATCAGAACCATGGCCAAGGCTGTATATTCTACAAAAAATGTTGGGCATTACGGCTTGGCTTTTAAACATTATTCTCATTTTACATCGCCAATTCGTCGTTATCCTGATATGATGGTACATCGTTTATTAGAGCACTATTTGGATGGAGGTAGATCAATAAATCAAGAAAAAATAGAAGAGCAATGTAAGCATTGTTCAAAAATGGAGCTTACCGCTTCAGAGGCTGAGCGTTCATCTATAAAACTGAAACAAGTTGAGTTCTTAAAAGATAGAGTAGGAGAGCAATTTCACGGGGTTATTTCAGGAGTTACTGAATGGGGTTTTTACGTTGAGCTCGATGATAATAAATGTGAAGGCATGGTATCAATGAGGAGCTTAGATGATGACTATTATAGCTTTGATGAGGAAAACTATTGTATTATAGGAAGACGTAAGAATAAGAAATTCCAATTAGGAGATCCTGTCAGAATACAAGTTGCCAATGCTAATTTGGTTAAAAAACAGCTCGATTTTGAATTAATAGCAGTTTTATAGGCTTAATATTGTTACAAATATCATTGTAATTATTTTGTTTAGAATGTATTTTGCATTTTTGTGAGTCATAAAGGAAAGAAACATGCCAATAAAGATACCAGATAAATTACCAGCAAAGAATATACTTGAAAGCGAAAATGTCTTTGTTATGGATGAGAGTAGAGCTATCCAGCAAGATATTAGGCCACTTAAAATAGTTATATTTAATTTGATGCCTCTCAAGATTACTACTGAAGCTCAAATTATGCGAGTATTGTCTAATACGCCACTACAAGTTGAAGTGGACTTATTAATGACTCGTACACATGCGCCTAAAACCACACCACGTGAACACTTAGCTAACTTTTACAAAACCTTTGAAGAGGTAAAGCAAAGTAAGTATGATGGTATGATAATTACTGGCGCTCCCGTTGAGCATCTAGAGTTTGATGAGGTAACTTATTGGGACGAACTTAAAGAGATTATGGAGTGGGGACGTAGAAACGTTACCAGCACACTGCATATTTGTTGGGGCGCGCAGGCCGGTCTTTACTACCATTATGGTATTCCTAAATACCATTTAGGGCATAAATTATTCGGGGTTTTTAATCATGATGTAGAAGATAAAAAGGAACCTTTATTAAGAGGTTTTGATGATATGTTTTTTGCTCCCCATTCTCGTTTTACAGGAGTACGAAAAAAAGATATAGATAAGATTCCTGGATTGAAAATATTGGCTCAATCAGAAGATGCTGGAGTACATATTGTAATTTCACCTGATAAACGATTAATATTTGTTACTGGCCATGCCGAGTATGATCCGTATACCTTACGTGATGAATATTTCCGTGATCTAGAGAAGGGTGATGATATTGCCATACCAGAGAACTATTTTATAGATGATGATGCATCTAATGATATAATTGTAAAGTGGAGAAGTCATGCTAGTTTGTTATTTACAAACTGGTTGAATTATTACGTTTATCAAGAAACACCATATAATAACGAAGAGATTCATTAATATGATATTTCTCCATAAATATTATCTGATAAAGATATATTTTTGAATTGTATTTAAAACTTAAAAAGATAACAATGAATATTCCTGAAAATCTTAAGTATACAAAAGATCACGAGTGGGTGAGAGTAGAAGGCGACATTGCCTATGTAGGTGTTACTGATTTCGCTCAGGGCGAATTGGGTGATATTGTTTTTGTTGAAATTGAAACAGAAGGTGAAACGCTAGATAAAGAAGAGGTATTTGGAACAATTGAAGCAGTAAAGACGGTTTCAGATTTGTACATGCCTGTAGCAGGAACAATTGAAGAGTTTAACGCCGAATTAGAGTCTAATCCTGAGCTTGTGAATAAAGATCCTTACGAAGGTGGTTGGATGGTTAAATTAAAAGCTACAGATGCTGCTGAATATGATACACTATTAACTGCTGATCAGTATAAAGAATTGGTTAGTTAATTATAATAGTAGAAGATATGTAAGCCTGATATAATTTTATATCGGGCTTTTTTATGTCTAAAATTTAGTAAAAAAAAGGCTGCTTGATTTTTCAAGCAGCCTGTATATTATTAATGTAATATTAGTTACAGTTTTCTAGAAACTTCAATTTCTTCGTAACCTTCAATTATATCACCTTCTTTAATGTTGTCATAACCATCTAAGTTAAGTCCACATTCATAACCGCTAGCCACTTCTTTTGCATCGTCCTTGTAACGTTTTAGCGATCCTAATAATCCCGTATGAATTACAATTCCTTCTCTAATTAAGCGGATTTTAGAGTTGCGAT
This sequence comes from Saccharicrinis aurantiacus, assembly GCF_001660705.2. Taxonomy (GTDB): domain Bacteria; phylum Bacteroidota; class Bacteroidia; order Bacteroidales; family Marinilabiliaceae; genus Saccharicrinis; species Saccharicrinis aurantiacus. Next base: position 28,784 of record NZ_LYBV02000009.1, read on the forward strand.
TAATCTTACCACTCTTAACCATACAACCTGCAATAGTACCAACTTTGGTAATTTTGAAAGTCTCACGTATTTCAAGTGTTGCAATAACTTGCTCTTTAATTTCAGGAGAAAGCATACCTTCCATCGCTGATTTTAATTCTTCAATTGCATCATAGATAATTGAGTAAAGACGGATATCAATTTCTTCCTTTTCAGCAATTTTACGAGCAGTTAATGACGGACGAACTTGGAAACCAATTACAATAGCATTAGATGCCGTTGCAAGCATAATATCCGATTCTGAAATCTGACCTACTCCTTTATGAATTACATTTACTGCAATCTCTTCTGTTGATAACTTAATTAATGAGTCAGAAAGTGCTTCGATAGATCCATCCACATCACCCTTAACAATAACGTTAAGTTCTTGGAAGTTACCAATTGCAATACGACGTCCGATCTCGTCAAGCGTAATATGCTTCTTAGTTCTCATTCCTTGCTCACGCTGTAATTGAGTACGTTTAGTAGCAATTTCTTTCGCTTCGCGCTCGCTCTCCATAATGTTGAACTTCTCACCAGCTTGAGCTGCTCCATTTAAACCAAGTATTAAAACTGGTTCAGAAGGTCCTACTTCTGTAACACGTTGGTTTCTCTCGTTAAACATTGCCTTAACGTGGCCAGTATAACCTCCAGCTAGAATAATATCACCTACTTTAAGTGTTCCTGATTGTACAAGAACTGTAGTTACATAACCTCTACCTTTATCTAATGACGATTCAATTACAGAACCAACAGCTTTCTTTTCTTTTACAGCTTTTAATTCAAGCAGGTCAGCTTCAAGTAATACTTTTTCAAGTAACTCATCGATATTAATACCGTTTTTAGCTGAAATTTCTTGACACTGATATTTACCTCCCCAGTCTTCAACTAGGTAGTTCATTTGTGATAACTGACTCTTGATATTGTCAGGATTAGCACCTGGTTTATCAATCTTATTAATTGCAAATACAATTGGTACACCTGCTGCAGAAGCATGATTAATTGCTTCTTTTGTTTGAGGCATCACATCATCATCAGCTGCTACAATAATAATTGCAATATCAGTTACTGAAGCACCACGCGCACGCATCGCCGTAAAGGCTTCGTGACCTGGAGTATCTAAGAAAGTAATTTTTCTACCACTATCTAAAGATACTGAGTAAGCTCCAATGTGCTGAGTAATACCCCCAGCTTCACCTTGAATAACATTTGCTTTACGGATATGATCCAATAAAGAAGTTTTACCGTGGTCAACGTGTCCCATCACTGTAATAATAGGAGAACGTTCAAGCATTAATGATTCATCATACTCTTCTTCTTCCTCAATTGCTTCAGCAGTTTCAACACTAATAAACTCAACTTTGTGTTCAAATTCTTCAGCTACTAGAGTAATAGTTTCAGCATCTAGGCGTTGATTAATAGATACAAATAAACCTAAACTCATACATGAGGCAATAATTTGGTTTACCTGAACATTCATCATCGTTGCTAATTCGGACACTGTTACGAATTCTGCAACTTGAATAATATTTTCTTCTAAGCTTGCCTTTTCAATTTCTTCAGCCTGCTTTTGGTAAGCGGCATCACGCTTATCTCTACGGTGACGAGAACCTTTCGATTTTCCTTTACCAGCAGTTAATCTAGCTAAAGTATCTTTAATTTGCTTTTGTACGTCTTCCTCAGTAATTTCAGCCTTAACAGGTCTTTTTTGAGGTCTACCTACATTATTATTAGGTCTACGACGGTTGTTATTATTGTTGTTGTTACGTTGGTTTCCTCCACCTTGGTTTCCACCTTGAGGTCTCTGACGCTGTCCACCACCTTGTTGGTTTCCACCGCCTTGTTGAGCCTGCTTGTCTCCAACATTAACTCGTTCTTTATCTTTGCGAATGCGCTTACGCTTCTTTTTCTTTTGATTCGCGTTGTCTGATTTTTCAGCTGGTTTTGGTAGTTCAATTTTACCAATAACTGTAGGACCACTCAGTTTTTTTACTTGAGTAGGTTTAAAAACGTCACCATCTGACTTCGTTTCTTTTTCTCCTTCAGTAGCTTGCGTTTGTTTTGATTTTTCGGTAACCACTTCTGTTTTAAGTTCTTCTTTTTGCTTAGGCTTTTCTGCTTTTGGTTCTTCCTTTTTAGCAGCGGCCGGCTTTGAGTCTGTTTTAACTTCCTTTTTAGGTGCAGGTTTTGCTTTTGGCTTATTAATCGAGTCAATATCAATTTTCCCTAGCACCTTTGGCTCCTCAACATTTTTTGTGGCAGTTGGTATATGTGGAGGATCAGCTTTAGGTGTTTCCTTTTTAGCTGGTTTCTCTATTGGTTTTTCTTCCTTAATAGGTGCTTTTTCAACAGGCTTAGCTTCAACAGGTTTTTCTTGTTTTGGCGCAGCAGGTTTTTCAGCCTTAGGCTTTTTGTTAAATTGATCAAGATCAATTTTGCCTTTAACTTTTAGCTCTTCTTTTTTAGGAACCTCTATATTTTCAACTTTAGATTTCTCTTCCTTTTTAGGCTTTTCAGCAGGAGCTAAATCTTCTCTGATATCTTCTATAGAAATAGTCTCTTTTTGAGGCTTTTGCTTAGTAAGCTCTTCAGATTTCTTACGTACATTTAAATCTGTACTGTATTCACTCTCAAGATGCTGATGCATTGCATCAGTAATCTTAAGGTTAGGGTTGAATTCTATATCAAACCCTTTCTTTTGTAAAAACTCAACAATGGTATGTGTACCTACATTGAATTCTCTTGCGACTTTGCTTAATCTTTTTCCAACTGCCATATTGGGACTTAATGAATTTCTCGATTATTACTATTAAAATATTAAGTAGATTTGAACTCCTATTCAAACTCAGAACTTAGTATCTTAACTACATCTTTTATTGTTTCTTCTTCTAAATCAGTGCGTTTAACTAAATCCTCTACGGATAAGTCTAATACTGATTTTGCGGTATCACAACCAATAGCTTTAATCTCATCCAAAATCCAGCCTTCAATTTCGTCAGAGAATTCGTCTAAGCTAACGTCTTCATCATCTTCTTCTGTTTCACGGTAAACATCTAACTCGTAGCCTGTCAACTGACTTGCTAAACGGATGTTTAATCCACCTTTACCAATTGCTAAACTCACCTCTTCAGGACGAAGGTATACTTGCGCACGTTTATCATCCTCAAATAGTTTGATACTTGTAATTTTAGCAGGGTTAAGTGAGCGTTGAATAAATAACTGAACATTTGTTGTATAATTAATTACATCAATGTTCTCATTTCTAAGTTCACGCACAATACCGTGTATTCTAGAACCTTTCATTCCCACACATGCTCCAACTGGGTCAATGCGTTCATCGTATGATTCAACAGCAACTTTAGCTCTGTCTCCTGGCATACGAACAATTTTTTTGATAGTAATTAAACCATCAAAAATTTCAGGTACTTCAAGTTCAAATAATCTCTCTAAGAAAACAGGAGATGTTCTTGATACGATAATCAGAGGGTTGTTATTTCGTATTTCTACTCTAACTACAACAGCTCTTAAGGTATCTCCTTTTCTAAAGAAATCAGATGGAATTTGCTCAGTCTTAGGTAAAATAAGTTCATTACCCTCGTCATCAAGAATTAAAATTTCTCTTTTCCAAATTTGGTAAACCTCACCAGTAATGATGTCACCAATTCTATCTTTATATTTATGATAGATATTATCTTTTTCTAATTCTAATATTCTTGCCGATAAGTTTTGGCGAAGACTTAGAATAGCACGTCTTCCAAAATCTAAAAATCTAACTTCATCGGTTACTTCTTCACCAACCTCATAGTCATCTTCAATCTTTTTAGCATCAGATAATGAAATTTGAAGGTTGTCGTCTTCTAATTCATCATCAGCTACAATTTCGCGGTTACGCCAAATCTCAAAGTCACCTTTGTCGGTATTGATGATTACATCGAAGTTTTCATCTGTTCCAAAGCGCTTTATTAATACGCTTCTAAAAGAGTCTTCCAGAACTCTGATCATTGTAGCACGATCAATGCTCTTTAATTCTTTAAACTCCGAAAAAGTATCAATTAAATTTATGTTTTCCATCGTATTCTAGTTTTCAATCGGTTAAAACGAGATAATTAATTTTACCGATTTAACTTCGTCGAACTTATATGTATGACTAAATGTTTTTATTTCCTTTTTTTTCTTGCCTTCAATTTTTACCTTTTTTTCTTCTTCAACGGTAAAATCATCTTCGTTGGCACTAACCAATATTCCTTTGAATGGCGCACCATCAAATAATATCACTTCAATTTCCCTGCCAATATTCTTTATGTATTGAGGAAGTACTTTTAAAGGTTGACCTAAACCAGGTGTTGAAACTTCCAACTCAAAATCTTCAACTTCTCTGTCAAATTCACCTTCTATTAATCGGCTTATCTGAATGCAATAATCAATGGTAATCCCTTCTATGCTATCAATTAAGACCATTATTTTATTTGTAGCTGATACTTTTATATCAACAATAAAACAATTGTCTTCAGTAATTTTACCTTCAATTATATTGTGAATTGTTTCTCTGGTTATCATGAATTTATTGTAATAAAATAGGGGACACTCGCCCCCTACCACCTAGATTCTCTTTAAATCTGCTGCAAAGATAACTAATTGTAGCGTAATTTCCAAAGGGCATTTATTTGATTTGTTATGCTTTTAAATTTATCTTGTTGAATCGCTAAATTTATAAATCGTTTAACTAAATATTTTTATAATGTGGATTACTACTAATAATTGGGTTCAAGTACCTATAACCCTCAATGTTATATGCAAAGTTCTTTAAATAAGCTAAAAATCATTAATGATCCCGTTTACGGATTTGTTAAAATTCCATTTGAGTTTGTATACGATATTCTGCAACATCGCTATTTTCAAAGGCTTCGTGGCATTAAGCAACTTGGATTAACCTCATTAGTTTATCCAGGCGCTATGCATAACCGTTTTCAACATGCCGTTGGGGCGATGCATTTAATGAGTTCTGCAATTTTGATATTGAGAGAGAAAGGGATAATTATCACAGAGGAGGAGTCTATTTCAGTTCATTTAGCTGTTTTGTTGCACGATATTGGTCATGGGCCATATTCGCATGTATTAGAAAATAGTATTGTTCAAGGTATTTCGCATGAGGAGATATCCTTACTTTTTATGCATCAATTAAACAATCAGTTTGATGGAAAACTGGATTTGGCGATTGAGATTTTTAAGAATAATTATACTAAAAAGTTTTTACATCAATTAGTAAGTAGTCAATTAGATATGGACCGATTGGATTATTTACGTCGCGATAGCTTTTTTACTGGTGTTTCTGAAGGCGTAATTGGGTCTGACCGGATTATTAAAATGTTACATGTTAGTAATGATAACCTTGTGGTTGAATCAAAAGGAATTTATTCAATTGAAAAATTTCTAATTGCTCGTAGATTAATGTATTGGCAAGTGTATTTACATAAAACTGCGGTGGCTGCTGAGCGTATGCTAGTAAATGTTTTACGCAGAGCAAAGTTTTTAATGATGAATAACAGCCCTTTATTTGCTACACCTGCGCTAAAATATTTTTTGGGAAATACAATTGTGTTAGATCATTTTAAGCAGGATAATAAGGCTTTAAATGCTTTTTCATTGCTTGATGATTCAGATATTATGTCTGCCATTAAAGTCTGGTCTGATCATGATGACTTTATACTATCAAAACTTGCGTCGTCTTTACTTTCAAGGAATTTGCATAAAGTAATTATACAGAATGAAGCGTTTGATACTAAGATCATATCAAATATAAGAGCTGAAGTAAAACGTAAATACAAACTAGATAATTCCGAGGTTGATTATTTTGTTGCAGTTGACAATGTTGAGAGTCATACCTATAATGTTAATAAGGATAAAATTGAAATACTTTTCTCAAATGGTGCATTGAAAGATATATCAGAGGCATCTGATATATTAAAACTATCTGTATTAGGAAATAATATAAAAAAGAAAATATTATGCTATCCTAAAGACGTTTTTGTCATTAATGACAATGTTTAATTTTAAAAATAATGGAAATAATGTTTAGCTTTGCACGAAATTAATACTTTAAGTATCATATTTAATTATTTAAATGCACCCCTTTAAATTTCAGAGGTCCATTTAGTTTTGATGTAGTTAAAAGAACTGCCTATTAGTTCCTTATAGTTGCATCCTAATAAAATGAAAGTAAACACAAATCACATGAATTTTTCAGCAAAACAGATTGCAGAGTTAGTCGAAGGAGAAGTTGTTGGTAACCCGGATGTGGAAATCAGTAATGTATCTAAGATTGAGGAAGGTAAACCTGGAACTATCTCATTTTTATCCAATACTAAATACACAAAGTATATTTATGATACCGAAGCTTCGGTTGTAATTGTAAATAATGATTTTATACCTGATGAGCCAGTTAAGTGTACTTTGATTAAAGTGGAAGATGCTTACAGTTCAGTTGCAAAACTTATGAGGATGTATACTGAAATGATGCCTAAGAAAACGGGAATAGAACAACCTAGCTTTATATCTGAGTCGGCAACTGTTGGTGATTTTGCTTATGTTGGGGCATTCGCATATATAGGTGATAATGTTACTATAGGTGACAATGTAAGTATATATCCAAACACTTATATTGGGGATAATGTAACAATAGGTGATAATTGTACTTTATATGCAGGGGTTAAGATTTATAAAGACTGTAAGGTTGGTAATAACTGTATTTTACATGCAGGTGCTGTTGTAGGTTCTGACGGTTTTGGTTTTGCACCTAACCAGAATAATGAATTTGATAAAATACCCCAGTTAGGAAATGTTGTAATTGAAGATAATTGCGAGATAGGAGCCAATACTACTATTGATAGAGCAACAATGGGATCAACCTTAATTCAACAAGGAGTTAAATTGGATAATTTGGTGCAGGTAGCGCATAATGTTGTGTTTGGTAAAAATACAGTTATGGCTGCTCTTTCAGGTGTTGCAGGATCTTCAAAAATTGGAGAGAACTGTATGTTTGGTGGGCATACTGCTGTTGCAGGGCATTTAACGGTTGCAAATAGGACTAATGTAGCCGGGATATCTGGCGTTTCTGGTAATGTTAAAAAGGAAGGAACCGTTATAAAGGGTTCAGCAGCGTTCGACTTGAGATCATTTAATAGATCTTACGTTAATTTTAAAAGATTGCCTGAAATGGCTGAAGAGCTAAAATCTCTGAAAGAAGAGATTAAGAAATTAAAAGGAGAATAAATACAGATAGACTAATTCTTAACAATAGAATAAGACTTTATAATGATAGAGAATCAAAGAACTTTAGCAAAACAAGCAACCCTAAAAGGGAAAGGACTACATACTGGAGTTGAAGTTACATTAGTACTTAATCCAGCTCCTGAGAATCATGGATATAAGTTTAAAAGAGTTGATTTAGAGGATCAAACTATTATAGAAGCCCTTGTTGAAAATGTTGCATTTACTGAGCGAGGAACTGTATTAAAAAAGAAGGAAGCCAGTATAAGTACAATTGAACATTGTATGGCTGCATTAAGAGGTCTGGGTGTCGACAATTGTTTAATTGAAGTTAATGGTCCAGAGGTGCCTATTCTTGACGGGAGTTCTAAGTTCTATGTAGAAGCCATTAGAAATGCAGGAATAGTTGAGCAAGAAGCAGAAAGAAGATACTTTGTTATTAAAGAAAGAATAGAATATGAAGATAAGGAGAGGGGCATAAAGTTAGTTGCCTTGCCTGATGATAGCTTCAGTATTGATACTTTAATATCTTATCCAAATTCGATACTGTTAGCAAGTCAGTACGCTAGTTTAGAGTCTTTAGATGATTTTGAGAAAGAGGTAAGTGCTTGTAGAACATTCGTATTCCTTCATGAAGTTGAAATGCTAATGAAGCATAACCTTATTAAAGGCGGTGATCTTGATAACGCGATTATTATTTTAGATAAAGAAGTTAGTCAGGAAGAATTAGACCGATTAGCAGATTTATTTAATCAACCTCATATTGAAGTTAAGTCAATTGGTGTTTTAAATAATCTTGAGTTAGTGCATCAAAATGAACCAGCACGACATAAATTATTAGATGTTATTGGTGATTTATGTTTAGCGGGTATGCCAATTAAGGGAAAGATTATAGCAACACGACCTGGGCACCAATCGAATGTTGAGTTTGCTAAGGTGTTGAGAGCAGAGATAAAAAAGATTCAGAATAAACCAGTTGCTCCAGTATATGATCCGTGTAAAGAACCTCTTTACGATATAAATAAGATACGTAATACTTTACCACATAGATACCCTTTCTTATTGGTTGATAAAATTATCGACTTATCTAGTAAGTCAGTGGTTGGTATTAAAAACATAACTCTAAACGAACCTTTCTTTCAGGGACATTTCCCCACAGAGCCAGTTATGCCAGGTGTACTTTTAGTAGAGGCAATGGCACAATGTGGAGGTATTTTCGTTTTAGATCAGGTCGAGGACCCTGAAAACTACTCTACTTACTTTATGAAATTGGATAATATCAAGTTCAGAAAGAAAGTGATTCCAGGAGATACGGTAATTTTCAAATTAGAATTAATAGCACCTATGCGTAGAGGTGTAGCTAATATGAAGGGTGTAGCCTTTGTTGGTGACGCTGTAGTAGCTGAAGGTGAATTTATGGCCAATGTATCAAAAAATAAAGCTTAGTATAAATAGCTGTATTTTGCAATGTTCGTTATATAAGAGATTGTAGTAGCTGTAAATAAGGGTATTTATTTTTTTTATTGGGATACTTAGACTATTTTCGCAGCTGATTTTTCGGAAGGAAGATTTTACGCATAAAGAATTTAATAGATATGTAGCCTGTAAATTACTTATTTGAGTATTAGGCTTTCGCTAAATATAGTATGGTAGCATTACATTAGTAGTTATCTGTATTTAGTAGATGAAATAAAATAAACACACATGAAACAACCATTAGCATACATTCACCCGGAAGCAAAAATAGCTCCGAATGTGGTAATAGAACCATTTGTTACCATATATAAAGATGTTGTTATTGAGGAAGGAACTAAGATTGGTGCTAACGTAACCATTTTTGAAGGATCTAGAATTGGTAAAAATTGTAATATATTTCCAGGTGCTGTAATTGGTGCCATCCCTCAAGATTTAAAATTTGCTGGGGAGGAAACTGTTGCTATTATTGGAGACAATACTACTATTAGAGAGTGTGTAACTGTTAATAGAGGAACTGCTTCAAAGGGTAAAACTGTTGTAGGTAGTAATTGCTTATTAATGGCCTATTCGCATATTGGTCATGATTGTGAGATAAAAAATAATGTGATCATTGGTAATGCTTCTCAAATTGCAGGAGAAGTGGTTATAGATGATTTTGCTATTTTAAGTGGATCTGTTTTAGTACACCAGTTTTCATCAATTGGTAGTCATGTTATGGTTCAGGGCGGATCAAAAATATCTAAAGATATTCCTCCATATGTTATTGCAGGTAGAGAGCCAGTAACTTATTTTGGTATCAATACTGTAGGATTACAGCGTAGAGGATTTTCAAAAGATATAGTAGATCGTATTCACCAGATTTATAGAATATTCTATAATAGTAACCTGAATAACACAAGTGCAATAGAGCAGATTGAGGCTGAGATTCCGGAGTGCGAAGAGCGTGAGGTAATTCTAAGCTTTATTAAGAGATCAGAGCGAGGTGTTATTAAAGGGCCTACAGTTAGAAAGAAGTAATTATTATAATATTATACGAGCCGGTTTGTTATTACAAACCGGCTTTTTTTATACAAAAAAACTCAGAACCATTTAGGAACTGAGTTTGTATATTTTAATTATTTATTCTGATTAATGCAGTTTTCCTGCGATTATATTGAAGAACTCCTCGCGTGTAGAATGACTATTCAAGAAAGCCCCGGTAAAGTCAGAAGTGGTTGTTACCGAATGTTGTTTTTGAACACCTCTCATTTGCATGCACATATGCTGTGCTTCTATCACAACAGCAACACCTAGCGGATTAAGAGTATTTTGAATAGCTTCTTTAATTTGAGTAGTAAGTCGCTCTTGCACTTGTAATCTGCGAGAAAAAGCTTCCGCCACACGTGCTAGCTTGCTTAAGCCAGTAATATGTTGTTTGGGAATATAGGCAATGTGAGCTTTCCCGAAGAAAGGTAGCATGTGGTGCTCGCACATCGAGTATATCTCAATATCTTTAACTACCACCATTTGTTGGTAGTCTTCCTTAAACATAGCAGATTTTATAATCTCTTCAGGATCCATCTGATAGCCTTGCGTTAAAAACTGCATTGCTTTGGCTACTCTCAGCGGTGTTTTTTCTAACCCTTCCCTGTTTACATCTTCTCCTAATAGTTTGATCGTTTCTGCATAATGCTCTACTAATTTGTTAGTAGTTTCATCATCGTAACTTTCTGTTTTTGTATATCCGCCTTTGCCGTTAAGTGTAAAATCCATTTTAAATACTATGAAATGATATTATGAATATATGCTAAAAGTGTTATTCTTCTAGGTGCTTATATTGTTGTTTTTGTCGTTCTCTATAAGTAGAAATTAAAAATTCCCACTCCTCCTGAGTAATATGTATTGCTTTAGAAGATTTCTTTTTGTTTAGTCTGCGTCTTTCTAGTTCTGCATTTATTTCGGTATTGCTTACTGCAACTAGTTGGTCGGGTTGGTATTGGTGCTTGTAAACAATATTATCCGATTGTGATTTTATAAAACCTTTTTGATTCATTTCTGCATCCCATACTTCTACGGGTCTTGTCTTTGCCTGATAAGCAGATCTGTTTAAGTTATTTTGAGCTGTAATCATATCGTTAGTGGTCATAAGCGGTAGGTTTCTTGCTACTGCATTTGGGTTAAGGTTTTGAGGTATAATTACAACCTCAGATAGTTGAATAGTATCCTTACTTAAAAACACACCCGTTAAAAACTTGTTGTTTTTCATAGAGTCTGTAACCTGCAAATAAAGTGGTTTGTAGCCCACATGGGTAAATTTAATAATATCTCCTTTTTCAGCTAAAAAGATAAATTCCCCACTTCTATTTGTTATGTGTGTTTCTTTATCGTTTATAATGTATCTGGCATTAGCTATGCTTTCAGTGCTGTCGCTATCCATGATAACACCCCTAAATAATTGAGAGTTTTTATTAGTATCCTGTGCAAATATGCTATTTGATATAAAAAGTAAGCCTAGTAAAATTAGAATTGAGAATCTCATAGTAATATGTTTATGGTGTCTATTGTTGGCAAATATACTACTTTCAATGCTGTTGTGAAATATATGCCTTAATGTGTTTACTGTGTTATTGTAAGATAAAACAAAGCCTCAACAGTTTTTGTTGAGGCTCATTATAAATTTATAAGTCTATAATTAAATCATCCAAACTTCTTTTAGGTACGTGGTGTTTGCCTTTTATATCTCTCCAGTATTGATAAGACTTGTCAAGGTCTTTGATAACCACTTCTTCTTTAGGTACTCCAATGGCGAGTATTTGAAGAATTTTATATTCAGATGGAATATCTAATTTGCGTTGTAATTTTTCTCTTTCTACGTTACCGATAATGCATCCACCTAGTCCTTTTTCAACAGCTCCTAGCATAATACTTTGAGCAGCAATTCCGTTATCGCTAAAAAAATTAGAACTTATTGAGGTGTCATTTAGCATTATGATGTAAGCTGCAGGTTGTTCTCCTTCTTCAGGACCTTTCCAATCTTTTAAGTAACCAGCCCAGCCTAAATGAGGGAAAATGATATTGTTGGTTTCGGGTTTGTAAGATAAAATGTATTTAAGGGGTTGTGCGTTTCGGGCAGAAGGTGATAAGCGAGCTAAGTCAACTAATTCACTAAGTGTTTCTTTACTAACAGCCTTGTCTTGTTCAAAGCGGCGGTAGCTTCGGTTTTGTAGAATGAGATCTTTAAGCATAATTATAAAGGTTTTATGTAGATGTTACAGCCCGATACTTTACCGAGCTGCAACTGATTTATTTACTAAAATCTTTTTTCAACTACTTCCCAATTGATAAGATCCCAGAATTTACCAATGTAATCTGGTCGCTTATTTTGGTAATCTAAATAGTAAGCGTGTTCCCAAACATCGCATGTTAATACAGGGGTTAATCCGTCTGTTAGTGGATTAGCAGCATTTGCAGTTTGTACTATTTTTAAATCGCCATTGGCATCTTTTACTAACCAAGCCCAACCCGAACCGAATTGAGTAGCTGCCGCTTTGTTGAATGCTTCTTTAAAAGCATCAAAGCTTCCGAATGCTTTTACGATTGCCTCGGCTAAAGCACCTTTGGGCTCGCCACCTGACTTTGGAGCAAAAGCTTCAAAGTAGAAAGTGTGGTTCCAAACCTGTGCAGCGTTGTTAAAAATTCCGCCCGACGATTTTTTAATAATCGTTTCTAAATCAGCATCAGCAAACTCAGTTCCTTCAACTAAGTTATTTAGGTTATTAACGTATGCTTGGTGGTGTTTTCCGTAATGGAATTCGATAGTTTGCTTTGAGATAATTGGCTCAAGAGCGTCGTGTGCATATGGTAATGCAGGTAATTCAAATTTCATATTCTGTCTGTTTTAATTATTTGTCTATGCTTTAAACAGTAGTTTGTAAAAAGGGTTCAAAAGCATTTCTCAAAAATAATATACTATAGCGATAATTGGTAATTTATGTTCAGTTTTATTGTTGGTTTAGTATAAAGTGAAACATTAGTTGTTGTTTATCTTTTTAGCAGAATTGATCAATTATTGAAGTGATTTATCGTTTACCACGGCTGTCTGAGCCCTCTCGAGTTAAGTATTCTTTAATTAAAGAAACCGAAAGTATATGCTTAGTGCTTTGTTATTTTATAAAGTTCTTGCTCTTAATTAGATATTTATATCTCTTAATAGCATATAACTATTTCAATAGTTATAAAACTACTTAAATAATTTGATAACTATATTTATAGTTCTATATTTGTTCCAAACATTGTGGGAAATGAAATTAACGAAAGCAGAAGAGCAAGTAATGCAATACTTGTGGAACATTGAAAAAGGGTTTTTAAAAGATATAGTGGAACAGTATCCTGAGCCACGCCCTGCATATACAACAGTTTCAACGGTTGTACGTGTGTTGGTAAAGAAGAAAGTAATTGGCTTTAAAACTTATGGTAAAGTAAACGAATACTTTCCTCTGCTCAAGAGAAATGAATATACCAAAGGGCATTTATCTAACTTGATTCAAAACTTTTTCAACAATTCGCAAAAGCAATTTGCCTCTTTCTTTACCAAAGAGAGTGACTTATCCGTTTCTGAATTAGAGGAACTAAAAGCATTGATAGATCAACAAATCTCTAAAAAGAAAAATTAATGGAACCATTGGCTATATATATCTTCAAAAGCACATTGGCTTCAGGTGTTTTTTTTGGCATATATTATTTATGCTTCAAAAAGGAATCGTTCTTTAAGCTGAATCGGTTTTATCTCTTGTTCTGCTTATGCTTTGCTTATGTTTTTCCGTTTATTAAGCTCACAATTGTAAGCTCAAAGGAAAGTCCTGCTTATATCATTCATAATTTTCAGTCGGCAATTAACCAGTTTGCTTTTACCGATGAAGCTGTAACTATCAATACAACGGCGTCAGATTATTCGTCGGTATTTCAGTACTGGTGGCTGATTCTTTTATTAATGATATCGGGTGTTTTTATATTCAGATTTATCAAACACATCATTCAACTTAATAATTATATATGTGCCTATGATAAAATAAATTATTCAACGTTTACGCTGGTTTTATTTGACCGCGCTATTACCTTTTCTTTCTTTCGTTATATTTTTATTTCCCCAAATGTATTGCGATCGCCTGAGAGTAAAAGCATTATTGCACACGAGTTAAGTCACATCAAACACAAACATTCGTTTGACAGGCTTTTTGTGGAAGTATTGCTGATTATTTTCTGGATGAATCCCTTTATATATTTTTATCGAAAGGCTTTAGAAGAGGTTCATGAGTTTCAGGCAGACGAAGATGCTTGCATAAACAGTCATTCAGTATCTGACTATTTTAAGCTGGTATTGCAGCAATCTGCCCAGCAAAGTTATTCGCCCCTAATGAGTCCTTTCAGTTATAAACTCATTAAAAAACGAATAAAAATGACAACATATAAATCAAATCCATTAAAAAAGCTGTTAGTAGTAGCTCCAATTGCTATTGCTGTATTTATTGTGATGCTATCGGCCACATTAAAGCAAGAGATCGTCATTCATGAGGATTTGGCAAAACTTGATTGGCCAAGCGATAACAGAAGTGAAAATGTTCTGATATCGGACAATACAAGCTTTACAGAAAGTGACAATTGGACTCTGATGGTTGAAAAGCTTGCAGCAAAAGAGAACAGTGTTCTGCCAATATATATTAATATCAAGGGCACGCTTTTAATCAACGGACAAAAGAGTGATGTTTCACAAGTACGCACTCAGGTAGAATCGTTCTACAAGAACAATGAGTCGGAGACCATCATTTTTCTCAAAAAAGATCAAAATACTCCAAATGCTATTGCTAGCGCAGTTATTAGCGAAGTAGCTACAAGTATTGAGCATATGCGCAACATCGAAGCTAAGGCACGTTTTAGCAAGCCTTATTACGAGTGCAACGACACGCAAAAGCAAAAAGTTCAGCAAGCCATACCTATGCAAATTGTGGTGGCTCCATCTAAAAATATGCAGTCGTCAGCGATTAAAAAGCAAAGCATTGGCGCGCCAATACGTAAAGAAAATCTGGTCAGGATTTCTTCAGGCTTTGGGCAAAGGATTCATCCTATTACCAAACGAAAGAAAATGCACAACGGAGTTGATTATGTAGCACCGTTAAATACACCTGTACTTTGCAGTGCAGAAGGAACTGTGCGATTTGTAAAACAGGATTACGAGATTGGTAAAGGTCATGGGCGTTTTATTATTGTTGATCACGCTAACGGTTACTCATCTCTTTACTCGCAGCTGAATAGCTACGCTGTAAAAGAAGGGCAAAAGATTAAAAAGGGTAGCACGGTTGGATACGTTGGAAGTTCTGGTGTATCAACAGGTCCGCACTTACACTTTGAGCTTAAAAAAGATGGTCAGTACATTGATCCGAAAAGTGTAATTGAGTAATATACATTATTGTGTAAAATATATAGCAAATGCTTAAGTCTATTAAAGCTTTTGGTGCATGATAAGAAAAAGCCCCTGCAAAACGAGTTTGCAGGGGCTTATATATATTATGTGATGTTTATGCTTACATCATTCCAGGCATACCTCCGCCCATTCCGCCACCCATTGGTGGAGCAGCTGGCTCGTCTTCTTGGATATCAACTAAAACACACTCTGTTGTTAAGAACATACCTGCAATAGAAGCAGCGTTCTCAAGCGCAATACGTGTTACTTTAGCAGGATCGATTACACCGCTTGCTAAGAAGTTTTGGTACTCATCGATACGAGCGTTGTAACCAAAATCACCTTCGCCTTCGCGAACTTTTTGTACCACAACAGCACCTTCTTTACCAGCGTTGGCAACAATCTGACGTAATGGCTCTTCAATTGCACGTTTTACAATTTCGATACCCGTAGTTTCGTCTTCAGTATCGCCAGCTAAACCTTCTAATTGGTCGATAGCACGGATAAGTGCAACACCACCTCCAGGAACAATTCCTTCTTCAACAGCAGCACGAGTAGCACTTAAAGCATCGTCAACACGGTCTTTTTTCTCTTTCATTTCAACCTCAGAAGCAGCACCTACATAAAGTACAGCAACACCACCAGCTAACTTAGCTAAACGCTCTTGTAACTTTTCTTTGTCGTAATCAGAAGTAGTATTCTCGATTTGAGATTTAATTTGATTTACTCTGTCTTCGATAGCTTCTTTAGCACCAATACCGTTTACGATAGTTGTGTTTTCTTTATCTAAAGTAACGTTAGCAGCCGAACCACACATTTCTAATGTAGCTTGCTCAAGCGTTAAACCTACCTCGTCAGAAATTACAGTACCGCCAGTTAAGATGGCAATATCTTGTAACATTTCTTTTCTTCTGTCGCCAAAACCTGGAGCTTTAACAGCAGCAATTTTTAACGATCCGCGTAAGCGATTTACCACTAAAGTAGCCAATGCTTCGCCATCAATATCTTCGGCAATAATTAATAAAGGACGACCCGACTGAGCAGCTGGCTCAAGTACTGGCATAAGATCCTTCATTGTAGAGATTTTTTTGTCGTGAATTAAGATATAAGGATTCTCTAATTCAGCTTCCATTTTCTCTGTGTTAGTCACAAAGTAAGGAGAAATATAACCTCTGTCGAACTGCATACCTTCAACCACTTCAACAGTAGTTTCAATACCTTTAGCCTCTTCAACAGTAATAACACCCTCTTTAGTAACCGCTTTAAAAGCCTCAGCAATTAGTTTACCAATTTCAGCATCGTTGTTAGCCGAAATTTTAGCAACCTGCTCTATTTTTTCGTTGTGCTCGCCAATCACTTCCGATTGAGCAGCAATACTCTCTTTTACAACTTTAACAGCTTTATCGATACCTGTTTTAAGCTCCATTGGGTTAGCACCAGCAGTAACGTTTTTTAAACCAACGCTAACAATTGATTGTGCTAATACAGTAGCAGTAGTTGTTCCGTCACCAGCGTTATCACCTGTACGAGAAGCTACTTCTTTAACCATTTGCGCACCCATGTTTGCATACGGGTCTTTTAACTCAATCTCTTTAGCAACCGATACACCATCTTTAGTGATAGCTGGAGGTCCGAATTTTTTGTCGATGATTACATTACGACCTTTAGGACCTAATGTTACTTTTACTGCGTTAGCCAACTCATCAATACCTTGTTTAAGTAGGTCGCGAGCTTCAATATCGAATTTAATTTCTTTAGCCATTTTCTTTATATTTTAAAGATGCTTGATTAGTTAATAAATAATACGTCTGATTGAGCCATAAGTAGGTAATCTACTCCGTCGATGTTTAATTCAGTACCGCCATATTTGCCATAAAGAACTACATCGCCAACAGCGATTTCCATTTTCTCATCATTTTTTTCGGCACCTACCAATACAACTTCTCCTTGTTGCGGTTTCTCTTTTGCCGAGTCAGGAATAATAATTCCACTAGCAGTTTTTGTTTCTGCCGCTTGTGGCTTCACTAAGATCTTTCCAGCTAAAATCTTTCCTTTTAATGTTGACATATTTTTAAGTTTTAAATATTTAAAATTTACGAGTATGGTTTTTTCATAAACTGTGCCAAGTGCTTTTTGTGCCATAATACTATCAAAACACTGTCAGAATTACATTGTCACTGTCAGGTTTTTGTGTAATCGGATTTTTGGTGTGTCATATGTGCATTACAAAAGCAGCTTTTTATGTAAACTTTATATCTTTCAGGCAACCTTTTGTTTTCAGTCTGCATTCTTAAAGTAAGCAAAGCAAAAAAACCTTAATAGTGAAGAAGCTCTTACGAGATTTAAAAAAGAAAAAACACAAAGCTCAGCACGAGCTGTTTAAAATGTATGGAGATTTTCTCTATCGCGTTTGCTATCGTTATATGGCCAACCGCGATGATGCGCACGAGGTTTTGTCAAAAGCTTTTGTAAATATTTTTGAGAAACTGGCAGATACCGATATCGAAACAGAAGTAGTACTAAAATCGTGGATGAAGAAGGTGGCCATTAACCAATCGTTAATGGAGTTACGAAAAAGAAAGGTGTTTTACGCCGAGTTAGAACTAATTGAAGAAATTGCTGAAGATACCATCAGTGCCGATCAGGCCCTGCTAGAAGCCGATTTAATGCAAATGCTTTTTGAATTACCCGATGGATATAGAACCGTTTTTAGCCTGTATGTAATTGAGGGATTTAAACACGATGAGATTGCCCAGAAGCTCGACATCTCAGTAAATACCTCTAAGTCGCAATTGCGAAAGGCACGATTACAACTGCAGCAAATGATTAATAAAACAGAAATTAGATATGAAGAAGTCCGCAGAACAAGAAATTAGACAGCAAGTTGAGGCATGGGACGAAAAGTCTTCAGATATTGGATTTGATAAAGCCTTAGTTTGGCAAAATATAAATGATGGAGGCCATAGTGCTAAGCCGCGCATTACTTGGCAACAAATAGCAGTTGCCATAATCATCTTCTTTTTGCTTGGCGGATGGGGCCGTTCAGAATACCGTAATGCCCAATTGGCACAGAGCACCACGGCTATGGCACACCAAATACAAGTTTTGCAAAATAACGCAAAATCAGCAGAAGCTTTACCAGTAAAGCAACAAGCCATGGCACAAATAGTAACAGATACCATTGTAAAAACAATTGTGAAGCAGGTGTATGTTAATGAGGCTAGCGAAGAACTTAGTACACTTAAAAATGAATACCAACAATCGGTAAATGCACTTGCTCATATGCAAGTGGAGTTAAGCAATAGTAAACAAGCCTTAAAGCAGTACGAAGATAGCTTAGCCGCATTAAGCAGTAGTTTACTGGTATATCAGCAAGCCGAAGTTAAGCAAGATGTAAGCTTAGAAATTAACGAAGCGGCTTTGGTAGCGTCTTTAAATCCTGATAAAGAGAATGCTATTTCATCATCGCAAGAAAAAAATAAAGTAAAACTCGTAATATTTAACAAATCGAAATCAACTATAAGCAAGGCGCCTGCAAGTGGAAGAATTCGTTTATAAAGAAAAACAAAATGCAAAATAAACCACGAATATTTATTGCCCTGAGCCTGTTGATAGGCTTGGTGCAATTGAGCGCTGCCTCAACAAAAAACGATGTAGTAAAAATTACGCTACCCAATAAAGCAGCCGTTGAAATAAAGGGCGAAGACATTTACAAGCACAATGTTGATACCGCTTGTATAGCCCAAAATATTAACCGCTTTTTCCGTTATTACCAAACATCAAACCTATCGGAAATTATGAAGCAATCGTCCACTTCATTTACCATAAAAGAAATGGATGGACAAATATTAAGCAGCACAAGTACCAATAGTTCTGTTAGAGAAAGCTCGCACCAATTACTGATTAATAACAAGGAGGTTGAAGAACAAATCATTTCTTCAGAGAATTTTGATGCCAATATTTATTACCTACAAAAGCACCAGCTTCAGTTTAGTAATAAAACCTATACTTATATTCTGAAATTCGATACCATTGAGCAGTTGCATCAAATAATTGATGACGAATTGTTAGGCGTATTAAACCAATTAATGGCAGATATTAAAAACAATAAAGATCAAGATTATGGTGGCAAACATATTGCCAAATTGCATTACTCGGTGAGTGATGATAACAGTTATAAAAGACAATACGAGGCCAACAAGTACCCCGGAGATCAAATTATTCTGAGTGGTAATACCGGATTAGAAAGTGTTAAGAATGCTTGGGTAGCTAGTTTTGAATTAGCCATGGGACTATCGTTTAACAAGAAAGGTATTAGAAAGAACACGTATAATATTTATTACGAATGGCAATACGACTTTTCAAATCCTGATAAGCGAAATATTAATCAGTTTGCGAGCATTGGCTATCGACGCGACTTCTCAAAAGACCCCGACAAAACCAATGCCTACACCTTTAAGTTGGGATATTTAACCAACAAACAAGGCAACATGTATGAGGATAATACCCTTAAGTTTGGCGTTCGTAAATCGTTAAGCAAGCATATCTACATAGAACCACAAATTTATTTTACCGAATTCTTTCAAGATGTAATGCCATCTATAAAAGTGGGTTTTAGTTTCTAAACTGCCCTTATGGTTTAAATAATATAATAATAGTGTAAATCGACAATGCAAAAGGACTATTCAGTTTTCTGAGTAGTCCTTTTCCTATTTATACCAATCATTCGATGATGTTTTTGGTATTATAAGGGCGTTCCCTAAAGGGCCGCGCTTTACGCTATATCTTTACTCGCCATAATGGGCTTGCAAAGGATGTCGCTGCAATCGCTAACGCAGGGGGTGACCGGAGTTTTGTTGGTTGAATTGAAATGTTAAATTTTAATTCCAATATTCATACCATTCAGGTATTGGATTCTCAGAAGAGACGTCTTTTTTATAAGTACTAAACCATACAAGTTCATTGTCTTCAGTTTCCATAATAACCTTATAAAAACCTTCTTCAAGATTAGAGGTGTTTAAAGATATGATGTTCCCTTTAGGAATATCAGTAAGAAGAAGTTCTGTTGATACCGATAGATTTGTAGTGTCAATAGCTATATTGCTAAAATCTACATTATTAAACTCGTTTGTTCGCTCCCCTTTAACAAACCAAATATTTTTTAGGTCAGCAGGAGTTTGTATATAGCAATAGTCTAGATAAGGATTTGGATAAATGGATATGGCATTGCTAGTCATATCATTACTTTCGGTTGGCTTTTGAATCGCATCTTTGTTTGAATAATTACCTACAAATGATTGTGGGTTACCATCTTCACCAATTAATAATAGTCCTGTTATTAAATTTAAATAGTGCTGCGGTATAATGTCTTCCGTATCTGTTTCATTACCGTCATCGTCATCGTTATTTTCAGAATCGGGATCATCAGTACTGTTTTCTTCGTTTGACTCATCTGTGTTGTTTTCAATATCAGCCTCTTCTGTTGCAGGTGTGTTATCTTTATTACAGTTAGTAATTAATAACAATAGAAGTAATGCAAGTAGGATTTTTGTTAATTGCATGATAATTAGAGATAAAGGTTTAATTGTTTTCATAGTAAATTAAGGAAAGAGGTTTTTATCTGTTGTACTCTTTACTAGGCATCTAAGATAATACTGCATTATAAAAAATCTAGCATATATACTATAAAATATTATGTTGCACGCACTGCGTGTATCTAAACGATAGAGCTGGTTTAGTGCTGGGTAGTTCTTGTAAGCTGGTGTACTTTGCAGCTCTCCTTGAGATCGCTTCTTGCATCGCGATGACGCAATACCGTACGCCTCTCGTCATTCCGAGGCACGAAGGAATCTTAAGGCAGTGCGAGAAATCTAAGCATTTAATTAATTGCTTTTCTGCACAGCTTACACTAAAGTTGATGGTAAAGTATCGAAGTTTGTTTTGGTGGCACGTTTATTGAATTTGCTGCGAAAACATAATATGAGACCAATAATTATTCTTTTTCTTGCAATATTTAGTTGCATTTCTTGTTCTGATAAAATCACGGATGTCGATTTCTCTGATAGTATATTATTAGAAATAAAAACCGAACGAAGTTATCAGGACTTAAAACTTCAGATGCCTGGATTTTACGGTGTAATTTCTATTAATGACGAAAGAGAAATTAGAATTGATGAACCCACCAAAGAAATAATTATAGAATCAGTAGATAATGAGGAGCAACATATCGTATTTAAGGGAAAATACGATAGCGAGCAAACTAAATTATTAGCACTGGAAAGTAAGCAACTGAAAGAATTAATTGTTGTTTCTGATATCGAAAATTTAATTGTTAATAACACAAACATACAATCTGTTTCTGATGAGTGTTTAAAAAACTCACCTCAACTGAATAGTATAGCCTTTAAAAATAATACAAAGATAAGCTCGCTTCCTAACGATTTTTTATCGTATACAAGTAATATAAATGCTTTTAGGAAAACTTTTTGGGGCTGTACAATGCTTTCCGATATTCCTGGAGATTTATTCAAGACAAATGTAAATGCTACAGACTTTAGCAATGTTTTTTATGCTTGTAATATTCATACTATTCCAGAAGAATTATTTACACATAATATTTCAGCTGAGAATTTTGAGGGCGCGTTTTCACAAAATCATAATTTACATGTCATCCCTGAAAAATTATTCCTTAATAACATAAATGCCAAACGTTTTTACTCATCTTTTTCATATTGTGATAAACTGCAAAGCATTCCAAATCAATTGTTCGATAATATAGAACAAGGCGTCTATAATCTTGCTTTTTCTGATTGCACTAACCTACAAGGAAATGCGCCTACCTTATGGGACGATACCAATGCAAGTGGAACGTTTTGTTTTAGAGGATGCACAAAATTGGAAAACTTTAACGATATTCCTGATTCGTGGAAGTAAAATAAACCCTTTCACTACAGTATCGCTTTTTTATTGGCTAGGAACTACTCTTGCGGAAATCGCTCTTTTAAAGCCATGGAGCGGTAGTCGAATATTTCGTTCAGTTTTCTCTTGATGAGGATTGTGTTTGCTAGGTTTCCTAAAATACCAAACGGCGGTTGGTAGCTAACTATATCTCGCATTATGGTGCCGGTACCAGCAGGTTCTAAAAAGTGCTCGTGATGCCATACCTTATAAGGGCCCATCCGCTGTTCGTCAACAAAATAATGTTGGTGTTTTACATGGGTTATTTCAGTTACCCAAGTGGTTTTAATACCAAGTGCCGGCGAAACTTTGTATTTGATTATCATACCCTCGTACATTTTCTCGGGCAAATCCTCGGTTTGTATATCAAAGCCCATATAGTCGGGCGTAATGGTTTTTAAGTTGCGAGGGTTTGAGATAAATTCCCACAGCTCATCGAGGCTATTATTAAAATACTGACTGCTTTTAAATTGATAAAACCCCATAAGCTAGCTATTTAGTTTTAAGGCCTCAATTTTTGCCAATACTTGATTTGCTTCAACCGATTTGTTATCGCTTAGCTTTCTGTTTGTGGTAGATAAGCTATGCGCTTCCTTTAAAAGTTTATGATATTGGCTTTCGAGTTTTTCAAGCTCTGTTTTCTTTTTAAAAATCTTAAACATAGTCTCAGGGTTTTAATATTCCTTAATAGAACCCCTGAAGTGAGTAATGGTTTAGCCTTGCTGAAATGTGGGCGTTTATCTAGTTTAACTCGAATACACCCATCTTATACAATTCGTACACAATTAAAGCCTCGTGTTTGGCATCATCGGCACCACGGTGTAATTCATTGTATGGTTGTGTTGGGAAAAAGTGTTTCCAAGCTTCTTCAACCGATGGCCATTTGTAATTGTCGTAGCCATTTTTGTTGGGCAACTGGCAAATATCGGTTGATAGTATCATAGGGCAGGGCAGTTCTTTAATTTTTAAACCACGGCTTTTTAGAAAGCCAAAATCGAAGTTTTTGTTATAGGCCGTGCATCCCAATGGATATTGGTTTAAAACGTCTTGCACCTGTGGTAGTACATCTTTGGCTAGTGGAGCATCTCGCACTTCTTCAACTGTAAGGCTAGAGTTGCGAAAAATCCAACCCATTGGTTCTTCGCGGTGTTTGGCTGTTAAAATATCCTCACGCATAAGTGAATCAAAAATTGTTTTTACATTTCCCGATTCAAGGCATAATTCAACAATGCCTATTTCTACTATGCTTCCTCCTTGGTTCTGAAAGCCCGTTGTTTCTATATCTAAAATTAGAATTTTGCTCATTTGTATTGGCTTATGATTAATTGCGGAACAATTATAATTATTATTAAAGTAATACCCATATCACAAGCCTGCTTTTGGCTTAAAAAATACTATCGAAAGGGAATAATTTACAGATTGTATTTAGGTTTAATTAAAGCATCGGCAATAATAAAACCTGCCGCTAAGGTGGCAGCAATAATAAACATTTCGAGAAATTGCGCAGTACCATCTGCGTCTCCTTGAGCCACCGAAACAAGTCCTCGGAATCCGATACTACCACTCACAAGTATCATAATTGCCGGAAGCAATACAATTGAGCCAGGTTTTTTAGTTTTCCACTCCCAAGTATTGGCAAAAATTCCTGCTAAAACGGAGCCTATGAGAACGCCTATGTTGTTATCTCCAAGCTCGCTCCCAAACAGAAAACCTAAATAGGCAATGGTACAGGAGAGTATGGCCCATCCAAAATCGTTGGCTGAAGTTTGAAATACTATTGGCAATGCTATAATTAATATTGGAATGAGCATCCACATCCAAATGGGATCAATGGGTTGTGCAACGGCAGGGTTTACATTTATAAATGCCAACACTAAGGTGAAACCGACCCATGCGCCTACAAATTGTTTTAATAAATAAACGAGACCATTAATCAGATTGGTTAAGCCCGATATGACATGACTATTCACTAATTCAGAAATGCCGATACTTACCGAATAACCTGGAATTAGAATAATAATAGCCGATAAGGTTACGGCAATATAATTGAGCTCACTAATAAAGAAGTGTTTTAACAATACAGATAGCACAGCTACCACAAAGGCCGTACTTATAGGAATTAAGCTGGCCCATCGCTCTTTCGAGTTTTTAGAAATCAGTACAATGCCATAAACAATTAAGCTCATTAATCCCGAGAATGACACATCCATCCAGCTGCCAGATAAAATTCCTGCGAAACCAACTCCTGCAAAAATATAACTCAGTCCGGTCCAACTATATCCAAATGGGTTTTTTAGTTTTTGTATTTCCTTAAGTCTGTTAAAAGCTTCTTCAATGGATATTTCACCGGTATCAAGCTCACTCGCAAGCTCATCAAGCTTAGCTAATTTGTGCATATCGAAGCTGCCACTAATAACAGACGATAGGTGAGTAGTCTGGCCAATTTTATCCTCTTCGTTAAAAGCAAAAATAAGTTGATTTGGGGTAACTCTAAAATGGCCATCTATTTTTAAAACATCAGATAATCTCCCAAGATATATCTCCAACCTAATGGAAGATGAACCATAGGCATGCGCCGCCTTTCCAAAGTTGATGATAAACTGATATTTTAGTTTTGTAGCCTTATCGTCAAGGGGCGATTTTGTATTTATTTCCATAGAAGATTGATCGGTTTTTAATTGAAGTTAAGTTTTGATCAGGATTTATAATACCAAGGCAGCAATTACTCCAAATATAATAAGCGGAATATTGAAATGCAGGAATGTTGGTACGCAGGTATCCCAAATGTGATCGTGCTGTCCATCAACGTTCAGTCCGGCAGTAGGTCCCAAGGTACTATCCGAAGCTGGAGAACCAGCATCGCCCAAGGCAGCGGCTGTACCCAATAGCGCAACAATAGCCATGGTTGAAAATCCTAAGGACTCTCCCAAGGGACAAAATAAAGCTGCTAAAATAGGCACAGTTCCAAATGAAGTGCCAATACCTAAGGTTAAAAATAAACCGAGCACCAGCATAAGCGTAGCAGCAATTACTTTGCTATGTCCAATGCTACTTTGTATGGCTTCTACCAATTGTCCTGCCCCTTGCGTTTCGCGTATTACATTACCAAAACCAGCAGCTACGAGCATTACAATGGCCACAAATCCCATCATGGCAATACCGCCGTTCACCGATTCGTTTAATACTTTCCAAGTTATTGCCCTAGTGGCAAACATGGTTATGAGTGCGGCAATGGCCCCTAAAACAAGGGAGTCAGTTATCAACTGAACCACAAAGGCAATAATAGCCGCCAATAATGTGAATAGGTGTTTCTTCTCAAATTTCAACTCTTCTTCCTTTTCTTCGTTTGGGAGGATGTTTTTATAAACTCGGGCTTTACGGTAACTTATAAATAGAGCAAATAATAGCCCTACAATCATTCCTAAGCCCGGAATAAAAAGGGCTTTCCAAATTTGATTGGTTTCTATGGCAAGCTTGTTTGCGGTCATTTGTTCTTGAATAAGGTTATGGAATACCAAGCCAAAACCAACCGGTATCATAATATACGGAGCCTTTAAGCCGAAGGTAAGTGCGGTGGCAGCAGCTCTTCTATCAAGATTCATTTTATTCATAAGGTGCAAAAGGGGAGGGATCACAATAGGAATAAAGGCAATGTGAACGGGGATAAGGTTTTGAGAAGCGCAAGCAAGAGAGGTAATGCCTAAAAGAAGAATTCCTTTTTTGCCCTTGGTAATTTGGGTTACTTTGCGCGCTAACAATAATGCTGCACCTGTTTTTTCAATGGCCACAGCAAAAGCGCCTAATAAAAGATAGCTCAATGCTGTTTTGGCATTATCGCCCATGCCTTGAATAAGCAGGTTGATGGATTCCTCAAGCGATTTATTAGCCATAGCACCTCCAACTAAAGCCGCAATAATTAGCGAGAGTATTACATTCATGCGCGCTAGGCACAGTATTATCATAACAATAACTGCTACAACAACCGGATTTAGGAGTATTTCCATTCCATTCATATTATTTCAAACTATGTATTGCACAAAAATAGATAAGTTAAGGCGAATATTCATACTATTTGAAATCTTAGCTTGTTATTAGTAGTTCGTATTTATCCATGTTTTATACAATAATTACCCATTTTCTTACATCTTATGGAATCAACATAGTGCCTATGTTTGTGTTACTTATAATATGGGAATGTTTTGATGAGAATGAATCCAAATCGAATATTGACCCTTTTGACAATAAACTTTTAATGATTAAGTATGAAATTGATACAGATTTTTGCAGTCTTGGCATTATTTAGCTCATGCAATAATGCAACAAAAGATAGTAAAGAACCAATTGACACAGCAAACTATGAGTTGGTATTGGCTTCTGATGTGGAGTGGACGCACCTGAATCCAAAACGAGGTGATCTAGCTCCAAAAGCAGGTACCCTGTGGGGGGATAGAAAGGGCACGGAAGCCACTGGATTTTTGCTAAAACCCAATGATGGATTTTCATCGCCACCTCATATTCATAATGTCTCATATCGTGGTGTTGTTATTAGTGGGGTGTTGCATAACGATGATCCTGAAGCTGCAAAAATGTGGATGCCAGCTGGGTCGTTTTGGACACAACCTAAAGGTGAAGTACACATAACAGCTGCAGAAGGTAATTATACTTTGGCTTACATAGAAATTGAAGAAGGTCCTTATTTGGTTTTACCCGAAGAGGAGCATTTTGATAGTGGAGAGCGTCCTGTGAATGTAGAGGAGTCGAATTTAGTATGGCTGAATGCAGCAGATATAGAGTGGGTTCAGTCAGAAACTAACACAAATAATACCGCTCAGGTCACATTTTTATGGGATGAGGCAGTAAGCGATTTGAATGGCTCACTAATAAAGTTGCCCGCAGGATTTAAAGGAAAAGTTATTTCAGCAGAAGAAAGTTTTAAAGCTGTGGTAATAAACGGGGAGCCCGGCTATTCATCTAAAACACAAACTTCAGAGAAACTTTTATCTCCCGGGAGTTATTTTGCATCAACAGGTGGTGGCGTTCATCAGCTTTGTAATAATACCAATGCTGAAGTTCTTATTTACATACGTAGTAAGGGGAAGTATCGTGTTGTGTCCGTTAAGTAGTTTACCGCATCGCTTTGAAATAATTGAAACACACGGAGCAGAGTTAATAAGCCTCTAAGTTGTTGACTATAGACAAAACAACTTAGAAGCTTATTTATTTAATGAGATAAATTACGTTTGAATTCAGATAAGGTAATGCCAGTGGCCATAGATACATTTAGCGATTCAGAAGTATTCTGTGTATCCGAAAAATTGGGTATTAATAAGCGCTTGTTCACTAACTGAGCAATTTCAGAACTGATGCCCTGTCCTTCGTTACCCATCACAATAATACCATTGGTGCTTAATTTAGACTGATATATATTATCGCCATTTAAAAAAGTACCATACACAGGAATATCTTCCTTAATATCTTCTAAAAATTTTGTGAGTACGGTGTAGTTGGTGTTGACTCTGGCTATGGCACCCATTGTAGCTTGAACAACTTTTGGGTTATAAACATCTACAGTCTCATTTGAGCAAATAATATGCTTAATGCCAAACCAATCAGCCAATCTAATAATGGTACCCAGATTCCCAGGGTCTTGGATATTATCTAGGGCAATAA
Source organism: Saccharicrinis aurantiacus (assembly GCF_001660705.2). GTDB lineage: Bacteria > Bacteroidota > Bacteroidia > Bacteroidales > Marinilabiliaceae > Saccharicrinis > Saccharicrinis aurantiacus. The sequence goes on from NZ_LYBV02000009.1 coordinate 56,607, forward strand.
CCAACTCTTTACTAAGGTCAATTTTATCAGTAGTATCTTCTTTAATTTTGCAAAGGGCAATAACTTGCGGTGCCGTTTTAAGTTGTGTTACCTTCTTCAGATATTGATTGTTGGTTTCTGAAATTGGTATTGAGCTAGATATAGAATGTGAATGAATCCATTCAGAAGTCGCATAAATATGTTCAATTGGATGATTGTTAACACATAAATCATAAACTAACTTATCACCTTCAGCAATAAAAAGTTGATTTGCATCTCTGTGTTTTTTCTTGGCTAGTGAGTTAATTAGTTTTATCTGATTATTTGTAATCATTTTTTTAGTATTTATAGCTGTTTATAAACAAGTAAGCATTCTGTATCACACTGTTTTCTTTTTTAAAATATTGCTTCAGAATTGATGGTGTTCTTTGATGTTTCATATTTAATGAACCTAAATACAATTTTGGTGTAATATTTTATAAGAATGCCTAAATGTTATAGTATTTTAGTGCCCTGTTATGTATTGCAAAAATAAATATTTCAAATTAACCATTGAGAAGTTTTAGAGTTTATATTGTTTTAGTCTCAGTTTTAATTTTAGTTGGATGTAAATCTACACGAAATGTACCTGATGGATCTTACTTGTTAACTAAAGTAGAGGTTAAAAATACGGCAAAGGGTATTTCCAAGGATGCTTATAAACCATTTATTAAGCAGCACTCTAATGTAACAATTTTAGGAGGACTTAAATTTCACTTGTGGTTGTATAATTTAGCAGGGAAGGATTCTTCAAAGTGGATTAACAAAAAATTAAAGTCTTCTGGTGAAGCTCCTGTTGTATACGATAGTTTTTTAGCAGATCAAACTACTGATCAGTTATCTATTTATATGCGTAATAAAGGGTATTATCATTCAGTAGTAGTTGACAGTGTTAAAAAGAAACGCGCTAAAAAGCTAAAGGTTATTTACGATATAAATGCAGGCGAACAATTTAAGGTAAATGATTTTGCAGTTCAAAGCAACGATGCTGAGATTGAAGCCTTGGTGCAATCAGATTCGCTAAACAGTTTGCTTAAGAATGGGTCGCCTTTTGATGTGACATTGCACGATGCTGAAAGGGATCGAATTACAAAATATTTGCAAGAGAATGGTTATTATGGTTTTTCTAAGGAAGCCATCCATTTTAAGGTAGATACAACTTTGGGTAACTATTTAGTAAACGATTCCTTAGTTATCAGTAAAGCGCGCTTAGAAATAACAAATGGTGAGGATTCTCTCTATAATCATCCAACCTATAATATAAAAGATGTTTATTTCAGACTAGGAGTTGATCCTAAGAAAGTAGTTAAAGATCAAAATGAATATTTTGCAGGCTTTGATACTCTACAATACAAAGGGCTTTACTTTCTGCATGATGGTGAAATGAATGTGAAACCTGAAGTTATTTACAATTCCAATTACATAATTCCAGGACAAACTTATCAAGCCAGCTTGGTAAAAAGAACCCATAGTTTACTATCAAGTCTACGTATTTATAGATTTATTAATGTGAGCTTTCAGGAGGTTCAGGCTCCGGATACTGCGAAAGGTGATGTTAAGTGGTTGCAATGTAATGTGCAATTAGTGCCAGCCAAGCCACAATCGTATGCTGTGGAAATAGAAGGAATAAATTCATCGGGTAACCTTGGAGCTGGGGGGAATATTAAGTATCAAAACAAAAATATTTTTAAGGGGGCTGAAGAGCTTAATGTTAATTTTGGTGCTTCAGCTCAAAATCAACAAACAAGGGAAAAAGAAGGGTTTAATACAGTTGAAGTACGTGCTGAAACGCGTATTATTTTCCCTAAATTTTGGATGCCATTTAAAGTTTCAAGTTTTAGGAAACGTTATAACCCTAAAACATCTCTTTCTGCCTCTTATAATTATCAGCGCAGACCAGATTATACTAGAACTATCGCCAATGCACGAATTGGTTACCTTTGGAAGGGAAATAAGTATGTTTCTCATTCGTTTACGCCATTCGGGCTTAATTATGTGGTAATTCCTCCAGAATCATTACATCCCGATTTTTGGGATCAAATTAAGGATACTTATTTGCAGTACTCTTATCAAGATCACTTAATAGGAGGATTATCTTATTCAATCGTTTATAATGAGCAACAAGTAGGTGTCCGTAAAAACTTTTTATACGCGAACTTTAATTTTAGCGAAGGTGGAAATATATTTGACTTAGTAGCGCATTCATTCTTAAATAAAGAAGAGGAGGGATATTACGAAGTCTTAGGAATTCGTTATGCTCAGTTCATTAAAGGAGATATCGATTTGCGCTACCATCAATACGTAAATTCTGTAAATAGTATAGCTTACCGAATGTTTATAGGTGTTGGTTTTCCATATGGTAATTTAAATGTATTGCCGTTTGAAGAGCGTTATTTTTCGGGAGGGGCAAATAGTATTAGAGCATGGCCTGTTCGCGGTTTAGGGCCTGGTTCATTTAGTTCTGATAGTTTGAGTTTTTACAATCAGGTTGGTGATATTAAAATAGAGTTTAATATTGAGCATCGTTTTAAATTAATTGGTGCTCTTGAAGGGGCTGTTTTTTTAGATGTGGGTAACGTTTATAACCTTCGAGAAGAAGAGAGTCAACCAGGAGGTAAGTTTGCATTTAACAGTTTTGTTGAAAAGTTAGCTGTTGGTACAGGGTTAGGAGCAAGATTTGATATGAAATATTTTGTTTTTCGTTTGGATATGGGAGTAAAATTAAAAGACCCTGTTTTACCCAAAGGCGAGAGATGGATTCCTGCTAATCGGGCCTTTGTTTGGGATGATTTAGCTTTTAATTTTGCAATAGGTTATCCTTTTTAAACTAAATATTGCTGCGTATTATGTTTTCTGCTATAAAGCATCGTGTATTTTAATTATAATTAATATACAGTTTCTTAATAATTTTGTACTTTTGCGCAACAAATATGATTTCTGTCAGTTTTGTCCGTTTATTAATTCATAAACAGAGTATTGCTTATCAGAAATTATAGGTAAGAAGAAAATAAGTTAATTAATATATGTTGCCTGTTGCATATTTAACAGGAAGGTCTCTAAATTATTATAAATAAAGACACGATGAAAAAAGTTTTAGATGTAGTAAAACCAGGTGTTGTTACTGGTGATGATGTACAAAAGTTATTTCAAGTAGCAAAAGAAAACGGTTTTGCAATTCCAGCAGTAAACGTTGTTGGTACTGATTCAATTAACGGTGTTTTAGAAGCTGCTAAAGTAGTTAACTCTCCAGTTATCATTCAGCTTTCAAACGGTGGTGCTGCTTTCTGTGCAGGTAAAGGTATTGGTCTTGCAGGTCAAGAAGCTCAAATTTTAGGTGCTGTAGCTGCTGCTAAGCATGTACATATTATGGCTGAAGCTTATGGTGTGCCAGTGATTCTTCATACTGACCACGCTGCTAAAAAATTATTACCTTGGATCGACGGATTATTAGATGCTGGTGAAAAGCATTTCGAAGAAACAGGTAAGCCATTATTTTCTTCTCATATGTTAGACCTTTCTGAGGAGCCTTTAGAAGAAAACTTAGCAACTTGTAAAGCTTATTTCGAAAGAATGAACAAAATCGGTATGACTATCGAGATTGAATTAGGTATTACAGGAGGTGAAGAAGATGGTGTTGATAACTCTGATGTTGACAACGCTTTACTTTATACTCAACCAGAAGAAGTAAACCAATCTTACGAAGTATTAAAAGAAGTTGGTCCTAACTTCACAATTGCGGCTTCTTTCGGTAATGTACACGGTGTATATAAGCCAGGTAACGTTGTTCTTACTCCAAAAATTCTTGATAACTCTCAAAAATTCATCGAGGAGAAGCATGGTTTATCTTCAAACCCAGTAAACTTTGTATTCCATGGTGGATCAGGTTCTACTTTAGAAGAAATCCGCGAAGCTATCGGTTATGGTGTTGTTAAAATGAACATCGATACAGATACACAATGGGCTACTTGGGATGGTATCCGCGTATTCGAAGCTGAAAACCGTGAGTACTTACAAGCTCAAATTGGTAACCCAGATGGTGACGATAAGCCAAACAAAAAATATTACGATCCACGTGTATGGTTAAGAAAAGGTCAAGTTTCTTTAGTTGAAAGATTAAAAGTTGCTTACAGCGATCTTAACTGTATTGACGTACTATAAGTTAAATAGTACAAAATAACTTTAAAGCCCTCACCATTTTTGGTGGGGGCTTTCTTTTTTCAATATATTTGCACTTTGTAAACATTATTAATTCATTATGGCTCATAGTAATAGAGATGGATTCTCAAGTAAGTTTGGTGTAATAGCAGCGGCGGCAGGTTCGGCAGTAGGTTTAGGTAATATTTGGCGTTTCCCATATGTTGTTGGAGAAAATGGCGGAGGGGCCTTTTTGTTATTGTATTTATTTTTTATTGTACTTATTGGAATTCCAGTAATGCTATCTGAGTTAATGATTGGGCGAAAAGCACAGGTGAATGCATTTAGGGCTTTTCCATCCTTAGCCCCCAAAGCTCCTTTTTTTAAAATTGTCGGTATTATGGGGGTTGCAGCAGCTTTCTTAATATTGTCATTTTATGGAGTGGTTGCTGGTTGGACTGTTGAGTATATATGGCTTGCAGTAACTAATCAATTAGCAGGGCAGAGTAATGCAGAGCTCAAAGTTTTATTCGATACATTCTCAGGGTCTACTATTCAGCCAATTTTTTACCTTGTTGTTTTCATGGCAATGACCGCATTTATTGTGCGTGGAGGTATTCAAAACGGAATTGAAAAATATACTAAGGTGCTAATGCCTTTGTTGTTTGTAATTATAGTTGTTCTTTGTTTAAGGGCTGTTACCTTAGATGGGGCAATGGTTGGTATTGAATTTTTATTTAAGCCCGATTTTAGTAAGATTACTGGTGATGTAATTCTAAGTGCACTTGGGCAAGCTTTCTTCTCGTTAAGTATTGGTATGGGTGTTATTGCAACTTACGGATCTTACATTTCAAAAAAAGAAAATTTATTGAATACTGCAGTGTCTGTTTCTTTTGCTGATACATTAATTGCAATCTTATCGGGGGTGGCTATTTTTCCAGCGGTGTTTGCTTTTGGTATTGAGCCGGGTGAAGGCCCAGGTTTGGTGTTTGTAGTTTTGCCACAAGTTTTTAGTCAAATGATGGGCGGATATGTTTTTGCTGTAGCCTTTTTTATATTGCTATTAATTGCTGCCTTAACTTCATCGGTTTCGTTACTTGAGGTAGTAGTTGCTTATTTTTCTGAGGAATTAAAGCTTGAGCGTAAAAAAGCAACAGTTTTAGCTGCTGTTTCTATTACGGTTTTAGGCGTGTTTTGTGTGGTGTCACCAAAGTTATTTGATCTTTTTGAATGGACATCCTCTAATTTGCTGTTGCCTTTCGGAGGTCTTTTAATAGCAATTTTTGTTGGTTGGGTTTTAGATAAGGAAGTTGTAAGAGCAGAGTTAGAGAGTCACGGTAAAAAGGTGGCTATATTTAAAGTTATAATGCTTATTGTAAAATACATTGCTCCAGTAGCAGTAGCTATTGTTTTATTGCAAAGCTTAGGTGTCTTTTAAAATACAAATTTGCTTTTTCTAGTAATGTTCTTATTTTTATAAGAGCTAATAAACTAGAAGTTTAATGGTGGCGTTATTGTTTTAATAATTGAAGTTCGCTTTATAAAAAAGGTGTCTTTGCTTATTAAAATGATAGCGCTTACTTTTTTTAAGCTCTCGTTAAAACCTAATCTATGTTTGATAAACTGCTTTTATATACCCGGTCGCAACAAAGGGGTATTATAGTTCTTGTGGGTCTTATTATTATACTATTGATAGTAAGGGGTCTTTTGCCATCATATTTCGAATTTATTTACAAAAAAGAAGTAACTGAATACGAAAGGTACTTCATTGCGCTTAATGATTCGCTTAATGATTCGCTTAAGGAACAGCGCGATCGACCTCTACAATTGTTTAGTTTTGATCCTAACCTTATTTCTAAGGAGGACTTAATGAAATTGGGTTTTAATTCATATCAAACCAAAAATCTTTTATCTTATCGTAAAGCAGGTGGTAGTTTCAAAAAAACAACTGACCTAAAAAAGATTTATGGTGTTGATAGTACTCTGTATAATAAAATTTCACCTTATGTTAGGATAGTGCAGGCCCCTAAAGTTGAGACTAAGTTTATACCTAATAAGAAAAGTAAGCTAAATATTAATAAGGCAACTTACAGTGATCTTGTTAAGGTAAATGACCTTGGTTCAAAATTGGCATCTCGTATAATTAATTTTCGTAAAGCCCTTGGTGGTTTTTATGATATGAAACAGATTGATGAGGTTTATGGAATTAATAAACAGCTTTGCGTGGCGATTAAAGTTGAGTTTTATGCTTCGCAGAAAGATATACGTAAAATAGACTTGTCTGAGTATAATATAACCATGTTAGCCAAGCATGCATATCTCAACAGAAAACAAGCAGAAAAAGTATTGAAATTGTACGAAAAATATAAGGATAGTGGCGAAATATCTGAATTTTATAAACAATTGACAGGAAGTGGGTTGGGTAAAATAATTCCTTATATAGTAGCTTGGTAGTATGTTGTGAATTAGTGCATTATGATTAGGTTTGTTAAGTTTAGATGTAAAAAGAATTCGTAAAGTTTGTTGACGTGAAAAAACTTTGCTTTCTTTGCACCTGCAAATAATCAACAAATGTACTGTTATGTACTCGGAAGTTTCTGATTATTTGAGATTTAAGTAATAAAATTTAGAGAAAATAAAAAATCAAAGGAGATAGTTATGATTGTTATTCCAATTAAAGAAGGCGAAAACATCGAGAGAGCATTAAAAAAATTCAAAAGAAAATTTGAGAAAACTGGAGCGATGAGATCTTTGCGTTCACGTCAAGCTTTCACTAAACCTTCTGTTAAAAGAAGAGAAGAGGTTAAAAAAGCTATTTACATACAGCAATTACAACAAAACGAGGATTAAATTAAATTCTTAAGGTCAATAGTGTAAAATTTGTTATATTCGTTTAAACGAATAGCTCCAATTGACCTTACATGATTTTAATAGAATCTTTTATAAAATATTTAGAGTTCGAGAAGCGCAGTTCTGAACATACAATTGCTTCATATAGCTGTGATCTCGAACAATTTATTCTTTTTGCTAAGCAGAAAGATGTAACTCATGTGTCTGATGTCAATCGCAAACTAGTTCGTAGTTGGGTTGTTTATTTGGTAGGTGAGGGTATGGCACCGAAAAGTGTAGGTCGTAAAATAACATCACTTAAATCATACTTCAATTATCTTATGCGTGAAGGATTTGTCGAAATTAATCCGGCAAAAGACATAAGTACTCCAAAAATTCCAAAAAAAATTCCAATATTTGTAAGAGAGTCCGAAATGGATCTTTTATTAGATGAATTCCCTTTTACAAGCGATTATGAAGGTGTCAGAGATAGGCTCATTCTTGAATTGTTGTATGGTGTGGGATTGCGACGTTCTGAATTGGTTGGTTTAAGAGATAATGACTTTGATTTTTCATTAAAAGAAATTAAAGTTACAGGTAAATATAAAAAACAGCGCTATATACCTCTTAATGCAAATCTTTTGTTATTAATTAAGAAATACTTGGTAGTAAGAAATCGGGAATTTGAAATTGGTGATAATGGATTTTTCTTTTTAACAAAGAAAGGAGATGCGGTATATGCTAAGTTAATTTACAGAGTTGTTAATAAATATTTGTCATCTGTTACTACCTTGCAAAAAAAGAGTCCGCACGTTTTAAGGCATTCTTTCGCAACATCGTTATTGAATGCTGGTGCTGATTTGAATGCTATAAAAGAATTGTTAGGTCACTCTAACTTAACTGCTACTGAAGTGTACACTCATAGTAGTTTTGAAAAAATAACTGATATATATAAACAGGCCCATCCGCGGTCTTAAATTTAAGGAGGATTACGTATGAATATTACAATTCAATCGGTGAAGTTTGACGCCGCTGATCATTTACAAGGTTTTATTGAGCAGAAGGTGAGTAAATTAGATGTGTTTTTTGACGGTATTATTGATGCTGAAGTTATATTGAAGCTTGATAAAGCTGAATCTAGTGAGAATAAGGTAGCTGAAATTAACTTGAAAGTTCCTGGAGGAGATTTATTTGCAAAGAAGCAGAATAAATCTTTTGAAGAAGCTGTAGATTCTTCTTGTGAAGCCATGAGAAAGCAACTTATTAAGTACAAAGAGAAGGTGAAAGCTAAATAATTAAAAAATAACTAATTATTTTTGCGCAGTGGAAAAATAATCCTACATTTGCACACCGTTTTAAAAAGGTAAAACTTTTAGGATAAAAAATAAATAAAATCACAGGCTGATTATAGTAATATAATCAGCCTGTGAAATGAAATAAAGTTTCTTTTAACGAAAAGAACTTGGGCAGATACCAAAGCGGCCAACTGGGACGGACTGTAACTCCGTTGTCTTTCGACTTCGCAGGTTCGAATCCTGCTCTGCCCACAAGAACCAGAAAATATTAAATTTTATTCGGGTTTGCGAAGTTTTTGATTAATAAATCATTACCTTTGTAGCCCCGAAGCAAAAGCGGGAGTAGCTCAGCTGATAGAGCATTAGCCTTCCAAGCTAAGGGTCGCGGGTTTGAATCCCGTCTCCCGCTCTTTTTCCGCCGATGTAGCTCAGGGGTAGAGCGTTTCCTTGGTAAGGAAGAGGTCATGGGTTCAATTCCCATCATTGGCTCTATTTCTGGTTCGGTTTTTTATAAAAATTAATAGTTAATATTTTAATTGTCTAATTATTCGAGTTATGGCTAAAGAACATTTTGACAGGTCAAAGCCTCACGTGAACATCGGTACTATCGGTCACGTAGACCACGGTAAAACCACTTTAACAGCTGCTATTACAAAAGTTTTGGCTGAAGCTGGGTTATCAGAAGCAAGAGATTTTGATCAAATTGATAACGCTCCTGAGGAGAAAGAAAGAGGTATTACAATTAATACTGCTCACGTTGAGTATCAAACTGCAAACCGTCACTATGCACACGTTGACTGTCCAGGTCACGCCGATTATGTGAAAAACATGGTAACTGGTGCTGCGCAGATGGATGGTGCTATTATTGTAGTTGCTGCTACTGATGGTCCTATGCCTCAAACTCGCGAGCACATTCTACTTGCACGTCAGGTAAACGTTCCTAAACTAGTTGTGTTTATGAACAAAGTTGACATGGTTGACGATGAAGAGCTTTTAGAGTTAGTAGAAATGGAAATTCGTGAGTTGTTAGACTTTTATGAGTTTGATGGTGACAACACTCCTGTAATCCAAGGTTCTGCTTTAGGTGGACTTAATGGAGATGCTAAGTGGTCTGAAAAGATTATGGAGCTTATGGAAGCTGTTGATACATGGATTCCTCTTCCTCCACGTGATATTGATAAGCCTTTCTTAATGCCTGTTGAGGATGTTTTCTCAATTACAGGTCGTGGTACTGTTGCAACAGGTCGTATTGAGTCTGGTGTAATCAACACTGGTGATGAAATGCAAATTATCGGTTTAGGTGCTGAAGGAAAGAAAACTGTATGTACAGGAGTAGAGATGTTCCGTAAGATTCTTGATAGAGGTGAAGCTGGTGATAACGTAGGTTTATTATTACGTGGTATCGATAAAACTGAAATCAAAAGAGGTATGGTTCTTGGTGCTCCAGGATTAATTACTCCTCACACTAAGTTTAAAGCTGAGATTTATGTATTGAAGAAAGAAGAAGGTGGTCGTCACACTCCTTTCCATAACAAATACCGTCCTCAGTTTTATTTACGTACTCTTGATGTAACTGGTGAGATTTCTCTTCCAGAAGGTACTGAAATGGTAATGCCAGGTGATAACGTAACAATCACTGTTGAGCTTATCTACCCAGTAGCTATCGATCAAGGTCTTCGTTTCGCTATCCGTGAGGGTGGTAGAACTGTAGGTGCAGGTCAGGTAACTGAAATTGTAGAGTAACAATATAGGTGATAATGGAAGGAGAAATCCTTCCATTATTCTTGTTATACGGGTTTAGCTCAGTTGGTAGAGCACTGGTCTCCAAAACCAGGTGTCAGGAGTTCGAGTCTCTTAACCCGTGCAGAGAAAGAAAGATTTAAGCATTTTTATGATGCTTTGTATTCAGATAAAATTATAATCCAGTGAGTAAGATTGTTAATTATTTCAAAGACGTTCAAGAGGAATTAGTTCACAAGACGTCGTGGCCAACTTGGCCTGAGCTTCAAAATAGTGCATTAATTGTAATGGTAGCTTCAACTATAATTGCACTTATTGTTTGGGGAATGGATGTTTCGTTCGATAATACACTAGATTGGTTATATAAACAACTTTACTAACAATTGGTAATAGATGGGTAGCGTCGATAAAAAATGGTATGTATTAAGAGCCATTGGAGGTAAAGAGAAAAAAGTTAAAGAATACGTTGAAAATGAAATTGAGCGTCTAAATCTTCAAGATTATATTGCTCAGGTTTTAATTCCAACTGAGAAAGTTTACCAAATTCGTAATGGTAAAAAAATCAGTAAAGAACGTAACTACTTCCCAGGATATGTAATGATTGAGGCTGCACTTGTTGGAGAGATTCCTCATATTCTTAAAAGTATTCCCAATGTTATCGGATTCTTAGGTGATAGAGATAATAGTGCGGTACCTTTACGTATGTCTGAAGTAAATAGGATTCTTGGTAAAGTTGATGAGTTATCAGATACTGAAGAGGATTTAGATATTCCATATTTTGTTGGAGAAACTGTTAAAGTTATAGACGGTCCATTCAATGGTTTTAATGGAATTATCGAAGAAGTAAATGAAGAAAAGAGAAAGCTTCAAGTAATGGTTAAAATTTTCGGAAGAAAAACACCATTGGAATTGAGTTTTCTACAGGTTGAGAAAGAGTAGTTGAATTATTCTAAATTGTACGTTAAGCTTCCATAAGGGATTTATCTCTTATCCACTGCAACGCAAGTTTAGTTCACACCTTTAATATATATAATAATTAATAAGAATTGCTACATGGCTAAAGAAGTAGAAACTTTTATCAAATTACAGATAAAAGGTGGAGCAGCAAACCCTTCACCACCTGTAGGTCCTGCATTAGGTGCCAAAGGTGTAAATATTATGGAGTTTTGTAAGCAATTCAACGCCAGAACTCAAGAAAAAGCAGGTAAAGTTTTACCAGTTGTTATTTCGGTGTATACAGACAAATCTTTTGATTTTGTTATTAAAACACCACCAGCAGCTGTTCAACTTTTAGATGCTGCAAAGCTTAAAGGAGGTTCTCCTGAGCCAAACCGTAAAAAGGTTGGATCAGTAAATTGGGATCAAGTTAAAGCAATTGCTGAGGATAAGATGGCTGATTTGAATTGTTTTACAGTAGAATCCGGTATGCGTATGGTTGCTGGAACTGCCAGAAGTATGGGTATCACCATTGATGGTGAATTCCCAGGTGATAATTAATTTAATACCATTTTGGAGTTATGACAAAACTAACAAAAAGTAAAAAGTTAGCGTTAGATAAAATCGAAGCGGGAAAACAATATTCTCTCGAAGAAGCAGCCAAATTGGTAAAGGAAATTACCACTACTAAATTTGATGCTTCGGTAGATATTGACGTACGTTTAGGTGTTGATCCAAGAAAAGCAAACCAAATGGTAAGAGGTATTTGTACGCTTCCTCATGGTACTGGTAAAGAAACTCGTGTTCTTGTACTTTGTACTCCTGATAAGGAAGAAGAAGCGAAAGCTGCAGGTGCTGATTACGTTGGATTGGATGAATACGTTGAAAAGATCAAAGGTGGCTGGACTGACATCGATGTGATTATTACTATGCCTAGTGTTATGGCTAAAGTTGGACAATTAGGACGTGTTTTAGGTCCTCGTGGTCTTATGCCAAACCCTAAGAGTGGTACTGTTACAATGGAAGTTGGTAAGGCTGTTCAAGAAGTAAAATCGGGTAAAATTGACTTTAAAGTTGATAAATTCGGAATAATTCACGCTTCAGTTGGAAAAGTATCCTTTGATGAGCAAAAGCTAGTTGAAAATGCGAAAGAGTTTATGAATGTTATTCTAAAACTTAAGCCAAGTTCAGCAAAAGGTACTTATGTGAAAAGTATTGGTCTTTCTAGTACTATGAGTCCCGGTGTTCGTATTGAACCCAAGTCGGTAGATGCTTAATGTTTAACTACAGAAAAAAGGAATCATGAATAAGGAAGATAAAAGCTTACTTGTAAAAGAACTAAAGCAGAATATTGCTGACTATAACCACTTTTATGTGGTTGATGCTGGCGGTATGGATGCAGGTAAAACAAGTGACCTTCGTAGATTATGTTTTAGTAAAGAGGTTAAAATGATGATGGTGAAAAACTCACTATTCGTTAAAGCTCTTGATCAAACAGAAGGTGACTATGAAGAACTTTATGGATCTCTAGTTGGATCTTCAGCTGTTTTCTTCACAAATGTAGGTAATGTACCAGCAAAATTAATTCAAGATTTTGCTAAGGCTAATAAAAAGCCGGTATTAAAAGGTGCTTACGTTGAAGAATCATTGTATATCGGAGCAGACCAATTAGGTGCTCTAGCTACAATTAAGTCTAAAGACGAGTTACTAGGCGATATCATCAGTCTATTACAATCACCAGCGAAGAATGTTATTTCGGCACTTCAATCAGGTGGTTCAACAATACATGGTGTCTTACAGACACTAGCCGAAAAAGAATAAGTAAAAAAAGTAAAGAATTAATATTTTAATATTTAGAGAAATGGCAGATTTAAAGAAGCTTGCAGAAGAATTAGTTAACTTAACAGTAAAAGACGTTAACGAGCTTGCAGAGATCCTTAAAGACGAATATGGTATTGAGCCTGCTGCTGCAGCTGTTGCTGTTGCTGGTCCTGCCGCTGGTGGTGATGCCGGTGCTGCTGAAGAGCAAACTGAATTTGACGTAATTTTAAAATCAGCTGGTTCTTCAAAACTAGCTATCGTAAAATTAGTTAAAGAAATGACTGGTGTAGGTCTTAAAGAAGCTAAAGAATTAGTTGACAAAGCACCTGCTCCATTAAAAGAAAAAGTTTCTAAAGAAGAAGCTGAAGCTTTAAAAACTCAATTAACTGAAGCTGGAGCTGAAGTTGAACTTAAGTAATTACTACTACCTATAATATAGGGTTGGTTTAGGGACTTATCATTGATAAGTTCCTATGCCTTTTTATGCATTTATGTTATTAAGTTCAATTAATTCGTTAATAAATGACTCCAATTAATACAAGCGAAAGAATTAGCTTTGCTTCTATAAAAAATCAATTAGAGTATCCAGATTTTTTAGAAGTACAATTAAAATCGTTCCGAGAATTCTTTCAATTCGGAACTACACAAGAGGAAAGACGTATCGAAGGACTTTACGAAGTCTTTGCTGAAAACTTTCCAATTACAGATACACGAAATAATTTCGTATTAGAGTTTCTTGATTTTGGTATTGATCCACCTCGTTATAGTATACAAGAATGTACTGAGCGTGGTTTAACTTTTAGTGTGCCTTTAAAAGCAAAACTAAAGTTATATTGTACTGATCCAGAACACGAAGATTTTGATACAGTTGTACAAGATGTTTATCTTGGAACTGTACCATATATGACAGACAAAGGTAGTTTCATTATTAATGGAGCAGAGCGTGTTGTTGTATCGCAGCTACATCGTTCACCAGGTGTGTTTTTTGGTCAAAGTACTCATGCTAATGGTACCAAATTATATTCTGCACGTATAATTCCTTTTAAAGGTTCGTGGATTGAATTTGCTACTGATATTAACAGTGTGATGTATGCCTATATTGATAGGAAAAAGAAATTACCTGTAACTACTTTATTACGTGCCATTGGTTACGAAAGTGATAAGGATATTCTTGAGATTTTCGACCTTGCAGATGAAATAAAAGTTTCTAAATCGGGTTTAAAGAAAGTTGTTGGTCGTAAACTAGCAGCACGTGTTCTTAAAACATGGATTGAGGATTTCGTTGATGAAGATACAGGTGAGGTTGTTTCAATCGAGCGTAACGAAGTTATAATCGATCGTGAAACAGTTATTGAAACTGAGCATATTGAAGAAATCGTAGACTCTGGTAGTAAAACAATTCTTTTACATAAAGAAAACCAGAATCTTTCAGATTTTGCAATCATATATAATACTTTACAGAAGGACCCATGTAACTCTGAGAAAGAGGCTGTTCTTCATATTTATCGTCAATTGAGAAACGCTGAGCCACCTGATGAGGCTACAGCTCGTGATGTAATTGACAAACTATTCTTTTCTGATAAACGCTATGACCTTGGAGAAGTTGGCCGTTACAGATTGAATAAGAAGTTGGGTATAGATACTGAAATGGATACTAAGGTATTGACAAAACCCGATATCATTCAGATCATCAAATATTTAATTGAACTTATTAACTCTAAAACTGAAGTAGATGATATTGACCACTTAAGTAATCGTCGTGTACGTACTGTAGGTGAGCAGTTGTCTAATCAGTTTGGTGTAGGTTTAGCTCGTATGGCTAGAACAATTCGTGAGCGTATGAATGTTCGAGACAATGAGGTATTTACACCTATTGAACTTATTAACAGTAAAACATTATCTTCTGTTATTAATAGTTTCTTTGGAACAAATGCTCTATCTCAGTTTATGGATCAAACAAATCCGTTGGCAGAGATAACTCATAAAAGACGTATGTCAGCCTTAGGGCCTGGAGGTCTTTCCCGTGAAAGAGCTGGTTTTGAGGTTCGTGATGTTCACTATACACACTATGGCCGTCTTTGTCCGATTGAAACACCAGAAGGTCCAAATATTGGTCTTATTTCATCTCTTTGTGTATTTGCAAAAATTAATGATTTAGGATTTATTGAAACACCATATCGTAAAGTTGATAATGGTCAAGTTGACCTTTCTGCTGATGGTGTTAAATATTTAAGTGCAGAAGAGGAGGAAACATTACTTATCGCGCAAGCAAATGCACCTCTTGATGAAGTTGGAAAATTTGTTAACTCTAGAGTTAAGGCTCGTGAGGAAGCTGATTATCCGGTTGTTGCACCTGAGGAAATTCAATTAATGGATGTTGCACCAAATCAGATTGCTTCGGTTGCCGCTTCATTAATTCCATTCCTTGAGCATGATGATGCAAACCGTGCTTTGATGGGATCTAACATGATGCGTCAGGCAGTTCCATTATTGCAACCAGACGCACCAATTGTTGGTACAGGATTAGAAGGAAAATTAATTAGCGATTCTCGTACTAACATCGTTGCAGAAAAAGATGGTGTTATTGATTTCGTTGATGCTGAGGAAATTGTTGTAAAGTATGATCTTACTGATGATGAAAGATTCGTTAGTTTTGATACGGATACCAAACGATATTCTATTCAGAAATTCCAAAAAACGAACCAGAACACTTGTATTGACTTAAAACCTATGGTTTTACCTGGTCAACGAGTTAAGGCTGGAGATATTTTAACACAAGGATATTCTACAGAAAAAGGAGAATTAGCACTAGGACGTAACCTTAAAGTGGCGTTTATGCCTTGGAAAGGTTATAACTTTGAGGATGCTATCGTAATCTCTGAAAAAGTTGTTCGTGATGATATTTTTACTTCTGTTCATATTGATGAATATTCTTTAGAAGTGCGTGACACTAAACGAGGTTTGGAAGAATTAACTTCAGATATTCCTAACGTAAGTGAAGAGGCTACTAAAGATCTTGATGAGAATGGATTAATTAGAGTTGGTGCCCATGTTAACCCGGGTGATATCTTAATAGGTAAGATTACTCCAAAGGGTGAAAGTGATCCAACTCCTGAAGAAAAATTACTACGTGCCATTTTCGGTGAGAAAGCTGGAGATGTAAAAGATGCTTCATTAAAAGCTTCTCCTTCATTGAAAGGAGTAGTTATTAATAAAAAACTTTTCTCTCGTATTATTAAAGATAGAAAAGCACGTTCTTCAGACAAGCCATTAATTGCTAAAATTGATGAAGAGTTTGATCGTTCAGTTTTAGATTTAAGAACTCGTTTGGTTGATAAATTATTTACCATAGTAAATGGTAAAACGTCTCAAGGTGTTAAAGATTATTTTGATGTAGATATCGTTTCTAAAGGAACTAAATTCACTCAAAAGATCCTTAATGATATTGACTACCATAATATCAACCCAAATAAATGGACAACTGATGCAGAGAAGAATGCATTAATTCAAAAAATGGTTCATAACTATTTATTGAAGTTCCAAGAGTTTGAGGCGAAGGAAAAACGTCAAAAATATAACTTGACAATTGGTGATGAGTTACCTGCAGGTATCGTACAATTAGCAAAAGTATATATTGCTAAAAAACGTAAGATAACAGTAGGTGATAAAATGGCCGGTCGACATGGAAATAAAGGTATCGTTTCTCGTATCGTTAGAGTTGAGGATATGCCTTTCCTAGAAGACGGAACACCGGTTGATATTGTACTGAATCCATTAGGTGTACCTTCAAGGATGAACCTTGGTCAGATATATGAAACTGTATTTGGATGGGCCGGAAAAGAGCTAGGTGTTAAGTTTGCTACACCAATTTTTGATGGTGCCAAAATGGCTGATATGGATTATTGGACTGATAAGGCAGGAATTCCACAATATGGTAAAACATATCTTCATGATGGAGGTACAGGTGCACGTTTCCACCAACCAGCAACAGTAGGTGTTATTTACATGCTGAAGCTTGGACACATGGTAGAAGATAAAATGCATGCTCGTTCTATCGGTCCTTACTCTTTAATTACGCAACAGCCTCTTGGAGGTAAAGCACAATTTGGTGGTCAGCGTTTTGGAGAGATGGAGGTTTGGGCACTCGAAGCATTTGGTGCTGCAAACATACTACAAGAGATTCTAACTGTTAAATCTGATGATGTAATGGGTCGTGCAAAAGCTTATGAAGCGATTGTTAAGGGTGATCCAATGCCGAAACCAGGTATTCCAGAATCGTTGAATGTATTGTTACATGAGCTTAGAGGTCTAGGTTTAAGTGTAAATCTTGATTAGAGCATTTTTTATCATTGAATAATGTGTATGCATTATTCAATGGTTGCCTTTTAGTATTAAATTAATTAAGAAGTCGTTATATGGCATTCAGAAGAGATCAGAAAGTAAAAAATAGTTTTACAAAAATCTCTATCGGCTTAGCTTCACCAGAGGAAATTCTAGAGAGATCTAGTGGTGAGGTTCTTAAACCGGAGACCATCAATTATAGAACTTATAAACCAGAGCGAGATGGATTATTCTGTGAAAGAATATTCGGTCCTGTAAAGGATTATGAGTGTCACTGTGGTAAATACAAGAGAATAAGATATCGTGGTATCGTATGTGATCGATGCGGTGTTGAGGTTACAGAAAAGAAAGTGCGTCGTGAAAGAATGGGACATATTTCTTTAGTTGTACCTGTTGCACATATCTGGTATTTTAAATCATTACCTAATAAAATTGGTTATTTATTAGGTTTACCAACAAAGAAATTAGATTCTATCATTTACTACGAAAGATATGTAGTAATTCAGGCAGGTATTAAGTCTGAAGATGGAATTAGCTATATGGATTTCTTAACAGAAGAGGAATATCTTGATATTTTAGATACTCTTCCAAGAGAAAACCAACATCTTGAAGATGATGATCCAAATAAATTTATTGCTAAGATGGGTGCTGATGCACTTCATATGATCTTATCAAGAATTGATTTAGATGGATTGTCTTATGATTTAAGACATAAAGCAAATACTGAAACTTCTCAACAACGTAAAAATGAGGCATTGAAACGTCTTCAAGTTGTTGAATCTTTCCGTGCATCAGTTGGTCGTAATCGTCCTGAGTGGATGATCGTAAAAGTAGTTCCGGTTATTCCACCAGAATTAAGACCTCTTGTGCCATTGGATGGTGGACGTTTTGCAACATCCGATTTAAATGATCTTTACCGTCGTGTAATTATCAGAAATAATCGTTTGAAAAGATTAATTGAAATCAAAGCTCCAGAAGTAATTTTACGTAATGAGAAACGTATGCTTCAAGAGTCTGTTGATTCATTATTCGATAACTCACGTAAGGCAAATGCAGTTAAAACTGATGCTAATAGACCTTTAAAATCATTATCAGATAGTTTAAAAGGTAAGCAAGGACGTTTCCGTCAAAACTTACTTGGAAAAAGGGTTGATTATTCTGCACGTTCTGTAATTGTTGTGGGACCAGAATTAAGAATGCATGAGTGTGGTATTCCAAAAAACATGGCTGCCGAGCTTTATAAGCCTTTCGTAATTCGTAAATTAATTGAAAGAGGAATTGTAAAAACAGTTAAGTCAGCTAAGAAGATCGTTGATAGAAAAGATCCTGTAGTTTGGGATATTCTTGAAAACGTAATTAAAGGTCATCCTGTGCTACTTAACCGTGCTCCAACTCTACACCGTTTAGGTATACAAGCATTCCAACCTAAACTTATTGAGGGTAAAGCGATCCAATTACATCCGTTAGCATGTTCTGCATTTAATGCCGATTTTGATGGTGACCAGATGGCGGTACACTTACCACTTGGTAATGCTGCTATATTGGAAGCGCAAATGTTAATGTTAGGATCTCAAAACATCTTGAACCCTGCGAATGGTGCTCCTATTACTGTACCATCTCAGGATATGGTTCTTGGTTTATACTATATGACTAAGAAACGTGAAGGTGCAAAAGGAGAAGGATTAAAATTCTACTCTCTTGAGGAAGTTAAAATTGCTTTTAACGAAGGTGGAGTAGATTTACATGCTGAAGTTGAAGTTAAAGGTTATGATTTGAATGAAGATGGCGTGCCTGAACTTCAAATGGTAAAATCAACTGTTGGTCGTATCTTATTTAATGAGTTTGCTCCGCGCGAAGCAGGTTTCATTAATGATGTATTGACTAAGAAAGCATTGCGTGATATTATTGGTCATGTTCAGAAAACATGTGGTACACCTCGTACAGCTGATTTCTTAGATGATATTAAGAATTTGGGATATACAATGGCATTTGAAGGTGGACTTTCGTTTAACCTTGGTGATGTTATTATTCCTGATGAAAAAGCAACCTTAGTAGAAGGCGGTTATAATGAAGTTGAGGAAGTGAAGAATAACTATAATATGGGATTCATCACTTACAATGAACGTTACAACCAAATTATTGATATCTGGACGCATGTAAATGCCAAGTTAACGAATACGGTGATGAACCAATTAAGTTCTGACCGTCAAGGTTTCAACTCGGTATATATGATGCTTGATTCTGGAGCGAGGGGTTCTAAAGAACAGATTCGTCAGCTTTCAGGTATGAGGGGGCTTATGGCTAAACCTCAAAAGTCTGGTGCTGCAGGAGGACAGATTATTGAGAATCCAATTCTTTCTAACTTTAAGGAAGGACTATCAGTACTTGAGTACTTTATTTCTACTCACGGTGCGCGTAAAGGTCTTGCAGATACGGCTCTTAAAACTGCCGATGCTGGATACTTAACACGTCGTTTAGTGGATGTATCACAAGATGTGATTATCCAAGAGAATGATTGTGGTACATTAAGAGGATTAATTGCTACTGATATTAAGAACAACGAAGATATCGTAGCTACATTATATGAGCGTATTCTTGGTCGTGTATCTGTTCATGATGTATACCATCCAAATACGGGTGATATTATCGTACAAGCAGGAGAAGAAATCGATGAAGATAAAGCAAAAGTTATAGATGAGTCTCCAATAGAGCGTGTAGAAATACGTTCGGTATTAACTTGTGAATCAAAAAAAGGAGTTTGTGCTAAGTGTTACGGTCGTAACCTTGCTACAGGTGCTTCTGTTCACATTGGTGAAGCTGTTGGTGTTATTGCAGCTCAGTCTATTGGTGAGCCGGGTACACAGCTTACTCTACGTACGTTCCACGTAGGGGGTACTGCAGGTAATATTTCTTCGGAGAATAGCATTGTAGCAAAATACGATGGTGTTCTTGAGTTTGAGGAGTTACGAACAGTAGCTAGTAAAGACGAAGAAGGTAGAAGTGTTGATATGGTAATTGGTCGTTTGGCTGAATTGCGTATTATTGATAAAAATACAGGTATTGCACTAGCTAATCACCCAATCGGATATGGTTCTAAATTATTCGTTAAGAATGGCCAAGAAGTTAAAGCTGGTGAGTTGATTAGTGAGTGGGATCCATATAATGCAGTAATTATTTCAGAGAAAGCAGGTTCTGTTAGCTTTGATAATTTACTTGATGGTGTTACTTATAAAGAGGAATCTGATGAACAAACAGGTTTCCGTGAGAAAGTAATTATTGAAACTCGTGATAAAACGAAAAACCCGGCATTAAAGATTGTTGATGAGTCTGGAGAGGTATTGAAAACATTCAACTTACCAGTAGGAGCTCACATTTCTGTTGATGAAGGTGCTAAAGTTAAAACGGGAGAGATTGTTGCTAAGATACCAAGAGCTGTTGGTAAAGCAGGTGATATTACAGGGGGGCTTCCTCGTGTTACCGAGTTATTTGAGGCTCGTAACCCTTCACATCCAGCAGTTGTTTCTGAGATTGATGGTGAGGTTACTTTTGGCAAAATCAAGCGTGGTAATCGCGAAATTATTGTTACCTCTAAGAATGGTCAAGTTAAGAAGTACTTAGTACCTCTTTCTAAACAAATCTTAGTTCAAGAGAACGATTACGTTCGTGCAGGTATTCCTTTATCGGATGGAGCCACAACTCCTTCAGATATTCTTCATATCATGGGACCTACAGCTGTACAAGAGTACATTGTAAATGAGGTTCAAGATGTATATCGTTTACAAGGTGTGAAAATTAATGATAAGCACTTTGAGATTATTGTACGTCAGATGATGCGTAAAGTGGATATTGTTGATCCAGGTGATACTAAATTCTTAGAGAAGCAGATTGTTGATAAGCTTGTATTTATGGAAGAGAATGATGGCATCTACGCTAAGAAAGTAGTAGTAGAGGCCGGAGATTCAGAAAACTTAAAAGCAGGTCAAATTGTAACAGCTCGTCGTTTAAGAGATGAAAATTCTCAATTAAAACGTAGAGATATGAAATTAGTTGAAGCTAGAGATGCAGTACCAGCAACATCAAGTCAGGTGTTACAAGGTATTACACGTGCTGCTCTTCAAACTAAGAGTTTCATGTCAGCTGCTTCCTTCCAGGAAACAACTAAAGTGCTTAATGAAGCTGCTATATCTGGTAAAGTCGACAAACTTGAAGGATTGAAGGAAAATGTGATCTGTGGTCACTTAATTCCAGCAGGTACAGGACAGCGTAGATTTAACAATCTAGTAGTTGGTTCTCAAGAGGAGTACGAAAAATTAACAAGTCGTGCTGAAGTTCAAGAAAATGAATAGATAAATATTTATTTACTATTATATTTGAGGGAAGTATTTTTATACTTCCCTTTTTTATTGATATAAACAGACATAAATATGGAAGATCAGAAAAAACAAAATCAATTGAATATCGAGTTAAACGATGAAGTAGCGCAAGGAACATATGCTAACCTTGCAGTTATTACGCACTCTACTTCAGAATTCGTTTTAGACTTTATACGAGTTATGCCTGGTATGCCTAAGGCACAGGTTAAATCAAGAGTGGTTGTAACACCAGAACATGCCAAAAGATTAATGCGTGCTTTGCAGGATAATATCAATAAATTTGAGTCGATGCATGGACCGATTAAAGATATTGATGGTGGAGGTCAGACAGGAAATATTCCAATGAACTTCGGAACACCGGGACAAGCATAAAATATTAATAACAGGTTACCTATGCGGGTAGCCTGTTTTCAGTTAATCACTCTTCAATATGCGTTTTATATTATTCTTTCTTTTGTTATTTACTATTGCCTGTACTGCCCAAAATATTGATCATTTAAAGGTTGGTGCAGAATGTACAAGTAGTTATTATTCTTTATTAGGGGATAAAAATATTGGCTTGGTAGTTAATCAATCTTCGCTTGTAAATAATAAGCATTTAGTAGATGTATTATTAGAGAATAATTTTAGTATTGAACGTATATTTTCTCCAGAGCATGGATTTAGAGGAAAGGCCGATGCTGGTGAAAAAGTAAATAGCTCTATCGATGAGCAAACAGGAATTCCAATTGTATCATTGTACGGGAGTAATAAAAAGCCAAAACCTGATCAACTTGCAGGTATTGATATAGTATTATTTGATTTGCAAGATGTGGGTGTTCGGTTTTACACTTATATAAGTACAATGCATTATGTAATGGAAGCTTGTGCTGATAAGAATATTCCATTTATTGTGTTGGATAGGCCAAATCCCAATGGTGATTATTTCGATGGCCCAGTTTTAGAACCGGATTACAAATCTTTTGTTGGAATGCATCCTATTCCAATAGTTCACGGTTTAACAGTTGGAGAATTAGCAATGATGATTAATGGAGAATCGTGGTTATCCGATAGCTTAACTTGTGATTTAAGTGTGGTAAAGATGAATGGATGGAATCATAGTACAAAATATAAATTACCCATTAAGCCTTCTCCAAATTTACCAAACTATAATTCCATACGTTTATATCCTTCTTTATGCTTATTTGAGCCAACTCAAATTAGTATAGGCAGAGGAACCTATTCTCCTTTTGAAATATTAGGCTTTCCAAATTCAAGTATTGGCAATTATACTTTCACTCCCCAGAGTATTGATGGGATGTCGAAATATCCTAAACATGAGAATGTAGAATGTAAAGGTCTTGATTTACGAAATAGTTCAAATCAGTCATCTTTCTCTTTAGATTACCTTCTTCAATTTTACAGAGCTTATCCTGATAAGAGTGAATTCTTCACTAACAAACGTTTCTTTAATTTATTAGTTGGTAATTCAAGTTTAATACAACAATTAAAAGAAGGTAAAAGCGAATTAGAGATACGAGCTTCTTGGCAGGATGACCTTTCAAAATATTCGAAGCTTCGCGATAAATATCTATTGTATCCGAAAGAATAACTTTTAGTACCACTTTAACGAACATTATTCCATCTATTTAGATTGGATATATATTGTTATATACTAACATTTGCTTTTTGTTTTCTTACTGATAGAATGTAAATTTATGAGTATTGAAGAAATAATTCTTTAATAAAGTTTACATCTATCTATGACTATAAAAGAAATTATAGAGGTAACTGGGGCTCAACTGATCTGTGGCGAATCTAATATTGATAATATTATAGAATTTGCCTTCTCAAGTGATCTGATGAGTGATGTACTTACGCAAGATTCGGATCAAGTATTACTTATTACAGGACTTTCAAATTTACAGACCATACGAACTGCAGAAATGGCTGATATCAATTATATTTTGATTGTTAGAGGTAAAGCTATTTCCAACGATATGATACGCCTAGCTGAAGAGAATCATATCTCATTATTACAATCAGATTTATCGATGTTTCATATATCGGGTTTATTATATGCACAAGATTTAAAACCAATATTTTAGCCTTATGATGCGCACAAATTACAACGTTGAAGGAGGAGATTTTACCAAAGCCGGTAATGTTGCTAGTTGTGTGAAAAAAACATTAAAGCAGTTAAACGTGAATGCCAAAATTATTAAACGAGTTGTTATTGCTTTATATGAGGCAGAGGTAAATATTGTGGCTCATGCTTATCAAGGTCATGTTACTATAGATATAGATGATCAATATATTACAATGTTGCTTAAGGATAAAGGACCAGGAATAGAAGATATTGATTTAGCAATGACTCAGGGATTCTCAACAGCTTCGGCCAAGGTTAGAGAAATGGGTTTTGGTGCAGGAATGGGGTTGCCAAATATTAAGAAGAACGTGGATGAACTTACTCTAGAGAGTGAAATTAATATAGGAATTACTCTTTGTTTAAAAGTTAAGTTGACAGAATAAAAAAGAAAACGATTAGAGTGCAAATTCATTAATTATAAGCTATGAATGAGCAATATACATATCATGCAATAAAGGTTGATCATAATGTATGTTACGGTTGTACCCATTGTATGCATGTATGTCCTACAAACTCAATTCGAGTTAATAATGGTAAAGCGCATATACTGATAGATAAGTGTATCGATTGCGGCGAATGCTTGAAAAATTGCCCAGTAAATGCCATTTATGTCGATCAAGATGACTTTAGTAATATCTACGAGTATAAGTATCGTGTAGCTCTCGTTCCAGCGGTTCTTACAGGTCAATTTCCAACCAATATTATCGAAGAAGAGATCTTTGGTGAAATGAATAAATTGGGCTTCACTCATGTATACCATGCGGAAGATATGGCTCCAGTAATTAAAGAGCTTATTAACTACCAAATTTCGGAGGACACAGATAAGCCACTTATTTCTACTTTTTGCCCTGCTGTAGTACGTCTTATTCAAGTAAAGTTTCCGCTTTTGTTACCACACTTAGTAGATACATTACCTCCAATTGATGCATCGGCTATTTATTATCGAAAATTATTGGTTGAAGAAGGGATACCCGAAAACGAAATCGGGATATTTTATATAACACCATGTGCAGCTAAAATAGCATCTATTAAGAATAATTTGTCATCGAGTAATTCAAATATTAATGGTGTTATTAATATGAGTTTCTTGTACAACCGTATTTATGGTGCCATTAAAAATAGTAATTCGTGCACTACAAAAAATCCTTTATTGTCTGAGCTCACTCAGGATAGCATTAAATGGAGTTTGTCGCGCGGCGAACTTAGTCAGATTGATGGGACAGGTTTAGCCGTTGATGAAATTAATAATGTGATTGAATTTCTGGAGTTGCTTGAGAATGGAGAGGTACCTGAACTGGACTTCCTAGAGTTGAGAACTTGTGACCAAGGTTGCGCTGGTGGTGCTCTTTTGCAAGGGAATCGTTTTTTAACGGTAGAGCGAATTAAAACACGAGCTAAAAAGCTAAAGATAAATTCTTTCCAAGAGTCATATTGGGATAAATGTAAAGACGTATTTAATAATAAAGCCTGTTTGAAATATGAGGTTAAGGAGGCAAAACCGGCAGTTTTAGATAAAGATTTTTCTAAAGCTCTTAAAAAGATGGAGCGCATCAGAGATCTTATGTGCTTTTTACCCGGAATAGATTGTGGTGCCTGTGGGTCGCCGAGTTGTCAAACTCTGGCTGAAGATATAGTGCAAGGGGATTCAAACCTATCAAATTGCGTGTTTTTGCAACGGATGATGGAAAAGAAAAGGAAACTTCACAGCAATCATGCCATTCGTATAATTGAAGGAACATGGGGTAAAGATAGATTAGATAAGGACTGTAAAAAGAAAGGAGCAAAAAATGAAGATATCTGAAGTGGTAGATCAGTTGAATTTGAAAGTTTTTTCGGGATATAAAGGCCTACATAAAGAAATATTAGGAGCATATACCTCAGATCTGTTAAGTGATGTAATGGGAAACTTAAACGAAGGTTATATATGGATAACACTACAAACCCATCAGAATATAATGGCGGTATCCTCATTAAAAGATGCATCTGCTATACTTATGGTGAAGGGATTAAGTCCGGAGGCAAGCACAATTAAAATGAGTGAAGAGGAAGGTATCCCGATTTTAGGAACAGAATTAGAGACTTTTGAAATATCGGGTAAATTATTCATGCTACTTAATCAATAACAATTGAAATGAAGAATTATCGGGCCGATTTACATATTCATACAGTGCTATCTCCTTGTGCTAGTTTAGATATGAGTCCTGATAACATTATAAAAGAAGCAATAAAAAAGAAGCTTGATATAATTGGAATAACAGATCATAATTCAACCAAACAATGCAAAGTAGTTGATGTACTAGGAAAGAAAAATGGTATAAAAGTTCTTTTAGGAGTTGAAGTTAGCAGTAAAGAGGAGGTACACTGCTTGGCTTATTTTGAGAGTTACACAGAATTGGCTTTATTTCAAGAATATATAGATCAACATTTGCCCTACATAAAAAATCAATCCAAAAAGTTTGGTGATCAGGTATGGGTAAATCAGTTTAATGAGATAATTGGCATTGAAGAACGCTTACTAATAGTTGGTTTAAAGCAAACCATTGACGAGATAGCAATTAAGGTAAAAGAGCTTAGCGGTATTTTTATTCCGGCTCATATTAATAAGGCTCGTAATAGCTTAATCAGTCAATTGGGATTTATGCCAACAAATTTGTCAGTAAACGCTATCGAGGTTTTTAAAGGTACTGATATAGATGCTTTATGTAAGCTGCACAAATGGGCAGCTCAGTATAGCATACTTACAAACTCAGATGCGCATGAATTGCAACAGATAGGACAAAATTGTAATAACATACAGCTTGAAGCTCCAACGTTTCAAGCCATAAAAGAAGCTTTAAAGAAAGGTTTATGAGAGATTTATCTATGCATATTTTAGATATTGTTGGTAACTCAGTAAGAGCAAAATCTACAGAAGTTAAAATCATATTGATGGAGGATATGGATTATGATATTCTCAGCTTGAGAATTGAAGACAATGGGTGTGGAATGAGTGAAGCTACCATTAAAAAGGCAATGGATCCCTTCTTTACTTCCCGAAAAACCCGTAAAGTAGGTCTTGGTATTCCTTTGTTGCAGCAAAATGCAGAGTTAACAAATGGTGGGATAACTATTGAATCTGAAATAGGTAAAGGAACTCAACTAACTGCTGTGTTTGTACGCTCGCATATCGACAGGCCGCCATTAGGCGATATTGCAGATACCATCGCTTTGATAATCTCCGGTAATCCGAATGTAAATATTATTTATTCTCATTCCTTTAATGATGAAAAGTACATTTTAACTACAAAGGAAATTATTAACTCTTTAGAGAATGTGTCAATTTCTCATCCTAAAATAAACCAATTTATAAAGCAAATGATTGAAGAGAACCTTGAATTGATAGGTGTTGAATTATAAAAAAAATCTACATTAAATACCCAAAGGATATGGCAAAAGTTAAAACACTAGAAGATTTGAAAAGGATGCGAGAATCCTTGCAATCGGAGCTAAGTCTGAGAGAGAACAGTGATACCCCCGAAAAGCTGGTGCAAATTAAAGTATCCATGGCTACATGTGGTATTGCTTCAGGAGCCAAAGAAACCATGAGCTTTATAATGGAGGAGCTATATAGGCGAAAGATAGATGCCGTGGTAACACAAACCGGATGTATGGGCTATTGCCACTCCGAACCTACCATTGAGGTACAACTTCCGGGAGCTGATCCGGTGGTATACGGAAATGTAAAAAAAGAGCGAGCCCAATTAATCATCGATCAACATATTATTGCAGGTAAATTGGTCGATGGTATTATTCCAGGCATTTATTCTACACCAGATAACAAATAATCTTATGGCTAAATTCAAAAATCATATATTGGTTTGTGCGGGAACGGGCTGTAGAGCTTCTGAAGGAGAAGAGATTGTGCAGGAATTAAAAACGGCCGTAAGTCAAAATCAATTAGAAAATGAAGTTCAGGTAGTGCGTACAGGGTGTTTCGGCTTTTGCGAAAAGGGGCCTATTGTAAAAATGATACCCGACAATACTTTCTATACGCAAGTTAAAACCGCAGATGCAAAAGAAATAGTAGAAGAGCATATTATAAAAGGGCGACAAGTTCAGCGTTTGTTGTATGAGAATCCCGAAGATGCTACGCGCATTTCCGACTCTAAGCATATGAACTTCTATAAAAAGCAAATCAGAATAGCACTTCGCAACTGTGGCTTTATCAATCCGGAGAATATTAACGAGTATGTAGCCCGTGATGGCTACACAGCATTGGGTAAGGTAATTACTGAGATGACACCCGAGGACTGTATTGATATTATTAAGCAATCGGGTTTGCGAGGTCGTGGAGGGGGAGGTTTCCCAACGGGTTTAAAATGGGAAATCACTAATAAGGTTGAAAGTGCAGAAAAGTATGTGGTATGTAATGCCGATGAGGGAGACCCAGGAGCATTCATGGATCGTTCTATACTTGAAGGCGATCCACATTCAGTGCTCGAAGCCATGGCTATTTGTGGCTATTGTATTGAAGCATCTGTTGGTCTTATTTATATCAGAGCCGAATATCCATTGGCCATTCAGCGATTAAAAATAGCCATTGAGCAAGCACGAGACCTTGGAGTAATAGGAGATAATATTTTCGGAACAGAATTTAGTTTCGATGTAGAAATACGTTACGGAGCTGGTGCTTTTGTTTGCGGCGAAGAAACATCTCTGATACAATCTATGGAAGGCCTACGCGGTGAACCAACAGTAAAGCCACCCTTTCCATCGGTTAAGGGTTATATGGGTAAGCCCACCAATGTAAATAATGTAGAAACCTTTGCCAACGTTCCGGTAATTATTAATAAAGGTGCTGCTTGGTTTGCATCCATTGGAACAGAAAAGAGTAAAGGAACCAAGGTTTTTGCCTTGGCCGGGAAAATTAATAATGTTGGTTTAATCGAGGTACCTATGGGTACCACTTTGCGTGAGGTAATATTCGATATTGGTGGAGGTATAAAAGATGGTAGAAAGTTTAAGTCAGTTCAAACTGGTGGGCCATCAGGCGGATGCCTTACAGAGAAACACTTAGATGTACCCATTGATTACGATAATCTATTAGAGTCGGGTTCAATGATGGGATCGGGCGGTATGATTGTAATGGATGAGGACGACTGTATGGTATCCGTAGCTAAGTTCTATCTCGATTTTACAGTAGAAGAATCCTGCGGCAAATGTGCGCCTTGCCGTATAGGCAATAAGCGTTTGTATGAAATTCTCGACAAAATTACCAAGGGAAAAGCTCAGTTTGAGGATCTGGATAATCTACGTAACCTAGCTAATGTAATTAAGGATACCTCCTTATGTGGACTAGGGCAAACTTCGCCAAATCCGGTATTGTCAACAATGGATAACTTCCCCGAAGAATATCTAGCTCATGTTCATCAAGGGAAATGCCCCGCCAAGCAATGTAAAGCTTTAAAAGAATATGTAATAAATGCCGAAACATGTGTAGGATGTACCTTGTGTTCTCGTGTTTGTCCGGTTAATGCAATTACGGGCGATAAAAAACAGCCTCACCTAATCAATGCCCAATTGTGTATAAAGTGCGGTGCATGTTTTGCCAAATGTAAGTTTGGAGCCATCAGTATTCAGTAATGATTGAGTTCTATTAACTGGACAGCCTTGAATTTTTGCGATGAGCTCAACAATATTGGGTAGTAACTAAGAGCTAATAACTAACAACTAAAAGTTATGAGTCAAATAAAATTAACTATAGATAATAAAACAGTGCAAGTAGCCCAAGGTACAAGCATTGTTGATGCAGCCAAGCAGATAGGCGTTAATATACCCACGCTTTGCCACATGAAACTTGAGCATGTAGGTTATGAGAATAAACCTGGCGGATGCCGTATATGTGTAGTTGAGTTAGAAGGTCGTAAAAACCTAGCCCCAGCCTGCAAAACCATATGTACCGAAGGTATGCAAGTAAGCACACATACATTGCGTGTAATAAATGCACGCCGTACAGTAATGGAACTCATCTTGTCCGATCATCCTGCCGAGTGCCTCACCTGTGTTAAAAGCGGGAAGTGCGATTTACAAACACGAGCTCAAGAACTGGGCATACGCGAAATCCCTTATCAGGGCGAGCAATCAAAATATAAAGAAGATAAGTCGCCAGCCATTATACGCGATATGGACAAGTGTATTATGTGCCGTCGTTGCGAAATGATGTGCAAACAAGTACAAACCGTGGGCTGCCTATCGGCCATTAATCGAGGCTTCGAGTCGGTGGTAGCACCCGCCTTCGAAATGGATCTAGAGAAATCCACCTGCACCTACTGCGGGCAGTGTGTGGCCGTTTGTCCAACCGGAGCACTATCCGAAATCGACAATACCCGCAAGGTAATTGCCGCCTTGGTAAACCCCAATAAAACAGTAATAGTACAAACCGCTCCGGCAGTTCGTGCTGCCTTGGGCGAAGAGTTCGGACTAGAACCCGGCACCCTAGTAACTGGTAAAATGGTTTCGGCACTTAAAAAAATAGGCTTCGATAAAGTGTTCGATACCGACTTTGCCGCCGACCTCACCATAATGGAAGAAGGAACCGAGCTATTAAACCGCCTACAAAAACATTTGGCAGGCGATAAAAATGTAAAACTGCCCATATTAACATCGTGCTGCCCGGGCTGGGTTAACTTTTTTGAGACCAACTACCCTGATATGCTCGATGTGCCATCCACCGCCAAATCGCCACAGCAAATGTTTGGTGCCATTGCCAAAACCTATTTAGCTGAGCAAATGAAGCTAAAACGCGAAGATCTTGTGGTGGTTTCAGTAATGCCCTGCTTGGCTAAAAAGTACGAGTCGCAGCGCAAGGAGTTTCAAGTAAATGGTAATCCCGATGTTGATTTATCCATCACCACACGCGAGCTGTCGCAAATGATAAAAGGAGCCAATCTAAATTTTAACGAACTACATAACGAAGAATTTGATAATCCAATGGGCGAATCTACCGGAGCAGGTGTTATATTTGCCAACACTGGTGGCGTAATTGAAGCAGCCGTGCGCACCGCCTACGAGTTACATACCCAAAAGACCCTTGAGAAAGTCGACTTTCACGAACTCCGCGGTTTCGAAGGTATTCGTTCGGCAACGGTCGATTTCGATGGATTTCCTCTAAAAATAGGTATCGCCCACGGCTTAGGACATGCACGTCAGTTGCTCAATGAGGTAAAAGCAGGCACATCCACCTTTCACGCCATCGAAATAATGGCCTGTCCAGGTGGATGCATCGGTGGGGCAGGGCAGCCTTACCACCATGGAGATACTAATATTTTAAAGCAAAGGGCAGCAGCAATTTATCGCGAAGATGCAGGAAAAGCCATACGCAAATCGCATCAAAACCCTTTTATCATCAAGTTGTACGATGAGTTTTTAGGAGAGCCATGTGGCGAAAAGGCGCATAAATTATTGCACACACATTACTTTGATAAAAAGCCTAAAGTGAAATAGAGTAAAGACTAAGAGATGACAAAAATAAAATTAGCAGATAGTAAAGTAACAGAACTCAAACAAGTTTGTGCTAAATTCGATAATCAGAAAAACGAACTCATCAACATCCTACACGGAGCACAAGAATTGTTTGGTTACCTACCCGCCGAAGTGCAAGAAATAATAGCACAGCAACTCAGCGTTGATGTGGCTCACGTATATGGCGTAGTCACCTTTTACTCCTTCTTTAGCATGTCGCCCAAGGGCGAGCACCCCATTTCAGTATGTATGGGAACCGCGTGCTACGTGCGTGGTGCCGAAAAAGTCCTCGATGAGTTTAAGCGCATCCTAAACGTAAAAATAGGCGAAACCACACCCGATGGCAAATTCTCCGTCAGTAGCCTTCGTTGTGTAGGCGCCTGCGGTTTGGCACCCGTAGTAACCGTTGGCAGTAAAGTATATGGCCGTGTCACCATCGAAGAAGTGCAACAAATAATCAACGAATATCAATAGTTTCTAATGTGATTTGTTCGCACTCTTATTTAAAAGAGTAATTGTGTATTAGAATTTATTTAGCTAGATGTTATTTATAATTATTTTAAATAATAGTAATGGTTTGTGTTTAACAATAAAGTATATTATATTCGAATATTAATTTGGAGCTATAAAGTTTTTAAGCTTATAATGTTGGGACTGATTCAAAAGTGATAATAAAAGTTATCAGCCAAGTACGTCTGTTAAAAAAGAAATTTAATACGTAGAGTATATTAAAGTAATTTAGTTTGGTGGGTTAAGGTTAGGTAAAAGTCATTCCGAAAGGAATGGCTTTTTTTGTGCAAAAAAAGTTGGAGTTAACTTACGAATAATAAGAAGTTGTTTAAGGTTGTAGGGGAATTGCGAGAGTGACAATTTGATTATCAGTGGCAAAGCTCCATTTTTTATTGCATAGCCGTAGCTACGGAATAAAAATTAGCTGAAGCCAATTAAATCAAGGTGTTACTCGCAGATTTTCGATACAACTTTAAACAACTTCAAATAAAAAAAGGGATTTCAACCGTTGTTGAATCCCTTTCTTTTAACCTAAACCCTAATCTATGAAAAAAAACTTCTTATGTCTTACTTTGAGGTGAGTTTTAAAGAGGGAATGTTTTAGAAACATTCCCATCTTATAACCTAAACCCTAACCTAATCTATGAAAAACTCTCTTGCTCTTCGGTATGGAATATTGCAAAGTGTGTGCCAAAAAAGCATATGGTAATTTGTTTAACCTTTATTAATGAAACTAGTTTTTATTGAAGGGGAAAGTTTGAAATAGTTAATTGAAAAAAACTTAGTTATCCTTGTATCTTTTATGGCTCCTTTCAGTTATGAGAGTAATATAAAGTAGCTCACTTAAAAACTATTAAATGAAAAATATAATAATTGTCCTTTTAATATTAAGTCCGTTTCTGCTTCATGCTCAGGATAAATCAAAAACCCTCACTCTTAAAGTTAGGAAACCTATAGTAGAAGAGGATATTATAATTGAGTTTGATGTGCAACCATCTGATGATAGACCAGTTTTTTTTGTAGTTGAAGAAATGCCCAAATTTCCTGGTGGAGATGAGGCATTGCGTAAGTATATTTCAGATAATATAACAGTGCCCTCTGATATACCTGAAAGTGAAAGCATGGGCACAGTGTATGTTCAATTTATAATAAGTAAATCAGGTAAAGTAGAGAGGGTTAGGCTAGGGAGAGGGGTGAACAATATATTAGATAAAATAGCTATGGATATAGTTAGTAATATGCCCAAGTGGGAACCTGGTAGGCAAAGAGGAAAGGCTGTTGAGGTGAGCTATACTGTGCCAGTTAATTTCTTAGGAAACCAAACAAAGAGCACTGAGTAATTTGAAAATATACACAATTAACTTGTTGTGTAATTGTTTGTGACTAAATCCTTACCAGCTATTATCATTAAACCTAAATAGTAAATGACCATATCACAAATTCATCATAAGTCGCCTAAAACAATTGACCAAGAGTATCAATTAGTAAAGGCAGCTCAAAACGATACCGCAAAGTTTGAGGTATTATACGATAGGTATTACGAGGCCATATTCCGATTTGTTTATCAGAGATTAGATTCAAAAGAGTTGGCTTTTGATATTACGCAGCAAGTTTTTGTAAAAGCACTGCAGGGCATCAAAAAATACAAATTCAAAGGAGTTCCTTTCTCGGCATGGTTATATCGTATTGCAAGTAACGAACTCAATACTTCTTTTAAACAAAACAAACTAATCAGAACCATAAATATCGAATCTGTTACCCCGCATACTCTAAAAGAAGATATTGATGAGGAGAGCTTGGATGATTTGTGGAATATATTGATAGAACAAATTGGCACTTTGGCAGCAAGTGAAATTACATTAATAGAAATGCGCTATATGGAGAATAGACCATTTAAAGAGATTGCCGATATACTTGATATTACCGAGAATAATGCCAAGGTTAAGGTTTATCGGATTTTAGATAAACTAAAAGCTAAATGTAAAACTCTTTAAGCTGCCAATTATGAATAAGTATAAAATTAACATTGATAGAGATATTATTAGTTCTGAGAGTATTGCCCAAGAACGCAATTTTGCCGCAGTACAAACAGAGGCTCGTATAAAAGATCCGCTTTACACAAAAACTAAAATATTTTTAAATAGTGTGGCTATACTGATTACAGTAGCCGTTGTGGGTTATTTATTGTACAGTCCAACAAACCAAGATATTGATGATGTAACATCATTTATTGTACCTCCTATAAATGATATCAACATTTCTTTTCAGGAGTTTCAGCTTGAGGCTTGTATAGCCGATACCATTATTAGTGAGCGAGGTAGTAGAGTAATAA
This sequence comes from Saccharicrinis aurantiacus, assembly GCF_001660705.2. Classification (GTDB taxonomy): domain Bacteria; phylum Bacteroidota; class Bacteroidia; order Bacteroidales; family Marinilabiliaceae; genus Saccharicrinis; species Saccharicrinis aurantiacus. Next base: position 90,564 of record NZ_LYBV02000009.1, read on the forward strand.
TCCCCGCTAATGCCTTTGCAGATACAACTAATCAAATAGCTAAGGGAGCGATAATATTTAAAGTGCGTGAGTTTCATAATCAGGCCGATATATTTTTATCAGGTATTCCAATGGGATACGATTCTTTAGCCAATAACTATACATTAGAATCAGCTGGTATGATTGAACTACGTGCATTTCAGAATGGAAAGGAATTGCAGCTAGTTCCCGAAAAGGAGCTTGAAGTTGAATTGGTATCCGACTATAGCGATAATGATTACAATGTTTATTATTTAGATGAGAATCTTGAAAACTGGCAGTATGTAGGTAAAGATTCTTTAATACTTCCCAATAAAACACTTCCTGTCGATGAACCTCTAGAGGTAGCAATAAATAACAAGGATATTTTAGAACTTCAAAGAAGATTAGATTCTATTATAACAAATAATCAACAGTTTAGATTAACAGAACCAATCAAACCACAAAAGGCTTTGGCCGATAAATGGAAAATTGAATTAGATGTAATTGCCGAAGATTTCCCTGAACTATCTGTTTACGAAGGTACTAATTGGCAATTTGCCGATGATGCGCTAGTTCCGGATATTCAGGATGCAGATATTACTTGGGATGATATTATTATTAGCAAAGCAGGAGGGAGCAATAATTATTTACTTACTGTAAAAAAAGGAAGTAAAGAAAAGCAATATACAGTAAATCCTGTCTATACAGGAATTGCGTATGCAGATGCAATCAACAATTACGAAAACAAGTTTAATACTTATAAAGCGGCTCGTGCAAGCAGAAGGCAAGAAGAAGCGAACCTGTTAGCCGCAATTGAGGCTGATAAAGAAAAGTGGCGCTTAAGTCAACAAAGAGCAATGAGCTTGCGCACAAATATAAATAACAATAAAGGAAAACTCGACCGTGATATTTTTAGGCGCTTCTCGGTAAGTACATTAGGAGTATGGAATTGTGATAGAATTATTAACACTAATAGGGTAAAAACTGTAAATGCTTTGTGTGCAGATAAAAATGGGGACGCAATGGTTTTTAAAAGCTTATATGTAATAAATAAGAATAGAAATACAGTACTGCAGTCTACTTCCCAAGTTAGTATTGATGATGTATTGTATTATAGAGTTATGCTTAATAAATTGGGTGGTGATATTATTATTGGTATTAACATTGAAGATAAAATAATAGTATTGTCTGAAAGGGAATTAAACTATGCAGTTAAAAGCGCTAAAGAGGAAGTTGTTTTCAACTTTAGTGTAATTGATAAAGAGGTTTCCTCAAAAATGGATTTTAAAAAGCTATATGAAAATAGTTTTAATGCGAATTAGGAAATACTTTATAGCTTAGGAGTGAATCATAAAAAAAGGGATTTCAACCGTTGTTGAATCCCTTTCTTTTAACCTAAACCCTAATCTATGAAAAAAAACATCTTATGTCTCATTTGAGGTGAGTTTTAAAGAGGGAATGTTTTAGAAACATTCCCATCTTATAACCTAAACCCTAACCTAATCTATGAAAAACTCTCTTGCTCTTCGGTGAGGAATATTGCAAAGTGTGTGCCAAATTTTTCAATAATTGAAAAAATTTATCTTAAACCAACTTTTTTTCTAAAAATTAATGTGGCGCATAATAAAGTATCAGTCAATTGTTAAAAACAGATCGTGTGTAATGCTTGCCTGTAGGTTAAAATAGTTAATTCCGTTATTAGTTATATTGTGTACTTAGATTAATATATTTGCGCAAAATTATAGAAGCAATTTTAACTAACACATTAAACTACAATGCGTAAATTACTATTAATTGTATTTGTATTACTAACGCAATTACAACTTGAAGCAAAAAAAACAGAGAACCGACTTTTACTGAATACACCGAGCGATAGTCTTGTTTTTATGTTTTATATGAATGCCTCAGAAATACAATCCGACTCATTATATCAGGCCTTTAGTAAAGAGATTGGAGAAGAACAGCAAAAGCTGCTTGAGCAGTTTAGCGAATTAAATATCTATGCACAGATGTACGAGGCTCACATGGCTCTTACAGTAAACTTTAAAGCATCTAAGGAATTTGATTTAGAGTTCATGAAATCTAGCTTATCCGATCTGGATTTATCAATAACAGGCATGCAAGGTAACTTTATCACACTTCAAGGAGATGGGGAAAACAAGCGATATGCTTATTTATATACAGGAAATCAATATGCTACCTTAAAGATCTTCACACCATATTCTTATATCAGTCAAGATATAAGAACTCAAGTAACTGAACTCTATGGTTTACTAGATAAGCCTAACATGGATTATGAAGATAGAAATGTTATTTATGATAAGATAGATTCATTAAAAGTGTTGGATGATGCATATGTTGAACCATTCTTCACCGCTTTGATTCAATCCGATAAAACGCGTTTATCCAATGGTGAAGATATACAATCGGTGAAGCGACCAATAAAGTTTAAACAAGAGATTCAAAATAATCCAATTGTTTCTTATGTGAAGAATGATGAAATATGGAGAATTACTTATTTCGGTGGAATAGCTTTGGCTGGTAAAGATATGTTTGGAAGTTTTTCATCAAATTATGATGATTTTAAAAGGGCAATGGCCATCTATAATATATTTGATGAAACATGGTATACTGCTAAGTCAACAAATGATGGGGTAGAGCTAGCACAAATTTCTGGCAATAAAAATCGTAAGCAAAATTTATATACAAATATTGATAGTAAGATGTTACAATATATTCCGTCTTCAGATTCAGCTAATCTGGCAACCTATAGTATAGATGCTTTAAATCTGAGAGAGATTTTGTACGATTATTATGTAACTGATTATGACAAAGAATTAAAATTGGGCAAATTAGCAATGCTGGCATTAGATGATGACGTAGTTAAAATGTTAAATAACTTTTTAATATCGGGAAATTTTGTAAAGACTAGTTATTACGGAAAAGAACTACATTTTAAGGCAGTGTTAAAAATGCCAAATCAGCAAAAAGGGAGGCGCCTATTAGATCTTTTATGTAAAGAATTTGAAATATTGCAAAAACTAGAGGAGGATACCTATGTTTTCGTAGAACAAAGTCTTACAGAAAAACCTCTTTATTTAGTTATTGATAACGAATATTGGATTGCAGGAACTCATTCTGCAGATGAGCTAAAGCAAAAGAATAAGAATTATAAAACTAGTTTTCCTGATTTGTTAAATAAAAAACTTTCAAGCTATATTTTGCTTAGGCAAGATATCCTAGGTGTTAAAGAGGGAATTGATAACGTGAAAATACAATTAGAGCTAGTGGATAGTAAAACAGTGAAAACAACTTATAAACTCAAATTTAGCGATCAATTAAGTAATTAACCATCTTGGTTGTAATCAAAATTAATTATTTCTCAGAAGACTTATTTTTATACTCAGGTATGGATGTAAGTCTTCTTTGTTTTAGATTAAAATAGAATCACATTTTTAAGCATAAAAAAAGGGATTTCAACCGTTGTTGAATCCCTTTCTTTTAACCTAAACCCTAATCTATGAAAAAAAACTTCTTATATCTTATTTGAGGTGAGCTTTTAAAAGAGGGAATGTTTTAGAAACATTCCCATCTTATAACCTAAACCCTAACCTAATCTATGAAAAACTCTCTTGCTCTTCGATGAGGAATATTGCAAAGTGTATGCCAAGAATATTATTATATATTAGCTTAACTTTTATTAACTAAAACAAAGTTTTTTGTACTTGGGGTAAATCCCAGATAATAGGCGCGTAACCTTTACTTTGCAAGTAATTATTAGTTTTGCTAAAGTGTTTATTACCAAAAAAACCCCGATGCGCTGAGAGAGGAGAAGGATGAGGTGATTCTAAAATAGAATGCTTATTGGTATCGATAAGACTTACTTTTTTACGCGCATATGCACCCCAGAGTATAAAAACAATGTTTTCTTTTTCCTTAGCAAGCTTTTCTATTACTGCATCAGTAAATGTTTCCCAGCCTTGTTTTTGGTGCGAACCCGCTTTGTGGGCCTCTACCGTTAAAGTAGCGTTGAGTAAAAGTACCCCTTGTTTGGCCCACTGCTCAAGGTTTCCATTTTCAGGCATTCTAAAATCTACCTCTTCATCGCTATCTAATTCTTTAAAGATATTTCGCAACGATGGCGGGAATTTAATACCATTATTCACCGAAAAGCAAAGACCGTGTGCTTGGTTTACATCATGGTAAGGGTCTTGGCCTAAAATGACCACTTTGGTTTTATCAAGCGGACAAAGATTAAATGCTTCGAATATTAATTCGCGTGGGGGGAATATCTCTGTTGTTTGATAAGCATCATTCACAAATGAATTTAATTGTTTAAAATAATCGGTTTCAAGTTCACTTTGTAATAGCTTCTTCCAGCCTGATTCTATATTAATATCCATATTAAATGCACTCTTAAATTAGTTTTAATTCTGAGTGCAAATATATTGGCTTTATTTAATATACATGTAATATGAGCGCGATGCCTTGCCTGTCCATCTCCCAATTCCACCAACTATATTGGTTTCAGTTTTCTGATTTACTAAAGCAAAGGGGTTGCCATTGTTAAAGTTATCAACATAAATAGCATTTAGTACCTTGTAAGAAGTTTCATCAATACACGATATTTTTACTTTTATGCTATCTGTATAATGGTATTCCTTTCTTGGTAAATCTCGCTTGTCATCAATATTAAATAAGTTAAGAGGATCGGGCTGATTAGACCGATGTACTGAATGTTTTAAATCCTCTCCATTGGTGCGAGCATTTGAAAATAGAGGATTCTGACTAGGGTGGTATTGTGTATCAAAGTTTTGGGTAAATATTTCAGAGTAGTAGTAAATAGAGTTTTCTGTATTACCATTTATAAATGCATTTATAGTTGTTGTGGTATCCGATACAAATTCAATTTCCATTTTATCCATATCGGGTTTTGATGGAATTGTTGTTTCTGCAGTTATTTTCTCACCATTTGTTTCTATTATATTTGGTAACTTTTGTTTTCTTCGCCTATAATTTCAACTGATTTATATACAAAAGGAGGGAAGAATTCATCTTGTTTGAATAGTGTAAGAATTTCGGAATTTCCATCACTACAAATAAGGCTTACTTTTGCGGTGTTAATAAATAAATTACGAATGCTGGCAGAATCGTAATCTGAAAAATAAGGTGAGCTGTTTGTAAGAAATATATGAGCTGGCTGATTGGTTTCTATCCACCCATCTACAACAACCTTTGTTTCATAATCAGGTAAATCTATTTCAATAACTTTTGTACAACTAATGCAAAACAAGTTACATGCTATAAACACGTAAAGTATTTTAAGGTTGTGGAATGTATTTTTATTGATGAGGTGCATATGCTACATTAATTTAGTTAAAATTTATAGCGCCAACTAATGGAAGGAACTATAGGAAAAAAACTACTCTGTTTGGCATTAATGCTCATATCGTAGTTTTGGTCTCCTTTTTGGGTTTCAAAATAGATAAAGTATGGGTTGCTTCTGTTATATATGTTGATGATTGAAAAGTTAAGAACTGATTCATGAAAAATGTTGGATTCAATGTAATAATTCATTGAAAGATCGAGTCTATGGTATGCCGGCATTCTGTAATTATTGATGCTTGAATAGTCATTTGCAATGTTTCCCATCATAAAGTATCTGCCCGTGGGTAATGTTGCCGTATTTCCGGTGGCATACATAAAAACAAGTCCGTAATCAAAACGTTTATTGGGTTTGTGAGTAAGTACAATATTCACATCGTGGCGGCGATCGTATTTGGCATTAAACCACTCTCCACTATTCATGTTTGGGAACTGCTGCTTCATTTGCCCCAAAGTATAACTGAGGGTAGCTCTTGTTTTTCCTCTATTCTTTTTAAATAAAAACTCGGCTCCATAACCAAGGCCTTTACCTATAAAGAAATTGTCTTCAAAATGTAAACTCTCATCACCATTAATATTCGGGTTCAGTAATAGTTGATTTTCAATAGACTTTCCGTAAAATTCAATGCCAAACTCATATTTCGATTGCGCTAAATCCTTGAAAATACCAATTGTTGCCTGGTGCCCTTTTTCATGAGGAAGTCTTTCGGTAGCAGGCATCCAAACATCTGTAGGTAAGGGAATGGAAGCCATGGAAGCCAAATGGATATTTTGTGCAGTGTAGGCGTGAGATGCTTTTATGGATGTCTGTTTGTTTATAAAATAGCTTAACGTGATTACCGAGTTAATATGATTACTTTGTTCTTTTAATAAAGATGAGGAATTGTTGTCGATTAGTCCATAATGCTCATAACGTAAGCCAAAATAAGCATCCCATTTTTCCGATATTGAATAATGATTGCTAAAATATATTTGAGTACTTAAATTATTATAATTATCAGTTTGAGAGATAGGTACACTTTGTATGTTGTACTTTATATCTTGTGGTGTATATTCTCCGTACTTTATTCTTGAACCAATGCGAAACAAATGTTTATAGGCTTGTTTGTAATAGTCGAATTTATGTTGTAGTTGATTTAGCCTTGTTTTAAAGTACATTAACTCATTATTCATTGTAGTTGAAAAATAGGAGTAGTACGATGTATAATCAAAACCAGTATTGAAGCCACTGGTATCTGATAATTTTCTGTTCCACAATAAGGATGCTCCAGCATTACTCCAATTCGAATCGCCATTGAGGTTTTGGCCTTAAGTACTTTCTTTAATTAAATTTATGTATTTAAACTGTATCTTATGTTTATTTTACATATACTTGTACTATTATTAACTTTTTTTTAAAAAATATGAATAGAATTAAATTTAGCCTACTACCCCTACTAATAGCACTTATGTGTTGTTATGTTGAAGGCCAGGAATTGAGAACACCAATAGAATTAAATGGTGAGTCGAATAAAGCAGGATATGTAGATTTCACTTGGAAAGACAATTCTGTAGGACATAATGGTTATGAAATCCAGCAAAGAAGACAATTGGTGGGATATAAGACGGTGGGTATATTAAGGCCGAATGCAAAATCGGTTAAATCTTTGAAATGTACCGCAAAATCAACTAGAAATGTCGAAAAATTTAGAATTTTTAGTTTTATAGGTCCTAAGGTCAAGAAAAATACGTTTTCAAAACCAGATTGGAAAAAAAAATCTGGGAATAGATATTGTGATGTACAGATGGTATGGCCTAATTTGATAGTGCCGAAGTGTAACCTTAATAAAACAGTTGTTCAACAGGAAGATTATGTAACATGTACATTTTCAATACAAAATATTGGAAATTATAGTTCTGAGAAATCTGAAATTTTCATTTATTTATCAAAGGGTTCTTATAATCATGAAGGTTGTGTTAAATTAAAGAGTATAAAGATTGATGCATTATCTCCTGGCCAAAGCTTTAGTAGTAGCACATCGTGTTATATTCCGTCAAACAGTTCCTTAGGGAATTGTAATTTTGTACTGACAGTAAATAAGCTAAGTGCATCTACAAGTCCAAAATTTCCAGAACTTATGACTTCAGATAATATTGCTACACGCAGTATAAATATTAAGAAGGCTCCACCAAAACCAAAGTGTGACCTGAATGTTCTTGATTTGAAACTTCCTTGGGCTGATATATCGGGTGATACGCCTAAAGTACCATCTGATGGGAATCAAAGAATAGAATTAGAATGTCAAAATTTAGGATCGGTTAATTCTCCAAAAACGTCTATTAACTTATTTTTAACTAAAAAGACTACGCCAGTTATTAGCGAACAACTTGGAACAATTGAGGTTCCAAGTTTAAGTAAAGGGCAGAAGAAGAAGTTTTACTTAGATTCAAATATTGGTAATTATTCGGGGGTCTATTATATCCTTGCATATGTGGATAAGAGTGTAGGATGGGATGGAAATATATCTGAAGAAGATGAAGATAATAATACGGTAAAATTAAAAATTTACATTGAGAACTCTGTGGTAGCTAGTTCATTGGAGCTAAAAGGGGCTTCTTTGGATGATTCAAAAAGCACTAGCATTAAGAGCAAGTCATTAAAAGGAGTTGAGATTTACGTTGCGCCAAATCCTAATAGAGGAGTTTTTAAAATAATTGGATTGTCACGTGAATTTATGAGAGTAGATATATTTAACTTAGAAGGTTCAAAAGTATTCACATATGACTTGTCAGAATATTATGATGATGAAATTGATGTTTCTTTTTTAAGTGATGGAGTATATATGATTAAAGTAATAGGCGAAGGCAAAGTCGTTAGTAAAAAATTTTTACTTAAGCATTAATTCTAACTACATATTACGTTGAAACTTTCCAACTTTGTATTTATACTGTTATGTAAATCTGAAGAGGTTTGTATTTATGAGAGATTATATAACGAGGGTGTCCAATAATGGGCACCCTCTTTTTGTCTGACGTAAAACACTATTAGTTACTCTTTAGCAATTTCAGTAACGTATACTTGTGCCGTAATATGGACCATACTAAGTAAAAGCATTCATTATATGTGTCTTTGAGGTAAGCCGTTTCTCAAGTAATGTTGTATTAATAATTAAAGGAGCTTATCAATAAACTATTTACATAAGTTGTATTAATGTTAGTTGAGTTGGGTTATTTAAGTTTGGATGTGCAAAATATCGATGTGACAATAATAGAACGTGCAGCTAATCGTTACTTTTTTGTTTGGGTAAATTGATAGAACGCTACAAGTCAAAGTTCGAAATCAAGATTAAGAATATCCTTGTCCAAATAAACGTAGGTATTCGGGAAGATAATAAACCGTCAGAAGGAGTTATTGAGTTTATAAACTCGCATACCGTGTAGGGAAAACAGCTGTCTGAATCAACAGAACAAGGCGTAGACAAAGGAAAATAAAAATCAATGAAGAGCGCTAGTGCCACAACACCTTTACAAATTAGAAGAGTACGAACAAAAGCTAGAAGATATCGAAGAAAGCCGTAACTTAAGTTCTAAAACGGAAACAAGAAAAACAATAATAATACATAGTGACTGAACGATATAAGAATAGCTTCTATCTTTTTATTAGCTTTGTGTTTATAAATTATAAAGATTATATAATGGATCAAACAAAACTATTAAAAAGGAAGTGGCTAGCACTTCTTCCCATTGTAATATTCCTACTTCTATATCTAGTTTCCTCCATTGTATCTGGCGATTTTTATAAAATGCCAGTAACCGTATCCTTCTTTGTAGCCTCGCTAATTGCATTGGCCATGAATAGGAAGAGAGTTTTCTCAGATAGGGTTGAAACTTACCTTAAAGGAATGGGCGATTCTGGTATTATGATGATGTGTTTAATTTTCATATTAGCAGGAGTGTTTGCCACATTAGCAAAAAATATGGGGGCGGTATCCGCTACTGTGAATCTTGGCATTACTTATTTACCACCTAATATTTTGGTAGCAGGCTTATTTCTTATCGGATGTTTTATATCCCTTTCAGTAGGTACCTCATTGGGGACAGTTGTGGCTTTAACGCCTGTTGGAATGGAGATTGCCGATCAAACAGGAGTTAGTTTAGGTTTAACCCTTGGAGCCGTTTTAGGAGGTGCCATGTTTGGCGATAATTTATCGTTTATATCGGATACCACTATTGCGGCAGCACGCACACAAGGGGCCAAAATGAAAGATAAATTCAGGGTCAACTTCTTTATTGTACTCCCGGCAGCAGTAATCACTTTTTTATTGTATTTGTTTTTAACTAAAGGTACCCCTATTGATGTGGCTAGTAAAGAAATTGAGTATCAATATCTGAAAATTGTCCCATACTTATTTGTTTTGATAGCCGCTTTGGCAGGAATGAATGTTTTTATAGTATTAGTTATTGGCTCAATTTTATCCGCAATAATCGGATTTGGTATTGGTGCGTTCGACTTTTGGGGTATTGTAAATAGCATAGGCGATGGTATTGATGGTATGAGCGAGATCATCATTATTTCCATTTTAGTTGGAGGTATGGTTGCCTTAATACGCTACAATGGTGGTATTGATTGGATTATTAAAATAATATCGCGCAATACCAAAGGACGCAGAAGTGCAGAGTTTAGCATTGCAGCCTTAACTTCTGTTGTGAACGTATTTACAGCTAACAATACAATTACCATACTCATTGTAGGACCAATAGCTAAGGATATTGCGCAAAAATTTGGAATCAAGCCAAGAAGAGCTGCGAGTATCCTTGATACATTCTCCTGTTTTATGCAAGGTTTATTACCTTATGGAGCACAAATTCTTGCCATTATAGGATTAACACATGAGCTTGTTTCTCCATTTGAAATAATGAACTATTTATTTTATCCCTATTTGATGGGTATATCATCAATCTTAGCCATTACTTTTGGCTTACCAAAATTAAAAGAAGAACAATAATGGAGAAGAAATGTGCCAATTGTGGAACTCAGTTTACGTGTAGAGAAGATAGCATTATTCAATGCCATTGTGCGACTGTTAAATTAAATGATTCGGCTAGAGATTATTTAAAAACTAAATTTACAGGATGCTTGTGCCACAAGTGTTTACTCGAAGTTAAGCAACGTTTTGTAATCAATAAATAAACACTAACTATTAATTAATATAAATATTAAAATGAGAAAACTATTACTTACGTTTAGTCTTGCAGTATTATTTATAACTGCTACTCAGGCACAAACAAATGATGCCTATTCTAAGGAATTGAAAAAAATGTTTGAATTATCAGGATCAGAAGAGACTTATAAGGCAGTAATTACTCAAATGATGGGAATGATCAAGATGCAATATTCTCAAGTTCCAGCCGCAGTAATGAATGAATTAGAGAAAGAATTCTTAAATACTTCGATGTCTGATTTAGCTGTAGAGTTAACGCCTGTATATAAAAAACATTTAAGCTTAGAAGATTTAAAAGGCTTAATAGTTTTTTATGAAACACCACTAGGTAAGAAATATGCAAAGAAAACCCCAGCAATTATGCAAGAATCAATGGCAGTTGGACAAAAGTGGGGGATGAGTATAGGAACTAAGTTTGCTGAAACTTTAAAGGCAAAGGGATATTAAATAAAGTATTACTTAATTATGATGAGGGTGTGATATGAAAATATCAACCCTTATCCTGACATTCTTTACAAACCCCGTATATATACAATGATTGGTGCGTTACTTTAAAGTTCATTGTATCCTGAGCATTGTTTAAAACAACTTGAATTCCAGGATCACAGAATTCAATAACCTTACCACATGTAGTGCAAATCAAGTGGTCATGCTGTTTTGATTCAAAAGCTTTTTCAAACTGAGCAATATTTTTACCGAATTGGTGTTTAATAACAAGCTTACACTCCAGTAATAAATCTATAGTGTTATATAAGGTAGCTCTACTTACTCTATAATTTTTATTTTTCATAAAAATATAAAGTGACTCGATATCGAAATGACCTTCGCGAGAATATATTTCCTCTAATATCGCAAAACGTTCTGGTGTTTTTCGATGCCCATTATTCTGCAAAAATTCAGTAAAGATTTGCTTAACCACTTCCTTGGTCTTTACCTTATCCATAACTAATCTAATTAAAAAGAACGGGCTAAAGATATATATTTTATGTAGATTAAAAAACGATTGTTTAGACTAAATTAAGATAAGGATTGTTAATGAATTGATTAAAAACAAAAAGGCCGAATCAACTGATTCGGCCTTTTTGTTTGTTTATTATGTCTACTCTTCCAGTAGTATCATTAGTTCATTCTTAGGGACTCTATCTCCCTCTTTAATGTGAATCTCTTTTACTTTGGCATCAAATGGCATAGTAATTTGATTTAACATCTTCATTGCTTGAAGTACAAGTACGTTATCTCCTTCTTTTAATACCTGTCCTACTTCTACCTGAATATCAATAATGGTTCCAGGGATGTAAGAACGTATTTCTAAAGGATTGGGTTCTTTCCAAGCTTGTCTGTTTGCAAATTTCTTTGTCAACTTGGTTTGATACTCCAAACTTTGTACTCGAAAGCCTACTAGGTCTTTATCTTTACTCATTATCCAATGATTTAAAATGGAGGAATACCGTGTTTCTTCTCTGGATGATGTACATCTTTTCCTACTGAAACTTCTAATGCATGTAATAAAATATTACGTGTATCATTAGGTTCAATAACAGAGTCAATGTAACCTTTTGCAGCAGCAACATACGGATTAGCAAATTTCTCTTTGTACTCTTGTACTTTAAGTTTGCGCATTTCATCCGGATCATCAGCACCATCAATCTCTTTCTTAAAGATGATGTTAGCAGCTCCTTCTGGTCCCATAACAGCAATTTCAGCAGTTGGCCAAGCAAACATAAAGTCAGCACCTAAGTGACGAGAGTTCATGGCAATATAACCCCCACCATAAGCTTTACGTAAGATTACTGTAATTTTTGGTACAGTAGCTTCTGAATAAGCGTAAAGAACTTTCGCACCATGACGAATTACACCAGCATGTTCTTGGTCTACACCTGGTAGGTAACCTGGCATATCCTCTAAAGTTACGATTGGAATATTAAACGAATCACAGTAACGGATAAAACGAGCTGCTTTATCAGAACTATCACAATCTAATACACCCGCAAGAACAAGAGGTTGATTAGCAACAAAACCAATTGTTTGACCATTTAAACGACCAAAACCGATGACGATATTTGCTGCAAATAATTCTTGAATTTCGAAGAAATCACCTTCATCAACAATGCTCCTAATAACATCACGAACATCATAAGGCTGACGTGGATCAGATGGAATCAAATCTTCGATATTTCCTTTAAAGGTAGGTGCCTTAGGAGGAAACTCTTTTGCTTTCTTATTATTATTCCAAGGAATAAACGTAATTAGCTTTTTAATTTGATCGAAACATTCTTGCTCACTTTCTGCAAAGAAATGTGCATTTCCTGTAATTTCAGCATGTACGCGTGCACCACCTAGCTCTTCCATAGAGATCTCTTCTCCAAGAACAGTTTTGATTACACCTGGGCCTGTAATAAACATTTTTGAAATGTTATCAACCACAAATACAAAATCAGTTAACGCAGGAGAATATACTGCACCACCAGCACAAGGTCCTAAGATTACTGAAATTTGAGGAATTACACCAGAAGCGATAGTGTTTCTATAGAATATTTCTCCGTATCCTGCCAAAGAGTTCACTCCTTCTTGGATACGTGCACCACCAGAATCGTTAATACCGATCAAAGGTACGCGCATTTTTAAAGCATGATCCATGATTTTAGTGATCTTACGTGCGTGCATAAGACCTAAAGACCCACCAGCTACAGTAAAATCCTGCGCGAAGATACATATTGGAGCACCATAAATAGTACCTGTTCCAATAATAACTCCATCTCCATGCAGTTGTTTTTTATCCATTCCAAAGTCTTTAGCTTCATGCTCAACAAAAAGATCATACTCTGTAAATGAATTTTGATCGAGAAGGGCGAGAATACGCTCACGGGCAGTCATTTTACCCATTGCCACTTGTTTCTCTATGGCTTTTTCGCCACCTCCCATTTCCACTTGTTCCTTTCTTTTGCGAAGATCAAGAATGTGTTTTTTTAATGACATAATTAAATAATTTCATTTAACTTCATACATATCAGTACATTAATACAATGTAGCCTCATGTAAATTTAAGGGTGCATAATTACTAAAATTATTCTGCACAAAACTGATAAATTAAGATATTTTTACACTCCAATCAAGTAACTAACATACAATCACTTATTGAGAGGGACTTTTCAATTCTTTTTTATAATGATTCTAGATAAGAATTTGAGAAACATTAATTGTAATGAATATATATTCATATTAAAAGCCTTAAATAATTAGGTAATCAATAATCATATATAATTATTTAGGTGCTTTTTGGTATAAATATACACCGATTAAAGAGAATACGATATTTGGTATCCATACAGCTAAAAGTGGGTTCATACTACCATTAACAGCAAATGTTGTGGATATGGTCATAAATAAGATGTATGTAAAGCTTAAAGCGAGTCCAACTCCAATATGGAGCCCCATTCCTCCTCTAACTTTACGCGATGCTAAGGAAACACCAATTAGGCTTAATATAAATGCAGAAAAAGGATTAGCCCACCTTTTATAATATTCAATCTTAAATGGCTGAATGGCTCCAACACCTTTTTTAGTCTGTGCATCAATATATTCTATTAGTTCGCTATTATTCATGGTTTCATGCCAATTGTGCTCTTCAGTAAAGTCTTTTGGCGTCATATTAAATACGGTATCTAATTTTGAACCTTCAATAATTTCGATAGTATGATCATCAGAGAAGTTTTGAATTACGTAGTCAGAAATTGTCCAATTATCAGCTTCCTCATTAAATACAATTGACTGAGCAGATAACTTAGATTTTAAAGTTTTACCTTCAAAACGTTCTGACCCAAAGTAAGTTCCTCTGTTTCTTAATGCATAATAGCGCCCCATGTATACAAATAAACCAGGTTCAAGTTGTAAGTGAATATCTTGTAAACCTCTGTCTTTTTGTTTTTTAATATATACTGTTTCAAAAGCCAGACGAGTTTTGTTTGCTGGAGGAATCACATAAGCACCTAACCAAAAGGAGAATACGGCTATTACCAATGAGCCCACTAAGTAAGGGAACATCAGTCGTTTAAAACTTACACCGCTTGATAGAATGGCAATAATCTCTGTTTGATAAGCCATTTTAGAGGTGAAAAATATTACGGCAATAAACACAAATAGAGGCGTAAATAGATTGGCAAAGTATGGAATGAAGTTGGCGTAATAGTCAACAACAATCGCATTTAAAGGAGCTCCTTTTTCAATAAAATCATCAATCTTCTCGGTGATATCAAAAACAACGGCAATACTTACTATTAGTAAAATTGCGAAAAAATAGGTTCCTAAAAACTTAAATATGATATATCTATCTAACTTTTGCAGTATTCCTCTCATAGGTGCTTTACCTTATTATAATAATAAACTGTACTTTGGTTAAGTAATATACTACGTTATAAACGTACTGACATTTGTTTTACCATTTGATCTTTCCAGGTAGCAAAGTCGCCAGCAATAATATGTTTGCGCGCTTCTTTAACAAGCCATAGATAAAATGCTAGGTTATGAAGACTCCCAATTTGTCCCGCTAACAATTCTTTAGATACATATAAATGACGCAAATAAGCTTTTGTATAGGTATGATCAACAAATGATGTGCCCTCTGGGTCAATTGGAGAGAAATCATCCTTCCACTTTACGTTCTTCATGTTAAGGATTCCACGCGAAGTAAAAAGCATTCCATTTCTACCATTACGAGTTGGCATAACACAATCAAACATATCCACGCCAAGTGAGATTGCTTCTAAAATATTTACAGGAGTTCCTACGCCCATTAGGTAACGCGGTTTATCTTCAGGTAAAACTTCGTTAACTACTTCAATCATTTCGTACATAACTTCAGCAGGCTCTCCAACTGCTAATCCGCCAATGGCATTTCCCTCTCTTTCAAAGGATGCAATATATTCGGCTGATTGTTTTCTCAAATCTCTAAAACCTGCACCCTGTACAATCGGAAAAAATGTTTGACTATGCCCGTATTTAGGTTCTGTAGCATCAAAATGCGATATGCCACGTTGTAGCCAACGATGTGTGAGTTCCATTGAGTTTTTGGCGTACTTGTGGTCAGCATCACCTGGGGCACACTCATCAAAAGCCATTATAATATCAGCTCCAATAATTCGTTGGATGTCTACCACGTTTTCAGGAGTAAATAAATGCTTCGATCCATCAATGTGTGATCTGAAAATTGCCCCTTCTTCCTTTAATTTTCTATTGGCACTTAGCGAAAAAACCTGATAACCACCACTATCTGTTAGTAAGGGTTTATCCCAACCATTAAACTTATGCAGTCCACCTGCTTTTTCAATAATATCTAAACCCGGACGTAAATATAAATGATATGTATTTCCTAAAATTATTTGTGCTTCAATGTCATTCTTTAAATCGTTAAAGTGTACTCCCTTAACACTTCCAACAGTTCCAACTGGCATGAAAATAGGTGTTTCTATTTCTCCATGATCGGTTGTTATTTTCCCAACGCGTGCTTTACTTTTTGTATCTGTATGCTGTAATTCAAAATCCATTTCTCAAAACCTTATTATAAAGTATAGTGCCTCACTATTATGTACTAAGTAATATTATTACATTATAATTCGGCTTGCAAATATAAAGATAAGGATTTGGATATTTCGCTTTTGCTACTTCTTATTATAAAGAGAAAAGATAAAGAAACAGATATGCGAAGTAAAAGTCCCTTATTAAAATGCTTGTCACACTATTTTTCCTTAGTCAAGGGATGGTTTTTATACATAAGCTTAGTTATCATTTATAATACTGCGTAATGTAAAAGGTGGAAAGTGAGAAAATAAATAAAAAGCTATTTGTATTGACTATTATTATTGGATTGAATCACAAAAATGTTCATTTTTGGGGAAACTTTTTGAATGAATTATTCTATTGATTTTTTTCTCGATCACCAAACTGAAAGTATACTATTAGGTATTTGTATTATAGCCTTCTTAATACAAATCATATACTATTTAAGATATTATTTAGCATTAGCTAAATATAAAGATCCCGAGGTTTCAAAAGATCTCCCACCAGTTTCAGTTATTATTTGTGCTCGTAATGAATCAAAAAATCTAGAGAATAATTTACATAAAATACTTTCTCAAGAATATCCCTCTGATTTTGAAGTGGTAGTAGTTAATGATGCATCAGAAGATGACTCAGAATTAGTGCTTGCAAAATTGAAACGTGAGCATACAAATTTATATTATACCACTATACCTCACGACAGGCAATTTTCTCACGGTAAGAAATTGGCATTAACATTAGGGGTTAAGGCAGCAAAAAACGAACATCTTATATTTACAGATGCAGATTGTGTGCCTCAATCAAATAAATGGTTAAGTCATATGGCAAATGGATTGCTGCAAAAGGATATTGCATTAGGGGTTGGTTTATATAAAAAAAGAAAAGGCTTATCGAATCTGCTCCTTCGGTATGATACTTTTATGATAGCGGTTCAATATTTATCTTTTGCGATAAAGAAAAAACCATACATGGGAGTGGGGCGTAATATGGCATATACAAAAAAAACATTTTACGATACGGGAGGTTTTAAAAGTCATAGTCATATTTTATCAGGTGATGATGATTTATTTATCCAAGAAGCGGCTACAAAAAATAATGTTGCCATCGTTACTAACTCGGATTCATACACACTTTCAGAATCTCCGAATAATTTTAGTGAATGGTGTAATCAGAAAAAAAGACACTTAACTACTTCAAAACACTATAAGAACAAATCAAAGAGATTAATTGGTATTGAAATATTTAGCCGACAACTTTTTTGGGCAAGTGCAATAATTTCTATGTTTTTTTCTACTTTTGCAAATGCAATTCTTATTGTGTTTTTTTTAAAATTATTAGTACAATTCTTAGTTTTAGGGAAAATATCAAGAAATATGGGGCAGAAGAATATAATCTGGATAGGTATCCTATTGGATTTCGTATTGCCGATTATTACGGGTGTTTTACTAATGGGGAGTAAACGAAAAGTTAAAAGTAATAGATGGACTTAAATCCAAATTTGTCAGATAAAGCCAAGCACGACCTTACTTTGGTCGATTTAGCTATAAGTGGTGACCAGAAGGCATTTGCTGAACTTATGGGTAGGTATAGAGATGCAATTTACTTTATGCTATTAAAGATGGTTAATAATAAAAGCGATGCTGAAGATTTAACCATTGAAGCTTTTGGTAAAGCGTTTAAGAATATACATCAGTATTCTCCGAACTATGCATTTAGTACTTGGTTGTTCAAAATAGCATCAAATAATTGTATCGATTATTTGCGAAAGAAAAAAAACAATGTTGTTTCTTTAGATGGGTCTCATCAAACTGAAGAGAAAGAAATAGAGCAAACTTTCCATTTAAAAGATGAGACACCTGATCCTGAAGAAAATCTCATAAAGCAACAGAAAGCGATTTTAATGCGTACTGTTGTTAAAAAGCTTAAGCCAAGATATAGAACACTTATCGAGCTAAGGTATTTTAATGAGTTTTCTTACGAAGAAATAGCACAGGAATTGGGGCTGCCATTGGGTACTGTAAAAGCACAATTGTTCAGAGCTCGTGAGCTGCTTTTCAATACACTAAAAAACACCGACATAAAAACAAATTAACTAAGGTTATTCAAATTATACTTCGTGATAAATAAGTACTTTCCGAATTTAAATAGCAAACAAGTTGAGCTTTTTAATAAACTAGAAGCTCTATATCCTGAATGGAACGAAAGAATTAATGTAATATCCCGTAAGGATATTGATGAGCTAGCTGTGCGACATATTCTACATTCGCTAGCCATTGCTAAATATACCAACTTTACTCCAGGAACCAGAATTATAGATGTTGGAACAGGGGGCGGATTTCCAGGAATTCCTTTGGCAATAATGTTTCCTGAATGTGAATTTCATTTGGTGGATTCTATAGGGAAGAAGATAAAAGTGGTAAGCACAATAGCTGAAGAACTTGGACTTAGCAATGTAAAGGCTCAACAAATCAGATCTGAGAATGTGAAAGATAAATACGATTTTATCGTAAGTAGAGCCGTAACCGCATTTCCTCGTTTTGTGTCTTTAACCCGTCATTTGATCGACAAAAAACAAATTAATGCCATTGGTAATGGGATACTATATCTTAAAGGTGGTGATTTTGAAGAAGAGGTAAAGCCTTTTATAAAAAACATTAGTACTACAGATCTTACTTCTTATTACGAAGAAGATTTTTTTGAGACTAAAAAACTGATTCATCTAACTTTGTAAGACAAGGCCATTTTTTTTAATTAGAAACATTAAAAAATACTTGGTTTGTTTTGTAAGAATAAAATAATGTGTATTTTTGCACTCCGAAATTAAGAGAGTAAATAACAACAGCCGTTGCAGATTATCAAAAATTGTAACAATTCAAGTTTGAAAGTTCATTTTGCTTCAAAAGTTTGTTAACGGTTATCATAAATAAAATATAAGCATATGAAAAGGACATTTCAACCTTCGAACAGAAAGAGAAGAAATAAGCACGGGTTCAGAGCAAGAATGGCTAGTGCTAACGGGCGTAAAGTTTTAGCTTCAAGAAGAGCTAAAGGAAGAGCTAAACTAAGCGTTTCAAGCGAAAAAAGACATAAAGCATAATTAATTGCTTACAGTATAAAGAAAAGGATTCTGAGAAGAATCCTTTTTTTTTGCTTTAAAAACAAGCTTTTATCGCATATCTAAATTGGGATTTTAGTAATAGGTAGCACTACTTATTAAATTCTTAGCAGATAGCATATATATATTTCATACGTTAAGTTATTTGTATTATTTTTGACACTCTGAAAATCTTAAATTATATGGCATTCTTAAAGTTTTTAATCAGCAAGCGTTTCTTATTACACGCAGCAGCTGCAATTGGTTTAATAGTTTTACTTCTTATCTCTACGTTTATAGGTTTAAGTATCTATACACATCATAGAGAAAGTAAAGCAACACCTGACTTTACAGGATTAAAAGAGAATCAATTAATTGATTTGGTGCAAAGTAATAACTTGCGATATAAAATAATAGATTCAGTTCATATTAATGGTAAAACACCTGGTGTTGTGGTGGATCAGACCCCAAATGCTGGTGCACTTGTTAAAGAGGATAGAACCATATTTTTTACAATTAATGCCTATAGCTCAGAGCAGGTGCCTATGCCGCGTTTAATTGATGCTTCTTTAAGAAATGCTGAAGCAACTTTAGAATCCTATGGCTTAAAAATTGGCGAGTTGATTTATATTCCTTCGGAATACTCGCAGTTGATTTTAGGTCAGCACTATAAGGGCAAACCAATTGAGCCAGGAACTCTTTTAAGTAAAGATTCAGAAATTGATTTATTGATAGGTAAGGGCTTGAGTAATAAGAAAACAAATATACCTGAGCTTATTGGATTAGGTTTTGAGGAGGCAAACTCAATATGCCAAAGTAATATGTTAAGTATTGGGGCATCAGTCTACGATAAATCGATTGAAACAGAGGAAGACTCATTGAGTGCCTTTATCTGGAAGCAATCGCCTCAGAATAATGAGTTATCAAATCGTAAAGTACGATTAGGGTCGTCAATTAATATATGGCTTACCAACGATTCTACAAAAGTGGAAGCTTTTAGAATTGAGTTAGAAGAAGCAATTGAAGAAGCTGAGCAAGATCAACAACAATAGCATTTATATTTACATACAGGAAGTTAATAAAACAAAGGATGAGTACTGATATTACTGGATACGAGGAGGAAGATTTTAATGATTCTAACAATGAATTGTTTGAGCATCATCGCTTTGAGGCAGATCCTGGCCAAGCCATGATTCGCATCGATAAATTTATTGTAAATCGTATGGAAAATGCATCGCGTAATAAAATACAGGATGCAGCCAGTAATGGACACATAAGAGTAAATGATGTTGTTGTAAAATCTAATTATAAGGTTAAACCTAATGATGTTGTTACTATAGTAATGGAATTTCCCAAAAGGGAGTTAACCATTATTCCAGAAGATATTCCTTTAAATATTCATTATGAAGATGAGCATTTAATAGTCATCAATAAGGAGCCTGGTATGGTTGTGCATCCTGGTCATGGTAATTATACGGGTACCTTAGTGAATGCACTTGCTTATCATTTAAAAGGAGTGCCTATTTTCGAGTCTGAGGATCCCCGCCCAGGATTAGTTCATCGTATTGATAAAGACACCTCAGGTTTATTAGTGGTTGCCAAAACGGAACAGGCTAAAATTCATTTGGCAAAACAATTCTTTGATAAAACCACAGAAAGAAGCTATGTAGCTATTGTGTGGGGGCAAGTTAAAGAAGAAGAAGGAACCATAGAAGGACACATTGGTAGAAGCTTAAAAAATAGGATGGAAATGACCGTATTCCCTGATGGAGAATTCGGAAAGCATGCCGTAACTCATTATAAAGTATTACAAAGAATGGGCTATGTAACCTTGGTTCAATGTGTGCTCGAAACGGGAAGAACGCATCAGATTAGGGCGCATATGAAATATATTGGTCATACCTTATTTAATGATACGCGTTATGGAGGTAATGAAATATTAAAAGGTACTACATTTAGTAAATACAAACAGTTTGTAAACAACTGTTTTAAAATATTACCGCGACAGGCTCTTCATGCTAAATCGCTAGGTTTCATTCATCCACATACTGGAGAGAAAATGACTTTTGATACAGAAATACCTACAGATATGACAGAAGCTATTGAAAAATGGAGCTCTTACATAGCTGGTAGAGACGAATAAACTAGACCTTTACAATAAAATGAATTCAAAAAAAATAATAGCAATAATATACGGTGGTGATTCTTCTGAAATAGTGGTATCTCGTAAGAGTGCTGAAGGAATTCAATCGTTTATTGATACAGATAAATATGATATCGTATCGGTATGCATGGAAGGTAAAAGTTGGAATGCAATTATCGATAATAATGAATATTGCATTGATAAAAATGACTTTAGCTATACCATCAACAACATAAAGTATTGTATTGATTTCGCTTATATAACCATTCATGGCACACCAGGTGAAGATGGTAAATTACAAGGCTATTTTGAATTGTTAGATATTCCATATTCAAGTTGTGGTGTGTTAGCATCATCTCTTACCTTTAATAAATTTGCTTGTAACAATTACCTTAAAGGTTTCGGATTAAAGGTAGCTGATTCCTTAATGATAAGAAAAGGAATTAATTACGATGCAAATGCCATTGTTGAAAAATTAGGTTTGCCTTGTTTTGTTAAGCCTAATGCTGGCGGTTCGAGTTTTGGAATTACTAAGGTGAAGAAAGCTGAAGAAATGGAGGAAGCGTTGAAGAATGCTTTTGGTGAGAGTGATGAAGTAATTATTGAGCAGTTTATAAAAGGACTCGAAGTAACTTGTGGTTTATACAAAACCCACAATAATACCAGTATATTTCCGTTAACAGAAGTAATCCCTGCCAATGAGTTTTTTGATTTTGAAGCCAAATATAATGCTGATAAGGTTCAAGAAATAACGCCAGCCCGAGTCCCTGAAGAAACTACAAATAGAATACAACAAATCAGTTCAATGATTTATGATTTACTAGCTTGTAAAGGAATTGTTAGGGTTGATTATATTATTAGCGAAAATCAAATATATTTGCTAGAAGTTAATACAACACCAGGAATGACAAAAACTAGTTTTATTCCACAACAAATAGCAGCAGCTAAGTTAGATATAAAGGATGTATTCACCGAAATTATAGAAAGTAACATCGCATAAATAGAAATAATTATAGTGTTATTAAAAAGATTATTAGTTCTCATTCCTTTATTACTATTTTGTATAGTAGGCAATGCTCAGCAAAATGAGTTGAGAACACTATTCTTGGCTAAATTTGATTTTAATAGTGACTGGCGAGGAAGTCTTGACGGAGGTTATTATAGAGGATTAAATGGAAGTGGATGGGATCGATACGGCATTCGTGCAATTGCCCAGCGACGACTCAATTCTAAGGTTCAATTTGATGCGGGTTTTATGTTTAACCATGTAAATAATCATGATGGAACCCATACTAATGAATACAGGCCACACCAAACTGTAAAATTAGCTTATCCTAGGTTTTCGAGGATGACGATTAATCATCGATTTAGACTAGAAGAACAAATCATATATAGGAGTTCTACTGAAAAAACGCAGATGACTTCGCGTTTTAGGTATGAATTAAAAACCAAACGCGCTTTTAATCTTGAAAAGTTTATTCAACCCAAAACCTTTTATTGGATTGCTTCTAGTGAAATTACATTCAACTTCACTGGGCATATAAAAGGAGAATATAATTTCTTTGAAAGAGGAAGGCATGGTCTTGGAGTGGGGTATAGAGTCAATACAAATACCTCAGTTGAATCAACTGCTTATTTTCAGCATACCCATAAGGGTATTGATTTCCATGATCATAGTGATTTGTTCATCTTTAACTTCTGTATAATACAAAGTATCTTTGTTAATTAATGATGGTTTTATAAGCGCCATAAAATAAGAGTTGATGTACAAAAAAAGGCTACCTAAAACGATAGCCTTTCTAAATTTATACCCTATAAAGGTTTATCGCTTTATAAATTTCTTCACAACAGAATTACTATCCCCACCTTCAAATTTAATAAGGTAAATGCCCGATGGTAATTCACTTAAGTTTTCGGTGTGTATATTATTGTCGATTATAAACTGTTTAATTACACTACCCGATAAGTTATAAATAAGTGCCTTATTGGCTGGTTGATTACTGAAATTTATAGTCAGAGAACTTTCAACTAGTGTTGGACTTATGCTTACATTCTGAATGGGCTCTAATTCATCAGTACTGGTGTCAATACCAAATCCGATTAGCTTTTTCTCAGTAAACATGATGAATTTCCCTGGAGATAATTCAAACTCTTGGTTAAGATCAGTAATTTCTATTTCATCACCTCTAAAGTGACGGTACCAAATACCAGTACTACTAAAGCTAGGAGATACAGAGGCTGTTGTTGTTCCAAAATTACCCACTAAGCGTACGTCTGAACCATTATAGTTTAACTCAATTTGTTTAATAGCATCACTAACATCCAAACTGTAATCATCAGTTGAAAATACAGGCTCTTCTTTTTTTAACGTAGCCATTTGAGCATATACTTTATAAAGATTCATTCGATCTGTATCTTCGGCATAATCCCACTTAATGGGTTTACGGCCAGTTCTACACCCTTCATCTATACTGCCATCAGTACAAGTATTAATGCTATAATCATATCCGAGCTCACCAAATTGCCAAATCATATTAGGACCAGGTACTGAGAATATAAATGCCGCAGCAGCTTTTGAGCGTTCTAGTCCGGTTGACAGATCTTTAACATTATAATCACCTGAAGAAGCGCCATACTCTTGCGCCTTATACATAATACGTTCTTCATCATGACTCTCAATGTAATTGATAATATGTGGACTATCCCAACCTCTTTTTTGGTAAGATGCCCATGAGAAATCTGATTTTCCATTTTCATTATAGCCCATTACTGCCTCAGCCATGTTGTGGTTATGATTTCCCCACATTAAGATCCCGTAATCGGCGAGCTCTTTTTCTTCATCATTGTCAGATAAGTGTTCAAAGGAAATAATAGCATCGCTTTTTCGCTTTCTAATCTCATCAGTCATTCGCTTTAAAATGGCAATACGAGAAGCGTCGTATGCACTTGCCCAATCACCAACAGGATAGCTCGTATTAGTAAAACCTTTTGTAAAATCGAAACGATAACCATCAATCTTAAATTCGCTAATCCAGTAGGAACAGATACTATCTACCAATTCTTTAGTATCTACACTTTCGTGATTAAAATCGTAACCCCATTGTGCGGCAGGTTCTGCCATATTGTGTTCTGTATTATACCAAGGGTTATTAGCAGAAGGCTTGTTCTCATCATTTAAGTACATACGCGCAAATGGCGATTGACCAAAGGAGTGATTGAGTACATGATCCATGATTACTGAAATGCCATTCTCGTGGCAGGCATCAATAAATGCTTTATAATCGTTGGCTGTGCCGTAGGCCTTATCTGTAGCAAAATAGAAGGATGGATTATATCCCCAGCTATCGTTACCTTCAAACTCATTAAAAGGCATTAACTCAATGGCGTTAATCCCTAAATCAACAAAATAATCCATTTTAGCAGTAACTGCTTTAATGGTGCCTTCTTCTGTAAAGTCACGAATGTGTAATTCGTAAATTACCAATTGCTCTGGATCAGGGTTGGTGTGCGATGCCACTTTCCAAGTATATTCATCCTCATTAATTGTAAATAATGAAGCTACGTGTTCTGTTTTATCAGATGGATATTCTTTTAATCCAGGATAAACGGAATCATCAATCCACTTATCATCTGGATCTAATGTTTTTGTAGTGTACGGATCAGCAATGCGTATTTCGCCATCAATATAAAACTGAAAAGCATACTCTGTATCTGCAACTAAACCATCAAGAGTCAACCAGAAGTCATCGCCATCCTTTTTCATCATATATTCATTGGATGGCGTCCAATCGTTGAACTCACCAATTACATGTACAAACTCCTTCTCTGGAGCAAATAATACAAAGGTGACGCTTGAATCGTCTACTTTATTAACACCACGTCGAAGGTTAGATGGCATCGTCTCTTCAATAACATCTTCTCTCACATAAAAAGTTTGTGACTTCTCCAACGTTGTAGTCCCATCCGAAGACTGAGCCTTTAGGGTGTATGTACCGGGAACACCTGCTGTTTCAGTAATATCAAGAGTAGAAGTACTACTACTGCCTGCCTCGTTATTATTAACAAAAGCTTTTATACTAGTTGAATTTTCTGAAGTTATTTGGATACTTATGGCATCTCCTTCTTCAAAAATAGCACTTGGTGCTGGGCTTATTATATCTAAAGTTAGGTTTAGAGTAGTGACATCAACAAATATATCACCACCAGTACTTGTTTTTCCTACTTTTGAACCATCAGCATTTCTAAAAACAAAAGCCATTTGCTTTATTTGTTCACCTTCTGGTACTCCATAATAAGCATTAATAGAAGTAGGCATTTCTAAAGTAAAAATATCATTCCCAATACTTGTTAACTTAGCCTTTTCAGTATTCTCTGTCCACTCAGCAATAACATATTTCCAATCGCTGCCATCGCTGCTTTTATCTGTAATAACTCCTGTGTGTGCATATACATCGCCTGTATAACCTTTTAACTCAGCATTACCCTCAGCAGCATTAAAAGTTATGGTTACAGGTTTGTTATCAACAGGCGGATTTGGGTTTGTTGTTACTTGAGCTGCTAAGAGCAAACCCATGCACAAAAAACTAATTAAAGTATATATTCTATTCATCTATCTTAAATTTATGTGATTAAAACCCCACACTAAATTTTTATAGCATGGGGTATCTACATTAGTTAAGTATTAAAACTCTCCCTTTTAATGCCCCTAATTCTATTGTTGATGCTGAAATTATTTCTTGTGTTAATGCATCGGTATAAGTACCTTTTGGCAATTGAAATACTTCAGAAGAAGTTCCTGCGTTCATTACTGTTAATATAGTCTGGCTAGCATTACTTCTGGTATAAGCCAACAATTTACCTTCGGCCTTAATAAAGTTGATATCACCATCAATAAGCGCTGAGTTGCCGTTACGCAAAGCACACAATTGTTTGTA
This sequence comes from Saccharicrinis aurantiacus, assembly GCF_001660705.2. GTDB lineage: Bacteria > Bacteroidota > Bacteroidia > Bacteroidales > Marinilabiliaceae > Saccharicrinis > Saccharicrinis aurantiacus. The sequence continues at coordinate 116,874 of NZ_LYBV02000009.1, forward strand.
ATAGTTATGCCACTCTGCATTAAATCCAACATTTGTATATTTAGGTTTGCCTTCTTTTATGTTATTCTGATTCTCAGGATCAAATGTAAACTCAGGCCACCAAAGTGGTTTTCTACAGTCAGGATCATCAGCACCCCACATACCCATTTCATCGCCATTCCAAATTTGGGGTGCGCCAATATTAGTGAACTGGTGCATTAAATATAGTTTAACGCGCTCATATGTTTCTGCTTCAGGCTTACCCGCTTTGTAATTGGGATCGTCGTTTAAGTTTGCTTTGTACTTGTATTTATCCCTATTATTAAACGAGCTTAATAAGCGTGGCGTATCGTGCGTAGCATTCACATTCATCATGCCATATCTAAAAGGTTCTTCTAGCCTGTTCCACTGCAGATTTAGGCTATCCACCAAGTTGGCAGCGTCAATTTCATAATCAGTGTCAGCAAAAAAGTAACGAGCAGGGCGATAAACGTGATAGAACATAACTGCATCAAAAATATCACCACTGGTATAGGGTACAGGATCCATAAATTCATCAGGCCAAACCTTCCACCAAATTTCACCCACTAAGTAGGCCTCGGGGTTTATACTTTTTACATGAGTACGGTAATCGCGCCAAAATCCGAGGGGCACGTGGTCGGCTACATCTAAACGGTAGCCATCAATACCCTTGCTCACATCACCATTTGGTGCTAACCAGCGTTCGCTGACATCAAATACATGTTGTTTTGCACCTGGGTTTAAATCACCTTCAAAAGGAATACCTGCTTTGTGCGCACCATGTGTATTAACTTTCTTAAGTTCTGGTAGGCTATTTAGTCCTAACCACCCTGAGTAAGAAAATTCATCTTCTTCGGTATTGGGATCATCAAAACTTTCTACAGCATACCAATCTTTGTATTTTGATTGCTCTTGATTTTTTAGAAGGTCTTTCCATGCCCAAAATTCTACTCCTGTATGATTCCATGAGTAATCGAGTACCACTCGCATACCTCTTTTATGCGCCTCGTCTACTACTTTTAGAAACATCTTATCGGCAGCAGTCCATTTCCACGTAGATGGATCTCCTGGATCTTCCGATGTTATAATAGCCATGTCTCCCTCAGGGTCGGGACCAAAAGTTACATCAATGTGATGGTAGTTACGTGCATCGTATTTATGCAGTGAAGGCGCATCATTTAAGGGGTTAAAATAAAGAGCGGTAATGCCCAAATCTTGTAAATAATCTAACTTATCTAGCACCCCTTGTAAATCGCCACCGTATCGGCGCAATTGCAAATTGCTATAGAAGTTCTGATTGGTTTCTTGTGCCCAATCTTCTTTGGCAAACCAATCGGTTGTCCATGGTGTAACTGACCAATCGCTTGGCGTTTCAATAAAGTTAGACTTATCATAAATGGTTTCTGGTGTAGGGTCATTTGTAGGGTCGCCATTATTAAAACGCTCTACAAAAATCTGATACCAAATTACGGATTTCGCCCATTCGGGAGGGGTACTAGGTATTTCAATAGCTTCTTGCTTTGGTTTGTTTTGGCAAGATATTAATGCCAATAATACTAAAAAAGATATATAACGCATGATAAAAACTTTTGTGAATAAACAAAAAAAGGCTGCCACTTGGGCAGCCTTAGATAATATACATTTACTTTAAATGCCTATTGCTTAACAATAGAATATGAGTAATTTCCACCTTGTGTAAGTACTAAACTAATAGAATATGTACCTGCTTCCTGAATTGATAAGTTATCCCCACCAGGAATAGGTTCTCCTGTTAAACCAGTACCACCATAATTTACAGACCAATCATCCGTGCCTCTAAATTTCATGGAACCTACCGTTAAATCAGCTTCCATGGTAAAGGTATTTGTTGTTGCATCGAAAGTTGTAAAGTTTGTTTGTGCATCCCATCCACCTGAGGTTGCATCACCAATGATACCCCAAGTTGTTGACGTAGCAGTCCATTTCTGAGTAGATAAATCTACTTGCATTAAATAAAAACCAGCATCAGGGATTAGTACATTTGTTTCACCTTCAGAAATAATATTACCCGGGTTATTGGGGTCATCACCAAAGTCATTATCCCAAGAACCTAATTGTGGCAACCATTTACATGCACTATTTTCTGGGAAATCTTGATAAACTTCGTATGTGCCATCAAAGAAGTTTTTATGAGCTCCTGCTGTTGCATTATCCCATCCATTATGACTTCCTACTAAGTATATATTATTTGGGAAATTAGACTGTTCCATAGTATAAGTCATATTCTCAAGATCCAATGAGAATTTATAAACTGCCGCTTCTGTGGCTATTTTCTCTCCATCAGCAACTAGCTTGCCTGTCATTGTTCCATCATCACCTAAAACAGTTTGTCGATACGAGTTATCTTTAAACACATACTCTCCTTCTTCAACTAACATTGTAGATTCCCAAAGACTTGTAGCTTCATTTAACACTAATGGTCGGAACATTGCCTCTCCTGCAGTAGTGCCATAAATCCCCCAAACAATGATTTCATCTTCATATATATACCTATTAACAAGGAAATTTACAGGTATTGAATAAACGATTTTATCATTTCCTGTAGCCTTAACACGCGCTTGTAAACCTGTAGCAACACCTGCTACGACTTCAAGTTCACGACAGATTTGATTCATCTCACCTATCGTGATTTTGATGGCATTTAGTTCTGTCGTATCTACAACTATGGGATTTGAAAAATCTCCCGTTGCAAGGTCTAACTCCAAAGAATACATTGGTGTTACATCCTCTGCAAAGTATGCATCTTCCCAAATAAAGGTTTCAAATGCACCTTCTTCATTTTCTGGGATTAATGTATATGAACTAGACCCGTTCGGATTTAGGAACATTGGCGCTGTTTCCGTCATTGGAATTCTTGTTATTCCATCCTTATCTTCACAAGACGAAAAGACTAAGACTAAAGCCAATAAACTATATAATATATTTATTTTCTTCATAAAATTATGTTTTAATAAAAAGTTACAAACCTGGTGAGGACTTCTCCTCACCATTTAGAATTACTGTTTAGTAAACTTCACTGTTTTATTAACTGCGTTAAATAAGATTTCGTAATCACCAGCTTCAGTTGGTGCGAAATTAGTTTCATCATATTGATTAACTTCTGGAACAATTAGACCACTTGGCACAGATTCAACTACCTCCATGTCTGTATAAAACCATTGAACTGGATTCCAATCTGTATTCTGCCCTAAGAACCTAAAAGAAAAAGCATAACCATCATCATCAACACCGGTAATTAAAGAAATGGTTCCTTGATATTCTTCTGCAGATATTGCCTCGAGGGGTAATCCATCTGCAGGAACCCAATCAGCTGAACAAGCATTACCTACAACATAGATAGGTGGCACTACAGCATCATATGGAGTAACTGTTAAAACAATAGTATCACTATACATTGTTGCTACATCAGGATTAGAAGAGTCAGCTCTAACACGAATCTTTACCTTGGTTTGTTCTTCGGGTGTTTTATCTAATCCTGTTGGTCCTAATAATAAGTTAAATGCTTTGTTGCTAATAGTCTGATATAATAATGTAACAGGCTCTTGCATATCAACCTTGTTATCAAAAGAATCATCAGACTCACTAGCTACTTCAACTGTATAATTAGTAACTACTGATTCGCTATACTTCGCCTCGCTGTATATAAAAGTTTCGAACGGACTATTTTCATTCTCTTCAGTTAGCACATAATTTAACGAGCCGTCAGGGGATTGTAAAACTGGCGCTTCCTCAGCTTTTAATGCAGGCTTTTCAGTTACTTCAGCACAACTCGAAAGGAATGCTAAAGTAAAAAGTAGAATATATATATAATTTAATTTCTTCATAATTGTATGTGTTTTAATAACCAGGGTTTTGAACTAATTTAGTATTGGCACCGATGTCTTTTGCTGGGATAGCAAATAACCTTTTTGTGGTGCTTACAGCAGCTCCGTTTGAAACACCACCTTTCCACGACCATAAGTAGTCATTAGTAGTATACTTACTGAAACGAATTAAATCAGACCTACGAGTACCCTCCCAGAATAACTCTCTACCGCGCTCATCGATAATAAAATCTTTGGTTAAATTACTCAGTGTAATATTGCCACTAGTATCACCAAAAGCTCTTTCACGAAGTTGATTAATGTAGTTCACTGCTGTATTGGCATCACCACCACCACCATTAATATTGGCTTCGGCATACATTAAGTAAGCATCAGCTAATCTAAAAAGAGGGAAGTCTGTTGTTACAAAATCTTGGTTAGCAGGATTAGCACCATCGCTATTGATATTTCTGAATTTCATAACACCATAACCATCAGTGTAATTTGCAGGGTTCTCATTTTCTAGTAAGCCACCAGCTTCAACTTCTTTTTCTTCTCTAAAAGTAAATGAACCATCTTCATTTTCATCCCATATTTTCTCTGTGTAAGTAGCACTATTCCAAAGTGTACCTGCAAATCCCGAAATGACTGTATCTGTAAGAAGTGAATCATTTTTTTCGAAAGTATAATAGCTATGCACTACTCTCTCTTCTGCAGTTCCTCTGTTATCACCAGTAGGGAATAGACCAACTAATTGAGGACGAGCTCTGTTACCTCCCCATCCGCCACTTAGACCTACTTCAGCAGGACTAATGCCTCCACCTGTAGCACTAAACGCTAAGAATGTAGTACCTCCGTAGGTTTGCATTTGGTCACCATCGTAAGGCACTGCAAAAATAAACCCTGAGGCAATATCTGCTTTGTTGTTATCGGCATAGAATAAGTGTTGGTAGTTTCCTGTGTATAAAGAATAGCCAGCAATTACTTTGTTGGTTTCGGTGATTACCTTATCCCACATGGCTGTTCCTGTATATACTTCCGCATTTAGGTATAAACGTGCTTTTAAGAATGCTACTGCACCTTCATCTACTCTTCCATATGCAGCTGTACCTACTGTTCCTATTTCACCTTCAATAGCGTCTAATTCCTCAATTAACCAGTTAAATAGGTCTTTACGCATAATTTGCTCCGGCAAATAAGTACCTAAGCCGTCTTCTTCTAAAACAAATGGCACGTTACCAAATAAATCAACTGCACAAGAATAAGCATATGCTCTTAAGAAACGTACTTCAGCACGTAAAACTTTCATTTTATCTTGTAAGTCTTCCTGACCTCGAGAAGCTAACATTTCATCAGTAGATTGACGAAGAAACTCGTTGGCCATTGAAACTTGGTGATATATTCTGTAATACAAACCTTCAATAAATGGATTTGCTGCAGAATATTGTAATTGGTTCAACTGAGAAATACCAAAATCACCCCATGCACAAATAGCCTCATCTGTTGTTAAAACCTGTGCATTCCAAAGATTACGTATAAATGAAGATGAACCTTCATCAATACCACCTACATCACCGTTACCTGCAGGACCTTCTTGCCCTGTTAATGCTAAAGCAGCATATATTTTAGCCACAACTTGGTTATATCCTTCTTCGGTAGTATAAACGGTTTCAGCTGTACTTTCATTTGGATCAATTGGTAGCTGATCCAAATCGTTTACACAAGAGGTGAAGCTGAAAGCTCCCAATAGAACTATTGCTGCCCCCTTTTTTATTTTATCTATATATTTCATATTAATTTCTTTTTTTGGTTGCTAACAACGATTAAAAGTTAAGATTAACGCCTAATATAAATGTTCTTGGACGTGGATAGAAGTTATTGTCAATACCTCCAGAAACCTCTGGGTCAACTCCTTCGTATTGTGTAATTACAAATACATTTTGAGCAGTACCTGTTATTTTTAAACTCATATCTGTACCTCCTAATTTATTAAAGCGATATCCAGCTGTAATATTATCCATTCTGAAGAATGATGCATCCTCTAAATACTCGGAAGACCAATATTGGAAGCTATTAAAACCTGAAGGAGTAGATGTTAATCTATTACTTAAGAAGTTACCACCGCTGTTGTAAGTATCCTGTGCAACTCCCATGTTTGATTTGTTATCATTATACACAGTAGCTCCAAATTGCATACGACCAGAGAATGCAAAATCCCAATTCTTATACTCTAAACGAGAGTTAATACCCACTAATAGGGTAGGAGCAGCTTGGCCAACTCTAACCTTATCAAAGTCGTTATAAATACCATCACCATTTTGGTCAACGTACACACCTTCTAAAGGCTTTCCGTTGGCATCATACACTTGTTGATAAACAAAGAATGAGTTAGCAGGGTATCCAACAGAGTGGATTTGAACATTGTTACCTGTACCGCCTGAAATACCACCTGTTTGAATACCTAGGTATGTAGGATCATCACCATTTGTTAAACTTGTAATTTCGTTTTGGTTGTAGGTTAAGTTACCACCAATTTCCCAAAACAGATCTTGTTTTGCAATTGCTCTATAAGTAAGGTTTAATTCAACCCCTGTATTTTCTAAACTACCTACATTTGTTAATAACTCATTTGTTAAGTTTGCACCTGCTGCTACCGGAACAACATTTAATAAGTCATCTGTTATTCTGTGGTAAAATTCGAAGCTACCAGCTAGTTTATTGTTGAAGAACCCAAAATCAAGACCTGCATTGTAGGTAGTAGTTTCCTCCCACTTAATATTCTCGTCATATCCATCAGGACGCATTGTGTTGATGTAACCACCATCCCAAGGATACATTGCGGTTCCATTTGAACGAACATAAGAACCTTGGTAAGGAAGATCCTCTGTTACACCTTGTTGACCTGTAATACCCCAACCTAAGCGAAGTTTTAAATCAGATAACCAATCAATATCAGTCATGAACGCTTCGTTTTTCATTCTCCAAGCTAAGCCAACGGCTGGGAAATAACCCCAACGATTGTCTTCTGAGAAACGAGATGTACCATCGGCTCTTACTGTAGCATTTACTAAATATCTGTTGTCGTAGTTATATTCAGCTCTACCGAAGAATGATACAAGGTAGTTTTGCGCTTCATAAGCTCTATATGGTGTTACTTCATTTGTTTCTGCATAATTGTAAGTAACATTATTACCTTCTCTGTGGAAGTGCTGCCATGCATAACCACCCATTGCTTTAATATTGTGCTTACCAAAACTTTCGTTGTACGTAAGGTACATATCTAAAGTCTTGTTGTTCTTATCTTGATTGTATGGAGAATACTCCCCAGCTCTTTCAGGATCATTTGGAGAAGACCAAGCAGCTGTAGGCTGAACAATTGTTCTTCCCTCAGATGTAGAACCATCAATACCCATATTTAAAGTAGCCGTAATTGTTGGAGCAAAATGGAGCTTATAGTCGAACTTTGCATTTATGATATAACGATTTACTTTAGACTGATTATCATGAAGGTTTAATTGAGCAACTGGGTTCATTGGAGCAATAGTAACTGGGTTACCATCGTTATCAATCCAAGTATAATAACCTCCATATTTAGAAGATTCGTCATATACTGGTTTTGTGGGATCAAAAGTTACAGATCCTCCAATAGCAGCATCGTTTGAAAAGTTATTACTCACATGCATATATTTTGCATTAACAGCTGTTTTTAAATGCTCATTAAAGAAAGTTGGGTTTAAGTTTAAACCTACTGTAATTCTTTCCATTGCTGATGTTTCTACAATACCTTCTTGGTTAGTGTAACCGAAAGATAAACGGTATGGTAGATCTTTTACTCCACCTGAAACACTTAAGTTGTGGTCCGTACCAATAGAAGTTCTGTATACTTCATCTTGCCAGTTGGTGTTTACACCCTCATATGATGTAACATTTCTGTAAGCTTCAGAATCCTCACCATAAGTATCTTTTATAAAAGAGCTGTATTGGCTAGCATTCATTACATCTAATGTATTTGCAGCAGTCGCTACACTTACATTACCTGAATAGTCAAACTTAACAACATCACCACTTTTACCATTTTTAGTAGTAATGATGATTACACCATTAGAGGCACGAGAACCGTAAATTGCAGTTGCAGATGCATCTTTTAATACAGTAAATGTTTCAATATCGTTAGGGTTAACTGTGTTTAGTGGATTCTGCATCCCTTCTACACCTTCGGTATCAATAGGTACACCATCAATTACAATTAATGGATCGTTACTTGCATTTAAAGAAGAACCACCACGAATACGAATGGTAGATCCAGCTCCAGGAGCACCTCCAGTTGATGTAATCTGTACACCAGCTGTTTTACCAACGATAAGATCTTGTGGAGATGCAATGGCACCAGCGTTAAAGTCTTTTGATGATACTGCAGATATTGATCCTGTAGCATCTTCTTTTTTAACACTACCGTAACCAATAACAACTACTTCTTCAACACCAACTACATCTGGCTTTAATTGAATGTTTAATTGAGCTTGTTGTCCTATTGTTACCTCTTGTGCAACATAGCCTATGAATGAATATACTAATATATCCCCTTGATTTGCGTTTAAATTATATACACCATCGAAATTAGTAATACTACCAGTTGTTGTGCCTTTTATTATTACAGATACTCCTGGTAATAAATCGCCTGTGGTTGCATCACTTACACTACCACTTATTGCAATACTTTGTGCCTGTATGATACCTGAGATAAAAAATATCCCGGTAAGCAGCAAAAATGCTTTCTTAAGACAAAATGATTTAATCATAAAATTTATAATTTAAGTGTTAAAACATGTATAATTCATTGTTTACGAATTTTATCATCAATAAACAGTTAATAATTACACACCTTACTATTAGGTACTTTTACCTACAAATGGACATTACAAATCTATATCAAAAACCGACTTATTTATACACTTCTTAACAAATGGAAACGTTTTTTTGTGGTTTTTCTTCGCAAACGTTTGCGAAGCCGATTGCGAATTCGTTTGCAATAAAAACATATGTTGTAAAACATAAATTTATTATAAAAAAAGCATCACAAATATTAACAAATATTTAACATAAATAATAATTAGGGCATCACTTTTAATCATTAATTATCATTTATCGATTTTTATTAATGTTTATTCTTTACATGTTTCAGCAAGTTTTAACATTACAAATGCCACAAATTCTTTTGCGATTTGAAGTAATTAATATTCCCTTTTCATTCAGGAGCTACTCTCCTTAATATATGGTAGCAATTGATACGTATAAAATCAGATCAAACTAACGTTTAAGAGAGTTTGATTCGTTTATAAGCCGATGATGTTATATCTTGTTTATCGTATGATTTAAAGCAAGTTAATGAGGAGATATTATTGATTAAGGTTTCACACTGTAGGTATTTATTGATAGTTTTATTGAATATAATTCATTGATATTAAAATATGTATTAAAGCTTAATGTTTTAGTTCGCCCTACTACAATATATCAATCATTATTATTAAAAACGGCAATTATGGCACGATTAAAAACAAATATATTAGATGCTGCTTTAGGCAAAGTTGGTAATGTGCTTTTGTATGAAAGAAACGGGTTGGCATGTATGCGCTCTATGATTAGTTATTACCGAGATAAGAAAAGCGATAAGCAATTGCGACAGCGACAAAAAATGAGCTTGATTATGGTTTTATTAAGCCTTTTAGAGACCTGTTAAAGCTTACATTTTTTGAAAAAGGCTCTGGGCGCACTGCATACCAATCAGCACAAGCTTATAACTTAAAATATGCCATTACAGGTGAATACCCTGATCAATACGTTGACAAAAAACTTGCATTCCTTTGTAAAGGCGATTTACCCTTAGCTGATCAAATTTCATGCAAAGTAACAACAGATGAGATTTTTATTAATTGGAACAATAAAGTTCCCATAGGGCCAAAGCGAATGATTTGCTCATAGTAATGCTAAGAGTTGATGAGGATAGGTTTGACTATATTTTAACTAATGAATTGAGAAGTTCTGGGAGCTATCAATTTAAAAACCAATTTAAGACAGCTCATGTAGACATATGGATTGCGTTTAGGAGTGTTCATGATAATAAAGTCAGTAATAGCATCTATCTTGAATAGAGGGATCAGTTTGGGTACTTTATTACAGTATATGAAATGAGACAAGCATTCAATATTGATGTATTCGGGTCTTTTGATTGTTGATAAAAAGAGTATATTTATACATAAGATTTTATTATCATTAGACAAAATTAAAATAAAACATATTATATAGTATTCATGGCACCACACCAGATTACAATAAAAGATATAGCTAAAATTTTGGGTATATCAGCATCAACTGTATCTAGAGCACTAAAGGATCATCCTGATATTAGTCCGAAAACGAAGACGATGGTTCAAACTTTTGCTAAGAAAGTTCACTATCGACCTAACGCTCTAGCTTTAAACCTGAGACGCAGTAAAACCAATACCATAGGTATTATAATTCCTGAAATGGTGCATCATTTCTTTTCTTCAGTTTTGGCAGGTATCGATAAGATAGCATACGATGCAGGATATAATGTGATGATTTGTCAATCAAATGAAAATTACGAACGAGAAATAAGCGATGCACAAGCTTTGCTTGATAACAGAGTTGATGGGATATTAATGTCGTTAAGTAAAACTACCCATAAGCTAGATCATATAAATAACCTTTTGGATCACGGTTTACCATTGGTGTTTTTTGATAGGGCACCAGAAGAATTAAGTGTTGATAAAGTAATTATTGACGATTTAATGGGGGCAAAAATTGCCACCCATCACCTTATTTCTATAGGGTGTAAAAAGATTCTGCACCTTGCAGGCCCGCAGCATTTGCAAATAGGAAAGCGCAGAAGACAAGGGTATGAAGATGCTTTAACAGAGAATGGAATGGAGTACAATCCTAACTATGTTATTAAATGCGACACTATGGACGAAGTTTATGCTAATGCAGGACAAATATTGGAGATGGCTTCTGAAATAGACGGGATTTTTGCAGTAAATGACAGTACTGCAATTGCCGCAATGCAAGTATTAATGAAAAATGACATAAAAATACCTGATCATATTTCTGTTATAGGATTCGGAGATGGACCTAATGCAAAAATTGCATATCCTCCATTATCCACTGTGGAACAGAAAGGAATTGAAATGGGGCAAGAAGCGGTTAAACTTTTAATCAAGCAAATTGAGGAAAATGAAGTTACTACAGAGCCAAGTACAAAAGTACTAACTCCTGTTTTGCGAATCAGAGAATCTACAAATAAGTCAAGGTTATATTAATAAAGTGTACATTATAATTTGGCTCAACTCATTAAATGGGTTGGGCTTTTTTTTATAATAAAAGGGTACACAAAGCTTCAGTAAATTAACGTCTATTTACATTTATGTTTGAAGGTAGAATGCATTTAAATAGGATGGATTGCCCTATGTATCTAAGGTAGAATCTATCGTTTTTTGCATATTTTGCAACCGTTTGCATAAGTGCTTGCAAAAAAAAATGCATATTTTTTTTAACTTTTTTTCACCTTATTGCAAACGGTTGCAATAAGGAAAAGTGCACGGAAAGCTGTGTTTTTAAGCTATTTTACCGATGTGTAATAATTGAATAAAAAGTGCACATTGTCTATCTTTGATTCAGATTTTAAAACAAATGGACAGGTTTTAAAACCATTACACCTTACTTTTTTCGTTTCTGAAATTGTGAATATTATTATTAGTAATAAATAAATCTATATGCATTGTATGTTTTAGTACAAGTGCTTATCAAGTAAGTTTTTCTAATCTTAATGTCATGTACTAATCACATAAAATAATTGTATGAATAAGATGCCTCGGTTGTCATTTTGGCAAATTTGGAATGTTAGTTTTGGATTTTTGGGTGTTCAATTTGGTTTTGCTCTTCAAAATGCAAACGCCAGTAGAATTCTAACAAGTTTGGGAGCTGATCCTCATAATTTATCATTCTTTTGGTTAGTTGCCCCAATCATGGGATTGATGGTACAGCCGTTAGTAGGTGCTGCGAGTGATAAAACATGGACTCGACTTGGTAGAAGGTCTCCTTATATCCTTGGTGGAGCAATTGTCTCAATGATTGCTATGTTCTTTATGCCTAATGCACCATTGTTTTTTAAAGCAGGGGGAGCAGCAGCTTTAATTTTTGGAGTAACTATGCTAGCTCTAATGGATGGGTCATTTAATGTAACATTTCAGCCATTTAGAGCATTAGTAGCTGATATGACACCAGAAGAGCAACGAAATATCGGCTATTCGATACAAAGTTTTCTTATTAATATAGGTGCAGTTATTGGATCTGCTTTGCCTTTTATTTTAACAGCTTTAGGAATTGCTAACGAATCGGATGCAGGAGAGGTTGCACCTTCAGTTATATGGTCTTTCTATATTGGGGGATCTCTGTTGTTATTAAGTGTATTGGTGACTGTATTTAAAACCAAAGAATATCCACCCGAGCAATACGAAGCTTATAAAAATATTACCGAAGAGGATAAAGCGGAAAAGGTAAATTTTTGGGAGTTATTAAAAACTACTCCGAAAGTAATGAAGCAGTTGGCCATAGTTCAATTATTCAGCTGGTTTCCTTTGTTTTTATTATGGGTTTACTCTACTACTGCTATTTCACAGCACTATTTTGGTGTTCCACTAGATTTTAATGCAAGTGATCCTGAGTTTCTACCTTATAAAGGTGCTTTTGACGAAGCGGGTAATTGGGTAGGTATAACATTTGCAATGTATAGTCTTGTAGCTGCACTATTTTCTATTGTGATGCCTAAGTTAATAACTCTTACAAGCCGAAAAATAGTATACTCAGGAGCATTACTTATTGGAGGATTAAGCTTTATAAGTCTTTATTTTTTCACTAATCAATATCACATACTATATTCTATGGTCGGAATTGGTATAGCTTGGGCTGCAATATTAGCAATGCCATATACAATACTTTCAGGCGTACTTCCTCCAAAACGTATTGGTATTTATATGGGATTATTTAACCTAACAGTTGTAGTGCCTCAAATATTGAGTGGTGTTATAGGTGGTCCAATTTTGAGAGCATTTTTTAATAATCAAGGAATTTATGTAATGGTTCTTGCGGGAGTTATTATGATTTTAGGGTCTATATCTGTTGCTTTTGTGCAGCAGAATAAACAACAAATTGAGAAATAAAAAATAAAACTAATTACAATGAAAAATATTAAAGCTTGTTTATTTGATTTAGATGGTGTTATAGTTGATACTGCTAAATACCATTATATTGCATGGAAAGAACTCGCAAATGAACTTGGTTTTGACTTCACATTAGAAGATAACGAAAAATTAAAGGGAGTAAGCCGAATGACCTCTTTAGATATTCTACTATCAATTGGTGGAATTGAATTAGATGAGGATAAAAAACTAGAGCTTGCTACTAAAAAGAATGATAATTACTTACAGTATATTCTAAAAATGGGACCGGAAGAAATTCTTCCTGGAACCAAAGAGTTTTTAGAAGTGCTAAGAAAAGAGCATATTAAAATAGCACTTGGTTCCGCAAGTAAAAATGCCATGTTAATTCTTGAACGTCTAGAATTGACAGGTTATTTTGATGCTATTGTTGATGGTACTCATGTGGCAAAAGCTAAGCCAGACCCTGAAGTATTTTTGCAGGGTGCTGAAAAATTAGGAGTTGCTCCAACTGAGTGTGTGGTATTCGAAGATGCAGAAGCAGGAGTCGAAGCTGCTTTAGCAGGAGGTATGAAATGCGTAGGAATTGGAAGCTCAGAGGTATTGGGTAAAGCACATTTAGTTGTGGATGGTTTACACAAAATGAGTATTCAAAAATTAGGGTTGTTAGACTAAAAAGTACGTTAAGCTTTTTATGTTATTCATAGTTAAATAGTCGTTTTTTGATTGGTGTTAAATGTAATGGGCAAATATTCAAACTATTGCATCTTTCGCTTCAGACTTTTAACTAATAACTAACGAACTATTATTATCTATCTATCAAAAAACGAATTACAATGAAAGAATATTTAAAATATGATGAGTGGGAGATAATTGAAGAGGGCTTTGACCCGAACAACCACGAAGCATCAGAAAGTATTTTTAGTATTGGCAACGGTAAAATGGGACAGCGTGCCAACTTTGAAGAAAAATACTCAGGGAAAACATTACAGGGAAGTTATGTAGCAGGGGTTTATTATCCTGATAAGACAAGAGTAGGTTGGTGGAAAAATGGATATCCAGAATATTTTGCCAAAGTATTAAACTCACCAAATTATATAGGTATTAATGTTACCATAGATGGTACTGATTTAGATTTAAATAAATGTACTGTTGAAAACTTTGTACGCACCTTAAATATGCAAGAAGGTTTTCTTGCGCGTGAATTTGATGCTATTATTGATGGTAACAAAAAGATTCATGTTTCAGCCAAGCGTTTCTTAAGTATTTCTGAAACGGAGATTGCTGCTATACGTTATGAGGTAAAAGCAAGTAATTTCTCAGGTAAAATTGGATTTAGTCCATACATCGATGGAGATATCAAAAATGAAGACTCTAATTACGATGAGAAGTTTTGGAATGTTTTAAATGCCGAGTCAACAGAAGGAGAAGCTTACTTAGAATCTCAAACTAAGAAAACAGATTTTCGTTGTGGTTTTGCAATGAACTATAAAGTTCTTAAAAACGATAGTGAAATATCTCCCAAACAAGAAGTAATTCAACTTACCAAATGGGTAGGGAATCATATTGAGGATACAGTAGCAGAAGGCGAATCATTAACTATTGAAAAATATGTTGGTGTAGTATCTTCTTTAAATTCTGATCCGAAAGATTTAAAAGCAAATGCTTTAAAACAAGCTCAAGCAGCAGCGTCAAAAGGTTTCAATGCCTTATTTGCTGAACACAAAGCTACATGGGCTGAGAAGTGGGTGCATAGTGATATTGTTATTAAAGGTGATGTATCTGCACAGCAAGCCATCCGTTTCAATATCTTTCATTTAAACCAGACTTACACCGGTGAAGACGATCGTTTAAATGTAGGGCCAAAAGGATTTACTGGTGAAAAATATGGAGGTACTACTTATTGGGATACCGAGGCTTACTGTATACCATTCTTTTTAATGACGTCTCCATCAGAAGTGACGCGACAATTATTGGTTTACAGATATAAGCATTTACCAAGAGCCATCGAAAATGCCGCTAAATTAGGTTTTACTGATGGAGCTGCGCTTTATCCAATGGTTACAGCAAATGGTGAAGAGTGTCATAATGAGTGGGAAATTACCTTTGAAGAAATTCACCGTAATGGAGCCATTGCATATGCAATTCATAATTATATCCGTCATACTGGTGATTACGCTTATTTAGCGGATTATGGTTTAGAGGTATTGGTTGGAATTACACGTTTCTGGAGCCAAAGAATTACTTACTCTGAAGCTCGTAAGAAGTTTGTGATGTTAGGTGTTACTGGTCCTAACGAGTACGAAAACAACATTAACAATAACTGGTATACTAATAAAATGGCCGTTTGGTGTTTAAAATATACCATGGAGGCTCTTGATATTGTTAAGAATAGTAATGCGGCACGTTATGATGAGTTATTGAAGGTGATGAATCTTGATCCTGCTGCTGAAACACCACGTTGGAAAGAGATTTCAGAGAATATGCACTTCCCATATAATGAAGACTTGCAGGTATTTATGCAGCAAGATGGTTTTATGGATAAGGAACAGCTGATGGCGGATGATTTAAATCCTGCTGAGCGCCCTATTAATCAACATTGGTCATGGGATCGTATTCTTCGTTCAAACTTTATTAAGCAAGCAGATACCTTACAAGGTATGTATGTTCTTGAAGAAGAATTCTCAAATGAAGAGTTAGAAAGAAACTTTGATTTTTATGAACCTCGTACTGTACACGAGTCATCTTTATCACCTTGTGTACATTCAATTATTGCTACTAAGATTGGTAAGATTGAGAAAGCTTACGAGATGTATCTGCGTACTGCACGTTTAGATTTAGATGATTACAATGCTGAAGTACACGAAGGTTTACATATTACCAGTATGGCCGGTACCTGGATGAGTATTGTTGAAGGTTTTGGAGGTAAACGCGCCTACGACGAGAAACTTTATTTGAGTCCAATGATACCTGAGCAATGGGATGAATATGCTTTCCGATTGAGATTTAAAGGTAATGATATGGAGGTTCGAGTTTCTGCTACAGAAGTAGAGGTGATCTCACACTCTAGCAATAATTTTGATCTTTTTGTTTATGATAAAGCAGTTAGTGTTGAAGCTAACAAATCTGTTACCATCAAAAGATAAATAGGATTTATTAAGATAATAATTTAAAAGCGATTCGTAAGGATCGCTTTTTTTATGGGCAATAATTTTATTCGTGTTGGTTTAGAGTATAATAATCTCCTTTGTAATGAATGCCAAAATTTTAATGTGAAAACATGATATTATACCATTTTTAATAACTATTTTTACCGGTCGTAAAAAAAGATGTTTTTTTGCAATACCATTATCTCGCACAGTGTGGGGTTAAATACAAAAGAAATATTAAAATATAACGCATGAAAGTTGATGTTTTACTTGGTCTTCAGTGGGGAGACGAAGGGAAAGGAAAAGTAGTTGATGTACTAACGCCTAAATACGATGTGATTACACGTTTTCAAGGAGGTCCCAATGCAGGTCATACCTTAGAATTCAATAATATCAAACATGTATTACATAATATTCCTTCAGGTATTTTCCATACAGATAAAATGAATATTATTGGTAATGGTGTAGTTTTAGACCCAATTAGTTTTAAGCAAGAAATTGATGAACTAGAGGCTAAAGGCATGGATATTACTAAAAACTTATTAATATCTAAAAAAGCACATCTTATACTTCCAACACATCGTGTTTTAGATAGAGCTTCTGAAGATTCTAAAGGTAAAACTAAGATCGGATCTACACTTAAAGGTATTGGACCAACTTATATGGATAAGACTGGTCGTAATGGTTTAAGAGTGGGTGATATTCTGAATAACTTCGATCAAAAGTATGCCGATCTTAAAAAGAAGCATCAGCAATTACTTTCAATGTATGACAAAGAGTACGATGTAACAGAATACGAAGTTGGTTTACAAGAAGGAATTGATTGTTTAAAGCGTTTTACAATTATTGATAGCGAACATAGCATCAATAATTATATAAAAGAAGGAAAATCGGTATTGGCAGAAGGTGCTCAAGGTACTTTATTAGATATTGATTTTGGTTCTTATCCATTTGTTACATCATCAAACACAATTTGTGCTGGTGCATGTACAGGTATGGGTGTTGCTCCAAATAAAATTGGAGAAGTGTATGGTATTTTTAAAGCATACTGTACACGTGTTGGTAGCGGTCCTTTCCCTACTGAGTTGTTCGACGAAACAGGTGAGGAACTTCGTAAGGCGGGTCACGAGTTTGGTGCAACAACAGGTCGTCCGCGCCGTTGTGGTTGGATTGATTTAGTAGCCCTTAAATACTCAGTGATGATTAATGGAGTTACTCAACTTATCATGACTAAAGGCGATGTTTTAAGTACTTTTAAAACCATTAAAGTTGCTACATCTTATATTATTGATGGTGTTGAAACAAAAGAATTTCCTTTTGAGTTACCAGAGAATATGGAGGTGGTTTACACTGAACTTCCTGGTTGGTCTGAAGATTTAACAGGCTTGAAGAGCGAAAATGAGTTCCCTGAAGAATTAAATGCTTACATTGATTACCTTGAATCTGAACTTGAGGTACCAATTAAGATTGTTTCAGTAGGTCCTGATCGTGATCAAACTATTATTAGAGAAGAAGCTTAATATATAGATCATATCATATGCAAAGCCTGATTAATTTTAATCAGGCTTTTTTTGTTTTAAATTGCTAAAGGCTTAACTTCAATAAGTCTAAATTTTAGTTAAATGCCTAAAGCAATCATATCTATATTCCTACTTCTTACATTGTCGCTTGTCTCATTTTCGCAAGATTTTGATTCAGACAGCTACCGTTTAAATGATACTCATAATAAATGGAGCTTTAGATTTGGGCCTTACTTTTGGCTTTTAGGAATAGAGGGATCCATAATTAAACCGCCTCAGCCATCTAACCTACCAGAATATTCAGACCGTAGAATTGATATTGATTGGGATTTCTATGAAGTGTTGAATTCGCTGAAGTTTGCTTGTATGTTTCTTAGCGAATATAGATCAGAGAATTGGGTTGCAAAGTTGAACTTTAGTTCTTTAATATTAGAAAGTAACGTATTAACTGATCATGAAATATTAATTAAGAATGGCAACATCCGTTACACCTATATAGGAACAGACCTTTCCTTTGGATATCGAATTATTAAAAATCCGGCGCACGAATTTAATACCAGCTTTGGTGCTAAATTGGCTTTTTTTAAGGTTGATTTAAATACTAAGATCTTTCTGGTTGATGGAATTCACTTTGTTAGAGATCATTTATTGTTAGAGCCGGCTTTGGCAATGCGCTATATATACCGACCACATACAAGGGTAGAGTTAAGCGCTTATGTTGATGTGGGGAGTAGGTTATTAGACGATGCTTTTTCTTATCAGTTGCAATTGGGTGGAAAGTATGTTTTTTCAAAACACTTTAGTTCAGGAATTACATTTAGACGACTGTATTATAATGCAGATTTGGACAATGGAGTGTTTGATGGTGCTATACATGGACCTACTATAAATGTGTTGGCACAATTTTAGATTGAAAATATCTTTTATATTTAGCCTTTATAATGATTTTAGTAAAAGATTAATTTTCCTCAATAATACAATTTCAAATGTTTGAACCGCACTTACTTTTAAATACAGAAATAGCTCGTAGTAATATTTCTCGCATGCTTACTAAATGTAAGGATAATAACATTGTTTACAGACCACATTTTAAAACACATCAATCAGCAGAAATTGGCGAATTGTATCGCGAATTAGGAGTAGACTGCATTACTTGTTCATCGTTTAAAATGGCTTCTTATTTTGCTGATAATGGTTGGAGGGATATTACGGTAGCCATAACAGTCAATCAGCATTATGCCGATGATATTAATGCACTGGCATCTAAAATAAACCTTAATATTTTGGTAGAGGATGTTGCGGTTATTAACGAATTAGAAGCTCAAATAACCTCACCTGTAGGCTTGTTTATAAAGATTGATGCTGGCTACCATAGAACGGGTGTTGATGTTGAAGATTTTGACCAGATAAAAAAGTTGCTTGGTGCATTAAAACTGTGTAAGAACTTAATATTTATCGGATTTTTAGGGCATGCAGGTAATACATATGATGCAAGAGGAAAAGAGCAGATTATTGATATAGCTACTCCAGCAATGCATCAATTTGTTGCCCTGAAGGTCTTTTTAAAAGATGAGTTTCCTTTAATGCAATTATCATGGGGAGATACGCCAAGTTGTTCCGTATTACAACATTTTGAAGGTATTGATGAGCTTCGCCCAGGAAATATGGTGTTTTACGATTATGTACAGTCAATTATTGGTAGCTGTGAATTGCCAGATATTGCTGTTTGCATGAAGGTGAGCGTAATTGCGGTTCATCCTAAAAGAAACCAAGTAATTGTACACTGTGGTGCGGTTCATCTATCAAAAGATAGAGTTGAACTGCCAGATGGCACAATCTCTTATGGGAAGGTAGTTGAGATTGATGGAAATTCATGGGATATTAATAAAGATGTAGGAGAGGTAATTGCCTTATCGCAGGAGCATGGAACCATTAGGGTAGGGGATGATTTGATTCATTCAATTAAACCCGGAGATACTTTGGCTATTCTGCCAGTACATTCATGTTTAACAGTTAATCTTATGAAGGAAATGTACACTAATAGTGGTCAAAAAATTACTTGCATGCGATAGTGCTGATAAAAAAATGGGTAGCTCCGTATTCAGAACTACCCATTTTAGTGTTAAATTTATCTTTTATATAAATTACGATAGTAATTCGTACTCTTCAGGAGAACCACAAGTACAAATTAAATTTCTATCACCAAAAGCATCATCTACTCTTGCTACTGATATCCAAAATTTGTTCTCTTTAATCCACTCCTGTGGGAACGCCGCCTTTTCTCTTCCGTATGGGTGCGACCATTCATCAGATACTACTTTGTAATCAGGATGAGGAGCATTTTTCAGTACGTTATCTTCCTTATCAGCTTCGCCAGATTCAATTTCTTTGATTTCACTTAAAATACCTGTGAGTGCTGAAATGAACTTATCTAGTTCTTGTTTCGATTCACTCTCCGTTGGCTCTATCATTAAAGTACCATGCACTGGGAATGATAACGTTGGTGCGTGGAAACCATAATCCATTAAACGTTTGGCTATATCTAATTCGGTAATTCCTGAGCTGGCTTTAAAATGACGACATTCTAAAATCATTTCGTGTCCTACTCTTCCATTTTCTCCTGTGTACAGGATTCCGTAACCATCTTTAAGGTGATGTGCTAAATAGTTGGCATTCAAAATAGCCATTTCAGTAGATTTTGTTAATCCATCGCTACCTAACATTTTAATGTAACCATAGGTAATAGGTAAAACGCTAGCACTTCCGAAAGGAGCAGCAGAAACTGCGCTAATTCCAGATCTACCATTATTAATTACTGGGTGCGAAGGTAAAAATTCAACCAAGTGCTTAGCAACACCAATTGGGCCAACACCAGGGCCACCACCTCCATGGGGAATAGCAAATGTTTTGTGCAGGTTTAAGTGACAAACATCGGCACCAATTACTCCCGGATTGGTTAAACCAACCTGAGCGTTCATATTAGCACCATCCATGTATACCTGGCCACCAAATTGGTGAATAGTTTCGCAAACCTCAACAACAGAAGCTTCGAAAACACCATGTGTAGATGGGTAAGTTATCATTAAACAAGATAAGGTATCTTTATACTTTTCAGCCTTTTCTTTTAAGTCGGCAACATCAATATTACCTCTTTCATCACACTTCACAACCACAACTTTCATTCCTGCCATTACAGCACTTGCGGGGTTGGTACCATGCGCAGAAGAAGGAATAATAGCCACATCGCGTTGCGCTTCGCCTCTGCTTTTATGATATGCACTAATAACCATTAGTCCTGCATACTCACCTGCCGCACCTGAGTTTGGCTGAAGGCTTACATCTGCAAAACCAGTAATTTCAGCTAAATCGCGCTTTAGTTCAGCCATTAATAAATGGTAACCCGCAGCTTGATCAGCCGGCACAAATGGGTGAATACCACCAAATTGAATCCAACTAAGTGGCAACATCTCAGTAGCCGCATTCAACTTCATAGTACAAGAGCCTAATGAAATCATAGAATGTGTTAATGAAATATCTCTGCGCTCTAATTTTTTGATGTAGCGTACCATCTCAGTTTCAGAGCGGTAATGATTAAATACATCTTGCTGTAAAAATGAACTTTCTCTGATGAAAGATTTATCGATGGTGCAAGTTTCTGGTATTTCTTTAATCTCAACAATTTCGTTTCCTGATGCTCTAGCAAATACTTCAATTATCCAATTAACATCTTCAAGATTTGTTGTTTCATCAATACTTAAAGCCACTTCTCCATTTTCGCAGTAGCGGAAGTTCATCTCAAGTTCTAATGAATACTTCTCTATTAAATCAAGCGAAGCATTATCAGGCAGTGAGAAACGAATTGTATCAAAAAAGTTATTGTTTAATTGTTTGTAGCCAAATTTCTCAATTTCGTTTGTAAGTAAACTAGCAATGTTATGAATTTGACCAGCTATTTGTTTAATACCTTCAGGGCCATGGTAAACTGCGTAGAAACTAGCCATAGTAGCTAGTAAAGCTTGAGCAGTGCATATGTTTGAAGTAGCACGTTCGCGTTTGATGTGCTGCTCGCGTGTTTGAAGTGCCATTCGTAAGGCTCTTTTTCCGTTTTTATCTTTTGTAATACCGATAATACGACCTGGTAAATGTCTTTTATAATCTGCCTTAGTGGCAAAAAATGCAGCATGAGGACCGCCATAACCCATTGGAACACCAAAGCGCTGTGTTGTACCAAATACAACATCGGCACCCCATTCTCCCGGAGGAGTTAATAAGGATAAGCTTAATAAGTCAGCAGCAACAGCCACCTTACAATTAGCAGTATGTAATTTTTCAATCCATTCTTTATAGTCAACTACATTACCCTCAGAATTTGGGAATTGAACCATGGCACCAAAATAGGCTTCTGTAGGTTCACACTCATTCCATTTACCAAACTGTAATGTAATGCCAAGAGGTTCAGCTCTGGTTTCAAGAACCGCCTTGGTTTGTGGCCAGATATTCTCATCAACAAAAACAATATTTGCACCTGCTTTTGCCATGGCTCGTGAGCGAGAATTAAACATCATTACCATAGCTTCGGCAGCAGCTGTTGCTTCATCTAATAAGGAAGCATTAGCCAGCTCCATACCAGTAAGTTCACTTACTACGGTTTGGAAGTTTAATAAAGCTTCAAGTCTACCTTGAGAAATTTCAGCTTGGTAAGGTGTATATGAAGTATACCATACTGGGTTTTCAAGTACATTTCTAAGCACCACTGCAGGGGTAATTGTATCGTAATATCCCATTCCGATATAGGTATTGTATACCTTATTTTTATCGGCAATTGCCATTATTTTACGATAATACTGTCGCTCAGTTAAACCCTTAGCTAATCGAAGAGGTTCTTTTAATCTAATATTCGCAGGAACTGTTTCTTCAATAAGTGAATCCATTGACTTTACTCCAATGGTATTTAGCATTTCGTCTATCTCGTGATCTCTCGGACCAATATGACGCGCAACAAATTTATCTGTAGCCATTCTATAATTCTTTAAACGACCTGAAGGTCTTTAATTACCTATGAGTCAACTTAATAAAAAATGATTTGGTTGTGTTAATTACCTGGCTAAAGTTATAATATTAAACAAGTTATAAAAATGACACAACTAGTATTTTGGGATGATTTTTATCAGAGAAATCATAAAAAAAGTGGATATACCCTCGGCTTAAGGGGTATCCACTTTTAAATTTCTTTATTTTAAGAGACTTATCTACCAATAGATTGATAGTGTTTGTTATTTGTTTGAAATACAAAAAAATCACTATTGGCTACAGCCTAAAAACAGACTAACTATTAATCTATTGCAAGTGCATGTTATTTTCTTTTTCGTACCCAATGGTTGTTGATGGTCCATGTCCTGGATATACAGCAACTTCAGCAGGTAATGTAAGTAGTTTTGCTTTGATACCTGAAATTAAAGTATCATAATCTCCACCAGGTAAGTCAGCTCTACCAATGCTATCACGGAATAATACATCGCCAGCAATTGCGAAGCCTTCCTTTTCAGCATATAATACAACTCCACCTGGAGAATGACCCGGTACGTGAATAATTTTGATGATTGATCCGCCAAATTCGAGCTCTTGCCCATCTTCGAAGTATGTGCCAATAGCAGGAGGGTTTTCTTTTACCTCAATACCCATAGAACCCGCATATTCCACCGTTTTTTCTATCCAGAACTCATCACCTTTGTGTGCTACGGCACTTAAGTTGAAAGTATCGGATACAAAACGGTTCCCGAAAACATGATCAAGATGTAAATGTGTATTCCATAGTTTTGTTGGAGTAAGGTTGTTCTCTTTTAAATATTGTACCAAGTGTTGTTGCTCATGGTCAGCTAAACAACCGGGATCAATTATAATACACTCGCCATTATCGGCAGAAATTAAGTAAGTATTTTCTTGCCAAGGGTTATACGGTAATGTATGTACTTTTAACATGATATATTGTTTTTAATTATTATCTATTTTGCAGTGCCTTTTAGCATAGGAACAAAAGCAAATTTACCAAAATCTTCTTGATCAAATTCAGTTGCTGAAATTCGAGTAATTCTAATCATATTCTGCGACTTATCTCCAACGGGAATTACCATATTCCCACCTATCTTTATTTGCGTTAACAAATCTTCGGGAATATAGGGGGCACCAGCAGTTACTATTATATGATCAAAAGGACCATACTTAGGCAAGCCAGCATAACCATCTCCATAAAAGAAAAGTGGTCGGTATCCTAGTCTTGGTAGAAAGGTACTGGTTTTATTATATAACTCCTTTTGACGCTCGATAGTATAAACCTTTGCACCAACCTCAATTAGCACTGCAGCTTGATAGCCAGAGCCTGTTCCTACTTCCAAAACTTTATCTCCTGACTTAATCTTTAATAATTGCGTTTGAAAGGCTACTGTATAAGGTTGTGATATGGTTTGACCCGCACTAATAGGAAAAGCCTTATCCTGATAAGCAAATTGCATGAAGCTACTTTCAAAAAAAAGATGGCGAGGAACATTACCAATTGCTGATAATACATTGGAGTCAGTTATACCCTTTCTCTCAATTTCATCTACCAATCTTAGCCGCAGTCCTTTATGTCTGTATGTATCAATCATTCAAAAAAAATATGTGTAAAAGTAATATTATATCTATTATTTTGTAAACAATATTCTTATACTTTGTACGTTATAAGCCTTGTTGAGGTGGCTTAATTCACTATGGAGATCAATGATAAAAAACTTATTTTCAATAAATAATAGGATAAATGAACGCAGGGTAAAATATACTTTTGTGCTATCTGATATTGTATTTATTTGCTTGTCGCATTTGATAATACTTCAGTTATTTCCTGATTTGCCATTGCACATCCTTAATAAGCACTTACCTATATTATCAAAAGGGTTTGCAATACCTCTATTTTTTTTAACCTCAACTTTTTATTGGGTTTATAATTTTTATTTATTCGGGGCTTACACTCAGGTGGATAAGAGATCAGGATTATCAATAATATGGCCAAGTTTTTTATCCGTTTTTAGTGGCTCAGCACTTCTATTGTTACTTTTAATTAAAACAGTTCCGTATTACGTAAGCTATTTTCAATTTATACTTTTTATAAAGTATTTATCACTACTTGGAGGGTTAATTATTATATCTAGGGTTATTTGGATTCAACTTTTCCAGAAACAAAAACGAAATGGAAATATCTCATACAACACGATTTTGATTGGTAATAACGAACGTGCTTTAGCTATTATTAAAGATTTCTTGGGATTTAAATATAATTTAGGGTTTAAGTTTATTGGATATGTATCACCTAATAATGAAGAAAATCCTCAGATTAATAATTACTGTAAGCATTTTGGAAATATTGATAAGCTAAGCTCGATTATTAACAAGAATGAAATTGACGAGGCTGTAGTTTGTTTAGACCCTCGAAATCATGAAGGTATTTATTCTGTAATTACATTATTAAAGCAAAGTGGTATTACTATTCGCTTAAATCCGGATATTAATTTAATAATTGAAGGGGCTGTTAAAACAAATACACTAGAGACGTTACCTTTTGTAACCATTACTCCTTTTAAAATGCCTGTTTGGCAAGGGGTTATGAAACGATTTCTTGATTTTTCAATAGCACTATTAGGCTTGCTATTTTGTGCGCCTATATTCTTAATACTTGCCCTATTAATTAAACAGGGATCAAACGGACCTATTTTTTACGCTCAAAAGCGAATCGGAAAGAATGGTAAGGTTTTTACTATTTACAAGTTTAGGTCAATGTACATTAATGCTGAAGAAAGTGGACCTTGTTTGGCAAAAGAAGATGATGTGCGTATTACTAAGCTTGGCAGATATATGCGAAAGTGGCGAATTGATGAGTTACCTCAATTTATTAATATTGTTATGGGTGATATGTCTTTGGTAGGTCCTCGTCCTGAGCGTCAATTCTTTATTGATCAAATAGCAGAGAAAGCACCACACTATGCGCATATATTAACGGTTAAGCCAGGTATTACATCATGGGGTATGGTTAAGTTTGGCTATGCACAAAATATAAATGAAATGATTGAACGTTTACAATTTGACCTTCTTTATCTTGAAAATCAGACCTTATTGGTTGATTTTAAGATAATTCTATTTACCGTTAGAACTGTTTTGGCAGGGGAAGGTAAATAAGCATAAAAAAAGGAGAACAGTATGTACCATTCTCCTTTACAAACTGTTGTTTGATTTTATCTTTTATAACTTGGCTTTTCCTTATTAAAGAAGTCGTTATATTCTTGAAAGAATTCAACTCCTAACATTTCAGGTAAGGCGGCTAATCCAAACAGCATACAACCATAATCAACACCTTCTACCTTAGATGGGCGCCAATTTAAGTCACTATAGCTGTATTTCCATAGAATATAGTCGCCACCATCAGAAATTCCTTCTCTTGCTGGTAGTGCCATTTTACCTAGTCCACGAGAATCTCGATATATTGCAATTAAATCTTCACGAACTAAATTTGGTAATACTGCAGAATACCCAGCCATCGCACTTAGTGCTACGTTTTTGCCTTTGTTTCGGTCTTTATCTGTGTTGATGTCTTTAATTTCACAAATTCGATCTACACAATAACTTTCCACTAACTCCCCTTTGTTATCTCTTAAACCAATACCGGCAGTAGTTCCCCATTCGTATGTTTGTTTTCCCATTTCATCAAGATCATTTCTATCATGCCACCACGCTCTATCTGCTAAGGCCGCACTTTTCATAGCTTCATGATATTCTTCACTTATCGAGAAATCGTGCACAAACATATAATTAAACATGAATGTGAAATTAGAGGTAAACTCTTTAGTTACGGCATGATCTGTTGGGATATCAAATTTTTCGCCTGATTTACTGGTGTAAGTG
Source organism: Saccharicrinis aurantiacus (assembly GCF_001660705.2). Taxonomy (GTDB): domain Bacteria; phylum Bacteroidota; class Bacteroidia; order Bacteroidales; family Marinilabiliaceae; genus Saccharicrinis; species Saccharicrinis aurantiacus. The sequence continues at coordinate 143,546 of NZ_LYBV02000009.1, forward strand.
GCATGTGGTAAGTTTTGAGTTGAAGCATACCATTTATCCCACAACTTATTGGCGGCATTATTCTTCTTTTTGGCTTGATTTTTAGCAAACCACGCTACAATCATATATTCATTGTAGGGTAAGGTGTAGTTGTTTTTAGCTGAACCATCAGGGTTCATCTCAAGTGCAATTTGACCTTTTTCCCAATCGCCAACAAATACCTCATGATTGATCATATTGTATAAACGATCGGCATATTCTCCGATTTTCTTATTTTCATGAAAATATCGCTTGGCAAATAGTACTCCACCTAACATTAAATCTGTGTCAATGGGGCTAAAATCATGACTCATTGATTCGCCTGTATGGATATTAAAGAAGTGGATGAAACAATTTTCATCAGTTTTCTCAAGATTAACACCATAATCGTTAATTCCTAAAACTGTTTCTAAGGTTTCTGTGATTTGCTCTTCTGCATTGTTAGTCCATCCCATTTCTGTGGCCACACAAAGAGAAACTAAGCCCATTCCAATATTGGCAGAAGATCCTCTGTCAGAACTCTCTTTTGTGCTCACATAATCGTTATATAAACCTTTATCAGTGCGGAGCATATCGTAAAACTTACAAGTATTTTGCAGAAGTTCTTCCAATATCTGATGGTCCGTTTTTTGAGCAGTAAGGTTTCCTGCTAGAGCAAACACTAATACGAAATAAATAAGTTGTTTCATTTGTAATTCTTTAGTTGTTAATAGTAGTTATATGAAGCAAAGATCAAGAGGTGATTTTTATATCCTCCCTCATTATAAAGTAATGAGAGAGGATTATTTGGTAGTTATACAATGGCAAATTAAATTCGCCATTTTGATTTTAGATACTTATTTAACGAGTACTGGTTTTGTACTCTTGGATATTCCATTTTCATTAAAAGCCTCTATGGTAAAATAGTAATCCGTTCCTTTATCTAAGGATGGAACTTTATGCTCGTTCACATCATAAACCAACCACGAATGGTATAATTTATCGGGAGCAATACCCCAACGGATATTATAACCCTGAGCACCCTTAACAGCGTCCCACGACATAACAGCATCACGTGGATCCGCTTCTCTGCTAATTTTGAAGTTTTTAACGCTCGATGGTATTTTTCCTTCGCCCAAACCAAATACGCGTACCTCAGACATGGCAAAGTTATTTCCTGGAACCTCGATGTTATTATAACGTACATACTTAGCTTTTACAGGAACGCTTAAAGGGAGGTATGCATTAGGTGTATCCTTATAGCTTTTGCTTTTATCAACAATTGTTTCCCAGTTTGTACCATCAAGAGATGCTTCAATTGTATAGCGATGACGAAGACCTTCTACACGTGTGTAAATACCCGCCTCATGATCGTGAAAATTAAGTTGCAATGCGTAAATCATTCCAACATTTTGCATTTCAATTTCTATCCACTGTTTATCATCATTAGCTTCGGCAACCCAATAAGATTTAGGGTTTTCATCCGTTAATATCTTTGATAAAATTTTACCATCTGCAGTGCGCTCTTCTGGCATTTCTTCAATATCGAATTCACCATCATCGGCCGTGCTTTTTTCTATTTGCAGAACAGAACTTGATACCGTGGCTTTGCCTTTGTATGATAATAACATCCAGCCATTGTGTTGACCTGCTTTTGTTGGATGACTTGGCGCATAACGCGGATAATCGCCATAATGCGTATTGCTGTGCATAATATCTTCGTTATCGAAATAAGTTGGATACATACATAAACGGCGTTCCCAATGCGCATTAGAGGCTAGTGCTGTTGTGCCAAAATGCCAATACTGATTGTTGGTTTGCTTTACGGTAATACCATGACCGGCACCGTTGGTAAAACCACCAGGTTTAAAACTAATTGGATTTCCTTTCATATATTCAAAAGGACCAGTTGGTGAATCGCCTACGTAAGCACCATCAGCATAAACATTAAACTGTGTACCTGGAGCAGCATACTGTAAATAATATTTACCATTGTGCTTGGTCATTGAGGCTCCTTCCATATAACCTTCTTTTATGGTTGGATGAAAGTTGTTTTCGCCAAAACGCTCCCAACCATGCTCTTCCTCATTTAAATAAATAAGTTCTTTCGGTTCCCCAATTTCAAGCATTCTATCATTTTTATTAAGCTCTTTTACTTTAAGAGGAAACACATTGGACGATCCCCAATACAAATAAGTTCTGCCATCATCATCAATGAATATTTCAGAATCTTGTATGTTTTTTGAAATAGAAGCCGTTGGAGTCCACGTACCCGACTTAGGATCGTCAGAGTAAAGAATGCTTCCATAACCAGCAGGATTTCCGGCAAAATAGATTACTGAATCTTTATAATTAAATGCCGAAGGTGCGTTAGATCCCTCAAAAAACCATTGAGCCGGTTTGATAAATTCCCAGTTAACAAGATCTGTAGAGTGCCAATATCCGAAAGATCGGGTTACAAACATGTAATATTCACCCCTAAATTCCACAACTGCAGGATCGGCACCAGAGCGATAGGATAAATTATTGGCAGAATTATAAACCATATAAGTATAATCAATATCGATAGGATTACAATAGGTTTGCGGTAATTGATCCTGTGCATATACAGAAACGTTTGATAGTGCAAACACTAATAGTAGTGTATTTAATATTTTACGCATGTTATTTACTTTTATATTTAAAGATCCGTTTTAATAATTTTGGTTCGGCTAGGGCGCTGTCCCAACTATTATGATTATCGTTTCGATATAATGTGTATTTCGATTTTCGATTGCTTTTTTTAACGATATCGTAAATGTCTTTTGATAAATATGGAGGAACAACATCATCAACTCCACCATGGAAAAACCATATTGGAGTTTGTGCATATTTATTTGCAAGTGTTTTATCATGACCGCCACAAATAACCACCGCGGCAGCATATTTATCAGGGTATCTATACAATTGCTCAAGAGTACCCATGCCACCCATTGATATTCCCATTATGTATAACCTTGACGCATCTACATAATTAGCTTTTGAAAGTGTATCAACCAATTGGTTTACTAATTGTGATGATTTTGGTAATGGCCTTTCTACATCAAATGAAAAGATGGGACCATTTGCACCTTGTTCTTTTTTTCTGTTAGTCCACATCTCATTTGGTGGGCATTGCGGAAATAAAGCAATACACGGAAAGTCAACTAAATTACTTTTTTGAGTAAATAAGTCGCCCCCATGGGTAAGCTGCGCTTCATTATCGTATCCTCTTTCTCCAGATCCATGTAAAAACAAAACCAAGGGATATTTTTTTTTCGAATCAAAACCTATGGGTAATAGAATTTGATAGTTTAAGGTGTCTGAATTACTAACAAAGGCACCTTTCTGAAATTCACCTGTTTTGTCCAAATCAAAATTGCTGATTGAAAGATTTAATGACATCAGCATATTTATAAATAATAATATCATTTAATGTAAGTATTTATCAGGTACCTGATATTTTAGAATTAAGCTATCGAGTTCATTATGTAATTCTTCCTGTTTGGTTTTGTATTCAGCCTGGCCGTAGATGTTATGCATTTCATCCGGGTCTTTATCAAGGTCATACATCTCCCAAACTTTATCTTTATAAAAATGAATTAATTTAAAGTGCCCTTTCTTAACACCATTATGAGCCTTTACACTATGGAAACCTGGGTATTCGTAATAATGATAGTATAATGACTCTCGCCATGGTACATCCTCAGAATTGGATTCCATTAAAGGCAAGATTGATTCACCTTGCATATCAGTTGGAGAGTCTACTCCAAGCATATCTAGAAATGTTGGAGCAAAATCGATATTCTGTGTAAATTGATTTATGCTAACGCCTTTTTTATCAATAAATGGATTACGGATAATCAATGGCATCCTAAACGATTCTTCATACATCCATCGTTTGTCAAACCAACCGTGCTCCCCTAAAAAGAAGCCTTGGTCAGAAGTATACACAACAATTGTGTTTTCTAATAAATCATTTTCTTCAAGATATTGGTACATTTCGCCAATGCTCTCATCAACAGACTTAACACATGCCAAATAATCTTGTAAGTAGCGTTGTAGCTTCCATTCTGCTTTTTCTTTTTCAGTTCTTTCTGTAAGGTAATAATCATTATTTCGTTCGCGATAGGCCTCTAAAAATGTTTTACGTTCTTCGTCTGTCATACGTCCAAAGAATACATCAGGCCATCTATCGTATAAAAGTGTATCGCTATCTAATCCTGTTACCATTTTTAAGTCATGACCTTCATATGCATCTACATATATATTCATTTCTTGTCCGCCAGCAGCTTGTCGACCTTGGTAATTATCAAAGTAATTATCTGGAATTGGGAACTCTGTGTTTTCAAATAAGCGATAGTATTTTTCAGCAGGTACCCAGTTACGATGCGGTGCTTTATGCTGCATCATTAAAAAGAAAGGTTTATCAGAATTTCTATTGCTTAGCCAATCTTGCGTAAATTCGGTAATAAGTTCGGTTACATATCCTGTTTCTTGAGTAGTGCCCTCTTTTGTTATAAAATCAGGGTTGTTATATTCTCCTTGATCATTTAAAATTCGGTAATAATCGAACCCAACGGGTAGTGAATTCAAATGCCATTTTCCAATTACAGCCGTTTCAAATCCGTTTTCTTGAAGTATGTTTGATATTGTAGCCTGTTCGCCATTAAACTTAGTACCATCATTTTTCATAAAACCATTGGCATGAGAGTGTTTACCTGTTAGTACAGATGCTCTACTGGGACCACATATTGAATTGGCACAATAGTTTTCGGTAAACAAGAAGCCTTCTTTAGCAAGGCGATCGATGTTAGGAGTTGGGGCTAGCTTTGAAATGGGGTGCCCATACGAACTGATAGCCTGTAGTGCATGGTCATCAGTCATGATAAAGAGAATGTTGGGTTGCGTCTTGTCTTGTTTGTTATTGCTAGAACACGATGCTAGAATAAAGCTCGTAATTAATAGAAATAACATGTTAGTTGTGTGTTTCATGAGGTATTAAATTGATTATAAAATGATAAATAAGTAAGGGTTTATAATCTATACTGAATTCTATTATTAATGCAGCTCAGCTGTTTTTATCAGCTGAGCCACAATAGTTGATTTTTTATTTAAATGAGAAAGTTTTGTGATTACTTTCATCGCTAGAACTAGTGCTTACCCACACATTAAAGTCACCTGCTTCCACAGTTGGTTTAATGTTGTTATCTAAAAACTCAATAGTACTTTCGTCGATGGTAAATTCAACGGTTTTAGTTTCTCCTTTTTTAAGAGCAACTTTTTCAAAACCTTTTAGCTCTTTTACCGGACGTGTAACCGAAGCTACAATGTCTTGTATATACAATTGAACTACTTCTTCGCCATCGTAATTTCCATTGTTGGTAACATCAATGGAAACATTGATAGAACCACCTTTAGAAAATTCAGCACTGCTCAATTTTAGATTGCTGTACTCATAATTGGTATATGATAAACCATGACCAAATGGATATAGCGGAGTGTTTTCCACATCGATATAATTTGATCGGTAATCGGCAGGAGCATCATCGTTAAATGGGCGACCTGTGTTTTTCATGTTGTAATAAATAGGCACCTGACCCACATTACGAGGGAAAGTCATTACCAATTTAGCAGTAGGATTGTAGTCTCCAGAAATGATATCAGCCACAGCATCACCTGCCTTAATACCCGGATACCAAGCCTCAACTATGGCATCTACATTTTCAGCTTCCCATGATAAATCTAACGGGCGACCATTGAATAATACCAAAACAATTGGCTTACCTGTTTTCTTCAGTTCTTTTAAAAGCTCGCGCTGATTTCCTGGAAGGGTAATTTCACTGCGGCTAGCAGCTTCGCCCGACCAGTGGTAGTTTTCTCCCATTGCAACTAAAACCACATCGCTATTTTTTGCAGCTTTAACCGCTTTAGCAAATCCTTTTTTATTAGGCACATTTACCGTAGAAACCTTCTCAGTAGAACGATCGATTAATGGTAAATCAGTTCCTTTGGCATAAGAGAATTTCACTCTAGTATTGTTGTATTTGGCTTCTAAACCTTCGCGAACAGTTACCGATTTGCTACGATCA